>CAVTJO010000012.1:0-372842 GCA_963734955.1 uncultured Bacteroidota bacterium
CTTGGTACCGTTGGTCTTGCTGCCGACCCCGCTTGGAACAGTCCCGACGATCGACCAGGGGCAGCCGGGGTGGATCAACGATCGCCGGCGCCGAACTGTTCCACCGCGTCAGTGGCCGATGTGACGGTCCACCGAGGGGGTCGCGACGAACGCCGCGGGAATGGGCGCGGTGACACCGTCCCGGACATTGGCGAGGCGTCCTCGTTGTGGAGACCCAGATCGACTGGTCGACGCCGTTGCGGCTGTGCACTTTTGACGGGTAGTCGGCGAGCGGCGCGTGGCGTGCGCGGAAGTCCGCCAGCTTTGCGGTCCACCCGTGCTGGTTGTAGCGGCTGCTGTTGTCGATCGCCGCCTTGAGCTGGTCGCGAATCGCGTTGGGGCTCTGATTCTTGCCGTGCAAGTCGAGCGTGAAATCGCCCAACCCGACCTTGGTCAGACGCTTCTTCACCACATCGAGTGCGGCCTGCTTCTCGGCCACGAACAAAACGGTCTTGCCGAGGTCGAGTGCGTGGGCGATCAGGTTCGTGATCGTCTGGGACTTTCCGGTTCCGGGAGGGCCCTCGAGAACGAACGTGCGGCCCTGCGCGGCCAGCGCGACCGCGCGGAGCTGCGAACCATCGGCGGGAATCGGCACCGGTACGTCGGTCTCCTCGACGACGATGTCGTCCAGGCCGAGGTCACCGGTTGCCAGCGGGTCCTGGAACGACTGCCCGGCCTGATGCGTCAGGTGCCGCACGATTCGGACTCTGCTCGAGAGAACGTCCCAGTGGTCGGTGAGGTCCTTCCACATACCGAAGGTGCCGAACTGGCAGATCGAGACCGTCGCGATCTCGTCGACACGCAGGTCGATGCTGTTGTCGACCAGCGCAGCCCGGATTCCCCGCAGCGCATGATCGATGTCGAGTCCGCTCGCGTCGAGCTTCGGTGACTCGAGGGCCTCGATGGACACGTTGTGCTTGAGGCGCAGCCACTCGACGAGACAGTGGTTCGGGGTCGCGACCTCGGTGGCGTCGACGACGATCTGGTAGGGGCTGCGCCCGGTTCCGCCGACGATCTTCACAGGGAGGAGGAAGAGAGGTGCGCGGGCCTCGGCGCCGGTCGAGGTGTGGTGGATCAACGCGCCCAACATCAGGTGCAGGTTGGAACTGCCGGTCTCCTAGCAGTGTCCGTGCGGTGCGGGCAAGTTCCTTGAATCGTCGTGTGTAGCTGTCGCGAGCTACTGTCGCGTACACCGCGTGGTCGTCGGTGAGACTTGCGAACAGAAGCTCGGGCTCAGCTCGGCAGCCGCCCGTGCGCCCTGCAATTGATGGATCGCGGACAGCTCGTCATGCGGCAACATCGTGATCGACTGCCCGGCATGAATGAGATCGTCGAGGACCGACAGGCCGGCTTTCGGAATGTGAACGTCGATCATCACCTGCGCCGACCGGCGGAGGTTCAGCAGCCGGTTGCGGGTGCTCAGATCGAGGAGCGACCGCTTCCACTTGCGCACCCGTGCAGGAGCATCGTCGGTGAGGTCGAGGACGGTGTCCGCATCCGTCGCGTTGGCCTTGAGCTGGTCGGGAAGGTCCAGAACGCTGTTCACACGGGGGATGGGTTCGTCCGAAGGCTCGACAACGATGGCGTCGACGCTGGGAAGCGGGGTGACGCCGTCGCGGTGTGCTCCGCTGACACTGACGACACCGGACAGTTTCTCCGGTTGAGCGAAGTGTCGCCGCCCGGCGGCGACCGCGGACTTGAAGTCGCCGTCGGGTGTGTCACGGTAGTAGATTGCGTCGATGGCGACCGCGATTCCGGACTCGACGAGGTTCACCAACGCGTTCTGCTCGGTGAGCGACGACCGGACCAGCTTCGTGTTCTCGTCCTGGAGGTATCCAGTGAACGCATGGGAGTCGGTGAGCCAGATCAGCGGGTGCAGCCCAGCGGCTTCGAGACACGCCGCATAGGCGACGGACAGGTCGATGCAGGTACCGAACAGGTCCTCGAGCACCTGAGCGGTGGTGCGCACCTTCTGCCCGGTGCGCTCGAACGACGCGGGCGGGTCGATGTAGCGGATGCGGCGGGACCGAAGGGACTCGTAGACGGCGGCGGCGATCAGCGCGGCTCGTTCGCGCCCTTCCTGGTAGCCGGCGATCGAGGAGTTCCCGGTGTTCAGGCGCAGGATCTCGGATGCTCCGTCGAGGACCGACAGGACGGCCCGCGTGTTCGGCTGGACGAAGGCGGCGAGGGAGTCGTAGTAAAGCGGGGCCGCGAACCACTCGTTATGTGCGAGCACACGAATGGGCGCAGCCATGGCCTCGATCGGATCGCCCCACAATCGGGTCACGGTCACCGAGATCGTCGCCGGATGGCTCTCGTTCAAGTCCCTCAAGTAGTCGACCGGAGGCGTGAACGACGTGAAGTCGTGCCAGACGGCGTCGCCGTCCACAGGCAGGGTGCCGTCGTGCGTTTGGGTCCACGTGGGTGCCAGCTCGCGGCCGTTGCCGTGCAGTCTGACGGTCGCGGTCACGTCCGTCACCGGTTCGCCGGATGTATTCGTCACAGTGAGGGCGGTGACAAGCGGGACGCTGTTGTGCACCAGCGCGAGGTTGACGGGCGGAGGGCTCTGCGAGCAGACTCACCCGCAGACCCTCGGATTCCGCAATCACACCCTGCTCCAGCGAGCCCATCGACCCTCCCGCGTCTGTTCGACCATCAGCGAGGCTGATGTTCGGATCATGAATGGGCCGACGACAGGATCGTACGGGCGGGCTTGGTGCCCGCTGTCGTCGTCAGAGGGGTCGAGTCATTCAATCGAACGACGCGTAATTCGTGAATGTCTCCGGGCCGTGTTCTGGCTGCTCCCGGCGTGGCCGCCGGCGAATCGAGGGATTCAGCAGGCGCCCTGATCGGGTCGATGCTGTCGTCGAGAACCCGATGCGGTGCTGACTGCCGCACCGTCGCGGACGTGACGGCTCGGATAGGGTTGCCGATGGCGGGTCGTGGGGGTCCGCTGTCGATCGTTCGGGGGGTTGTTCGTGGGGGAATGGCGTGTGGCGGTCGGGGTGGGCCTATGTCTGCTCGCGGTGGGATGTTCGGCTGATGGCGGCGCCGGTGGCACGGCAAACGAGATCGCGGGGCCGACTTCCGAACCTGGGGTGTCGACCGCACTGACTACAGCGCAACAGGATTCGCGGCCCGCGGCGAACCCGGACGATTACGCCGTCGGCGACGGCAAACATGCCTTTCGGCTCGAATCGGTGCGGGCGGGATGCTGGTTCAATCCGAACAACCATGACGAATCGGCACCGCACATGTCATGCACCCTGCCTCTGCCCAAGACAGATCCGCCGATCACCGACCTGAACACCGGGCTCGTCGAGCCTGCAAACTCGGTGGTGATCGACGCGGAACACGCCCGCAAGGCCATCAACGTCGCCGGTGGAATGCTCGCCGGTCCGGTACTGCCCGCGGGCTCGACGCTGACCGTCGGGGCACTGGAGTGCACCGCGGTGTCGGGCACGTCGCTGTCCTGCTGCCGCGGGCCCGCCGGGTCGTTCGTGTTCGACGGGGACCGCGCCGCGGCGGAGGTCACTGATCTGGGTGTGCCTGCGGCCACGAAGCAGACGATCGCCCCGACATCGGCTGCACTCGGTGCGGGGCAGGCGTGCGGCGAGGTGCGTGCCGGCTCGGAAGCGGCAGGGCGCTGCCTGTTGTCATCCTTCTCGGCCACGTCGACTGCGCGGTCGCGCTGGCGATGGCGGACCGCTACGTGAACGATCCCACCGTCGTCAAGCGGGGCAGCGGCCAGTTCGCGGACATCGACGGCTGGACGTGCATGTGGCCCTACCTCCCCGAGCGCACACACGCGGGCTCGTATCTCCAGTGCAACGACGACGCGGTGAATCCACAGAATTCGTTCCGCATCGGGGCGTGATCTCGGTGGACCCGTCGGGATTTGCACCAACCGATCGGATGGGGGATGTGGTGACGCCAAACCGGAACAGGGGGCTTCCCTCGACGCGGACCTCTGTCCACTCCGCCGGTATGGCAGCACTCGCGTTACACGCTGCGGGACATTCTCGCGCTCGTGATGTTCTCTGGGTGCGGAGTGCTGTCCGCGCTCGTCGGTCTCGGTGGTTGGATCGGCGGGACGCCTGCGGCGCTCCGTATGGGCTGGGATTCGCGTGCTTCTTTTTCTCATCGTGGCGACCGGCGCGGCGTTCCGCAGCGCAGGGCGAGGCGACGCCGACATTCGCACGGTCGTGACCGCGGACGGTGACGCGACCGAGCTGCGTCAATCGCGTCGACTGTGGGTGGTACTCGTCGCGTTGATGGGCTGTATGACCGCACTGATGCTCGGGGCCGCGGTGGAGATCTACCTCAACGTGCCGAGCTCATTCATTCCCGGGGCGTCGGCGGTGCTCGGTGGGTTCGGGTTGTACTGCCTGACCTTCCTACTTGCAGTGGTCACCGGGAGGGTGCGGCGCGGCTACATTCGATTGTCCATCAATGGGATCCACCATCGTGGATGGAGTTTCGAGTCGTTCCTGCCGTGGACCGCGGTGGTCGGTGCGATCCCCGTCTACTACGACTCCCCGACGATCCTGGTGGTCGCGCACGCGGACACCGAGTGGCCGCGTCGACCCACGGCGCGGATACTGAGCCAGCAGTCGATCGACTGCCGCCTGCCCGATGATCGAGGTGGACTGCCCAATCACCTCGATTTCCCCTCCGATGCCGTCAACCGAGTCTACTGCATCAAGGACAACATCGAATGTCCTCTGGCCGGACCCCAGCCAGAAGTAATCCGAGTGAAACACCGTTTCGGGATCGAGATTGCCTGCACTGCCCTGACCTATGAAGTCCATGTGATCGGCAAAGAACCTGGACTTTTCCCCGGGCAACAATGAGAACGGATTGATGCTGGCACTCGAATGTCGCAGAAGGTTCCTGTATTCATTGACCCCTGACTCTACAAACATCCGCGAGGCTTCCAGGTCTATGAACCGTGTTACAACTTGCATCGCCGTCCCTGGTCTTTTCCTCATGACAAGTATTCCACAAGTGAACGGATGTTTTCCCCGCATCAATTGGATGTGCGGGCTTTCCTGCAGAAAACGCTCGGTAAAAAGCTCGGGGCTGAAGTGCGACAGGCCTTTCAGATTTGATGGAGATGGATAATTGATCTTGTGGTGCACAATACTGGCATCGAACTCATCTTGCGGAGCGAGGTCGCTTTCAGCGAGAATCTCATGGAGTTCCTGCAACGAGAAGACATAATTGTGGAAGTCCCTGATCGTCTCATGGCCGTATGACACCTCGGTGGTGAACACGTATACGCCGTCATCCTTCAGGACTCGTGCAACCTCATTAAAGTGTTTCAGGAAATCTTCCCGTTGACCGATATGTTCGACCGCGGAGGTGGAGTAGCAGAAGTCGAAAGATGAATCCGGGAAGTCGAGTTCCCGCATATCCATTCGCAAGGCTTTGAGCTGGATGTTATCAACCGGAAACGGTTTGCTCTGCTTGATGAACGCATCGGGGTCATCTGTCTTGGCGCAATCCCACACTGTTTGGGGATCGTAGAGATCAGTGACTATCAACTGACGAACGTGCGGCGCGATTGCATAGAGAATCAGTTCCCTTCCGCCCCCCATCGAAAGTCCAAGGCTTTCCGGACGTAACTTCCCTGCCTTTCGCAATGCGAGGAAGATCATCGCGGACTCCCACTGCTTCCGATGGAAGCGCGGGACTTCCCGCAGCTCATTGGCAATAATCTCATGAACCTCGGGCCGGAACCAGTCGGCGGCATCGCAGAACTTGCTTGGAATAGTCATCAGAGTGTCTTCCTTTCACGTACTTCGTTGAGAGCTGTGAGAACCTCTTCAATAGAGATGTCAGCCATGCACACACTTGCACGCATGTTTGTAAGCTTGCACGGAATCTGCTCATTGCGCCAGCATGGCATGCAGCCGAGCTTTTTCCTGACATCAACATATTTGCACTTTGGATAATGCATCGTCCGGACGTGACCGTCAATCGGACCATACAACGCAACGCATGGGATATCAAAGGCGGCGGCGAGATGCACAAACGACGAATCGGGCGCGATGATGGCGTCACAGGCAGAGGCCAGCGCAAACGCCGACCGCAGCGGCAAGCTGTCCACCTTAATGACATGATCGCTTTCAAGGCCGTCGATCTTCTCCGCGTCGAAAACGAGGAGCTGATTGTCCCGCGCCATTCGGGCAACAAGCTCACGCATGTGAGGATAGTCCCTGTACACCTCGTCCGACCGAAGCTGGATTCCGAAGACTCTCTTCCCGGTCAGCCCATGCTTCTTCCAGAAATTGATCTGAAAAGAGCGCTCTTCCGGCAACACAAAATACCGGGGCTGTTTTCCCATCCGCCGTACCTCGATCGGACCGACGCCCATACTGCGTGCAAAGATCTCGATTCTTCCCTTCTTCACCTTTGGCGCTGAGCGGCTCTCAACG
The DNA here is from genome assembly GCA_963734955.1 of uncultured Bacteroidota bacterium. Lineage (GTDB taxonomy): Bacteria > Bacteroidota > Ignavibacteria > UBA10030 > UBA6906 > UBA11986. The sequence goes on from CAVTJO010000012.1 coordinate 6,480, forward strand.
CGGGACGCCGGACAGTCGGTGAAGTTGAACCAACGGCGGTACTGCATTGCATCAAATTGATCACCTTCAATATCCAACAGTGTCACGTCAGGATTGCCGGAAAACAATGGGAAATATCTCTTCGGGATTGCCAGATGGATTTCCTGATGAGGGTGTTTCTCCTTCAATGCATGGAGCCCCGGGGTCATCATCAACAGATCGCCAATGCCGCCCATCGCACGAGTGATCAAAATGTTCCTTCTTTCCGACCGAGTCAAAGCGGCCTGACGTGCGTTCTCTCCACCGAGTGTCTCTTTGAACGAAGTCCTGAAGCCGTAATTGATGCAATAGACGTATCCCAGTAGGAAGATCCTCATCAAGCCGGTCACCCGGAGCAGATTGAACAGGTGGATCCTCTGCAGCAGAAAGTAGACGCGATGAATTGAAAACAGAATCTTGTCTGGTATCGAAATGTGAGGGTCGATGAGAACCTTGATCGAGCGACGATAGGTCAACACAATCTGGTCAACGAAGAACCTTCGGTTCTCGAGACGCGTGTAGAAGTGTCGCAGCCCGCGGAATAGGAGGTCTTTGTATAGTACAATATCCCCCTTGAGGAGCGACTCACGCCCGAGATGAAAGAATACATCGGGAACAAGATTCCGGTCGGTGATGACGTACGGCCGTGATGCAAGAGAAAGAAGGATCGTCTGAGCCTCACGAAAACTCCCAAGCGTGTTCAGCACAGTCGCTTTCGCCAGAAGCGCCTTGTTGTACAGATCAGGGTACTTCCGCACTTCCAATCCAAGAGCCTCGTCATAGTAGCGAACCGCTTCCTGAAGAAGGGAGAGACGTGAAAGTTCCTCGCTCCAGTTGAGCACAGACTGGAATAGCTCACGGGGATAGATTTGCCTTGACCGACAGCTGGAAATGAAAAAATCCATCGTCTCATCAATGAATGCCTTTTCGTCTCGCGCAGGCCCCTCTGCAGATGCAGCCAGAAACTTTCTCAGCTTGTCGATGCCCCCGGAAATTACTTCGCTGAGGATATACTTGTTGGTATACAGGAAGCGTTTTTCTGCGGGGATACTTCGGTACATGCCGTGTGCAATTTCCTTTCGACCGGAGAATGCGATGTACTCAAGCTCCTTCGGATCGATTGTTTGCCCCGGGATCGAGGCACGTTCCCGGGTTGCCTCAGATAATCCCATGATGGCCCGCCGTCATCTTGAATGTGGATCGTTGTGAAAGACAGACCTGCAGCATCTCACGCTCTCGCGAAATCGCAGTGCGCAGTTCATCATAGCGACGAGGGTTGAAGACGGTCGGAGGTGAAGCCTCGAACGTGCTGCAAAGCGCCAGTGCTTCATCGTAGGAGCCGATCTGGTTCAGACAGGCCAACTCACGATAGCGACACTCTGGATCGAGCACGGGAGAAAGCAATCGGACTTTCCGGTACCACCTGATTGCTTCAACAGGCCACCCCTGCGATTCAAGGCAGACGGCATACCAAAACGCCGACTGATGGTACAACTCGTTTTTGTGGTGGGAAACCTCCGCATAGTCGATTGCGTTTCGGAACCGCGTTGCCGCCTTTGCGTATTCCTTCTGTTGCATCCACAGCCAGCCCGCGCGGAAGAAACAGTTGAGCTTGCTGTCGGGTACCTGCGTTATAGCCGAGGCCCGTTCGTAGTAACCTAACGCATCCTCGCGTCCATCTGTTCGGCCTTGTTCCGTGCACCACCCGCAGTGGAACAACACTTCTCCTTCGTCGTATTCACCCTGCCCAAGGCAGACCTCAAACAAGTCCGCAGCTTCCGTGTATCTTCCCTCACTCTCGGCCCGGAGTGCACAATCAAACGCTGAATGAATACTGTTCATGGCTTCCCTGATTCTTGAAATTGTTTTGGGGCAAGGTCTCGACAAGCCGAGTTATGTGTTCTCTTCCTCACCAACCTCGCCCCAAACTTGAAGTGTCCCAACGGTGAGACTGTCGATGTGGGTCGTGAAGAATTCTCTGGAACAACAACTCTGCTTTGTGCGAACGACTATATCCAGAATGATGCCAAACTTATTTGACTGAGAAATCCCTCCATTCCGGCAACGCAAGTCACGGTCAGACAAAAAGTTGCAGTGGCTGTGGGACACTTCTTCCTCACACTCACAAACATATGGCAAAATGCATGTGGCACGATGGCCACATTGAACTCTGGTATCGACTCATGACCTAGTTACGTTGAGTTCCAAGGGCGTGACCAGCCCTTGATAATAGTCGCCCGTTACATGCAATGGTTACGTTTGGCGGTGGTGCGGGAATGACCAGGATGGAGTAGTCGGAGCAAAAAAAAACCGAGAGCCCGCCGACATGAGTCGGGGGCGCGATGAGCGGAGTTCTTATAGGGGACCAAGGAAACTCTTCAATAGTACACCGCTAACCACACGGTGTCCTCTTCGGGGTCGGTCCATTCAACGCGATGGCGGGTATGGGCTGGAATCTGCAGGCAGTCGCCCGATTTCAGCTCAAGGGGAGATGATTCACCTTCGAACAGCACTCTCCCTCTCCCTTTCAGCACTATCACCCACTCGTTCATCTCCTGGTCGTACCAGAAGCCGGGTGGCGACGAATGACCGTGCGAGACAATGTGCTCGATTTTGATGTGAGGTTGTTGGAGGAGAGTCTCGAAAAACTCATCCCGAGATGGTGGAGAAATATGGGAAAAGATGTTAGCAGGTTTCATGTTCGTTAAGTGAGCTCCCCGTATTTCGGGTGGTTTCCAGCAGGCTCTTTGGGCTCCAACAATTGCACGGTGCGCTCCACCTCACTCTGTGCCGCCGAACACTGCTCCTGTCATCCCTCCGGTAATATATTGCACCCGGAAACAATGTGGAGGAGACAACGATGTTCAAAGCTACGGTAGATTTGGCGTCAGAAATTGCACGCGATCTAAACGTGAGTCGAGAATTCGTGTGGGAGATTATCAAGGGCATGAAGTACAATGCCATCGAAGAGCTGGAGATCAAGGTGTGCAAGGCGATCGTAAGCCACTAGCACATCTGACTGTACTCCGGTTCCCACTATCTCCGGGATGAGTGAAGAGACTCTCTCAGTTGTCTTCACCCATTTTCGAGACCCTTGTTGGCAAGGGACTTATGTGAACGCCCAATTGATCCGCAAGGAACGAATACATTTCCGCTTCTTGCGCGATTCGGTCGTCTAGCCTTGTACCGAATCCATGTCCGGCATGTGCACTGGTTGTCAGCAAGAGGGGGAGATTTGAGCTTGAGGCCGCCTGAAGCCGGGCCAGCATTTTGCGGGAGTTGGCCGGATCAACCCGCCCGTCGTTATCACCAGTCATGAAGAGCACCGCGGGATATGTCGCCCCATCAACAACATGATGATACGGCGAGTACGCATAGAGTGCTTTGAATTGGCTGGAATCCTTCACACTTCCGAACTCAGTTGTATTGAACTCACCGTTGGGGAACAACTCCACTCGCAGCATGTCATAGATCCCAACACGACTCACCACCGCCCTGAAGAGGTCCGGATGTTGCGTCAAGCGCAGCACCCATCAACAGTCCGCCGTTGCTTGCGCCTTCAATTGCGAGCTTTGAAGGACTCGCATATTTCATCTTGATCAGATACTCCGCGCAGGCTGCAAAATCATCAAACACGTTCTGCTTTTGTGTAAGCTTTCCTTGTTCGTGCCACTCTTCACCGAATTCCTCGCCCCCTCTGAGATTTGCAATCGCGTACACCCCTCCCTGTTCCAACCAGAACATTCGAGATGTCCTGAACTCAGGAACCTGGCTCACACCGTACCCGCCGTAGCCGTACAGAATTGTCGCGTTAGTGCCGTTGAGTTCCGTCCCCTTCCGCCGGATGATGTTCAAAGGAATCCTCGTCCCATCTTTCGATGTGACAGATTCTCTAACAACCTCATAGTTGCCAACGTCAACTGATGAATGAGTGCTAAGGGCAGTCTTCGTGAGTGCATTATCCGCGGGATTGTACCGATACCATGTCGGCGGATTGAGGTAGCTTTCATTCCGGAAAAGGAGTTCATCATTCTTGAGAACCGTGAGATCTCCCACTGACGACATTTCCGGAGTGGGAACAACCCCCTGCTCCTTGCCGGAAATGTCAAGAACCCGGATCCGGGATGGACCTCCCATCATATCGACGACGTACAAGTGTTTCTCTGCACAGGAAAAGTCAGAGATCGAGACTGCCGACTCAGGTACGACGGTTTTTGCGTCGGCAATGGTAGGCCTAGCTAATGGCATGGCAAGGATTTTCCCTCGTGGGGCATCTTTTCGCGAGAGAAAATATAGCATGCTCTTCCCGCCAAACGTCATCAGGGATATCTTGTCAGTCAGTTCTGTAAGCTGGACCCATTTTCCGTTTGGTCCCCTGAGGAAATGCCTGAACTCTCCCCCATCACCATTTGCGACTTTCACGAGGAGATATTTCCCATCACCTCCCGATGAGATGCGTGATCTCTGCAATCCGGGGAAACTCCTTGCCTATAACGTAGGTGTCTTCACTTGCAGGCGTACCGAGCTTGTGATAGTACACCTGCTGATAGAAATTCACGTCCGCTGCGGGGCGCTCGCTCCCTTGAGGATAACGGGTATAGTAGAATCCCGTTGCTTTGTTGTCCCATTCCAGACTGCCGCCCTCCGGTGGGGTATTGCACACGCGGAACAATGTCTGCGAGAGCTTTCCCTGTCGCCACATCAAAGACGTGCGCCGATCCATTCTCACTGCCATTCTCGGAAAGACACACTGCGACCAACTTCCCATCCGGCGACGGGGCAAACCAATCGATGGATGTTGTCCCTTCAGGGTTAAGCTCGTTCGGATCCACCACAACCCGTCTCGGAGTGAAGATCATCCGGAGAATCAAGAACCACAATGGAAGGCTGGTTCTTTGAATGGTCGGATTTCAAGGCAAAGAACTTCTTGCTCAAACTCAGGGATGAATATGTGGCAGACTCACCATCGTAGAGCGCTTTCAATTCCTGTGTGACCGGGGCGAGTGAGGTGGTCTTCTCAAAGTACGCCTTGCTAAACGCGCTCTGCGCGGAAACCCAACGGCGCACAGCAGTATCCTGGGCGTTGTCGAGCCACTGGTAGTTATCGGCAACCTTGACCCCGAAGTATGTATTGGTGACAGGTTTGGCCGCTGTTTCGGGAAATGGGGGCTTTGTTTTCGAGCAGCCCGGAAAACGTCGCGAGCGAAAGAACGACAAAGACGACGGATCTGTATCCGAGGGTTTTCATATCGTGATTCCATTTGCCACCTCCTGTTCGCTTCATGTTAGCCATCCATCAAATGTGATCGGTTGACCGGTTGGTACCATTTTTTCAGGCAAAATGGATCGGGCCGCGGAAACGATGCGTTCGGACAACACCCAGCCAGTCGCAAAACCGAGGGCGATCCAAAGTACAATCCGTATCAAGCCGGGTCTCATGTCGTGTCCCCCTTACGATAAGGCCGCGTTATTTTTCCTTTTGCAGCCTCTCAAGTCGTCGCCTGGCACGTTCGTCCTTGGGATCCAGCCTCAGCGCCTGCTGATAGTTCTCGACAGCCTGGCGAGTGTCTCCCTTATTTTCATAGATTTCCGCAAGCCGGACATAGGTCACCGCGAACTCCGGATACAACTGCGCGTTGAGTTTCAGGATTTGAATTGCAGAAGAGACTTTTCAAGGTATCCTCCAGGATTCTTTCCGCCAGCCGTATCAGCGTGCCTTCCTTGAAGTTGAATGTAAATCCCCCGTAGTACTGTTCCCGAAGAGAGTGATATTGGTTGATCGTTGAATCTATGCCGTACCGTTCGAACGTTTGCTTCAGTTCATCCTCAAGGAGGATCGGCAGTGAATTCCCCCTGTGACACGTAATGCAATTCACCTGAACTGTCGGGGCCTTATCCGGATTTATGTTCGCCAGATACTGGGAGTTGATCGCATTCATCATTTTCATCATGGTGCGGGCGGTATTCTTCTCCGGTTTGCTGTCGGAGGCAAAGTCATATTCCTCCAATCCTTTTCCTTCCTCACCCACGTGGCAGAAGACGCATCGAACACCAAGTCCGCTGGTGAAGCCGAACATAGTCCGTTGAAGCTCTTTGGGTGTGGTGGACTTTGGCAGGACAACCAGGTTCTTGGGATGCTCGGGCCACTGCCAATGTTGGGCCTTCACATAATCCGCAGACACCACCACGAGCAAGGCAAGAAAGACTCGTCTCATAAGGTTGTTTCCGTGTGAATGAGTTGAATTTTAGTTTGATTGGCGTATCAATCTAAGAAATATTCGTTCGATACGCCACCATCATTCACCCCCGCATCCTCCTGGTGACTTGAGCGCGAAGGCAACCATAACGCAACCAAGTTGCTCGGCGGATTGAAAAGCTCTCGGTTTTTTGTTAGCTTTTGCTCGCACTTTTCATCACCAGTAAGGAAGCCATGCCAAAGCTTTATGTCTCCAACACTGAGGAAAGAATTCGGTTGTTCGGGAGTGACTTCCTCAACAAATTCACCCGTGTCCATTGGGCTACTCCCATGGTTCTTTATCCTCCGGTTGTCGTTATCTGCCTTTACATTTCATACCGCGAATACACTATTGCGCCTTCCACCGGCGCACTTCTTTTCGTCGGTGGAATGTTCGTCTGGACGTTGATCGAATACACCAACAGATCCATGGTCTTGACACACAATCCCACAAACCACCTCCCCGATCAGGATCAAACCGCTGCTTCTTCACGTGAAGATGCTCGCGAAGGAGTTGCCGGTTGAAGGTTTCGGCAGCAACATTCATACTGACGTTCTTCACCGTGACGCTGGCGGGAGTCGAGTGGTTGAACAAGAGTCCGTTTGAGCTTGGCAACTTCTCAATGGGACTCCCCTATTCCATTGCATTGCTCCTGGTGTTGCTTGCTCACGAGATGGGCCATTTTACAGCTGCCCGATTTCACAACGTTGATACGACGTACCCGTATTTCATTCCATTCCCGTCTTTCATCGGAATCAACGTGTTTGGAACCATGGGTGCCGTAATCAGGATCCGCCAACGGGTGCCAAGCAAGAAGGCGCTCTTTGATATTGCCTCGGCCGGTCCAATTGCCGGATTCGCTGCAAGCCTGATCGTTCTCATCATTGGCTTCACCTACCTGCCGGGCAAAGAATATCTTTACACTATTCACCCTCAATACGCTTTCCTCCCTGAAATTCCCAAGGGGAATCTGACATTCGGATCCACTCTCGCATACGACATTATCGCAAGGCTGTTTGCCCCGACGGGGGCATTTGTCCCGCCAATGAATGAGATGTACCACTATCCTTTCTTGTGCGTAGGCTGGTTTGGAATGCTCGTCACCGCGATGAACCTGATTCCCGTTGGACAACTCGACGGAGGGCACATCGCCTACTGCATGTTCGGCAGGAAATATCACGTCATCGCCCAGATCGCCCTTGCGGGCCTGACGGTACTTGGATTGTCAGGCTTCCTTCCGCTGGTCGGAATCGATTGGCAATTCGGGTGGGTCGGATGGCTCTTTTGGGCACTCGTCCTTGCGCTGCTGATCAAGTTCGGCCGACTCGGGCACCCGGCCACCGACGATGAAACTCCCATCGACCCGGTGCGCTATAGAATTGGATTGATCTGCTGGTTCATCTTCCTTCTCTCGTTCTCTCCCAATCCGATCTCAATGTAGATCCTTCCTTTGTCCTTGGCTCGGCCGGCTTGTGTAACGCAACGGAGGTTCCAGCAGCGTTCTACCTGTGGCGTATGGTGCGGCAGACTCCAAACATTCAGGAGCTCACTGTTATTCCAGCTTCTCGCAGCTCATGCATACAAACGGGACCTGCAAGGTAAGATCGCCGTGCCGGGTTGCCAGGTCATTCAGCTTTTGCTCAATCTGACCGAAACATTTCGATTGAACATCTTCCGGAATAATGCTCTTCCAGGGCTCCAGGAACGCGAGTTTCATAACGAAATGATTCAACATCGAAGTTCCATCGACGAAGCGATAGTGAAAGATGTCACGATCAGTTGCTGTCACCTTGAACCCAGATATCTGAACCAAGAGTTCGACCTCTTGAATCGGCTTTCGCTTTGAGTAGATATGCGCCGAGAGCCTTTCGCTGTACCGTTCCAGACCATTCTCGTTGAGCACCTCTCGATACACGTCATAGAATTCTATGAATGTCCGGTCAGTGTTGAATGTAAAAATGAGCTTCGCTCCCACTTTCGATACCCGATTACATTCCTTGAGCACCCGCTCAAGGTCCTGAACGTTGTTGAGCCCGTTGTTTGAGACGATGAGATCGAAGAATCCGTCGTTGAATGGTAGTTGTTCAGCATGACCCTCGATTGCTTCAACATTGGATAGGCCGTACAGCCTGATCTTTTGGGTTACTCGTTCAATGCCGACTTTCCAGGGATCAATTCCGTAGACAGCGCTCGACGATCCCAATCGCATGGCAAGTTCTATGAGCGGAAATCCCAGACCACATCCAATATCCAGAACCTTCAGTCCCGTGTCGGAGCGGGACAAGCTCCAGGATCCTTAGTCCGAACGGCGCCGACCATACGGATACCTCGTCAAGGATTGAGATTACATCGGGATAGTCGAGATTGTATTCTGACTTCCAGATAACGTGTCATCGATGCATGCTTTAAGAATCAGAGTCTGTGTTTGTTCCCAAACAGTCAGATCTCGGGAAGAACGTCGCGGATCCTTCAGTGACAGGTTGAGTTGTCTGTAGTTGATCTTTCCCCGGTTGGACTTTCAGATGCTTGATTACAGTAGCGGATCGCTTTGCCCGCTGCTCGGTCTTCTTTGCTGAACCGATAATGTAGAGAAGAGTGCGCTGTCGTCCCGGAGTCAGCGCATGGAACAAGGCTTTCCCTTCAGGGTCCTGGCGAAAGAGTTCACGGAGTTCTTCGGGGAAAGGGAGACCGTACCTGCTGGAGTCCTTCCTCAAAGCAACCCGGACATCCATCCCGTATTCAAGTCCGAGTTTGTCCCGCAGCTGCTTGTTCACGCTGATGACAAAGGCACTCCCGGATCGTAGAATGGCGCACTGAAACTCAGAGATGTTATTGAGGGAACATACGACGCGGCGGGAATTTCGGTAAATCACCTGTTCAGCAATTCGCTTCGGGACACGCACATGAGAACCCCAGAGCCTGTTTGTGGATCGCTCCAGCGTTGAAACAAATTCGAACCGTTCCGTTGCTCGAGGTCTTGCCATCGTTTGGCTACTTGACGAGGCACGAGAGATTCCCACTCATCAAGTTCTCTGAATATTCCATCGCGGGATGGATGCTGATACGGCGAACCTCACCGGTTCGCCGATGACATTTTTCTCCGCAGCTCACCAAACCAGCCAACCACAACGTCAACCTGCGTTGCCTGTATCTTCCGCCCCTCGGAAAGTCCGACAACGAGTCTTTTCCCGTCCCGTGAAATATCGAAGACATTGAAGGTGGATGGTGGAAGGTCGCACACCTTTCGTGGAGGAGAAAAGTGAATACCGTTTTCATAGGCGATGTCGACCTTCATCAGTTTTCCGCCGCTCCCGTAAAACAGCTCCCGCCCATCCCTCCCCCAAATGGCCCCGGTCGTAGGCGCATCTGTCGAGATCTGCCATTTCCCATCAAGCGTCGGGTACGGCACAACGTAAATATCTATCCTCCCCGATTCATCGGAGAGGTACGCAAGGAAATGACCGTCAGGAGAGAATGCCGGTCCATCCTCAAACGCCGGGGAATGAATGAGTGGTTTCCACGTCGCATCAGGATCGGTCCCCATGATCCGAATATCGCCACCCACCCCATAGAGGATGTTCTTTCCGTCCGGGGAAAGGTCTCCGCGAAGAACAAAGCCCACATTGTTCTCGTTGCCGAGCTTGTCTGTCCCACCCGTCCCGTTCCACGATTTCCTGAACACCTCTATCGATCTTCCCCGTTCTGCAATGAATACGATGCTTTCCCCGTCGGGAGTCCAGAGAGGATAGTCGCTGTTTCCTCCCCCGAAGGTCAGACGCGTCAGAGACCCGCGTGTGATATCGTACGTCCAGATGTCATCGTTCGCCGCACGTATCGTAAGGGCGATTTTCGTCCCGTCAGGAGAGAGCTTCGGATTATCGTACGGTCGCGGCTCCTTGAGGAGAGGAAATGAATTCCCCTGCCGGTCCATCCAGCAGATTGTAGCGTCATTCCCTGAAAGTGGACCCACCGGCGTGTAGATCAGAATGCCGGTTCGGGACACGTCGAAGTTCGCGGTGCCAGAGGCAGGATTCAGCATGCCTCCTTCAAACACCGGCAATGGCGAACCGGTCACCTTCACCTTCTCCAGGTCGAAGGGGACAGCGTAGACGGACGATCCCCGTGCATACAGGATGTGCCCTGTGGGAATATACCGCCCGTACGAACCGCCTCTCACAAGTTCATGTCTCTCGTGAGTCTCGATGTTCTCCGCGGTGATAATCGCGTCATCGAAGGAAGTAATATTGTTGTATTTCACCGTGAAGATGACCCACTTCCCGCCCGGGAGGACCTGCGGGAACCGATGGCTTATTTCGCCCGCGGTCGAATCGAGCGTGGTGGCTTCGACCGGTGTGTCACTTCCGGCCGGAACACGATAGATTCCGCGGTTGAGCTGTCCGAACCAGATTGAATTGTCCTCCGCCCAGTACCCACCCCGCATGAAGCCGGGGGACGTGCAGATATCCTGAGGAGCCCCGCCAAAAATAGACAGCTTCTTGACCTTTCCCGAAGCGAAGAACGCCACCCATTGTCCATCGGGCGAAAAGAACGGATCCGACGCGCCCTCCGACCCGGTCATCGGCGTGGCTTCGAATCGGTCAAGCGGTCTGAGATAGAGCAGAGGATTCGTGGGCTCGCCTGCAAGGTATACCATGTTCTTGCCATCGGGTGCAATCGCCAGCGTCGCAGCGCCGAGAACAAGCGGCGATGTCACTGAAAGATTAACGGGGAACCGCATGACAGGAAGCTCAAGCATTCGATCTCCCTGTGAACGCATGAGCAAAAGCGTAATCAGACTGGCCAACAGCAGAGCCGATATCGCCGGCCATACGGCACGTTTCCAACCCGCCGACTTCACAGCAGAAGTGATCCCCTCACCACGATCCACCGGCTGCACTGCGGAAGGCCCGACATCGTGTGGAGGTTGAAACTGACGCGTGGAGATTGTGCGGGTCGCGCGTTGGCGGCTCGAGTCGCGTTTGTAGCGTTTGAGCTCTTTGGAAATATCCTTGGCGGATTGAAAGCGCTCGTCCGGTTCCTTTTGCAAACACTCGAAGACAATCCTGTCCAATTCCGGATTGAGGTCCGGATTGATACTTGTCATGGGAGGTGGATCCACATTGACAATTTCATACAGGAGCGCGGTCTCGTGAACGCCCCGGAACGGCAGCTCACCGGTGAACAACTCGTATAGCAACACGCCCAGAGAAAAAATATCCGAGCGGTGGTCAATTTCAAGACCCTGGATCTGTTCAGGTGACATGTAGCCCGCCGTGCCGACCGTGCTTCCCTCCTTTGTGAGCCGGCTTTCCTGCGAGAATCTCAACTTTGCCAGCCCGAAATCCATGATCTGCGCGATGCCGTCCTTTCGCACCATGATGTTCTCGGGCTTGATGTCGCGATGGACGATTCCTTTTTCGTGCGCGGCGGCCAATCCATCAGCGACCTGCACACCAATCTCAATCGCACGATTCAGCGGCAGACGTGTCTTCGTACCCGTTGTCCGATCGTTGCCGGCCTTTCCCCCCATCATATCGCGCAGCGTCTGTCCCTGGACGAATTCCATCACGATGAACATCTGTCCGTCGTGTTCCTGAATATCGTGGATTGTGCAGACGTTGGGATGATTCAACGCACTCGCTGATTGTGCCTCCTGAACAAACCGCGCCTTGTCCCCGTCCGAAGCGGACAGATGTGAAGGAAGGAACTTCAAGGCAACAGTTCTGTTGAGCTTCGTATCCTGCGCCTTGTAAACCACACCCATCCCACCCTCGCCCAACTTCTCAAGAATCTCATAATGTGAAATCGTTTGACCGATCATTCGTTCATCTTTCAACGGTCCAGGCAATATGGTATCAGTCCAGCAAACGCGTCCATCATTTCTTCTCCAATTCCTTATCCCAGTTCGTCACCAACGTAATGGGAGTGGTTGTCTCCCCCGGAGTAACTTTCATGAGAAACCGATGACCATCGGCGGTCACATCCATCATGTCGCGCTTGCCACCAACTTCCAGATCGAACATAGCACGGGGCGTCCCGACCTGGAACGATGCGCTCGAGCCGATCACATCGACTGTCATCAGTTTCGCCCCCGAAGTGTAGAAGAGCTTCCTCCCGTCGTGGCTCCAGAATGGAGACTCGCCTCCGCTCGTCGAGACCTGCCACTTCCCACTCTGGCCCTGCACCGGCCGCACATAGATTTCGTATCTTCCCGACTCATCGGATTGATATGCAACCCACCGCGCATCGGGTGAAAACCGACCGATCCACTCATTGAATGTCGTTTGAAGAAATCCTACTGGCTTTCGATCTCCGGACATGGGCAGGATCATTAGATCCCACTTAGTCCTGGGGTCGCCACTCACCGAGACCATGAGGTATTTGCCGTCAGACGACCAGTCCGTTGCGTAGTCATCCAGTTTTGATTCATAAATGAGATCCTCATTACCGGTCCCATTTGAATTCTTCCTGTACAAATCCATGTGCCCTTTGCGATCGGAGCTGAAAACAACCGATTGCCCGTCCGGCGACCAGCAAGGGATAAGTTCCGTGGCCGGATCATAGGTAAGCCTTGTACTTACGTTGCGCGCAATATCGTAGAGCCAGATGTCGGAGTTCTTTGATTGTGAATCAAATGAATCAAGAACGATCCTTTTCCCATCCCGGGAAATCAATGCGAAGTATGTTGGGGGCCGTTCCCCAAACGATCCAATCTGTCTCCCATTCTCATCCACCCAGGCGAGCTTTGCCTGCTGGGCCGTCCCCGATTGATACACGAGCACGCCGTTCTGTGATACAGAAAAGATTCCCCTGCTTCGAAACGCGGAGTACTGTACCTGTTCCGCGATCGGAGTTGCATCGCCATTCAGTTCGAGACTCCGAGGGTCGAACGGCTGGGCAACAATATTTTCCTGGCGGACAAAGAGCAACCGGCCACCTACAAACGCCATGTTGGATGCCGCATGAAGAAGGAGTTTGTGAACAGTGGAGTCGAGCGATCCAACAAAGATCGCATCGTTTTCCGACTGTCCCGAGTTCGACGTCTGGTCGACGTACAGGAAGCGGTTTCCATCCGGAAGGAACCAGGGCCACCGGTGGTTCACTTCCTGCCGCGAAGAATCCAGCGATGCTATGGGTGTCGGAATTCCCCCTGCTGCCTGGACCTTTGAAAGACCAGTAGTGCTGCTCGGAGCAAATACGATGATGCCAGCGGTGTTCCAGGTTCCTCCCCGGCCTTCGGCGGCGTCGCAGACAGTAAGGGCGGGACCACCAGAGGCCTCTATCCTCTTCATTTTTCCCGATGCAAAGAAGCCGATGTATCGACTATGCGGTGACCAGAATGGATATGAGGCGCCCTCGGTTCCGGGCAAGGGAATGGCTGTTAAGGAGGTGAGCGGTCTGACCCAGAGTTGATCTCTCCCTGTCGAGTCGGTTCCCACAAACGCCAGCATCTGTCCGTTTGGAGAGACAGCGATATGCCCTCCCAGATCGACATTGAAATTGACCTTGGGGGGCGGGAGAATTGAGGAACGCACAACACTGCCATCAACCTCAGCCTTCCTAAGAAACAACGTCGCGATCGCGGAAATGGCTATCACAGCAGCAACCATTGCGAACACCCAGGGCAATCTTCCGCCGCCGAACGGCCGATTGTGAGACACAGCTTCCTGTGGCAATGTTGCACTACCCGCGACGGTGGCGGCGAATGTGACAGATTGACCCGATCGAACTACGTTCTCACTGTCAGAATTTCGGTAGGCTTCTCTCACGATCGACGTTCTGCTGACTCGCTGCCTACCAGATTCTCTCTTGAACCGCTTCAGATCCTTTGAAAGTTCTTTCGCGGATTGATAGCGCTCATCTCTGTCCTTATCCAGACACTCCAGTACGATCCGGTCGAGCTCGGGATCAATGTCCTGGCGAATTGATGAAAGCGGTGGCGCGTCCACGTTGACGATCTCGTACATGATGGCAGTTTCATGGACACCCTTGAAGGGGAGTTGCCCGCTGAGCATTTCGTACAACACCGTGCCAAGGGAGAAAATATCCGTCCGATGGTCTACATCGAGTCCCTGTACCTGTTCGGGAGACATGTAGCCGATCGTCCCGATGGTACTGCCTTCCTTGGTGAGCCGGGAAGCGCCTGTTGTCTGACGAAGTTTGGCCAATCCGAAGTCCATGATCTGCGCGATGCCGTCCTTGCGAATCATGATATTCTCCGGCTTGATGTCGCGGTGAACTATACCGTGTTCATGCGCTGCCGCCAGGCCATCAGCAATTTGTGCGGCGATGTCGATGGTCTGCTTGAGCGAATAGGTCTGCTTCCTCTCCCGGAGGGTCTGACCTTCAACAAACTCCATCGCAATAAAGAGTTGCCCTTCGTGTTCTTCTATTGCGTGAATGGTGCAGACGTTCGGATGGTTCAGTGCAGACGCTGCTTTCGCCTCCAACACAAAGCGCGCCTTGTCCTGGTCGGAGGCGGAGAGATGCGACGGCAGGAACTTCAATGCGACGAAGCGATCGAGGGATGTATCCTGAGCTTTAAAAACGACTCCCATCCCTCCCCGTCCAAGCTCTTCAATGATCCGGTAATGGGAGATCGTCTTTCCGATTACATCATCCATCATGTTCCTCCGATTTCATAGAGCATCTCCCAATGAATGTGCGGGATGTTTGCCGTCGATGACATAATCAGTTATTTTCCCGGAACGATATTCGTCTTCAGCTCATCGAACCAGTTCATCACCACATTGATTTGGCGGGGCGCTGAGCTTCCTTCCTTCGACCTGGTAATGAGGATGTGCCTGCCATCAGGTGACACATCAAACGTGGCGGCACTTTCAAGAGGTACCCAGGGATAGTCTCCAATGATGACACGGGATTGCCCCATGACAAAGGAACGGCCACTCATGACCGGAACCGCGGTTATTGTCTGGGAGCCGGTAAAGTACAATGTTTTTCCATCGGGAGCCCAATGAGCCTCGCGACCGCCGCCGGTGGACACCTGCCATTTCCCCTCTCCATTCGAAAAAGGTTTGACGTAGATTTCACCGGTACCTCTCTCCCTGTAGAAGAAGGAAACCCACTTGTCGTCAGGAGATAATGAGGCCTGAAATTCATCGAACTTGGTTGCAAGCCACGGATGCACTCTTCGGTCGCCGTTGAGTGGCAACGTGTACAAGTCCCATCCCGACTCAGCAATGGGAATGCTCAGAAAGATCGTCGAACCGTCATGCGACCAGCAGTTGACGTACGTGCGATGATCCATTGGTATTTTTTCGTCGGGACCAGTTCCGTCAGCATGTTTGATGATCACGGACGCCCCATCGGAAGGATTATATGAGTACGCAATCCGCTTTCCGTCCGGCGACCACACGGGCGTGCGATTCGGCCCTCCGAACGTGAATCGATTCATGGTGTTGTTCGGGATGTTGTATATCCACACGTCGTAGTCTTTTCCGGAGCCAATCACGAGAGCGACATTCTTTCCGTCGGGCGACATGCGTGGCTCAAGGTAGTGACCCGGCTTAAGCGGAAGAACCGAAATTCTGCCACCGAGATCGGCCAATGCAAGCTCACGATTGCTGCTGATGGTTTGACCGGGAATCCAGACAAGTGTACCGTTTTCTGAAATGGCGTAGTTCATTGCACCGGTCAGTTGATCACCTGAAAGGTCGTCGATCACGGGTACTGATGAGCCTTCGACCTCCAGATGATCAATGTCAAAACGCGTGGCAAACAGGCTCCCGGAATGCGAATACACAAGATATCCTGCGGTTGCACATTCTGCTCTGCTCGCTCCTCTCAGGAGAAGCTTGCGTTCCCCCGTCTTGACATTCACCGCACCGATCGCTGCATCTTCATAGTAGTCGGGGCTATCCATCATCCCGATCGTGAAGATCACCGTCTTTCCGTCGGGGAGACAATACGGCCACCGGTGTGTCCGTTCATTATGCAAAGTGTCGGGGTACGTCAGTCTGGTGACATCGCCACCCTCAGCATTCACGCTGTATAACCCCGCAACGCTGCTGGAACTAAAAACGATCACGCCGTTCTGTAACCAGGTCCCTCCCCGATTATCTCTTGCCCCATCAGCAAGAATGACAGGAACTCCCCCGCTCAGAGACATCTTCTTCAACTTACCATCGGCAAAGAAGGCGATTGATCTTCCGTCCGGTGAGAAGAATGGACTTGAACCATCCTCCGTTCCGGGAATCTCTTCAGCGTTGAAACTGTCCAGCCTTCTTTGATATAACTTTCCATTTGCCTTGTATACGATGCACGAACCATCGGGAGAGATGGCGAGCGCGACAAAGTTTCCCGTTGGAATTGTCTGATCAGAAGGCAACGAAATGGAAAGGCGTGTCACCGCTTGTCCCCGGTGGGAGGTTGTTCCCCACAGCCAGAAGGTAACGGCCAAGGCAATGGCCAACACTCCGGAGATCAGGGGCCACAGGATTCTCTTTTGTGGAACTACTGCGGAAGAGGGCACTGGCGTAAGAACAGATCTTGTAGCCGTTACACGACTGACCCGCCGACCACCTGATTCCCTCTTAAACCGCTTCAAGTCGATCGAGATCTGTCTGGCCGACTGTGCCCGCTCATTGGGATCTTTTTCCAAACATTCCAGCACAATGGTATCAAGAGCGGGATCGATTTCCGGTTTGATCGACGACATGGGTGGGGCGTCAACATTCACAATCTCGTACATCAATGCTGTCTCATGAACTCCTTTGAACGGAAGCTGACTGGTGAACAATTCGTACAGAACAACGCCAAGTGAAAAGATGTCCGATCGATGATCGGCATCCAGACCCTGTACCTGTTCGGGTGACATATAGCCGGCAGTACCCACCGTGCTTCCTTCTTTCGTCAATCGTGACACACCCCGCAGCTTTGCCAGTCCGAAGTCCATGATCTGGGCAATGCCGTCTTTGCGGATCATGATGTTGTCGGGTTTGATATCCCTGTGGACGATCCCCTTCTCATGCGCCGCAGCCAGTCCTTCGGCAATCTGGATGCCAACATCAATGGCCTGTTTCATCGAAAGGGAATGCTTCCGCTCCTGCAATGTCTGTCCATCCACCAACTCCATGGCGATAAAGAGCTGACCATCGTGTTCATCGATGGAGTAAATCGTACAGATGTTCGGATGATTCATCGCGGAAGCGGCTTTGGCTTCCTGAATGAAGCGAGCCTTGTCTTGTTCAGAAGCGGACAAGTGGGGTGGTAGGAATTTTAGTGCGACAAGGCGGTCCAGTTGGGTATCCTGGGCCTTGTAGACGACGCCCATACCGCCTTCGCCGAGCTTTTCGAGAACCTTATAGTGTGAAATGGTCGTTCCGGTCACTTGATGTGTTCCGGTGTGTCAGTTGGGGTTCGCCGGACAGATGCGCCGAAACTCCTTCTTTGAGAGCACAGGCAGAGCTTCACCAACTTTCTGTATTTTGCTTGTCCAATCATTTGTACTTCTCCACCAGTTTCTGAAACCGCGGCAGCGTTCGGAGGGACGCGAGCTCTGGATCTATCTGGATAAAATAAGATGTGTAGATGCTTGGAATGCTCAGAACCTGGTCAAGTTTATCCATTGCAGCATCGGATTCACCCACGACGGCGTAAATCTGAGCTAAGGTATAGATGGCGTCCGAACCGCCTTCGAGAGCATCTTTTTTCACCGGCATCAGCTCCACTGCTTTCTTGCCTTCCTCAATTGCCCTTGCCTTTTGACCGAGATGTGCCAAGACAGTTCCCAAGGCCGAAAGAGCGGTCCAATCATTAGGATAAACGTTTACAGCCTTCTCAGCAAGAACCCTGGCGGTATCGTAGTATGCGCGTGCTTCATCGCGCTGAGAAGTCCTGTCGAGGAGGGAAGCCAAGGCTGTGTAATAACTTACAGGGTTGATATCCGGCTCTGCAAGGACTGAGGGGTCAAGATCGGCTTTCGCGGCTACGATGTTACCTTCGGCCAAGTGGTACTGAAAACTCGTTTGCTTGTACGTCCATGATGTGGTTCCCGTAGCCTCATCATCGAAAACCTTATGCGCAGCAGTGATATCTCCTTTCATCGAGAAGATGGCGAGAGAGTGAAGCGCTGCCAGATAAGTATCTTTCTTTCCATACACTACGAATGCACGCTTGAAGTGCTCATCGGAGGAGTTGTAGTCCCGCATGATCAACTCCAGATATGCAAGTTCAAACCAATTTTCCCACGATTTAGGATCAAGGTCGCAGCTCCTCGTGAGGAGGTCGAGACTTTCCTGAAATTTTCCCTGTCTCCGCTTCACGTAACCGATGGATGCGATAATATCGGCATTGTTTGGCTGGAGCTGGAGAGCAACTGAAAAGTATTTTAGCGCCTGGTCATAATCCCTGGATCCATAATAGTAATAGTATCCTTGAGCCCAATATGCCTGAAATGAGTTCGGGTCCAGCTCCAGGACTTTGTCAAGTGAATGCTTGGCCAGAGCAACGATACTGTCCGAACTCTGTCCCTGAAAAATCCAGAATGCGTACGCACGGCACATGTACGCGTAAGCGACCGTAAATTTTGGATCAAGAGTAACAGCCTTCCCAAACATCGAAAGCGCCTCTTTCAAGTTTCCGGGAGTCGGGATTCGCGTAACCTGCTGTGCGCGGAGGAAGTAATCATATGCTTCTGCGTTGTCTGTGGGTTTGGATTCGATCGTTTTCCGGTCAGCAGGATTCAGCACAACTTCGAGTGCTTGCGCAACCTGCTGGGCGATGTCGGATTGGATCTCGAAGACTCTCGAAAGCGTCCCCTCGAACGATTGTGACCAGACTTGCGTACCATCGGCAACTTTGACAAGGGTTGGATTCACCAGAAGGTGTGTCGTGCCATGATGTGAGCTGTCACCCTCCTCCCAACGTATCGTTCCCTGGAGAAGATATCCCACGCTCAGCTCATTCCCTATATCAGAAACCCGTTTTGTGGTCTTCTTGTATTGCACTGAGCTTGCGCGAGCAATGACTGCGAGTCCGGATAATCCGCTCAACTTCGTACGTATTTCATCGGTCAGTCCATCGGCAAAATATTCTTTGTCAGAAGGGCCAAAGTTCTCAAATGGCAGAACTGCAATCTTGTTGAGTGTGGGACTGTTTGAGCTTTGATCCCTCGGCACCTTCTCAAGGAAGAAGTAGATTCCAACTGCAACAAGAAGCATGACCACACCGGTGGTGAAGAGTGTCATCTTCTTAAGTCTGCCGAAGGGCATGCCGGAACCCGGAGGTCGGGCTTTTTCCGTGGCGTTCGAGATGGGTGGTCGCATAACAGAGCCCGTCCTGGCATATTCCATGCCCTTTCGCTCACGCTTGAGATCGGCAAGCATTTCATCGGCGTGTTGATACCGATCTTCTTTGTCCTTGGCGAGTGCTTTCGAAACAATGCGTTGCATTTCAGGGGATAGTTTCTCATCGAATCTCGCGATGGGAATCGGATCCTCGTTGATGAGAGAATAAAGGATAGCCGCCTGATGCTCACCACGGAAAGGAAGTTTCCCCGTAAGAAGCTCGTACAACACAACGCCGGCGGAAAATATATCACTCCTCGAATCTACATCCTCGCCCTGTGCCTGTTCCGGCGACATATATGCGGCGGTCCCCACCGTGCTTCCAGTCTTCGTGAGTTTTGAGGCTCCCTTGAATTTCGCGAGGCCAAAATCCGTAATCTTCACTTCTCCTCTGGCATTCACAAGGATGTTTTCCGATTTTATGTCCCTGTGAACGACTCCTTCTTCATGCGCGGCAGAAAGGCCCGCACACATCTGGATCGCAATGTCGAGTGCTTTTTTGACAGCAAGAGGTTCTTGCTCAAGAATCAACTTCTTGAGTGTTTTACCGTCAACGTGTTCCATCGCGAGGTAAATCTGCCCCTCCGATTCGTTGACTTCAAAGATTGCGGTAACATTTGGATGCATGAGCCGAGATGCAGCGCGGGCTTCCTGCAGAAATCGGGTTCGCTCTGCTTCATCTTCCGTCAGGTGATGCGGCAGGAATTTTAGCGCCACCACACGATCAAGCTTCGTGTCCTGGGCTTTGTACACGACGCCCATGCCGCCTTCACCGAGCTTCTCGAGAATCTTATAGTGTGAAATTGTTTTATCAATCATTGTTTTCCCAATTGGGATGTCCAGTTAAGAATAACCTTCATCGGCTTCGTACTGTATTCAAAACCGGATGTGTTCACGAGAAATCGCTTCCCGTCTCCCGATACATCGTATCGATTAGGCGCAGTGTAGACATCAACAGTTGCCTCAAATAATGGTGCAGGAATTCCGACTTCGACCGCAGAACCCGTCGTATGAACATCCACCGCCATCAGTTTCCTCTCGGGGGAGAGATAATAAATCTCTTTTCCATCGCGTCTCCATGCCGGTGCTCCCCCGCCATTGACTGAGATCTGCCATTTTCCCCCGGACTGTGGGAAATGCTGGACATATATCTCATATTTCCCCGACTCGTCGGACTCGTAGGCGATCCATTGACCATCGGGAGAGAACCTGGCGTCCATCTCAGTGAAACTGGAGTGAAGGTACGGGATGGGCGTTCTATTGCCGCTCAGTGGGAGAACCCAAAGATCGTCCTTTGTCACGGGATCATAGACTCCGTAGAGAAGGTATCTCCCGTCCCGAGACCAGTCATAGGGCGTCTTGTCCAAGGACGACTTGAGAATCAATTCAGAGTTTCCCGCTCCGGTTGATGTTTTCATGTAGAGGTTCCTGATTCCATCTGGATTGGAGTCGTAGATGATTCTACTTCCATCAGGGGACCACACAGGATCATCGTCTATTGCCGGATCAAATGTGAAGCGGGTCTGGACATCCCTCGCGATATCGAGAAGCCAGATATCCTGGTTGCTCGTTTGCGCATCAACGCGTCTGAAAACGACACGGCGTTCATCCGGCGAGATATGAAAATCGAACACCGATCCAGTCACGACCGTGCGTTTGAGTTCCTTCCCTGATCGATCAAACCAAATCAACTGCCGGCCGCCAGCAACACCCTCCATCACCACAACAGTCCCATTCTGCGAAGTCGAAAACGCACCGAGACCGTAGTTTGCAAGTGAGCCGACATTATCAAGGATTTGAATGCCGTCGTTTTGAATCTCGCCGCTCCCCGGATCGAACTTGTATGCGACGAGCGCTTTCTCCCTGATGGAAAGCAAATAGCCCGGAGAGGCATACATTGCGTTTGTCTGTGATGAGAAGAGGAATCGATCCTCCTTGCCATCAAGAGAATGCATGTAAATGCCGGTCTTCCCTTCCCGCCCCGCGTTCCTCAGGTAAACAAAATGATGGCCATCGGGAAGAAAACAAGGAAGCCGATGGGTGACATCGTGTTGAAGCGTATCAAGCACAGTCACGCCGGAAGGCACGCCGCCAGAGGCTCGGACCTGCGAAAGACCAGCATTGTAATCGGGTGCGAAGACAATTGCCCCATTTTGATTCCAACTCCCACCTCTCCCGTTTGGTGCATCGCAGATTGTCTCCGGCGATCCTCCGGCAATTGCCACCTTTTTCAGCTTTCCGGGCGCGAAGAAGGCGATGAAGCGGCTATCGGGAGACCAGAACGGGAATGAGGCACCTTCCGTTCCTTCCAGAGGTCGCGGCACCAATGACTCCATCGAGCGTACCCAGAGAAACGTCGTTCCGACCGAATCGTGCGCGACATATGCGATCATCCTGCCATCCGGTGAGATTGCAGGAACCGGTGACTCAAATCCTCCTTTCTCTGGATGGGAGACTGTAAACACAATTGGAGATTTTGCGTCCGCGGGCATTCTGAAATAGAGATATGCGAAGATTCCTGCAGCGGCGAGACAGACAAGCGAGATAATCATCCACATAGGTTGGAATCTGGGGTCGCCAGGAACTTGCGCGTGTACCGGATTTACCCCCGGCGCTGGCGATAGGCTGTACGTTCCTCTTGTGTTGATTACCTTGCTTACTCTTTGCCGGTTCGATTCCCGCTTGAACCGGCGAAGCTCCTTGGCAACTTCAGCCACTGACTGGTACCGTTCACCCGGCTCCTTCGCCAGGCACTCCAGCACGATTGCATCAAGCATCGGATCGATTTCCGGCTTCAACGCCGACATTGGCGCTGCATCGACATTCACGATCTCGTAAGCAAGTGCTGTCTCATGAATCCCTTTGAATGGAAGCTGACCGGCAAGCATCTCGTATAGAACAGCCCCCAGGGAGAAGATATCCGATCGATGATCGGCTTCCTGGCCCTGGATCTGTTCCGGCGACATGTAGCCTGCAGTCCCGATTGTGCTGCCCTCCTTCGTCAGTCGAGAAACATTTCCACGGAGCTTTGCAAGACCGAAGTCCATGATTTGAGCAATGCCATCCCTGCGAACCATGATGTTCTCAGGCTTGATATCGCGATGGACAATGCCTTTCTCGTGGGCAGCAGCAAGGCCGTCGGCTATTTGGATGCCGATTTCGATCCCCTGCTTGAACGAGATGCTCCCCATCCGTTCCCGCAACGTCTGGCCATCAACATACTCCATGACAATGAACATCCGACCATCAAGCTCCTGGATGTCATGAATGGTGCATACGTTCGGATGATTGAGGGCCGAGGCAGCCTTCCCTTCCTGTGTGAACCGCGCCTTATCCTCTGCCGATGCGTTCAAATGCTCCGGAAGAAACTTCAACGCGACGGTGCGATCGAGCTTCGTGTCCTGGGCTTTGTAGACAACACCCATGCCGCCTTCGCCGAGCTTCTCAATGATCCTGTAATGCAAAATCGTTTGACCTATCATTTGTTCTCCATGGTCAGCTTTTGAAATGTCGGATTGTTCCGCAGTGGAAGCCATGTCGGGTCGATGCGAAGCCACGCACCGGATATATCCGAGGGCCTCGAAAGGAGATCCGCCAACAGATCAAGCGCTGCAGACTGTTCTCCGACCATTGTGTATATTCTCGCGAGGTCTCGAACCCTGTACGTGCCCCGCCACGCTTCCCTGGAAATGGGAAGCAACTCAACTCCAAGCTTCCCTTCACGAATAGCATCCTGTTTTCGACCAACCCCTGCATAAGCGATACCGAGTGCACTGTGGTACCGTGCATCATCCGGTTGCTCCTTTACCTTTGCTTCAATTACTGCACGGGCGGAGTCGTAATTGGCCCTCGCGCGATCCCGTTGTCCCATCAACCCATAGATCTCGGCGAGTAGCTCTCTTCTGGGAATGAATTGAAACTGGTCATCGTATGGTCCATCGGGCTTAGAGGAAGCCAAAGCAATGGCTTCCCTGTAATTCCCATCAAACATCTCGATCCACGTTCGCATGAACAGAACAGTCACGTCGTCCTCGGCTCCTGCAATTGAAGATGCTTGCTGCATCACGGACCTTGCCGTCTTTGTATCGCCGCTTGAAACCAGACAATAAAGAGCCTTGAATGTGTATATGCTCACGACATCAGGAGCCACCGATATCGCCTGGTCGATAAAGCGCAGCCCCTGAGGGTAGTTTCGGAGCAGCGCATACGTTTGTGCAACGTTGAATGGCAATTCGGATGACCGTGGATCCAGTTCTGAAGCTTTTGTCATTGTACTCACTGCCAGTTCAAATTTTCCCTGGCGCCGTTGCACCGCACCGATTCCCAGAAGAACCCTGGTATCATTGGGGCGGCTCTTTAGAGCCAGCGCAAGTTCCTTCAGTGCGTCATCATAGTCGAGAAATCCCCAATAGTAATAGAAGCCCAATGCAGAGTGAACTTCCGGCAGGCCTGGATCGAGCCTGATCGCCTCATCCACAGCAGCCTTAGCTTTATCCAGCCGTTCCTTTGTATGATCGTAATGAAACCAGTACATGGCAGAGTGTGCCTCTGACAACTTCGCATACGCCAACGCAAACCTTGGATCCAGTGCAACAGCCTTCTCATACATCTGTATGCCGATCTGAAAATCCTGTTCCCTGTAACTTCGGTGAGCATAATCGTTGCCGCGCAGGTAAAGGTCATACGCCTCAGAATTCTCGGTGTGGGCAGCCTCAAGCGATTTGCGTTCGGGTTGAAGAAGTGTGATCCCCAGTGCTCCTGCCACTTGCGAAGCAATGTCAGACTGCATCTTAAATACATCTGAGAACACGGCGTCGTACGATTGTGCCCATACCTGGGTACCGTCGTCCACTTTGATGAGAGCAGGACTCACACGGATTTGCTTTCCCCCTTTATCAGAAGTCCCCCACCGGATTGTCCCCTGGAGGACGTAGCCGACGCCAAGTTCTCCTCCGATCTGCTGCAGACTCTTAGTTGTCTTTTTATATTGAATAACGCTCGTTCGTGCAATAACACCGAGGCCGGACAAGCCCGAGAGCCGATTCGTGACCTCTTCCGTAATGCCGTCAGCAAAATACTCTTGATCCGGGGCTCCCAGGTTTTCGAACGGCAAAACCGCCAGCATCTTCTTCCCGCCGCCTTTCCCCGGCGAATCTGAGGGCTGCCGATTTAATAGAAAGAAGACCGCCAAAGCGCCGAGCACCATCGCGGCTCCTGCCATAACGTAGATCTTTGCGCCACCCTTTGGGGCAGATCTCTGGTCGGAAGGACCCTTCTCTTCAACTGACCGCTGCACAGGAATGGATGCTGGACTCCGTGACACCTTTCCCGTCTTCCTCTTTGCACGACGCAAATCTGCGACGATGTCGTCAAAGTGCTGATACCTGTCATTGGGATCTTTCTCGAGGCAGCGTTGAATCAGGTTTACCATGACAGGGGAGAGCGTCGGCAAAAGCTGGTCAATAGCCTGAGGTTCTTCATTCACGATGGAATACACCATCGCCGCTTCATGTTCGCCGCGGAAGGGTGTCTTGCCGGTGAGCATTTCGAACAACAACACGCCAAAGGAAAAAATGTCGCTCCGTGCATCAACTTCCCCGCCTTGAATCTGCTCTGGAGCCATATAGGCGAGAGTGCCAACCGTGCTCGATGACCGCGTCAGCCTTAATGATCCCTTGAGTTTTGCAAGCCCAAAATCCATCACCTTTACCTGACCTTTGGATGTCAGCATGATGTTGTCGGCCTTGATGTCCCGATGCACAATCCCCTTCGAGTGTGCCTCCTGAAGCGCCTCGGCAATTTGCATCGCAATGCTGATCGCATCGTCAACATTGGCGCAAGGGATTTTCTGACCCAACGTTCCGCCTTCGACAAGTTCCATGACTATGAACATGGTGTCGGCATTGTCCTCAACCCCATGGATGGTACAGATATTAGGGTGGTTCAATGCCGCGGCTGCCTTTGCTTCCTGAAAAAAGCGGGCTTTTGTCTCATCGACGATCGAGACGTGAGCAGGAAGAAATTTCAAGGCAACCGTACGGTCAAGTTTGGTATCCTGGGCTTTGTACACCACGCCCATGCCGCCCCGTCCCAACTCCTCCAGTATTTTGTAGTGAGAAATCGTTTTTCCTATCATTCGGTTCTCTTCCGGGAGGATATGAAATGAGACAAGGGTTCGGTCGTTCCATGCCGCAATTCGAGCGCGATTTCGGAACACTTCTCAATGATCCAATATTGCAGAGAAGTCTGTCCAATCATAGAACATTTATCTTTGGCATACGACAGAAACTGCCTCGTGATTTCCTCGCGTGATGACTCGGTTTCATTGTGGCAGGCCAACTTTCCTGGCGAGAGCTGCAAAGCGGGGATCGTCGCGCAGCAACTTCCACGAAGGGTCAAGTGTAAGGTAAACGATATCGCCGGAATGACTGTTGTATACCTTTTCAAGCCATTGAAATGCCTTGTCTTTGTCACCGAGCCCGGTGTAGACGAGTGCGATAAGTACCGGAGCGACGAATTGCTTTTGGGATACTTCCAAAAGGTCGGCCAGGATTTTCTCTGCTTCCTTTCGCTTCCCCAACCGTCCGTACGCGTAGCCAAGCCATGACCGGTATTCAGTGCCATCGTGCGAGGCCGCGAGCGCTTCGAGGGCATTCTTCAGAGCCTCGACATCCTTGCCGAGTTCCATGTTGGGTTGCATGCTGGCTATGAAGGCACGTGGAAATTTTGGGTCAAGTTCAAGAGCACGATGCGCATCGCCGAGAGCGTTCTCATACTCCCCCAACGAGCAATGAATCCAAGAGGAACTCGTGTACAGAATTGGAGCGAGCGGGTCAATCTCAATTGCCTTCTGGACCTCCACCAATCCTTCCCGTTTTCTCCCCATTGCAGCAAGGAACTCCCCGTACCATTGATGCGTTGTGGCATTATTCGGATTCAGTTCCAATGAGTGTTTGAATTCGCGTTCCGCGGTATCAAAACTCCAATCATGATCTGACGCTATTACGGCGAGATTTGTATGCGGTTCAGCCAGGGTGTTATCCAATTCAATTGCCTTGTTTGCTGCTGCTTTCGTTTTTGCGAATGCCTCCGAGGAAGGCAGAACGAAATACCCGGCCATGAGGCTATAACAATCGGCAAGCCCCACGTACGCAAGGGCATAGGCGGGATCATTGTCGATGGCGCTTTGAAACATCTCTACTGCCTTTTGGAATCCCTCGGCAGTCCGCTTGTTCAAATAGAAACGTCCCTTAAGATAGAATTGATACGCCTGGGTATTTTCCGTTGCGTTCTTCGTGATTTGTTTCTCTTGATCGCCGGTGAGCGTAGCGCCCAGTTGCCTTGAAAGCTCGCGTGATATTTCATTCTGAAGGGCAATGATGCCCGAGGCATTTCGTTCATATTGTTCGCCCCAGATGTGGCTGTTGTCTGACGTCTTTACCAGCTCAACACTGACATTCAGGGCGTCACCATGCTCCGTTACTCTCCCCAGCAAGAGCGCACCAACATTGAGCTCTTTTCCGATTACCTGCGGGTCGATGTTCTTCCCCTTGTAGCGGAATGCCGAATTCCGCGACATCATTTTTATGCCGGGGATTTTGGAAAGACTGTTGATCAACGATTCGGTAAAACCATCGCTAAGATACTCCGCCGACTGATCCCCCCCCGCATTCACAAATGGAAGAACGGCCATCGAGGTTATCCTCGCTTCGGCCTTGTTGAAGAAAAGAAACCAGGCGACTGAGGCAAGAACAGCGATCGCAGCTGATGCAATCCAGATTACCCTTTTCGGATCTATTTGTGGTGCAGCCGGGACGTTCACCGGCTGATGAGATCGTGACGACGCCATCGGCCCCGGCTTGACAACGCGGTCTGACATCTTCCGCATTCTTCGAAGTTCGGTGACCATCTCATCGACATGCTGGTAGCGGTCTGCGGGATCCTTTTCCAGCGCTCGGTTGATAATGTGAAGAAGTTCGGAATTTGCATCGGGCAAGTATGTGGTGAGAAGATCAGGCTCCTCATTGAGAATGGAGTACATCATGGCAGCATCGTGTTCCCCGCGAAACGGCATGTGGCCCGTCAGCATCTCGAACAGCACGACACCAAACGAGAAAATGTCCGAGCGGGCATCAACCTCGGCACCCTGGATTTGTTCCGGGGCCATATAGGCCAGCGTACCGACTGTGCTGGAGGTTTTCGTGAGCTTGAGCGATCCTTTCAGTTTGGCGAGCCCGAAGTCCATGACCTTGATTTGGTTCCGGGAGTTAATCATGATGTTTTCGCACTTGATGTCCCGATGGACGATTCCCTTTGAATGCGCCTCGTGCAGTGCCTCGCCAATCTGGATGGCATATCCGATCGCGTCATTCAGCTTTATGGGCTCGGAGGCAATCCTTGCCCGCAGGGTCTGTCCCTCGACGAGCTCCATATCAATGAAAGTTTGCCCGTCGTGCTCGCCGATAGAATGAATGTTGCAAACATTCGGATGGTTCAGTGCAGAAGCCGCCTTTGCTTCCTGGAGAAAACGGCTCTGCTCGGCTTCGCTTGCCGTGAGGTGAGGAGGGAGAAATTTGAGGGCGACAAGACGGTCAAGCATGGTATCCTCTGCCTTGAATACAACTCCCATACCACCCCGCCCCAACTCCGCCAATATTCTGTAGTGAGATATGATGGCGCCAATCATAGCATTTCGCTTAGTATTGAGTTGGGACGGGATCTTTTGCTCCGACTTGCATCGAGAGACAGACTATCCAGTAGTTCGAGAATCTTGAAGTGAGAAACGTGTCTGGCCAATCATCGTGTCTCTTTCATGACGATGTCGGACTCTGTTCCCGGTCATACAATCCTGAACACTTCACGATGGCCGCCATCCACTTCGTCCATGTAGCCCTTCATTGCCTCCCGAAACTCGGGACTCGCGGAGTATTCATTCATCTGACGCTCGAAGTCTCCCAGATTCTCCACCTCCGCTTCAAGCACCACCGTCCAGTAACTCGCCACATAATCGATCAGAACGCGGGCGGATACGAATCCCTTCATCTTCTTCATCAACGGAAAGCTTTTCTTGAACCTATCGGCCACAGATTTTGAGTGACCTGGTTTGCAGCGGAACACATCTCGGACGATGTACATGGCAAACTCCGACTGATAATGTTGAGATTGTTGTTTTATGTAACTTCTGAGTGAAAGACGCTGTTCAGTATTGCGCTACGCTTGATGCATTTTCTCGATATCGGCCGCCGAGAACTTGGTAAGCCGGACCGCACGGGCGGTGTGTCGCTGCTTTGCAGGCACCACCATCAATGCTTCCTTCGCATTTTCGGCATCGATGACCACCCAACCGGTATGGTCCCCATCCCTGCATCCCCAGTCGAAATGCGTGATGTACCCTGCGAACAGCACTTGCTGTATCGTGTCCTTACAGTCCGCGTCAGTGTGTGGAGAAATCACAAGAAATCGCTCCATCGGTTGCCTCCAACTGTTTGTGTGAATTCAGTTTTCCTGCTCTCGCCGGATATGTACAATCCGGACAATCGGACTTGTCGTCACGCGGTTTCCGAACTCAAGACTGAGTCCGACTGCGGCGACAACATTCACATTGATGACACTGCTTCCCCAGGTGCATCCGGCAATGGTTGTTTTGACTGGCGCGACCCCCTGCCGATCAAACCAGCCACCGGAGATGGTGAACGAGCGATGATCTTCAACGCGGATGCGATACATCGAATTGCACGTCTTGATGTACACAATGTCCCCTCGTCGAAGATCATCTCTCCGCAACGTCCGGAGATTCTCAGATTCGCGGACGATGCGATCGAGGCTGCAACCAATCCCGGCCATGAGTACTTACCTGAATGCTTTTCCTATCACCACGTCAAAATGCTCTACTGTAGGATCCTCGCTTGTAGCCGACATCCCACCCCTGAGGTGGCCCTCTTCCATCTTCCAACGATACAACTCAGATAGTGTGTCCCTCTGTGATTCCAGAAGGCGATTGAACAGTCCACTCTTCTCATACGCCTCGGCAGCTTCCTTGTTTTCCCAGCTCGTCACAGACAGGATTTCGTCCTTCCTGTCTGATCGCTCGGTGAGATAAATATAGCGGCACCCTTTCACCTTCCGAAGGGTCGGAATGACGTGTTCACTGTAGAGACGTTTGAATTCTCCAAGCTTGCCTGCACGGAGCTTGAGGGAGACAATGCGCACCCACATCGGGTTGCGTTGTTCCTCCTCGGACGAGAGAGGATCACCCCGCGCAGCGACAGGAAGTTTACTGACAACGGGTTCTTCGGGAATGGGCACATACTCGAGTGTCAGGTCCTCCGACAGTTGAAGCCTTGACTCTGAAGATTCGAGGAGGAACGGCCGTGTTTCGCCGAGCAGACTTTCGAACACACCACCACGCTCGTACGTCTCAGCATCGGACTCGCTTTCCCACAAGGTTAGCGACACGCACTCTTCAGGACGCTGGATACTCTTCATTAATCCGGCATAGCGACAACCGGAGGTCCTTTCAAGGACAGGAATGATGCGTTGCCCGTAATGTGACCGCAGTCCTTCCAACTGCCCCTCCTTGACTTTCATTTGCACCAGACGCATGAACATAGCTGGCTCTCCTTAGTCCGGATCAACCGCTGGGCATCCGTTGTTCGCCTGAAGCAGACAAAAAACATTCCGACCGTGGGAACTACACACAGAGCAGAAGCAACTCTGCGTGGGTAGTGTAACTATGTGAAACTGGCAAGAGCCGACTTGCGTGTATCCTGTACATCAAACACGAGGGTGAGCTTCGTAATGACGAAGATGCTGTCAATGTTCTTGTTGATACCGCACAGTTTCAGATGCCACTTCCTCCGCACATAGGTTGTATGCCCGTGCATCAGAACACCGATCGCAGTGCTGTTCAAATATGTCACGTCACTCAAGTCGATGAGGAGCTTGTCGTATTCACGGTCGGCAAATCCGGCAATCGCCTGCCGCAGTTTGTCCGTTTCGTCTCCGCCAACGAGTGAGCCCTTCACTTCGATGAGCCCGACCCCGCCATCAAGTGTTGATGTCTTTACAGACATAAGACCTCCGAATATTTGGAATCACCTTGTGAGTTCAACAGACCAGTGTGACAAGATCGTCTCGACACCAAGCATTATTCCGGAAGTCTCTTCACCACCAAAATGGTGATATCATCCATCTGCGGTGCGGCACCAACATGAGATTTCACGGCATCCACAATCGATTCAAGCAACACAGAAGCATCCTCTTCGCGGTGACGGGCAATCGTCTCCTGCAGGCGTCCCTCGCCGAATTGGACCTCGTCACCATTCATTGCCTCGGTAACCCCGTCCGAAAAAACCACCATGGTATCTCCCGGCTTGATCTGCACGGAGTCATCCTGAAATGGGAAATCGTCGATGATGCCAAGCATAATCCCTCCGGTGCTCAGACGGTTCACTGATCCTGCTGATGCGAGAATGATCGGATGTTCGTGTCCGGCATTCGCGTACGACAGGATATTGGCACGCAGATCGAGAATTGCGTAGAACAGCGTGACGAACTTTTCTGGACTCGTGCTCTGAAACAGCAGCCGGTTGGATCGTGTTGCACATTCCTGCGCGGTAAGACCCATCAGGGCGTGGCTCCGCAACGTTGCCTGAACATTCGACATCAGCAGTGAGGCCGGCAACCCTTTGCCGGATACATCCCCAAGACAAAGCGCAAGCCGTTGTTCGTCAATGGAAATGAAATCGAAATAATCGCCTCCGACACTTTGTGCAGGAATACTCCTCCCGGCAATATCGTACCCCGGAATCACGGGGGCCGACTTCGGCAGGAGTTCAATCTGTATCCTCGCGGCAAGCCTCAGCTCCTCCTGCATTTTGAGAAGTTGCTTCTCCCTCTCATTCAGACGAGCGTTTTCGATTACCTGCCCCGATTGTGCGGCGATAATAGCGAGAAGGCGTTGATCGTCATCGGTGAACTGCAGGCTGTCTTTCTTATTATACAACGTCAGCACGCCTTTCAATTCAGATTTGATCATGAGTGGCACGCAGAGGAGCGAATGGATTGATTCATCCCACCGCATTCCGGAAAATCGAGGATCAGAACGAGGAGAATTCACGAGCAGTGGTTTTTTGTTGAGTTGCATCCATCCCACCAACGTTTGATTGATGCGAAAATGCTCGTGTTCCTGAGAACTTGACATCTCCCGCACCAGGGTTCTCATCGGGTCATTCGCTTGACTATCCACCAGGTGAATGACGCCCTGCTCTGCATTCGCCGCGCGGAGCGACTTTCTTACAATCGTCCCGATAATCTCCTGCGGATCAAGCGAGGCGCCAATTGCACGGGCGAGCTCATTAAGAATGGAGAGTTCTTCAACCGCGTGCTTCAGGCGCCGATTTTCATCAAGGAGTACCTGTGGGCTGTTCGCTTTAACGGGATTCTCTACCATTGAACTATGTTCGGCTGTGAGGAAATCGGGAATCCGACGGATGCGGGCGATGAGCGAGAATCGTATTCACAGCACTGAGAAATACTTCAGTGGAAATGAGGGTATCGGGATGAATAACTGGTGGGGATTGGCAAGTGCTTCCATCAATGACCGATTCGTGGTCGGGATATGATGTGACGGTCGGGATCCATTGTGGGCCGCGCATAAAACAGAATGTCGTACGAATTGAGGTTATGAACAACCGGGAAATCCGCTTCTGAAATTCAAAGTATTTGCGGGTCACACAAAAGACGAAAAGAGGCAAAGAACAGTTCAACTTGTACCAACGGTAGCCAAAACTCACTCCAAAGTCAACAGGGTTGCCCATCCATCAAGAAGGCAGGACAGGATCAAGATTGCGTGTATCTTTCTGACTGAATAAGCAGAAGACAGCACCATCAGTGAATTCATCGGCATGTTGAATATCTAATCACAACGGGGACTCGTGCTCACTAGTTCAACAGCAAGAGTTGCCAGTAACGGGCATGACCCTTCGTGGAGGAAGAACAGAGAAAAAGGGTGACGTCCAATTTGAACACCACCCTTTCCGGAAAAAATCAGCTGGTCGCCTTACTTCTTGGTGTCGCTTGCAGCAGAGACACTCTTGACGACGATGCCATTCACACCGCCTTTGCTTCGCAAGAGCCCCTTGGCCTCGACGGTCTCGGCGATGTGATCCTTAAGAAGCGCGTTTGGTCCCGCGTTATGCTCGTCCGGCAAAAGCGAGACATACAGTTTACCATCGGGAGTGAGAACTCCCAGCGCACCGCCGGCATCGGCACACGCCTCCGCGCAGGCCTTGTGTTTCTCACCCCTGGCTCCATGCGAGATGTAGCACGCCACATCCACGACCTCTCCTTTCACAGTAACTTCCTTCTCCGATTTCTTTTCATCAGCAGCGAGCCCGGCTGCGACAAAAAACAATGCAACGGCCAATACCGTCAAGCGCTTCATGGTGACCCTCCTTTTGATTGGTTCGGTTGATGATGGACGAGATCTGGATAGAGTCTTAACCGCTGAATCAGAGAAAAGGTTCCATGAGGCGAATATTAAACTTTCCGCTCAGCTCTCGGCAAGCGCACGCGTTGGGATGAGATCCTGCCGCTCACAGCCATTCGAGCCGAAAAAGGCAGTCGCACGGATTCTCAACTGCCCCGCTTCCCGCCTCTCCTGATGGCCCCGCTCCCGCGGTAGCTGCTATCGCCACGGAATTGCTGCCCCCCTTTCACATTTGAGGTCCCGTGAAGAGACTCGGCATGTTTATGAAATTCATCACCCGGCTTCAACACCTTCACCCTCAACGGCTTTCCCTGAACATCCTTCCCTCGTAATGCGTCAGCCGCAGCGCGAGCTTCGGATTTTTTCTGCATCTGCACGAAGCCGTATCCCTTTTCTTTGCCAATGGTGGCGGCGACGACTCGTCCATGCACTTCGAACATTGCCTTCAGTTGATCGTCCGTGAATTCGTCAGGTAAGTTGCCAACGTAGATTTGCATGTAGGTGCCTCTTTATTGGTTGGGAATTACACAAGTCTTGCCGCACGTGAATGCCTATCGAATTTCTCTCGGTTCCGATTGTGATCACTATTGATGAGAATTTAGATGAAAAACTTCAGAGACGCAAACCCCACGACTTGGCAGATCTGGACATTTCCCGGCCGGTATCATGGCCTGCCTGGGTTTGTGATTTCATTTCATCCCGGACTCAGCTATCTTTCCTGATGACTGAGGCGATATGAACATCGAACGAATGAAGCTCGTTGAGGAACTTGTGGACTACTTCCTTAGCCGGAAGATCGCAGTACATTGTGCAAATGGTGTGAAAGGGTATAAGCCACCACCCGCCATTGCAAATGACGGGTTCGGCGATATGCGAGCACGGGTACCGGATGTGATTGGGGTGGAACAGGAGAACCAGCGAATTGTGTTTGGACTGGTGCGGGAGAGGAGATCAGACCTTGACACGGAGGAATCACTTACAGACTATAATGTCTTTCTGGATCACAAGCATTCGGCCGGACGGCAGGCTTCACTGCTGATTGTACTGCTTCCTCCGATCCTTGTGGCCGACTTCACACACATTCTTACGCATTACATCCATCGCGATTACTGGCATCGCGTCATCACCGTTCCATCGAGGTTGGTGGGATAATGTCTGTTGAGTATAACTAACGGGGGAAATCCGTGGTCATGGTATATCTAAGCAGAAGGCCCTCTTCACCATCCAGCACATAAAGAATCTTGTTAAAGAACGCGAGGCCGGTCGGCCGCTTCATACGGCCGCTGGTTTTGGTGATTCCAAACGATTCCACTTTGAAGTTGCCCCTGCTATTGAACTTGAACACGCTGTCCAGGGCAGCGTCAGCAATGAACACATCCCTTCGCGCACGGTCGATGGTTACACCTTCGGGCTGCACATAGCGGTTGGGCCGGATGAAATCGACCAGTCTGTCGACCGGGCTTGCAGGATCATACCTGGGAAGCCACCCCTCAAACTCAGGATTGTTCTGGTACTGCATCCACTGCGCGCTGTAGGAAACCCCTACCGAAGATTGAATAAGAACAAAGTCCCTGACACCGGGGAACGATGCAATTCCGGTCGGGAAATTAATATCAGTGATACCAGACCCGGCCCTCGTCGCAAACGCCGGCACCGGAGTGACGAAAACATCATGGGCATTGAACAGAAGGACGCGTGCATCGGGATCAATGAAGCTGCTATTATCCGGACCAGTGCGGGCTGCAAGCCACGTGTTATCCGGAAGAACGGCTAACCCGGGAAACCGCCGGGCAGGTTTTGCGAGCTCTTTCCAGACCGTATCGATGCGTGCAACATCCAACCGATGAGCAGAGTCTGGCGACGATGAAACGAGATGAATCCTGAAGATCGCACCTGCGGTGTCGCCGTTGACGGCCACCACCTCTCCCCCCACAAGCAAATCCAGCCTTGAATCCTGAGTGAGGGAAACCGGGTGAAGGATGGAACGCGAGCTGAGCACGGTACCGGCAAGGTTCATCATCACAACCCGCCCGCTCCCAGCTCCACCGTGAGTGTCAGCAACATACAGCAACTGGTCATTGCCAACGATCGCATCCTGGGGGTTCGTGAAGCCACCAAAGGGAGGCGAAATCTCGACATACGCTGTATCCAGGGTTGCTGACCCTTGTTGTGGGAGCGTGGAGAGGTCAAACTTCTTCTCACATCCGGAGAATACCATGAGCAGAATGGCGGCGGAAAATCCTATCCGGACGAGGTATCCCATCACGATCCTAATAAGTGAAAGCAAGTGAGATACGATGAATGGACCCAAGCCTGCTGAAACTGCTATAGGCATAGTCTGCGTTAATGATGCTGATCCCCAGCTGTACCCGGACACCTGTACCGAGTGAGATGCTCTCTTCAGAAGTCGCGTCGGCGCCAAAAAGCGGCTGGCCTATTGTTCGTTTTACTCCTCCCCGGAGAAAGAACGTGTTCTGCCAT
This sequence comes from uncultured Bacteroidota bacterium, assembly GCA_963734955.1. Classification (GTDB taxonomy): domain Bacteria; phylum Bacteroidota; class Ignavibacteria; order UBA10030; family UBA6906; genus UBA11986. Next base: position 42,011 of record CAVTJO010000012.1, read on the forward strand.
GAATATTCTGCTCCCAGCCTGAAGTGCTCCGAGTTGTCGTTTGGATGATTCAACTGCAGTGACGTGGTCAGCTTTTGGTTATCGTCAGAGACCGGATCGAAGGCAAACCCGAGCTTGAATACCGTTGGCAGTGAAAACGATTGGAAGTCGTTCACGGTAAGGCCGCTATACTCTATCACCGATCCCTTCGGTTTCACATCAGATCCAAAGTTGGAAATTACTACAGCGAAACGAGTTGACCCAATCCCAGTCCAGTAGTAGGTTCCGAGGTCGACCATGAAAGAACGCATCTTTAGAACGTCAAGTGTCTCTTCGACATACCTGAGGGTGGTACCAAAGCTGAACTGGTCGGTCATCCGCTTGGAGTACGTAAGCCCCACAGCCACGTCTCCAAAGGTGAAGAATTCGCCTGTCCCAAACGGCTGAGCCTCGGTTGTAACCTCCATATCCTTCATGTGTAGCGAGGAAAAGGATGCTCCTAGCGCGTCCTGATCGCTGACGTGATAGACAACCCCAAAGAAGTCATGCTTGATGTCAACAACGTACTCCGTGTGCGATGCCATCGCCTGGTCCTCCGGGAACTGCACAAGGCCTGCAGGATTCCAGAAAAGAGCCGAGACGTCGTTGGCAACAGCAACAAATGACTCTCCCATTGCCACCCCTCTTGCTCCAACACCAAGCTTCAGAAATTGGAACGCCGAGATTCCAGCCCGCTGACCGCCGAGGTTGGGCACCAACTGGGAATACACCGGGACGGTCATGAGGAGCGTCAACCCAGCGATAAGAAACCGTCGATATGTATGATGACCATCCAAAGACATTTAGAATCTGAATCCTAGGCTAAGCCGAACCGTTCTCGGCTTGAGATATCTTGAGGGATCGTAGGGGAACGGCTGGATTGTCCCCGATAGTTGTGGGTAGAGTGGATCGTTGTACGAGCTGGGCGTGGGATCGCCGTATTCGTACGCCCTGCCCGTGACCGGGTCAATAACCTGGGAGTTTTTCCGATCAAGCAGGTTCTCGACTTCCACGCTTGCCACAAGTTTTCCAAAACCGAGACTGAAACTCTTCTCAATGTTCAAGTCAATATAGAACCAGTAGTCACCCACCGAACCATTGATGTTATTGATATCGCTTATGTAGAGCGGGCGACCTTCCGTTGCGCCAACACGATAATACTTGTTGAACGCTACATATTCTTGCCCTGGAGAGCCATTGGTCGTTGGATCAAAGCCAACCAAAACCTGGGGCGTGTACCGCTTCCCGGACTGATAGAAGATCCGTGCGTACATGTCGATGTCATCAAGAATCCCCTCACCAAACCCAAACAATGGTTCCCCTTTCGGCACGGTGACGTTGAGGGTCAGGGAGACCTGAACAGGCCTGTCCCAAATCAAATATTGCTCCTTGATATTCTCGGGTTGACCCTGTTGCAGTCTGACAGTATTCTCGTCGGGGGTTGAGCTCTTTCCGGTTGCAATGGAATACGATCCCCACGCAGAGCCTCTGAACCAGTTACCAATTCTCTTCTTGTATTCCACCTCAAGTCCCTTTACCCGCGCATAATCGCTATTCAGATAGGTGGTATACGTTTGCCCGCCTACCGTGCTCGTGAGCCGCTGCACGGTTTTTGTCGTGACATAGTCGAAGATGTCCTTGTAGAATGCCGTAATGCTCAAGACGTCGTTTCCGGAAAGCTGGTTGCGAACCCCAAGCTCGTACGCCACTGTGGTTTCTGGATTGAGATCCGGATTCCCTACGGGAAGATCCGAGCGAACGCTGGTCCTGTTCAACTTGGAGTACACGAACTGGGGCCTCGGCAGTTTAGAAAAATGTCCGTACGAGAAAAAGAGTGTTTGGTTGTCCGAAATCGGGTGCGAAATGCCAATGCGAGGACTGATCCGCGCCTTCACCCTTCTTCCGAAGAATGTAAACGTGTCGTTCTTGTACTGGTCCCGGAGCGCTTTTGAAATTATCAGATTCGACGACGTATCGTTTGCCACATCGTCAACGAACTTACCGGGAAACCAGTAGTCGAGTCTCATGCCGAAGTTGAGGATCATCCCGCTCAGCGTGAGGTTGTCCTGGGCATAAAACGCTCCAAGGGCGGTACGAACCGAATCAATATCGTTGTCAAACCCGAGAGGTTTCACCCATGGTCGCACAATCTCGGCAAGCTGAAGATTCTGGAAACGCATTTCAATTCCGGTCTTGAACTTGTTCTTTTCAGTGAAGAAGTTGGTCAGATCGAATTTGAATGTATACTCATCGATGAAATGATCGAGCCAGGTTGTCGGGGAGCCGACGTCGTAGAAACCATCCCCCGCGATAACACCAACAGTGTCGGTGTGCTGGTTGAAGTATCGGATCGGATATGTGGTGATATCCTGTGGGGGGATATACGCGTCGAAGCTTTTCCCGTTCGCGTCGCCCCGGACATGAGCAGTGTACCTGCTCAGCCGCACCTCATAGAACAATTTGTTACTCAGCGTCTGCGTCCACGTCACTGCATGTTGAATGTTGTGCTGCGTGTATGTTGCCGCACTATCAGGGATATACTGAAACAAGTACTGGTACCCGGGATTTGGTTCAACATGTTCAAGGGTTGTCTGGACCGCCTGTGTGTTCTGATCTATCACCAACGATTCATTGAAGGAATAGGAGATTTTGATCGTGCTGGTGGGCTTGTATGTCCATTTCGCCAATGCCGAGTAGTTGTTGCTGCGCCGGGGCGACGTGTTGTATGATCCAAAGAAGGTCGGGTAGATCGATGAGACCAGAGCGTGCGACGTAAGCGATTGATAGCCATCCGGCCGGTTGTCGGATCCGATCTTCTCCGTCCAGCGAAGATATCCGTCAGTCAGGTTGGCGAACACCGTTCCGAAGAAACTCATCTGACCGGGGATCTCTATCCCAAGCTGAGGCAACAGGTAGCGGGTGATGGGTTCCGGGCCGCTCAGGTTGGCGTCGTAGATGTCAGTATTCCAGTTGGCGCGTGAGTTGTCATTCAGGCCGTAGTGATCGGTCTTGTACGAAAACCCACCTGAGTATTTGTCCGACCCTTCGCGTGTTGTGATGTTCACGATCCCCGATGTTGCCTGACCGTATTCCGCGTTGTATCCGCCGGTGAGTACTTCCACTTCCTCAATCGCGCCGGGACTGATCTGAAGACCGAAACCATTTCCAGCCAATGGGTCTTGTACAGAAATTCCATCCACCAGATACGCATTTTCGTTGGAGCGACCGCCACGAATGTGGATTTCGTTGTCAGACTCGACCACGCCGGATTGCAGGGCAACAATGCTCTGAACGCTCTTTAACGCAGCCGCCTCGATATCCTGTTGTCCAACGCTTCGCTTGCTTGCGGTTTCCTCAATGTCGAACAACGGTTTCTGCCCGATCACAACGATATCCTGGCCAATGGAGAGCACCGTCTCTTCCATCTTTGCCGTGAACGTTGCTGACTTCCCGGCCTCCACCTTGAAACTCGTGAACTGAACAACCTTGTAGCCAAGCAATGAGACCTCGACGGTATAGACGCCGGGGTTCACTTTTTCAATACGTACCTTGCCATCAATGTCGCTCGATCCGCCGTAGTAGGTTCCTTTTACGACCACGTTGGCACCCGGCAGACCTTCTCCTGTCTTCTCTTCAACCACTTTCCCTTCAATCCTCCCCTTGTCGCTTGATGTTTGGCCGTACATAAGCGAAGCAACCAAAAAGACAGTCAGGAAATATGTTCCGAGCCGCGCCATCAGAATTTCCGCCGATCTATTCTGTGGAATGGATTGAATTGCTGCGTGAAGATCTTTGTAAAGAATGCCGGAAGACCCTGCCCCTGCGTTGTGTTGTTCAAAAGATGCAATGGCAGGCCAACGAAGATTATCGTCCCGGCCCCATCAACGACCGCGATCTTTGGCCGGAGGGTGTCGGTTCCAGACGGGTCAATGGCATTATACCGCTGGGGAATCCGGGCATCAGGCTGCAGCCGATAGATTACTCTTGCGTCAGATCGTTTGTACACATCTCTCATGAAGACAATGTGAGTCGAAGGAGACGAGTTGAGCGCCAGTTGCGGATAGATGTTTGTGGAAACAGAACTATCGGCAAACAGGATATACCCTCCGGGCACACGATTGTCACCCGGAGAAGGAGTCGGATGCACACCAGCAAGATCAACGCTGCAGATACTGTCGATGGGGGCAAAATCCCGAAGTGCCCCCCGAGGGTCGATCGCATTTGAGAACGTGGTCGAGAAAAGAACCTTGCCACCGTTCTGCAGATACCTGAACAATGTAACCTGCGCGATACCCAGACTTGGCACCTGATCAGTGTACCACAGCACATAATTATACAACAAGAACGTGTTAATCAATGCGGGATCGAAAAATGGAGGAACGGCTGTGCTAATCAAGCCAGCAACCTTGTCGGGGGCACTCAATCCACTTGCTATGTTCAGGATGTCAACCGTGCTGAATTCTCCGCCCGGAACCGCCGCAAGGGACGTGAGGTACGTCGCCATTGCAGCCGCGGAATCTGACGGAGTAGTATAGTCGCTGACAAGCAAGAGTCTTCCTCGCGGACGCTTTACGAACCACTGCTGCGTTCCTGACGGCATGCGGATCGGCTGGCTGTATTCACCCGCGACATCCTTTGACTGCGCGAAAAACACATTCGTCGCATCGAGTCGCAGCCCGGAGAGTTGCCCGAGAAGATGTCTGCCGAGGAATGTCCCGCCATACACATCAGCCGCAACAGACGCCCCAGCCGTGTCGCTCCGGGTGCGGGGGACGACCAGCGTTACAATCGTGTCTCGCAACGGAATCGTGAGCCAATTCGCCGGGTTGCTCGTGTCATTGAGGGCAATCCGATAATTCGCAAGGGTGTTGTCCCCATCGTCATCTGAGCCTTTGAATCCGAACGCAGCAACGGTGTAGGTGAAATCGGGTTGCCGCAACCCAACTGATGGATCATTTGGATTCGGAAGGAATGTAATCGTCGGGGGTGTATTGCGAATCGGAAATGACTGAACTGCACCAGTCGGATCAGTTGCATCCAGCAATCCGGATAGTGCCAGATCGCCCGCATCGAAGATCCCATCATGGTTCTTGTCAACATAGGGACTCGGTGTAAGGCGAACAGAGTAATTGCTATCAAGTCCACTGAATCTGTTGTCGACTGCCCGCACAAACACCGTAAAGTAGCGGAAGAGCGTGTCCAACGGGAACTGCATCAACGTATCTGTTTGCGTACACCACGTGTAATGAAGTGTATCCGGAACGGGTCTCTGAGACACCCTGGAGGGGACAAACGCAAACAGGTATCCCCGAACAAATCCATCCGGATCTTCACCCCACCAATGCAAACGCTGCCGACTCACTCCAATGCCGATGGTCGAATCAGGATAAAGCCATAAGTACGTCTTCGGCGGCTTGTTCCCAACGGGGTTGTCGGCAAGCTTCTCGTTACAACTGGCGAGCAGCAGCGGCACAAGCAGGGAGACTACGTATCCGGCGAATTTGTTCACAAATCGATCACGGGTTTGAGTATTTCAAAACAAAATGGAGCAATGAAATTTCTTATGAGGTCCTTCATTGCTCCCGCAGTCCGCCTTCCCTACTTCAGGAGAAGCATCTTTCGTACTTCCGTGAAGTTGCCAGCTCGTAACTGATAGAAATATATCCCCGAGCTCAAATGTGAGGCATCGTAGCGAATGGTATATTCTCCCGCCGGCTGCTGCTGATTGACCAAGGTCTCGACTTCCTGCCCCAACAGGTTGAAGATCTTCACCGTGACAACCTCCGCCCCCGGAAGAGTGTAGCGTATGGTTGTTGACGGGTTGAACGGGTTGGGATAGTTCTGGACCAGCGAGAAGTGGTCCGCTAGTGTTGGAGTGCGGTCAATGTTCACACTTGTGATTATTCCGAAATCGGCATCTGTGCGTGGAACTAGCTTGTATCGGAATCCACCTCCCCCCCCTGCGAAAAAGATGATGCCCCGGATATACGATATGTGCTGGCCGCGATGGATCAAAATTTTTCCCACAGAATCGTTTACTGTCGTCGTGTAGCGATTCGTACCATCCCTGCGAACGAGGACGGGACTCGCGGGGATACTGTTATCAACCGCATACTCGTAGATGTCCTGGAATGTTGGTTCGGAATCCGGCATCACAACAGTGTTGAACTGGACAAGCATCCCTTCCCAGCGTTCGGCATTAAGATCCCCGTTTGCCACACCCGGACCAAACGTGCTCGTGGGCAATACGACCGGCGCAGGCAACGGGTTGTTGTGTGAGAAGACGACAGGCGGCGTCGTCTGCCGTTCGATACGCGTGACATCGAAGTTTTCTGCAACAATCCCCGTTACGGCAACGCTGTCTCCATTGCGCAACGAGAGAAGACCCGGTGAAAGAGAATCATTATACACCCAGATTCCGGACCACGGCTGGTTTCCGTTTTGCATGTACCACGCAGTCGTTCCACGGAACCGTGGTGGAGGCTGAATCAGGCTTGCAGTGTCGGCCGTAATAATGCCATTGACCGTTACCGTTGCCCCAAGATAGGGCGTGCGCCCATTTGTATATGGGGTTGTCTGGATATCGCTAATCGTAATAGGTCGATTCAACACGTTATAAAAAAAGTATCCACGCAATGTGTCCGATTGACTTCCATCTGTTGCAGAACTTGCGAGTTTTACTCTATTGCCCGCGGAATCCGTGACAACGATGTAGTAATGGACAAATGTGTTGGCCGGCTGCAGAGGAATCTGAGCTCGATATGATGTGTCGGCGAGGTTCAGTGCCATTGGCACGTTGACAAACGGACCATTGTTAACACTGTAGCGAAGTTGCCTTGAAGCAATCCCTATGTTGCCGTTCGTAACCCTGCAAGCGACAGTCGGGGTTGAATCGGGCGACACAATAATTGGGTATCTGCGATGTGTGTTGACCAGCGGGAGCGTGACTGTACCATACACAATGTCGCCAGGATATATCGGAGCGATACGATACCCTCTGGCCGCCTCTTGTCCACTGTTTGTCATGATGTACCCGCGGATTGTATCCACGATCGAACCAATCGCCGGAAGGGCGTATGTGGAAGTCGGCTCCCTGTGACCTCGCAACGTGAACCATTTCGAGGCATCCATTGTGGAAAACGCATTCCCCGCTTGATCTACCATCTGGAAGGTGCCGTTTGTCTGATTCACGTACGCAGTGACAAAAAGGTGTGTAAGCACCACGCGCATGAACTCCATCGGTTCACCCGTGGAGAAGCGAATTCCATTGGGGGGATATGGCGGAGAGGAAGGATACGGACCCTCCCAGAAGTCGGATGCAAGTTTTGGGATAAACGCCGGGATTGCCGATGGACCCGGACCAGGAAAAATGCTCAGGGGGAAATTGTACAGAGGAACGATTTGTGTTGCACTCACCAAATCATTAGCCGGAAATTCATCGATATAACCCGTCAACTCCACTGTGTCACCCGGTTCTACATTCAGGATCCCCCAGTTGATTGCAAGAACTGTGTCCCGGGATTACCAGTCGAACTGATATTCGGTCGGACGAACAAGCCCTCCCCACGAATCCTCACCGCTGGCAATGAGAAGGTTGTATCCGATGGATGTAAACCCGATGACCCGTGCCGGAACAACGCAGACGCCTCGCACTCTCACCGTGTCGCGAAAGTAGGGTGAGGTCTGAGCAGTCCATCGACTCAATTGCGTTCGCTGCAGCGTGTCAAGCATAAGAAGCGAGTCGATAGACACTTCCTGAATCTGTCGGATCGTAAGCAGTGGGTACTGTGCGGAAGACTGAACCAATCCCGCCAGCAACAGCGTCACAACCAATGCCAATCGTTTCATACAATTTTCCTTTCCACTGATGATTTACTTGATGACAAGAAATTTTCCCGTCTTGATATCGCCGGTGTCGGCGTCTTTCACACTGAACAGATATAACCCGGTTGCAATAGCCTGGTCAAATTTAGTGATCAGATCCCATGCGTGCTCACCTCCTGCAAACTGTGGAGATGTGCCGGAGTTGCCAAATTGCTGGAACCACCCGATGTTCGACCCGTCGTACGTATCCCCGTTGTGATTCATGTCTGCAACGACATCGCCGGCAAGCGTGTAAACGCGAATCTCACAATGTCTCGGCAGATTATAGAAGTACAGCTTCCTGTTACGCTCCCCGTTTCCATCCCATACAGCATTTACGTAGTACGGATTCGGGTAGACACCGATCTGTTTGTTTGCGTCGGAGGTGGCAGGTGTTCCCGGCACGACGCGCCGCACCTCGGTCTTGCTCTGCAGGGACACGATCCCCGCGGCTGAATCACCCTGGTCAAATGCTGCAACCCCAAAAAGATATTGCCAACCGTTCAAACTGGAGACAGCTGTTCCCGGTGGAGGAAACCTGTACCAGTAGGCAACCGAATCGCCCGGAAAGAACCTGGGTTGCGGAAGAAGTATCCGACTGAAACCTGTGTTGTAGCCGATGTTGTCATCTGGTCTGTCGAATTCGGCTACGAGGTTGAGCGTAAGGAGCAAATCCTCCGGGGATGTGAAGTCGGCACCTGCGGTGGAACGGTAGACACGATATCCTTCAAAGTCCTGTCGATGCGTAATTGGATCGACCGATAGCTCCGATGTTGACTTGTCCCAGTAGATGGCAGCAGTTTGGTTGTCGACTTCGACATGGACTTTGGGCGGACGAGGTGGCTGAGGCAACTGGAAATGATCCAACCTTCCATTACCGTTCAGATCTTCACCCGGATCAAGGATGTTGTTTCCATTGACATCTTCACCATCGTATGCCTGTTGCGCAAAACCGGCATTGGTATACAGGGTTTTCCTTTGGTCACGGGTGTCTTGAGAAGCGGGAGAGGTGCCGAATTTTCGGGCACATATCACTCCAAAAACAACCCGGAGAGAGTCACCGGGCAGCAATGGCCGGAATGGACCGGTTGAAATCAGCGTCGTTACACCGGTGTTGTCAAGCTGAGGAACTCGCAAAGGAGGAATCTTGTCGGCGGGAAGCGAAGATGCCATCCTGTCGAATCTACTCCGCGCACCCCCGATGTTTTCGGCATCATCAACGGGTGACCAATAGGCAACATCACTGCTCGAGCTTCGAAATCGCCATGCATTGAAGTAGGTTTCATTGCGGAGATTTCCGAGCGAGTCCACATGATTCGGAAACGGATACGTGCCAAGGAGCTTCACTCCAACGTAGCTGTCGGCAGCGGGTGGTGTTGGCTGGCCATCGTAGTCGAAGGTGTACATCATCCGGAGCGTGTCGGCGTAACCATTTCCGCACCGGCCGAAAAAACCGGGCACACCGGGGCGGACGTTGTTCGTGTTCCGGACAACCCCTTCGTACCAGAACCCGACGTACACAGAGTCCAGCGTGTCGACACTTGTATTATAGATGGTGTAATTAAGAAGAACGAAGAAGTCTGCAAACGGGAAATTCCAGGCGTAGCTTTCCTGTCGGACCGTGATGTTCAAGGGTGTGTGATGCTGAATTGGATTGCCCGTCGTTGGGTTGATAAGATACTTGTCGGAATACCAAGCGATGAAATCCTGGTTGCTGATGGCGCTCTCGTTGAAGTGAGGAGACTCGGAAAGAGACGAGCGCTCTGTGATCGAGGAATCCGGATCTGAAGCAAACTCAGGCTGGAGGACGGGCTCTCCGGGATTCAGTGACGAGTACAACCTGTCATGCGCGCCCGTGGTAACGCGTTGTTCCGGATTGCTTCGAGGAATCGCTCCAACCCACAAACCACCCTGGTAAATGTGCTCGATCCGGCTTCCCAGCGGGTACTCACATGAAGGCTGATTCGGCCAGTAGGCGTTTCGCGTTCCTATCGTCCCAAAGTTCGTGATCGTCAGACCGATCTTCCCTACGCTCGTGAAATTAAGGTCGGTATCATCTGTTACCTTCCTGATTCCGGGTCCCCCCCGGTCATCGGCGATGGTGCCGCCGACACAGAGCAGGGCAGAAGCAGAAACAATGAAAGGAAATAGAGATTGCCGCAACCTCATAGATAGCTGAAATTTGATTACGAGTGAGAGAGTGAACGCTGTTGAAGAACAATTGCCCGAATGTACTGAGCAGATGTTACCTGGATGTTACCGGCAGGTTATGGAATTGACATGTCGATTGGTCTGGATCTGAACGGGGCTGAACCGATCGTTGCAGCTTTCACTCGTCTTCGATTTTCAACATTGTATCCTGTTTGAAGCAGAGCTTACCATCTCATCCTTCAATCGATCACAACCTACTGAGCACCCTTTTGAGTGATACCAAGGCACAACGTGGGCGTAATATATCCGTAATTAACAGGAAAGTCAAGGTAACAAAGCACAAACGCCCCATTTGCAGACGGGGCATTCATGCATTCAAAGAACGACCAAGGAGTACAGTCGCGACTGTGGACTGAGGTCACCAGCTATGAACGGACAGCCAGCCGGTCCCTGTAGATCAACAACTCCTGACCAACGCGAATCTTTTTCTTGCCTGCCAGCTTGTTCCAAATTCGGAGTTGTTCGATCGTCACATCGTAACTACGGGCAATATCCCACAGTGTGTCTCCCCTCTTCACGACGTAGACAACGGACTGACCGTTCGCCGGCTGCTGATCCGTTCCTGAATTAAGAGATTTCTTGTCATCCAGCCTCACCTGTGCAGCGTCAGTGTGAATAAACAATTCCTGGCCTGGAACTATCTTGTTGGAACGCAGTTTGTTCCAGGTTTTCAACTGCTTCACGCTCACACCATGCAGTTTTGCCAGCTTGCCAAGCGTGTCGCCCTTTTTGACAACGTATCTTGCAGTACCCTCCTGAGCGGCGTCATCTGCCGGTCGCGGAGATGGCGGGCGTTGTACCACCAATTGTCGCTCCTCGGGAGACATATCATTGATCCCCTCGAATCGCTTCAGGTCGCCCTTCTTCACCCACACGGTGAGCTTTGCACCGGCGATGATATTCTCTCTATATGATATGTCATTCCAATTGCGGATATCCGTTGCGCGAACGCCGAACAACTCGGCGAGCTGCCCAATCGTGTCCCCCTTTCTGATTCTGTACACCAGTTTCTCCCTGCCCCTCGGAATGGCGGGCTGATCGTAGGAGTCGGCGGAGGCCCTTGGCCCACGATGCCTCGCAAGCGCTCGTGCGATTCGCTCACGTCCCAGTTCACGGTGGTCGATGGTTTGTGCCTGCGGGAATTCCCGCTGAACAACCGCGATAGCAGGCGGTTGCGCCTCGCCATTGTCACGGGGAACCGGAATCACAAGTTGTTTCCCAACTGACAGTCGGTTTCTCCTCGTGAGATTGTTCGCCTGCTCGATGGCGCCCCTTGAAATACCAAACCTGTGGGCAATGGACACAATCGTCTCCCCCCTCTTCACCGTGTGAACGACGTAGTTCCGTTTCTGCTCGTCAGGAATTTGCGCGCACCGTGCCTTGAACTGATCCGCCATGCCTTTGGGAACCCGCAGCGAATAGCCTGTCGAGCCGGGTGGTGTACACCATTGAACCAACTCGGGGTTCAGCTCCCGGAGCGTTTCAACATCCGTGGATGCACAGTCGGCCAGAATTGAGAGATCGATACAATCGTTGACGGTGACAAAATCATAGGAGAGCGAGTCGGCCGGAGTGATACCGCCGAAGCCGTATCCAACCGGATTCATCGCAATGACTGTTGCGGCGATATATTGCGGAACATAGTTCCTGGTTTCGCGTGGCAGATGCCGACGCATCGCCCAGAAGTCCGTGGAGCCACTTCGCCTGATGGCCCGATACACCCGGCCGGCGCCCGAGTTGTATGCGGCAAGCGTGAGATACCAATCGCCGAACTCGTCGTGCAGATCCTTTAGGTGGCGTGCAGCCGCATGCGTTGCCTTCTCGAAATCACGCCTCTCGTCATACCAGAAATTTCCGGAGAGACCATACAGTCTGCCTGTGCCCTTGACGAATTGCCACAGCCCCACAGCCCGTGCCCAGGAACGCGCAACAGGATTCAAACCACTCTCCACCATCGACAGGTACATGATCTCTTCGGGGACACCTTCCTCCTTCATGATCTTTCGCATGCTGGGGAAATAAAGCCCGGAGCGATGGAGCCATCGTTCCATGAACTCCCGACCCTTGCTCTGGAAAAACGCAATGTTCTGCTCCACAAGCTTATTAATCACAAGGGGGACGGTTGTCCCTTTGATCGTCTTTTCCGGAGTTGCAGCCTCTGACGAATCACCAAGATCGGTCACCTGGTTCAGCTTTTCCCGCAACGCAAAGATCGATGTCGAAGGATCGAGGCTGTCGATCTTGGCAATATAGAGCTCGTAATCCTCGATGACGGATTTGCTCAGGTCGTTGAAGTCTTGATTGCCCTCAATATCCGGATAATAGCTGAGTTCATCGAGAATGGCGATAGCCTCCTCAAACTGGGAGGCGCATCGAACAGAGTCACCTTTCTCCTGGGCCGCGGTCGCCGACATGTAGTGTTCCCGGGCCTGGTCGAGCTTCACAGCGGTAAGGGAGTCGTTGGGAACAAACTCTTCCTCGCTTGAATCGAGCGACGTCGTATCAAGAGTTGTCAGGGAAAGTGAAGCAACCGGCAAGTTCTTCGGCGGAGGCGCAGCAGTGTCAGAAAGATCCTTGGTCGATTGTCCAGACGAACAGCCGGCCCACATGACACAGAAGAGAACACTTGCCCAAAGAATGTTTCGAAGCATCCTTCCCACCCAAGTAATCGTTGTACATGTTATCGCTTACATGTAGCTTTTTGCTCGTTCAAGATACAGGTTGACCCGAGAAGAGTCAAGGATTATTTCATGAACCATGCAATAACTCTATATCCTGTCGTCGGTCGGTAAGAAGACATTACCTTTAGTGAGGTCAAAGAGGAATGTTCCCGTGCTTTTTCCTCGGGTTGGAGTCGACCTTGGTATCCAGGGTCTCAAGAGCGCGTATCAGTCTGGGTCTGGTCTCGCTTGGCTCGATGACTGCGTCAATGTATCCGCGTCTTGCTGCCAGATACGGATTAGCAAATTTTTCGCGGTACTCTCGCTCCTTTTCCAAAAGTGCAGCCTCCCTGTCCGACGCCTTCTCAATCTCCTTCTTGAAGATGATCTCCGCGGCGCCTTTGGGTCCCATCACGGCAATTTCAGCTGAAGGCCATGCAAAGTTCATGTCGCCCCGGATGTGTTTGGAGTTCATAACATCATACGCACCGCCGTAGGCTTTTCTTGTAATCACCGTCACTTTCGGAACAGTTGCCTCGCAGAACGCATAGAGAAGCTTGGCTCCGTTCGTGATGATGCCACGCCATTCCTGATCTGTGCCGGGGAGAAAGCCGGGCACATCTTCGAGCACGACGAGCGGAATGTTAAAGGCATCGCAGAAACGGACGAACCTGGCTCCTTTCTTGGATGAGTCGATGTCGAGAACTCCCGCGAGAACACCGGGTTGGTTCGCAACGATGCCTACTGGCCTGCCGCCAAGCCTGGCAAAACCGACGATTATGTTTTCTGCATAGTGCCTGTGAATCTCCAGGAACATGCCGTCATCGAACACCTTCGTTATGACCTGTTTCATGTCGTACGGTTTCGTTGGGTTATCTGGCACGACAGAATTGAGGCTGGGATCTTTTCTGTCCGGTGCATCCATCGGTTGCACAAATGGCGGGTCGTCGCGGTTGTTCGAGGGAATAAATCCGATCAATTGACGGATTGTCAGTAGACATTCAACTTCATTCTCACACGCAAAGTGTGACACGCCGCTCTTTGAGGCATGTGTCATGGCACCGCCAAGTTCCTCAGCACTCACTTCCTCATGCGTTACCGTCTTGACAACATTTGGCCCGGTGACGAACATGTAGCTGGTGTTCTTCACCATCAATGTGAAATCGGTAATCGCGGGCGAATACACGGCTCCACCCGCGCACGGACCCATGACGGCGGAAATTTGAGGGATGACACCCGAAGCAAGAGTGTTTCGCAGAAAAATATCCGCGTATCCCCCCAGACTCACCACCCCCTCTTGAATCCGTGCTCCTCCGGAATCATTGAGACCGATGACCGGACAACCGATCTTCATCGCGAGGTCCATGATCTTGCCGATCTTCTCCGCGTGCGCCTCGGAGAGGGAGCCGCCGAAGACGGTGAAATCCTGACTGAACACACACACCAATCGCCCGTCAATTTTCCCCGTTCCGGTAACAACACCATCGCCGGGATACCGTTGCTTGTCAAGACCGAAATCCATGGACCTATGTTCCACAAACATATCCATTTCTTCAAACGAGCCCTCATCAAGGAGGATGTCGACACGTTCGCGTGCTGTCAGTTTTCCTTTTTTGTGCTGATCATCGATTCGTTGCTGACCGCCTCCGAGCAATGCCTGTCCCTGCAGTCGGTGAAGATACTCGATCGAGTTTTTTGACATGGTTGGCGCCCCGTTCTAAATGACTCGTGTTGATGGGAACTGATCACGGCTTGCCCGTCCCTTGCTCATACCCAGCGCTCAAGCTTGCCGGATTCCTTGAGTTTCATGCGCTCCCAGTACACCTGTCCGACGATTCCGCCGATGACGAATATAAGGCAGGAGTAATAAATCCAGATGAGCAGAACAAGGATGAACGTGTACGGGCCATAGATCTTCCCGATGGCGGAAAATTCGGAAAGATACACTGCAAATAGCTTCCCTGACACGACCCAGAGGATCGTTGTGGTGATTGTAGAGATAATACCTGCAACTTTCGGCGGCTTTGAGTCCGGTATATGCCTGTAGATAATATAGAACATTATCGCAGTGAGGAGAATCACGATGGCGGTGGGCAAGGAATGGCCGAGACTCCTCAACTTGAGCGATGAGAGCTCCGGAACGCTCAACGCCACACGCTCGAGCAGGGATACCACCCATATCGTGAAGTTCGAGCTGATGAACAATACGAACGCTAGAAACACAAACCCGACCTCGTGAATGATGCTCGCAATGAGGCTCCTAGTCTTTGGCAAATGGTAGATCTTGTGCAAGGCGCTCCGGAGGGCATCGAACAGAGACGTCGCGGTCCAGATCAGAACAATGACACCAAACAATCCCAACGAGGTTCGATATCGGACAATATCAGAAATAACAGTGAGGATCGACTCCTTGATGCTTAAAGCAAACGGCTGGGGCGGAAAGACGGCATCGAGGATTTCGTGAAGTTGGCGGACCCCCAGTTCTGAGGAATTGAGAAACACACCAACGGCGGAGGCCGTCAGGAGCATCAAGGGAATCATGGTGAGAATCCCGTTGAATGCAATGCCGGAAGCAAGGAAGAGGATGTCATCCTCAAACATCTTTTTCCATATGGACCGGACATAGTACCATACAGCTTCCGTCACGCGGAGCGAGACCTTGACGGCCCTTATGACAAACTCAACCATGCAGTGAACGTCGATCGAAATGGAAATGCGGGCGGAGTACAACAGGAGTATAAGAAAAGGATCACGGAAAGACAAATCGGCGGTGGAAGGTGCGAGAGGTCCAAGGCCTCGAGCCAGGCACGTTCATCGCG
This sequence comes from uncultured Bacteroidota bacterium, assembly GCA_963734955.1. GTDB lineage: Bacteria > Bacteroidota > Ignavibacteria > UBA10030 > UBA6906 > UBA11986. The sequence goes on from CAVTJO010000012.1 coordinate 57,582, forward strand.
CGGAACGCAGGTTGGCAAACTTCAGCATCAGGTGCTTCCGGCCAACGCTTTCGAAGTCCACGATGGCCCTGGCGTTGTCGCCCTTGCCATCGATAGCAAGAATCTTTCCCTTGCCGAACGCTTCATGAAACACACGCGATCCAACTCTGGTTGTGGCAGGCTCCTGCGATTCGTCCTCGTATTTCGGCATGGTGTCGGCAAAGTACTTCCCGACGTCATCTGCAGGTTTCCGGCGGATCGAAGTTGTGTGCAACGGCAGGGGGCGAGGAGTCGCGGATCTTCGGTACGGTCCGGACGTTGCACCGACGTTGAATGTGGTCACGAGTGTCTGATCCATTTCATCAAGAAACCGGGACTTCACAGAATAACTGTTTTCTCCAAACCGATACCGCGCAAGAGCAAACAGGAGATGGAGCTTTTGCATTGCCCGCGTGATTCCGACATAAAACAGGCGACGCTCCTCTTCCAGCTCCTTCGGCTCCATTATCGCGTTGGAAACCGGAAACAATCCCTCTTCGAGTCCGGCAATGAACACCACCGGAAACTCGAGACCCTTTGCGGCATGCAGAGTCATCAAGGTCACTGCGTTGTGCCCGAAATCCGCCATGTCCACATCCGACACGAGCGATACTTCTTCCAGGAATTCTTCGAGTCCGGCTCCCGGGTGTGTATCATTGAATTCTCTCAGTGCAGAGATCAACTCCTGGATGTTCTCACGCCGCGCAAGGGATTCCATGGTGTTCTCATCTTTGAGCTCACGAAGGATCCCAAGATCATCCACCAGAGCACCGGCGAGCTCGCTGGCCGAAATCTGACTTTTCAGATCAATATACTTCTTCATCATTTCGAGAAACCGGCGGACAGCGGTCGCCGTCTTGTCGGCTAGAATGCCGGCGAGTGCGGGCGATGCCATCGCATCAAACAACGGGAGGTCTTGTTCCCGGGCAAGTGCCTTCAACTTCGCAACGGTTGTGTCACCGATACCCCGGGGAGGGGAATTGACGATGCGCAGCAGGCTTTCTTCATCCAGATGGTTCACGACCACCCGGAGATATGCCAGCACATCCTTTATTTCCTTCCGCTTGTAGAACGCGATTCCACCCACGATGATGTACGGGATACCGTTTCGCCGAAGCGCATCCTCAAGAGCTCGCGATTGAGCGTTCGTCCGGTACAGAACTGCAAAGTCCTTCAGGTCAAGCTTCTTCTTCCGGGACTCTTCATCGATCAGCGAGACAATCCTGTACCCTTCTTCCATTTCGTCGGCACAGGTGTGCAGTGAGACGGGCTCACCATCGTTGTTTTCAGTCCAGAGTTTTTTGGGAATCTGGTCGACATTGTTCCTGATCACCGACCCCGCAGCCGCAAGGATGGTCTTTGTGGAGCGATAATTCTGTTCGAGCCTGATGAGCTTGCAGTCAGGATAGTCTTTCTGGAAGTCAAGGATGTTCCGTATATCAGCGCCGCGGAATGCGTAGATACTCTGCGCATCATCACCCACAACGCATAAGTTCCGGTGCTGCTTTGCCAGCTCGGAGATGAGCAGATACTGCACACGGTTCGTGTCCTGGTACTCATCGACAAGGATGTACCTGAAGCGGTATTGATACCGCTCAAGGATCGCGGGAAATTTCTTGAACAACTCCAGAGGCTTGAGCAGCAGATCGTCGAAATCCATCGCATTGGACACCTTCAGCTTCTTCTCGTACTCCTCATACACGAGGCCGGTGCGCTCCGAGAGCGGGTCCATGGCGGCGGACTTGTACGCCTTCACAGAGATCATCTGATTCTTTGCGCCGCTGATGCGGGAACGGATCCCCTGAGGGTTGAACTGCTGCTGCGATATCTTCAGGGAATTCATGATGTTCTTGATCAAGGAGAGGGAATCGTCCGTGTCATAGATGGTGAAATTACGGCCATACCCCAGGTGTTCGCCTTCCCTGCGTAGAATCCGGGCAAACATCGAGTGGAACGTCCCCATCCATACACTCTTGCTGTCTCCTTTGACCAGGGCAGAAATCCTGCCTTTCATTTCATTTGCAGCCTTATTTGTAAAGGTTAGTGCGAGGATGGATTCGGGGCGGATGCCAGTGCTGATGAGGTATGCTGCGCGAAACGTGAGCACCCGTGTTTTCCCGCTTCCTGCACCAGCAACGATGATCACGGGGCCATCGATGGTGGTCACGGCCTCTCGCTGTACAGGATTCAGTTGATCAAGAAACGACATGTGAGAGAGAATCGGTTGAGTGGTTTTGTCCCACGATTGCAGAACGATGATAACCAAATTGCGAACCGAAGGCAAGACTATGATGCGGAGAGAAAGAACGGAGGCGACAAAGTGTTATTTTTTTCTTGACACGACGTCGAGAGATCGTGACGTGCTACTGATGAAGATGGAGTGGAACAGCATGAGGGAATCAGATCATCAGTGCACCTTCAAGCTTCAACAGAAATTCTTTTGTCTTGATGCCGGCGGAATATCCGACGAGCGATCCATCGGTTCCGATTACGCGATGACAGGGCACGATGATGGGAAGCGGGTTGGCAGCGTTTGCGCGGCCTACTGCCTGAAAGCCCCGGCTTGTGCTGATGCGCTTCGCCAACTGCTTGTACGTGATCGTTGTGCCGTATGGAATCTTGGTGAGCTCCTTCCAGACACGTGTTTGGAACGGCGTGCCAAGCAGATCAATGGGCATCGTGAACTTCGCCAGCTTGCCGTTGAAGTAGCGATTGAGCTGATCGATGACATCCTTGTTGCGTGACTTGTTGTCCATGACCTGGTTATCATCGAAATTGTCGCGCAGCCATTTCAGGAAATCCTTCTTGGTCTCACGCGGGACGGAGACCTTGCAGACACCTTTCTCCGTTGAGGCGATATAAATCAGACCGATTTTGGAATCGAAGGATGTGCAGTAGACCATGAATGAACCGGCGACAGTACGAGTGAGAATCAGACAGGATCACGTCGTAGGTGACTCAGATGAAGCGTAGGGGAGTATAACGAATGGCAATATGAAACGCAAGTCCCGGTATGCCGCTTCCGGTGGGCCGGAGCAATTCTTCATGACTCAGAAGAACGCTCGAACCTCGGCGCGCGCCGTATGTACCGGTTGTCTCCCTCCTTCCGAACGTCCGTCATAGTTCATTGTCGCCTGGATGAACTGAGTCACCCTGTAATCAAACGCGATACTCCACAACCACGTCTTGCCCTCTACTCGTCCGCCCGTAAGCTCAAAGGGAAACACTGCCAGAGCCTGGCTGAGGCGGATCTCTTCGCGCGACGCCTCTGTGCGAAGTTGTCCTGCTCCCTGAAATGCGTACACAAAACGCAATGACTGCGTGTTCAAATCCGCAACGAGTTGCGGCGTTTGATTCCTGTCAGTTGACTTGTTCAATTCGAAGCGGATTCCAAGTTCCACATCTTGTTCGGGGCGATACGACAGGTCATAGGCAATTGAGTTTGAAAGAATGTCCCGAAGCCTGTTTGACACCTGCCGACTGCTCACGCGATCGATACTATTACTATAGTCAATCTGGTTTGCGATCTCCCTGACAAGTTGCAGACGCAAACGCATGGAGCGTTCACGTGTATAACTTCTTTCATTGCCGGACGTAAATTGGTTCAACCCCGTGCGTTGCGAATATCGCAGTCGGGCTGATACATCCGGAGACCCCTCAAGAATGTTTACATCCTGGGTGAACAACGTGGAACCGGCGATCGTCGTCGAGTCGTTTTGGAATCGACTGAAGTGCAGGAGATAGATCTGTTTCAAATCCTGAATATTGCTCTTCTCTTCAACACGGACATAGGATTCGGTTGAAAGTACCGACAGCAGGTCCGGGAGGAAACTGTGATCACTTTTCAGGAGGAGCCGTGGTGTAAGGCGCAGACGGGCGCTTGTTTTCAAATCTATGACCGGATAGAGCTGTTCGGAAGGAAGGGTTATGGCAACGTAGTCTCCATCGAACCGCGTCTCCTCAAATTCGTTCTCATCTGCAATTCCATTGCCATTGAGGTCACCCAAGTACTTATAGTTTCCCGTTCCCTGTGGAACACGCACGAACACGCGCTCCAGTCTTGCGGACCGCTCGGTCGCAACCTCGTAAAAGAGGTCTGATTCCAGTCCATGATTGAATGGGGTAAATCTGCTTTGACTCCGGACGAGTACAGTCTTGATATCAGAATTTCCGAGGGCATGGAATGTTTGCGAATACGCCTTTTCCCGAAGAGTAACATCCAACGAGGAAGAGAGATTGTTCCACTCGGCGAGTTTCGCTCCATAATTTTGCGTGAATGACCGCGATTCCCTGACAACACTTCCGGCATTGAACAGATTATCTGTTCTCCATTCGAGTTCGCTACCCAGGGACACCGGACCAAGGTCGTTGATCTTCAGCCCCGGCGCAAACACATCGTACCGCAGGCTCCCAACCTTGAGACTGGATGTATCGAGTGAAGAGATCCTGCGGTTTTCCCCCTCATAGCGGAAACTCGGAGTAATGCCTTGAATTGACTGTTCAATTGAACCCCGTTGCCTGAACCAGGAACTGAGATTGTCCGTAACCGCCTCGCGAGAACGGACATTTTCAACCGTGTATTGAACTGAGGGCAATCCCTCTCCTTTCACATCCAAGGAGCCTTCCACCCTTTTTGAATTGAAATCCGGTCCTCGATTTATTTGTCCGTAACCTCCGCCCACTACAATCCGGGATTCCGGCAAATACTTGAGTGACGCCTCCTGAATCTCCTCATTTGATTGAGTGGTTGAGTCGATCCCCCACTTCCTGTTGAACTCAATGTCATTCACCCGGTCGACGAAGGAGAATCGCCGATTCACATATCGTTCGTTGAGTTGCAGATCGAAGGAACCGATGTTTTTGTCACCCAGGTGAACATCTTTCGGCGAAAACGCGGTCGTGAACTTGAACGCGTGACCGTTGTTATTCTCGTCATCGATCGTCGAGAATCGGTTCGCATCAAAGGAGCTCATTGCCCATTCACCGGTCATCCTCAGATCCTTCACAGGCGTCACATTGAGATTCAGGTCAACAGTCTGCTGCAACTGCGGAAGGGGCAAGTATTGGATGGGGAGGTAGTCTCCTCCGCCAAGTCCTTTCCAAACGAAGACTCCAATTGATTGCTTGATGTATTCGCCCCGGCCGGGCCCAACACTGGAGAACGTGACATTGTACTGCGATGTTTGGCCCGGAGCATAGCGGTAGAACTGGGCACGTTGTCCATTCGCAAGCACCGTATCCACAAGAACGTAATAGCCATTGGAGTCCACACGCGTCACGCCACTTAGAACCGCTTTTTCTCTATCCGCACCCGCACGTTGCAGCACCAATCGGGCGCTGTCCGAAATCGCAAAATCGATTGGGGAATCCTGATCGTCCGCCTCGCGAATGTATGTGAGTGTGAAGTTCGCTTTGTTGTCGAGAAATCTGGAGTTGGTCTGTCCCGCAAGCAGCGATCGGCTGTACTGTCGATCGGTATACTCGAAGTCGATGGTGATGCGGGAGGCGGCGGTAATCAGTTTCCGGGTCGTAAACGTGACCTCTGCAACTGAATAGTCGATCACGTAGTCGTTTGTCTCGCCTCGTGTTTGAAGCTCCCCGTCAATATAGACCTTCTCAGTTCCGGCAATAACGATGATGGTACGTTCATTGTTCTTGCCGACAAGTCGATACGGTCCCTGCACACCTTCAAGGCCGGGGAACTGATTTGTTGTGTACTTTCCCCGGGGAACTGCTCCCGAGAGTATCACGCTTCCGTTGCTGACTCCGAGCCGATAATCGGCTGTACCTTTTGCCCCCTGTAACTTCCGGCTCAAATTGGCAAACTCGGTTCCAGTCAGATCAAGATTGAAGTCGCCGAGCGTGGCGGCAAAATCCGTTCCGCGCATCTCCACGAATACTTTGTCGAATTCCTGGAGAGTCTGTGTTGTCCCTTCCGGCTGGATGGGAGTACTCTCATCCGTGAGGGCTGCAACAACTTCAAGGTCGGATGCTATCTTTCCGGCAAGCTGCAATCTGAGTCCTGAGTTCAGCGAGAGGTCTCTGTTGGACCCGACCGTGAATCCGCGCACAATGCTCCCGCTCTTCTGAAGATTTCTGCCAAAGATGTCGTCGACACTAAATGAAGCCGCTGGCCGTGAAACCCTGATGGAATCTCTCCCGGTCGAGTCCTTGATGGCCACAAGCGTCCGTTTATAGTATGAGTCCTGAAAGCGGAACGGAAGATAGGAATAGGATACCGTCAGACGCTTGTCGAATGTGGTATCCGAGGCAATGCGGGCGAGGGCAAGACTATCGAATCGAATTGCACCGGTTCTGTAGTTAATATCATAGTCAATTCTGTACCGGAGTCTTTCGCCGTTGGAAAGTATGAGCGAGTCGGACCCGGCGATAATAAACTGTCGAGGAAGCTGAAGGACCGAGTCTTTGAGTGCAGGCGAGATGCGAACAGCAAGTGTGTCGCGGGGCGACGAAAGAACAACCCGGGCAGAGAGCGGTGAATGAAGTGCGCAACACCACAACGCAGTGCCAAGCACAGCGATGAAGCAACGATGTATGCGGCGGCGGCTCATCCGACTCGAATATACAAGAAACGTCTAAGGGAGTAAAGATGAGCGGTAACTGCTTCTCCTTCTATTTCTGATGGCTTCGTGGTTGGAAGAGAATACTCTTTTTTGTATATTCTCTTCGCACGCGTTGCCAAAGTGGCGGAATTGGTAGACGCGCTGGACTCAAAATCCAGTCCGGCTTACACCGGGTGAGGGTTCGAGTCCCTCCTTTGGTACAACCTCGGTCAAAAAATGGCTAACGATCACGTTGGCCATTTCTATTTCATCGTGTCGGGGGTTTCCTTGGTAAATCCGGCAGGAAGCTCAAAGAGCTCCTGTGCAAGATGCTTCTTCTCGATCTTTGTGACTTCCTGTGACTCCAGAATTTTCCCGCCCATCTTCGTTGATGCAATGAGTGGATAGTACCCCATCTTCATGATCTTGTCCTCCCACTCCTGACCTGTTCCCTCGGCTCCAAGAACTCTTGAGATTGTGCCGAAGAGATCGCCCAATGATTTCGTTGCCCAAATCTCAGTCTGCTGCTCATTGTCCATGATCGTGATCTGCTCACACGGAAGACCAAGGACCTGCTTTTTCTTCCCTGTCTTTCGGACCTCAGGCGCCTTGACGTCAGGCAAGGATGGAGCACGCACCTCCTGAGGCTGCTCATTCTGGCGGATCTCGAAATACGACTTCCCCTCTTCATCCAGCATCCATACAACTCTCATGTCTCCTCTGTAAATCATCGTGGACGGGGGCGATGTACCGACGGCGGAGTTCTGAATCCTCACCATGTCCCGTTTCACGTACATCGTCATGGTGAATTGTTGGGGGGCGCCCCGTTCATCGGTGGTGGCGTTCCTGGTTTCTATGACGCCTTCGAATTGCTGCGCGAAACCAGTTCGTTGCATCAGAAGAATCAACGGGAGAGCCGAGGCGATGAAAAGGGTTCTTAATTGAGACACGGAATCTCCATTATTTTAGCAGGATGAATCGCTTCGTTTCCAGATAGTCCCCAACGCGGAGCCGGTAGAAATACACTCCACCCGAAAGACCGTCCGCGGTGAAATTCACATCAAAGGTTCCGGCTGGCAATTCCCGGTTCACAAGCGTGGTAACTTCCCGCCCCAACAAATCAAACACTTCAAGTGTTACATGCGGATGCCATGATGTAGTCGCGGGAATCGAGAATCGAATGCGGGACGTCGGATTGAATGGGTTAGGGTAATTCTGATACAAATGTGGCGTGCCAGGGAACCCTGACCCGCGTGTTTCCTCTACCGACGTGAACTGCATATTCCTGTACAAGTCAATACCTCCGCGTTCTCCACCTACAAAGAGGTCCTTGTCGCCGTCATTGTCAATATCCACAAAAGCCGGACAAACTGCATGTGACTGCTCAATCAGGCCAAAGCTGTCAGTCACAAGCGTAAAGACCGGATTCCCGGGAGGACCATCGTTCCGATAAAAGTACAGCTTTCCATCATCTGTTCCTATGAATAGATCCTGATCGCCGTCATTGTCAATATCGGAAAAGGTTATCCGGGGATTATTGACATTCCCCACGCTGATGTTCTGAAATGCCGGTGTGACCAACGTGAACCTCGGAAATTGAGGTGTTCCGACATTGTTGAAGAATGCAATCCTCCCATTCTGCTTTCCCACAAACAGATCGAGGGTACCATTCCCGTCGATATCAAAGAAGGCCGGTACTGCATAGCTTTGCGTTCCCACATTGAGGCTGTCGAATAGTGAGAGCTCGCGCTGAAACTCGGGATTGGATGGAGTTCCAATGTTGCGATAGAACATGATGTTGCCCCCAAAGTGACCAACGAACATATCCATGTCGCCATCACCATCAATGTCGGCGAAGCGGGGTGCGAGACCAACGAACGGTGTCCCACCGACATAAGAACTATCGACAAGGTTGAACGAAGGGGCGGTTGCCGTTCCCTCATATATTCAAACCATCTACGGGAGGAGAAGCAGTCATGGTTCAGAAAGCAGCACCAGAGAGTATTGTTCGGTCAGCAAGTGGTTGGTGACCATCAAGGGAAATGCTCACCTCCACAGACGAATCACAAGTCCCCGGCCGAAGCTGTCCAGAATCGAGCCCACTGCAACGGCAGTATTGCCTTCAACCGCAACACGGTACCATAGGATGGGACTTGTATAACTGTACGGCAGCCCGACCTGTTGCCACCGATTTCCATTGTAGTGCCGGATGGTATTCCGCTCCCCAACAATGAACATATCATTGGATGCGTTCCCCTGCACGTCATGCAAATACCCACGGACGAAATTGCTTCCTCCAATGAAGTTCTCCGGCAATGATGTCACGTAACCCCACTTCCCGTGCTTGAATTGATACATCAGATTGCCTACGGTGTACACTATGCCGCGTTCATCCACCCACACGCCTTCTGTGATACCGTAGAGCTTTGTGCGGAACAGTTGGGATGTATCGGTGAGGATCTCTCCCTCGATCATTGTTTCCCACGTGGGTCCTGCCTTCTTCAACACTACACCCCTTGACTGTCCGTAATGCAATCCCACGGCGTACATATCATTCACAGTCGCTCCAAACATGTCGGTCAAGGCAAGCGTCGTCCCGCTCTCCTGTCGCTGCCAGGTCGTGCCGTGATCAGGCGAGTATACGACTGTTCCAGAGCCACCAACTGCATAGATAGAAGAACCACTGCCCCAGATCCTGTTCAGGCCTCCTTGGAGCAGAGAATTTACTGAGCAATCACCTCGAAATGTTTGGCCATCCCAACGAATCATTTCACCACCGCCTGTCATCCAAATATCGTTTGCATCAAACGCATAGATAGCGCGCAGAGGGAAATATCCTATGCCACTTGGACATAGGGGAACAGGTACGCGTCGGAGAGTCCAGGTTGTGCCGTTCCACACAGAGAGACTAAAGAGAGAATCGTTGCGATACAATTCTCCTACCACCCAGATATTATCCGGTGCAATGATCGCGCAATCCAACAAGTAGCTGTTCATCACTCCAAGAGTGTCCAACGCCCACTGCCATGCCGAGGAGGTAGTATCGAGCGTCGTCACCTGAACGGCTTGGCTTGAGTCAATTACGTTTGTCCCGGAGATCCGGTATGCCTTATAGACGTAGCTACGATTAGGCAGGAGTTGCTCATCAGCAATGAGGGTATCGTTCGGAGATGCGACGACAGTGAGAACATTCTCACCGTCTCGTATAAGTCGGAATGAATATGGTGGTGCATCCGTGAAGCGTACCCTCAGCCATGCGTCACTTGTCCCGTAGTCCTCTAACGAGATTTCAATTGTACGCTTGTACGGTGGTGGTGGCATTCCTCCTTCGTCCTTGCAGCAGAAACACAAGAATGTGAGCAGTGCAAGAAGAGGTCGATTCATGAGGAATCTCCTGTGCTCTGGAAGCGATAGGCCAAGACGTGAATGGAGCGGTGAGGGATGAGGTGGAAATAATGCGGGGGGAGTCTCTTGTTCTCAGCCGCCCGGTCTGACCGCGACCGGCCAATCGCTGTGAGAGAACTGGCGCAAACCTGCGGCGAAAAGCTGACAGAAGAATGTACGCCGAGAAACAGGGAAAGTCAATCTGTAGAGAGGGAACAGTTCAGAGTCCATCAAACAAGAAACCCCAATTCATCATCGGGGCTTCATTGCAGCACGACCACTGCAGACTACCATGCCTGGGGACTCTACTTTGCCAGAACAAGTTTCCTGGTTCCGGAGAAGGATCCTACACGCAGCGTGTAGAAATACACCCCGCTTGAGAGTCTGCTCGCATCGAATGTCACATCGTACCTTCCCGCTCGAAGCTCTTTGTCAACGAGCGTGGCGACTTCCTTCCCCAACAGGTCGAACACCCGTAGGGATGTATGGCCGTTCGTCCCTACCGGAATCGCAAATGAAATGGTCGTGCTCGGATTGAACGGGTTGGGATAGTTCTGTTCGAGAGCAAACCCGCCCGGAATTCCACTAAGCGGATTCGGTTCAACTCCACTGGTTCCCGCCGGACGGTAGTGTAGCACTTCGCCGCCCGATGTCACCGCCCAACCGTTGCTTGTATCGGCAAAATTGAGGTGCTGGATGGATCCTGAGAATGGGGACATTGTTTGTTGAGTCCAGCCGGTCCCGTTGTTTGTCGTGCGATATGGATTCGTGATGTTGGCGAACCATGCCGATGTGGTGTTGGGTAGGTACGAGAGACCTGTCATCGCGGTAGCTGGACTGGAAATGCTCGACCACGATGCCCCGCCGTTCGTTGAAAGCTGAAGCAAACCTGTGTCAAATCCAGCCATCCCATTGCTATTGTCCTTGAACGAGACCGCGTAACTGTTTGTGGTACCTGTCGGCGAGGAAGTCCACGTTGTGCCACCATCGGTGGACCGCCAGATTTTCGCCCCATTCGTTCCAAACCAAATGTGATTGACATCCGTGACGGAAAATGAATTGTTCCAGCCTGCCTCATTTGTTCCACCGAGGGGTTCACTTGTGGTATGGGCCCAGGTTGCTCCCCCATTCGTCGTCTTCAAGACAATGAAGCGATTGTTTCCGGAACCAGGTGGATCACCCATGGCATACCCGTTGTTCGCATCAACAAACCATACACCATCCATGAAGGGAGTCTGCGTTCCGGGATACGCTTGCAGATTCCACGTTGTGCCGCCATCGGTCGTCGCGAAGATCTTTCCCGGATTGGTTCCCAGGTTTCCCGTTCCAACCCAGGCGAGACTCGCATCGACAGCGTTGATGCAGTACAGATCGACGCCGGACAAGTTTCCCGTCGCTGATGACCAGGTATTTCCTCCATCGGTTGTCCGGATGACGGCGGGCGCGGTTCCGCTTCCGTTTCCCCCGGCAGCCCAAACAACATTCGCGTTCACCACTTTCACGCTGAACAATCCGGTCTGTGTTGGACTGACCTGCGTTTCCCATTGAGGGATGGCCGGAAAGACCGTGACTTTGTACGCGTACGCATCCCGGTCGTTCGCATTTGAATTCCAGGTGACTTTGATGATGATGTCCTTCGAAACCGTAAGTGGTCCAACCCTGAATGTCATCGGTGAGAGGGTTGCCTGCTGGCCCGCCGCGAGGTTCCCCGCGTTTGCCGATCCCTGAATCACCGAGAGAGATGGATCGGAGGGTGTTCCTGCAAACGCGAGATTGTTTGCGGTTGTGAACAGGATGTTCTGGACTGTCAGTGAGACGATCACTGTATCACTTGGCAGAAAAAGATTCGTTCCACGTTGGTTCACGACCGTTGCGCCGGTGATTTCGATTCCGGGGTGCGACTCGGAGAGCGCCCGGGCAAAGTTCACGCGACCGCGGCCCAGTTTTCCGGAAATGGTCGGGTTAACTGCATCAATGGAATCGGCTGTCACGCGAATTTGTGTGGCGATCTGACGCGGTGTCCATGCAGGGTGGAGCGACTTGACCAGCCCGGCCAATCCCGAGACGAGCGGCGATGAGAACGAGGTGCCATCCATGAAAGTCTGGTTGTAGCCTCCGCCGTTTGTGGCGCCGAGAATGCTAACACCCGGAGCATACACGGGAATTGTGACACCGTAGTTTGAGAATGATGCCCGGGCATCAGATGAGGATTGTGTCGCACCAACACCCAACACACCCCTGTAATTTGCCGGGTATGACGGCACAAGATCGTTGTTCTTCCCAATGCCGTTGTTTGCTGTGCCATTGCCTGCCGCGGCAACCACAAGTGCGCCTGCCTGCGCTGCCGCAGTAATGACGCTTTGCTCGAACGCAGATGCTCCTCCCTCGCCACCCCAGCTGCAGTTGATTACACTCGCCCCCTTCTGATATGCATACACAATCCCTTCGTACCCATATTGGATGAACCCGTCAGTCGTCGACGAGGCACAGACGGGCATCAGGCGACAGTTCCAGCTTGTGCCGGCCATACCGATCCCGTTGTTCGTCCTCGCGCCAAACATACTCGCCGTGTTCGTTCCATGTTCCGCATTCCCGGGAGTTCCAGACAACCCGCGCGGGTTGTTCGAGTTGTTGGCGAAATTCCATCCAACAACATCATCCACTTTTCCGTTTCCATCCTGATCAATGCCATCCTCATCGCCGGCGGGCGGAGGACCGGGATCGAAGCGTCCATTGTGGTTGATATCCTCTGCACTGTTGATCCAGATATTGTCAATCAAGTCAGGATGCTGCCAGTAGGTTCCGCCATCCACGGTGGCGATGATGACGTTCGAATCCCCCTTTGCCAACGTCCAGCCATTGAATGCATTCATGCGTGTGAATGCTGCTGTTTGATTTGTCACAAGCGGGTCGTTGGGGATATCAAACACATGTTGGTAGCGCTTGGGCTCTGCGTATTCAACATCATTGGATGCGCCGATGGTCCGCGCTGCAACCTTCGGATCAAGTGTTATCGGAAGATACGCGTAGTAGATTCTTGAAATGTCCTCCTTCCCGTCGGCAATTTCACGGTCAGTCGCAGGTGGAATCGTCGGGAATGCCTGCGAAAGGGAACTCACTCCGGCCCGGGCTATCAATGCAGAAAGTGGATCAGAGCTCGTCAGTGTTGATCCTTCCGCAATCGTAATTCCCCGTTTGAACTTCACCATAACGACTCCAGGAACGATGTCTTCCTGTTTCCACTGCATCCAGGGACCCTCGTATGAGCGCATCGCGGGTTTTGATGCGGAGAAAAGTTCAAACGGGACGGCAAGACAGAATAGCAGGATCGAAAGACGATGCTGAAGCAACATGAAATCCTCTCTGAGTGTGTAACTCTTTCACTACTGGATGATCCGGGATTACAAAATGGTACGGGACTTTTGACCGAGAATCAAGGTTAGAGCTTTCGGAGGAGCACGAAAATCGGCATGAGTACGGCACCGACGACGAACCCGCCCGCATGTGCCCACCATGCAACACCTCCGGCGTCCGCACCCGTCGAGAGCGAGCCGCTGATGAACTGCATGACGAACCAGAACCCCAGGAAGAAGAAGGCTGAGATCTCCACAATGGGAAAGAAGACAAAGAGAGGTATGAGTGTCGTGATCTTTGCTTTTGGATAGAGAAGGAAATACGCTCCAAGCACACCGGCAATCGCTCCGCTGGCTCCGATGATCGGGACAGGAGATTGCTGATGGAAGTACACTTCCGTAAGTGTAGCACCGACGCCACACAAGAGATAGAAGAAGAAGTAGCCCACATGCCCAAGCCGATCCTCAACATTGTCACCGAAGATGTAGAGATACAACATGTTGCCGATCAGATGCATCCATCCTCCGTGCAAAAACAGAGACGCGACAAGCGGCACAAGCGCGTGCAAACCTGCATGAGCCAGTTGGCGGAGAATCAATCCCGGCGAAGTGTCGTACGGGAATACAAGAGCGGCAATCTTGGAAGGAACGACGGCGAAGCGCTGAATAAACAATTCGAGGTGCTGTCCGAGTGAAACCTCATACAAAAACGTGATGCCGCAGAGGGCAATAATGATGTAGTTTACAAACGGGATTGTTTTTGACTTCGTGGTATCTCTGAGAGGAATCATGAACGGATTGCAGTTGGTTCGGTGTTTGGGAAGCCAATGTACCAACATCCCTTCTGTCAATCAAGCAAGGCCATCGCGTTGCAATTCGGGCATGTGTTCCGTATCTTCTGTTCACACAGTTCGAGCGAAAGAGCTCAATGCCACTCGTTCCACCATACATCGAATCCCTGGAGCCCTACAAAGCAGGCAAGCCCATTGCCGAGTTGCAGCGCGAGCTCGGCATCACGGACATTATCAAACTTGCATCAAACGAGAATCCCCTTGGCCCATCACCGAAAGCCGTCGAAGGAATGAAGAACCACTTCGATGAGTTGAACCTTTATCCAAACGGTGGACTCGATCTCCGGGAGGTGCTTGCCGAACGGTTTCATCTCAAGGTGGGCAACGTCATTGCAGGAAGCGGTTCGGAGGGCATCATGTCAAATATCATCCGGGCGTTCCTCTGCGATGACGACGAAGTGTTGACGTCCGAGGGAACGTTCGTGGGGTTATATGTCCTTGCCCGTTCCCGCGGCGTGAAGCTCGTGCTCGTTCCGCAAACCGACTATCACTTCGATCTCGACGCAATTGCCCGGGCAATCAACACACATACAAAGATCATCTACCTTGCCAACCCGAACAATCCCACAGGAACAATCTTCACAAAAGCAGAGTTCGATCGCTTCATGAAGCATGTCCCTGGCCACGTGCTCATCATCCTCGATGAAGCCTACTTTGAATACGCACAGGGCAATCCTGAGTATCCCGATTCGATGCAGTACCGGTACGACAACGTCATCACGCTGCGAACGTTTTCGAAGGTCTACGGTCTTGCCGGCATCCGCATCGGGTACGGCTTCGCGCACGATGTGCTGATTACCAATCTTCTGAAGGTGAAGCTCCCTTTTGAACCCAGCACACTCGCACAGGTTGCAGGAATCGCCGCACTGAGTGACCATGATTTCCTTTCTCGCTCGTTGAACGTGAATACCAGAGGCAAATCCTACCTTCTCCCCGCTCTCCGAGACCTGGGACTTACGGTACTCCCGGCAGAGGCAAACTTCGTCATGGTGCCGCTTGCAAGTGAATCCGCAGTGCAGCATGTGTATGGTGAGCTCCTCAAACTTGGAGTAATCATCAGACCATTACGCGCATTCGGCCTGCCTCACTGTATCCGCATAACGATTGGGACTCAGAACGAAAACGAGCGGCTTGCCGACTCGATGAAGAAGGCTCTTGCAGAGATGAAAGACTGATTGTTTCACCAGTCATCAGAAAGAGGAATAATGATGATCCTCAAGCGAATAGTTCTTACCTCCCTTCTTGCCCTTTGCGCGTTCTCATGCAACGTTGTGAAGGAGATTCAGCAGGCAGTTACAAACCTTTCACGCTGCACATTCAAGCTGGCGAATGTCAGTGATTTCTCACTTTCAGGGGTTTCGCTCACCGGGAAATCAGGATTTACCATTGTGGAAGGCGCAACCCTGGCGGCTGCATTTGCACGAGGTGAATTGCCGGCATCGTTCACAGTCAATGTCGCCGCAATAAACCCGAACGATGGAACCGGTGGGTCAACGAAATCGACAGCCACATTGAGCAGTTTTGCCTGGACACTCCTGATCGACAATACTACAACCATCAACGGCGACATCGCGTCTGCCATCACCATCCCTGGAACCGGACAGTCAACAATAATTCCCTTGCGAATGAGTCTGGATCTTGCCAAATTCTTCAAGGACAAGGGGTACAACAGCGTGATCAACCTGGCTCTTGCGCTCGGTGGTGCAAACAGCTCTCCCAGCCGGTTGGTACTGCGGGCAAGGCCGACGATAAGCACAGACTTCGGCCCGATTTCGTATCCCCGAGAGATTGACA
This sequence comes from uncultured Bacteroidota bacterium, assembly GCA_963734955.1. Classification (GTDB taxonomy): domain Bacteria; phylum Bacteroidota; class Ignavibacteria; order UBA10030; family UBA6906; genus UBA11986. The sequence goes on from CAVTJO010000012.1 coordinate 73,545, forward strand.
TCGTCGACAAGGAATTCCGCTGATCTTTGGAATACGAGTTTGAGTCCGGGAATAATTACAAGGAGCGCCACCCATGCCAGATGTGAAGACCGCGCCAACAATCGACCAGCAGGTTGATTTCCTCCCGATCAACGGGACCGACCATGTCGAGTTCTATGTGGGGAATGCCAAACAATGCGCACACTACTATCGCTCGGCATTCGGATTCAAACTTGTCGCCTACTGCGGCCCCGAAACAGGTGTGCGGGACCGTGCCTCATACGTCCTCCAGCAGGACAAGATTCGCCTCGTCCTGACAACTCCCATGCAACCTGATCATCCCATTGCCGAGCACATTAAGCTTCACGGCGACGGCGTCCATGATATTGCCTTGTGGGTGGATGAAGCCGGCACAGCGTACCGTGAGACGACACGGCGCGGCGCCAAAGGCGTCATGGAACCTACAACCATCAGGGACCAATTCGGTGAGGTCCGGAAATCTGCAATCGCCATCTACGGGGACACCATTCATACATTTGTGGAGAGAAGAAATTATCGGGGTGCGTTCATGCCCGGCTACAGACCGGTCGAGGGCCCGGATGTAGTCTCGCGTCCGGTCGGGCTGCAGTACATCGACCACATGGTCGGAAACGTGGGATGGGGACAGATGAACGTGTGGGTGAAATTCTATGAAGACGTGATGGGCTTCAAGATGTTCAAACATTTCGATGACAATGACATTAGCACTGAGTACTCCGCCCTCATGTCAAAGGTAATGTCGAACGGCAATGAGCGCATCAAATTCCCTATCAACGAGCCGGCGAAAGGAAAACGAAAATCCCAGATCGAAGAGTATCTCGATTTCTACCATGGCCCCGGAGTGCAGCATATTGCAATGGCAACCGACAATATCATCGAGACTGTCGGCAAGATGAAGGACCAGGGAGTTGAATTCCTTCGGGTACCAAATACCTACTATGAAGATCTCTCGGCTCGTGTCGGCAAGATTGATGAGCCGATCGAGGAGCTGGCAAAGCACGGAATCCTGGTCGACAGGGATGATGAAGGATACATGTTGCAGCTCTTTACGAAGCCGGTGGAAGATCGGCCAACACTATTCTACGAGGTCATCCAGCGCAAAGGAAGTCGCAGCTTTGGCAAGGGTAATTTCAAGGCACTGTTTGAAGCCATTGAGCGGGAACAGGAATTAAGGGGAAACCTGTAGCCATCCCCCTATGGCTAAACAAGCCCTGCTGAGGGAAACGCAGGAAGTTGAGTTGCCGTTTTCATTTCTCGCTCTTATATTAGGAGTGTTAGGTCTCATTGCGCATCTTCATGCCATCGGAATCGGATTCGAGATAGAAGGAGGCTCATGTATCCACTCAAAAAAGGCAAGACCGCAAGTCAGGCACATGTGGGGCTGCCCAATGGCACTTACGAGGAGGAACACGGTCGCAAGGGATTCTTTGGAAAGTCAGCTCATCTGTACCATACCCACCCTCCAACGGGGTGGATCCGCTTTGAAGGAAAGCTCCGACCTCACTGCCTCGATCTGAACAAGCTTGCCCCCTCCGATCAGACTGATCCCAAGGGTTCTCCGGTTGCTTTTCTCGGAAACGACGATGTGAAACTCTTTGTGTCCCGCCGGAGTGAGCCGATGCCTTTCTATTTCCGCAACGCAGATGGCGATGAGTTGTATTTTGTGCATCGCGGCGAAGGGACAATTGAGTCGGACTTCGGCCCGCTGACATTTGAGAAGGGTGACTACATCAACATCCCAAGGGCCGTCACCTATCGAGTCGTCCCAAAGACCAAGGACAACTTCTTCCTGATCATCGAATCGAAGACGGAGTTCGAGCAGCCCGAGAAAGGACTCATCGGGCAGCACGCATTGTATGATCCGGCCGTTATCGTCACGCCCGAGCCTCAACCGTATCTTGACGACAAGAGCGAATGGGAAGTGCGCATCAAGGTCGGAAACGAATTCTCCTCGCTCTGGTACCCATTCAACCCGCTTGACGTTGTCGGGTGGAAGGGTGACCTGACCACATGGAAGCTCAATATGCGCGACATTCGCCCGATCATGAGTCATCGAGCACATCTTCCCCCGAGCGCACACACAACATTTGCCACCCAGGGCGCCTACGTGTGCAGTTTTCTCCCGCGTCCCCTGGAAGAAGATCCTGAAGCACTCAAGGTCCCGTTCTTTCATCGCAATACCGACTACGATGAATTCATCTTTTATCATGACGGAAATTTCTTCAGTCGTGATAACATCAAACCGGGAATGGTTACGCTGCATCCGCGCGGTATTCACCATGGCCCTCATCCCAAGGCCCTCAAGGCCCAGGGCACGAAAACTCACACCGACGAATACGCTGTTATGCTGGACGGCCTCAATCCAATCCACCTCCTCCCGGCCGGAGAAGCTGTCGAGTGGAAAGAGTACTGGATGAGCTGGATGGAAAAATGACGTGGCGTGATCTCCGTGCGCACTGTCTGGACTCCTGACGTCGTTTCACGACCCGCAACATGAATTCGTACTCCTGGTGATACGGCAGGTAGTGGGTTTGTATACTCTCCATGAACTGATGGCCAAACATCCGCCTCCCTTCTTAGACGTGATCCATGTCTGACCTTTCTGAAGCGCTGCTGGAAAAGATCGCCCGGGCACGGGTTGTAGACGGCATCCCACCGAATCAGCCGATGATGTCGTACAAGAATATTGGCGACCTCCTCGAGCAACAGGTGGACCGTTATGAGCAGAAAGCGTTCCTGATTTTTTACGACGGTGAAGGAGGAAGGAGGGAATACTCCTACCGGGAATTCTTCGAGGATGTCATTCGAACAGCAAACTATCTTCGCACTGCAGGAATCGTACGCGGAGACCGGATTGCCACGGTTTCCTTCAACCACTCCGATGTTGTGATCCAGTATTTTGCCGCATTTCTTCTCGGCGCTGTCGTTGTGCCGATCAATGTTGGTGAGGATGACAAACGCATCACATACATACTCCAGAATTCAGATGCAAAGCTCGCGTTTGTCAGAGATCAGTTTCTGGATAGGCTCTGCCGGCTGCAGCACGAGCTTCCGCGCCTGAGGACAATTGTCCAGGTTGGGAAGAAGCGCTACCCGGATCTCCCCCACTTCCAGACGGAGCTCATAAAGCAGCCGCAACGATTCATCCCCGCGCATCAGCCACAACTCGCGGACGAAGCACTCATCGTGTATACCTCGGGGACAACCGGCCTCCCGAAAGGTGTCGTGCTGCTGCAATATAACCTGCTCGTCGATGCGATGGCGATAGCCGAATGGCACCGCATCTCGGAGGACCAGCGAATGATGTGTGTGTTGCCCATCCATCATGTGAATGGCACTGTTGTCACGCTGATGACACCGTTGTACGCAGGGAGCGGTGTTGTGCTCAACCAGAAATTCCAGAGCGAGACATTTTTCGAGCGCATCAGCATGGAAAAAGTCACGGTCGTCAGTGTCGTCCCGACGATCCTGCAGTTCCTTCTCCACGCAAAGCTCTCGATGGAAGCGTACAAGCTTCTGCACTTCCGACACATCATCTGTGGAGCCGGACCTTTGACGGTGGAGCTTGCGTTGAAATTCGAGCACGAATTCAAAATCCCCATCATCCATGGTTACGGACTTTCCGAAACGACATGCTATTCCTGTTTTCTCCCGATCGATCTCGCTGCCGGGACACACAAGATGTGGCTGTCAAAACACGGGTTTCCTTCAATCGGAGTTCCGCTGCCTGTCAATGAAATGACGATTCACGATGCACAGGGCAACGAGCTCGGGGAAGGAGAGCGGGGCGAAATTGTCATCCGTGGTCACAACGTGATGAAGTACTACTTCCACAATGCCGAGGCAAACGAACACACGTTTGCTCACGGGTGGTTCAGGAGCGGCGACGAGGGATTCTTCAAGTATGATGACGAAGCGAGGAAGTTCTTTTTTATCACGGGGAGGATCAAAGAGCTGATCATCCGGGGCGGGGTCAATATTTCGCCGTTCGAGATTGATGAGGTGTTGATGAATATGCCGGGAGTGCAGGCAGGAATTGCGGTAGGATTTGAGAACGAATGGTACGGCGAAGAGGTGGGCGCTTACGTCAAAGTGAAAGAGGGAGTGCAATTGACCGGCGATGATGTGCTGGCGTATTGCCGGAAGTCCCTCCCATTCAACAAGTCGCCGAAGGTAGTCGTCTTCGGAAACGAAATGCCCGTCACATCAACGGGCAAGTACCAGCGCAACAGGTGCAAGGAGCTCTTTGCCCAATGGAAATCCGAACAATTTACTGAGAACAAGTGAGGAGATCATCAGGGCTTGGAGAACCGGCGTTGCAGATAGGCGTCATCGATCCCCCCAAGTGACACCGCTCAACTTCACCCAGTCTACCGGTCGCTGCCTTTCCCAATGGCCGTCAGAAAGTCCCCACGAATAATCCTGCGTTAAGCATGAAGCCTCTGCCACTCACATCGGTCGGCACACCCAGCAATTCGTAGTTATCGTCAACGGTCCAGGAGGGCGACAGCATCGACACATAACTCGCTCCAAGTCGAACTCCAAACCAGCCGAGGATCGCATACTCGACATTCAGTGAAGGTACCAGGATGAAGTAGGAACCCGTCAATGTTCGTTTGAAGTTCATTCCCGGACTGCCGTTCTGAAAGATGTACTGCTCTCCGCTCCAGAGATTGATCCCGCCTTTATCCTGACGCAGAATCAAGTCGATCCCTCCGCCGCCAATCATCGTTCCCAATGAAACATCGAGGCGTTCGACGACCGGCATGGTGTATTCGAGCGTCACACCGCCGAATCCGACATGCAACTCAGCATCACGACGAACTCCAAAAGGGTCGACCGAGGTGCTTTTGATTGAGCCGCTCATTCCAAGTCCGCCTACACGAAGGTTCGGTATAAGCATGATGTATGCGGATCCCCCTCCTCCCCAAAGGTAAATCCCGTTGTCCTTCAGTGCTGCACCACCGGCCGGTTGAAGAAAATCATTGATGGGCTTGACGTTCACGAACAGCCAGCCCGGCGTGAAGCCACCGAACGCACCCACCTTTGCAGCCCGGGAACGTTTCGGCGGAATCGGAGGCTCCTCTTCCTGTTGTGCGAACACCCATGTTGCAGCGAATCCGGATAGAATGAGTATGAATAGGCAGCGTTTCATCCAGGTCCTCCAGGAAAGTTTCGTTCAAGGCGCGAAGAAAGCTTGACAAATGTAGGGAAATCGATGCAGAGATTCAACTTCAGTATCGCGGCATGCTCGTATCTATCTGACGAGCCCACATGTCGATGCCACCAAGAAGATTCACCGCCTTCAGCACTCCCAAGCGCTTCAGCATGGTCACAGCCACCTGACTCCTGATTCCGTGATGACAATAGACGATCACTTCCTGATTCCGGTCCAGCTCCGAGGCACGACCCTCAAGTTCACGGAGCGGAATGAACACTCCCCCAAGACTGCAAATGGCACGCTCAAACTGTTCACGCACATCGAGCAACTGAATGGATTCACCACTGTCGAGCCTCAGCTTAAGATCTTCGACAGTGATATCTGCGACACCCGGAGCAATTGCAGCGGCGTGTGCACCCCCCGAACAGAATTCCTCATAGTCGATGAGCGAGGTAATGCTGGGGTTCTTTCCGCAGACCGGACATGCGGGATCCTTCCTGACGAGAATCTCTCGGGACTGTGCAGCAAGTGCATCAATCATCAACAGCCTGCCGCTGAGGACCGCCCCCGCGCCGAGAATCAGTTTGATGATCTCGTTTGCCTGCAAGGCACCGACAATACCCGGCAACGCGCCAACGACGCCGGCCTGTGAACAATCCTGGGCTGATTCCGGTGAAGGAGGAAGCGGAAATATGCATCGATAGCAGGGCCCTCCGGGAAGGCCGAACACAGTGACCTGGCCCTCAAACCGGAATACACTTCCGTACACACAACTCTTCCGCGCAAGTACGCATGCATCATTGATCAGATACCGGGTCGGGAAATTGTCCGTACAATCGGCAACGATATCATATCCCTTGAGCACTTCGAAGATATTGGACGCGTCCAACCGGTGCTCGTATGCAACGACGTCGACATTCCGGTTAAGCGAGAGAAGACGTTTCTTCGCTGCATGAACCTTCGCTTTCCCTATATCATCGGACCCGTACAGAACCTGTCGCTGGAGATTGGAAATCGAAACCGTATCATGGTCGGCAATCCCGATCAGTCCCACGCCGGCTGCAGCAAGATACAAACCGACAGGAGATCCGAGTCCGCCTGCCCCCACAATCAATACACGACCCGCTCTCAGCTTCGCCTGACCCGCGGGACCTACTTCAGGAAGAACAAAGTGCCGGCTGTATCTCTCCTGTTCCTCCGTTGTGAATTCGTCGTGGTTCATCTTCTCTCGATGCTGTTGCTTGTGCTACCGCCCTTGCATATATTCATGTGAACTTGACAAGAACGCGCCATGCGAAGAACAATACTGCCGCTTTTGATGTTCCTTTCGCTCAGTCTCTATCGCGCGCCGGCCGAAGAACCTGTTCAAGATGGTCACTTCACATTTCTTCCGGGCGACCTTCTCGTTCCACCTCTTGTCGCAAGCTATCAGGAGCCACGCGTGGGTGTGCGTAAGGAAATTGGCAGCTCGCGGCTGAAGCTTGATATCGGCAGCACCATGGATCTTGTGGAATATACCATTTCGACGGAGCAAAGTAAAAGGCTGCGCGCAGGAATAGACTTCTTCACGTACGCACTCTCAACCAGCGCGCAAGGTCTCCGCCTCCAGATCGATGCGGTCGATGGATTCTTTGGGGGCCATATTTCATATCAGTCTGGTGAGCCGGATTCAAGGTTCTCACTGCGGCTCCGCATTCTTCATCTCAGCGCTCACTTCATCGATGGACACTTTGACAATGCAACCGGGACATGGAAGAATGGTCTTGCCCCGATTCCGTTTACAAAGGACTTCGGGGAGTTGATTGGCACGTATGAAAAGGACTGGTCAATCGTGGGAGTCATGTTCTATTCCGGTTTCAGCTATGCAACGCTCATTCGGCCGACAGATATCAGACGATTCAGCACAATTCACGGCGTCGAGGTCCATAGTCGTGATGGACTTGGAACGGCGCTTGGAAAGCCGTACAGCCTATTTGTAGCGGACAATTTCTCCTTGGTGGGAATCCCGTCCTATATCGGGACAAACAACGTGGAACTTGGGGTGAAGCTCGGCGAGTGGTCAGGTACCGGTGTAAGACTCTATGTCAGCTACTATTCGGGCCTTACGGTATACAGTCAATACTATAACGTTCGCGACAACCAATGGGGACTTGGTTTCACATTCGATGTATGGTAGAGTTGAGTCGATCAAGCAATCGTTATTGTACACCGATTTCTCCCGCGACTCCCTTCAGCGCCTCAATAACAAACTGAATGTGTTCTGTTGTATCGACCTGCATTTCTGCAATTCCTTGTGTAATATCTTCACGACTCACGGTGCGGGCGAAAGCCTTGTCCTTCAGTTTTTTCTTGACCGAAGAAGCTTCAAGATCCTTGATCTTGTTCGGACGGACAAGTGAGCAGGCAACAATAAAGCCGCAGAGCTCATCGCATCCGAAAAGTGTTTTCGCCATCGGACTATCACGGGGAACGTTCATCAATGGTACGTGGCTGACAATAGCCCGGCAAACATCATCCGGATATCCATGCTGCTTCAGAATCTCCTGCCCTTTCATCGGATGGTCAGGAACCTGTGGATACATCTCATAGTCAAAGTCGTGGAGCAGCCCGACGATTCCCCATGTTTCCTCATTCGCACCAAATTTCCTTGCGTAGGCTCGCATCGCTGCTTCAACTGCGAGTGCGTGCTTCCTGAGGCTGTCGGTTTTTGTATATTCGTGAAGAAGACTAAGCGCATCCTGACGGTTCATGGTCATCGAGCAGTATGAGTGGGAATGGACACGTATCTCCAGTTTGACTCTGTCAGAGATGTTCCTATATTCGTTGCAGCCTGTCTCTGAATACTGAGAGCAATCATGGTGGTTACGATCCTGGCGGTGGTTTTTCTTCTGATTCTTCTTTTGGTGGCTGCGTTTGGTTTCAAAGCGATCATCAAGCAAGGAAAAGCGCCTCAGGATCTCAACAAAGAGCAATGTTCCATTTGTAGGGAAGAGTTTCTCAAATCCCAACTGATTGAACGCCAGATCGGAGACTACAAGCTTCTCTTTTTTTGCAGTGCGTGCATCACGAAGCTGCACACCGAGCTCACGAGCAAGAACTAGTCTTTACAGGGTTAACGAACCGGTACCATGAAGAGATGTGCAGAGGGGCACAGTCCGTTCACTACGCAACCTGGGCAGTTGGGTTTCCGGGCGGAACAGGTTTTCCTTCCATGAAGAATGACGATACTCCCAACCTCGATCCAATACCTTTTGGGGAAGACCTTCATTAGATCTTCCTCAATCTTTTCGGCGGTATCCTCACTCGTGAATCCCAGGCGTTGAGCGAGCCGATGCACATGGGTATCCACAACAATTCCCGACGAAATCCCGAATGCCTGTCCGAGGACAACATTGGCAGTCTTCCGTCCGACACCTGGCAGTTTCACAAGATCTTGCATGGCATCGGGGACCTTCCCGTCGTGCAACTCGAGAAGAGCCTTGCTGCATGCAATGATGTTCCTCGTCTTCATTCTGAAGAAACCGGTGGACTTGATGTCATTCTCCAACTCGGTAACATTCGCACCGGCGAAGTCACTTGGTGATCTGTACTTCCTGAACAGTTCCTTTGTTACGATATTTACCCGCTCATCCGTGCATTGAGCAGAGAGTATGGTTGCGATGAGAAGTTGAAAGGGATTCTCATGGAGCAGAGCAGTTTTCGGTCGGGGGAATTCCTTCCTCAGCAGATGCAGTATCTTCAACGCCCGCGATTTCGTTTCGTCGGGCGATTCGACCGTTCTTCGATTGACCGATTTCGCCGGCTGTGTTGTCACCATGGCATCAAAAGAGGAATTCCTTGACGACGAGGCTGCCCCCGACGACCAACGCTTCTCGAATGAACGCCTTCTCCTTGTGTTTGTTCATCCATTCGATCACCTCAGACGATCTCTCCGATTTGTCGCTCACGATCCGGAGGATGAACTCCTTGCCAGCCCCCAGTCCCAGTTTGCGCTGCCATAACGAAACAGAATCAAGACTCACACTGCCGCCAAGTTCTTCAAGGGCTTGCACGACGCCATTCCGGAACGGAGCGTATTTGATGTCAGGTTTTGAGAAATAGAACGTGAGTTCCGTGTACTTCTGGATCTTGTCACTTGCCGGCATCTCGCCTGTTGCGAACACCAGGTTATAGGCCCCGTACGAATAGCCGCCAAATTCTTTGATATGCTTGCCATGCGTGGTTGAATAGATGCCAAGACGGTCCCGGACGATATGCTCGAGCACATCGAGGTTCATTCCACCACGCACGATGAAGATGGATTCGAATATCTCCGGGGAGCCCTTTGCTGTGACGAAACCGAGACCGTCAAGGTAGGACCTGCCGCCTTTCAGGAGCTTCTTCTCAATCGACTTCTTGGAGCCTACGACGAACACTTTTGACTCGTGAGAATCCACCAGGCCAATGGGAGCATCGTCAAGCATCTGATCCTTGAATCGCTCGAAAGACTCCACCAGAATCCTCCGAACGTCCTCGTTATCCGAGCTGATCGGTGTGTGCAGAAAATGTGAAAGTGTATTCCGGAGATTTTCCGACTCCTTCTCGATCGTCTCGGCTACATGCTGTTTGAAGGCCGCAGCAATCCCGGCGGTTTCGAGTCGAATCCGCTGGTGCAACTCCTTCATTGTCTTTTGATACTCATCCCTGCTCACCTCCGGCAATCGTTGGTGGAGCGCACAATATGCAATGGTCGGTACGGGTGTCTCAATGATGTTTTGTAGACTCATATGAGAATCATCTATCGTGGTGGCTCAAGTTTTGGGAATTGCAGAGCAGCAGGTGCGTACCGTCGATCTTTGATCAGAAGACGCTGAATGACTTCGCCTCCCACAATGGTTCGGTCAATGATTTCCGGGACATCTTCCACAGTGACGCCGCCATACCAGATCCCCTCGGGATAGATCACCATGCTTACCCCGTATTCGCATGCATCCAAACATCCCGAGTTGTTTGCGCGAACAATGCCCGCCAGGCCGCGCCTTCCCAGCTCGATTTTCATTCGATCACGAACATCGGCGGATCCCTTTTCGAGACAGCACCCTTTGGGATGCCCCGGAGGACGTTCATTGACGCACACAAACACATGGCGCTGGTAGCGACTCATCAATGTCCGCGGACTTTAAGGAAAACATTGTACATCTGGTACAGGTGATGCTCCTCGTGACGCATCAAGCTCTCCATCGAAGTCTGGACCGTGTAATGCTTGAACTCAGGGTGCGCTGCCTCAAGCAGCCATTGTTCCTTCGTTAGTGTTTGGAGCAGCGAAGCAAGGGTTGATCTCTGCACCTCGAATTCCTTCAACCGGTTCCCGAAATGTTCTGCGAAATAGAGTCCGCTCTGTCGGGCTTCATCGGGTTCGTACGATGAGAGCTGGGGATTGTCCTCCGTCAGCATCCGGGCAAGCCGTTCGATGAACACATCCTGTGCTTCACACACATGCATCGCAAGCTCATGAAGGGACCACTTGCCGTCGGAGGGGCGCTCTTTCAATTGCACCTCCGTCAATCCATCGGTAAGCCTGTGAATCTCGTCAGGGTGTGCCCTGAGTCGCTCGACAATTAACCTGCGGGTGTCCATCGCGCCCTTTATGAAACAACCTTCACATCGCCGAAGATCCGTGAAACGGTGATGCGCAGCCTTTTGGTCGCAGATTCGAAGCCGGGTGAACTGTAATCCAGTGACGAAGAAATCCCGTCTTTGTGTTGTTCATTGACCTGGATGTCGCCGAATGTCGTGCTGGCATACACGGCGATCGCCATCTCGTCGCGGCAGACGAATGACAGGTATCCCCGAACACTCCATCGATTTTCAGTGCATGGTCGCCGTCGGCGAGTTGTGCGGAGAGGAGGTCAACATCAATGTCGCCGAACGTCGTCGAGACTGAACCCCCTGTGAAGGACTTCGACTGCACTGCAACCGTGTAATCGCCAAAGACAGTCGATGACGACAGCTTCATTGCATCCGTACCGGGATACACGGTCGAAGTCGCGTTCGGAACTTCTCCCGGAGGCGCAGAGACAACAGTCCACCCGTTGGACCGCCGCCAGAGCATGCTGAGTCCCCAGATCACAAGCACCAGAGGCCAGTACGTATGGATGACTTCGCTGAAGTCAACAACATACATATTGTCCAGCAGCATGAGGACGCCAAAAGCGACGAGAATAATGCCGAACCAGAGTGTGCCCGAGCTTTTCATTCCAGTAGGCATCAGCGGATCTTGAGATATTTTAGAACGTTGTCGAGAGTTTGCGTATTCAGGACATTGTCCCGTTCAAGCCATCCCTTGCGAGCAACCCCCACCCCGTAGTGTACGTCATTCAGTCCTTCAATGTTATGGGCATCAGGATTAATCGCAATCATTACACCTTTTTCTTTTGCGTACTTGCAAAGCCGCCAGTCCAGATCGAGACGCAGGGGATGTGCATTGATCTCGATTACTTTCCCGTTGTCCGAGGCAGCGTTGATCACCTGAATCATGTCCACCGGATACTCATCTCTGCTGAGAAGCAGCCTGCCCGTCGGATGGCCGAGCATTGTCACGTACTTGTTCTTAAGGGCTTTGATGATTCGCTTTGTCATGTCCGCGGCGTTCATGTTGAAGTTGCTGTGGATGGACGCCACGACATACTCGAAAGACGCCAGGACCCTGTCCGACCAATCCAGATCACCGCTGGAGAGAATATCGCACTCCGTCCCCTTGATCAGCCGGAATCCCTTCATCCGTGCATTAAGCTCATCAATCTCCTTCATTTGTCGTGTTACCTTTTCCTCCGTCATGCCACCGGCATAGGCGGCGACCTTGCTGTGATCCGCAATGCCGAGATATTCCCATCCCAGCTTCCGGGCAGCCGTAGCCATTTGCTCGAGCGTATTCACTCCATCACTGTACTTCGTGTGGCAGTGAAACGTGCCCCGAATGTCCTTGTCCTCGACGAGTCTTGGAAGTGCGCCGTTTTCCGCCGCCAGGATTTCGCCCAAATTCTCGCGCAATTCCGGCTCGATGTACTCGAGGTCCAGGGCCTTATAGATATCTGCTTCCTCCTTGCACCTCACAATTCGCTTTGCCTTGCCTCGTTTCTCTTCGGCCCCAATCTCCGAGAAGCCGTATTCGTTGAGACTCCACCCGAACTTCTTCGCCCGTGACCGCATCTCAATGTTATGCTCTTTACTACCCGTGAAATAATTGAGGGCAAACGGATACTCACTGTCATCCACGATTCGCATGTCGCAGTTAATGCCGGCGTTCAAAACCACGCTCGATTTTGTTTCGCCTTTCGCAATGATGGTTCCCACGTCGGGGTGCGAGACAAACGCTTCCATGAGCGCAGGCCTGACGTTCTCCTTCGCACTGATGACGATATCGATATCACCAATCACCTCCTTCTTTCTGCGCAGGCTCCCGGCAACTTCGCCCCGGATGACTCCGTTTTTCTTGATGATATCGTTGAAGACGTGAGCTGCCGCGTCTGCAGCCTTTGGGTAGATCGTCTTTTCGCCCCGTACTCTGAGCGCCTGGATTCCTTTAAGGATATTCTGCTGGGTCTTCTCTCCAAATCCATCAAGAGAGGAGAGCCGGTCCTCGTTGGCGGCCTTTTCCAGATCGGCAAGGCTTTTGATTTTCAGTTTCTCGTACAACACTTTGACTTTTTTCGGCCCCAGCCCTTGAACGCGGAGCATCTCCGGTACACCGGCAGGAAAGCTCTGGCGCAGATCGTCGTGGTCCTTCGATTTGCCGCGTTGCACCAGATCCGTGATCACCACCGCGATCTTTTCGCCGATCCCATCAACCTTGCGCAACTCTCCACTTTCGATGAGCTCGGCAACGTCTTTGGTCAGTCCCTCAATCGCCCGGGATGCGTTGTGAAATGCCCGTGATTTGAACGGATTCGCCCCCTGCAACTCAAGAAGGGTCCCCATTTCATCAAGGATGTCTGCGATTGACTTCTTATCCATGAAGTAGTGAGGAATGAATCGTGGCGAAGGTTATGACGGGAGAAAGGTAACGAAAGAGCCGTTGAGATTCAAGGAAGGCAATGGATGGAGGACATAAACCTACGAAGGGCGAGTGTACGACTCGCCCTTCGATTGGTTTCAGTGGATGGAAACGACTCAACGAACGAGCATCAGCTTGTTGATCTTTGAATAGACACTCTTCCCATCCACACTTGTCACGTTGAACCGTGCGAAGTACACGCCGCTTGCATGGTTTGAGGCGTTCCAGGTTACGGAGCGATAGCCGGCTTCGCGGTAGCCAGTTTCAAGTTCTGCCACTTGCCGACCGAGAACGTCGTAGATGACGAGCGAGACAGTGCTTGCCTCCGGGAGATCGAATTTGATCTCCGTTGACGGATTGAAGGGGTTCGGATAGTTCTGGTGCAGAACGAAGGCAGTTGGAAGCAATGGTGTTTTTTCCGATGTCTTTCCAAGAGTAGCCGTTTGGGGTGCCATGGAATCGGCAAGAAGCGTATGTACATGCACCACTGTTGCCAATAGATTTTCTGAATGCCCCACAAAGCCACGCATTGCTGGACGAAGAACGACGCGTCGGCCGGCAAGGGACACTAACCGCTCTCGAATATTCAGATTCAAGACACCGCTTGTGTCAAACACTCTCTCACTGCCGATTCTCCTCAATACGATGCCCCGATCAGCATCGACGACATTGAACGAAACACCCAGTTCTCTTCCGTTTAGAGTCAGAGGAGCCTGTGCTATTGCTTCCCCTTCAACCAGAATACTATCAATGCTGCTTGTGAGAGTAACCGGAACACTTCCAAGCGAGGTCCACACCGATTGTTCATCTGCTGACGAGTCCACGGCCACAAAATCGACAACCATTGCGGAACCGTCATGAAGTTTTAAGACAATTGGAGAGAGTTCAACTGAAATATACGCAGAGGAATCAGAGAGTGCTGGACCATCTTCACGTACAGAATGACCGAACCTTTTGATTTGGTGCAAAGGTTTCCTCGCAACAACAACTCGTCTGCTGTATATCTCAGGAACCAGTGAGGCTTTCGGTCCATTCATCAAAGCGGCTGTTTGATCACCTACATTCAATCGGTACGGCGCTCCACTGGTGCCCGTCGAAACGAAGCGGGTAGTTCCGATTGGACCCTCAGAGGCTGAGATGGCAAGGCTCGGCTGCGTGGTGTTGTTGTAGGTCTCTATGACCGTCCATGTGGTGCCTGCAGTCGTGGAAAGTGCTTGGTACGTATTCGATCCGTCATCCCATGCCCAGGCAAGGTGTCCATTTTCAAGGTTGCTGACGGTGGGACGATAGTAGCTGCCGCTGCTCGTGAATTCATGTGCAGGTTGCCAGTTCGCACCGTTCCATTCTTGGTACATCACGCGACGTTTCAGCGCGGCGCCATTGCCTTGCCATGAATTCCCTCGATCCGTGCCTGGGGGAGGAGGCTGTTCGTCACCATATGCCTCCCAAACCACATGCACCTGCTCACCACTACGGTTGTCTGTACAAACCTGTGAAGAGTACGAAATCGGACCGACACTGGCGGGAACTGGTTCATCGAGTGATGTAAGACTGTATGCAAACACATCCCCAACATTATCATACGTAAGATACCATGGTGCCCCCACGGTTAGGTCAGGTGAGGAAAGACTTGGACTGCTGAAGCTGCCTCCAAATGCCTCGGCTTCCCCATCCCACTGCCATGTCGACCCGTTCTTGTATCCATGGTTGTACATCAAGCTGTTTGCACCTTGCCAGATTATCCACAGACATTCTGGCTCGAGGTCTGACGCTCTCGCTATGACCGGGCGCGTGTCAATCCCCAGGGGGATGTTTGCCCCGCTGACCTCGACATCATACGGGAAACCGCCATCGATAATATTGCACCTGATCTGATAGTAGCTTCCAACTTTCTTGCGATAGACAAGGTATTGTCCGTCTTCGGGAGAGAGTGCAATGGATGGAGCGCTCGCATCGCCCGCGACGATTTTCTGTTCTGGTTCCCACGTTGCTCCTGCATCATAGGAGCGGGTAATCCAAAGATCACCGGCGCTCTCATACACCATACAAAATGCGTCCGGGTAACCAGGCACGGTATATCCCACAAGGTGGCGCTGACCGTTGCTTCCTGTAGCATTGCCGGAACTGGATGAGAGATGAATCTTATAATATGCCGTTGCTGTGGGAGTGGGAGAACCATTCTTAAACACCACCGGTGTTTGCTGCGCGAATGAATCTTGAAACACCACGTTTGTGCCCGACCACTTGACGAAGAATGATTCAACTCCGGTCAATGAGTTTGGTGCTCGGACAGAGTATCGATTTACGTTCTCGTTCAAGAACACACCCTTGTATGCCGTCCCGATGCCAAGATTCAGCGTGTTGAGTGGCAGGGGATGGAATATTGCAGCGGTTCCTCTGTTCAATTCGCCTTTGCTGTCAGCGCTGTCGCGGTACCAGGGATCGGCAAAGGATATTGTGGCGCTTGCCGTGCCGCCATCAATTGGGCTTGCCTGGACTGTTGCGCTGTATACGTATTGGAATGTGGAGGTATGTGTCTGTTGTCCGGGAAGAATCGTAAAGGTCTTGTGGTTCACGACATCGGGCAATCCATCCCAATTGTTGTATTTACCAAACCAATAGGTGCCATCACTCTGACCAAGAGCCGTGTCTCCGAGAGACGTAACTGAATCAAATATGTTGACTGGAAATGTGTAGTGATCTGCAGGGTGGACATTCAGCCAATCAAAGTTGTCGACATTCCAAACGCTTATCCAGTTGGTATAGAGGAACCTGGAGTGATCATCAAACCTCTGAAAAATGGTGGTTGGTATTTGTCGAAGCCAGATAGTCAATCGCACGGAATCGGACACCGTAGTGTACAGGTAGTGCGACTCTGCCGGCATCCAGAAAGCCAGAGCAAAACGTCGGGACGGAAGACTTGCCTGTATCCAGCTCACCAGCGAATCGCCGAGTTTGAATATCTTGTCGTACCGCTGGTTTGAAAAAACTGCTCGAAACCTCGGGCCCAGCGGACAAGAAAATACAATTGGTCCAATCGGAGGGTGCTGGGACTGGCATTAGAATCAATACGGGATATCCAGAACGAACTTCCCGGCGAGGGGGTACTGCAGAGAACCTGCAGTCGAACTGAATCGACGATCGAGCCATCAGGGATTAGAGAGGTCGGCAAAAGCCATTGGTAGTAGGTCCGTAGAGTATCGTATTGGTCAAGGTACGCCTGAACGCCAAACTTCGGACTATTGTGAAGCAGAGTATCCTCGGCATAGAAAAGTCCCTGGGTATTGCGCCTCAATGTCATCCGAGAGTCATTACCTCGTGGACCGACTTGTTTGTCGCACAGGGCTTGGGTACCGAACATCACAATTGCACCAACTACGACCAAAGCACATACTGACTTTTTCATAACGGTCTTCCTTTCTGTTGGTTTAGTGAGGTGTCCTCGTTCCTCTGAGCACAATCGCCCTCGTGCCAGTCCATCCCACAGCAAGGATCACGTCGTTCAGTACGGTTAAGGATTCATAGTTTCCTTGTAACTGCACTTCCGGATATACTCTCCATGACACACCATTGAAGTGTGCAGCAACTCCGAAATCACCGACAACAAAGATGTCATTCGGCCCTGTTCCTCGTATTCGATTGGTATAAAACAAAGGCACCTCGGTGATCTCCCGCCACTGCGAACCGCCACGGTATTCAAACACCCCTCCGCCTGCAGTGTACACGCGCGAGTGTCCATCAAACCACACCGACTGGATTCGACGATCTTGCATATGCCAGGGAAAAGAGTCGACCACACCATTGTGAAGGCGCAGCAATTTCATCTCACCCGCAGTATACTTGTTGGAAGCTGCCACCAGCACCACATCGTCACCCACCCAGCGGTTGTTGCCGCCCCATGCGTCATTCAAGGTTACAGTTGTTCCGCTCTCGATGCGTTGCCATGTGTTGCCCGTGTAACGAGCCACGAATCCACTGTCCCCGACTGCATACAATGAATTAGGGTTAGCGCCAAAAAGTCTGTTGACTGACCCTGTAATGCATGTGGGGAACGTTTGGGTGATCCCGTCCCATCGCACAACTTGCGAGGCGGATGTAATCCATACGTTGTTTGTCGCGAATGCAAACACGGATCGCGCCGGGTACGAGTAGGTGGACGTGCCGGTACAGAAATCAAGAAACTGGAGTCTCAAGAGTTGCCACTCCACTCCGTTCCACTTGGCAACATTGTACGCATTCGGATCTATCTGGCCGCTCGAATCTCTTTGATGTAGTTCTCCTACAGCATAGGCGAGCGTGTCGTTGATAATGGCTGCGTCCCACAATGTATTGGAGAATCCAACGCCCAGCGTGTCCATGTGCCATGTGAACTCGTGGCTCGTCGTGTCCATTGTTTGCACCTGCACACTCGTTGTTGTCTCCACAACATTCGAGTCGTTACCAAGCTTCTGCAGTTGGTAGCTGTACTGGTGGTTCGGAAGCAGGCCGTCGTCAACAATCAAAGAGTCAGCGGTCAAAAGTCGGAGCTCAGAGACATGTTGGTTGTCACGGAGCAATCTCACTATTACCGGCGTTGCTGTCGTGCTCGCTTTCAGCCAGGCTTCCGTGCAGGATGCGTCCACAGCCTCTAGCACGATGGACGGTGCGTAAAGTGGCGGCGGCGTGCCTTCGTCCTTGCAGGCAAAAGAAAGGGTGGCAAGAATCGCAATCAGAGAATATCGAACAACCATGTCGTCTCCTCCATGTGCGATATCGGATCAAGATCAATCGTGAAAGACACAACCAGAAAGAACGAGGGAACGAGGGAACGAGGGAACATCAATCGCCTCTTCTTACACGTACAAAGATAATTCAGCCGAGGAGGTTTGTCAAGTGTTTTTAACGAGGAGAGATCGGTTTTCTGCGAACGGCCTGCGCATCTCGGAGTGGTCTCATCCTAAATGTGAAGCCGCATTTCAACAGTTGCAGCAATCACCGCAGACATGAAGTCTGCGGCCACCACTCTGTCGGCTACAGGTCAAGCCAAAGTCAGCTTGCGGTGAGACTACCGCTCGACGAGCATGATTCTTGAGAGGACCTACAGCAGCCCTCGCAATGCTTCATGGCGGTGATAATGTTTCTTTCTGTCAATCAACGCGCGAGCGTCGTCAACTTTCCCCCACACATTCCAGAGTAGAACTCCCCTGATGAGCTTGTCTTCAAGATAGTAGACAACACCTTCACGGAATTTCTCGTGCCAATCGGCGTACGCGGTTAGTCGTGAATCGAGATCGCCGATGGCCTCAAACCCGAGATCGAACAGATCAGAATAGAAGTACGGGAGATAATCGAAGGGAAGATTCGCCCCGACCATGTTTTCACCGGCATGTTTGCCCTGGGACTGCGCGTTGTTCCAATGTTCCAGGCGGATATTCTTGTCGAGGGACTTTGCGGGAAAGTATGCAACATCGCCAGCGGCAAAGATGTTCGGTGCGGATGTCTGCAGTTGCGAGTTCACCGAAATACCGTTCTCGATTTTCAGTCCGGCCCGTTTGGCTGTTTCGAGGTGAAGGTTCAGGCCTATCGCCGCGATGGCCACATCGAATGTCATTTTCTTTCCTCCCCTCGTAGTCAGCCGGACTGTTCCACCCGAGCGAACACAATCGGTAGGAACATCTTCGGGAAGAATTGTGACTCCCTTCGACCGATAGTATTCCATGATGGATGTCGCGAGGTCACGGGGCAACACCTTCTGAAGGATCAACTGATCGGGGAATACCATTGTTACCTGTTTGCCGGCCGACACCAGTGCGGCAGCGAGCTCGGCGCCGATAAATCCGCCGCCTATCAGAACAAACGAGTCCTTCGATTTTGCAGCATCCGCCAGCCACAGGTAATCGTCTGCAGTTCTATAGTACTGCACGACACCGTCGCCAAACGAGAGCCGCCGCGGCATGCCCCCTGTCGCAATCAGGAGCTTGTCATACCCGTACCGAAGACCTTCCGAATCAACGACCTGATTCTTCTTGGCATCGATCTCACCGATTTCGGTCCCGAGGTATGCGTGGACGTTGCTTGATGAATAGAACGACTCAGGATGGATTGGGAGTTGGTCGAATGTCGTCTTGCCGAACCACAATCCCTTCGAGAGAGGCGGTCTGTCGTACGGCAGACGATTCTCTTTGCAGAACAGTGCGATGGAGCCCGAGTCATCGCGTGACCGGATGCCATCGATAGCAGAAGCTCCCGCTAATCCTCCACCAACGATAATGTATTTAAATTGACGTGCCATGATTTCACCTGCGATATTACCAACGAATCAACCCCGCTTCAATTGCCAGACCCGGCCCCATCGCAAGCATCACGCCGAGGTCACCGGGGAGAGGGTTCGAGACCTTCATAGTCTCATTCAAAACAAACAACACAGTCGGAGACGACATATTGCCGAAATTCTTCAGTACACACCTGCTGTTCCGCAGTTGTGGCTCGGTGAGAGCAAGCTCGTCTTTGATGTTGTCGATCACTTTTCGTCCGCCAGAATGAACGACCCAGTGCTTGATATTGTCCCTTGTCAGCCCGGCTTTTTCCAACAGGGAGCCGACTACTTTTGCTGCAAGCCCTCCCGCCGCACCGCGGATGTCCTTTGAAAGAACAATGCGCAGTTTCCCGCTCCTGAACTGAAAGCCCACCGTGTCAATAAACGATGGTTCGATGAGCGTCTCGAACTGAACAATCGCCGGCCCCTTCCCCGCTCCATGATTTGCGACAAGAACCGCCGCCGCTCCATCTCCGCAGATTGCATTTCCCACAACTGTTTCCAGAGATTCATCCACGTAGTAACACGCGGAACAAATCTCCACTGCTATGAGCAGCGCCTTCCTATCAGGATACGCCTTGACATAATCGAACGCTCTCTGCAACCCGGGCATCGCTCCGGCGCAGCCCATTCCAATCAGGTCCGCACGCTGGAGATCGTTCCGCATGCCCATCTCCTTTATCAGGATTGCAGAGAGACCGGGACAGAGATAGCCCGTACAAGAAACCGCCACGATGTAATCGACATCTTCCGCCGTCAACTCCGCATCTTGAAAGCACTGCGCGATAGCTTCCTTCGAAATCAAGACCGAATGTTCGGCAAACCTCTGATGCATTTCGTCGGCCGTCTCGTTCGGATCGAGCGTCGCCATATCGAACGCAAAGTGCCGGTAGTCGATATCGCTTGTCATGAAGATGTGCTCGATGCGGGGGTTGCGATACATCTCAACATGACGGGCCGCAAAGTCATAGACATCCCTCTGGGAATACCGGTTTGGCGGATTCGCGGTTCCTATCGCAAGAATGCGTGGAGAAGCTGACATCCGGACTCCAAAATGCTGTGAGAAGGAACTATCTAATCAACGCCTGGCGGCTGCAAATAATTCCACGCAGGAGAGCAACAGCAGTGATGTACGGAGCGAACGGGTCAGGCGGCTGCGGTTTCGGCCTGAGGCACAGGGGCACCCGGGCTGTAGTGCTCAAGAAAGCGGGTCAGATGATCGAGGATCGGCCCGGCTTCGGTGAATTGCATCAACTCCATCCGAACCTTCGAGACATGGGCCATCCCTCGCAGGAAACCCGAGTAATGTTTGCGCAGCTCGATCACACCGGCACGTTCTCCCTTGAACTCAACCGAGAGCTTGAGGTGCTCGCGCAGAAGTTCAACGCGCTCCTCCACAGTCGGCTCGGGTAGCAGCTCGCCGGTCGTCAGATACCGTTTTGCCTGACGGAAAATCCACGGGTTCAATACAGCACCGCGGCCAATCATGACAGCATCGGCGCCAGTCTCGTCAAGCACGCTCTTTACGTTCTGAGGAGTAATGATGTCTCCGTTAACGATAATGGGAATCGAAACAGCCTCCTTGATTCTTGGTATCCAGCTGTAGTCCACCGATCCTTTGTGCCCCTGATCCCGCGTTCGGCAGTGCACCGTGAGAGCCTTGATGCCAACGCTCTCACACATCTTCGCCACATCCACAATCTTGATACTGGTTTTGTCCCAGCCGAGGCGTGTCTTCAGCGTGACAGGGATCTTCACCGCGTTGACAACCGTTGAAGCGATCCGTTCCATCTTCGGCAGGTCACGCAACAGACCCGCACCTGCCCCGCGCATTGCCACATCCTTCACCCAACAACCGCAGTTGATGTCAATCAGGTCAGGGCTGAAACTCTCCGCGAGCTGTGCGGCTCCCTCCATGGCTGACACCTCTCCGCCATAGATCTGAATTCCTATCGGACGCTCATCTTCCCGGAACGTCATCTTGTGGTGAGTCTTCTTCGAGCCGCGAACAAGCCCCTCGGAGTTCACAAACTCTGTGTAGACGATATCCGCACCAAGCCGTTTGCAGATGACGCGGAACGGAAGATCCGTGACGTCCTCCATTGGAGCGAGGAGAATCGCTTTCTCAATATCAATTTTTCCGATCTTCATGCGAACAAGATAGCCAAAAGAGCTTCGAGATTCAATACGCTTTCTTGATTGTGCCGGCCACTTTCAGTATGTTTAGACAAGATGCGTCAATTGAAAATCAAGAACACAGGGACACTCCGGTCGGGAACGATGGAATTAAGTGTGAAGAGGTGGGGAAGAGACAGATGAAGCTTCAAAGACAACTGGCTTTGCTCTTGTTGTGCGGATGCGGGGTGTGGATATTTCAATCATGCAAGGACTCCACCCCAACCGGGCCCGGAGGAAGTCCATCGAACATTGTG
Organism: uncultured Bacteroidota bacterium; assembly: GCA_963734955.1. Taxonomy (GTDB): domain Bacteria; phylum Bacteroidota; class Ignavibacteria; order UBA10030; family UBA6906; genus UBA11986. The sequence goes on from CAVTJO010000012.1 coordinate 95,483, forward strand.
TTCCCGGATTCAAATGTCAGCTATGCTGCGCACGTCCAACTCCTCTTCAGCCAGGCGTGCACCTTCCCCGGCTGTCATAGTGTCAACGAACCAAATGACCGAGTAAGGCTGGATAGTTATACAAACCTGAGGTTCGGAGTGAACGGGTTGCCCGTAATTGTGCCCGGATCACCCGATGCAAGTGACCTGGTGTTGAGAATCGAAGGTCGAACCGGACAACGGATGCCGCTGAATACGAATCCCTTGAATCAGAACCAGATCACAGGCATCAGGAAATGGATTTCAGAAGGGGCGAGAGATAATTGAGGGGGTTCAGCTATCAAGCACACCACACCGAAGTTTATGCAAGCCTAGCTCTTGTCGATCGCGTACTTTCCAGCGCCGAGGAATAGCAGTGCAGCAATCGCAATGCCGACCTCAATCGGTTGAACATTGCCGCCCCTAAGGCCTCCTCCCCTCGACAGAACGCTCACCGTTGCCACGATCAACACACAGAGGATCATCACGCACGCCTGCCGGACGTAGAGCCCCAGAACGAGCAGCACACCACCGACGAATTCGAAAGCGGCTGCCATAAATCCCCAAAAGGTCGGCACAAAATGTATCCCCAGATTCCCCATCGATCCGCCTATCGCTGTCCATCGTTCGGGGCCGCCAGAGAGTTTGGGCCAGCCATGGACAAATACAAACATCAGCCCAAGTCCGATGCGGAGTATGAGCTGACCAACCTCGTTGTGCCTTGCAAGCATCTTGAACATGATTCACTCTCCTCGGCAATTCTTCTTCTATGCTGCGAGCCTTGATGGCAACGATAATCAGGTTGCTTTGCGGCTCCCCTTGATCGAAGCAATGATAAGCGAGAGCGAAACACCCGCCACCATCCCACTGGCAAACAAACCGAGTACCTGGACAGCCCGGACACCTTCAGTGTATTGAGTGAACCCGATAATTACGAACAACAACATCACAGCAACGTTGCGCCAGACAGCTTTGGGTCTCATGGTTTCCTTTTGAATGGTTTGACTGATCTACTCTTCGTAACGACAGAAGTCGCTGTTTGCACAGGTTGATGGGCACTCAAAAAAGGTGTCGCCTAACCGGCCGATTCTGTCAACCCTTTCAAATACTTATCCAGGAACTTCAGAACCTCACCGTATCCTTTGATCTCATTCTCCTTCTTCCTGAACCCGTGTCCTTCGTCCGGGAAGAGAATATACTCAACGGGAACATGATTCTTCTTCATCATATCCACAATTTCGTCGGACTCTGCCTTGAGAACTCGCGGATCATTCACGCCCTGCAGTACCATTACCGAGCGCGGATTTTACGGGTTCCTGAACATCCGGTCCTTGCGAGTTCAACACCAACGCAATGCCGGCCTTCGACTTTGAAACAGTCGTCGCATCAACCAGCAAATCGTTTCCTGTCAGAGCAAGGACAACGATCAACGCAATTGCCTTTGAAGACATAGTGAGAATTCGTTTCATGGCGCGCTTGCGCTGCGCGTAAAATTGACGTACTCCTCCATCCAAACGCGAATACTCCTTCCGGTGCAACAACTACGGTTGAATCTGGACAAACCCTTGCTGACTTAGCTGGATTAATCGGCGGACCGCGCCGGAATTTACTTTGACCCCGGGGAGAAGGTCCTCGTTGGTCCAGTGATGAGCCCGCATTGTTTCGGCACATTCCTCAATCTGCACACCTTCATTCTGGAGGGCGGCAATCAACTCTTTATATGGGTTCCCCGTGTTTACTCCTCGCGAGGAGTTGTACGCCTTATCGTTCAGCGTGAAGTGCCCTGCCTCATTGTAAAACACTCCGATGATCTGTCCCTTGGTACCATCCTTCATGAGCGCCTTTGCCGTTTCGTCCATGTACTTGATTCCCACCGACATGTCACCCCTGAGCACAAGATGGTTCATATTGAATACGACATTTGCATTGTCAAGCTTCACGGGAATGTCGATTCGTAACTCTCCTTCCTCCCCACCTGCAGCCACTGCGTGACCCGGCTTGAAAAGAAGACCCATCGAAAGTGCAACGATGAAAAACGTATGTCCGCTGACCATAGGAAATCCTCCTGAGTTGATGGATGTGAATTGGATTTTGTCAATGAACAAAAACTACAGAGCCGGACGGATCGAAACGTCCGGTGAAGATCAAGTAGAACTACGATTCTCTTGCGTCCTTGCCCCACAAGAGCTTGGCACGCAATACGTCATAGTATGAACCGTTCATCCGTTTGACGAGATTGATGCTGTGCGGGGCACGCCGGATGCGTACTTCAACCGGAGGTTTCAAGACGGCTTCCTCCTGTCCATCAATTGAGATCAGAACTTCGTAGTTATGGTCTTTCGTGACGATACGGATTGCATCTGTGTCGGGAATTATCAGCGGGCGACCGCTGAGCGTATGCGGTGAGATCGGCGTAATACCGATGACATGCGACGTGGGGACGATAATGGGCCCACCGCTGGAGAGTGCATAGGCGGTCGAGCCCGTGGGGGTGGAAATGATCAGTCCGTCGGAGCGGTAGTTAACGGCAAACGCGTCGTTGATGTACACCTCCACATCGATCAGACGTGATGAACGTGACTTATCGACGACGACATCATTGAGCCCATACATCATCACGCCCGGACGGCTGGAGATGGTTGCTTCGAGGACGAGGCGCTTTTCGATCCTGAACTTGCCCGCGATAATTTCGTCGATCGCCTCATGCAACTCCCCCGGCGCAACTTCCGCCAGAAACCCAAGCTTGCCGAGATTAATACCAAGAATGGGAATACCCAGCGACCCAACGAGTCGGGCCGCGGCAAGCATTGTTCCATCGCCTCCAAGTGCAATCACCATGTCTACATCGCGCACGCATTCATCCCGTTTGGCGAGATGTTGAGGCTCGATGTGCAAGCCATCCCTGCTCAACAGCGGAACAATCTTCTCTTCGATGACATACTCCGCCAGCTCCAGCTTGTTCACCAGGAGTCGAACCGTTTCGGTCAGCCCGGACTTGTCAAGGTTGCCAATGATTCCGAATTTCATGCGGACGTCTTCACTTCAGGTTTGGGTGGCTCGGGCTTTGCAGCCTCATCAACGTAATTGAGCTTCAATTCCTTCAACAACTCTGTAAGCATGCGCTGTTCGTTGTCGCTCAGGTTCCCCCTGGTCCTCTCCCTCAGCATTTCAAGCATGTCGATGGATCCCTGCGCTGCGGGAAGGTCGCGTTCCACTTTATCTGTGACGGGGTTTTTGATCTTGCCAAGCTGGTGCATGGTTAGTGAATGAAACATGAAAACGAGCTGCATGAAAAGCGCCTGGTTCTTTTCGTCCACCGTCATTCACGTCCTCCTGAATCTTTCATTTCTTCTTCAACTCCCAGAGTTTGGCGTATTTCACAAACACATACGACATGGATACAATAGATAGAATGAATCCGTGAACTCCATCGAGGAAGCCCAGACGCAGCACAAACATCTTGAAGAACACAAACAGCGGACGCACAACCAGATCGAACAAAGAGAATTGTTTTCCCGCCGTCCGGAGATCTTCCGCGGCCAGTGACGTATAGCGATTGAATTTCTGAAAGTAGTGATGGAGATCCGGATCCGTATAGTGCAGGAGATCGTTGTGCAGCTGGCCGGTTGGCCCCTCGAGCACAAGCTGTTCGTGCACTTTTGTTTCGCTAAACTTGCCTTTGGTCCGCCGGAACAGCCGGGTCACCCTTGACGGATACCAGCCACAGTGCTTGATCCACTTACCCAGGAAGAAGGCACGGCGGGCAACTGTATATCCCGCGAACGCCCCATTGTCTTCTTTGATGATGTGTTGAATCTCGGCGGCGAGCTCAGGCGTCACTCGCTCGTCAGCGTCCAGCCACAGAACCCAGTCCCCGGTGGCGTGCCGCAACGCTTCATTCTTTGTTGCGCCATATCCGCGCCACTCCATTTGCATGACTTTCGCAGGGAAGCGCCTCGCAAGTTCCACCGTAAGGTCGACGCTCCCCGAATCGACCACGATCACCTCGTCGGCCCAGCGAACGCTGTTCAGACAGTCTACAATGTTGCGCTCTTCATTGAACGCGATGGTCACTACCGAAAGCTTTGCCATGCTCACACTCTGAACTGCAACTCATACAGCTTTCTGTAAAGCCCTTTAGAGTTCAGCAGAAGCTCGTCGTGTTTTCCCACTTCCACAATGCGTCCGGCTTCAAGAACGAATATCCTGTCCGCATGTTGCACGGTAGAGAGTCTGTGTGCGATAACGATCGAAGTCCTTCCCGCCATCAGGTGCTCGATCGCCTCCTGGACAAGGATCTCCGACTCTGTATCCAGAGCCGACGTTGCTTCATCAAGAATCAGGATCGGGGGATTTTTCAGGATTGCGCGGGCAAGTGCCAGCCGCTGGCGCTCCCCTCCCGAAATCTTCACCCCGCGCTCCCCGATCACGGAGTCATAGCCACGGGGCATCTCCATGATGAAGTTGTGTGCGTTCGCAGCCTTGGCCGCTGCGATGATCTTCTCCAACGGACAATCGTCGAGACCGTACGCAATGTTGCTGCGAACAGTATCATTGAACAGGATTGTTTCCTGCGTGACAATTCCTATCTTCTCACGGAGTGACCTCAATTCCATGATGCGAAGATCGATATCATCAATCCTGATGGTACCTGACGCGGGATCATAGAATCGGGGCACCAGATCGACGAGGGTGGACTTGCCACTGCCGCTCGGACCAACAATGGCCACAACCTCCCCCTTGTTGATTCTCAGGTTGACATCCGTCAGCACGATGTCCCCGGAGTTATACTGGAATGAAACATTGTCAAATTCGATCGACGATGAGAACTCGGTGAGCCTGACGGGCTTGGAAACATCTTTGATGTTCGGCTCCGTGTCGAGAATCTCAAATATCCGCTGTCCGGCAGCGGTTGCCTCTTGAATCCGATTGTTCACTCCACTCAACTCCTTGATCGGGGGCATGAGCTGGAAGATTGCAAAGAGGAAGCCGAGAAACTCGCTCGCCTTCATATCACCCTGATCAAGAACGAGCATCCCTCCGTACCAGATGACGATGGCACCGGCAACGGCGCTCAGAAATTCCGTTGTCGGAGACGCAATGTTCCGGATTTTGTTGATCTTGAGGATCGTGGAGAAATAGCCGAGGTTCTCTCTTGAGAACTTCCTGTTCTCGAATTCCTCCATTGCGAACGCCTTCACGACCTTCACCCCGGAAATGGTTTCATGAAGGACCGAGGTTACGTCCGCAATTCGTTCCTGGGCCAGGCGACTCTCGCCGTGCACGCGTCTGCCAACAAGAGCAATCACCAGCAATGCAAGAGGAAAAACAATAAACGAGATCAATGTCAGCTTCCAGCTCAGGACAACGGCGATTGTGAGGTAGACAAGAACAAGGAGGGGCTCCTTGATCAGCGTGTAGAACGTCGCGGATATTCCGGAGTTCACAATGCTGACGTCGTTCATGATCCGCGAAATCAGGTTCCCCGTCCTCTCATTTGTAAAATACGCAAGCGGGAGCTGATGGATGTGGCGGTACAGCGCATTCCGGATATCCCTGACCAGCCCCTGTTCAATGTACGTCATGAGATTGGACTGAAGATAACCGAAGAGATTCTTGATGAAGAACGCGAATGTGATAATGACACAAATCCGCAGCAAGGAGCTGTGGACATCACCTGTGAACACCAGGGAATGAAGGACCTCGGATGCACGTACCTTGATCTCAATGAGCCATCCCGGAACCAGTGAGGGAGCTCCCGGACTCACCGGCGCTGATGCGGAAGAGGCACCGCCGAACAACGTCTCAAGCAACGGTATGATGAGATAGATGGAAACGCCGCTGAAGATGGAGTAGATGATCGAGCAAACGACAGAAAGGACAAGCCGTTTCCGATACGGCCGCATGTACGTCAACACCCTTCTGTAAATGCTCATCACACGTGCTTCAGCTTGTTCAGATCGACGTTTGTAGTCGGTGGCAGGGTTTCAGCACCGTCAGCCTTGCGCGACTGGTACTCCCAGATCTTTGCGTACAGCAGCATCGTGTAGGTTGCATCGAGCAACGCAAGAACAAAGCCGTGAAATCCGTCCTTGTACCCCTTCTTCGACAAAAACATCCGCAGGAAATGAGAGATGGGGCTCAGTACGAGATTGCGGCGCCTCGGAACCAACGCGGGATCCATGTTGAGCTTGTTCGAGACCTGAAGGGAGGTGTAGTCATTCATCTTCTGAACATACGAATAGATCGTCTCGTATGTGTGATGGTACAGAATCCCCTCCAATCTTCCCTTCTTCCCTTTCACGCGGAAACCGCCATGGACCTCTTGATGCTCCGACGTATAACTGTCCTTTCGGAAGAGTCTGAATGGATAGTCAGGAAACCATCCCCCGTGTTCGATCCACTTGCCGAATGCCGAAGGCTTTCGAAGGACTTCGTAACCGACAATGTCACCAGGATTCTTCACTGCCTGTCGTATTTGTGCTGCAAGTTCTGTGGAGACTTCCTCGTCAGCGTCGATGTAGAAGATCCACTCGCCGGTAGCATATTGAATTCCACGCTCAACCTGCCTGCTGGACCCGGGAAATTCGTGTTGGTAGATCCGATCGGTGTATTTCGTTGCAAGCTCAACGGTCCTGTCCCCGCTGAATGAATCCACAACCACAATCTCGTCAGCCCACTTCACACTGGAAAGGCAGCGGTTGATGTTCTTTTCCTCGTTGAGCGTTGTCAAAACCACTGAAAGCCCGGGCATTCGATCACCTCACAACGAGGTTGACCAGCCGGTTCTTCACAACAATGGTCTTTACCAGCTTCTTGCCGTCAATGTGTCGTTTCACATTCTCATCTGCAAGAGATAGAGTCTCGAGCTCATGCTCTGAGGTATCTTTTGTCACGAGGAGTTTTGAGCGCACCTTCCCATTGATCTGGAGAACAACCTCTACTGTCGATTCTTCCAGCTTTGAAGAATCGTAGGCGGGCCATGGTTCATACGCCAGAGATGTCTGATGACCGAGCTTCTGCCAGAGTTCTTCTGCAAGATGAGGTGCGAACGGAGAGAGAACCAGCACAAACGGTTCAAGGAATTGCCTTGGATGGATCTCGCTCTTTGTGACCTCATTCACGAAGATCATCATTTGCGACACTGCCGTATTGAACCGAAGACCTTCGACATCTTCAGCAACTTTCTTCACGGTCGCATGATAGACCCGCTCAAGATCGGCATCGACCGTGGTCACTTTCAGATCGGGGCGCAGATTCCCATCATCGTCGACGAAGAGCCGCCACACACGATTCAGGAACCTGTACACGCCTTCCACTCCGCGGATGCTCCATGGCTTCATTTCTTCCAGGGGACCCATGAACATCTCGAACATCCTGAGAGAGTCCGCTCCGTATTGTTTCACGACGTCATCAGGATTCACCACATTGCCGCGGGCCTTGGACATCTTCCGCGAGTCCTCACCGAGTATGATCCCCTGATGACGGAGCTTTATGAATGGCTCTTTCGTGCTCACGTAGCCAAGATCATACAGAACCTTGTGCCAGAACCGCGCATACATCAAATGCAGGACTGTGTGTTCCGCACCGCCCACGTAGAGATCGACTGGCATCCAATAACGCTCGGCGTCTCTTCCAACCAATTCAGCATCGTTCTTTGGGTCCAGATAGCGAAGATAGTACCAGCACGATCCGGCCCATTGAGGCATCGTGTTTGTTTCCCGCCTTCCCTTCATGCCGGTCCCGCTATCGACCACATTCACCCATTCAGTTGCCAGAGAAAGTGGAGATTCCGTCGTCCCGCTGGGTTGAAATTTCTCCATCTCCGGAAGCAGAAGTGGCAACTCATCGTCATTGAGAGCCTTCAACGTTCCATCTTCAAGATGAATGATCGGAATGGGCTCGCCCCAATAGCGCTGACGGGCGAAGAGCCAGTCACGAAGTTTGTACTGAATGCTCGCCTTGCCCCTCCCCGATCGTTCGAGCCACTCGATGATGCGACGTTTTGCTTCCGCTGTCGCCAGCCCATTCAGGGAGACCGAGTCGTTTACGGAGTTGACTGCCACTCCTTCTTCCACAAATGCGGCTTCCTGAACATTTCCTCCCGATACTACCTCAAGAATCGGGAGATTGAATTTGGCTGCAAAGGCATGGTCCCGCTCATCATGTCCGGGAACAGCCATAATAGCCCCGGTCCCATATCCCATCAGCACATAATCGGCAATCCACACGGGGATATCATGCCCGGTTGCGGGATTGATGACATATCCGCCTGTAAACACACCCGTCTTGTCAACATCAATGCCACGTTCGAGGTCGCTTTTGAGCTTTGCAGCCGATTGGTATTCCAGAACGTCATTTCGATGCTTATTGACAGTCAAAATATCAACGAGGGGATGTTCCGGTGCAAGTACCATGTACGTTGCGCCGAAAACCGTATCCGGCCGGGTGGTGAACACACGAATAGAATCTGAGCGTCCTTTAACAGGAAAATCAATTTCAGCGCCTTCAGAACGCCCAATCCAGTTCTTCTGCTGGCCGGCAGTCGACTGAGGCCAATCAAGTTCGCCGGCATCCTCAAGCAGGCGTTCGGCGTATGCAGTAATCCTCATCATCCATTGGCGCATTGGACGACGTTCCACCGTGTATCCTTTGTCCGTCCACTCAGCAACTTCTTCGTTCGCGAGAACTGTTCCCAGCCCTTCGCACCAGTTTACCGGAATCTCAGCGATGTAGCACAACCGGAACTGAGCAAGGAAATCATGTTGCGCCTTCCTGCCCAGGGTTTTCCATTGTTGAGGTGAGACGTGCTCCTTTACATCCAACCTCTCTGTCCCTCTTTCCTCCAATTCTAGGACGAGTGTTGCGATGGGCCGTGCCTTGCGCTCACGTGGATCGAACCATGAGTTGTATATCTGCAGGAAGATCCACTGTGTCCAGCGGTAGTACTTCGGATCGGTTGTATCGACCTCCCGGTCCCAATCGTAACTCAGTCCGAGCATTTTGATCTGCCGCCGGAAGGTCTTGATGTTCTGTTCGGTCGTGATGCGCGGATGGATGTTCGTCTGCATTGCATACCGCTCTGCCGGCAAGCCAAACGCGTCCCATCCGATCGGGTGGAGAACGTTCTGCCCCCTCATGCGAAGGTAGCGGCAGAGAATGTCGGTCGCGGTATATCCTTCCGGATGACCAACGTGAAGACCGGCGCCGGACGGATACGGATACATGTCGAGAATGAACGACTTGGGTTTATCAGGTCGGATTTCTGCCCGGAAGGTTTTGTTTTGCTCCCAAAACTGTTGCCACTTCGGTTCTATTTGCTGAAAGGCATAAGCCATGGGAGATCGGAGATGTTCTCTTGTTCGGTCAAGAAGTGTAGAGTGGTCGGGTGTGTTGGAAATCAGCCGCTCCGTGTGAATCTACCCAAATAGACGTTCACAATCAACAGAAGCGAGGCCGCGGACAACGACCGCAGGAAGATCAGGATATCTTCACGATCATCATGGTGATGTCGTCTGATTGGGGAGCTCCTTTGGTATGGTGCAGGACATCTTTGTGGATGGAATCTGCAATTGCCTGCGGGTTCAGGTGACGGATCGTCGGGAGAAGGTTCTCAAGACGCAGCTCGCCATATTCCACAGAGTCTTTTGTCATCGCCTCGCTCACTCCATCCGTGAACAATACGAGCAAGTCGCCCGAAGCTAAGTAAATGCTCTCCTGCTCGTAGGGTGGCACCGATTTCATCACTCCCAGGATCATCCCTCCCTTGTCGAGACGCTGCACTGATCCGTCTTCATGAAGGAGAAAAGGATAGTTGTGGCCGGCATTGACGTAGGTCAGTGTTCTCGCACGGTCGTCGATGATACCCCAGAAGAACGTAACGAACTTGTTTCCCCCGGTGTTGGCACACATCAACTCGTTCACACGATGCGTGAATTGGCTCAACGGAAGGTCCAACGGAGCAAGGGCCCTGATGATAGCCTGGAGGTTTGCCATGAGCAGCGCCGCGGGGGTTCCCTTGCCCGACACATCACCAATGGCGATGATGTAGCGGTGTTGATCTACCTGAAGCACATCGTAGTAGTCGCCCCCCACCTGCTTCGATGAGATGTTCGTGGCGGCGATCTCAACCCCGGGTATTGTTGGAATGACACTCGGAAGCAACCCCTTCTGGATCTCACGCGCAATGAGCAGCTCGTCTTCAAGTTTCTGTTTCTCAATCGCCTCTTGAAATAACCTCGCGTTTTCAAGGGATATTACGGCGAGGTTTGCAAGCGAAGAGAGAAATTCCAGGTCCGGATCACTGAACTCCTCCCTGCTGAGCTTTTCACCCAACAGAACCACGCCTTTCGCTTCGCCCTGGGTCTGCATAGGCACAATTACCTTCAGACCCAGACTGTCCAATGCGTTACGCAAATCCACGTTGTGTTTCACCACCAAATCAGCAACACGCGTCGTCGCTCGAACAGAAGTCAACATCATCAGCAGCTCACTTTGAGGCACGGGACCGTCAAGCCGGGAGGCCGCAACCTTCATGTCGGAGCCATCCTTCAACGCGATCAGGTACCTGTTGACGCCGATCTGACCGAGAAGCGAGAAAACGAGAAGCCGCACCAGCTTGTCGGGATCCAGGAGTGCTCCGAACTCTTTGCCGAGCTCGAAGAGCGTGTTCAATTCCTGGATCTTCCTGTCGAGTTTTCGGTTTACCTGCTGGGTCTCGATGACGGTTCGACTCTTTTCAACGCCCGTCGCCGAGATGTTTGCAAGGGACCGCAGGTATGTCATTTCCATTGTCGAGAGCTTCTTCTTCGAGAATCGTTCGCCAAACCCGAGCAAACCGATCGGCCGTTCGGCGATGACCATGGGAAGAAGAATTCGAACCCCGTGTTGTTTGAAGGACTTTACCCACGGGTGAAGGGAGGGATTCAACCTGTCAACGTAGAACATGGAATGCGGCATCCGTTTGATTGTCACGTCGAGATTCTGCAGTGCTGCGGGAAATCCCTTGAGCATCTCCACGAAATACTTGCCCCTTGCCTTCTCAAGCAATACCATGCCCTTGGTTGAGAGGATCTTCCCCATGATTGTAAGAAGGATGTGGCTGAGGATAAATCTCAGGTCAAGGGAGGAATTGATGACCTTGCTGAACTCAAAAAGGGCTGTGTGCTCGAAGTGACTCTCGTATGTGGAAATAATGGAAGGGGTACGTTTCGTCGGTGGTCGCGGCATGGCAAGAACGGGGCTAACGCGTGAGGTACTTGATCAGCCGGACTTCGTTGGGATGACCGGGCTTGAAGTTGTATTCAACCTTGTCCATGAGCGTCTTCATGAGATAGACGCCAAGACCCCCACGTCGGAAATGGGAGAGGTATTCTTTCATGTCCGGTGTCTGCACACCGGCAGGGTTGAATTGCTTACCGGTATCGCGGATCGACACCTGAAATGCACCATTCGCCCCCTTTACCGAAACGGTGATGACTTTCGCCGGATCGAAGTTGTACGCATGCTTGATCACATTGGTACATGCCTCATCCACCGCAAGCGCAATTTTGCTGATCTCTTCGTCAGGGAATCCGAACTCGCGGGCAGCTGCGGACACGAAGTCCCGCACAGCGATGAGCCGTTCTGTCTTGCTTTCAATTTTTATTGAATCTGTTCTCACGATACGTGCAGTCCGGCTTATCTTGCCTTCTCCAAAAACTTCTTCACTGCTTCCCGCTCGTCCTTGAAGATTTCGTACAGCAACGGGAATCCAAGAAGGTCAAACACGTTGTACACTTTTGGGGACATGTTCGTCAGCTTGATGTCCCCTGCGTTCTTCCGGACGTCCTCAATGTACGCCATGAAGACTCCCAGCCCCGCACTACTTATATACGAGAGATCCTTGCAGTTTACCACAATCCGGTACTGCTTCGAGATCAAGCAGGCCTGTAAAGGCTTCCTCCAGCTTGGGGGCCGTGTGGGCATCAAGGTATCCCTTCAATTCCAGCACGTTGACCCCCTCTGCTTCACGGACGCCGATTTTGAATTCACTCATGTGTAGTCCTCCATTACGAAACTTCAACCTGTTGGATGCCGCCGTTGCCACGCCATTTTAGAACCACCAGCGTGAGATCATCGTGGCTCGCCTGTTCATCGGTAAATTTCTTGATCGTATTCAAGACATGATGTTTGATATTCACCGCCGAGTCTGTATGCGCATGCATCACTGTCTCCATCAGGCGATCATAGCCGAATTCCTCATCACCGAGCCGGGCTTCGGTGACCCCGTCCGTATAGAGCACGCATACGTCTCCCTGCCGGAGCTGGATGGTGTGTTCTTCAATCGAGGACGCAAACACCACTCCGTCTCCAAGGCCAATCCCCATGCCGGCCGGCCGGACATAACTTCCCTGATGGAGGGATACATGCAGCAGCGGACAGTGACCCGCGCGGGCAAGCATCACCGTCCCGCTTCTCATATCAACGATGACATACATCAGGCTTATGAACGAACGCTTGTCAAACGACCCGAACAATGCTTCGTTGGCCTTCACCATGAATTGTTTTGGTGACGAATACAGCCTGCAGAGGGCCTGAAAGATTCCCTTTACCTCCGACATGTAGAATGCTGCTGAAACGCCTTTCCCGGACACATCCCCCACAATCACGCCGAGCCGGTTCTCATCAAGCTGGGCCACATCGTAATAGTCTCCGCCAACCTCAAATGCGGGTGTTGACGATGCGGCAAGTTCTAGCGCGGAGAATTCTGGTAGAGCCTGGGGCAGAAGCTTTCTCTGCATTTCCTGGGCGAGCATCATCTCCCGGATGAGCCGCTCGCGTTCCAGCGACTTGTTGAAGAGCCGGGAGTTTTCTATGGCAATCGTCGCCTGGTCCGCAAACGCGGAAATCACGTCCACGTCGTCCTTAAAAAATCCATGCTCGGTGTCCTTTGTGGCGTAGAGTATGCCGATCACATCCGCATGAGAGATCAATGGCACGACAACAAGAGAACCGGACGGAAGTGTCAATCGTTTCGGTTTCTCGAAGCGGGTATCTCGCCGGATATCGTCGACAACGATTGGACTGCGTTCATCCAGCACCATATCGCGGAGAGTCCGTTCGCCATCCGGCATGAGCAGATCTATTTCTTCGTAGGTTGTATTCTTCATGCCCGCGATGCGGACGAAATATGATCCAATCCTTGATTCCCTCACCGCAATTTCGCTACCAGCGATTCTGTCCTCCCCCGGCCCTTCTCCAGCGTGAATCAGTTCGAGCCAGCATCCTTTCGCCTCACACACCTGCAGTGTCATAGTCGTGACCGTGTCGATGAGCTCGTTGAAATCAAACGCTTGCGTAACAAGCCTGCTGAGGTTGTGAAGCGAGGAGAGCTCCGATGTCTTTCTGTCAAACGCCTCGGCTGTCGGAAGGTGGAACAACGTGCTGACAAATGCCATCCCGAAATAGATATTACCGAACACGCATACAAGCGACACGAACTCCTTCAAGGGATATGAGTAGTACAGCATTGCCTTGCTCGCTGATCCGCTCTGAATCACGATATTCAAAACGATGAACATGCCAAACAGAAGGAACCCGTACACGAGGCCAAAGATCTTCTCCCGTTTCGACAGATACACAATCCAGGAAAGTCTGAAGGAATTCACAATGGCAGCGACGACGGCAAGGCCATAGAAAATACTGACATACACTTCCCGTTCGAGGGGTTTGAGCCACACCGTGGACACCGATGTCACAAGGGCCAGCCCAAAGAAGATCAGGAGATTGCGTTGAGTACCGCGCTTACGCTTGAACAGGACAAGGTCCCGCAGGAAACGCATCACACCAACTGCAAATATGCCAAACAACACACTGACAAACGATGCAAGAAAGAGTGTCCCGTACCCCAGCGGAAGGAGCATCGAATTCTTTGTGTCAAATCCCCCTTCCAACATTACCGATCCGCCCGCCCCGACGATCGCCATGACGACCGAGCCTACAAGGGCGAGTCCCATCCGCTTCACGGGGCTCTGGTCCCTCGTCCTGATGATCAACTCTACCGAAATGTACACAAGAACGAAAGCGCCAATGACCACCAGCGCCCGAACAAAGCCAAGCCCGCCGAGATCAAGATCGACACTCTTTCGAACGACGTCGATGATCAACACAACGAGCAACAAGAACCCGACGCCCGCACCGTATAGGATCCTTCTTACCCTCATTGAACCCTTTTGGGAAAACCGGTCAGTCTGAAGGAAGCATACAACATGTCCAACAACGGAATCTACCTGTCATTAGTTCGATAACTTCTGCCAAAAGTTTCAAGTAGATCTGCAAGGCGGGAACTGGCGGCGCCATTGGCGTCGTGAGGACCTATCTCCCCGCCACCGATGTGAATAACCGCATTCAACATCTTCCTGACGGGTGCATCCCCACCAATGCCACCGGTTCTAAACCGAGAGCTTCGCGATGTACCGGTCAGCCTCCCTGGCGAATGTTGTTGTGGGGTAACTCTTCTTGAGTTTCTTGTAGAGATCCAGTGCTTGGTCCTTCTCTCCTGCTGCGGCATAGTTGCGCGCCGCATTGTTGAGGTTCTCGGCCGCGCTCGGGTCAGTGGCATACTTCGTGGCCGCCTTCTCAAAGGATTCGGCCGCCTCCTTGTATTGTCCAAGAGCTTCATGACACGCACCTATTCCGGCGAGTCGCGAAACCGTCAGGAGCTGCCCCTCCGGGCTGAAGTCTTCGAACTCCTTCAACGCGTCAGCGAATTTCTTCAGATTGTAATATGAATCCGCCAGATAGAGCTTTGCCAGGGTTCCTGCGGGGGTGCTACCGTAGTCCTGCGTGATTGTTTGAAGGCCGGGGATGTTCCGCTCACGGACGCCATCGATCGCAAGTTGGTACTGGCCATTGTCATAGAATGAGTACACCTTGCCGAGCTCCGTCTGTGCTCGCTCGCCATCGGCGTTTCGATTCTTTACATAGAAGAACGCGACAGCCGCTACAACGATGAGTGCGGTCAAGCCGGTAGTAATGGTGCGCTTGTTCGCTTCGTAGAATGCCGTCGCCCTTACGTATGACGTGATGAGGGCGTCTTCCTTCAGTTCTTTCTTGGTGATCTTCTTTTTCGGTTGAAGCATTTACTTTTTCCTTCTCTGATTCTGTCTGGAAGTGGTTCAGTGACTGTGCGCTCGTCGGGAGTCGAACCCGAAACCTTTGGCTCCGGAGGCCAACGCTCTATCCAATTGAGCTACGAGCGCAGAAAACAACCTCTTTGTCCGCTAATCCCGGAACGCTCACACAGTTCCACCTATGCCACGCCCTTGAAAACGGAACGACCTTCGTGCCCAATCCGGCTCTTCCAAGCCTCGCAGTGTACGGAGATCAATTAAGGGAGTCTGGTTATCGGAAGATTTGATTGAACAACTGCGGCCTTAAGATACGAAACTTGAGACGGTAACGCAACAACGCTGCAGCCATACCGATCATCTGCGAGTACAGAACCGTCAGGACTTTTTGGTCGCCTGCCCGCGTGTTGCCACAATCAGATAACTGTACTTGCCGACATTACCGCATCGTTCCACATTCCAGCCATTCGAGTCCAGAGTTCCCACAACGGTTTTTGCAGGAATTCGATGTTCGAAAGGCGGGCCCGGCGGGTGTTGAACATCGGCGCGCCAGTCGAGAACTGCCAGACGCCCATTTCTCCGGAGAGTTCGTGCTCCTTCCTTCAACACCAACGCATGATCATCAACTTCATGCCACACGTTTGCCAGAAATACCAGATCTGCACATGATGCGGGAAGCGTCGTGTGCTTTGCAGTTCCGTGGACAAGAGAAACATTGGCCGGCGCATTGGGTTCAAGCAGCTTCTTCCCGATCATGGCCAACATTTCAGTCTGGAAATCCACTGCGTATACCCTGCCGGTCTCCCCCACGACCCGCGCAATCGGCAAGGCAAAGTAACCGGTACCTGCCCCCACATCTGCCACTATCATTCCCGGTTGCAGGTCCAACGACGCGACGATCTCCTTGGGCGGCAACCAGACGAGCCGGTCCGGGTCTTCAAGTTTGTGTGCATCTGCTGCAGAAAACGTACGTTCATTCACGGTCATTCAATCGAAACGCGTTTATGCTTTCTCATTCATCAATCGAAGTCGCTCGGCCAGCACCTTCATAACCTCGAGCGAAAACCCCGGGTTCTGACGCACAAGTGTGAGAAACTGTTCCTGATCGACAGGGATGAGTTCGCACCGGGTCTTTGCGCGGGCTGTGGCGCTGCGGGGTTTCTTGTCGATAAGGACCATCTCGCCAAGGATACTGCCTGTCCCCAACTCGGCGATCACCTTCCCATGAACCGACAGCTCCACTTCTCCATCTTTGACGACATACATTTTTGTCCCGGACTCGCCTTCCTGGAAAATCTTCTCACCTGAGCGATACCGCTCAACGTGCGCAGAATTCATTTACAATCTCCTCAAGAACCTCGCACCGGCGACCTCGGTGCTCAGCGTTACAGGGTTTTGTCAAAGTTCGATGCGTTGAGTTGTTGGACGGCAGACCGGTGAAAAGAAAGTCCATGACGAAAGACCGCGCCCGGCAATTCCAATTTCTTCTGGAGACATCTTTTGAAGAAGGCAGGATTTGGTCGCAGCTTTCCATGAGCGTGATGAATGGAGGAGCTTGATGTTCGAGTTGACATCCTGTTTTGGGAATTGCGATCTCTCTGACGCTCACATCGGGTATTGTGAAAAGGCAATCAAAGGGCAGCAACCACATCAACGCTACGAAACTCTCGGCGGGCACGGACTAAAATAGCTGAAATCGGCGAAAAGAGCAACGGGTTGCATAGAACAATTGTCGGCCATCTAAAACGTTGCTCTCACATCCGTTTGAGATGCTCGCGCAAGAATGTTACTGTCGAGTCGAAGGCCTCGTTGACTTTCGGGTTGTTTCTGGTTGTAAGATCGAACGCATGACCGAGTCCAGCCATGGTAACCAATCTATGGGCGACTCCGCACTGCTTCAGCCTCTCTGCAATAAGCACGGATTGCTCATACGGAACATCGTCGTCTTTATCACCATGCAGCAGTAATGTCGGCGGAAAATCGCTCGTGATATTCCAGAGCGGACAGAGAGCACGAAGTTCAGCGGCATTCTTCTCGGGGTCAAAGCCGGCCACCTCTTTTGGCCAGAGCCCCGTCTGGCGACAATAAACGTAGAACCGTTCCCGCCGGCTCGGGAAGGGATTTTCTGAAATCATCGAACTGCCAACAGATGCGTAAGCCTCTTCCCTGGTTACTCGTTTCGCTTTCAAATAGTACTCGGAGGGACGAGTATACCAGACAGCCGCGATGTCACCATAGCCATAAAAGGAAACCACTGCTTTAGGACGAGGTTTAAGCGAAACACCCCCGAGCAAGGCGAGGTACGCGCCGGCAGAGTGGCCGACCAACGCCACGCGACCCGGATCGATGTTGAACTCCGTTGGCCCCCGGTCCAGTATCCAATGATAGGCGTCCCGGATGTCATTCATGATTTCCGGGAGTTTCGTTTCAGGTGCAAGGCGGTAGTCGATGGCAACGACCACAAAGCCTGCATTCAGATACCCTCTCAGCTGTTCCCTCGTTGCAGCTGCGCCAAGCATGTCCCGGTCGCCCATGATGAGTCCGCCCCCATGGAGCCAAACAAGGGCGGGTCTTATGTCGTTTCCAGGCAACCTGTAGACATCGGCTTTGATCTTGCATTGTCCGACTTGTTTGTAGACGTACGTCTCCTTGGGAGTGTTGGGAGCAATACAACCCCAAAAGACTGCAACCGCGGCAACGCAGATGTGTTCAAGTTCCCTTATTCTGCTCAATGTCTGAACCAGTGGCCCAACGATTTGTTTCTCGATGTGGACGCAAGCATAAAGGCAGATGTGCTGCGAAAGATACGGCAACCCGCGGAGAACAGCAACCGGATACCGGGAAGAGTCACTGCCATGAATTCAATGCGCACTTCAGAATCCAATTGCAGACTGGAGCATCTCTGCTGACCATACGGCGTTAGCTTGACAATAACAAAGTATCTTCCAATATTTCCTCGTGTATCCTCCACCAACCGCTTAACGATACTGCGAGGTGATTTAGGATTGAGCTAGGGCCGCTGCATGTCGCACCATCCGGGAGAGGCGATTTAGCAATTACCTCACGTTCATGTGAAACGCCAGACGCTTTTCTTGCAGCCTGCCCGATCATGTTCTTCGTTCGACCTATGACCGGCTGTATGATGGCGGAGCGGAAATACTGATCTTTGGAATAAGATGAACAGAACAAAAGAGCCATACACCACCATCAAGAGAGGAAGTAATGTCGATACGACCTATCAAACGGATTAGTCAGGCCCAGCCAACATTGGAAGGTGCAGGGGTTCGATTGCGGCGGGCTTTTGGATTTGGGACGACAGGGGAATTCGATCCATTCCTTCTGCTTGACGACTTCCGGAACGAGAATCCTGAAGATTATCTCGCCGGATTTCCGTGGCATCCGCACCGGGGGATCGAGACGATTACCTATGTTCTTGCCGGGTCGGTGAACCACGGCGATAGTTTGGGAAACAGGGGCGCGCTGGGAGCCGGTGATGTGCAGTGGATGACGGCAGGAAGTGGCATTCTCCATCAGGAAATGCCTCAGGGCGATGACAAGGGACGCATGCACGGATTTCAACTCTGGGCAAACCTGCCTTCCTCACTCAAGATGACTCATCCCCGTTACCAGGATGTTTCGTCCCGTGATATTCCTGAAATCACCGACGATGACGGTACCATCGTCCGTGTAGTGTGTGGAGAGTTCTGGGGAAAGAAGGGCCCGGTGGATGGCATTGCAGCCGATCCGCGTTATCTTGATGTGTGGGTTCCGCCCGGTCGACGCAAGACACTCCCGGTTGAGACCTCCCGGCATGCGTTTGCTTATGTGTTTGAGGGTGAAGGCACATTTCGCGACGCCTCCAGGCCCGTCCCTGTTCGCACCGACCATGTCGGATCAACGAATGGTGACGTGCTTGATGAAATCGGGAACCGTTCCCTTGTGCTTTTCGATTCAGGCGATGAGGTGACAGTGCAGGCAGGCAAGTCCGGCATCAGGTTTCTTTTGGTCTCCGGCAAGCCGCTTGAGGAGCCGGTTGCATGGCAAGGTCCAATCGTCATGAATACGGAGAAGGAGCTTCAACAGGCGTATAACGAGCTTCGCAACGGGACGTTTATCAAAGAACGAGGACGCGCTAACCGTTGATCCTCTCGCTGGCAGGCCTTCTTCGAGCCAGACGCGTGGAGATTGTTGTGAGCAGAAAGATGAGAACGAGAAGGAAAACGCTGTACGCTGAGGCTGCACCAAAGTTATAACCGCGCAGCTGCGAGAGGATCTCGATGGAGATGGGTCGGCTGGAGTACGTGTAGAGCAAAATTGATGAGACGAATTCTCCAAGTCCCAGGATCGCGGCAAGCAGACATCCGGCGATGATACCCGGCAGAATCAACGGGAAGGCGATCCTCCAGAACCTGGCAAACAGCCCCGCACCGAGAGCTTCTCCGGCCTCCATGAGCGAGTCATCCAGTTGCTCAAGCGATGCAGAGGTGGACCGGATGATGAGAGGATAACTCCGGATGAAGTAGGCGAGAGGCAAAATGTAGAATGTGCCAACCAGGATTGTGAACCCGCTCAGGAACGTAGGCCGGTTGAATGTATAGATGAGACCGATCGCAATCACTGTCCCCGGAATCGCATACGAGATGTTGAGAAGCACGTCGAACGCTCCCCTCGATTTTTTCAATCCCCCCTTCACCACGACAAACGACGCGACCACGCCGAGCACGACTCCTGCAAGGACCGAGAGGCCAGTCATTAGAACGCTGTTCTGAATCGGCTCAAATACCTGAGGGTCGACGAGCAACCTCGCGTAGTTATCAGTTGTGTACACCGATGGGAACAATTGCCAGGTCCAGGAACCTTCCTGAACAAACGATATCACGATGAGTGTAAGGATGGGAAGGATTTCAAGCGCGAGAAGTACCACAGTGATCCCGATAAGGCTCTTCCTCATCAGTGGGCCGACTCCGATCAGTGCCCGGCGCGATGAACCTTTCACTCTCAGGCCACTCACAGTCGACTTCCAGGAGTATGCAAGAAGGAGAAAGAAGCCAACCGAGACAAGCGTCAGCAACACGGATTGCGCTCCAGCCTCGCCCATCTCGCCGTTCAGCTTCGTTGAGTAGATTTGCGTTGTGAGAAACCTGTGTTCTCCGCCAAATATCAGAGGGGCGGAAAAGGAGGCCATGCTCGTCATAAATGTCAGCACGGATGCACCGGTGATTGCGGGTCGCAGCTCGGGCAGTATCACGCGATGAAATGTGTTCCATCGGGAGCTGCCGAGGCTCGAAGCCGCCTCGACAAGCGAGGCATCAAGCTGTCGGAGCGAGGTTGAAATGAACAGATAGAAATATACGTAGAAGGAATACACGTGAACTGCCACCACCGCGCCGAAGCCGTCAAGATAGAACGGAACAGTCCTGAGAGCGAGAGCCTTTTGGACAATCCTCGGCACAAATCCACTCTCACCGAAAACGAACAGGAAGGCGATCACTCCAACGAGTGGGGGTAGCGCAATGGGAAGGACAGCGAGACGCGAGCAGATCTTGCTGAACGGGAATCGCAATTGGGTAAATGTAAATGCGAAGAGCCCTCCGACAATCGCGCTCAACAACACCGATAGAACGGAAAGCACGATGGAGTTTGACACAGCTTCTATATTCGCACTGTTCCGCAAATCGAACAACGCAAAATATCGTTCAAAAGAGAATCTGCCGTCCACATGGAGGCTTCCTGAGAGCATCATCATCTGAGGATAGAGGACATAACCGAACACTACAAGAAGCAGCACAACAATCGTCCCATTCCGAAGGAGATGCCTGCGGTTCATGGGGCATCGGGAAGAAATGTGATTTTCGACCAGTCGAACCGGGCAGTGACAATCATGCCTTTCTCAAGCCGGCGAACGAACTCGCTGCTCAATGCGGTAACGCGAAGAACAACGCCACTCAACTCTATGTTAATTGTGGTCGTAGATCCAAGGTACTCCTTTGCAATGACCTGGCCTGTTGGGCCCGCCCCATCACTGGCGGGGTTTTCCTCGAGTACCACGGCATCGGGTCGAATCGCCAATATGGTACTTCCCGATTGTTGGGACACATTTGCCGGTATCTGGATTCTCAGTCGTCCGGATTGAAAGGTATTTGACAGAACGTCATGTGAGCCGCGAACAATGTTGGCACCCCCAAGAAACTCCGCGACAAATACATCACAAGGGTGCTCATAGACTTCGGATGAAGTGCCAATCTGGATGATCTCCCCCTCCTTCATCACCGCAATCCGATCGGAAAGGCTCATCGCCTCCGCCTGGTCGTGAGTCACGTATACGGACGTGATCCCCGTGTTTCTTTGCAGCGTTCGAATTTCCATTCTTGTAGAGGCACGCAACGCAACATCCAGATTGCTGAGCGGCTCATCAAAGAGGAGCATTGACGGTTCCACTACCAAGGCACGGGCAACTGCCACGCGTTGCTGTTCACCTCCGCTCAATTGCGGCACAGGTGCATCGATCTTATGGGCAAGTTGAACCGAGTCCAAGATCTTCTCTACGCGCGCACGGATCTCCTTCTTCCCCAGGCTCTTTGCCTCAAGTCCGAAGGCGACATTGTGGAACACGGTCATGTGAGGAAATAACGCGTAATTTTGAAATACCATGCCGATCCCACGATGGCGTGGGGAAGTGCCGGTGATCTCCTTGCCATCGAGATGGATAGAACCCTCGGTGGGAAATTCGAAACCAGCGATCATCCGCAGCAGGGTCGTCTTGCCGCAACCGCTTGGTCCAAGAATCGAAAAGAACTCTCCCGAAAGAATATCGAGAGAGACATCATGGACCGCATACACGCTGTCAAAGCGTTTCGAAATGTGACGAAGAGAGAGGATAGACACGGGTCTTAACTTGAGTCAATGAGCGGGTGGCCAACTGCGAGCGCGGAAGGTAAAGTTGATGACTATGGCATCCCCTTTCCCTTCACTTCCTCATCCCAACGTTTCATCCACTGTTTCTCATTCGCCTGCAACTGTTCCCAATCAACATCCATTGGTTTCAGGTTCAGATCAGCAATCCATTGCGGAAGCTCCGATGGTGCTATGTCGTTCCTTGCCGGAATGCGTCCGAACTCATTTGCCTGCTGGATGACAGCCTGCTTCGACGTAACAAATTCGTAGAAGCGTTCGGCTTCGGCGCGGTTCTTCGTCCCCTTGACTATGGCGATACAGTCGACGATGACTGGCGTCCCGCTCGCCGGAACTACATATCCGAAAGGATATCCGTTGACCCTTGTTTGAAGAACAACGTCCGGAAGGTCCCACAATGTAATCATTCCTTCCTCCCGGGCAATCTTCAGGTACAGCTGTGTTGGGTCGGCGGCGTAGTCTTTTGTGTTTGCATCAAGCCGGCGGAGCCAGTCAAATCCCGCGTCAACACTGCCGGACTTCCTTGCCTCGCGCTGAATAAGCGCGGAAAAAATGATGCGCATTGTTCCCGAGGCAATCGGGTACCGGATGATGATCTTGTCTTTCCATTGTGGATCGAGCAGGTCATCCCAATCGTGCGGAGCAGTCTTGTTTGTCAACACGTGTGCGTTGTACATGATAACTTCAGGAGTAAGGAATGTTCCGGACCAGTAGCCGTCGGGACTTTTTAGTTCCGGTTTCAATGCCGCATCCCACGTTGGGATGAATTTCTCAAGCAGACTCTCGGCTTCGGCTTTTGCAAACGTTGTTGCGGGAGCACCCCACCAAACATCGGCCTGCGGATTTTCCCGCTCCGTCCTTATACGATCGTACGCATCCTGTGACCCCATGTCCAGCCACTGGACATCAACGTCGGGGTGGAGCTGTTCGTACTGGCGCTCGAAAGCCGTGAGCATCTCTTTGCCGTGGGGGGAGTATACGACAACATGGCGTCGGCTCGATGGTGAGCACCCCAGAAGAAATGCCGTAACACAAACCGCACCGGTGAAGATGCCTCTCACGCTATTTCCTGACGAGCGGATAGGAAATCATGTTTGCAAAACATCGAAATGCCCCCGGGTTCATTTCCTTCAATTGCCGGTACCACACAAACGAAGTATAAATGTAACTCCCTTTCCCGAAGTCCGTAACAAGGTAGCCTGTTGTCAGCGGGGTTTCATCAGGATCGTGTGTTGACAGCAGTTGTGTGTATTCTTTGGCGACCTCGGTCGGAAAGTACACGGCGCGTTCCTGCTTCCAACCCAGCCAATCCCCTCCTGTGATACGATTGGGTCGCGTAAACAAAGGATGGCTCTGCTGCAGGATATCGACTGGTGCTTCTTCCACCGTCACCCGTCGGGTGGAAATCTGGAACGGGTAGGGAGCATATTCCGGTTTCCATTCCTGCGGACGTTGGTACATCACCACGAGGTTACCTCCATCCTCCACATATTGCATCAGATGGGTGTTCGCCGCCTTCAAATCCTCTCGCACCAGGTACGCGCGTATGTCGATGATAATCGAACTGTATCCGAGCAGATTCCCCTTCAGGTCGTTCTCGTCGAGGAGCTTGTATGGCACCCCCAGCTCGTTCAAGGCAGTTTCGAACGTATTATCCTGGCTCTTGACGACGCCAACTCGTACCCCATCTGCAACTGCAGCGTCAAATACGCGCACGATTGCTTCCTGGGCACCGTAATCTGTTTTGAAAGTAAGATTGTAATCACCGGCTGCTATCTCCTTTGCAGGATATACCGTAACCTCACCCCGAACACTGCTGTCCTCCCTTTCGATTTTGTATGCCGGAGACTCCACCTTCCAACCAGAAGGTCCCTGAATTCTTATCCTTCCATCTATCTCGCGCGGACAGAAATTCCTGATCGTATAGTCGAATATGACGCCTCGGGCTGCCTTTGATGGAGCAATCCATGTTACAAAGGGAGTGATCGAGAGTAGTTCGGGAGGAGCAACGTCAAACTTCAGGGGCTCCGAGAAGGTAAACGGATGCCCGTCAACCACACAACGGACAATCGCCGAAACGTGTTGATCGGTTTCGATGGGGCGGTACTGGGCTACGGCTTTCGGAAGTGTAAACACAGGTGCATCCCCAACCACCATCGTGAACTCGCGAGTGTAAAGCTTCTCGTCAAGCCCGGGAGCCTGGCCAACGGCTTCGTTCATCGACCATCCATCGGGAACTCTGAATTCACACCTCACCGCACTTACCCTGCAAGCAGGCGAAAGCACTTTCAGCGTGCAAGGCACCTCCTGTTTCGGAACCAGGACTGAATCTGCAACCCGTACATCAATATTGATATTGCACGACAAACGGACAAGACGCTCGAGGTCATCGCGCCAATGCTCAAGTATTCTCCTTGCGAGAGGTTCGCCTTTCCCGCTGTTCAGCATCGACGCAACCTGTTCGTATACGAAGGAAGCAATGCTCAGGAGGGAATCTCTCGGCATCCCGAGTCTGAGTGACGAAAGTGCCTTCCGCAACGGGATCAGCGATGTAACCGCGGGGTCGTTCCAGAAATCCATGCCGCCGAAAAACGACGTCGTGTCCCGGTCATACAGACTGCTCGAGCGGATCAGTTTGTAGAGGCTCTGCGTACGCGCGAATCGTCGCAGATCTGCGCGATCCAGTCCCTGGGTCTTGTGCATCCTGAGCGCCATCGTGGCAATATCAATGTACGCAAGGTTTCTCGCTTCATTCACCTCGCCGATATTGTTGACCACGTCCACTCTCCCCCAATCGTTGAACCCCAAATCCGGACGGTTGACATTGCGGATGAAAAGCTTCTTCGACTGCCATACGGAAATCCCCGGAAGACGAAGCTGCTCCGGCGCAAACGTCGAATCTGCCGCTGCGTCAAACGCTCCAATTGCAGTGACAACTGCTGCCTGATGGTGGCCGTGTCCGTCAATTGTGTTGAGATTGGAGAAGATGACATCGGGCTTGAGCTTTCGAATTATGTAGACAAGCCTCCGGAGCACTTCGTGCCGCCCCCACTTGTGTAATGCTTCAGTCGCACTTTTTGAATACCCAAAGTCTTTGAAATTGAGAAAGTAGGGCTCAGTCCCCTGAATCTCCCCCGCAGCCCGGGTCTCCGCGGTCCTTAGCACTCCCAGCTCCTCATACAGCTCCGGACCTTTCTCGTTCTGTCCACCTTCCCCTCGTGTAAGAAACACTGAATACGTTTTAACTCCGTACTTCATACGGTAGTACGCGAGCGTCGCACCATCCTCATCATCCGGATGGGCTGAGATGCACATCAAGACGCCATCATTCTTAAGGTCGAGGAAGGCCTGTTGAAGATCGACGGAAGGTTGTGCGACCAGCAAGCAGGGAAATAGTGTCAGCAGAAACAACGAACGAGCGATCATAGAGTATTCGTAGATGAATATTAGAGTAGAGTGCCTGGCAATACCTGTTGAATCTGTTCGACCGGTACTGCCCCACGTCGCAGGAGGCGAGGCGCGAGACCGGAGAGGTCTATCACCGTGGATGGAAGGCTCTCAGGTAGTTCGCCTGCGTCAAGATACAGGTCTATGCCGACCAACTCCTTCCGAATCTCTTTCACCCCACGGACGGGGGGCTCACCCGACAGGTTCGCACTGGTTGATGTCAACGGGGTGCCGAGGTGCGCGAGAAGCCTCAAACACAATCTGCTGGACGGAATCCTAATGCCGATGGTTTTGCTCCCACGGGTAAGCTCAGCCGGGACGCAATCCGAGGCATTGAAGACGATCGTCAAGGGTCCGGGCCAGAAACCCTGCATGAGAATCCTCGCGGCAAGAGGGACAGCTTCCACCAGTGGCGACATCATCTCAACAGAGTCGACAAGCACAAGAACTGGTTTATCCTCGGTTCGCTTTTTTGCCTCGGAAATTCTCTTGATTGCCCCAGGGTTTGACGCGTCAGCACCAATGCCGTACAGCGTTTCGGTTGGATATACGATCAATCCTCCGCCTCGAACAACCTGGGCTGCACGCCGGAGTACGGCCTCGTCAGGATTGCCCAAATCGATGGCAACAACTTGACTCATTGTTCTTCCGACCGCGGCGTTCTAATAACAGTCCGGACCTTGTCATGAATCAGTTCGGGTGTCAGGTTCTTCATGCACACAAACGTCTTAACAGGACAACTCTGTCCTCCGTGAATTGAGCATGGGCGGCATGAAAGGCCGTGGATCTCTGCAACCACGCTTTCTTCGCCCCGCGGAGCGAATCCGAACTGGGGAATGGTCGGACCGAATAACGCAACCACCGGAGTTCTCACGCCTGTTGCCAGGTGCATGGGGGCACTATCGTTGGACACCAGCACCGCACATCGGCGAATCAGTTCAGCCGACTGGAGCAGCGAAAGCAACCCCGCCGCATTCACAACACTGACATTGTCGATTGAGTTTCTGATTTCACTGCACAACACCGCATCATCTCGCCCTCCGATAAGCGCAACGGAGTATCCATCCTCCAGCAATGATTTCGCGAGAGTTACAAAGTACTCCTTGGGCCAGCGTTTCGTGTTCCAAACCGAGCCAGGTGCAATACCGACGAGTCCACCCTGTTGGGAATGAGTCTGTCCTTTCCGTACGCGTGTCGTTACCCGCAACCTCTGATTTTTGAGAAACGCATCGACAACCTCACTGTCATTTTTGCTCGGATACAGAGTCGGGCGCTCTTCGCTTGAATGCGTCAGACCGAGCGGTCCCAACAGACTCAGGTTCCGGTCTATTTCGTGAAGAGTCTTATCATAGCTGACGATGTCCGTATACAGCCGGGCTGCAGCACTCGTGGAAAATCCAATGCGACGCGGGGTTTTGGAAAGCCAGCCGATAAGGGCGCTTCGTAGCGACCGGTGGGGAATAATCGCAATGTCGTACTGAGCCTTCCTCAATCTCTTTCCCATCTTCAGAATCCCCGCAATTCCAGAATCCCGACGGTGTTTATCGTAAATGAGTACCTCGTTAATGGCGGGATGGTTTTCGAGAACGTTTGCAGTAGCCGGGATCACCACAAAGGTGATGCTTGCATCAGGAAACGACGCACGCAACCGCTGGACGAGCGGAAGAGTAAGAACAATGTCTCCG
This sequence comes from uncultured Bacteroidota bacterium, assembly GCA_963734955.1. Classification (GTDB taxonomy): domain Bacteria; phylum Bacteroidota; class Ignavibacteria; order UBA10030; family UBA6906; genus UBA11986. Next base: position 122,655 of record CAVTJO010000012.1, read on the forward strand.
ATAAATGCGGTGTGGAAAATGAGAATCTTCTTGGGGTCCATCGTCACGCGCCCTCTTCAACAACCATATGTTCCTGGTAGTATCGGGTGTGTTTCCAACGATTGTGCATCCACAGCCAAAGGTCCGGATGCATCCGGATATGCTTCTCCAGAACCTCGGTGTGGCGCCTCGTCAGCTCAATGACGTTTTCTTCCGTGTATCCCTCAATCCCGGTTCGATCAACTTCCTCAAACGCCGCCTTGTATGTTCCGTCTTCCTGACGAACAAGGAACACCATGATGATGGGAACGTCGGTCTTGAGACTGAACGCGGCAGCCCCGCGGTGCGTGGCAGCCGGTCTTCCAAAGAAATCAATGAATACAGCCTCCTTGGGCCCGCTTTGGTCGGCGAGCAGGGTTACGATGGCGCCTTCGTGCAAGGATCGGAACGCTTCGCGCGATGAAATTCCCATGGCAATTGTCCTGCTGCCCCACCGGGTTCTTGCCTTGTCGATCATGGCATCGATGCGCTTGTTGCGCTGGTGCTGCGCAATGATTGTCAGTGGCCTTCCGAGCTGCAAGCGAAATCCATGCGGGAGAAATTCCCAATTGCCATAGTGCGCTGAGAGCAGGATGAGCCCGCCAGGACGGTCGAGATACCGATTCACTACCTCGGGATTTCCAAGGGTGACCGTGGTCTTCAGCTTTTCTGCTGACTGTCCGGCCGACCAAAGCATCTCCACGAGCGTTGTGCCGTAATTCTTGAAGGCAGCCACCGCGATTCTGGCCCGTTCGCGATCGGTCATGGCAGGGTACGCATGCGCAAGATTCTCCAGCGTGAGCCTCCTTCTCCGACCGATCACCCGGTACGCGATACCTCCGAGAGAAGCACCAACCCTGCCGGCCATTCTGTAGGACAGTGACCTGGCCATCGCCGCCAGCACAGCGAGACAGTGGTATTCTATGGATTCGACGAATGGACTTTTCATTGTGCGATGAAATCTCGCCAGTGCCAATCTACGAAAGACAGGGTGAACATTCAACTTAACAAAAAAACCCCGCGTCTCAGAGATGTGAGGCTAAGACTACAGATCAATAGATATGGTGTGAATCAACAGATGAGGAGAATCAGCAGGTTAGTGTGTCTGTATGTACTGTTGCCAGTTCTCGTCGTGAAGCTCGTTGCGGTGAGTTGAATGTACAAGCTCGAAGTCTCCTCCCGAAGACCGTTGGACAAACACGAAGATAACTCCCCCCTGAATGTTCTCGAACGTCCATATTTCGTATGGTCTGAGATCAGATTCATTCGGATGCCTATCGTAGTCACTGGGTGGACCGTACATAATGTAGACCCTTCCTCGATCCGTCCTGTACCCCGGTCGACCCACTATGGCAAAGGTGGCATTCACGTACGCGACCCGCTTCAGGTATTCCTCTTTGAACCCAAGGGGACGCTTGTGCCAGAAATCGGCAAGGTACTTCCTCTTGGCATCGACGCTCTTCAATTGCTTGAATTGCGCTTTTTCTACGTCGGTCGCCTCGTATCGCGCCCATTCAAACTCCCGATCGAGTTCCGGTCCTTCGACCCCTGCGTATTCGCCAAACGACCCCGAGCTCGTTGACGAGTACAAGGAAGAATCAGTTCCCAACCTCCGATTGTACACGAAGAATTTCCTTCCCGCCGAGCTGACGACCTTTTTGGTGGAATCCATCAACCCGATAAGAAGCGAGTACGTTCCGCTCTTCAACTGGTCAATCGCGAGGTTATCGACCAGCACGGTGGACTCTGCGACGCGCTTCCTCTCCCTCTCCCGGGAAACAACCTCGTGCCCGACAGCATCATAGACAACCATCTTGACGTAGTAATCCCTTCCTGTTCCGGAACCGACCAGGTTGTAAGCCTCGGCGTAGTAGAAGCACTTCTGATCCTCACTATACAAACCTTCCGGTGAGGGAATAACTTCAAGTGTATTCTTGTAGAACGGACTCGTCTTCGCGCCCTGTGTCTTGATGTTCGACGCGAGCTCTATGTCACTGATCGCCATCCTATCCTGTCCCACCATCTTCACCGGCAGTCTCATGCTGACGCTGTCCTTCCGCGACGGATTGTTCCTGTCCTTGCCCACCATCTTTAGCATGTATTCACCTTCAGGCAACCCAACACTCGTTACCCCGACGAGGTTCATCCCCACTCTCAGCGCATTCGTGTCCTTTACAACATGTGGAACAAGCCAACGGTCGCCATGCACCATGGAGTCGTTCTGCATCACAACTACAGTAATCTCTGCGCCACCCTTGAACCCTTCCTCCTCAGATTTGTAGGTGATGGAGCCCTCCGGAAAGGAATAATAAATCTCCACAAACATACTCCTGTCGTCACCGCGAAACCGAGCATAATCCGCATGGAGGCGCATCGCCTCGAGCGGAGCAATGGTTTGCGCAATAGATGGCTGGACAAAACACAACAATGCAGCCGCAAGGGCCAAACGGGTCAGCCCTGAAAACTGAAACCACTTCATGGAAATACTCGTGGGATGATATGAAATGATGATATCTTCAAGCGAAAGAAATGTACCCAACGACGGGAGCAATGTCAATCAATATGGGACAGACCGCGCATGGATGAGGACGAATCGTTCGTATTCAGCCGCCCATCACTTTGACCACCACGCGCTTCCTCCGCTGGCCATCAAATTCGGCATAGTAGATCTGCTGCCATGGGCCAAGATCCAACTTCCCATCGGTGATGGGAACGATGACTTCATGATGCATCAACAGACTTTTCAGATGGGAGTCTCCATTCGTTTCGCCGGTGCGATGGTGACGATAGTGGATATCAAACGGAGCAAGCCGCTCAAGCCATTCATCGATATCCTGGATCAGCCCGTCCTCCGCATCGTTGACATACACAGCTGCCGTGATGTGCATGGCGGATACCAGCACTATCCCTTCCTTCACACCGCTTTGTGCGACGATGCTTGCCACCCGGTCAGTAACGTTGATGTACTCCCGCTGGGATTTCGTGTTGAACCAGAGATACTCTGTTGCAGTTTTCATATCAGTTGGTCTCGTCCTCGCCCATCATGATGTTCGCCCCATCATTCGTCTTGCCACCGACACAAGCTCCGGTGGTGAGAAGGGTTTCGGAAAGAAATTCTTGACGCCCAGATTGAGCAACTCACGTCGAACATTGGCTATGGCCATAACCGCTGGCAGCGATGACCGCAAGCGATGGAATCAATTTTCTCGCATGCTGAACAAGCTCCATCCCCCCGAGCTTCGGAAGCCCGAGATCCGTGATCAGCAAACCGATATCGTCCGACCGATCCTCCAGCAACGCGAGGGCAGCCCGTCCATCTTCCGCCGTAAACACTCTGAATCCATCACCCTCCAGCAGCATTGCAAGGAGCTCACGGATCTCACTTTCATCTTCCGCTATGAGGATTGCTTTCTCTGAAGCTGCTCGCGCCGCAATATCGGACTTGATGGAATCCGACCAGGTTTTCTTACTGCGGCGAATCTCTTCTCCAATCCTGACTGCAACATTGGGTGGCAGGTATTGTTCAAACATTGGAAAGAGCTCCCGTTCCTCCGTCCGGATGTGTTGCTCGAGAACAGCCCCAAGTTCGGAAAGCAACGAATCAAGAGTTGAGGAGAGTGCCTCCCGTAATTGGCCGATCAACTTCTCCATCCGTCGGTGCTGCTCAATGAGAGAAGAAACGAGATCTGAAGAGACGGCGACATGTTTCAGCATTGCCGGAAAGAGAATCCCCTCTTCCACGCGGAAGTGGACGGCAAGTTCATCCCTGTAGAAATGCTGTACCCTGCGCGCCTGTTCCTTCCTGTCATGTGTCCATCCGTCGGTCAGAAGCGCCCTCTCACCCTGACGCAATCTGAGTGCCAGTGCCAAGCCATGGTGATGATCATGGGAGAGAGTAACGAGAGTCGAATGTCGCTTCGGCATCAGCTTAGTCCCATTGAATCGAATACACCGGCTCAACATCTACAGGGATATACTCCATCTCCTTCAACGCGTCCCCAACTTCTTTTGGCATCGGGGACCAGCGTTTTAGGAACTCATTGGCGCCATCATAGTCGCCCGTTGCTTCGAAGGTGGGCCATATCCCGGCCAGTTTCGAAATCGCCGGTGCAATCCTCTCAAAATTCACCGACCACTTCCTCGTTACGGGATCGAGCCGAATGCCGCCACGGTCACGCAGGAAATTCAATTCGCACATCGATGCTCTGCTGTGAGGTTCGGTGGTCCCAAAACGAATTGTCCGGAACACTCCGGCAAGATAGGAGACATAGTGTTCCTTCTCCATCGTCGCCGGGATGATTCCTTTGTCGATCAAGTATTTGATGGAGTGAAGTCCAGCTACGGGATCTTCCTTCGGATCCTTCCCGCATCCGGATAACAGAAGCGTGAGCACCAGAGTGCCCCCTGATGCCCACGCATGTTTCAAAATCATAAACATCCTCTCAGCTCTAATCCTCTTTTGCCCTCATTGAATCCCAGGTGGTATAGGCAAAGAGGAGAACAAACATGATCAACCCGACAATCTCTGCGTTGTGAGTATCGGCCCAGGTCGAAAGATACCACTGTGAGTATCCAAAGGCGGACTGCTGGTCGATGAACTTCAAAAATGCGTTCAACACGCCAAAGAGCGAACCACCCGCTATGAATCCCGACGCAATGAGAGTTCCTCTGGAGAACCGTGCATTGTTGAGCTTTTCGTTCTTCGTTCGCGTCGTGACCCACCAGGCAACCAATCCTCCGAACACGAGAGGCACATTGAGCTCCTGCGGAATGTACATCCCGAGGGCAAACGCCAGAGGTGGAATTTTCACCATCGTAAGGATCAAAGCAACCACTCCACCGACAAGATACAGCGTCCATGGTGCGGCAGCGTTTGACATGAGAGGCTGGATGACGGCTGCCATTGCATTGGCCTGCGGAGCGACCATGGCGTTGGGGCCTTTGAACCCGTACGTTGCATTCAACACATAGATAACGCCGCCGACGGTTGCCGATGATATCAACACGCCGAGGAACTTCCATGATTCCTGTTTCTTCGGAGTTGAACCAAGCCAGTAGCCGATTTTCAGATCAGTAATGAAGCCGCCCGCAACGGATAACGCAGTGCATACAACTCCTCCGATGATCAGCGCGCTGACCATCCCCGATGTTCCGGAGAGGCCAATATTCACGAGGACCACCGACGAAAGGATCAACGTCATCAGCGTCATTCCCGAAACGGGATTCGTTCCAACGATTGCAGTCGCGTTTGCCGCAACCGTTGTAAATAGAAAGGACACAATGAGCACAATCAGAAGTCCGACAAACGCGTGGAGGACGTTGAATACCACTCCGGAATAGAAGAACACGAAAATCAGCAGGGCGGTCAGAATGATGATGGTGACAACGTACAGCATCTTGATATCGGTTTGCCACCGCACCTGGTTGTTGCCCTCGCCCGCCTTCTTTCCGAAAATCTCGGCCGCGGCGAGCTTGAATGCGCCTGCAATCACTTTGGATGATCGAATGATGCCGATGATGCCCGCCATGGCAATGCCACCAATGCCAATCTGCCGGACATACGTCCGAAAGATTTCTTCTGCGCTCATTGCAGCGATGAGCTTCGTGGCACTCGCTCCAAGCGGAACAGTAAGCTGACTGCCGAACTCATACACGAGCGGGACCAGCACAAACCACGAAAGAAACGATCCCGCCGCGATGATGGCGGAATATTTGAGCCCCACGATATATCCCAACCCGAAGACCATCGCCGAGACGTCCAGCTTTGCAACCATCTTCACCTTGTCGGCAAGTACTTCGCCATAATGAAACATACGTGACGAAATTACCTCGGACCACAGTCCGAATGCGCTGAACGTGTAATCAAACAGTCCCCCAATCAATCCCGCAACCACCAGAACACCGGCCTGCTTCCCTCCTTTTTCTCCGGCAATCAGGATCTCGGTGGTGGCAGTCGCTTCCGGGAATGGAAGGGTCCCGTGCATATCCTTCACAAAATATTTCCTGAACGGAATGAGGAACAGGATGCCGAGAAATCCACCCATGCACGACGCCATGAACACCTTGAAGAAGCTCGAAGGAAGGTCGAGGATATAGAGAGCGGGTATCGTAAAGATCGCCCCGGCAACGATCACGCCGGAACACGCGCCTATGGACTGAATGATTACGTTCTGACCGAGGGCGTTTTTTCTCTTGAACGCCGCCGAAAGTCCGACGGCAAGGATCGCGATGGGGATGGCTGCCTCGAACACCTGTCCGATTTTCAACCCGGAATATGCTGCCGCCGCTGAGAACAATACGGCCATCACCAATCCCCAGCCAACCGACCAGGAGGTCACCTCGGGGAAGTCAGCAGCAGGATCCATCACCGGCCGGTACGTTTCCCCGGCTTTGAGTTCCTTATACGCGTTTTCTGGAAGACCACTTGCTGTAGTGTTGGGCGTTTCCATTACAATTCTCCTTGGAAAGGAAATGAGGAACCTATTCTGGCGAGATGCGCGTCGTTCACACCCTGCACTTTTCCACCCACACCTGAACAAGATGAACAACGGTTTCGACTGACTTTTCCATCCCATGCACCGAAAGCCATTCGGTCTTGCCGTGGTAGTTTTGTCCTCCGGTAAAAATGTTTGGCGTGGGAAGCCCTTTTTCAGTCAGACGAGAACCATCTGTTCCGCCGCGGATCGGAACCCATTTCGGCTCAAGGCCTGCGCGTTTCGTCCCCTCAAACATGCAATCCAGCACGCGGGGATCAGTCCCCATATAGTCCTTCATGTTACGGTACTGATTGAGAATGGAAAGCTCGATCTTCGTCTTCGGGTGCAACCGTTGAACCTCGGCAATGATATCTTCCAGCCGTTTCTTCAGAACATCGAGCCCCCTGGTGTTGAAATCGCGCAGAAGGATCTTCAGGGTTGTCTTCGCTTCCTCACCTTCAAGGTGGTGAGGATGAATGTATGGCTCGTATCCTTCCGTGCTTTCAGGGGCCACATCCTTCGGCATACGAACGATGATATCGGCCATTGCACGCAGCGAGTTGACCATGATATTCTTGGCGCTGCCGGGATGAATATTCCGTCCGTGCACCGTGATGGTTGCGAGATCGGCGCTGAATGTCTCCTTGTTCAATTCCCCCGGCGTGTCACCGTCGACAGTGTACGCAAACTGGGCGCCGAATTTCTTGACGTCGAAATACTTCGTTCCGGCTCCGACCTCCTCATCGGGGGTGAACGCAATTCGAATATCACCGTGCAGGAGGGAAGGTTCATTGACGAGTGTTTGGGCAGCAGTCATGATAATGGCAAGTCCGGCCTTGTCATCTGCGCCGAGCAGTGTCGTGCCGTCAGTCGTGACGATTGTTTTGCCGACGTTGTTCGCAAGCTCGGGATTTTCCGAAACCCGCAGCACAACTGAGCGGTCTCCCGGCAGTGTGATATCACCCCCTGCATAGCTTTTCATGATCTGCGGTTTCACGTTCGTCCCGGTGGTTGAGGGGGAGGTATCCACGTGAGCAATCAGTCCAATAATTGGTACCTTGCCATGCGCCTTGTCGGTTCTGGGGAGGTTCGAAGGAACAGTCGCCATGACGTAGCCGTGTGTGTCAATCTCGACATCCTTCAGGCCCAGTTCCTTCAACTCCTTCACCAGCAGATTCAACAAATCGAACTGCTTGGATGTGCTCGGATATGTCTGGGAGTCTTCGCTCGATTGTGTATCGATCTGCGCATACCGGATAAACCTCTCCAGTGCTGTTTGCTTCATAGGAAATCCTTCGTGGGAGTGGATGAATCACGTTAAGAAAAAACCTCTGTACGCGAGTCTGATACGGCTTCAGCTCATTGACATCCAGAGGTCGTAACGGGAACGGTACGATTTGTACTCTGAGAGAGTACAGAAAAGGCCGCCAAAAGTCAATGCTTTATGGTTACTTGATCCATTCTTTGTTCTGATTTTGTATATTCAAAAGGTTCGCAGGAACTATCTCCCAACGAGCGTTTCGTTGTCACATGGTCAACCTTGATCTTATTCTCTGCGTGGTCGTCGGAACAATTTCGGCGGGGGCGTTTGGCGCGGCAGTGTGGTGCTTTCGGAAAGCGCTGAAAGTGTCCGGCACGCGTGATGGTGACCTGAAGATGTTCATGTGGGCAATGGGTACAATGATCGGGCTGATCGTCTCCGGGATGGGTGCAGCCTACATCCTTCTCCCGATCATCGTACATAGACTCGGCTGACCTCCTGTTGTTCTTCGATACCAATGCAAGGCAAGTCACTATTGTTCATGTTGATAGTCACGTGAGTCGGAAACCGGACCCTCCGTTGAATCTCAACTCAATCTTCAAGTACCTGAGTGTCGCCTCGATGCTGACGGCGACCGCTGCGTCACGCGCTCAGACGCTCAATAACCGGGGTTTGACGGAACGGATTGGAGAGCGGTTCAATGATTTCCTTGCGATGGTGACCGCTGAGAAGGACTCAATGTCCAGGAGATCGCTCGTCGACGCGCTCGTGGCAAGGGTAAGAGACTCCGAACGGGCCGTCATCGAAGACACAACTGTGTACTTCATGTATTCAGGAAAAGCCCGAAGCGTGGGCGTGGCAAGTGATCTGAATGGATGGAATGATTCATCGGATGTGATGAAGCGAATCGATGGCACCGACTTCTTCTATCTCCAAAAGTCCATCGATGAAGCAGCGCGCTTCGAATACAAACTGGTTGTCGATTCGACCTGGATTCTCGACCCGCTCAACAAGCAACAGGCCATCGGAGGTTATGGACCCAACTCCGAAATCTGGATGCCGCATTACTCGCCTCCGAAAGAAATCGAGTACAGACCGGACATTCCTCATGGTGCAGTCGACTCTCTGAAATTCAAAAGCAGACTCCTTGGACGCTCGCATCCCGTCTACATCTACACCCCTCCCGGATATAAACAATCGCGGAAGAAATACCCGAGCATCTATGTGACTGATGGGGGCGAATATATCTCTCTTGCCCTCATGTTGAACGTGCTCGATAACCTTCTGGCTGACAAGCGGATCGAGCCGATCGTCGGCATTTTCGTTGATCCGCGTACTGACGGAAGGGATGCCCGGACGAGCACCCGGATGTTTGATTACTCGATGAGCGACACGTTCGTCAATGCCGTCATAACGGAGCTTCGACCAAGATTGCTGAAACGATACCGCATCGCACCAACCCCCGAACAGACCGCAATTATGGGCGCCTCCCTTGGCGGGCTCATTTCAACGTATGCTGCGTACACTCACCCGGAGATTTTTGGGCTCTGCGCGTCCCAATCTCCGGCGTACTGGTGGAAAGAACGAGGAATGTTCAAGCTGATCGAAGACGGCCCGAAGAAGCAAATCAAGTTCTATATCGATACGGGGACTATTCGCGACGCCCGCGTTGAGGCCTCACAAATGAAGGACCTGCTCCTGGCCAAAGGATATGAAGTGAAGTATGGAGAGTATCCAGAAGGTCACAACTGGGTGAACTGGAGAGCCCGCCTGAGCAACATACTCACGTATTTCTGGGGAAGAAAGTGACGGAGAAGATGGGAAGAGTATTTGTTTTCGGTTTTTGTTTTGTGGTTGGCACGGTGAGTAACTCGGCCAGTGCACAGACATCACTCGAGAAGCTCGCGATTGAAGTCAGGGGCAAGTCCCGGGCGTTCGCCTATACAAACAAGGAAGATGCGTACTACTATGGCGAAACAAATGATGTCAACAGGCCAAGCTGGCAAGGATTCAATGTCCTCGGCCACAGATTCCTTGATGACTACCTGATTGTTGTTGATGGAAGCGAACTCGATAGAACGCAGGCAACCACGTTGGTATATCCCGACTACTTGAAGCGAGTCTATCCGAATGGAATCATTGAGGAACTGCGTCTGGCAGACACAATAGCAGTTGCGTCTGTTACGATTAAGAGCACCAAAGCCCCTGTGCGCATTGAGTTCATTCCACTTGTAAGCGATGGCTCTGAATTGAGAGAGTATTCTGTTGGACACAGGGAACATGTACTGCTCCTGGCCCGAAGTTCGCACACGAAACGGACTCCTTCCCAGGACTATCCTGTGTGGCTTGCCGCTGGTGCAAGGCGATTCGAAGCCAATCACACGGCCCGGACAATCGATGGTAAGTTCACCCCCTTCTCGCTGAAATGCGGTAAAGCGAGGACTCACACAATTGCATTCGCGGTGGCCGACGATGCCCCTACAGCAGATTCTCTTGTTCAAACGTACCTCGGGCGGCAGGGGAACTACGCCCTTCAGCGTCGGCAAAGGATGGAACAGTTGCTCAATGATTCGTGGGCGAAAACCGACGATGCCCGGTTCGACATGGCTCTGGCGTGGGCTAAACTCTCTCTTGATGCGCTCATCATGAATCAGGTGACCAAGGGGATCTTTGCAGGGCTCCCCTGGTTCAACAACTACTGGGGCCGTGATACATTCATCTCCCTTCCCGGTGCGACACTTGTAACCGGACGATTCGATGAGGCAAGGGCCATTCTTCGCTCGTTCGCCCTCTACCAGCAGACTGACACTTCATCGACGGATTACGGCCGGATTCCGAACATCATCACTACAACTGACAAGGCGTACAATACCGCCGATGGAACACCGAGATTTGTGATGATGGCGAAGGAGTATGTTGAACGGTCAGGTGATTCAACATTCATGCTTGAAATCTATCCAACCATCCTCCGCTCGATCGAGGGGACGATCAAGTACCACATGGATTCTCTCTGGTTTCTGACTCACAAAGACGCCGAGACATGGATGGACGCAGTCGGCCCAGATGGACCATGGAGTCCACGGGGCAATCGGGCGAACGATGTGCAGGCACTCTGGGCACAGCAGCTCGACGCTGGCGTGTGGTTCGCTACCGAGCTCGGCGATGCCAAATCTGCGCGTGAATGGTACGATGTACTGGCCCGGTTGAAGAAAAACTTCACGACATACTTCATCACCAAAGATGGTGTCGTCGATCATCTTACGCGAGATGGCCATGGGGACGTACATCTTCGACCCGACCAGATTTTTGTCGGGAATCTTCTAGACGATTCGACAAGGGCATGCGTAGCACAAACGGTTCTGGAGAGCCTGACATATGAGTATGGCGTTGCCTCCCTTTCCCAGGATGATGACAACTTCCACCCGTATCACCAGTATGAACCATACTATCCCAAGGACGCCGCGTATCATAACGGAACCGTATGGACATGGCTTCAGGGACAACTGATCTCCGAGCTTTGCAGATTTGGAAAGCAAGACGTTGCATCAACGCTCACCAGAAACTCGGTGCATCAAATTCTTGACCGGGGAGCCGTCGGCACCCAGTCGGAATTGCTCGATGCAGTTCCCCGTCCGGGGGAAAAAGAGCCACGACTTTCGGGCACGTTTTCACAGGCGTGGAATCTCGCAGAGTTCATCCGGAACTTCTACGACGATTACCTGGGAGTGAAGTTTAACAATTATCGGCATACGTTTGTGCTTCGCCCGTCACTCCCCGCGGCACTGGGAAAGGTGCGGGCACGCATCAATCTGGGGGGAAGCAGCTTCCAGATCGTGGTCGACGAACACGCGAACACCAGGTCCGTGATCGTGATATCGACAACCTTGAGACAACCGGACACATGCAACGTCATCCTGCCAACGTCAGATGGGACTCAAGCGAAGATTTCGTTCGTCCTTCCCGGCAACTCAACCATCCACCTGTCGCAGCGGGGCAAGAACATCGCAGTGTCGACAAATGGAAAGACGTCTTCGTTCACAAGAGATTTCAGCCGTATTCCATCATACGGTATCCTGCGGCAACTTGAATTTGCCAAGCCAAAGATCAAGCCGGGGCTGAAGGCACTTCGGGGCCCATCGTATCCTCTTATCCCGCACTCGCGAATCAAGTCGACCAATCCCTTGGCGAGGGGGCTGGTGAATGTTTCAGATCCTACAGGTGATGACATCGGCACAGGGGCATACACATATCCCTCACATCCATATTTCAAATCCGGAATCTTCGATCTCACCCACTTTTCTGTAAGTGTAGATGATTCGAACACGTACTTTATTCTCAAGTTCAAAGCATTGTCCAATCCCGGCTGGCACCCTGAATATGGATTCCAACTCACATATGCGGCAATCGCTGTCGATACGGATGGAGTTCCCGGATCGGGGACCAGACTCGTTCCGGCAAATTCCAGCTATATGCTGGACGAGAAGCATGCTTTTGAGAAGTTGATTCTCGTGGGCGGTGGTGTGCAATTGCAGAACAACGCGGGAACAATCCTCGCTGCATATATCCCTTTGGAAAATGATGGAAGGGACCCGCTTGGAACTGTCGCAACATCGACCATCCGCTTCGCGCTGCCTCTCTCCTATCTCGGAAGACCGGACAGCAACTGGACATTTACCGTCCTCACAGGCGGACAAGACGATCACGGCGGAGCGGGAATTGGAGAGTTTCGAACAGTGAATGAAACTGTAGGCGAATGGAACGGTGGCGGCAAAGTGAAACCTGGGGACCCTAACGTGTACGATGTACTTGTGGCTCCAGTTAGGTGAATGTTGAGGGAAGTTGAATAGAGGCGCCCATCCCGAATCGTCTCTGAATCTGATCGTTAATCCTTAGGGAGGAATCATGTGCCGGAATATCAGAACACTTTTCAACTTTGATCCACCTGCGACGGATGAAGAAATCCGGGCGGCATGTGTGCAATTCGTGAGGAAACTCAGCGGTTTCGCCCAACCCTCAAAGGTGAACGAGGCCGCGTTTGAGAGAGCCATACGAGACACATCAAAGATTGCGCGCAAGCTGATCGACTCGCTCGAGACCCAGGCCCCGCCGCGCAACCGTGAAGTTGAAGCGGCCAAAGCACGTGCGCGTGCTCTGGAACGATTCGGATAGTGCGAAAACGCTGATCCAACCTTATCCTTCAATGAGTTACACATCCGACACGCGATTGCTGTTCACAACCCGCCTCATCCGCATGTTCGCGTACGGATTCCTATCCGTCATTCTGGCCCTGTATCTCGCTTCTCTCGGCCTCACCGAGGACCGAATCGGACTCCTGTTCAGCTTCACGTTACTTGGAGACGTCATCGTCTCGCTCATCCTTACGCTCGTCGCGGACCGTGTCGGACGAAGACGAATGCTGATGCTCGGCGCGGCGCTTATGGCCACCTCAGGAATAGTCTTCGCTATCACCAGCAACTATGTGTTATTGGTGATTGCTGGAACGATCGGTGTGATCGCGCCAAGCGACAAGGACATTGGTCCATTTCTTTCCATCGAACAGGCTTCACTCTCACATCTCGTACCCGATGCCCGGCGGACACAGGTGTTTGCCTGGTATAATCTCACAGGATCATTCGCGTCGGCAACCGGATCCCTTCTATGCGGAGCGCTGATCGGACTCATGCAATCAAATCCCCTGTCCAATCTGGACCCTTACCGGGTCGTGATCATTCTCTATGCATTCGGCGGGGTTGTGCTGGCAGCTGTTTTTAGATTCCTCTCGCCGGCAATTGAGGTTTCAGCCAACAGAGCCGGGGACAAGCGGCAACCATTTGCTCTCCGACAGTCGAGAGGGATCGTTCTGAAACTCAGCAGTTTGTTTGCACTCGACGCGTTCGCCGGCGGATTCATTGTGCAAAGCATGTTGGCCCTCTGGTTTCACCTGAAGTTCGGCGTCGCTCCGGCCACGCTCGGAGGCATTTTTTTTGGCGCCAATATTCTCGCCGGAATTTCGGCCTTGTCTGCCGCACGGCTTGCTGCCAGGTTCGGCCTCATTAACACGATGGTGTTTACACATATTCCGTCCAGCCTCCTCCTGATTCTTGTCCCGCTCATGCCCAATCTTACGCTCGCAATTGTGGTCTTCCTGCTCCGTTTTACCATCTCACAAATGGATGTACCGACCCGACAATCCTATACAATGGCGGTGGTAAGACCGGATGAGCGCTCGGCAGCATCGGGAGTGACCAATGTTGTCCGATCTGTCGGGGCTTCCATCTCGCCGGCATTGTGCGGACGACTGCTGGCTTCACCGACGCTCATGAGCCTTCCATTTTTTCTTGCAGGGGGCATGAAAATACTCTATGACATGATGCTGTACCGCAACTTCCGGAAAGTCAAGCCGCCGGGGGAAGCATCTTGAACGCGTGCATACACATTTCTTGCTCCTCTTCACCAAAAGTCTTGGCTTTTGGTCACGAATCTCAAAGAGTCCACGTAAAAACCACGCGGAATCGAGACAACGAGATGATTCACTAATGAAAAAGCTGTATCTTTTGGCAGGCTCTGTCCGACAAGAATTGGTTCTTACACAGATTAAGGAAATAATATGGCAGGAAAGCGCGGATACTCTCTTCTCGAACTATCGCTTCTCCTCCTGGTTGGAGCATCTGCATGCGGAGAGAATCCAAGACAACAAGGTGCTGCCGGAAGACCATCGCTTTCACCCGGGGTCGATCCATCATCAGTCGCTGCACAAACTGCCGACAGTTTTGTAGCGAACAAGAAATCCGACAGCCTCCGGGCGACCATCAGGTTGTGGGACGGCTCAATGATTTTCGGCTATCCCCTTGAAGACTCGTTGACACTTCGCACACAATACGCCGAGCTGAGGCTTTCATTACGCCTTGTGAGAACGGTTGAACTTTCTCCGGGCTCGGGTCGCGCAACCATATCTCTCCTGACGAACGAGGAATTGCAGGGAACCCTCTCTTTCGCAACATTTCCAGTAAGGAGCGTCGTTGGGTCGCTTTCGATTCCCATGAATGAGGTGTCTTCCATTGCCTTTCTCGCGAGGACATCGCCTTTCGACTCGGGACTGGTTGCCTTCTATCCCTTCAGTGGAAATGCGAATGACGCCAGCGGACATGGACACAACGGGACGTTCAAAGGTGCGGTTCTCTGCGACGACCGTCAGGGCAACGAAAAGAGTGCATGTTCATTCGACGGGAATGACACATATGTGGCGATCCCTGACGACATAGTCAGGTACGATATTCCTGCATTCTCCATTTCCGCGTGGATTCTCGCATCCAATCTCGTCAAGCGGAGAATCGCGGTGTATCTGGGTGCGTCCGAAGGAGAAGCAATCGTTCAGCTTGTGAATCAACAGTTCGTCTTCGGTGTGAACCTCGACACGTGGTACAATGCCGGATCCCCCGCGATCGCCAATAGATGGGTACACATCGTTGGGGTATACCGACGCGGGGAAACGGTGCAGCTTTGGATCGATGGTGAACGCAGAGACCAGGTCCCCATCCCCAATTCCGATTTACTACACACCAGCCCAACACACAATTCATCGATTGGCTCCTACGCTCCTGCGCATTTTGACCACGCTCGAGCCAACAACTATTTCAGTTGGCTCGGCAGCATTGATCAGATCCGCATCTACAATCGTGCGCTGGAGCCGGATGAAATCAAATCGCTCTTCGCTCTCGGTGAATGAGAGACTGTTCTTCGGTGCTCACATTCTTTCCATTCAAAACTTCGACGGATTACCATGCGATCATTTGATAGTCTCACCGAACAGGAAATCCTTGCTCTCGCAATCTCGCTCGAGGAAGAGGACGCACGCATTTACGATGACTTTGCCGATGGGTTGCAGTCGACATTCCCGGCACAGGCTGAAGAATTCCGCACAATGCGAAAAGAAGAAGATGGCCACCGCCACCGACTGCTCGATCTCCACCGTCAGAGATTTGGCGATCACGTTCCTCTCATCAGGAGAGAAGATGTGAAAGGGTTCGTGCGACGCAAACCTGTATGGCTTGTGCGTCCGTTGGGACTTTCCGTAGTGAGAAAACAATCCCAGCTCATGGAACTTGAAACCAGACAATTCTACGAAGCGGCGGCGCGGAAGACAACCGATGCGGGTGTCCGTCAACTGCTCGGGGATCTCGCTGAAGAGGAACGGCGGCACATCCACACTGCACAGACAATGGAGGCCACGGCGAAGGCGGGCGGCGGTGAGCAGGATGCTCAGAAGCGCTTGTTCTTACTCCAGGTGATTCAACCAGGGCTCGCCGGGCTGATGGATGGATCAGTCTCGACACTCGCTCCCCTGTTTGCTGCTGCATTTGCCACACACAATAGCCTTGATACATTCCTGATCGGCCTGGCAGCCAGCATTGGCGCAGGCATCAGCATGGGATTCGCCGAGGCTCTCTCCGATGACGGCTCACTGACGGGCCGTGGTCACCCGTGGATGCGAGGTGGCATCACCGGACTCATGACTACAGTCGGCGGAATCGGACATACGCTGCCTTACCTCATCCCCAACGTTTACACCGCCACCACGATAGCCATCATTGTTGTGCTTGTCGAGCTGGGAGTGATTGCATGGGTGCGACACCGGTATATGGACACACCGCTCGCAACAGCGGTGTTTCAGGTTGTTGTGGGAGGAATTCTGGTTTTTCTGGCGGGTGTATTGATTGGGAATTCGTGAACTCCAATCGCAACTTTTTGCAAGTGCATTATTGCCAGTGTGGTAGTAACTACGTGGAGTGTTGTATGATGAGCAGCCCGCCAGCTCAGAGCTTTCGACTCTAAGGCTTGCGAGGCACCATGATCCAGGCAATGACGTAGCCAAGGAAGAATGGGACAACACCCGTTATCAAACCAAGCAGAACCGTCAGTACACGCACGATCGTAGGATCGGTGTCCATATATTCTGCAATACCCCCGCACACACCTGCGAGCTTCTTATCGGTTGAAGAGAGATACAAGCGCTTCATGATTTTCCTGGCCTCCAGTTGTTCTCTGCTGCTAGTGGTACGTGCAGAATGTGGAGAAGATTCCATTCAATGGTTGATCTTGTGGGGCTTCTTTCTGTTTTTCAGTTTGGTGATCCTCAAGCCGTCACAAGCTACTTCGTGACACGCACGTTAGACAAGCACTCAAATCAGACTGCCTTGTCTGTTTATTCCGAGGCCGTCCATGCCTACCACTTCATCAGCTTGACTTTCCTCCCGTGCCTTGTTAGCTTTCCGGCAAACACTGGGTCGGAATTGTGAACAGGGTACTTGCTTGTGGTTCACCGGTCCAGACCTGAAGGCGCTCGCCGTGTTTGTTCCTTGCGTTGACGGACCCTCCACCTCTCCCTCTTGAACCGCAGCATTGCTCTTGTTGTCGATCCACCGTTCTGTCCTACGTTTCCATACTCGATTCACAGAACCCCGGGGGTACACGCGGAGGGCTACATTCAACTCACCTAAACAACGATTCCTGTGAAATGGAACGCAATCGTACGGTATGTCCCGCATCGATATGGAGGTAGCATGATGAAATACAAGGTGCATCGGTTCGACATCAAGATGGCACGCGACCAGAGTAGGTTGGCGGAGTTTATAAACGGGTTGGAGGGAGAAGTCATCGCGATAGTCCCGAATGTTACCATTGGGTTTTTCTGGGCCCATCGGGTGAACTTTCTTTTGATTGTAGAGAAGATCGGCTGATGCGACGTTCACGCATCAGCGCACAAGGTGGTGGCCTTCTTGAGACTCGAAGATGATCTTTTATAGGTAACCGGATAGAACGGAGGATATCATGAAAATCTTTCTGACTGGTTCCACAGGATTTATCGGAAGCCACGTCGTGCGACGACTCGCCCAATCAAAATACGAACTCCGCTGCCTTGTGCGCAAGAACAGCAATATTGGAGCGATCAAGGAGGTAAATGCAACGCTTGTTCCGGGTGATGTGACCGACAAGAACAGTCTGCTCAACGGGATGCATGGCTGCGATTCTGTCATAGACATCGCGGGCCTTTATGACTTCTGGACACCAGATAAGCGGATGTATGTGGCGACAAATATTGATGGAGTCCGAAATGTGATGGAGGCTGCTTTGGAATCCGGAGTTTCCAAAGTAGTTCACGTTAGCTCAGTGGTTTCCTACGGTAAGCCTGCTGATGCTCCCTTCACCGAAGGGAGCGCGCCCGGTCAGATGCGTTTCAGTGAGTATGCTCGTACCAAATACGAGGGAGATCTCGTCGCGTGGGACCTCCACAGAACCAGAAATTTGCCTCTGGTGATGATCTATCCAGCCGCCGTGCTGGGGCCGGGTGATCCGAAAGCCCCCGGCCGGTATATCGATGATTTCATTCACAGGCGCTTGCCCGCGCGCGTGCTCGAAAATTCCATCATGACATGGGTACATGTAAGGGATGTTGCAGAGGTAATTACCAGGGCCCTGGAAAAGGACAACAACCTTGGTGCAAGATATCTTGTTGGCAAGGAACGACGTTCCTTCGCGGAGATCAACGCCATGATTAGCGAAGTAGCAGGCGTGCGACCCCCGAGGATGCGTCTCCCCGATCCTCTCGTCACCCTCAACGCCACGATGCTGACATGGCTTGCTGATATCATCAAGAGGCCACCCCCTTGGGGAATGTCCATCGATCAGATACGAACGATGAAGGAAGGATTCATCGTGGACGGAAGAAAAGTGGAGAGAGAACTTTGTCTTGAGTATACGCCGGTGCGCGTTGCACTCGAGGAGGCAATTGCTTCGTACTCTTGAGATACGTCAAAGTATCTTCATTGGTCACGATCAAGCGCCTGGGTGCGAATGATTGGGGAGAAATCTTGTTCGGCGCATCACGAAACACTGCGTGGCGCATGCATTGGTCGGGCGATCGCCGAATGGGGTAAATTCTTGGCTTGTGATCACTCCAAAAGGGCTATCCCTTCACACTTCCAAGTGTCAATCCCGAAACAAGGTACTTGCTCAACGCAAGGAAGAGAATCACCACCGGTATCGTCACGATGATCGACGATGCACCGTAGAGTCCCCACTCGGTGGACATGTTTGACTCGAATGACTTCAAGCCAAGCGGGAGAGTCCAGAGGTCTGAGTCCTGCAGAATCTGGGCGGCGACGAGATACTCCGACCATGCGGTCATAAACGAGAAGAGCGCAGTGATTACAAGGGCAGGAGCAGCGAGGGGAAGGATGATCTTGTAGAATGCCTGGAACTGATTGCAGCCATCGATACGCGCCGCCTCTTCCAGACTGTACGGGATCGTGTCGTAGTATCCCTTCATCGTCCAGATCGTGAACGGCAACGCCGTGGCTGTGTAGATGATGATCACACCGAGGTACGTATTGATGAGTCCAAGGTTGATGAGCATGATGTAGAGCGGCAGCAACAACATCGTCGCAGGGAACATCTGCGTGGTGAGCAGACTCAGCAACCCCATCTTCTTGCCGATGAAATTAAAGCGCGAGAAGGCATACCCCGTCATCGAAGCCAGCACGACGCCTGTCAGCGTTACCACGAGCGAAACCAGGGTGCTGTTCCACAACCATGTCGCAAACGGACGATCCCTGAACAGCTCGATGTAGTTCTTCCACGTTGCGTTGTCCGGAATGATCTCCAGCGATGTTGAAAGAAGTCTGTCAGCCGGACGGAGGGAAATGGTCACCACTTGTAGGACGGGATATACGGCAATCACGGCGAACACCATCAGTGCAAGATAGGTGAAGAAGAGTCGAAGGAAGCGTGGGGAGATCATCGGCAAATACTAAGACGGATATATGGAATGGTGGATATGTGAATTCACCGGCGACAAACTGTTCAAAGGCCGAACCTTCGTCACGCCGAGCGGAGTCGAGGCGTCTATTCTGTGCTCTTGACAGGGTTCGACTTCGCTCACCCTGTCCCGAATGCCTGGAATTCGTACTTAGTTCCAGCAACGATTCAGGCCAATCCTAATACGCCGCCTCCGTCGCCTTGGTTCTGTTCATAAAAAACAGACTGAACATCAACAAGAGGACAAAGATCACCATTGACAGCGCTGCTGCATACCCGTACCTGTACAGGTTGAACGCGGCCTTGTATACAAACGACACGAGGATGTGTGTCTGATCGGATGGCTCACCCGCGTTGCTGACAAGCCAGACAATGTTCAGATTGTTGAACGTCCAGACAGTTCCAAGAGTGATTGCCGGAATCATCACCGGACGAATCAGCGGGATCGTGATCTTCGTGAGCTTGTGATACCATGAAGCACCGTCGATATCGGCGGCCTCATAGAGCTCGTGCGGGATGCTCTGCAGGGCACCGAGGGCAATCACCATCATGAACGGAAAGCCGAGCCAGATATTGGTCAGGATGCACGCGATGAACGCCTCGGTTGGACTCTTCAACCACTCCACGGCCGGCATATTCAGATACTTTGTGATGATCAGGTTGATCGAACCGTACTCGTAGTTGAACATTCCTCTCCATGTCAATGCAACAATGTACTGAGGAATTGCCCATGGCAGAATCAACAGTGTCCTGAAGAGCGGCTTTCCTTTCACTTCCTTCTGATTCAACAAGAGCGCCAGAAACACACCGAGGACAACATGGAACACGAGGTTCACGACTGTCCAGATGATCGTCTTCCCCAACACCACATAGAAATCGGGCTGCGTCGGCTCGGTGAACACCTTGATGTACTGGGTGAGCCCGACAAGCGACCAGTCCTTGATATGGCGGAGGTTCATGTTCGAAAACGAGATGACGATGTTGTACAGGAACGGGTACAACACCACCGCAAACAGAATGAGAAACGCGGGAGCAACAAGAAATGCGATGAACAGTTTGTGCGCAGTGCGGTTCATTCGTTCATCTCTTTGATCTTCCGGAGCGCAAGGTCCTGCATGTCCTTTGCCGCCTGTTCGGGTGTCTTTGCGCCACCCAGCACAGCCTGGTAACTTGGTCTCATCGCATCCCAGATTGCCCGCAGCTCCGGAACAACAGGCATCGTCCGACCATGCTCAATTTGGAGGGCGGAGTTCCTCAGAATGTCGTTGGTCTGAACGAATTCGGAATTGACTGCCTCGATGCGCGTGGGCATGGTGTTCAACTCCCTGGCTGTCTGCAGTTGCATGTCGGGCTGCATCAGAAACTTGAGCAGCTCGAGAACCAGCTCTCGCTTCTCCGGTGAAACATTTGCATTCAGCGAAAATCCTTTCGGCGAAACCATCGGCTCGCACCACAACCCTGTGCTCACAATCTTTGGAAGCGGGGCAACCCCAATGTCGATGCCTGCCTTCTTATATCCGGCCCATGACCAGTCTCCATTGATGATCATTGCACTCTTGCCGTCTTTGAACAAAGCATCGGCAATATTGTAATCCGCCTCACCGGGAATGATCTTGTACTTGTCTCTCAAATCGCGGATAAACTTCAACGCATCGACCATGGCCTTGCTATCAAGCGTTGGCCGACCATCATCGGTCATTACCCATCCGCCAAAACCCGTAAGGAACGGGATGAAGAAGAAGGGCTCGGTGTAATTCCAGGCGAGAGCATACTGATCAATTTTGCCGTCACCGTCGATGTCTCGCGTGAGCTTCTTCCCCATCTCAATCAACTCGACGTCCGTCCGCGGAGGAGTCGACACAAGCTTTTTGTTGTAGACGAGCGTGAGATGGTTGCCGAGTTTGTCGGCAATTTGATAGAGGTGCCCCTTGTAGTATGTCAATCCTTTCGGAATGAACGAGTCGAGATAACTCTTGTCGAACAGGTTTTCCATCGGCTCGATGATGCCCATAACCTCAAACGGGCCGACCATGTCGGACGGGCCATACACAAGGTCCGGCCCCTGGCCTGCGATTGCTGCAACGATGAACCCCGAGCGTAGCTCCTCGGTCTCCTTGTAAATCTCTTCTGCGGTTACTCCCGGATGCAGCACCATGAATTGCTTCAGTTGAGCGTTAAGCACGAGGCGCTCGTCCACTCGCATCTGATGCCAGATGACAATATGCATCGGGTCCTTCTTGGGGGTGCATCCCGACCACCAGATAGCCAATGCGATGATGAGGACCGTCAGTACTCGAAGACGAGGCATTGGCCGGGGGATAAGGTCACGTGGATATGCGAGTCCCTAACGTCGATCTTTCCCTTGTCAAGAAGATCGACGAGCTGCTTTTTCTCCGAATCAATTCTCACCGAAACGGCCTGGTTCGATCCAAAATCAGAGTTGGCAACGACCGCCACTCTTTCTTTCCGCGAATCGTCGATTCTGGCAAAGGCGATGATGTGTTCGTTGTTCTCGTGAAGCATGACGAACGATTGCGGATCAGAATTGACGATGCTCTGCTGATATCGTTTCCGGATCTCCGAAAGTATGGCAACCCATTCAGGGAACTGCTCCTCGCTCAGCCAATTGTATCCGTACTCGCTGAACAACGGGAGCTTTTCCGACGGCAGTTGTTTCAGCTGGTCGACACTGAAGTCGAGACCGGTATTAATAGGATAGCGCTCCGCCAGCTCGAATCCGGAGTGGATGAATGGAACTGCTGGAAGAAAGCTGTTGATCACCCATGACCATTTGGAGTAAAGAGATCCGCCAGGACGCGATGCGGCCCTGGGCGTATTGTGGTTCTCCGGAGTTGCGAAAAACGGAATCGGGAACCCCTCGGTTGCCATCCGCTTGCACAGTGCCTTCATTCGTGCCGGATGATGCTGGTCTATCCAGCAGTACCCGAACACGGCATTGTAGCCCTCCTCCCTGCTTTTGCGCGTGACGGAGAAGTTCTCATCCCAGAATGCGAAGTCTGGATTCAGCTTGCGGGCACTGCTCACCATCTCGGCTTTCAATTGCATCGGCAGGGCGTGACCCATGTCGATCATCACCCCGTCAATGTGAAACTCTTTCTGATAATATGGAATGATGCCGATGATCTTATCCCATAGAGGCTTGTTGACATGTTGCTGCTGAGCGAGACGGGAATCGTACATGCGGATGGTGTTGTAGGCAATGTAATTGAAGTCCGCATGGTCGTACATCCGCAGATACGTGACATCGCCCCACGGCGGCTGGTTGTCATCCGGAGGCCAATCAGCAAACGCTCCGGGAATCTTCACGCGTGTGCCGTCGGACAATTTCCCAATGTACTTGCCATCTTCTTTCAGAACGGAGTCGTGGGAAGGCGGAGGCGTGAAGAAGTCCCTGTACACTTTGTGAGGCGGAATGAGATTGTCGAACCGATGCTCCCGAACTTCATGGTGGATCCTCTGCAATTCATCATGTGCAAACAACGGGGATCCGTATCTCCCTTCATCATGATGGTGCTGGTCGCGAAGGGCAATCTCCTCCTTGATCCAGTAGAACCACTCCGGATGTTCCTTTACCCAGTCAGCATCCTTCGCCGCAGTGCGGAAGACAAACTCCACCACAACACGGAAACCCATCACATGCGCAGCCTCAACAAATGCCTGGAACTCCGTCTTGGCACCAACACCGAGCACGGGTTCTGATTGATTCTCATCCAACTCGTACGGATTTTTGATGGCGTAGGGTGAGCCAAGTGAGCCCTTGTTTCCGTCGCGACCGATTGAAGTGATTGGAAGAAGGTGAATTGTGTTTGCGCCCAAATGTCGAATGTACGGCAGAAGCGCAATTGCCTTGAGAAACGTACCTGTCTCACGAAAGCTCTCGTTGCCCGGTGAAATACTGAGCTTGCCGTCTCCATCATGGTCAAATGCCGTCGTTGTCCGAACGAACATGTTGTAGATGACCGCGTGTTTCGTCCACTCTCCGCCGGTCGCAGTCCCGGGCCAGTTGCTCTCCGATTTCTTCACATCCTTGATCGCGTTGAGGTAGAATTCAAATGGGTCCACCTTCACGCTTTTGGGCTTTCCGGAGCGAGATACCCATGCTGACGGGACGTGGTATGTAAACTTGTGTTTGCCGAGCTCTTTTCGTCCTTGCTTCAGGGCCTCCTCCAACGAAGCGAGAGCCGGGGTCGATGGTGTCTTGCTCATGAGTTAATGCTTGCCGAATGTATCGTTTACAAAAATGACTGAAGATGATTGAGCAGCAACCCGATATGACCGGTTGTTTCCAGAGAACTCCTCTCCGGGCACCCACTCTCCTCTTCGACCGCTGTTTGTGTATTTGTACTGGATCTCCTCGCCGATGGAAACAGCAATTTGCAACGACCACACCCCATCGTTCGGCGTGAGATCACCGTGAGTCCCGTCATCATACATTCTGACGCTGTTTGGCGTCCACGATCCAAGTTCGGGAGTACTGCCGACGATGTACAAGGCATCAACGACCTTTTCGGCTTTGGCATTGCAGGTGAACGTCACCAACTGGCTTGTCCCTAAACTCTGAGCCATGGTTCCCTGTCCCGCAGAGCCTGACTCACCATCCTTTACAATCGGATCGAAGCCTGGAGACATGATGTCCGCTCCAGCAAGTCTGGCTGATTTGTAGACGTTGTTGAGATGAATTCTGAATGCATCATCAAAGGGCTTGTCTCCGCCCGGTGCCGACTGATCATTGCCAAACCACCAGTACCAATCCGACCCCTCAGCGGCGTACATTTCCTCCCACGCACTATACGCCTGCCACGCTTTCGTGCCACGCCTGGGAGCATCTTTCGTCGGATCCGGTCTGGTAATTCCGGACTTTCCAAGATCCTCCCTTGTCCGCAGAAGGTATTCCCAAGCGCGGTTTTCTTCCGGTTCCCCAATCCAGGTGTCAAAGTTTCCATTTATCCACGATCCCGGCCAGAGTCGCTCCATTTTTGGGAGACCACCAATGGGATGAGGTTTAATTCCCCGGCTGGAATTGCCTATCAGGTATTCACTTGTACTTGTTGTTATGATGCTATGACTTGAATAAGCCTTGGAGAGTTTGTGGTATAGGGCATTGAGGAATTCCTTGCCATCCATGTCTTGCCGATACCATTCCCAGGCATTCTCACCATCGAGGATTACTGTTATCAGAACATCCGGCTCATTCTCTCCGGGAGCACGAGACAGAATTGTCTGGACGAAATCCTCTGCGGCGTCTTCACCCTTGTAGGTTTGATACTTGAACCCTATCCGGTCCGATAGCTCAGTTTCCCTGAACACCAGAGCCATGAATGGTCCCTCCTGTGACTTCAGAGGTCCCATTCCTCCCGCCGCTAATTTGTTGCTGGCGTAGAAAGCGTATGGAGTTGTGTTAGGTTGATTCGGCGGAGTCGACTTTGCCAAGACTCTCACGTCACTCGCAGTCCATGTAATTCCATTCTGACTGAACACTTCCAACACCGGTTGTGCTACTGCACCTTCACCCGGCCACATTCCGCTGGGAGGCGCACCAAAAATTTCCGTATACATCTTCACGGCCTTGGCCACCTGCGCGTTCGCGTCTTCGGGATAGCTGAACCGGGTCGGCCTCGGGTCGGTTGGCTGACAGGTTCCGGCCAGATCGGAATCGTAGATCAACGGAAGAATCGGATGGTAATACGGCGTTGTGATAATCTCTACCTGCCCACGATGTTTTACCGGATCATAGCGAAGCTTCTTATGGATGGGTACGATATTCGCCATCACCTTGTACGCTTCGGCAACCATGCGTTGACAGTCGGCCTCTGTAATCTTCTTCTTCAGATAGAACCTCTTATCGGAACGGAACTCTACGTAGTCGGTGAGGTCCACAACAGAACCATCGGGGAGTTTCACTGAACCCAGCAAGAAATCCGGGTCGAAGTAGGCAAGATAGAACCAGAACTTGATCTCCCTCAACTCCTGCGTCGTGAAGATATCAAACCCCGGCATCCGATCCACATTGAGCTTCGCTTTGAGAGCCGCATATTGAGGAAACCGGTCGATCATTACCTCACTGATCCCGAATGCATTCCATGCTCTTTCATACAACAGTGCTTTATCGGTGCTGTCGAATTTCTCCGTTGGCTTGAGTGCGAGGTCAATCCACGGATCCGTCTTCCCTTTCCACTTTCTCCAGAATGCGGCAACGTTGATCCTCGATCGTTTCGCATCAACGAAGGGTTTCAGGCGATTCACGTAGTACTCCCGGAGTTGAAGGAGAAGCGAAGAGGTGAGGTTGATGGTGCAATGCACGTCCGGATACTTCTGCAACATGGCGGCCATATCATAGTAGTCTTTCGTCGCGTGTGTCCGCACCCACGGTCCCTGCAATTGATCCTTGTCCGGGTCGACATAGAGCGGCTGATGTTGATGCCAGATGATGTTCAGATAGACTGGCTTTGTTCCTGTCTTCATCGGGTAATCATCAGTGGTGTTCGGCATCGGCTGGGATAAAGTACTGGTAAGCTGAATTTGGTACGACGTGGTTAGAACAAAGATGGAGTTCTTGTCCGATCTATTATAGTTCTCCACCAGCGCAGGGTTCCCCGGGTCGTTCTTATACTTCTGACCATCAATGAGAAATTTGTATTGGTACATCCCAGGGTCCAGCCTCTTGACCAACGACCAATGGCCGCCTCCCGTGTTTTCCATCGCGGACCCATTTTTCGCCCAGCCGTTGAAGTCGCCGACAAGGGCAACCGATATGGCTGTTGAATCGACGAAGGTGAACCTGACACCGTCTCCGACAAATTGCGGTTGACTACAAACCCGGGTGAGAGTCCAGACACACGACAAGAGTATGATGGAAAATCTGTAAGGCCGCGTCATTTCAGAAGAAGCATCCTTTTTGTGAGCGAGTGTCCGGAGGCCTGCAGCCTGTAAAAGTAGACACCGCTCCCAACGTGGGCACCGGCCGAGTTGCAGCCGTTCCATACCACGCTGAATGTTCCTGCACTCATCTCCTGATCAACGAGGGTTTGAATCTCCCTGCCAACAACATCATAGACCTTCAATGTGACGGCTCCGGTGCTTGGCACCTGGAATCGCATGCTCGTCGATGGATTGAAGGGATTGGGGTAGTTCTGCTCAAGGGACAGTTCCTTCGGCACACCCGGGGCTTCCTCTTTTACCGCCGTAAGGGGAGGGAGCACCAGGGTTCTCTGCACAGCGTCAATCACAAAAACTCCCACAGCATACGCCGGCAGATTCACGACGAGGCCGGTGCTGCCGCCACTAAACGTGACGGTAGAATACGTAGCATTGTAGAGATCACTCGCTTGGTATTGAACTCCATCGGAGACACCTTCGACGCTGGGAGGATTCCCCCCCGAGGTCAATGTCACTGTCACAGTACGGGCGACACCTTCAAGGTTGGCAACCACGACACCGTTCTGCCCCGAGTACGGCCGTGTGTAAGCATACACTCCACCGAAATCCGTGTTGACTCTCACCATCTGTTGGGTTGTAAATGCTGGAAATTGTTTCCGGATCTGGGCGAGCTTCTGATAATGAGGCATCAGGATTTGAGCCTGGGGGCCTGCCCAGTTGATCACACCGCGACGCCGCTGATCGTAGTTCGTAATTCCCAGTCCCCAGCCAACTTCCTGACCGGAGTATACCTCAGGCATACCTACGGCAAGCAACACTGCAGTTGAGTACGCGATTGCCCGCTGTCTAGCGATGGAATCCGGATCAATGCCGCTTCGACCAAAAAGATAGATGGCTCTGTCTTCATCGTGATTCTCAAGGAATCTCATGAAATACGAATTTGGCCCCGGCAGGAATCCCATCCCTGCAGTCGAGCTGTTGTTCCTCAGCTTCTGATCCAATCCATTCACACGACTCGCAGCCGTTTGCGTCCACAACGAGGAGTTCTGAGTGAAATCCTTGAGAAGCCAATCGTAGGCAGATTCAACTCCACCCGGCCCACGCGTATCCGAATTATCCGCATACAGTTGTTCGGTACCGGTGCCAACTCCCATCGCCTCACCCAGAAGATAGATATCCGGCTTGATATGTTTCAAGAGCTGACGCAAGGGTCGGCCGAACTCATTCTCACCTCCGTTCGGACTGTTCGTCCTGATGTGAGGTCCCCAGTACACGTCGAGCCTGAAGCCATCGACTCCCGCGTTCTGAACCCAGTATTTGTGAACACCGAGCATCTCGTGCCGCAAGTCGAGGTCCGCGTAGTTGAGGTTAAGGAGCTCATCGCTGAACGGTCCATAGTACACGAACCCGTCGGACGTTATGGCTTCAGAAAGTTGGCCAAGCTGAACTCCGGTGTATGGAATGAATTGATGTTGGTAGTAACTCCAGTATCGCGAATCCGCACCAAACAACCGGGCATTGGCCACGAACGAATGACCGGCACTCGAATGGTTGGGTGTGATATCAAGAATCACTTTCATCCCGAGCTGATGTGCACGCGCGACAAAATTACTGAGGTCCTGGTTTGTTCCGTACTCAGGAGCAACACTGTAGAAGTCTGTGATGTCGTATCCGGGTCCGCCACCGTTGTTGATGGGATAGTTATTCCTCATGACCGGCATCAGCCATATGATGTTATATCCCATTGCAGCAATTCGGTTGAGATCCGGGTAGGCGGCGTTGATGGTTCCTTGCACCGTGTGCGATTTGAAGAACATTTCATACAACCTGCCTGCCCTCACCCATTGCGGGACGGATGCGAGGGTTGGAGTACCGATCGGTTGACCCGTGCGAACGATGAAGTAGTTCCGAGTTGTGTCCCGGTTGCCATTGGCATCCTGAGCAATCAATCCAAAGTAGTACTCGCCTGCTGTTACAGGAGCGGCAACGGTGATCGTCGAAGCTGTGGATCCGTTGATCCCCCCAATCGGCGTGGGATTTGTCGGATCTTCGGACCAAAGAAATGTCAGTGTTTGAGATTGACCCGAGTCTGGATCCGTGCTCCCCGTTGCCTGCAACTGGATCGTTGCACCCTGGTCCTGAAATGTGATGAGAGCGTTGGGGGCGTGATTGACAAGATATGTATACGTTACCGGGTCAGACGAGAGAAGTGTCCCACTCGAATCAGCAAGACTCTGAAATGAATTGAGCCCTTCAACAAGACTGACAGTCGTGGAGTATCTTCCATTGGACACCACTGCAGCGGTCGTGTCGGTGCCATTCCGGACAATCTTTACTTCGGTCACCGAAGCATTCTGAACGATCCCGCGAAGAACTCTTGCCGGGTTAAGTGTCGAGAATCCGCCCTGAGAGGTTATCTGAACAAATCCCGCCTGCGACACAAAGGACACGGTGTCAGCATTGGAGCCACCGGCACTCGTTGCTGCGCGAACGATCATCGTATGGCTTCCATTGGCGAGCGGGGAAGGAATCGCGTAACTCAATTGCTTCGTCGAAGTGTTGTATGATGCACCGATGCCGGTCAAGGTCGTTCCGTCGATACTTATTCGTATCGAAGAAGTATCTACTGTCGCCCCCACCTTAGGGTAGATAAAAGCTGTCACCGTCGGTGTTCCTGTCGGGACAATTCCTATTCGCTGGTTGGGAAGAACCTGGTAAAATGTCGGATCTCTGAGAATGATGAATGAGTTGTTATTGTCCGAAGTATTCACATGGTGGTTCAGTGGATCATTCGGCCAGGGAGCGGCGCCCGTATAGAAAAATTTGTACTGATACGCACCGGGAATCGACCCACCCGGCTGACCTCCTACCGCAAGCCTTGCATTTCTGATCCAGAGATTTCCACTTTGATTTATCATTGGCCACGCCGCGTTGTTCCAGCCATTGAACTCGCCCGGCACGGAATAGCCGGTGTGGCCCGACACTGACCACTGAAATGTTACGTCGACGCTATCCTGCGCGAAGCTGCTCGCAGAAATAATTGCGAGGCAATATGCCGTCGACCTCAATCCTCTCCAGCCATTTCCCGCACCTCTCATTTTACTTCTCTCCTATGAAAACCTGTCCCGACATTGCCGGAATTGTAGTTTGAATCGTCTCGTTCACAATGGTTACGGCCTCGGAAACAGGCCACACGCGTTTCCACCTCTTCGCCTGCCTCCTGGTAGTGATCACGGCAGACTGGGGCTTGTCGCTATTGTTCAGAACGACAACGCATGATCCTGATTCATCCTTTCGTAGAAATCCAAAGAGATTCGAACCGGTATCGGCAGCCAGCGTCTCGAAGTCTCCCCTTCGTAAGGGCGAATATTCTTTCCGCAATCTGATGAGGCCTTGCATCACCTCAAGCAGATTCCTGTTTTGTTTCTTCTCATCCCAGATCATTGTCGCGCGACAGCCAGGATCCTTGCCACCCGTCATTCCAATTTCGTCTCCGTAATACACCATCGGCGCACCAACGTAAGTCATCTGAAAAAGCCAAGCAAGCTCCATTGGTTTCGTGTCGTTGTTGCAGAGGGTCAGCAAACGTTCTGTATCATGACTCCCAAGGAGATTTTGCATGGCGTGATTAACGCCCGCCAAATAGTCTGACCGTTGTGACGCCAGAGTGGAATCAAAACCTGCAGCGGTGGTCTTCCTGCGGACAAAGAAATCGAGACAGGCGTTGCGGAATCGATAGTTCATCACCGCATCGAACTGGTCACCCTGCAACCAGGGTCGACCATCGTCCCAGATTTCACCCACGATATATGCCTGTGGATTCAATGACTTGACGTACTTCCTCCACTCAATCCAGAATGGATGCGGTATTTCATTCGGGACGTCGAGCCGCCAGCCATCGATGCCGAGTCTCATCCAGTGTTCCGTTACCTTGTAAAGGTAGTCGCGCACTTCCGGAATGTGCGTCATCAGCTTTGGCAATTCTCCGTATCCCCACCAGCACTCATAGTTCGGTTTACTGGCCGGAGCTACGGGAAGGCTGTACACGTTGAACCAAGCAAGGTATTTCGATTTCGCGCCATGCTCTTTGATGTCCTTAAACGCAAAGAATCCTGTTCCCGTATGGTTAAACACACCGTCAAGAATAATCCGGATTCCCCTGGTGTGGCATTCTGTTACGAGCTTCGAGAACACCGCCTCGTCTCCGAACGCAGAATCAATCTTGAGATAGTCGTCCGTATTGTATTTATGATTGCTGCTCGATTGAAAGATTGGATTCAAATACAGAGTGTTGACGCCAAGTCCCGAGATATAGTCAAGATGATCAAGTATGCCTTGAATGTCACCACCAAAATAGTTCTTGGGAGTCGGCACCCCTCCCCATGGTTGAGTGCCCGGCGGATCATTCAACGAATCTCCGTTGGCAAATCTCTCGGGAAAAATCTGGTAGAAAATGGCGTCCTGGACCCACTGAGGCGTGAACGTGACCTGCCGTTCCTCTAAAGGTGATTCCTGACCTTGGAGTGAGGCAACAGCAGACACCGCCATGAGAAGGATCGCTGTACGGATGAAATGAGTTGGGTACATGATGTCGCATCGAAAATAGAAAAAATGCGAGGGAAATGCAATGAAGCGGGGAATGCAACGCGTGAAGAGCATCACCTCGATCTGCGAACAATTTTTCGTGTGGACGGGTCTTTTGAATTCACGATCGAACCACGTATATTGATGGTGATGTGGTGCAATATCGTGGAATTGTTTGGAAGAAGTTGTGGAAGGTGAGCGGTCATTTGAAAAGAAAATGATGATCGTGAGCCGGGACCGAAACGCGCTTCCCGCCAGAGATCAGCCTTTGCGTATATTGGACTGGCCTGAAGCATAACAGTATCACAACGTGGCAAACAAGAAGGGAACAAGCGAGAGGAAATCTCCTGATCCACCGTTGGTCTTCTGCACCGAATGCGGAGCAACGCTCGAGAACTTCTGCTTCTCCGGTCGCGCCGACGACCTCGAGGCAGTCCGCAAGACGCTCGCTCAATGCAAGAAGCAAGGGAAGTTCTCGGGGGACTTCTGCGCGAAGTTGTTTATCGCACACCCGGATGTATTTGAAGAACCGGGAGACGATGGCTAGCGAATACGTTCCTGCTTGAATTTCTCCCAAGGTCTCCTCGTCCCTGCTTCGCCACATCGGCTGCATCCACCCATCCCATGATCTCAATCCGATCTAATCGCGTTTCGGTTTGCCGTTCGATTCGTCTAGCGACGAAAACACGCTGCCCTTGAGACCCAAATTGTGAATACATTTATAGAGTCGCCATCTGCCCCACACGGTTACAGGTTGAAGTGCAGGCAACGATGAGAAATACCGGTGCACATCGTCCGTCGCGTTCACAAGTGTGAAATCAAAGAATGCAAGATCCTCAAAACTCACGCGCTCTGCCTCCCATTCAAGGGCGGGCGTCCATTCTCCAATGCTGTCAGTCACCACGATTCCGTTGTGATGTTCTGCGAACGAGAAGCTCAGTCGCCCACCTTGTAGCACTTGCGCGTAGGCGGCAGTTTGTATGAACGGGTCTCCGCCAACGATGGAGCTCTTCTTTACGAAATCCAACCCGAGGACGCTCGCATGCTCAGGGACGGCGTCCAGCGATCCCATAAGGCCTGAATTCTCACTTCCCTCGAATTGATACCACCTCAAAGCGGTTGAGAAACAGAGAATGACAACAAACACGGCTGCAAAGCTGATTCGGGCAATATCCGGAAGCCTGGGCGCGGGCAATGAAAGCAGGAGAAGGATTATCGCTGGGGGCATCCAGCGCGACGCAAACAGAATGGTATTCAAAAATTTGTCCGGAGCAAGAAAGACAATTGCACCGAGCAACACTCCCGACCATAGCAGTTGTTTGTCAATTGCGTTCCAAAGGTTGTCTCGATGGGTATAAAGACCAATACCCACCCACATCACAACGCCAAAGAGAACCACGGCCTCAGTTGGTCCGCGCAATCCTCCCAGAGCGGCATCGAGAAGCCAGGCTGGATTCAACCGGTCCCAGGGAAGATATACCCAGTGCGCGCCAGTATCAAACGTGAGGGTGAATCGTTCCTGGGAGATCCGTTGGTACCACGCAAGACTGTACACCACGACAGGCACCAGACCGGCTGCCTGGAGCACCAGAGCCTTTCCCCGTACTCGATACCGGATATCGGCGATGAGAAGAACCAGAAGTCCAACAGCAAGCCACATGGCATGCGCCAGAAACAGCAAAGCACTCAGTAGTGCCACGGTGAAGAGGTGCCCCGTGAGAGGTCGGGAATTCTGTCGATCAACGACAAGGATGTACCATGCGACAAATACTGGCCAGCCGAGAAGAAAATTGACGAACCCCCAATAGAGGCTCGCATTGAAAACAAAAAGGCTTGCCAGCAGTGCAGTGTCAGGGGGGCGGGATTTGTGCTTCGCCAGAACAAAGGTCGCCATCACCCAGGCAATGGCCAACTCCAGCATAAGGGCTTTCCCTGCGGCGATGGGAGCGAGGAACACCCAGTTCAGCCCCAGCAGCAAGTACACGAGCGCGTTTGCACCCCACCAGTTAACGGAGTATATGCCGCTCGATTTTCCTTGGAGAATGTCGGTGAAGAGTCGGATCTGGGCCAGGTGTTGTGGAAGATCCGTGGCAGGCACAAATCGTACAACCCAAAAGGGGAGCGATATCATCACGAAAGCAAAGAGAATGAATGGCATCTCTCGCTTGTTCATGACCACATATTGCCGGAAGGACTTCATATCATGAATCGCACCGGAAAACCTACAGGGAATATATGTCTGGAGGGATGGAGAAGGCCACCTGGAATTGAGTGAGTACCGGCGGACATTCCATAGAGATTATCTGAGCAACAGCAACTTTCGGACCGAAGTGATATCGCCTGACTGTAAACGGTAGATGTAGACACCACTGGCAAACCGCCCCGCGTCCCACGTCACGGCGTGATCACCTCGGTCTTGAAGACCATCCACCAGTGTCGCCACTTCATCACCAAGCAGGTCGAACACCTTCAGAGAAACATGGTTGGCGGCAGGCAACTGATACCTGATGGTTGTCGATGGATTGAATGGATTGGGATAGTTTTGCGCGAGCTGGAATGAGTGAACAACCGGTTGCTCCCGGACATCCACAGTACTGACGATATGCACAACGAGGTCCGGTGCGTAGTTCCAGTAATCGCCACTCGGATCAAGACTCGTATCGACGCTATTGCCTACCGCATATATCGTATCAGTGATGCCGGAGATTTGCGGAGCCCGGTACCAGAAGGACCACGAAATTGTGTCCCGACCACCCGCAAGCTTCGGAGCAACATGAGTAAGCTCAAGACTGTCGATCGGATTGTTCGGGTCGATCCTCATCAATTGTGTGCCGGCAGAATCATACACGCCGAGGTCTCCAAGAAATGCAGCCACATCGAATCCGGCAGCGATATTTGAATCCTTCGCAACGTTGACCGTGTAGAGCGCTTGTGTTCCTGCAGCCAGAGTTTCGGGTCCGGCAATCCAGGTGCTGACGAATGCACTTGCACTATCGTTGTGGCAAAAGCACCCTTTCACCTGGAATATCGGAGCGCGGAGCGGCTTCTTCGTTTGTCCAACAACGCCGTCATCATCGAGGATCCGGAACCCGAAGAAGAACGCTGCCACCGAAAGCACAACACACGCGATGATATTCGTTTTCGTCAATTCTTCAGCCGCCTTCTGGATGTTGGGGATGTGAAATTTGCATTCCGGAGAAAGGTCCGGGGACACTCGAGAGCCGTCGATTCACATGAAATTGGAAATCAGCTCTGAAGCTTATCCACTTTCTGGCTGGAATTGGAATCAGTGGAAACGATCCGGGACTTCCTGTACAGGATTCCCAACGGGATCAACACGCAATAACCTACCACAAGGAGAATCGGCGAGACAACGAGCGGGAGAAACCCTTCGATTGAGCCTTGCAGCATGGCGAGGTAGCCCGCAACGATCACAGCGACTCCAGCACCCATGATTGCGTAGTTCTCTTTGGCAAGAGGAATTGAACCTTCCTGGAATCCTTTCTGCTTCTGAACCTTTTTCTTGATGACTTTGGCCACGGTGCACTCCAGAGAGTTACATTGTGAAAGAAAAAGCCCAGCGTTGGGGGGAACGCCGGGCTCGACCATTAAGGCATACAACAGTCAGGGGAGAAACTGTCGTACAGGTCTGGAAATAAATAACACAATTCTTCAACATTGTCAAGTAAAATCTTGGGCGTGAACGCTTGAGGATCTCTTTAAGCAACGTCGGTATTCGCCTAGGCATTTGCGGTCTGAATGACGCCGTCCTGAATCCGTACAATCCTGTCTGCCCGCTTGGCCAACGACTCATTGTGAGTAACCACGACAAATGTCTGTTCAAACTCCCTGCTCAGATTCCACAGCAACTCATGGAGTTGATTAGCACTTTCCGTATCAAGGTTCCCTGATGGTTCGTCAGCAAGGATCACGCGGGGAGAATTCATCAGCGCACGCGCAACAGCCACACGCTGTTGCTCTCCACCGGAGAGCTGTGTCGGCTTTGACTCCGCCTTGTCCTGCAATCCAACCTGCCCAAGCAACTGCATTACCCGTTCCTTAACCTGCACCATGCTCTTCCCCATGATCAAACCAGGCATGGCGACGTTCTCAAACGCCGTAAACTCCGGCAGAAGGTGGTGGAACTGAAAAACGAATCCGATCTGCTTGTTACGAAACTGTGCCAGATGATCATCATCCATCGCAAACACATCGGTATCATCATAGTATGTCTTGCCGGAGGTGGGGCGGTCAAGCGTCCCCATGATGTGGAGGAGTGTGCTTTTCCCTGCGCCGGAAGCACCCACGATTGCCAGAATCTCTCCGCGCTGGACACTCAGGTTGACACCGCGAAGAACAAACAGCTTTCGCTCCCGATGCTCACCCACGATGAACGTCTTGGTGACGTCCTGAGCTTTGATGATGCACTCCGTGATTTTTTTCTTCACCATTTTATTCCCAGCGGATTGCTGCCACGGGCAGAAGCTTTGCTGCCCGACGTGCAGGATACAGCGATGCAATGGTACTTAAGACCATTGATGCA
This sequence comes from uncultured Bacteroidota bacterium, assembly GCA_963734955.1. Lineage (GTDB taxonomy): Bacteria > Bacteroidota > Ignavibacteria > UBA10030 > UBA6906 > UBA11986. The sequence continues at coordinate 158,248 of CAVTJO010000012.1, forward strand.
AGCGTAACGGAAATGAAATCCCCCCAGTGAACCTCCACTGGAATGGCGGGAATAATATACACATTCGGGTCGAGCGGAAACAGTTGATAGTGGATCTGCAGATAGCAAACGAGAAGGCCAATGCAAAGCCCGAGACCGGTTCCAATCGAGCCAACGAGAAGCCCTTCAAACATAAAGATTCTCGTAACGCTTCCCCGCGTTGCACCAATCGATTTCAAGATACCGATGTCCCGCTTCTTCTCGATCACGCCCATAGTCAATGAGCCAAGGACATTGAATGTTGCCACACCAACAATGAGACAAAGAATCAGGTACGCGCTCCACCGCTCGATCTTCATCACCGAGTAGAGGTTCTTATGAAGATCATACCATGTGGAGACCACAAACCGATCTCCGAGCTGTGCTTCTAGCTGAGACTTTGTTTCTTCCGCATCCTGGATGTTGTGCAGCCTCATTTCAATGCCGCCAACGCCTTGCCTGTATTGAAACAAATATTTCGCCGACTCCAACGAGACGTACGCGTAGTGAGCATCGTAGTCCTTGTTGTTGGAATCATAGATGCCGACAACCGTGCATTTCCGGGTCAGGGGCTGCCCGAACTGCATCAGCATGGCATCAACCCCAACCGGACTTATCACTGTAACCTCAGTGCCAACGGTGGCTCCCAGTCTGTCAGCCAGAGCCAGCCCAAGAACGATTCCTCCTGACATCCGGGTATCGTCGAACCTGAACTTCCCGAGCACGGTGCTCTTTGCCACACCTGATACCTCGCCGATTGTTGAATCAATGACACCGCGCACCATGACCACTCGATTCTGCTGTCGGACGACCAGCAGGGCCTTGCTCTCGATGAAGGGAGAGACACCAGTGACCTCGGGTTTTGCTGCAACCGCTTTCAACAAGGAGTCAGACACCTCGATGGACCTTCCCTTCGCAGGTTCGATCCGGATATGGGGATCGAATCCGACAAGAACCTGTGTGACAACGCCACTGAACCCATTGAAGACCGAAAGTACAATAATCAGAGCCGCAACCCCAACCGTGATCCCCACTATCGAGACCAGCATGATGATGCTGATGAACCTCATCTGACGTTTGGACCGGAGGTAACGCCTCGCTATGAAATGCTCGTATCGCATGCTACGAAAACCTCAACGCATGTGACCGGATGAAGTCGGGACGCAAGCCGCGCAGGAACGATGGCACCAAGGAGACAGAGGGCAATACTGATCGAGGACACCAGGACGAAGTATTCGGGTCGCAGAAGGATCGGAACAGATGACATGAAGTAAATATCGCTGGGCAATGAAAAGAACTGAAACTTCAACTGCCCGAGGCAGAGAGCGAGGGCCAGCAGGTTTCCAAGCGCGGTGCCCGTAAGAGCAATCGTCAGACCCTGGCGTAGAAAGATTGTGAGGATCCCGATTCGCGTAGCCCCCATGGACATGAGAACGCCGATGTCCTTCGTCTTGCTCAGCACCATCATCAACAGCGTGCCGATGATGTTCACGGTTGCGACAGCGATGATAAGCCCCAGGATGATCGGAATCGGACGCTTCTGCAACTCGATCCAGCTGAAAATGTTCCGATAGGTTTGAAATACTGTCCGCGCATAGTGAGGATAACCAAGCAGGTTTTGTATCCTCTCTGCAACAACTTCAGCACTGTCGACGTTTGTCACGAGAACATCATATCCCGATACGGCGTCACCGAGCTGAAAAATTGTCTGGGCGGCATCGAGGGCAGTAAAGGCGTACACGTCGTCATATTCCGCCATCCCGCTCTCATAAATCCCACTGACGTTAAATTGCATCACCTTGTATTGGCCTTGCTCAACCAGCCGTCCGATGCCGAATACAGTCACTTTGCTTCCTACGTCCACTCCGAGGCGCAAGGCAAGCCGTTTACCCAGAACGATGTTCGGCAGAGATCCTTCCTTCCTGCTGATGTCGTAACTGCCGGCCACCATATACTTCCGTGTCGTAGAAATATCATTCAGCGGGTCGAGACCCTTCAACAGGATCCCATCGACACCGTCTTTCGAGCGGATCAATGCCTCGCGTGCAACAAACGGGGCCACGGACCTGACAAGCGAAATGCTGTCCTCAATCACGTTCGTCGTGTGTTCGTAACCTCTCAAGGGGGCATTCTGAAATCCCTGGACTTGAACGTGGCTCGTGAACCCAACGACCTTATCGGTTATCTCACGTTCAAATCCGCCGAGGACGGAAAGCGCAATGATGAGTGTGGCAGTTCCCAGGGCAACTCCGAGAACCCCGATCGCGGTAACAAATGATACGAACCCATCGTTGTGTTTGGATTGAAGGTAACGGGTGGCAATGAGGGAAGTATACGACATGAGGCGGCTTACGTTGTGCCTTTTGAGCTGAACTCCATCAGGTAGGCCTTGATGAAATCATCGAGCGAACCGTCCATAACCGCCTGGACATTGCTTGTCTCAACGTCGGTCCTGTGGTCTTTCACCATATTATACGGATGGAACACATATGATCGTATCTGGCTGCCCCACTCAATTTTCTTCTTTGTACTTTCGATGGCGCTGAGACGCGTGTCCTCCTCGTCTTTGCGCTTCTGATATAACTGGGATTTCAACATCTTGAGCGCACGTTCCTTGTTTTGAAATTGGGAACGCTCCTGCTGGCAGGCGACAATGATGCCGGTCGGGACGTGGGTGATGCGAACCGCAGTTTCGACTTTGTTTACGTTTTGTCCTCCCTTTCCTCCGGAGCGGTAGGTATCGATCTTTCAGATCAGCGGGATTGATCTCGATCTCGACATCGTCTTCGATTTCAGGATAGACAAATACTGACGCAAAGGAGGTATGACGCCGGGCGTTGGCATCGAACGGAGAGATGCGAACGAGGCGATGCACACCATTCTCCGCCTTCATATACCCGTAGGCATACTTCCCGATCACTTCAACGGTCGCACTCTTGATCCCCGCCCCATCACCATCGAGCCTGTCAACAAGCGAGACCTTGTAACCCTTACGTTCGGCCCAACGCATATACATCCGCAACAACATCTCAGCCCAGTCCTGCGATTCCGTACCGCCGGCACCTGAGTGAATCGTGAGGATCGCATTCCGCTCATCGTCGTCGCCACTCAGCATGTTCCGGAACTCAAGTTCCTCGATGCCTTTTCGTACCTCGTCGAGGTCCTTCTCTATTTCGGGGCCAAACGACTCGTCGTTCGATTCCTCTGCCAGCTCAATGAGCGATCGTGAATCATCAAGAGTCCTTTGAAGCTTCTTCCATGCGTTGATCCACTCGCTCAACTGGCTGATCTGCAACATCACCTTCTGAGCCGCGACATTGTCGTCCCAGAAGTTCGACGCCTCCGTCTTCGATTGCAGAGACGCTACAACGCTTTCCTTTCCATCGACGTCAAAGATAGCCTCGAAGTGAAGTCACCCGATTCTGCAATTCCTTGATCGACTCTTTCTGGTCTTCAAACATGTCTTACCCTCGTAAAAAGTTCTCCACGAATTCGCACAAGCCGAACACCGACAAGTGGGCGGACATTCGTGTTGATTTGTGGATCAAATCTTCTCATCGATCTCCAGCTCCATTCGGAGCATTGCACTGCTCAGGGTTTTTCCCTGTGCATCGTTCTTCAGAGACCTGGTCCCACCCCCGCCGAGGGACTCATGAAGCAGGAAGTTGATCGCCCCAAGATTCGGTATCTCAAACCTCTCGACATCTCCGAGCGCGATGCCGTTGAAATGCCTCTTCACCCTCTCGACGGTGAGGTACTTCACGAGCAGTGGATAGTATTCCTGCTTTCGTGCGATGACTCCAACATTCCCGGTGTCCCCCTTGTCGCCCGAACGGGCATGAGCGATATCGATCAGACGGAGCTTCATGATTCTTCAACCTGCACCGAAGGTGTCACGGCTGACTTGGGAATCAATGCAGGCCAGTAGGCAATGACTTCGCTCGGCTTGGGTCGCCCTCCTGCGAAACCAGTGACCGAAGGCGGACCCGTCAGAATCAGTGGTGCCAGCTCCTTGCCGAACCGCTCGACGGACACATGATCATGGGCTCTTACACCAATACGGAGCACCACTTCATTGACTTCATTTGGCATTACTGCAAGTGGGCCAAGACAGGAATTGAAGCCCATGAGCTCCGTCCGAATCTCGTCGAACTTGAGGCCCAGATCAGCGAGGCGGGTTCGGAGAATCTGGTCGGCTGCCCTTGCCTTGTCCAATGCATCCGGCCACGCGTACGTCAATGTTCCGACGGCAGTGTAGCCGTCAAGATATGACATCGACACTTTGTATGAGTCGGTGGCAGGCCGGCCTTTCACTCCGAACATCTTCACGCGATTCTCTCCGACTTCTTCAAGCTGGATCGTTGTGAAGTCAGCAATACAATCGGGGGTGATGTAGTTTGCAGGATTACCAATCTCGTACATCAACTGCTCTTTCACCGTCTGCACCGAAACGAGACCACCGGTGTTGTCATGCTTGGTAATGGTGATCTCTCCGTTGGGATACGCCTCGGCGATCGGAAATCCGATATGAGCGAGATCGGGTACTGACTTCCAATCTCCGGAAAAGTTGCCCCCACTCGCCTGCCCCCCGCATTCAAGAATATGCCCGGCAACAGTGCCGGCGGCAATCTTGTCCCACTCATTCTCCTTCCAGCCAAACTCGTGGATCATTGGAGCAAGAGTGAGGCCTGTATCTGTTGTTCGTCCCGTAATGACGATCTGGGCTCCATGTTGCAGCGCATCGACAATAGGCCACGCGCCAAAGTAGACATTGGCGCTCATGACCTTTTCACGGACGGAGTCGAGTTTCTCGCCCGTCTCCATGTTGTCCAGGAAGATGCCTTTCTCCCTGAGCGCATCAAGCTGACCCAAGATGTCATCAGCGACGACGACGCCGATCTTCAGGTTTTTGATTCCCTTCTTTCTCGCCCACTTAAAGATTGCATCGCGACAGCCTGCAGGATTAACACCGCCACCGTTTGTGATGATCTTGATGTTCTTTTCAAGACAGGTCGGCAGGATGTGCTCAACGATCGACACAAGATCCTTTGCATATCCCAGCTCCGGATTGCGCTTCTTCTGCTTTTGCATGATGGACATGGTAACCTCAGCAAGGAAATCCATCATGATGTAGTCGATCGGACCCTTCGTGACCTGATCATACGGGGCGGTCTGCAAATCACCCCAGAAACCTTGACCAGATGCTATTCTGATTTTGTCTTTCACGCTATTCCAAAGAACAGGAAGATTGAAGTTGACCCAGGCTAAATCGAACCCTCATGCAGTGACCGCCTTGTAGCCATAACAAAGAATGCCGGCCTTGCCATCTTCCTGAACTTTCCGGAACACCAATCTCACCTTCTGTCCGATCTTCAAATCTTCAGGCTCCGCATCGGCGATCTGGGTAGTTATTCGAACACCGTCATTCAACTCGACAATGCCAACAGGAAATGGGGTCTCCTTGGAGAACTTGTCGGATGCAACCCGCACAACGGTAAACGTAACGAGTTTCCCTTCATCGCCAAGAGTAACAGGAATGAACTTCCGCCCCTTGCAGCTGGAACATACGAGTCTTGGAGGGAAGTCGACGTGGCCGCATTTCTCACACCTGGCTGCTTCCAACCGGTACCGTTGCGGGATTTCCCGGTGATATCTCGCCGTGATCATTTCGCCTCCAGTATATGAATGACACAACTCGCGCCAGAGCCACCCATGTTCTGGGCCATTCCAATGTGAGCGTTCTTCACCTGCCGCGCTCCGGCGTTTCCACACAATTGTTCATGCAACTCGATGATCTGCGCAATGCCCGTGGCGCCAACCGGGTGGCCTTTTGATTTCAAGCCACCGCTGGTGTTTATCGGTATCCTGTTGCACTCGATTGCGGTCCACCCTTTCGCCACCGCCTCACCCCCTTTTCCTTTTTCGAAGAAACCCAGATCCTCCGAAACCACAATCTCAGCAATCGTGAAGCAATCATGAACCTCCACCAGATTGATGTCCGCCGGTTTGACATCAGCCATCTTGTACGCCTTCCCGGCAGCGTTCACCACCGAGTCAAGGGTGGTAACATCGCGCCGGCTATGAAGTGCAATGGTATCCGAGGCTTGCGAGGATGCCGCCACCCGGACGATGTTCTTCTTCAGTTTCTTTGCCACGTCCATCGAAGCAACAATGACAGCCGCAGCTCCATCACTCACGGGAGAGCAGTCCAGCAGTCGAAGAGGATCGGAGACCATTGTCGAGTTCATGACCTGATCGAGCGTCACTTCGGACCGAAACTGCGCGTGGGGGTTCTTCGCCCCGTTCCGGTGATTCTTGACTGCAACTGCCGCCAGTTGTTCGCGCGTTGTTCCGTATCGCTGCATGTGCGCACGTGCAATCAACGCATACAATCCCGGGAACGTAATTCCTTGATACACTTCGTATTCCTGGTCCGCTGCCGTGGCCAGGGCCTCTGTCACATCAGCACCGTCGGTCATTTTCTCAACCCCCCCGGCAAGCACGATCTCACTCGCGCCAGAGGCAACTTCAAGGAACGCCTGTCGGAACGAAGCACCACCCGATGCACATGCCGACTCAACTCGCGTTGCAGGAACCGGGGTCACGCCAAGATAATCGGCCATCACTGCGCCGAGGTGTTCCTGACCCACGAACAGTCCGGGAGACATGGCCCCAACATACATGGAATCGATATGGTCAACGCCTGCATCTTCGATCGCCTTGAGTGCCGCCTCGACAAAAATGTCCTTGATCGACTTTCCCCACAGCTCCCCGAATTTCGTCATCCCAACACCAATCACTGCTACATCTCTCATTGGTCGGCCTCCTACTCGTTCAGTTTGATTTTGCGGCGATACTTCGCGTATTCACCATAGTTCAGATGGATCTTGTTCTTGTCAAGCATGTCGCGCACCTTCACCGCACGATCCTGTACCTTCGTGATCTCTTCTGTGACTCTGAAAATGAACCCATCACTTCCAGCACCGGAGCCAAAGGAAACCATGAAGATGAGATCGTCGGGCTTCGCAACATCAAGAACAGCGGCCAGACCAGTGGGTGATGAGCCGGAATAAGTATTCCCCATCCACGGCACCAGCCAGCCTACTTCGAGCTGGTCTTTCCTGAAACCAAGTCGCTTCCCAACCTCCTGAGGAAATTTCCCGTTGGGCATATGAAAGACCGCATATTTGAAATCGGCAGGAGACATCTTGGATTTCTCCAGCAATGCGCTGGCTGCGCCCATGATATGTTTGAAATAGGCGGGGTCACCAGTGAATCGTCCACCGTGTCGCGGGTACGACTCACCTTCACGCCGCCAGAAATCCGGTGTGTCCGAAGTGTAGGAGTGCGTGAAGAGAATTTCTGCCACGACCCGTTCACCTCCCATGATGAATGCTGCGCCTCCCGCCGAAGCAGAATACTCAAGCGCATCACCGGGTGCACCTTGTGAGGTGTCGGCCCCGATGCCGAGGGCATACTTCATCTCCCCCGACTTCACGTGGCTGTATGCCACATACATCGCCTCACTCCCGGCCTTGCATGCAAACTCGTAGCTTGCCACATGCACGTGCGGTCCGATGCCGAGCGCATCAATCAGGATGGTTCCGCTTGGCTTAACGGCGTACGGGTGCGACTCGGACCCGATATACACCGCCCCGATATCCTGGGGGTCAATTTGCGCCCTGCGAATTGCATCCTTTGCGGCAGCAACGGAAATTGTGATCGTGTCTTCATCCTGACCGGGGACAGTCTTCTCATTCAACTGCAAACCTCTGATGATGGCGTTCGGGTCCATCCCCCATTGCTGCGCAATCACTTCCGCTTTTATACGATACCGCGGCAGGTACGCGCCATAGCCAACAATTCCAACCATAGAACCTCCGATTGTCTGTCACTGAAAACCAGGTGTTACCTACAACACTCGAATGTGCAACTCACGAAGCTGTTTCTCATCCACCTCGCTTGGGGCATCGTCCATGAGCGAGACGGCACTTGCCGTCTTTGGGAACGCTATGACGTCACGGATCGACTTCGAACCTGTCATGAGCATTGCGATCCGATCGAACCCGAATGCGATGCCTCCGTGGGGAGGAGCACCATATCTGAATGCGTTCAGAAGGAATCCGAACTTCTTGTCCGCCTCATCAGGTCCGATGCCCAGCAACTTGAATGCCTTTTGCTGAAGGGCGGCATCGTGAATACGAATACTCCCGCCGGCAATCTCGGTTCCATTCAGCACAAGATCATAGGCACGAGCGCGCACCGCTCCCAGGTCAGTATCCATCAACGCCACGTCGTCGGGGTGGGGTGATGTAAATGGATGATGAACGGACACATGCCGTTTCTCCTCTTCACTCCACTCAAACAACGGGAACTCCGTCACCCAGAGAAGGCTGAACTTGCTTTCATCAATCAGGTTGAGGCGGCGAGCCATCTCGAGGCGCAACGTCCCCAAAATGTTGTATGCCTTGTGCCATGTATCGGACACGAAGAGCATCACGTCGCCTTTTCGCGCATCCATCGTGTCGGCGATTTTTTGCAGCAACTCCTTGCCCAGGAATTTCTCAATGCCCGATTCGAGCCCCTTCTCGGTCCATTTGCAGTAGGCGAGTCCACCTGCCCCAAGACTCTTCGTGAAGTCGACGAGGTTATCCATCTGACTCCGGCTGAAGGTTGCTCCCCCGGGAACAACAAAGCCGGCAACCACGCCGCCTTTCGCCACAGAATCAGAAAACACTTTGAAGCCTGAATTTCTGACGAGGTCGTTCAGCGTTGTGAACTTCAGCCCGAATCGCGTGTCAGGCTTGTCACTGCCATAGCATTCCATCGCCTCTTTGTACGTAAGCCGGGGGAGCGGTACTGCGATATCAATCCCTTTCAACTCCTTGAAGAGTTTGTGCATCAACCCCTCGGTGACGTCCCGAACATCCGACTCATCTACGAATGACATCTCCACATCTATTTGCGTAAACTCAGGCTGGCGGTCGGCGCGAAGATCCTCATCACGAAAGCACTTCACTATCTGTACGTACTTGTCAAGTCCCGAGACCATCAAGATTTGCTTGTAGGTTTGCGGGGATTGCGGCAATGCGTAGAACTTGCCGCGCTGGACGCGGCTCGGGACGAGATAATCCCGTGCCCCCTCGGGCGTGCTTCTCATCAGGACCGGCGTCTCCACTTCGATGAAACCCAGTTCGTCGAAATAGCGATGCACAAGTTGATACATCCTGTGCCGGACGATCAAGTTCCGTTGAAGCGTTGGGCGCCGCAAATCAAGATAGCGATACTTCAAACGCAGGTCCTCGTTCGCCTCGACCTCGTCATCGATCTCGAAGGGCGGGGTCTCGGCCCTGCTGATAACCGTGAGCTCGCTTGCCATGATGTCGATCTCGCCGGTATCAAGATCAGGGTTGACGTCAGGTCTTCGTTCAACCGTACCCGTAACAGAGATGACAAACTCGCTGCGTAACGTCCCGGCCAATTCATGAATCGACGGGTTTGTTTGAGGATTAAAAACGATTTGTGTTTTCCCGTAACGGTCCCGCAAGTCTATAAAAACCAGGCCACCAAGATTGCGCCGGGTGGCTATCCAACCGTTGAGAATGACGGTTTTTCCGATGTCGGAACCCCGAAGTTCGCCGCAAGTATGAGTGCGTTTTTTGAATGAGGGCAACAGGAACTCCAATTGTAAAGAGGATAACCGCTGATATGTCAGCCGGTTATTCGTTCAGAAGATAGACAAAAAATGGTTGAGTATCAATCGGCAGCCGATGAGACTCCATCACACCGTGTGCGAAGTTGGCCCGGCTTACGCTGATGTTCCCGCCATTCCGGATTTTGATTCGCCGAGAATAATGCTCTTGTATTTTTGATAGAGATATGAGACCGCAAGAAGAATCACCCCGAGTCCGATGAACGAGAAGATGCGGTAGAGAGTGTCAAGAAACGAGAGATCGTAGATGAAGATTTTCAAAATCGTAAACCCGAACAACACAATCGACGCGATCCGGATTCCCCGATGACGTCTCCAGATTCCGACAACCATCAAAGCAATTGAATAGAACAGCCAGACACCGGAGAGGGACAACTGTTGGAGATTATTCAACCGTGAGTACTCTGCGGCGTACGATGTTCCTCCGAGCATCACCTTCGCTTTCTCAAAGTAGTCCTTTGTCTCGCCTGTCACCAGCACAAGCATGAGAATCACGATAATGACTCCAACTGCGCCGAGCACTTCAGCATTCCAGCTTCCCAGAGGGGTCCGGTTGCGAATCCACCTTGCAAGAACGAATGTGCCGGCAACGACAATAATCATCGTCAGAAACCGGAAATTTGCAACAAGCTGAAAATCCGCCACAGGCATGAATGAGAGTCCCCGGATCGCCGCGAGACAGACCGAGAGCAACGCCACGCCGAGGCCGGTGTGTTGCCACGGGAATTCCTTTCTTATCATGCCAAACCAGAACAGCGGAAGTGAATACAGCATCCACACCACGCCAAGAGTCATCAGCTCATTGAAGTCGAGACGATCGAGGCTTGTCCCGGCTGCCGTCAGTTTGATCGATTTGAAGTACCCCGTCGTCTCTACTGTAATCAAGGCGAGCACAAGGACCGGCCAAATATAATTGAGAATCCGCGCAAACAACAATCGGCGCTCTTCAACGGCCCTGTTCAGCCAGTCCGCGCAGATCCCCATTGATGCAGCAAGAATTGCGAACGTAAACGCTCGCTGGTTAAGCAACAAACCTGCGTCAACCACGGGTGAAGTACTGAATGAATCCGGATTGTACAACAACTTGAGAAGTGCACACCCGTAGATCGCAATGCCGGAAAGCCAGACAAAATCACGACGAAATCGAAGGCCGAGAAGAATCAGGACGAGCGCTTCGACCGACCACCAAACTACCGTCTTGAAACCCGTAAACTGAATCGCAGTCGCCGCAACCAGAAGTATTATGGCGATCAGAACCTGACGGAAGAATACATTCACCCCATCGGGGTTGCGCCGCTGGACGATCAACGCAGTGCCAAAATACGCCACGCCAAGAATGAGTGTGATCAACCCCATCACCTCATGATGGCCGGGTTCAATCAATGAATAGATCGCACTATAGAAGAACAGAGCATTCGCTGTCGCGACTGCTGTCCGGACTTCCACTGACGTGGCAATTTTCTTGAGCGCCCGATAGATCTCCATCGCGTAGAACAACATCCAGAACACAACCAGGAAGTATGTAGTAGCCAGCATCTGGTCCATCTCGTAGTATTCCCTGTACCACAACAAATAGACCAGATACGTCGCAGCGAGGGCAAGCGGTTCAAGCATTGCCCAGCTATCCTTCATCAATAGAACGGCAAGAAGGCCGGCGTCGAGGAGAGCGATGTAGGTGAAGAGGCCGACTTCATTCGATTCACCCGTGCTCAAAAGAAAGGGAGTCAGAAATCCACCCACCAATCCGAGCATTGACACCGCCAGCGAGTCGTACTTGAACCCCTGCAGGAAGGCCAGGATAGTTACTCCCGACATCATCAGGAACGCCACAGTTTGGGGGACGAGATGATAGAAATTGAACGTTGCGAACACAGAAAGATACAGCACTGCAAGTCCGGCACCCACGAGACCCTGAGCAAATACTTCGAGCTTTGATTTGTTCGCACGTCCTGCCCCTACCAGGAGTCCGGCGCCAATGACAAACCCTATGACAACACGCATCGTTTCGGTGATCCAGTTGTTATCGAACGCGTACTTCAGGAAGAAGCCGACACCAATGATGAGAGCGAGGGCACCGATGCGGTTCAGCAGCTTGCCTCCAATAAGCGCTTCCCATTCTTCCCTTGTCCTTGACGGACTCGCCGGTTGAGGCAATGGCGGGGGCGACACTGCTGGTGCTTGAGTTCTGGGTTTATCCACCGGGATTGACACGGATACGGAAGCAGCAGGTTGAGGCTCCGGTGTGCGGACAGGCGTTGCCTGGACTTCGTTCGTCAGTTTCCCCGATGGTGGGACTGGCTCTGAGTGAGGAATGAGTTTTCGACGTAGCTCGGCAATATCATCCTCGAGGCTTCGCAGGCGGAAGTGTATCGAATCCATCAATTCCATCTTGTGTTGCAGGCTATTGGTTTTATTGATGTACACGAACAGGAGAATCACAATTCCCAGGGGAATAGCAGTGGCAAGGAAAATTCCGAACACAATTCCGATATCCATGACTACCTCTTGATGATCAATGGGGCGAGGACGTTGTTTCCGCTATCCGTTACTTGTCGATCACAAGACATCCCGCAATGATATCATGCAGCGCCTGTTTCTGCTGGGTGAATCCTGCCATCGCATATCCGACACCCATGGTGAGCGATGAGATGAATTTAGCGAAGTATCTCCCCGTTGCCCGTGCGAAGGTGACTCTGGTTCCGTTCACGTCGGTCACCTTGATGCCAACAGCCATCTTGCCAAGGGTCCCTTGTTGGCCGGACGACTCCATGAGAGCGAAATAGAGCCACCCTGCCGCCATGATGCCGAGTACCAGGAGGGCGTATGCGGCAAGCATGGCCAGAAGAAATCCAACCGCCGTCTCAGAATCGTAATACGAGTTGATATTGTTCATCGAAAATACACCAAGCCCGATGGCGGCAAGAAGAGGAACGAGCAGCACGACGCTGCCCATACCGATAATTATTGAATCAATGATGTACGCTACGAAACGTTTCCAGAAACCAGCATATTGAAACTGCGGAGAATCCATTGCGCTCTCCTACCGTTGTCAGAGCCCGAATAAGTACGTATCCCGATGATCGAAAAGAAAGAACTGCGGAACCCGGAATGGAGTGGGAGTCCTTTCTCCACACTGGAAAACACCAGCGTATCAGAAGGCGGACATGCCGGGAGGCTTGGATCCAAAGTAAGAACTATGGGATGAAACATCAAGGCGGAAAGTCGCGACTGGGCGCCGCCAGTCAGGCTTGCGCTTGATCAATGCCGGGGCATTGCCAAGGTAAGGGGAAGAAATGTGGCTCCCAAAAAAGAAGAGCCACATTGAGATTTGAGTTGCGTGACAAACGATCCCTGGCGGGGCCGTTATTTCGATTTGGTGAACTCCATCAGCAAAGTGATGTTGATATTCTTCCCTGCTATGAGTCCGCCGGTGTCCATTGTCTTATCCCACCTGACGCCAAAATCAAACCGATCAATGGTCGTGGTAGCCTTGAAGGCAGATCGGGTATTTCCCCAAGGATCCCGGATTGTCCCCTCGTATTTTGTATCCAGGACCACACTCTTCGTTACATCACGAATGGTCAGATCACCGGTGATCTTGTATGTTCCCTCTCCCGTCTTCTCCATCTTTGTGCTCTTGAATCTTATCTCGGGGAATTTCTCTGTGCTCAGAAATGAATCGGATCGAACGTCCCTGTCACGTCCTTCGCTGCCCGTATCAATACTCGCCGCCTTGATTGTCGCATCGATTTGGGCATCCGTGAAGTCGTCCGTGTTTGCAGTCAGTGTTGCATCGACGTCCTTGAACATTCCCGTCACCTCCGAAATGACGAGGTGGGCCACGGTGAATGTTACCTGGCTGTGGGCTTTGTCCATTTTCCAGACAGCACTATACGCTGTATTGGCAGCGGCAATGAAAAAGGCCGCCGCGATGAGAGTCAATATTCTATGCATGTATGCTTTTCCTTGATAGTAGTTTCTGAAAATAATGGTTCTCTGAACTCGGCGTCTCAACCTCAGGTACCTCTTCATAGTTCCCCTCCCTCCACTGTTAGCCTCCAAAACGATGTGGACCGGTGGCCACCTCCGGCCATGAACACACCTCGTCATCTATGGTACGCCCTGCGCCTGTGAATGACATGGTCAACTCAGTTCATCGATACCGGGGGCATCATGACTGCATCCGTTTTCCTGAACATCAGCTCCCGGATCTCTGCATTCATCCATCCAAACAGTGGAAACGACGACACAATCTCCACCACATTTTCTTCGGAATCCGCGCTCACCGTGACCCACAGACGCGACCGGTCAAATGCGAGACTGTAACTCGTAAGCACACCCTGCTTCATCAGCTCGTCAATTCTTGCCCTCTGCCTGGGGATCAAGGAAATGAATTCCCCGGGAGGATTCGCAGGAAGTCCAATTATGACCATGTATTCTTTCATTTCATGACCTTCTTCAATGATTGTTGCCAATGATACTCAATCTTCGTCTTATCCCCGGGGAATCAAACGGAGTGTCCATGCAAGCAATGCTTCCAGCAAGGAACGTACTGCCTTTCTTGTGTCCGCATCCAGGAGATTTCCTTCTGCGTCAAACTTCTCCCACGCCTTCGAAACGTAGAGCTCCGGCTTCTGCAACGGTAACGTGCCATTGAATTGAAGAATCTGTCGCAAATGCATTTGTGCCCGCAGCGTTCCCATTGTTCCTCCGGCACCCATCATCGCCAGAGGCTTTCCGTTGAGAGGAGAGTCTTTGGGCGTGCGCGAAGCCCAATCGATCGCATTCTTCAGCACACCCGAGACGGAGTAATTGTATTCCGGCGTCACAATAAGTAATGCATCCGCGACTGCAATACGGGATTTGAAATGCCGTACCGGTTCCGGGAGGCTGCCCCCATCGTTGTCCGCGTTGTACAGAGGAATAGCATGGAGGTCAAATATTTCCAGTGTCATCCCTTCCGGCAGCAATTCTCCGGCGGCCCGAAGCAGCCCGGAGTTGTAGGAGGCCTTTCGAAGGCTCCCCGAGAATCCCAGAACATTGATACTTCTCATGATGATTTCAGACCCCCTGGCGTCAATTCATGTTAGCTGTATGTACTTTCAACGCCAATCCCAGTTTCTTCAACAAGGCGGACAGTTGTTTTTGTTCCACCTCGGTCAAGACCGAGGCGAGGCGTTGAACAACGTGGGCGTGTTGGTGAAAGATATCCTCAAACAGTCGTTTCCCTTTGGGAGTCAGGTGTACGTACACCGCCCTGCGATCCTCCTTGCAGTGCCGGCGTTCAACGAGACCGGTTTTTTCAAGATTGTCCACGACCACTGTCGTGTTGCCACAGCTTGAGAGTTGCTTCCTGGCAATGTCCCCGAGAGTCATGAATCCAAGATGCCCCAGCAATTCAATGACCCCAAATTGCGCCTGGGTGAGTCCATAGCGACGGATGTCCTCTGTCGTGTGCTTGTTGAATACCGAGAAGGCCCGGGCAAGTTTCACCCACATACCGAGGGCAAGGTCAGCCTTCTTTCCGTAACGTCGTGTCATCTGCAATGTATTTTGAATTCAAAATATCTCAATTCAATATAATTGATTATGACCCATTTGTCAAGGGTCATGACGCCAGCTTGGGAGCAAAAATTGGAGAGGACTTCCGTGCATGAAACGTCACGGTGGTACGGACGGGTCATTCGGGATGTTGCAGATTGTGTTACTCGACGACAATCACTACTTTGTCGCTTTCGACACGCGCATCGCGCACCGTGCCAACAAGTTGCAGCCGATGACTCCCCTTCTTCAGATTCCACCACACTCCCCGTCGGTCATATCTGTAGAATTCCTTGTCGTCCACAACCACACTCACGTTGCTGACCCGATCCGGGATGAAACCAAGTATCCTGACAGTCTGGTACTCCGGTCGCAACGTCGGATCGAGCTTGAACAGATCGCCATCGTTTGGAGAAAGAATTGAAAGCAGTTTTTTGGGATTTACCGAATCGTCCTTTAAGCCTGACGTGGCGCCCGTCAGCCTGATCGCATTCCCTGGCGGCAAAGGAATCCCTTCCTCGGCAGCCCACACTGCGTACTCCGGCGGCAAGACTTCAAACACGCGGTCGATGGTTTCGCCATCATCATCACGGCAGCGAAATCGGCGATGAACATCGCAGGGCTCCAAGGGTTGGCTTCCCCGAATGAACCACTCCCGGATCGACGTCCCGCATTGCGGTGTTGGAAGTTTCCCCGACAAAGGACAAATCGCAATGGATACAAGACCCTTGGGCTTTGTGAATTCCGAGGGAGGAAAGCCCCTCGGAGGCATGTGAAGCATCATCATCACATCGGTGAAGATCTGCCCCGCGCCGGCGAGACCCGAGACACCACGCATCTCGCTTCCGTCGAAGTTGCCGACCCACACTCCAACGGTATAGCGGGTTGTGAAACCCACAGTCCAATTATCCCTGTAGTCTTTCGTTGTTCCGGTCTTGACTGCACACACAAATGGGAAATGAAATGCATTGCCAAAGGCGGGCCGGCGGGCAACAGGGTCGCTCAGGATGTTCGACAGGAGAAACGCCACACGCTCATCGAACAACCTGCGTGGGGGCTGCGCCATTTCCCGTAGACCCGAGCTCCCATTCACAGTGCGGACGGATTCGATAAGGTTCGCTGCCTTCCATATCCCGGCGTTTGCGATTGCACAATACGCATTCGTCAGACTGAGCAACGTAACCTCTGCGTTGCCAAGCGTCAAACCAAAACCGTAGTACTCTGCCGATTGGTTTATACAATCCAGTCCGGCAAGATGGAGGCGTTCAATGAGATTCTCCTTGCCGATAAACTGGAGTGTTCGCACGGCAGGAATATTGTAGGAACAGGCAAGAGCAATCCGCACGCGCACCGGGCCGTGATAATGCCGGTCGTAGTTCTCCGGCACATAGTCTCCCCCTGCATCCGGGATATGGAGGGGGATGTCAGCAAGAACGGTCCCCGGCGAATGTCCGGCTTCGAGAGCTGTTCCGTATGTAAAGGGTTTGATGGCGGACCCCGGCTGGCGAAGTGCTAAAGCGCCATTTACCTCCCCACTATGCTGCTCGTCGAAGTAGTCGGCCGAGCCGATCAGAGCACGGACGTTTCCCGTCGCATTCTCAATGACCACCACAGCGCCATTCGTGACATTTTTCCCGGCGAGCCTTGCGAGGTGGCCCCTGAGCAGATACTCGATACTCTGTTGCATCGGATAGTCAATGGTTGTCCGAATCGATGCCACGTCCCGCTGCCCGCCAAGTTCTGCAACAACCATGCTGACAACATGCGGTGCCAGAAAGTCCGACCCCGGGGCGTTGATGGCGAGCGGCTGCTGAAGTGCACGTTCGTACTCGTCTTCGGAAATCATTTCCTGCGTTCGCATCTTCCCCAGAATGAGTCGTTGTCGCGGTCTGGCCGCGTCCGGGTTCCGGAATGGATTGAGTGTCGAAGGCGAGTTCGGCAGTGCGGCAAGGAAAGCAGACTCGGCAATCGAAAGCGCGATGGCGGGCTTCCCGAAATAATGGCGGGCCGCCGCCTCAACACCGATCAATTGATTGCCATAAGGAGCCCGGTTCAGATATTGCTCAAGGATTTCATCCTTGTTCATTGTTCGCTCAAGACGGAGTGCGAGCCAGATCTCCAACACCTTGTTTCGCAGCGAACGCGTGTGATGATAGACGTTGCGGACCACCTGCTGGGAAAGCGTCGACCCACCCGAGACAAACCGCATCGCCCTTACGTCCTCCACCAATGCCCTTACAATTGCAGACGGGTCAACGCCGATATGGTGATAGAACCGCTTGTCCTCAACCGCAATTGTGGCCTGAACCAGAGCGGGAGCGATCCGGTCGAGTTGTCTCCATTGCCCTCGTCCCTGTTCATCGTTGAGAAACTCCCGTAGCTGCAATCCGTTCCGATCCTCAACACGTAACGAGTGAACGCCTTGCTTCCCGAAATCCTCTTGCGGCAACTTCAGAAAAGTTGACCCTGCACCAATGATGAGACATACCAACAGGAACGTCCCGAACTGGCGGCCATGACCTTTCTTTCTTGAATCTCGCATGTGTTATAGGTAGATTGGACTCACAATTCATGCAAAACCTAAGAAAAAACCGTGCCGACTGCAAGATCGACTGACAAATCGACAAGCCCGCGTACACGAATCATCGTGTATTGTGACGGCGCGTGTTCGGGCAACCAATCTGCCCACAACGTCGGCGGATGGGGGGCCGTGTTGAGTTACCACAGCACGGTAAAGGAGATCCACGGCGGCGAACGCGACACATCGAACCAACGCATGGAACTGACGGCGTGTATCAGGGCCCTTGAAGGGATCACATCGGCTACCATCCCGGTTGATGTGTACTCTGACAGCGCGTACCTTGTCAACTGCATGCGCGAGCAATGGTACGCGACCTGGCAAAAGAACGGGTGGAGAAACTCCAAGAAGCAGCCCGTAGAAAATCAGGACCTCTGGAAGAAACTGCTTGCACTGATCGACGCACGATCAATCAATTTCCACAAAGTCACCGGCCACGCCGGAGTGAGGCTAAACGAGAGGGCCGATCAGCTTGCCCAACTGGGAATCAGGGAGCAAGAGCCATGAAGTCAAAGAAAGAGCCAACATTCAGAGTTGCTTCTCCCGACGACCTGGAAACACTCGTCGGACTCATGCGCGAATACTACGCGTACGATCGCCTGAAGTTTGATTCCCGCGCTGCCGAAAAGGCGATGAAGCACCTCCTTCGTGACGAATCGCTTGGCCGAGTGTGGCTCATCGAAGAGTCTGACCATTCAGTGGGCTATTTCGTCATCACATTCCTGTTCAGCCTTGAATTCCATGGAGAGGTTGCGGTTCTTGACGAACTGCATATCAATGCGGCATACCGGGGAAGAGGCATCGGCAAGAGCGTCCTTGCCTTCGCGCACGAGTTCTGCACAATGCAGGGCATCAAGGCGATGCGACTCGAGGTCGAGCACGCCAACATTCAGGCTCAGGGCTTGTATCGCAAGTCGGGCTTCAAGGAACATACCCGTTATGTCATGACAAAGTGGGTGGACGACAGCAGGTAGAAATGCTCAACACACTCCGCTCGATCTGGATCTGGCTCGCAGTAATTACCCTCATCATCCTTTGGCTTCCCCTTCTCGCAATCATCAGACTGTTCGACCGCGACCCTGTGCACTATCGCACGGGGAGATGGTTCCGCAGGCTTGGTGTGGCGATGACTTCTGTGAATCCCTCCTGGCGAATCCATATCTCGGGCCACAAGGTCGACAACCCCCGGCGACCGTATGTTGTCGTGAGTAATCATCAATCGCACGCCGATATCCCAATTCTCTCGAACCTCCCGTGGGAGATGAAATGGATTGCCAAGAAGGAACTCTTCAGCCTCCCCTTTGTTGGATGGATGATGAAGCTGGCGGGGGACATTCCTGTGGACAGAACCGACAGACGAAGCGGAGCGATGATGCTCCTGACTGCAAAGCGGTATCTTGAACAGAAGTGTTCAGTCATGTTCTTCCCTGAAGGAACTCGTTCACGGGATGGACGCATTGGTCTCTTCAATGAAGGCGCATTCCACCTCGCAGTAAAAGCACAGGTTCCCATCCTTCCTGTCGCAGTTGAAGGTTCGTTCGGATGTCTCCCGAAGAAAAGCTGGAAATTTGGGAAACCTTCCGAGGTGTACGTCAGGATCCTACCCGAAGTTGATACAGCGGGCCTCACAGCGGAGGGAGCTACCAGTCTGTGTTCAACCGTCCGTCAGATGATCATCGAGACTGTCGCAGAACTCCGGGGGAGGGATCGATCGGATGTCGATACACCCGGTCCTCCCGCTTATTGAGCTCTATCGGATCGTTACGATCCTCTCTCCGGTTTGACCGAATACTTCAGGTTCATACATTCCTTCCACCCTTGTGGATGGCACGTTGAACGTGCCGAATGATGTCGCCCGCGCCAAATACGTATATGAGTGAATCCCAGCCGGAAGGTAGTCTCCAAAAAGCAGAACGCGATCGTCTTTCATTTCCACATGGTCGAACGGATCGAATTCCCACCAATCCCTCTCCCCCTGCTGTCTGTACTCATTGACATTGCTTGCAGTTGTCAGGAATGAGCTGTTGACAGCCTCGAACCCTGCAGGAAGTGGATCATCCACGACAACGAAATGTCGTTCCTGATTGGTGACCACCGAGATGGTAACACGGATCATCGAACCTGCTGCGAATATACCTGGCGTCCCCTGAACGCCTGTCACTTGTTCGGTCTCCTTGATGATGCTGAAACCTTCCTCCCTGGCGTTCGATGACGCTTTTGGATAGTAGTTCATCCGAACTCCATAGTACAGTCTCCCTTTTCCGTCCCTCTTCATCTCAACGTCGTACTCCTTCCCCTCGTCCAGTCCAGCCCAGGGTTGGCGGGCCGTAACTGTTCTGAAATTTCTTCCTTCAAACATTTCCTTCAGGACAGTTTTCCCGGCAAGGTCAATCTCGACACGAAAGTCAGGTTCATCTTTCTCGTATGTCTTGAAATATGTCGCCAGGGCATCGACAACATAGAGGTTTTCCTGAGTCGTCCTCCAACATCCCCGTTCCCGTTTTTCAAGAAGCCATCGAACCACCTTCGGCAGGATTGAATTCTCCGGCTGTGTCTCAACAAGAGCCTGCATGGTGAGGGCGGTGGTGCGGATGTTGGAATCGAAGATCCAATCCATTCCCTGGTCATTGCGCTCTTCAAAATGGGCTGACGCAGGAGCCACCTTCGCCTGATTCGTGAGATCACGGGCAAGTTCCTGCATCATCGCGGCATTGCCTTTCGCTGCAAACAACGCACGAAGCAGATAGGCTTTCGCAAAGAGTGGTGCTTTGCTTCGTTCTCCATACAGCTTCTCCATCAAACCAAAGTCCGGCTTCCCGGCGAGAGCAAATGTGTAGAGGATGAGCGCTCGTGTGCAACTCCAGGCACTTTCGCTGTAATACTTGCACGGCTCGGCACCATCGAGCACGCGGCGCAGGTAGTCCATCCCTGATCGCATTTGGCCCTGGTTCACCTGATACCCAGCCCGCGTTGCCTGAACCATCGTGTACACCGCATACGCAGAGATATATGGCCACGTGTCCGGTGTGTTTTTCCAGTATGAGAACCCGCCGTTCCAACGCTGGAATGCCTGAAGTTCATCCAGAGTCTTCTCAACAACCTGGCGGTAATCCTTGTCCTTGTAGACTTCAAGCTTGAACGCTTCTACAAGATCTCTTGCCAGAATGATCGGTAGAACGGCGGACAGTCGCTGCTCGAGACAACCATAGGGATAGGTAAAGAGATACGATATGCCCCCCGACAAGCCAACCATTGCAGTCGACGCGGCTGTGAGTTCCACTTCCCCGAGGTCGGTGTACATGTTCCTGGGAACAACGAGTTTCTCTCGCGTCAGGCTGTCGGTCGTTGATTCGTATAGCGCAACCGACTCGCGGATACGGGGCACATTGATGGGGATTGTCCACTGAAGGCCGTCTGCGTCGTCGTCTGTCTTCGCCTTGAAGATGAACGTTGCCTTGCCCACCTTGTCGGCGGTATAGTTGTTTCTCACCTCAAGGGATTGTCCCGGCTTCAAGACAAAGAACGATGAGTCGTTGCCTTTGAAGCTGGCCCCGCTTGTACGGGTGGTAACGCTGACACGCTTCTCCTGGCTCGAATAATTCACCATCAGCACGCCACCCTCAAACTTGTCTCCCACGCGAGCAAACCTGGGGAATGAAGGCTGTAACAGCAGGGGCTTGCTGACCGTGAAGTTGTTCTCGCCGTAGCCGAACTCAGAGTTGAGGGTGTGACCAATGGCCATGACTTCAAATGATGTGAGATTGTCGGGAAGTTTGAATTTCAGCCGGGCTTCGCCCTCTGGAATCGGTGATGACTGAAGGATTCCAATAGGCAGTGGCACGGAAGTCCTTGCGAATTCCTTCAGCATCAACCCCGGCCATCATTTTCTCCTCCGCACCGCCACCGCCCTCATCTTCACCCTTCTCGCCGTAGTCGCGTTGCTGGACAAGATGCATTCGTGTCTCGGTTGTCTTTACCGCAAGGGGCCTCTCGGCGTAAAACTCGTTGAACAGTCGTGGAAGCCTGTACCCCGTTAGATTCAGAACACCAAGGTCTGCAACGCTTATGGTGAGCTCTGTCGCAACTCCATTCCCGGAGGCGTCTTTCACCGCAAGGGTGACTTCAACTGAATCCCCCGGCCTAAAGTCCTTCTTGTCCGTGTTCACGGTGAGGCTGAGCTCCTTTTCTTTCGGGCTGACCGAGAGCTTCACGTAGCCCACTTTGAACGATGGTCGACCGACATCCGACTCTTTCGACTTCCCTGCTTCGGCGGTTCGGCCTTGCAGCAACACCACCGATACAAACACGTTGGGAAGGTAGTCCTTTAGAATCGGAATATTGATTTGCGGCGCGCTGCCAACGAGATTTGTGGTGTAGTGCCGGAGAATGCCCTCGCGCTCGATCGTGATGAGGGCGTTCGCTTCCTCATACGGTGACTTAACAAGCACTCCGGCAATTTCTCCCGGGGCGAAGTTCGTCTTGTTGGCAACCAACTCGATCCGGTCATCGTTGCTTCGCTCCCATGGCACATATCCCGAACCGCTCACGTAGAAATATGCGTCAGTCAGGATGGAGTTGCCCCGTTTGTCTTTCCCTTCCGCTTCGATGTAGTAGAATCCGGCCTGCTTTGTCTTGAACATGATCTCGGTCGGGCTCTCTCCACTCGACGCCACAGAAGAATCCACAACAATATTGTCCTCCTCTGACATCCAGGCATACCGTCCTCCTGATTCCGCTTTCCGCACAGAGCGCCAGATCCGTTGGATCACTTTGACGACGAGTGATACTCCGGAAACATTCTTGCCTTCGGGTGTGATCGCAACAAGTTTGTACATCAGTGTCGAGTCTGCCTGGATGAATGTTGTTGATGGTGCAATCCCGATATAGTAGTCGCCTCCGTGAACAACTCACCGATGTCCTGCCGGAAATCTGCTGGCGGGACGGTGATGTGACATCCCCTTCGAACAGCAATGACGCCGCTCCTGTTATTTCGCCGACCTTCAAATCGGCTGAGACTACTATCCCCCCTTTCTCATCCAGCTTCTCCTGCTTGCTGACCAGAAGCCTGTATCCGCTCCGACCGGAGTACCTCGAGAGCCAGTACATGGGCCCGAAGTAGTAGCCGTCAAATCCCTCGGGCTGCCATGACGTGTTCGTGACAGAGACACGCCACGTAACTGGCTCGTTCTTCAATGCTGCGCCGAAGAGATAACGGGCACTCAGAAATCCCTTGAACGTGTCACCGACGATGTAGCTCTTTTCCTGACTCTGCGCGATCACCTCGAACTCCGCGGGGCGAAATGCCTCCACCCGGAATGTTTCGCTCCCGATTCCGGTCCATGTTTCCTTGCCCTTTACCATCTCCTTCGACTCGAGAGACATTGAATAATACCCGAGTGGTGTACCCGGTTTAAGCGGCAGGGATGAAGCAAACGATCCATACTGATTAGTTCTCGGGTACGCGGTCATGATCTCCTCGTTGCGGGGATTGTGTATGAAGAGTCGTAAATCGATCTTCCCCGGAATCCTCCAGACTCCCTCTTTTCTCACGCGCACGACGCCTTTTATCTCCACCTGCTCTCCCGCCTTGTACAGTCCCCTGTCAGTCATAATCGAGCCGAGCATGGGCTCAAGCTTGGGATTCCAGTCCTGTACAAGTCCAAACTGCCATGGTTCGATTCCCTCCTGCCAGTCCGAGCTCGAGAATGCGACCTCCTCCCCACTCCTCACGATCACCCACAGCCTTGGCTGGCGCCACTCATCATTCGAAAGCAGTCCGACCGACCCCCATCCTGGACCTTTCGCAAGTCCCTTTGCGTCCGTCTTTCCAGTCCAGACGACTTCATTCGAATCGCTTCTCAGCTCGACCTCGGCATCTGCTATTGGTGATGCATCCTTCAGATTCGTCGCCCATACGAGAGAAGTACCCGGACCAAACTTCGCCGTGATGCCGATATTCGTCACTTGAACCACAGCTTTATAGAATCGGTGATGGGGATCGGACAGCCGATTGTCAACCTGGACGATGGCGACACCCCGCAAGGATTTTCCCAGCACGTCATCAAGTTCAATGGGCCGGACTGATTGTTTGTTTCGCGTACCGCCGATTCGCCACATCCTGGAGATGGAGAATTCGGCCGGGTGCTCGCTCTTCGACTCCTGAGTCTCCAGGATGCCTTCCTCTTCAGCGAGTTGTTCGTAGTAGGAGAAGTCCATTCTTCGCATGAGGGGAACGATTCCGGCGGGAGCTACCTTGCCCATTTGCAGATGGACCGAGTCGATATTCATGAACGATACCGGGTAACGGTGTGATTCATACGCCTCGATGACTCCGGGCCCCGTCGTCATTCTCACGTACGGCGCAAACGAGCCTGTGCGGAATGTAAAATGCGTGTCGTGTTTGATCTCGTTGTCGAAACGATCCTTCAATCCGGCACTGATCATCCCTGTGTATTCCTTCTCGGGGGAGAGTGGAAGTTGAATCGAGACTTCTTCACCCTGGTAGTCCCAGCCAAACTGATTCGGATCAACATTCAGTGGAGGATCAAACACGAGGAGTTTTGCAACTTCTTTCACCGGAACCGGATTGGAAAAGATGAGGACCAGTGACTGAGCCGGATTGAATTTGTCTTCGTTCTTCACTCTCACAAAGCTCAACTCATTGAATGTGGAGAATGAAAACGAGAATTCTGTGCTCATTCCGAGAGGACCTTGTGCACCCGGCAGATCCCTCTTGCATCGAACAGTATACGAGGCGGCTTTTCTGAGGGGTACCATGGGTGAAAACACCACCGTATAGTTCAGTGGGAACTGACTTTGAAACCTCCAGCGCCTCGTTTCATCGGATGGTTTTTCCTCCTCCTCGGTCGGCCAACGTGCGGAGTAAGTCGGATAAGCGGTCCCTGCGCTTGAATGCTCTTCAATCGAGATGAACTTGGACACAACGTCGGGGTTTACCGGCTGATTGAATTGAATCCTGATGGCGTGGTCCAGTTCAACGAACCGCTGGCCGTTGTATGGCAACATTGAGACAATCTTTGGCCGCGGCGTTTCAAAGTCCCACCGAAACTGACCCTGAAGAACATCCCCGGAAAGAGATTTTGTACCCGACGGCACAGTGATGGTGTACCTGGTGGCAAACGGGAGTGTATCGGCAGGGATGAACGCAAGCGTTCTCGTCCCCATCCACCGGTACTTCCCTTTGATTCCCGGCTCGATCAACATCGGGCCCGCGTCTTCGCCCTGCGGCACTTCTTTCAGCGGAACCATCGCCTGGTTGAACGAAACAAAAATCATCTGGCTCTGGTCGATGGTTGAGGTCGCACCCCTGGGAGAATTGACAATGATCTCGAGCGGTGTGGATTGTTGCGGAAATGCTTGCGTCGTTAGTACAATCGGCAGAAAGATGACGGGAATGATTGTCGATAGTCTCATGGGAGCTCCGGGCGTTGGAGAAAGCGCAGGAAAGAGCGAACGGGTTTGCGAGAGCAATAATATCGAAAAGCTGCGGGAGTTGCAAACAGAGGGGCCGAAAAACGGAAGCCCGGACCTTTCTTCAAGGGCCGGGCTCAATTGGGAACGATGTCTATTGCTAGTTCACAGGAATGTGCGGGATCACCTTGTCAACCAGGTTCCGCTTCGGTACGGCCCCGATGATCTGCTCGACAACCTTCCCGCCTTTGAAGACCATCAGCGTGGGAATACTCCGGATCCCGAACTTCATCGAGACTTCGGGGTTGCTATCAACGTCGAGCTTGCCGACTTTCAGCTTGCCGTTATATTCATTCGCGATCTCCTCAACAACCGGCGCAACCATCTTGCAAGGCCCACACCAGACTGCCCAGAAGTCGATGAGCACAGGCTTGTCAGACTTCATCACTTCCTGGTCGAAGTTCGCATCAGTTATTTCAATTGGTTTCACATTTCCTCCTTGAGTTTGTCTGAATTCACCCCGAAAATCTGACGCTTTGCGGTCCGAGGATTCTTCGTGCCTCGCCAACAAACGCATCAGACGGCTCCACGGTGTATTTCTTTGTATGATACAACTTGTTCGTGCCTTCCTGAACAACATTGAAGTAACACGAACAGTTCCCCTTGCTTTTCTCCATCAACGTTCGCAACTCGGTGATCGTTTGCTCCTGAACGGCGTTCACGTTGATCGACAGTATGATACTCTTTGTGAGCTTTTCCCTCACTCTTTCCATCGGGTCAACTTCGTTGACGAGAATCTTGAGCAGTTCTCCATTCACCTCCCCCTTCCCCACCACCATTACCATCGCATCAGGATGGAGATACTGATTGTACTTTGCAAACGCATCCGAGAACACAATGCAATCCGCTTTCCCGCTGAAGTCCTCGAGTTCCACAAACGCCATCGTGTTGCCGCGCTTGTCAACCTTCTTCTTCACTCCGCTTACAATGCCACACGCCCTGGCAGTACTGCCGTTCCTGAATCCGGACACATCACCAAAATGCACGTTGGCAAATTCGTTGATCTCGTGTTCGAACTTGAGCAAGGGATGGCCCGAGACGTAGAATCCGAGCATGGTCTTTTCGTGCATCAGCTTCTCGGATTCCTTCCATGCGGAAGCTTCGTACAACGATGGATACATGATCCGCTGACCTGACTTGCTCGTTTCATCAAAAAGCCCTGACTGACCGGTCAACGACTGGCTTTGAGCGGTTGAACCGAAGGTGATAGCCCGCTCAATATTCTCGAAAATCTGAGCCCGATGATTGCCGAAGCCATCGAAGGCACCTGCCTGGGCGAGGCTTTCAAGACACTTCTTGTTGACAAGTCTGAGGTCTACCCGTTTGCAGAAATCGAAGATATTCTTGAACGGACCTTCCCCGTTCCGCGCCTTGATCATCGAGTCAACCGCACCTTCGCCCACGTTCCGAATTGCACAGAGCCCGAAACGAATGTCGCCCTTCACGACATTAAAGTCCTTGCCACTTTCGTTGACGTCAGGGGGCAGGACCTTGATGCTCAACTTGCGGCAATCATCAATCAGCTTCACGATCCGGTCGGTGTTGCCGATTTCGGAGGACAGGGTTGCCGCCATGAACTCCGCGGGATAGTGCGCCTTGAGATACGCTGTCTGGTACGCAACAATGGAATACGCGACACTATGCGATTTGTTGAAGCCATACGAGGCGAACTTTTCGATCAGATCAAAAATCTCGCCCGCAACCTTTTTCGGAGTAGCCTGCTTCACTGCACCGTCAACGAATTCCTCCTTCAGGGTGGCCATGAGATTCTTGTCTTTCTTTCCCATGGCGCGGCGCATCAAGTCAGCCTTCGCGAGCGTGAACCCTGCGATCTCGCTCGCAATCTTCATCACCTGTTCCTGGTACACAATGACGCCATACGTTTCCTTCAACGTGGATTCAAGTTTGGGATGTAGGTATTCGATCTTCTGCTGGCCGTGCTTCCGGGCAATGAAGTCTCCGATCATCTCCATCGGGCCCGGACGGTACAACGCATTCATTGCAACCAGATCGCTGATGGAAGTTGGCTTCAACTTCGTCAGCCAGTCCCGCATGCCGGAGCTTTCAAACTGGAACACACCAACGGTATCGCCACGCGAGAACATCTCGAATGTCGTCGCATCTTCCTCCGGCAGGGCATCAAGATTGATCTCGACGCCGTGATTCTCTTTGATCAGCGTGAGCGCGTTCTCGATGACGGAAAGTGTCCGTAGTCCGAGGAAGTCCATCTTGAGCAATCCGGCGGTCTCAAGATCCTTCATGTTGTACTGGGTCATCAGCTCGGTCTGCGGAGTTTTGTACAGCGGCACGTAGTCGCTGATATTTCCCGGAGCGATCACCACCCCGGCTGCATGCATGCCCGCGCCGCGGTTCATGCCTTCAAGCACGATGGAGGCGTCGATCAATGTCCTGATCTTGGGATCGTTGCTTTCCTTCACCCATTTGAGTTCCGGAATCGTTTCAAGCGCATCCTTGAGAGGTCGTACCTTCCCTTGCTCCACCGGGATTTCTTTTGTGATCGAGTCGATGGTGCTGAGAGGTATGCCAAGAACACGGCCGACATCCTTGAGAACTGCGCGGGAGGAAAGCGTACCAAACGTGATGATCTGCGAAACCGAATCCTGACCGTACTTCTCGCGTACATACTGGATTACGAGGTCACGTTTCGTATCCGAGAAGTCGATATCAATGTCAGGCATGCTGACTCTGTCCGGATTCAGGAAGCGCTCGAAGAGGAGATCGTACTTGATGGGATCGACATTGGTGATCCCGAGGGAATACGACACCACACTTCCGGCAGCACTTCCCCGACCCGGCCCAACGGCAACTCCCTTCCGACGGGCAGCATCGATGAAATCCGCCACGATGAGGAAGTATCCCGCATACCCCATTTTCTTGATGACTGCCAGTTCATGCTCCAGTCTCGCACGGAGTTCCTGCGAAGGTTCCGCATAGCGACGTGCAAACCCCTCCCGCGAAAGCTTGTCAAAGTACTCATCAAGAGTATTCACGCCGGCGTTTTGCGGTATGGGGAAGTTGGGCATGAAGTTCTTTTTGAGGTTGAGCTTCAAGTTGCACTTCTCATTGACTTCCAGCGTCGAGCTGACGGCCTCAGGGAAATCCTTGAAGACATCAAGCATCTCCTTGGCAGACTTGAAGTAAACCTGGTCTGTCTGATAACGAAGCTGTGTATAGTCCGGGGTGTTTGAGCTGCTTGCATCGGGTATCAGCAGCATGATGTTGTGGGCTATCGCATGCTCATGTTTGAGATAGTGGATGTCGTTCGTCCCGATCAACTTCAAGCCAACGTCCTTGGCCAGCTTAGGAGCCTTGGATCGGACAATCGCCTCACGTTCCAGTCCGTGATTCTGAATCTCAACATAGAAATCGTCGCGGAAGATGTCCTTGTAGATTTCGGCGGCTTCGTATGCCTCTTTGTCGTTTCCCGATACCAGATGCGCGGAGATAACGCCACCGGCACACGCAGAAGTTGCAATAAGCCCTTCCCGGTACTGTCGCAAAACCTCTGTGTCAATGCGAGGCTTGTAGTAGAATCCTTCGGTATGGCCAATCGTACAGAGTTTTAGCAGGTTCCTGTAGCCCACTTCGTCCTTTGCCAGGAGCAAGAGATGATGGTATGCTGACCGCTTTCCGCCACTCTCGGTCGGTTGCGTTGACTTTTCGAACCGGCTCCCCTTTGTTACTATGTACGCTTCCATGCCGATGATCGGCTTGATTCCGGCCCTTTCGGCTTTCTTGTAAAATTCAATGGCGCCGAACATCACGCCGTGATCGGTCAGGGCAATGGAGGGCATCCCGTCTTCGACCGCGGCTCGAATCAGATCATCAATGCGGCAGGCAGCATCAAGCAGACTGTAGTGAGAATGATTGTGGAGATGGACAAACTGAGACATACCAACAGCACAAGCTAGGGGTTACGAAAAACTGGCCGCCACAGATCAACCATGACGGCCAACGGATTTCAATGAATCACGATTTCAAACTCCGAACTATTGTATTCAACAGTGGAGGAAAAATCAAGAGAAACCTTTCAACAACTTGATAACAGAATTGAGTGATGGCGGGAAACGAGTTCACAGACGATGTCTCATCCAACGCATATTAGAGGCTCGATTGTTGATTGACCACCAACAGTTTGGGCTCCATCATCTCTTCAATTGCGTACTTGATACCCTCACGCCCGAATCCGGAATCCTTCACGCCACCGTACGGCATGTGGTCTATCCGGAATGTCGGGTAGTCGTTGATGACGACGCCACCCACTTCCAGATTCTTGTACGCGAACAGAACGTGAGAGAAATCGTTCGTGAACACTCCGGCCTGTAAACCATAAGCGGAATCATTCACCATTGCCACTGCTTCTTCAAATGTTTCAAATGGTTCAACGGTCGTGACTGGCGCAAATACTTCCTGGCAGCTCACTTTCATCGTTGGGTTCACACCCACAATCACAGTTGGTTCAAGCAGGGATCCTTTCCTCGTGCCACCACAGAGTACTCGTGCTCCCGCAGCGGTCGCCTCGGCAATCCATTCCTCCACCTTCCTTGCCGCTGATTCACTAATCATAGGTCCCACGACGGTCCGATCTTCATTGGGATCACCCACTTTAACCGATTTCGACACGAATACAAATTCAGAAAGAAACCGGTCGTAAATCTCCTTGTGGACGAACACCCTCTGCACCGCTATGCATGATTGGCCCGCATTGCCGTATGAACCCATCGCAATGCGCCTCACAACCGCCGGCACGCTTGCATCCCTGTCCACAACTACTCCGGCATTGCCTCCGAGTTCCAGAACCACCTTTTTCTTTCCCGCCCGATCCTTCAAACCCCAACCAACGGCAGGACTTCCCGTGAAACTGATGAGTTTAACTCGCTCGTCTACAATAAGTTGACTGGCACTTGCTCCACTGCATGGTACAATATTCACGGCTTCGCTCGGCAGGCCGGAATCGAGAATCAACTCGCCAAGGAACAGAGCTGTCAGAGGAGCGTTCGATGAGGGTTTGAGTACAAAGCTGTTCCCAGCCGCGATTGCGGGAGCGAGTTTATGTGCAACGAGGTTGATCGGAAAATTGAACGGTGTGATCGCACCGACCACGCCAAGGGGGAATCTTTGCAGAATCCCAAAACGCCCCGATGCATGGGGGGCGAGATCCAGGGGGAGCACGGCACCTTCGAGTCGCTTCGCCTCCTCCGCCGCATATTGAAACGTGAAGATACTCCTTTCAACCTCGGCGCGAGAAAAAGTGATCGGTTTACCCGTCTCGGAGGTAATAAGGCTGGCAATCTTTTGCTTGTTTGCGGCTACTCCGTTCGCTATGGACGACAGGATGTCTGACCGTTGATAGGACTCAAGGTGACGGGTCTTCTCAAATGCGGCAGTAGCCGATTGGATAGCGTCGTCAATATCGCGGCCGGTTGCCTCGTATACTTCACCGACCACGTTGTGGTCATAGGGATTGGTTATCGGCCGGGCACTCTCAGAACTGCGCCATGTCCCTCCGACCAGAAACTTGGATGCTTCCATTACACACTTCGTTCAGGCAAGCAGTGACTGGATCTTTTCAATAATGCTCGGGCGACATCAACAAGAATTCTCTCGCCTGTCCTCCGCTCTTTGATCTCAATCTTGCCGTTCCCAAGATTCTTCTCGCCCACAATAACCTGAAACGGCATTCCGAGCAAATCGGCGTCCTTGAATTTGAAGCCCGGACTCGTATCTGTGCGATCATCAAACAGCACTTCAACACCATCATCTTCAAGATCGGCGTAGATCTTCTCCGACATCTCACGGACTGCCTCGCTCTTCGACACTGCGATGAGATGAACCTGATAGGGGGCAATGGCTTTGTCCCAAATGATCCCATTCCCGTCATGGTTTTGTTCGATGTGACACGCAATGATCCGCTCGATGCCGATTCCGTAGCTCCCCATGATGATCGGTCGAGCAACGCCGGTTTCATCAAGAAATGTCGCGGTGAGTGCATCGGAATACTTGGTTCCAAGCTTGAATATGTGACCGAGTTCTATTCCACGAACAATCCGGAGATTCCCTTTCCCATCCGGGCTCGGCTCGCCGACCTGAACCGTGCGAAGATCGTGGTAGCCGTCAACCTTGCAGTCTCGCTGGAGGTCGATGTTCATGAAATGGTAATCATTGCGATTCGCTCCACTGATGAGGTTGTTCGCGCCCTCAAGCCGCTTGTCTGCAATGATCTTGAATCCTTTGCCCCCGGGTTTGGTTTTGAGGCCAACAGGACCGATCGAACCTCCATCCGCACCGGTAAGTTCAAGAAGTTTCTCCGCCTCGATCGGGCGAACTTCGGCACCCGTCACAGACATCAACTTGGATTCGTTCAGCTCATCGTTCCCCATCATGAGCACCAATACCGGCTGATCGCCCGCCCAATACACAACTGATTTTGCAAGACTCCCGTGATCGACGTTGAGGAATTGGGCAAGCTCATCAATTGTCTTGACATTCGGAGTGTGGACTTCAGCAACCGCCTTCCCGTCCGGATGGCGTTGCGCCTTCGGCACAAGAGACGTTGCAACCTCGAGATTTGCCGCGTACGTTCCATCGTCGGAAAGAGCAATGATATCTTCCCCGGCTTCCGCTTCCATCATGAACTCCTGAGACCCCGTTCCTCCCATTGCGCCACTTGAGGCTCCAACGACAAAGAATTTGAGCCCGCAGCGGGTGAAGATTTTCCTGTATGCTTCTGCGTGAAGATCATAGCTTCTATCTAACCCTTCCCATGAGACGTCGAGGCTGTAGCTGTCCTTCATGAGGAATTGCCTTCCGCGCAACACGCCGGATCGAGGCCGCGGTTCATTTCTGAATTTAGTCTGAATCTGGTACCAGATTTGCGGCATGTCCTTGTAGGACGAAATATGGTTCTTCGCCAACAGGCAAATCACCTCTTCGTGCGTTGGTGCAAGGACGAGCGGACGGTTCTTGAGATGGAACAGAGTATCGCCAAATGACTTGACTCGCCCGGTCTGCTCCCAGAGTTCTACCGGGCTGAGGGCGGGCAGATGAAATTCCTGTCCACCGATGGCATCCATCTCTTCTCTGACAATATCCGCCACCTTCTTCATCACTCGCTGCCCGAGCGGAAGAAACGAATAGACGCCCGCTGAGAGCGGACGCACCATCCCTGCTCGAATCATCAACTGGTGACTGGGAATTGTGGCGTCAGAGGGGGTTTCTTTGACGGTTGGAATGAAACTCTTGCTCAGTCGCATAGATGGTAATGGAAAAGGCTGTCAACTTGATTTAGTCACTGAGAGGCGTAGCACGAAGTCGGTCTAAGGCCATCTCGCCACTGCTGTAGGGATATGATATCCTTGTGCCCTCACGGGGACTCGAACCTCGATTCCAGGTTTAGGAAACCTGTGCTCTGTCCTGTTGAGCTATGAGGGCGTGGTTACGCTTTGCCGATTCCTGGCAACGATCTGAACCTCAGCAATCTCGCGGCTGGAAAATAATATAGCCGAATTCGGTAGAAGAAGCAACGCGAAGAGCCTGCGGCAGACTGAGAGGACCGAGATGAGCATCATGATCCATACCGCGACCTTGGAGTGACTGATGGATTCATACTCGTCCCTGGTCGAAGTATGCAACTTTATTCACGCTC
Organism: uncultured Bacteroidota bacterium; assembly: GCA_963734955.1. Taxonomy (GTDB): domain Bacteria; phylum Bacteroidota; class Ignavibacteria; order UBA10030; family UBA6906; genus UBA11986. The sequence continues at coordinate 191,254 of CAVTJO010000012.1, forward strand.
GACTGAGTGATGATCGAGATCGTTTCGAGAGCGCCATCCCCTGCACCGTCATGTGCACGCCTTGAGCCCCTCCATAGACCAACTTTCCGAAAAGCATCTCAGCGAGCCAGCCAAAGCCGATAGCCTTCAACATCGAAATGCGACGCGGCAACATGAGGGGATACGGACCGGTCCTGGAATGGAGAACGTCTCGTGGATGGACCGTCATATCCGGATGAACAAATTCAAATTGCATATCGAGACACTCGCGCAATCGCCTGTACTCCGGAACTCCAATCTGTGAGTTCCCTTGCAGATCGACATCGAAGGTCAGGAGAAACAGGCCATTGGGTCGCAAGACGCGGGCAACCTCGCCGATCGTCCTTTCGAACTCGGCGACATGTTCAAGGACGCTGATGCAATACAGAATGTCCACCTCTCCGTCTGACGCAGGAAGATTCACGCCATCCGAGAGCCTGAATTCCACTTTCCCCGGCTCGGACGATACCGAACCGATTGCACCCTTCATCGTGGTCTCACCCGACGGGTCAGTATCGATACAGACAACCTTGCAGCCAAGGTGGGCAACAGCAAAAGGGAAAAACGTCGCACCACTTCCGAGATCAACGACCGAAGGTTGCGCAGCGTTCAATCCGGAAACTGCATTCTGGATATGGTAATACACAAACGGATACTCCCAAACGCGACTCCAGGTATGCAGCGGATCCCTTGGCCATATATACTCCTTACTGAAAAGAGGCTGACATTTTCTGAGGAACGTTTCCTGTTCTCTTTCGAGTGCCTGAAATGTGTCCCTCCATCTCTTTGTTGCCAGATCGCTGATGGAAGCGAACCCGCTGTGCCCAAACACCCGTTCAGCATCCGTCCGGCATCCATCCACCCCCATGTCCTTGTTCATTTTCACCTCATTGGAGATCATCGTTCGAAATCACACGTCCTACACATACAGTTTTCGGTAGTAGATGTACGATTCGACTGGCTTGGGTACGAGATAGTGAATGGACTTTCCGTGCTTAACGCGATCCCTGATCTCACTTGATGAGATTCCTATACCGGGGACCCTGCAAAGAGTGAACTTCCCGCACAGATCATCAGCAACACCGTCGGGATCAACGCCCGGACGTGTCATCGCGGCCACGGTTGCGAGCTGCAAAATCCTCTCAGGTGACTTCCAGGTTCCAAATTCAACGAGATTATCGAAACCTAAAAGCAGCGTGAACTTCTCATTCGGATAGGTCTGCCTCAGCTGATCAAGGGTATCGACGGTGTACGATACGCCGCCACGGTGGACCTCAACATCACACGGTTCGAAGAAATCCTGGCCAAACGTGGCAAGCCGGACCATTTCCAGGCGAGCCTCCGGATTCACGAGCTGATGATGCTGTTTGTGTGGCGAAATTGCTGACGGGATAAACAGGATCTTGTCAAGCCCAAGTTCCTCCCGTGCATGCTCACACACAATCAAGTGTCCGACATGCGGCGGGTCAAACGTCCCGCCGAAAATGCCGATGTTCATTCGACCGTCTCCGGAATTAAATGCTTCCGTCGCATCCTCCAGAGCGCTTCGTATGTCCTTACTGGATACCATTGTTTCAACAAAACCTCACGTTCAATCTCATGAAAAAGGTACCCGAGGTCATCTGTCGATCCAATATTCCTCACCGCGCGCACCGCCATGACGAGAGCCTGGACGTCAGCAGTCGCCTGTAACAAGGGGGTCCCTCCCTGCCACCATCTCTCATTTTCCTCGAAGATTTCCGGATGATAACTCTTGATCGCCAGCCACATCAAGGAAGGATGATGAGCTTCGTCAATCGCCTCCCCAAGAACGATCACATCATCCTCTTCCGCAAGCAACTCAACTCCACGTGCGAGCAGCGGCATCGGATACAAGGGGTTTCGACCAAGGAATACTACAATCGATGTGAGCCCACCGTTATCCATCACTTCCTTAATCCCCTCATTTACCCGGCGATGCAGCAACCCCGGCGCCTGGATCTTTCGTTCAACCTTTGCCGGTAACGGGGTGCCTGATTCCACCGGAGTGTCACTCGTTTCAAATACGAGAACACGATATTGTGATTGCTCCGATAGTCTCTCAGCAAGATCGACGAGAATGGCGTTCTGCAGAATCGCAAGTTCCTGCTGGAGCCCCGGGATCGTCATCAGAGATTCACCCCAACCAAGGTCCTCCGGCGAACACGAGAACAACAAGACAGCGGTTCTGGCAGCCATGACACTACTCCCTAGAGAATTGCCCCGAACGATTTGAAACGCAAACAACCCCGGGCAAATGCGATGAGGTACACAAATGGAAGTGCCAGGAATCCCAATGTCTCACTCAGTTTGTAGATCTCCACGGCACTTGCGCCCTGATATTTATAACGAAAAAGAAACGAACACACAAATAGGATGATCGCCAACGCGGTAGAGGTCAAGGCCGACCCACACCCAAGGCCAATGGCAAACCCGATGGTTACGACGAGATAGGCCAGGGACAGATAGTGTTGCGGCCTGTGAACAGTCAGCCCGAACATCTCTTTCACCTCGATCAGACGCCTGAAATGTTGAGGGTGTTTCTTGTACAGTAACGGGTCAAAGACATACCTGCGCGCATGGCGAAAACATTCACGCATACGGGTAAACTGCAATGGATGTTCGACGACAACATCGGGGGCAATTTTTGTGATGGCACCGACATCGAGAATCCGGAATCCGAGATCCGCGTCCTCCCGGAAGTACAGTCCGCTCTTCGGATCGTAGAAATCCGGATCGTAACCGCCCGCCTTCAACAGGATGTCTCTCCTGACAAAGAGATTGCACGGAACGAACGAATGTACAGGGGTTCTTTCGAACCTTCTTATCCCCTTGTCGGTGTGAGAATAGACCGTTCGTCCTTCAAGCAACCCCACCGGCCCCGCATCAAAGTAAACGAGAGCATTTTGCAGCCAATCGGGTCGTACTACAACATCGTCCTCAGTAAAAGCAAGGACCGTTCCTTGCGCACGGCTTATGCCAAGATTTCTCGCGGACGACGGACCACCATTTGGCTGAGAGAAGTATGTGTAGTGAAACGGAAACCGAAGACCCTGGAAGGTTGCAGCAGTGCCGTCTGTTGAGCCATCATCGACAACGATCACCTCAAATTCGGCCGGGGAAAGAGTTTGTCTGGAAAGGGATTCGAGACAACGGTGCAACGATGCCTTCCTGTTGTAAGTTGGGATGACCACTGAAAACGTCAACGCCATATGCTTATGATACCCGCTCGAACAGAATTGAATACGTGCGAATGTAACCGCGCATGCTGGAAACTGCAAATGATCGGAGTCGTGGCCGCACTACTGCCATCAGGCTCCATCCCGCCAGGCGCACAAGTGATCGCAGGGCGATGATCATCTTAACGATTATCGAAGACCAAGTGGAGTAGTGCTTGCGATAGAAACGCAGCAGACTTCTGTGGTAATGGATCAGCCGGGCTTCATCGTAATGTCCCGTTTCACCTCCTCCGAAGTGCGTCACGCGGGCCTCAGGAAAAAGGTAGATCTGACCGCCGCGTTGTTTCATCCGGTAACACCAATCCGTCTCCTCGAAGTACATAAAGAATCTCTCATCCAATCCCCCTACAACATTGAGGATATCGGAACGAACGAGGAGGCAAGCACCCTGAACATAGTCAACACTCCGAGGAATGGACAGGTCCGCGAACAATTCCTTGTGACGACCAACGAACCTGGACCTGGGAAACAGTCGATCAAGGAACAGGGTTTCGCAGAGGATGTTCCAATTATTCGGGAAACGAACTCCGGAAGCCTGGTGCGACCCATCGCGGTTTAGCATCAATGGTCCGGCGGCCCACACTGCAGGATTTTCGTCCAGAAATCGAACAAGAAGGCGGAGCGCGTCCTTGTGAATAATCGTATCCGGGTTAAGCAGCATTACATAGCGGCTTTGGAGTACTGTGAATGCCTGGTTGTTCGCTGCTGCGAAACCCTTGTTGGTGCTGTTCGCCAATACGACGGTGCCGGCAAAGTCATTCTGCAGCATCTCTACCGTCCCGTCGGTGGAACCATTGTCAACGACAACAACTGACACAGTCGATCTCTGATCTCACAGAATCAATTGCGCGCAGACAGACCGGCGACATCGTCCCTGCAATTCCATGACACGATTACAATGGTCAGATCAGCCATGGAATGCAAGCCCGGCGACCTGCGCGTAACACTTCGAAAGAGCGTTGATCATGCGTGCAGGGAGTGTTTCGGCATCGACAACTTTGAAACTCATCATAGACATAATTGTCTTGTCTGAAACAGACGCGTGTTGACTGAAGCTTTGCTCTCTCTGCTTGTATCCACGTGTTGTGGTTGATAATCCACCAATACGCCCGCACAATACCGGGAAGTGATTTGCGACCAGCGAACACGCTCAGAACCAGCTTCGCAAATGCGTCCAGGATGAACAGAGGCAAGAGAAGCAGGAGCGTGCGGACTTCATACAACAGTAACGCATTCAACAGTCGGTTTCTTTCCTGATAGAATGTCACAAGTTCCGGTGTTTGTTGCTTCACCGTCATGCTACCACGATGATGGACAACGGAGTCCTGGGCCATTGCCACGGTCATCCCTTGAAGCCGTAATTTCCAGGAAAGGAACACATCCTCCTGGTACATGAAATACTCATCGAGAAAAGGCTGCCCAACCCGCTCTCTCAGAAAAATCAACGATGCGCCGCCTGCAAAGAAAATCTGGGAGAGATCCGGGAACTCCCTCATGATATTGTATCCGAGGTAATTGATCGTGCCGTTCTTTTCGTAAAAAGCCGCAGGCACTCCGTCCGTTACCACCCGTGAGGTCACAGCCCCGACCTCTTCCCCTCTGAGCATCCTGACTAGTGCCCCAAGCCATCCCGGCTCAACAACGGTATCGTTGTTCAGCAGAATTATGTACTTGCCTTTCGCCTCAACGACTCCTCGATTGTTGCCGCCGGCAAAGCCGAGATTCCGATCGCTCCGTACAAGCCGGACGCTTGGAAATGTTTCCGTCACCAATACTGTGCTTCCATCGGTTGAGCAGTTGTCAACAACAATAACCTCGAACGACGGGTAATCTTGTGCAAGTACACTTCTCAGGCACGATTCTAACAGATGCACCCCATTATAGTTCACGATGACGATCGAACACAGCTCGGCGCTCATCGTGCCCGAGCCCTCAATGTCGTCATCCAAAGGTGTTGCATCTGCGTTCGAACGGTGGGTCCGACATCTGAGGTATCCAATCTGCTATACAGTCGCCGCATGACCCTCTCCGGGAGAAGTGCCGGGCATCGGTATTTTCCGATATCGTATATAGAATCCAGTTGCCACAAGCATGCCGGTTGCCCCACTGACCGAAAAAGCAATCGCCGCGCCGATTACCCCAAGCAATGGAATCAACACGACATTACTAATCGCAAAAACCGCCATCGAGACCACAGTACTTGCAGGGAAGACAACCGATTTGTTCAAAGCAAACAGTGTCGCCGTGAACGGATAGGCTGCGACACTACAGGCCAACCCGATGCACATGACCTGCAAAAGAATGGCAGCCTCTGAAAACGCCTTGCCAAAAATGAGAACCACAATAGGATGCGCAAATGCTCCAACGGCGCCGATGCCTGCCAGAAGAAGCATAACAACGACCAATGAATTGCGTCGTTTTTCCCTCATTGCATCTTTTGAAGGTGCGGCTGAGAATTCCTGCAGAAGAACTGCTGAGTACGAATACATTGATGTGTTCATGAGCGCGGCAATCTTGGATGCAGCGCCAAACACACCAAGAGCGCGGGCATCCGCAAGGCCTCCGATGAAAAACACGTCGAGACGCCCTCCGATGAGCGCCACAATCTGATGGAGAGAAATCCACTTGTTGAATTTGAGCATTTCACGCCCAAGTTGAGCGTCATACGTTCTCAACGAGAGGCTTCCCACCGGCAACGCCACAAATCCCGCAACCAGAAAGACAAGTACTGATGCAATTTCGATCCATATGCCCAGACTCACCGACCAGCTCTTGACAATGAAGATGCTGCCGACTACGAACAGAAGTTTAGCAATATATCTGGATGTCGTAACGAGTGACATTAATCGGAAATTACCGTATGCCTGAAAAATCGGGACAGAAATACTCGCCACATTGTATGTCCACGCCGAAACAAGCGACAGACGGAAATAGGCCGTGATCCGTTCATCGACGTGACTGAACACGTACGATACAATTGGATTCAAGAACACCAGTGCCAGGAGAACGATAATGGACCCGAGAATCAGTTTCGTCCGGAAGACGACCGAAGCAATAAGACGGAACCGTTCTTTGTCGCCCTCTGCAACGCTCTGCGATCCGAAGCGCACGATTGAGCTGCTGATTCCGAGGTCTGAAAGATCACTGACGAGATTGGAGAGCGATAATACGAGGACGAGGATCCCGAATTCCGGAACGGTAAGATATCGAGCAAAGATCGCAGATGTAATCGCACCCGTCGCACCGTTCACCAGCCAGGATGACGCAGACCAACTGGTATTCTTGAACGTGGAAGAGTTCAACCCCCGATGAAAAAAATCCTGTGCTTTCTGCACAATGCTCATGAGTCTGCCCGGATGCCTTTCGGGGAATCAAATAGCGATACCATCCTCAAGGCATGCGATTCCCAGGTGTTTTGCGCAGCTATGTCTCTTCGCTGTCGTTGTCGTCCGGAGTCTCTTTCTTCGAGAGCCTCTCGAAGTCCTTCAACAAATCCTTCCCTGCTCCCCGCCATGTACACCAATCCCATATCCCTGAATATCTCCAACTCATTCAGTGGCGTTGTTACTACGGGTTTTCCAAGCGAGAAGTATTCGTAGATCTTTACCGGGTTTGTAGTTTGCGAGATGTTTCCTGCAACGAACGGAATCAAGCAGACATTGAATGCACCGATGATGGAAGGTATCTCCCGGTATTCCCTCCTCCCAAGCCAATAGACATTCTTGTACTCCTCCAGACGCTTGATTCGTGAGTCAAGATCCAGTGGCCCGACAAATACGAACGAGACTGCGGGAAACGACTTTGCAAGCACACCGATCAGCTCGTAGTCCAGCCAACTGCTCAATGTTCCGGCGTATCCAACCACGGGTCTGGGGATGTCTTTTAGAAGCTCAGACGGCTGCAACACTTTTTCCTGAAACCATGCTGCGTCGACACCATTCGGGACGCGGTACACCGGCACTGTTTGCCGGAGAGAAGAGATGTGGTCCTCGAGTTTCTTTGCAGTCACAAATACTGCATCCGCAAGTGAGACGGTCATCGCCTCATACGACCGGTACCGATTGCCGGATGCCCGGCCTGCAAAGAGCGAAATCTCATCAAGACAATCATAGAACAATTTTGAGAAATCGCCTTCACGAATGACTGTTCCGTAGTATGGGTTCTCAACAAGTGCGATCGAGACCTCGTCAGGTTGCATCGTTCTGAACACTTTACGGATGAGGACCTGACGGTAGACCGAAGCATTGATCTGTTCAAGTACTCTTGAATTGAAACGGGTTTGAGGAATGACCAAGGGAAGAGAGACGATCTCAACCTTCTCGCCTGAATGTATCGCCCTTTTGCGAGGGACTGGCTTCCCGCCAAGAGGTCGAAACACCAGCGCGAGCAGACCGAGAACATGATAGAACAGTGAAGCAACTATGAGCTTTGCAATTCCCTTCTTCCGGCCTGCAAGATATTCCGTGAAGCCACATGGCTCGATATACGTGACCGGGATCGACATGGCCAGAAGGTTATCGGCAAGCTGTTGGGGCCGCTGATGCAGGAACGTATACGGGATTGGCGAAAGCAGATAGATGTGCTTCATACCAACTGCAGGTGCCTGAGAATCGACATGATGGAGCGGTAACGAGCGAGAGAAAGCACGGCAATGTGACAGGACATGTTCTAGGGCTGATCTCTCTTCCGACACACCCATAGTGTCCCGGAGCAGTTTAACCATGGCGAGATGGCCCGCTCCATTGAGTTGATGACCTTCCCGACGAGATTCAACTCCCATTTCTTTGAGCGATGCTGCAGAAATCTCGAATCTGTGTACAATCCCATGCTCCTTGGCGAGAGAAAGTCATCGGGCGCAATTTCAATGATCTCGAACCCCGCTTCGACGAGCAACCGGGTGAAGTGTCTTCGTGAATAGCGATACTCTTCGAATGCAAGCTTCTGTCCCCGCAGAACCCGCATTCCGTTCTGAATGGATTTCAAATGATTGAAAACAACCACCCGCCCAAGATTCTGAGTGGGAACAGTTACCAGGAACGACCCGCCCGGCTTGAGAAGACGCTGCACTTCTGCGAATGCCTGTTGTGGTCCATCTTCAAAGTGTTCAACCACACCAAGGGAAATGATGGCACCAAATGATCGGTCTGGAAAGGATGTGTGAAGCACATTATCAAACTGCAGGGGAACTGCCGGGTCAAACCCTTTGCCAAATTCAATATCTGATTTGGCGATGTCAATTCCCACAACGTCGTAACCATGCCGACGCAGGTGGAATACCCACCTTCCCCGCCCTGCCCCTGCTTCGAGAATCCTCTCTCCTCTTGGGAGATACTTCAGGAAGAATCTGTCAATCGTTTGGAGGGGACACAGGGCGATATCCTCCTCAAGGTTCTCGGATCCCCCCAATTGTCCCAATGCCTCCATTGCCTCGACCTGCCGGGCAAGGGCATAGCGTTTGTATGTTCCCATATTGATTGACTGCAGATCTTGTGAGTGAGCAGGCAAACCCGCAGCTATGCGGCAGGTTCTCCCCTCTGTGCCGCGGTACGCAACACACTCGGCGTCGACAGCCTGTCAAGTTTTCTTACCTTTGCCTGTCGAATTCGCCGCTGGCTTTTTTTGACAACGGTAAATGATAATGACTCGGTTCTGAGTTCCTCGTTGAGGTCCGGAATGCGACCGCCGAGTTTGTTGAGAAAACCGCTCAGTGTCTCGTACTCATCGGCCTCGGGTACGGAGGTTCCGAAACGTTCATTGAAATCCTTCACAGAGATACGCGCATTCACGAGAAACGACCCGTCTGCTGAAGTTTCCACATCCTTCAGCTCCTCATCATATTCATCGTGGATCTCTCCGACAATCTCTTCAAGAATATCCTCCATCGTCACGATCCCTTCAGTCCCGCCGAATTCGTCAATGACCACAGCCATGTGTTGTTTCTTTTGCTGCAGTTCACGCATCAACTGGCTAATCCGCTTCGTTTCCGGAATGAAGAGTGCAGGGCGTATGATGTCTTGGAGGATGATGAGATCACGATATTCCAGCAACCCGAGAAGATCCTTCGTGTACACAATCCCAATAATGTTGTCGATGGTATCCTTGTATACAGGCAATCTGGAGTAGCCTTCTTCAAGAACGATTTTGACAACCTTTTCCCGGGGAGTCACAATATTAAGCGCTACGACATCGGGCCGCGGGATCATTACTTCCTTTGCCGTGGTGTCGGTGAATTCAAAAATGCTTTCAATGAGCTCATGTTCGGTTTTGTCGATCACCCCGCTCTTGGTTCCTTCTTCCAGGATCAGTTTAAACTCTTCTTCCGAAATCCTCGACTCCATGAAGTTGGTCTTGTCCTTGAACGCCATAAGGAACACATTGCTGGCCATTGTCAGGAGCTTCACGGGATAGCGGAAAATTGCCGAAAATACAGAAAGAGAGGGGGCCACGCGGAGGGACACAACCTCTGCAAAACGAAGCGCCATCGACTTCGGCACAAGCTCGCCGAACACAACGACAATCGAGCCAAGGCTTGCGACGATGATGACCAGCGAGATCCAACTGCTGCCTTGCCTGATCCAGATTGTGCCACTTGACTGAAGGGCAGGCGCAAGATATTCGACGCCCATGATACCCGCCAATCCGGAGGCGAGTGTAAGCGATAAGATCACTCCGACGTGGATGGTCGCAAAAAATTGTTCGGGATTATTCTGGAACCCCAGGACAATGGCAGCCCTCTTGTTTCCTTCGTCTGCCAGCTCTTGCATACGGCTCTTGCGGGTCGAGACGATCGCGACCTCACAGGCGGAAAAGAACCCGATGAGGAGAACAAGAAAAAGGACACCGAGCGCTTCGATCCAGAATGGATCCATCAAGTAGGATGTGACCTGATATGAGACACAACGTTATCTTCAGCCTGAATTAACCAATTTTCATAATGATTTCCAAACAGAGGTCTTCCGCACAGCGCCGAACAAAAATCCCGTCGACAACGGACGGGATTGGGAAAAACCGCGATATGCCAAGCGCGGAGGGTCAGCGCGCCTGGCGAAGAAACTCAAGGCGGGTCTTGAGACGGTCCGTTGACATGAGCAACTTGTCTTTCCCATAGATCGCGGTTTCCGGATTTGTAAAAACCAGTTCGTACTCATCACTCATGATGATGGCTTCCTCCGGACATGCTTCCTCACAGAATCCGCAGAAGATGCAACGCAACATGTTGATCTCGAACTTCACGGGATACCGCTCCTTGGGGAGCTCTGTCTCTGATGCCTGAACTTCAATTGCCAGTGCCGGACACACCCTTGCACACAGTCCGCATGCAACACAACGCTCCACGCCATCTTCTTCCACAAGAACAGGTCTTCCCCGGTAGGATGGCTGCGGATTGAAACGTTCTTCAGGGTACTGACGCGTAAACTTCGGCCTGAACATCTGCCTCCAGGTCAGCGCCATCCCCTTGAGAATCTCGGGAATGTAAGTACGCTGCCAGAAGCTCAGGTCTTTACCGCGAACTTGCAGAGCCCCGTTACCGTCGTCATTTGTCACTGAATATACTCCTGCAAATCAACACTCACTCGAACCTATTTGAGAACCAGAATCCCCGTGGCGGTTACCACAAGGTTTGCCAGTGCTAGCGGGAGCATTACCTTCCAGCCGAGATTCATCAACTGATCATACCTGAACCTCGGTATAGTCCATCGGATCCATATGTAGAAGAACAACATCAACCCCACTTTTGCAACAAAGGTCAGGATTTGTATGATGCTCACCCAACCCGCTGATAGGCCAAACGTCTCAAGAAATGGAAACTGCCAACCTCCAAGAAAGAGGGTAACGATGAGCGCACTGGATGTAATCATGTTCGAATACTCGGCGAGGAAGAAGGTTCCAAACTTCATTCCGCTATATTCGGTGTGGTAGCCTCCCACAAGCTCCGGCTCCGCTTCGGGCAGATCAAACGGCAGGCGATTCGTTTCCGCGAACGATGCTACAACAAACGTGATGAACCCGATCGGTGTCAGGATCGCATTCCACTGCCATCCCGATTGAAGCTCGACGATCTTGTCCAGGCGGAGAGTTCCGGCAATCATGATCACACCTACAACGGACAGGCCCATCGAAAGCTCATAGCTGATCATCTGGGCCGACGATCTCAATCCGCCAAGAAGTGAGTACTTGTTATTGGATGACCATCCGCTCAGTGTGACCCCGTATACCCCGAGCGATGTGAGGGCGAGTATGTACAAGACGCCGATATTCACATCGGCGATCATGAGGTGAATGGTGTACCCGAACAGCTCGATGGTATTTCCAAATGGAATCACCGCAAATGTCACGAGCGCCACCGTAATGGAGATTATCGGCGCGAGTGTGTGAATGAATCGATTGGCGTTGGTTGGTACGATATCCTCCTTGATGAAGAGTTTGAGAACGTCCGCTGGCGATTGCAGCAAACCAAGCGGCCCCACCCTGTTAGGGCCAATTCTGTTCTGAATGAACGCGCTCACCTTGCGTTCGACATAGACAAGATTCGCCACAACGGTCAGGATGACCAGCAGCACAAGCACGATCTTGATGAGTGAGATAAGAAGGAATTCCATTCAATTGTTCTCAATTGATGATGGCGTATCGGAATCAGACCGCTACCGCTTTCTCCTGTTTCACGTTGAGCATTGCCCCGGTGGTGCCAATCTTCCTGTACGAAAGTCCTTTGAATGCTTGATTGGTGTTGGCAAGTTCATTGAACACATCTTCCGAAGTCCCGTACCTGTATTTCACACCCATCAGATTCGCGATGCCGGCGACAATCTTCCAGATCGGACGGCAATCGCGTTTCACGCCTTTCGCCCATCTGTCAAATGGCGAGCCGAATTTATCCAACCGGCTCATCGCAAAGCCGTCAAGCGCCCGGTCCTGGTCAAATGTAGCAACTGATGGACGTATGCGCTGTACCCTTCCCTGGAAATTTATGAACGTGCCGTGCTTCTCGGCAAATGTCGACGACGGGAGGACAACGTCGGCAAGCCGGATAGTTTCATTCTCGAACGAGCACATTACGACAAGGAACTCCAACTTGCCAAGTGCCTGTGCGATGGAAGGATCGGTGGCAATGTTGTCGTCCAGGAGGTAAAGCAATTTGATCTGGCCATCGCGAATGGCTTTAATTATGCCGTCAAATCCAAGCCCGCCGTCGCGGGGACGCACGCCAACCTCGCGTGCACCCAAAGCGTTCGGCGTTTTGTCGGTGCGGATCAGAAGCGGATCTTCGTCACCCTCAACAACATGGCGCATGAAATCGATATGCTTTGTTCCAAGCACTTCAGCCGCAAATTTCTGGAAGAGGTAATTCTCTTCGTTTGTTGCATAGGCAGATCCAATCGCAGCAATCTCGGCTTTCCTGAACGTCTTGGAGCCGGACGCAACCCTTGCAACAGCTTCATCCCACCCAACCTCAACGACACCTTCATCCTTTCTCATCAAAGGCGCTTTTATGCGGTTCTGGACGTTGACATGCTTGAATGTATCCAACCTGCCCGAATCACACATCCAGAAGTCGTTTACGTCAGGATTGAACCGCGGCGTTTGACGGAGAATCTCATTGTTTCGGACCCACGAATACATATTGCAGCCACGGGCACACCCCGGACACACAGTCTCTGTCGACGACATCTCCCACACCCTCGCCTTGAATCTGAAGTTCCGGCTTGTGAGGGCACCTACGGGGCAAATGTCAATGACGTTCATTGAGTACGGGTTGTCGAGCTTCTCACCCGGGAAGGTCGTCAGCTCTACATGAGTGCCTCTCTGTGTGAATGTAAGCTGGGGCTTTCCCGCGATCTCATCGCAAAAGCGAACACATCGCGAACACATGATGCATCGCTCCATGTCGAGCAAGACGTGTTCGCCAAGCTCAACACGCTTCGGTTTGTGGACTTTGTCTTCCTCGAACCGGCTGTACCCAACACTGTACTTGTACGCGTAGTCCTGCAGCTTGCATTCACCAGCTTCATCGCAGATCGGACAATCGAGGGGGTGATTGATGAGCAGAAACTCCATCACAGCTTCACGCGCATTGACGACCTTCGGGTTTGACGTATGAACGACCATTCCCTCGGCAACCTGGGTCGCACAGGCGATCACAAGCTTTGGGAGCTTCTCAACCTCCACGAGACACATCCGGCAATTCCCTGCGACCGACAATTTCGGGTGCCAGCAAAAATGCGGGATTTCAATACCGTTCTCGCGCGCTGCTTCTATGATTGTGCGCTTGTTGTCAACCTCAAACTGTTTGCCGTCGATTGTTATCCTAGCCATGCGCGATGGGGCATTCTGTGGGACGATGGACTATACAGCCACTGGTTCCGGTTTCAAGTACTTCTCATGGAATCGTTTCAACTTCACAACAAGCTCCTCGATCTCATCCTGTGGAGGGAGGAACGTGGTTCTGAAGTGCAATGTGCCAGGAAGCTGTCCGAAGCCTGACCCCGGGACGACACAGATCCCGGTTTCTTCAAGCAGCCGCATGCAGTAATCCGAGTCCCGTTGTGCGTCATACGCCAATCGTTCGGCAGGCGACATCCCTGAAACGTCGACATCTTTTCCATGAGGAAGTTGAAGTTTGACAAACGCGTACATTGCCCCCCGCGGGATGTCAACCGACATCCCTTCGATTTGATTGATACCCGTTCCGAGAATCTCTGCCTTCTTTTTCAAGGAAGTGAGAATGGCTTCTTTCTCCCTTACATACGTTTCATAGCTCTCTTCACCCGGAGACGGTGGAGACACCATCAAATATGTTGACAGTTGCCCGCTGACATTCGCACAAAGGCTTATCGACTGAAGCTTCACAAACTGGGCGACTACATCATCGGGCACATTTCTCAGCTCAAGGTACCCACCGCGATGTCCGCATTCTCCGAGGAATCCCTTGGACACAGAGTGAAGACTAAACAACGACACATCCGTCTCCTGCAGGTCGCTCAAGACTCTCGCGAAGGAATAGAACTTCGCCTGAGGATCGTACACGTTCTCCTGGTATACTTCGTCTGCGATGATTGAAAGTCCATGTCGCTTCGCAAACCGGATAATCATCCTGATATTGTCCTGTGACAGCACAGCACCGGTCGGGTTTCCGGGGTTGATAACGACAATTCCAACCGGATTCGTCCCTTTGTTTCTTGCTGCCGAGATGCTCTCGGTCAGGATTTCCTCGCTCAACTGCCACGAGTGTTGCTCATCGAGGAAATAGCCGATTTGTTTCGCTCCATACAAGGTCAACGATGCACTGTACAAAGGGTATTGGGGAATAGGGATCATCCAGCCGTCGTCTCTCCCCTTCAGCAGGGCGGTCAACACTGCCTGCACTCCCTTGCTGGCGCCGTCCGTCAGAATGATGTGATCCTTGTTCGATGGAATACCGTCGCGTTGTTGGATGAACTCAGCCACTGCCTGCCTGATAAACGGAATACCTGTGCTTTGACTGTACGCCCCCGTCCCATGAGGATGCAGTTGCAGAATCCGGTTTGCGCGCTCGACAATATCCCGGGGAAAATGTTTCAATACATCCGACGCTTGCAGCAATTCAGGGTATTCCAGAAGGCTGAGTACTTGTCTCAGGAAGGAAAGGGGTTTTTGCTTCAACGCCTGTGGGTTTCCAATGTTGCAGTAGATGACCTTCCGCCCCTGCTCTTCGAGCTGCTGCGCTCGGATGACGATCGGTCCCCTGACTGCATATTGTGCGTCAAGCAAATTCCTGTTAAGATTTCCTCTCGTTATCATGATTCACAAGACCATGATTTTATGAAGGCCGTATGACGACGGTCGACAATCGATCCACGCGCAACAGGTCGTTTGCCACCCGGTGAATTGCCTCGGGCGTCACAGCGTTGACCTTCTTCAGAATCGCGTCGAGTGAGGTGAACGTGTTGAAGTAGAGCTCACTGCTTCCCAATCTCATCATTCTACCGGACATGTTCTCGAGACCAAGCATCATCGTGCCTTTGATCTGGGATTTTGTGCGATCAAGCTCGGCGATGGATACCGGCTTTCGACGCAGCTTCTCAAATTCCGAGTACATGAGTTCAGTGGCATTCCCCAGATTATTCTTGTCGGTCCCGATATATGCCCCAAATGATCCCGTGTCGCTCAACAAGTTCACGAACGAGTAAACCGAATAGGCAAGCCCATGCTTCTCTCTGATACTCTGATACAGCCTCGAGCTCATTCCTTCCCCCAGCAGTGCATTCATAACCATCAGCGGATAGCGGTCTTTGTGTCTGATGCTGTACCCGACTGTCCCGACACAGAGGTGCGATTGTTGGATCTGCCTGGTGTACTCCTGGGAAACGACCTTGACGGGCCTCGTCGGGGCCTGAACACGGCGGACAGTGCGCTGTAATTGCTTTGCCTTCGTGAGATATCTTCTCCGTGAGCCGGACAAGTTTAGCATGATCGATATTCCCCGCCGCCGCGACGACGAAGTTGGGCAACGTGTAGTGCTCGGCAACGTGCACCTGAAGATCCTGGCGTGTAAAGGAGCGCAAGTTCTGTTCAGTCCCGATTATGGGAAACCCGAGAGGATGAGTCGGGAATAGGATCTTCTCAAAATAGTCGTGAATGATATCTTCCGGATCATCCTCGGCATTTTTCAGCTCTTCAATAACAACAAGCTTCTCCTTCTCAAGCTCCTTCTTCCTGAATGTTGCATGCTGCACAAGGTCGGAAAGAACGTCGATCGCTTGCTCTGTGTGTTCGTCAAGCACACGGGCATAAAAACAGGTTTGCTCCTTCGTCGTAAATGCGTTGAGGTATCCACCAAGCGATTCCAAGCTCTGTGCAATCTCCCGCACGCTTCGGCTCTTCGTTCCCTTGAATACCATGTGCTCCAAGAAGTGGCTGAGGCCATTCTCCGACCCCGACTCGTCGCGCGAGCCGACATTCGCCCATACACCCACGGAAACCGACCTGACATAGGGGATGGTCTCCGACACAACTCGAATCCCATTCCCCAAAATTGTCTTTTGATAGAGGGCTTGTTGAGTTGGGCCGTTCTGTGTTTGCAGCGTCTGACTGGATTTCTGCATGCTCGGGTGAGCCGACATTTACTGAATGTGTTGAAAATTTCAAACAAAATATATCCTTTTCGCCATCGAGAGTCAAGAAAGCGAAGTCTCCATGCCAGTGTTCATCCACAACGACCTGAAATCTTCCTTCAACAATGTGCGAAGAAGTCGGATGGTTGCATCACGATTTTGTTTTGGGTATTATTTCACGCAGACTCATGTAGCAACCCCACATCGTTGATGCTCGCTGATATCCTTCTCTTCCTTGCAGCCGCGTACTCGGTTAAGATGGCAGTCTTCGCGTTGCCGCATTCAACGCCCGGTACACTTCAACGCTATCCTACAGACCAACGGTTTCGATTGTAATCGCGGCGAGAAACGAAGAACGAAAGTATTCGAGATTGCCTGGAGTCGATCGCCCATTTGTCATACCCATCGGAGTTGCTCGAGGTAATTGTCGTCGACGATGGATCAGACGATCGGACGGCGGACGTTGTTCGTGAATACTCAACGAGCGTCCCACACATTAGGCTCCTGACAGCAGTTCCAGGAACGGGACAATCTTCGCGGGAAAACCAACGCAATGACCCAAGGCATTGAAGCGTCACACGGAGAAATCCTGCTCTTTACCGACGCTGATTGCAGTGTGCCCATTCACTGGATTGAAGAAACAGTGAAG
The DNA here is from genome assembly GCA_963734955.1 of uncultured Bacteroidota bacterium. Lineage (GTDB taxonomy): Bacteria > Bacteroidota > Ignavibacteria > UBA10030 > UBA6906 > UBA11986. The sequence continues at coordinate 208,269 of CAVTJO010000012.1, forward strand.
TATTACACGGATTCGTCCATCGGGATTGTCGCGGGTTTCACCGCCTTACGAGCGGATTCGTGGTTCGAGGGAATGCAGTCTCTTGACTGGTTCGTCTTGTTTTCGGTGGCCGCGGCAACGATCCGCTTGCGGTACCCGGTTACCGCTGTCGGAAACAACCTGTCCGTGAGGCGTGAAGCATACAATCGCGTAGGCGGTTACCGAAAAATCCCATTCAGCGTTACCGAAGATTATGCGTTGTTCCATGCGATAACCCGACACACAGAATACAGGGCCAGGTTCCCACTCGACCACCGCACGCTTGTCGAAAGCGAGGCATGCAAGACCTGGGGGGAACTTTTTCGACAGAAAACAAGATGGTTCACAGGCGGGAGAGACATGGATGTCAGAAGTTTGCTGATTTTCACACTTCCGTACTGCCTAAATGCACTGCTGTTGGTTGGTCTCTTTTTGCTACCGTGGCAGATCACATGCATCGTAGCAATTCTTAAGGTAGGGTCAGACTTGTTACTCGTCATGCCGGCGGTCATGACATTTCAGCGAAGTAGCCTTTTGAGGTTCTTCGTGGCCTTTGAGCTCTATTATATAGTCTACGTCTTGCTTTTTCCGCTGGTGGTGCTTTCAGGTAAGAAAGTAATTTGGAAAGAAAGAAGGCTCTGACGTCCCTCAAAACAAGAAACCCTCAGGGTGCTGAGGGTTTCTTGTTTATCAGCTGGAACAAATAGCTGAACCTACGCCCGGCTTCGGGCACTCGCGATTCCCAGTCTCTTTAGCTTGTAGCGGAATGTCTGCTCCGTCATCCCCAGGAACTGAGCAGCCTTGGACTGGTTGAACCCGAACCGGTCGAGGGCACGCTCTATGATCCCCTTTTCAATCACATCGAGCGACTTGTCCAGAACAAACTCCTGCCCCGCCATGATGTTGTTGATCATCTTCACAACTTCCGTCTTCTCATCAACGAGTTCCGGCGGCAGCATGAATCGCCCATCATTTGAGAATAACACACACTTGTCAACGACTGCCTTGAGCTCACGAATATTTTCACGCCACGGCTGGCGGACGAGAACGTCAATGGCGTTGATGTCGATAACCAGGTCACCAATCCCCAGTTCTTTGGAAATTTCGTTTGCGAAATGTTTAACCAGCAGGGGGATATCCTCCGGCCGCTGCCTCAACGGTGGTATCTCCACCTTTTCGAAATCCTGAATCTTAGCGTACAGATCATCGAGGAGTTTTCTCTTCTCGACCAATTCGCCGGGATCCGCCTTCATGGTAAGAACCAGGCGGATGTCAACCCGCTCCCTGGCTTCGCCGCCGATTCGTCGGGTCATCCTCTCATTCACAAAGTTCAGGATCTTCAACTGGTTTCTAAAGCCTGCCTCTTCGATCTCTTCAATGAGAACTGTTCCTCCATTCGCTTGCTCAAAGAGACCCTTTTTGGAGGTGTATGGGAGCCCCTCGGTGCCGCGGTCATAACCAAACAAAGCCGCTTCCAGCTCCTTGTCATCCATGACCGACAGGTTGATCGACAGGAACGGGTGTGCATGACCGGAGATATTCTTTGCGACAGCACCTTTGCCAACACCAGATTCCCCGACGACAAGAACGTCCTTGCGAGACTTGGAAAGTCTGACGATCTCATCGCGCAACTGCTCCACAGCATCGCTTTTCCCGACAATCGGGTAGGCAAACGCAGAAGCTTCGCTTGTTCTTTCTTGAACTATCTTGCTATCCATAAGTAGCCAATCCTGTCGACAATGATCTCATAAAGGGGAACCATGCACTTCTCTCATTCACCGCACATCGTCCGATGAACTAACGAACAACCGACCCAGGAGCGCCTTGCGGTTGAAGAAATGAGCCACCAACAAGTCATCAAGCGCATCTCTCCACCGGGTCACACTCGCAGGACTCTCGAGAATTTCCTGCTCGTAGAATTCACCTCTGACAGAGCGTATGAAGCGAAGTCTCAAACCAAAGAATACCGCAATCAATAAAAGGATTGAGATGGATACTGCTTGTCCAATGTTCAACAACTCAAAGAAATTCTGCCACTCGACGCTCTTCACGAAACTCCAGGCGTGCATTATCTCCATTGTGCAAAAGATCAAAAACAAGAACATGATCTTGTCAATGTAGGCCCCCTGGGGAGGATCCTTCATGTACTGGTAACCGAAGAATAACAAGATGAATCCCACAGATAGCACGCACATGTAGATGATGTTCATGTACAGGGGACGCTGAAGGAGTACCACATAATTATTTCCCGCGAGATAGGGGAAAAATTCCTTGACGACCTTCAGTTTCTCATTCGGGAAGAGCGTCCCAATTGGCTGATCGTTCTTCCAAACCTGTAGATTTGAGATCTGCGCCAAAGTCTCAACCGAAGGGGACGTTCCATGCTCTCTGACGTACTGTGCATCTGCTTCGTAGAGGGTCTTGTACGTATGACTCTCGTTTGTCGTGTATAGATACTTTGGATTTGAGAAGTAGTCTTGATAATAATACGTGAAAAATCCACCGACAATTGCAAGAGCCAGAACATATTTGTACGGTGTTTTGAAGTCTCTGAAGAGTGCATCAAGGCAAAGATAGCCCAGTGCAAAAGCAAGAAGGAAAAAGTAGGCACCAAACGACACGTATTGGTTCAGGTAGAACTTTGCAAATCCATAATTTGGAAGGATGGCTCTCCCGACAAAGTTGTACACGTGGAACACCAGTGAGACGGAGAAGAACAAGGCAAAGTTCAAGAATATGAATTTGTTCTTCCTGATGGGTTCGTGCAACACCACCATGAGACACTGAAGGAACAATAGCCACTGAATCGAGTAGCTCATCACAGTGAAAAAGTTGAGGGGCTCGTGGTCGAACAACAGGAATGATGCCCCAAATATCAATTCTGAGCCAATCCAGAAGGCAAGGATCTTCTTAGCCATGTTGGTTTTCTTGATGATGACTTCCCCTTTTTCGATGTGCCAATATAGTCATGGACGCAACCCAATGTCAAGGACTACCGCAGAAATTTTCATAAAATGGCCAAATCTGTGGTCGGAATCACCTATTCTCGACCCTTTTGCCACATTTTTTTTGTATTATTTTCTTGACATTTAGTTGCGAGTCTATTATATTTTCTGCGAACAAAGTGCTCCTAAGTTCATAGTTCTTCCGAATTCCAACCACGATTCCGAGTCGCTAGCAGTTTTCAGAGGAGGCCGAAGCTCCCAGCTAGGTTTGTAGTTTAGAGTCGAACATTCAAGGTCCAAAGAATCCAACCCCATCATCTCGAAAGGTACGACAATGTCCACCAACCTGAAACGAATGAGAGCTCTTGTGATAACGCTCATTGCTGTTGCATCAACCAACTTTGCAGTCTCCCTGAATAAGAGTGGTGTTGCCACAATTCCTGACATGCCAAGACCAAAGAGTGGCGTCGCAACAATTCCGGACATGCCGAGGCCAAGAAGCGGCGTCGCAACAATACCCGATATGCCGAGACCAAGGAGCGGTGTGGCCACTATCCCTGATATGCCCAGACCATAGCATTCGACAAAGACTGAATTCTGCCCGATCCCCCACGAGGGGATCGGGTTTTTTTTTGTGACAGACCATCCTGAAAAGGTCGAATTCTCTATATTGAGCCTGCACCTAAGGGAAACCCGTTCCGTAATTTCTGGATCGATAGTGCGACACCAAGGCACATTGATTACTCCAGTTTCATTTTTCCTTACTCTCGTTAGCGCGACCCTCGCGGGTGTTCAATGGTTACACAAAAGTCCCTTGGACCTTGACAACTTCAGCGCCGGCCTCTTGTATTCGACCTTGTTGCTCTCTATCCTGGCAGCTCATCAAATTGGACACTATGTTGCGGCCCGGATCCATAAGGTTGATGCTACTTTGCCGTTGTTCCTTCCTTTTCCCTCGTTCATAGGACCTTTACCCTTCGGAACGTTGGGGGCAGTGACAAGAATTATCGGAAGGGTATCAAGCAGAAGAGCCATGTTCGACATAGGAGCCTCCGGCCCGATCGCCGGTTTCATTACGAGTTGCATCGTCCTCGTTCTCGGGTTCAGCCACCTTCCGGCAAGGGACTATCTCTTTGCAATTCATCCCGAGTACGTGACCCTCAACTCAATCCCAACAGCGGGCCTGACATTTGGAAACTCAATCATGTATTCGTTTGTGGCCCGGGTTGTTGCGCCTGCAGACGCTTTTGTTCCGCCGATGAACGAGATGTATCATTACCCATTTCTTTGTGTAGGGTGGTTCGGTCTATTTTTTACCGCAGTGAACCTAATGCCGATTGGACGACTCGATGGTGGACACATAGCGTACTCCATGTTTGGGAGGGGTTACCGTGCAGTCGAGCGGGTTGCCGTTTCCCTTTTGATTGTCCTGGGGTTGGCAGGCATCCCCTCGCTCGTTGGCTCTCAATTCACATTCGGGTGGTATGGCTGGTTATTTTGGTGCTCAGCGTTGCTCGCAACCATCAGATGGGCAAAGGTTCGTCCTTCGACCGAAGATGATTCTCCAATTGATGGCACCAGATACGTGATCGGCCTGGTCTGCTGGCTCATACTCATTACATCTTTCTCGCCTGCTCCGTTTTCGATGTAACGCTTGACATTCTTGGCGACTTTGGTTAATTTTGTACGGACCAACAGGACAACTCAGGGCATATCTATTGAAGTGTTGATACGTTTTTCAATCGAGCGATGCTTTTCTTTGCCACTTCAATAGACCTCTATGAAATCTTCAGGCCGGATCTCCTTGAGTTTCAAATCGGGCCATGAATTCCGGCTTCTCATGTGCAGAGGCCGCTCCCGTCCCGCATTCCAAACCAGAAACTTCCTGCCTCTACTTCTTGTCTCCCTCGTGATGAGTGGGTGTGACAAGAACCGTTTGCCGCCCATTGACTCGAAGAATACCGCCCCAATCGTGAGCTACCTGTTGGTAAACCCTGACTCGATCTATATTGACAACCTCACTGTTGACCATCTAACGGCGAGTATGCTGTGTCGGCAGACGTCAGAGTGACTGCCGCTGACAGTGACGGTTCATCGACCTCAGCGGCGGTTACAGCAGATGTGATTCGACCGGATGGTACCCTAGCGGCTACCGGTGTTACGTTGCACGATGATGGTGTAGCTCCGGATTCAGTCGCAGGCGACGGATTTTACGCGGTAACGCTCAATTCACTCTCACTCGAGCACAGGCAGGAAGGTATCCGGTCAGAGTTTCGGCCAGTGACAGACAAGGAGCGATAAGCAATGCCCTCGAAAATGTGCTAAAGCTTACCAGACGGAATTCCATCCCGACCCTATCGAATCTTGATGCACCTGATTCGATTACTCGCCCGTTAACCGGTTCGCTGCTCTTTTCGATGACAATCGTCGCCTCAGACTCAGACGGTTTGCAGGACATTTCTGAAGTCTACTTCAGAAGTCTAAACTCAACTGACTCAACCGCAAAGTTCTTCCTTTATGACGATGGCAGTACCATTTTGCGAAACGGCGTACTTAGCGGTGACCAACTTGCCGGTGACGGAGTCTTCACGATCGTGGTTCAATTGCCTTCAACGGCCGCCCCAGGCGAGCGCCTTTTCGCATTTCAGTGCAAGGACACATTTGACAGCACGAGTGCAGTCCTGATTCATTCCTTGATAGTCGAGTGAATTCATGAGACTCACCAAATCTTTGTCTGGATTCGGAATCATGACCATTGTTGCACTGTTCGGAGCTCAGGCTGGAGCCCAAGATCTGCCTACCTCACCGAGGCTTAGCGTGCAAGGAACAGAGTCTCCCCTTCCTCCCAGCAACTCCGTCTCACACATCTCAACGAACGGAACAACGATCTGGACCGGAACCGGAAAAGGACTTGCGCGCTCGTTCAACGGTGGACGATCGTGGGAGAGCTTCCGGTTGACGCCGCAGTTCGCAAACCTTGGCATTTTTGCGGTTGACACACATGGAGACACCATCTGGGCCGCAACGGGATTCACAAAGGATGTTAATGGGCAGGGGGTGCAGACTGGAACCGGCTATTCGTATTCGATCGATAACGGCACCACCTGGGTACACTTGCCTCAGCCATTAGACGGCCTCGGCGACAGCATTGTCGCCTATGGAGACAACCGTGTCAACTTCTTGCCTATTGTCGTGCCAGAGCAGAACGTGACGTTCGACGTTGATGTCACTGATTCAGTGGTCTGGATTTCCAGTTGGTCCAGCGGACTACGAAAATCCATAGACCTTGGTCAAACATGGCAGCGAATAGTGCTTCCTTCACGCACGCGAAACTCCATTTCCCCGGGCGACTCGTTGGGTACGTATTTGATGGATCCTCGCAACGACAACAACTTTCTTGCTTTCTCGGTCTTTGCACAAACAGATTCCATAATTTGGGCGGGAACGGCTGGTGGCATCAACAAATCTACCGATGCAGGATTAAGCTGGTCAAAATATACAACACTGAACCAACAATCACACATCCTGGGAAACTGGGTCATTGCCATCAAGGGGCAGCAACTCAATACCGTGTATCGACTCTGGTGCACAAATTGGAAGGCTGATATTGACCCGAATGAACAGTACGGCGTCAGCTATTCAGATGATGGTGGGAGAATCTGGAACAACGTCCTGATCGGCACCAAAGCATACGATTTTGCATTCAGGGATTCCATTACCTACATCGCAACAGATGACGGTATCTATCGAACCGGGGATGGGGGCAGATCCTGGAACCAATCCGGGACAATCATTGACAGGACAACCGGACAACGTATTGCTTCCACATCATTCTTCTCTGTCGGCGTCATCGGCGATACCGTATACTGCGGGTCCGATGACGGATTAGTCAAGACTATCGACAACGCCAGTCACGCTTTTGGCGAGACATGGGAAATTCAGAGAGCATATCAGCAGGTGGGCACAGCGGCAACAACTTACGCGTATCCCAATCCGTTCTCTCCCTCGCAGGAGATCGCGCGCTTTCATTATAGTACGCGAGGTATTCCCGGATCGGTGACGATTGAAGTGTTCGACTTCGGAATGAACCGCGTCAGAACGATCGTGAAGGATGCCCAACGCTCCGGTACACAGGAGTACGATGAGATCTGGAATGGACGGGATGACGGGGGAACCCAAGTGACCAACGGAGTATACTTCTACAGAGTGGTCATCAACAATGGCGACCCTACATGGGGAAAGGTCATGGTGCTTGAATAAGATGCAACGCTACCAGGCAAAGAACGTCGTTGCACTCCTTGGGTTCATGGGACTCCTATTCGGGCAAAGTTCATTTGCACAACTCGGCGGTACCCCCGGCGCATTTAGCAGAATGGGATTCGGCGCGCGAGGCATTGGGATGGGAAACGCGCTAACCGCAGTAACATCGGGCGACGTTGTTGGCTACTACAATCCGGCGCTGCTCTCCTGGTCGGAATACCGTCAGGTATCAGCATCGTTTGGAATTCTATCACTTGACAGGCGATTGAACTTCCTCAGCTACTCCCAGCCCCTTCGCCCGAGTGCCGGCATCTCTGCAGGGATAATCAACGCCGGCGTAAGCAACATCGATGGCAGAGACGCTGACGGAGAGCCGACAGGCTTGCTCAAGACGTCGGAGAACGAGGTGTTCATGAGTTTTTCGAATCGCTTCAAGAGCGGATTCAGTATTGGATTGACCATCAAACTCCTGTATTACCACCTCTACACAGATGTTTCGACAACAACCGTAGGTCTTGACGTCGGACTGCTTTTCCCAATCAGCGGCGATCTGACAATTGGCGCAACGGCGCGAGATGTAAACTCCAAGTACAGATGGGATACATCCGAGTTGTATGGTCAGCAAGGAACTTCCAAAACCTGGGACTTCCCACAGCTCTATACGCTTGGAGTTGCTTACACACTGCTCGACAGTCTCGCACTCGCCGCATTCGACATAGAGATCTCAAACCAGAAAACAATCACGGCAAGACTCGGTGTCGAGGTGCCGTTGATCCCAGAGCTCAGCTGTCCGCGCAGGAATGGACCGAATCGACCTGAAGGAAAAGGGAAACGGGGTGAAGCCTGCGTTCGGTTTCAGTGCACGGAAGACCATTGACGACTGGACTCCGGCGATCAACTACGCATTTGTTGTTGAACCGTTCTCTCCTTCCCCAACACATATTATTTCGCTTTCTGTGATCTTCTGATGAGACAGATGATGAATTACGCGGAGAAGACATTCCTATCGCTCATGCTGTTACTGGCACTTGGCGGGAGCAAAGCGCATTCCCAAGCGGGAGAGTCCGGACTTGCATTTCTGAAGCTTGGAATTTCCGGCCGGGGGATAGCGATGGGCGATGCCATGAGTGCAATCGTAACAGGTGCTGCCGCAACCTACTATAATCCAGCAGGGATACTGAACACATCGGACAAGAGCACAGCACAACTCATGTTCATGCACAAAGAATGGATCCAGGACACGCGAGTTGATTTTCTTGGCTCCAACATCCTGCTCGACGATGAAAACGCAATCGGGTTTTCTTTGAACTCGACCACCGTTTCGGATATCGAGATTCGAACGCGACCCGGCTCGCCCGAAGGGACCTTCACTGCCCGCAACTTCTCACTCGGGGCAACTTACGCTCATCTGATCGGCGATCACCTGCGGCTTGGCATTTCGGGGAAATTTCTGTATCAGAAGATTCTGATCGATCAAAGTTCAGGTTTCGGGATCGATGTCGGTGCTCAATATACGACGTCCATCGAAAATCTATCTATTGGTGCAGTGGTTGCCAACATTGGCAGCATGCAGGGGCTTCGCAGCGAGACAACAACCCTCCCCTCCCTCCTGCGGATAGGGCCGGCATATTCGTTTCAGATCGATGACATCAGCTCGCAGATTTCGGTTGCCTCGGATTATCTCTACATTTTTCCCGAGGCGAGGTCATACCTGAATGCAGGAGGAGAATTGTTGTTCAGTGGAACTGTCGCTGCCCGGGCCGGGTATCAGTTTGGCTCGGAAGGTCGGGGATTGGCGGCAGGCGTCGGCATACTGTATGGAATTGTCGCAGTGGACTACGCATACTCTCATCTGACTGATGATCTCGGCAACACTCACACGGTTTCACTTGCACTCAACTTCTAGGAGAGCGTGATGAGGATAATCCTGTTTTCCGCATTGCTCATGGCAATCCTTGCTCCATCGGATTCGTTCGCAGGCGGGAGGGGTAAACTCAAATGGTTGTCCTTTACGGAAGGCACAGCAGAAGCAAAGGAGACAGGAAAGAAAATGATGATCGACGTTTATACCGATTGGTGCGGCTGGTGCAAAAAGATGGACAAGGATACGTATTCCGATGGAGGCATTGCCGACTATCTCAACCAAAAGTACGTGGCAATCAAAATCAACGCAGAATCATCCGGTACACTCGAATACCGGGGAAAATTGTACACTGAACGGGAACTTGCAGCGGCATTTGGCGTGAATGGATACCCGAGCATCATTTTCCTGACCCGCGACGGTGACCCCATCACGGTGTACCCCGGCTACGCGGACGCGAGCAAGTTCAAAGTCGTCCTCTCGTACATCGCAGAGGACTACTATAAGACGACGAAGTTCCAGGACTATGTTGAGAATCGGAAGTAGAACGAGGTTCCCCTCCCCACAGAAATAATGAGGCCGTCGTTTCGATTTGCTCTCATGCTTGCCTTGGTTATCGTGCTTGCAGCCGAGGCCTGCACCCAGCCAACCCTGGATTCATCAAACACTACTCACAGGTTTTGGTCGCGCTACAACGTTGCATCCATGACCACGGCCGCGCTTGTTGGAGGCATTTTTGTGTACGGGTGGGGAGTATGGTGGAAAAACGACTATCGATCATTCCGCTTTTGGAATGATCCACAAAGCTTCTTCAACGCCCACCTTGCGATTGACAAGGCCGGCCACATGTATACCGGGTATTACATCTTCCACTCGACGAATGACCTGCTCAACTGGGGTGGTCATGATAAAGGGTCGGCATTCTGGTGGGCGACGGGAATTTCGACATTTCATGCCTTCATGGTCGAGGTGGGTGATGGGTTCAGTGAGTACGGCTTTGACTACAGCGACATGCTCTCCAACTGGGCCGGTGTTGGGCTTGGTGTGCTCCAGCAGAAGGTTCCGGGATTCGACAATGTTGAGATGAAGTGGAGTTTGTATTATCCCCTCAATCGCCATGCGTTCATCATCAACGACCTTTACGACTATCACATTTACTGGCTATCGTTCAAGGTGAATAATTTCCTGCCCGAGAGTGTAGCACGGTTGTGGCCTGATTGGCTGCAGCTCGCCGTCGGATATGGCGCAGCTGATCATGTTACACGAAGAGAATATATAGTCGGGTTTGACTATAACCTTGAGATGATACCAATCGAGGGGACAGACGCCAATCTCATCAAGAAACTTCTCAACATGTTCCACGCTCCTGCCCCGGGGGTGAAATTCTCGCCCGGTCGCCATCCGGAATTCCAGCTTCTCCTGTTGAATTAGAGCACCTTCACTTCCGAATCGTCTGCATTTCGACAACATCCCAAGGAACGGCCCAGCAAACTCCATTCGGCGAAGAAAAGTCTTCAGGTTAAGCCCGTTGTAGTGGGGTCTTCAGACGCGAGGCAACATAGTTGACGATGGCATCGAGGTCGATCATCTGGATGCACTCCAGATTGTACGGGCACGATCGTTTCCAACATGGTGAGCACTCAAGCCCACCCGGAATGAGCTTCACCCCGCGATCATACAGGTCGATTTCCGACGGACAGCTTACACCAAACCAGACGATGACATGTTTCTTCAGTCCGATGGCGGCATGCATTCCGAGCGAGTCGCCCGAGATGATCACGTCACAAATGTTGATGGAGCACAGACCCTTACGCAGACCATCAGTTGTCGGGGTACTGAGAACCTTGCCTCCCACGGATCGTGAGATCTCCGCATTCCGCAGAGTGTCCTCCGGACCGCCGACAAGGACAAGGCGGACGCCCGGAAGGTGTGAAAGTCGATTGATGAGAGTGATGTGTTGGTCGACAGTCATCTTCTTGTTCGGATACAGTTCCGAGCATCCCGTGTTCAGTCCTACCACCAGTTCACCTGAGTCCAATCCGTTCTGATGCTTGTACGACTCGCAGAATTCTGCTTCTTCCTTCGAGAGGGCGAGCGCGTATTCCTGCCGCCTGTACTTAAGCCTGAACTGTTCACTCTGGATTTGCTGGACCGTTTTCTGGTTCACTCTAAACTTCAGGGTATCATCCAACCCGAGACGGTAGTTGTAATCCGCTTCTTTGTTAAGTGGTACAATTTGGCCGTGCTTGTTCAATCCGAAACCGAGTTTCTCTTTCGAGCGAAGGCTATTTGTAAACGCGCACGATCGATGTGATTTATCTGCATTCAGAACAAGGTCGAAATCCAACTGTTGAAGCACAAGCCAACTCTCCGGCTCCCAGACGTACACCCTGTCCAGAAGTTGGATATTCTGAAGCAAGGGAGCCGCGTTACTAAGGGTTATCCAGTAGATGGAACTTGAAGGGTACTTTTCCTTGAGGCCCGGCAACAGACTGGTCGTCACTAGCACGTTGCCCATCGCGTCGAGGTTCACGATCAGGATCTTCGTACCAATCGCATCGAAGTCGACACATTTCTCATAGCAGCGCGTGTCCGGGAAACAGGGCTTGTAGCCGGTGAAGCGTTTGCATGATGGAATCGTCAGTCGGGCGGATTGTTTGCCCTTGTGCTTCACGGAGGACTTCTTCATGGATCAATATGATTCTTTTTGAGGAGTTGCCTGACGCCCTCCATGACATCGTCCACAGAAAGCTCAAGCATGCACGGGTGGCCAATCGGACATTTTGTGAGATTGCACCCCAAACAACGTAATCCCTGTTTACTCACTGTAACGTGCTTGTCGCCAAACGGGCCTTGAAGTAACGGGCTTGTTGGTCCGTAGATTCCGAGAACTGGTGTCCCCACAGCAGCGGCAATGTGCATGGGGCCTGAATCATTGCTGATGACGCAGGTGCAACGGTTCAAGAGCGCCCCGAGTTGCTTAAGAGTTGTCGCCGGAGGAATCAGAACCCTCCTCCTCATGAGTGAGCGAATCTTCTCCGCTTCCGGCAACTGTCCCGGCCCCCAGACCAGCAGCACATTTGCTCCGTACTCCCCAATGAGCCGGTCAGCGAGATCGGCAAATCGGTCGAGTCCCCAACGCTTGGTGTACCAGCCACCCCCGGCGTTCACTCCGACGAGAAGTCGAAGATCGGCACCGGAACTGGACAAGAACTGATCGACGTAATGAGCATCACCCGGTGAAAACTGAAAATAGATATTGCGGTCATGAATAGCAATCCCGATCGCTTCGAGAGCGTCAAGGTTGAACTGAGTGTTATGCACCTGATGACCACGAGGCGTTGCCATGATGTTGTACGCGTAGGTGCGGTTCCGAAAGCGATATCCGACCCGATACCTCGCTCCACTCAAGCGAGTCAACAATGCAGTCCGCGGATTCCCAAAGAGATCGATGACAAGGTCATAGCGCTGTCTGCGCACAAAGCGAATAAGTCTTGCACCTGTCATCCTCTTTCGATCGTGAACCTGAATGCTGTCGACGTACGGGTTACCTCTCAAAATTTCGACGCTCGGTGGCTCGGTGAGGTAGTCGATCTGCGCGGTCGGAAACGCAAGGCGGAGGTTTTTCGTAACAATCGTGGAGAGAAGTACATCGCCAACAGCCCGGAGCTTGATCACAAGTATTCTGTGCACTAACGAGCGATCAACGGTCAATTCGCAACCTCTACATTGTCCAGTAACAGGAAGTCGTGATCGGCTCTTGAGAATGCCCGACTCCGGCCATGATTTCTCACCTTTCCCGGAAACATACATTCATCGTATAGCGGACATTGGTCACACGCTGGATTGCTTGAGCGGCACACACGCCTGCCAAAACGGATAAGGTTTGTGTGAAATGAATAGCCCTTACCTTTCGGAAAAACCCTTTGCATCCAGACGAATGTCTTTTCGGGAGTCGAGCATCCCGGTGCAAGCCCGAGCCTTGCGCAGAGCCGATGCACATGGGTATCAACCGGAAACACATCTCTTCCCAACGAGAAGAGGAGCACGCAAGAAGCGGTCTTCACGCCCACACCATTCATCCGCGTGAGTTCTTCGATCACCTCCATCGACTCCATACTCATGAGGCCGGAGAGGTCATATCCCCCAAACCGTTCATTCACTGCTTTGAGGATTTCTTTGATCCGCGGTGCTTTCTGATTTGCCATTCCTCCTACACGGATGGCAGCACGTATTCCTCCCAATGGTGCCGTGGCAATCTCCTGCCATTGTACATACTTTTTCCGAAGCTGTGTATACGCACGATGACTGTTCTTGTCATTTGTGTTTTGGGAGAGGATGGTGGCAACGAGCATGTCGAGGGGACGAGGAAGAGGCGACTTCTGTGCTGGTTTTCCCAGATTCAATTCAAGAATCCGCGCAACGCGGGAAGCTTTGGAACGGAGGCGTTCCAGGGTCCTTGCATCGAGCCCAGAGGGAACCACGCCGTTACCGGGCAACAGTTTCAAACGCATCACTCAGCGTGGAATTATCGAAGAACTCCCGATGCAGGCGGTTGAGTGCGTCAGGTACATGTTCCTCGTCGATCAACAAGGTGAGGTTCAGATCCGATGCACCAAAGGAGATCATGTAAATATGAAAGTCGGAGAGAGGCTTGAAGATCCTGTCGGCAATTCCAGACCTGCCGCGCAGACCCTTGCCAACCAGACACAGGCTCGCCTTTCCAGGTGAGATTTCGACAGTGCCAAATTCCTCAAGCTCGCCCTTCAATGCACTTACATCCATCTTTCCATCGACAGTAAACGCAACATTATATTCCGATGTCGCGAGCATTCCCGTTGTGATCCCAGCTTGCGTGAGAACGTTGAATATCCCCTCCCAGAAGAGATATTGATTGAACCTCTTGTGGGGACTTACTGAAATGAGGGAGAGGTTCCTCCGGTATGCGATGGATTTGAGGACGTCCTTTTGGTCAAGCTCGCCAGTCATGTCCACCATCGTCCCGGCCCCTTCACGTTTTGAGTTCAGGATTTGGACGGGGATCTTCTTTTCGATCACAGGTAACATCGTTGCGGGATGTAAGACCTTCGCGCCAAAATATGAGAGCTCGAAAGCCTCTTCGAATGACATGTGTCTCAGTTTCTTTGTCTGTTGAACGATGCGGGGGTCAGCGGTAAGGATGCCGTCAACATCCGTCCAAATCTGTACTTTCTTGGCGTTCATCGCAGCTCCGATTATCGTTGCAGAGTAATCCGAGCTTTCCCGGCCCATCGTGGTGTACGCGCCCGAAGACGTCACACCGATGAAGCCTTGTGTCACCGGCGTCTTCCCTTGTCTTAGCAAAGGAAGAACCTTCGCGTCAAGATTCTTTTCAACAGCGTCGGTCACCGGCTGTGCGGCACCGAACCGGTCATCCGTGATCATGAACTCCTTCGCATCAACCCAGACGGAGTCAATCCCTACCTCCTTCAACCCGGCAGCAATGATGCGTGAAGAGAGTCGTTCTCCAAACGAACAAATTGCGTCCTGTGTTCGAGGAGTCAGTTCTCTCAAGATTGCAATCCCCTTCAGCAACGACTTGATCTCGGAGAGATGGGTGTAGAAAATTGTTTCAATCTCCCGGGCAATATCGCGCGAACGAATAAAGTTGTCAATAATGCCGTTGTGCCGTTCGAAAAGTCGGACGATGATCGCTGCCGCCGTGTCCTCGTCACCACGAGCAGCAGTACGGGCTGCCTCCTCCAACTCATTGGTAGCTTTGGCGATAGCGGAGATGACCACCACGGGTTGCTCGGCAAGATGTGCTTTGATGATGCGGATGACGGTCGACATCGCGGCTGCATCCTGATTGGACGTGCCGCCGAATTTCATGACGATCATGAGGTGTGCCGGGTGTTTTCACAGATGAAATTGGAAAGGAATATATCAAATGCGTGGAGAAGAAGCAAAGAATCTCAGCTTGGCAGATTTCAAGCCCTTTGCAGGTGGTGATCAGTTGATCCGGACATACCAGTGGAAAGTGGAATCAATCCGCTCCCCAGAGTTGGCTGGAGGCCGTGGGTCGTGTGAGACTGAATCTCCCGGTGAAGAGTCTGCTTTTGGTCTACAAAGCGACACACCACGCATGTCAGGAACCCTGGCGCTGCCAGTAAGCACTGCGTACGATGACGACGAATCAAGCATCCGGCCGTCTGCCGGGGCCCAGAATCTGGAGCCCCCCGGGAGGCGATCAAGTTGCCCGGGTGGAAGCACTGAGAGAATAACGGAACCCACTGGCAGCGAAGGTGAAGCCGTGGAATCCATGTCCTTTGCGAACGCAACATTTGGTCTGGTGAACTGGCTGGTGCTCATCCCAAAAGGGCGCAGCCGCTCATCAATGTGGGCAAAAGGAAAAAGCCAACTCATGACCCAATACGTGGCGACACCGCCGAGGAGAAAGTAGATACCAAATTTGATCAACCTTTTTCGGAACGATCTCCTCGATGGAATCGTACCGGGCTTTTGCCGCGATCGTGATCCCAGCAACGCCGCAAGGAGAGTGGAACTTGCTCCGATGAGCGCGACAAGGAGCTGATTAAGGTCCATCATCCAACCGTGGAATGTTCTTTCTGAGAGTGCACTGTCAGCATACCACGCGTGCTGCAAGTCTGGTTGACACCGATCGTGAGGCGAGTACCCCTTCATCAAATTCACGGCCACATTCAACGCCATCCTGACGCACAATCATGTCCACCCGGTAACGTTCACTTGGGCCGGGGTTTCCGCCGAGAATTGTGGCAGTGCAATCGAGAATCCCTCCGTCGTTACTCAGATTTGGGTGCGGGAGTGAGTAAACGTCAGGAATCTGATCGGTATTGATTCCTTCACCAAGTTTTTCCCGGCTCCTGCCTTTCTTGTCCCACAAGACAACTGCATACGCCCCAACTTGTACGTGGCCGAAAACGATTTCAACTGTCACAGGTCCGCCTTTGCGATCAAAACGAATTTCACTTAGCGACATACAATCCTCCACGGTGGCGCTGGTTGTGTTTTCATATTCTGGGCGGCGGACAAGAGATCGTTTCTAACGGACCATCGGACGATACCACAGCGCCTCTCTGTGGTCAAATGCCCCCCTCAACACGCGACAACCAGAATGCCATCATTGACGGCCGCCACAATTCAACTATTTGTCGAGTACGGTGGCAGGGCATCCTCGAGAAATGGTATCTTTTGCTTCTGGTGAGGCAGTAATTACCTGTCGGATTGACCAATCTTCGGAACCTCGGGCCCCGGATTCCAAGCGGAAATTTTGTCAAGGACGCGCCCCTTCCAACGCCACTACCACTTGGTTATTGGATCTCGGAAGGTCTTTCTCTGACGCTTTCGCCTCAGGAATGAGAAGAAGTTCGGATCTAGCAGCATCGATGATTTGCTGGAGTTGTTGGGCGACATTTTTCATGACACGGTGCCTCCTGTATAATATCTCGCCCGCAGCTCAAGATTTGTGAACTACGGGCGTTTGGCCACTTGGCCAGAAGAATACGTACAACCCGAGGAACAAACCGCAACTAGAACTTGTACTTGAATCCCAGCTCGTAAATCTGATCATCCTTTGCATCAAATGGGAGGCGCCCGGTAGTGTAACTCACGAAGAAACCATTCGAGAGCGTAAGTGCCCCGGTGAAGTAGGATTGCCTTTCCAGATGAGCAGCGATGATCGCCGCTGATGGATTGATTTCCCGATAGTAGCGAACGTCGGCCTCGAAGTACGCTTCATTGCCAACCAGACTGCCAACGGGAGTCCGAAAGGCTGCTTCGACGTTTATCCTATTGTAGGCTCCGCTGCTATCAACCGCATAGCGTGGATCCCCATCCCGCGGGTCGACACGCTTGATCCCTGCTCTCAGCGTTGGAAACGTTGAACCGAGTGGAGTGAAATCAGTGTCCATGCCTGAGAGCCAGCGTATCAGAGCGAAGGGCCAATCGAACACATTCAGGCTAGCAAGAACGCTGTAACGATTCCATGCCTTCACATCGAACGACGCGTCGAAGCCGTACACATACTGCTTGGTGGTGAACCTCTGGTTGGACTCAAGCGCACCTGTTCCACCAATACTCCAATATACCTGCGTCGACAGATGACTCTGTGCAATGTCAAAGAACTGCATCCTGGCAGCGCTTGCATTCAGACTTTCCTCCGTCTCGATTGCCACCAACACATTTTCAAGTCTATTCAGCAAAGTCCTGACGCTGTCCGAGCTCTCAACCGCTCCGCCGTGCGATCCGAAAATGCTGACGGAAAGTGCACTCTCCAGGAAATCCTCAGGGTTTGCACTCGCATCGAATGCAACATTCCCCCGGGCCTGAACGGACACTGCCTGACCCAGGACGCTGGAGCCCTGCCGGCTGAAATACCTCTTGTTGATATCCTTTGCGAAGTCATAGCTGAATCCGAGTGACGAGAGAGAATCCTGGCCGTGCGTGGAAAATGTCTTGAACTGAAATTGAATATCCCTGAGAATTCTCCAGCCATTGTTTTCTCGCAGATATTCTTCAAGATATTTATTGAGTGTCTCGGGATTGCCAAGAAACGACAAGAATTGATCAAGAGAAAGGGGTTTCGAGGCACCCCCGGCAAGATTCCTCAATTCGTTAAACGAGAATACAGCGCTGGAATCCTTGGCAGATGAAAAATTCAGGATAACGGGGAACAGGATAAGCAACGCACCCGATCTAAACATTTGCTTTCTCCTCCCAGAACAGGTATTGGTCGTCGCACGCCGCCGCAAGATCAGCAACTGTCATCTCCGAATCAATCAGAACATCAGTCATGCGTGCGATGGCATTTCCCTTCGTCACCTTCTTTTCGTACTTCGCACCTCTCACAAGAGTAAACACATTATCCATCTGAGTCGCCAGAGTTGTCGCTTGCACCTTGCGCATCTCTGAAGAGGCCGTGGGATTCCAGAACGTGAGCTGATCCATTCTCAGTCCCCCAGATTTGTTAAAGGGCTTCTGGTTCTGAGCGAGAATCCTCAGCGTCGACCAGGTGGTTGTACATGCGCGGTTATTCGGGGTCCAATCTGCCATCTGTCACCTCCTATCGGCTGTCCACGGTTATCGGTAATGCCGGCAAAATCGTCGCCTTTTCATCTCAGGCATCACTCACCCCTTGATGTTCTTTTCAATCGTTCAACGCGTCCGATCCGGAGAAACCACGGGTTGATCATGAAAATGTTAAACCAACACACGAAAGGAACTGTTATCGCGAGAAGCAGGAGCACGACAATTCCCGCCGTCGACATCTCGAGGGCAACCTCCAGGAAATCGTACTCCAGAACAGGAAGGTACCCAAACACAAATGTACACAGACAGACGGAGACCCAGATGAAAGCTGCTGTTGAAGCAAGTATGAGAATCCCAAGCAAAGGAATTCCGTACGGGACAAGGAAGAATGGCTTGTACACGAGACCTTGAGCGGCTTTTAGCTGTGTAAGGTAGTCGCCCGTCTCCGGAGAAACTGATGCAAACTCCCGAACTCCCAGAAAACGCCAGTCACCATCGGGCAGGGGGGATTGAACACCAGCCTGTCCCAATGCGGCTTTTTCCAGCCTGGCAGCAGCTTGGCCATAGCCTGAGTACATGAGAGAATAGGCTTCGACGTCGGTGAATGAATCGAGGTCCGTGCGGACGGATGAAAGCATTTTCTGAACCCGTTCATCGATGCCAGACGGAAGCTTGCGCAGTTGGCGGATGGCCTCCTCGTCGAACGTACCATCAGGTTCCAATCCTGTTGGTTGCAGACCCTCCTTGAGGTGCAAGATCATGCGCCGATCCTCTGGCACCCGGCATTTCAACATACCAAAGCCGAGGTCTCTCACGCGATTTTGGAAAATGCTGTTGGACCGAAGCACCACAAACGGAAGCATGCCGGAAGGATTACTCTTATCCTCCATCTGACCACTTGCATCACTCACGATGACGTCCGTGCAACTCTCATATAAAATTGATGAGAGGCCCTGATTGTCCTGGACACCTCCATCAACAAGCCTCGGCGTAAGGTTATCATATAGTTTTGTCAGGGGAAGCGGCTGAAACACACCGGGTACACACGCGGATGCAGCAACGGCGACACTCAGCGGAACGCGTCGATACTTCTCAGCTCTGGGCTTATCGTACGTGAACCACTTCAGATGAAGATCGGCATCAAACTCGCCCGTGTCTTCCGGGCTCCACTCCCCCATTCCCACTGCCGTAAATTGCCAGTTGTGTCCGGTATTCAGTGTTGTAGCATTGATTATGAGGATTGGTACTTTGGCGCGGCGCCCTTCGTTGTTATGCCTGGGATGGAACTCGCCGGGGTAGCCATGAGGTTGAATTTTCAGATCAGGCAAAGCAATCCTGGGACCCATTCCCAATTCAGAGGCAATTCCATTGTAGAAGATCTCGTCGTAGAGCTCCGCCATCCTGTCGCTGCGCGAATACTTGGGTTCCAGGAGCATTCGCAGGTTCTTGGCCACATTCCCGAGCGCTCGGACTCGAAGGTTTTTTCTGACACCTTGAAGGAAGTCGTTCTCAATTCTCTTCACAATCTTGACGAAATCGTCAGCAACAATCTGTTCGTCTGATCGCCTTTCCAGAAGTTTCTTTACATGCAAGTAATACAGGGCGCCGATGATGGAGCCGCCCGAAACTGTCGAAATCACCTGAACAGACCGAAGGATGTCGCGTTCTGCCAGCAGGGCAAGGACACCAATATGGAACAATGAAGCCCTGAACCCGCCCCCGGAAAGAGCAAGGCCAAGTTTCGTTTGAGATTTGCTCATTTGCGGCGTGCTCCACAAGATCGTGATGGGTAATAGAATGAAACGACGCCAATCGTCCCGCGACCGATTGATTTCCCATGCTCCTTGGGGGGACTGCCCTTTCGGATTGAGATGTCAGGCAAGAGGACGGAGCACTTGAGTTTTTGGGGAAGAGCGCACTTCGCTGAAGGGAAGATCGCGCTCGTGAAAACTTACGAGGGGAGTTTAGGGGTTTTCCATCGGAATGTCAAGGCGATTCTTCCACGATCCGGAAGACCATTCTGTGCGAACAGCGAAACTCAGAACCTCGTCAGATAATCGCCAAAGGTAAGTGTGAAGAGGATGATGAGCCAGAACAAACCGGCGATCGCGAATATCCAGATCAACCGGGGACTGAATTTCACGTGCATGAAATACAGAACGATTATGGTCGCCTTCGTCGTCGCAATGAACAAGGCAACGTACAGGTTCAGCAACCCCAGATTGTAGAACGCGACGTCCACTGTAATCAGAGTAAGGCACAAGAGTGCCGCGAACACGAGCAGGTAGACCTTTTGAGGAACAACTTGATGAGACATGAGATTCTCAGGCCCGACTTATAAGATAGAGAAGAGGAAAGAGAAACACCCATACGATGTCCACGAAATGCCAGTATAGACCAGCCATCTCAACGGGCGCGTAGTACTCGGCGTTGAAACGGCCCCGACGAGTCTTGACAATCAGCCAGATCATGATTCCGATACCGATGATCATGTGAAGGGCATGCAGACCTGTCATGGCAAAGTAGAACGAAAAGAAAATCTCTGCTCCACCGCTTTGCGGGCCTTCAAACGTGAACGATGGACCCGGAACAAGGTGCTCTTCAAACTTATGGACGTACTCAAATGACTTGATACCGAGAAACACCAATCCCAGGAGAATAGTCAGAATCAGAAAGCCAACGATCTGTTTCTGCCTGTTCAACTGTGCGCTGCGGACGGCAAACGCCATCGTCAGACTGCTGCATATGAGGACGCCGGTGTTGGTTGCTCCGAGCACAACGTTGAGCATCTTGCTCGCTTCGCCAAACGCACCGGGAAACATGGAATGACATACGGCGTAGCCCGCGAACATCCCGCCAAAAAACATCACTTCCGTAACCAGGAACGCCCACATCCCCAGCGAGGTTGCCTCTCGCTGTTGGTCCATGTTCTCAAAGTGGTGCGCAACTGCAGAGCGATTCCTATCCACCAACCGCTCCCTCCTCCCGATAATCATAAGGTCCTTCCCCGCTCACCACCGGCACAGAATCGAAATTGTGTGTTGTGGGTGGTGAAGGTGTCGTCCATTCTAATCCAGTTGCATTCCAGGGATTCGCTCCCGCGACTTTCGGCTTTCTCAGCGACCAGAGCAGATAAATCATCGGAATAATATACCCCAGTCCGAGAATCGAGGCTCCAGCAGTTGACATGACATTGAGAACCTGGAATTCCGGTGGATACACATAGTATCTTCTGGGCATCCCAAGATAGCCAAGTATGAATTGGGGGAAGAATGTAAGGTTGAAACCCACAAACAGTATCAGTGCCGAGAATTTTGCCCATGGCTCGTTGTACATTCTGCCCGTCATCTTCGGCCACCAGAAGTGCAAACCCGCAAGATACCCCATCACTGCCCCTCCCACCATGATGTAGTGAAAATGGGCGACTACGAAATAGGTATCGGTCAGATGCACATCGGTTGCCAACGAAGCAAGGAACAGCCCCGTCAACCCGCCGATTGTGAAGAGTCCGATGAACCCGAATGCATACAACACGGGGGTTCTGAAATCAATGGTGCCCTTGTACAATGTTGCCGTCCAGTTGAACACCTTGATTGCCGAGGGAATGGCGACAAGAAAACTCAGCGCCGAAAACACCATGCCCGCATACACCGATTGTCCGCTTACAAACATATGGTGTCCCCACACGAGAAAGCCGAGCACCGCAATCCCCATGATGGCAAAGGCCATGAACTTGTAGCCGAATATTTTCTTCCGGGCGAAGCATGTCACCACCTCGCTCACAATGCCCATCGAGGGCAGGACCATGATGTATACCGCGGGATGAGAATAGAACCAAAAAAGATGTTGGAACAGAATCGGATCGCCTCCAAGCGCGGGATCGAAGATCCCGGCACCGGCGACACGTTCAAACCCGAGCAACAAAAGGGTGATAGCCACAACAGGCGTCCCCAGTATGGTAATCACGCTCGTGGCATACATTGCCCAGATAAACAGCGGCAGTTTGAACCATATAAGCCCCGGGGCGCGCATCTTGTGAATCGTCGCAATGAAATTGATTGCCGTAAGGATCGATGAGAACCCGAGAATGAAGATGCCCACAACCACCGGAACGACATTTCCGAGTGCGTACGAGGAACTATATGGAGCGTAGAACGTCCAACCGGTATCGACGCCACCGGCGACCATCGCGTACAGCGTAAACAGGCCCCCTGTAATGTACAGATACCAGCTCAGGAGGTTGAGCCGGGGGAACGCAAGATCGCGTGCGCCAATCATCATGGGGACAAGGAAATTCCCGAGCACAGCGGGAATCGACGGGATGAGAAAGAAGAAGATCATCGAAATGCCGTGCATCGTAAACAGCTTGTTGTATGTTTCGGCGGTAACGATGTCTCCCTGTGGCGTCAGGAGCTCCAGACGGAGCAAAACGGCGAAGAATCCCCCGACAAAGAAGAAAAGCGTGATCGAAATGAGATAGAGGATCGCTATCCGTTTATGGTCAACAGTCAGCAGCCACGACCGGACGCCGTAGCCGGCATTGATGTAATCAGCCTGTTGGTGAGTTTCGTTCATCCGTCCTTCCTCTTCGATGCGCCCAGGGATTTCACGTATTCAACAATCTGGTTCAGTTGTTCCTGCGTGAGCTGATTTCGATACAGGGGCATCAACACTCGATATCCTGCAACCACCTTGGCAGACGGATTTTCAATCGACTCACGAATGTATTCCTGATCTGCAACAACTGTCTGACCGGTTGCCAGCTTCACCTGAGATCCAAACAATCCATCGAGCGCCGGCCCCCTCTCCCCGGATTCCTGCTTGTGGCATGTCTGACAGCCAAACTGTTGAAACAGTTGAGCCCCTGTGGCCGACATTCCACCTTCGGCAGCGACGGCACCTGCAAGCCATCTCTCGTATTCCGCGGGCTCCATGACAATCACCTTTCCAATCATTCCGGAATGGGCTGTGCCGCAGTACTCAGCGCAAAACAAATGGTACTCACCGGGCGTGGTTGCCTGAAACCACTCGGTTGTATAGCGCCCTGGAAGAACATCCTGCTTGATGCGAAAGGCAGGGATGTAGAAACTGTGAATCACGTCCTGCGACGTCATGATCAACTTTACAGGCTTACCCGCAGGAACGTGCAACGTGTTGATCTCGCGGTTCCCCTGGGGATGCTGAATCTTCCACATCCATTGCTTGCCGACAACGTATACCTCCATTGCGTCTTTCGGGGCCACGTGCATATTAATGAACACGCTGGAGGACCAGACGAATATCCCCATGGCAATGGCAAGCGGAATGAGCGACCAGGACAATTCAAGACCCAAATGCTCGTTCACAGCATTGGCGCGACTGTTCTTCGAGCCCTTGCGGTACCTCACTGCCGAGTACACTAATCCCACAACGATAATGCCACCGAACAGCAGGCTCACAATCACAAGAAGATAGTAGATAGCATCTACCTGACTTGCAACAGTTGAAGCCCGCTCGGGCAAAAAGGGGAAACTCCACATGACTTGACGCGTCTCGTTTAGGATTTCACGATCTGAGGCATCTTGTGGCGATCACGGCGGAAGTTCGCCGCCATGAAGCCTCCAAGAATCAACACCACCAACACACCCCCTGCCTTCAGAAGATTTGTAACCATCACGCCATACTTCCCGGTGGTCGGGTCGTAATGGTAGCACAACAATAGAATCTTGTCCACAGGCGAGCCGATCTTCCCCTTTGCAGCTTCCATGAGTGAGAAGCGGAGATCTTTGGCACCATATTCGATGCCGTAGAGATAGCGGGCAAGCTTTCCCTCGGGCGTTGCAACCATGATTCCGGCACCGTGGGCAAACTGCTTGCTCTTCGGATCGTAGACATAACGGAACCCCACCGCTGCCGCAAGCGTGCTGATCGACGTCTGATCACCCGTGAGAAAGTGCCAGCCGCCGGCGACACCGTCCCTGCCGTATTCTTCGACGTACGCCTGCTTTTTTGCGGAAGCCAACTCTGGACCCTCATCCGGATCAATGCTCACTGTTACGATCTCGAATTCGTTGCCGGCGGTAAACTTCAGCGTCTTGAACGTCTCCACCATCCCGTTGAGAACCTGGGTGCACAGCATCGGGCAACGGAAGTATACCAATGAAATGATCACAGGCTTTGAATGAAAGTAGTCCGCGAGCTTAACCGTCGTGCCCTTCTCATTTCTGAAGGTGAGGTCAAGAGGAATCTGCTGACCGAGATGCTGATCGATCCCGACCTCCATCACAGCGTTGGGTGGAGGGCTTGGATTGGCCATTTGCGCGACGGCGCGCGACACGCCAAGTACGGCAACAATCGATAGACCAAGTATTCTTGTTTGCATGTTGATCATTTCATCCTCCCTTCCCTCCGGTATGCAACTCCCTTCTTCACCAACAACTCCATTGCCCGCTCAATGGGAATACGGACAATGCCTGAATCTTTGTTCACCCATCCATAACTGAAGAGCACAGAATCTTCAGCTCGACGGAGTGCGACCAGTTCTGCGTGGGGATCTGTCTGCAGATTCGGGCCGGGAGGTAGCTTGCGAACGTCAATGGTCGTCATCGTCTCCGCATGGAAGCCGGGCGCAGCGGTGCGTTCCTTGAAAAACGCATACACCCCCCAAGAAAGCAACAGACCCAAGACCATTATTCCCAGCAACGCGATGCCGGTGACGAGCACAGTCTTGAAATTGGCGTCGGAGGTTTCGTGTCCGCGTTCGGCTGGATCGTTGAAATTGATATGTGGCGACTCCGACATGTTTAGTGTGAGTGAATATTTTCGGCCCGCTCGTTGAACCGCGGATCGTGTAACGGCAGAAGCGATTGACCCTTCAACTGCCAGATGAAAATCCCAATCCAGATCCCTCCAATCCCGACCGGGGCAATTGCATCGAGCCAGTGAACCTGAAACGAGTGGTCATTGAAGGCGGGCATCACGAGCCAGAACAAATCAACCAGACGCATGACCAGCACTCCCCCGGCAATCCACGAGAGACTCCGAATTACCCTCTTCGCTTTGCGCGAAAGCAACAGGAAAAAAGGAACAAAGAACTGCCCGATGAGCAGGAATAGTGCTACGCCCTGCCATCCAGCGTCCATGCGGCGGGTGTACCAGAAATTATCGTCCGGCAGATTACCTGACCACGTAATGAGATATTGTGAAAAGGACATGTACGCCCACAATATCGTAAACGCAAAGAGCAGGTTGCCGAGATGATGATAGTGCCGAGTTGTGAGAACTCCGGAGAAAGGCGTGTACTCCGATAATAGGCGAATCCCGATGATGCACAACGCGAGCGTTGAGAGCACCGATCCAACTATGAAGTGCATTCCGTAGATGGTCGAATACCAGTCCGGCTCAAGCGACATCATCCAGTCCACACCGGCGAATGTGCATGTGAGAACAAATAGCACCATGGCAGGACCTGCGACCATTCGTATCTTACGCGTAATCGATTGGTCCGCAGTTTGATCCTGCTTGCGCGACCATGTGCTCAGCAGGAGGGCCACACTGCTCCAGAACACAAAGAACACTACAGCCCGAAGTGTGAAGAATGAGACATTGAGATATCCGGTCTTTTTTTCCAGAACATGACTCGCTTGAACTACCTCCGGCCTTGACCATGGAAACAGGTCGTGAAGGCCAAGTAACACCGGTATGAACAGCAACGCCATGAATGGAAGAGTCCTTGCCCCGGATTCCGCCATCCGCTGGATCACATGACCCCACGCACCAGACACCAGGTGATGCAAAAGCAACACACCCAGGCAACCGAGTGCAAAGAGCATCCAGAAAAGAAAGCCAAACAAATAGGATTGGTAGAATTGCCTGTGCCGATGTAAGCCCACCGATGATCAACAGTAAAACACCAACCACACCAACGGCGAGTGCGCGGGACTGCAAGCGATCCAATTGCGGACGAAGTTCCGCTGCGACACTCTTCATTTCGCAGATCCCATAAGGTGTTCGTGTTCGGACTTTGTGAGATCCCCCACCGAGCCCCGTTGACTGAGCTGCAATGCGCGTATATATGCAATGATCGCCCATCGGTCTTCAACGGGAACACTTGGCGCATAGCTGTACATCCTGCCAAACCCGTTTGTGATCACATCAAAATAAAACCCGACCGGCAATGTGCGGACACTGTCAGCGTGAAACGAATTCGGCTTGGGAAACCCGCGCTGTACGATCATCCCCTCTCCATTGCCCAGCCGTCCATGGCACGGCGAACAAAATATGTTAAACCGGTCCTGCCCCCTTTTCACAACATCCGCTGTTATGGCAAAGGGGAACTCATCCGAGAACCTCCCATTGACCTTCCCCTTGAACATCAGTTCGTCCGTGCGGGCATACCCGCGTGCAACAGTGCCTTCAACAAGTGGCCTCGACGAGCCGTCGACGTAGAACTTGCTTGGCCGCAGTGGTCTGAATTTTGGCTGGTCGTACATATCAGTGCACGCTGCAAGAAGGCTCAAACTGCTCATGAGAAGTATTGTGAATGCGACATGAATCATATATCCCGAAGGCCTTTTCATTTCTCGACGTTGTCCACCATTGTGAGAAATGACGGATTCAGACTCTTCATGAATTTCTCTGTCTCGTTCCGGTCGAACTTTGGATCTGAGGCTTCAATACATAGGAAGAATTTGTCGCGTGTGACCATGTCGAACCTGTCCACGTTAAACACCGGATGGACCGGACGCGGAAGGCCATTCCTGAAGATCATCCCTACGACCGCGCCGATGGCAGCGAAGAGCACTGTTAACTCAAACGTGATGGGAATCCAGTACGGCCAGCTGTTCAGCGGTCGTCCGCCGATATTCAGCGGATAGTCCATGACTGATGCAATATACGGAAGAAAGAATCCTGTAAGCCCGCCGGCGATGCCGCAACAGAGCACGAACAAAGAGAGCTTTGACTGCTTCACGCCCAGTGCCTCTGTAAGTTCCTCCATCGGAAACGGCGTGAAGGCGTCCATGTCCCGGTACCCTGCATCTTTGGCACGCTCGGCGGCCGCAAGAATCTTCTCGGGCGCGTCAAACTCGGCCATCATCCCATATATCGGACGTTCCGTCATCTTATCCTGCATCGGCACTTGTCTCGACTTTCCTCCCCTTCCACGGCAAGAGATGCTTGATCTCAAAAATCGAGATCATCGGCATTACCCGAATGAAGAGGAACATCAACAGCACAAAGACTCCCAATGTTCCAATGAACGTTGCCCAGTCCCAGATCGTCGGATAGTACATTGCCCACGACGATGGGAGAAAATCCCTGTGCAGGCTCACTACCACAATGACGAACCTCTCAAGCCACATCCCCACATTAACAACCAGAGAGATGACGAACAGCACCGCGATGTTCGAACGGACTTTCTTGAACCATAGGAGTTGCGGAGTGATTCCATTACAGAATATAAGCGCAGCATACGCCCAGCCATACGGTCCGTGAATACGATTCCACATCATGAAGCCTTCGTATTCGTTGCCACTGTAATAGGCAAAGAACAACTCCAGCAGGTACCCGTACAGGACAATCAAACCTGTTGCAAGAAGCACCTTGGCCATGTAATCGAGGTGCCGATTGGTGATATAGGCCTCCATGTGGTACATCTTCCGTACAGGAATCACCAGCGTCAGCACCATCGCAAACCCCGAGTAGATGGCGCCGGCGACGAAGTACGGCGGGAAGATCGTTGAATGCCAGCCGGGAACGATGCCGGCCGCAAAATCGAGGCTCACCACGCTATGAACCGAAACCACAAGGGGAGTGGCAAGTCCGGCCAACAGGAGATACGCTGTCTCGTAGCGATGCCAGTGATGAGCGGATCCTCGCCAGCCCATCGCCAGAACTCCGTAGATGATCTTCTGCCATCTCTTTTGTGCTCGATCCCTCATGCTCGCCAGATCAGGAATGAGACCGACGAACCAGAACATGAACGAAACGGTCAGGTATGTGGAGACTGCAAAAAGATCCCAGACAAGCGGGCTTCTGAAGTTGGGCCAGAGGGACATTGTATTCGGGTATGGACCAAGCCAGTATGCAAACCACGGCCGCCCGAGGTGAAGTACCGGAAACATCCCTGCACACGCGACCGCGAATAATGTCATGGCCTCCGCAAAACGATTGATCGCGTTCCTCCAGTGTTGATGCAGGAGCAAAAGAATTGCCGAGATTAACGTACCCGCATGCCCAATGCCGATCCACCAGACAAAATTCACAATTGCAAATCCCCACCCCACCGGATTGTTGACACCCCAGATTCCGACTCCTTCGCTGAACAGTCTGTCGACTGCCACGAGAAAAACGATAACAAGCAGGCCAGCGATCGCAAGAGTGATCTTCGCACCCTTCGGTGTCTTCCTCTGAATGACGGTGGCCGCGATGTTTTCCGTGATCGTGCCATACGTTTCGCCGTGCGCGACCAGTGGGGTTGGTGCGCCAACGGAAGCAGTATGGAGAGTCTCTGACAAGCCGTTAGTCTTCCTGGATGTGTTTGAGTTCGGGATTCGGATTCTTCAGTTTTGCCAGATATGTAGTGCGAGGCTTCGTATTCAACTCCGCAAGCAGGCCATAGTTTCGAGGATCGGATTTGAGCTTGGAGACCTTGCTGCTCTTATCATTGATATCCCCAAACGTAATCGCCTGAGACGGACACGCAGCCTGGCACGCAGTAACAACCTCTCCATCCCTGATGGAACGATCTTGTTCCTTGGCGTCGATTCGGGCATGACTGATGCGCTGAATACAGTACGTACACTTTTCCATGACGCCACGGTTTCTCACAGTGACATCGGGGTTGCGCATGAGTTTGTATTGCTCTGTGTCGACATCGGAATACTGCAGGAAATTGAAACGGCGAACCTTGTACGGACAGTTGTTGAGGCAGTATCGTGTGCCGACGCACCGGTTGTACGTCATAACGTTCAGTCCTTCGGAATCATGCGTTGTGGCCCCGACAGGGCAAACCACTTCGCACGGAGCGCTCTCGCAATGCATGCACGGCACCGGCTGGCTGTGCATTTCCGGATCGTCCAGATCCCCCTCATAATACCGATCGATTCTGATCCAGTGCATCTCCCTACCGTTCTCAACCTGTTCCTTGCCAACGATAGGAATGTTGTTTTCAGACTGGCACGCAGTCACGCACGCATTACAACCTGTACAGGCGTTGAGATCGATTGTCATTCCCCAAGCATAGCCGTCATACTTGTATTGGGGATAAAGTGATTCCTCTGAGGTCGGAGAATGCCCGAGCTCCTTTGCGAACGTCGGGTCTGCAAGAAATTTGGCTACCGGGGCGTGCCGCACGAGCTCTCGGCCTTCCATGCTACTATGATCCTGCGTACAGGCCAGGGTGTATCGCTTGCCGGTCTTTCGAATCTCCACTCCGGTTGCAAACCAGGTTGACGCAGACTGTCTCAACAAGTACGCATTTGCCCCAATATTATCCCCTACCCTTCCTGCCTTCGTTCGCCCATAACCAAAATGGAGGGTTATGGAATCGTCCGGATGCCCTGGCCAAACCCATGCTGGTGCTTCAATGGTTCGTCCATCGCACTTCAACACAACAACATCCTCATTGTGAACGTCGAGTTTCTCTGCTGTGGCCGCGCTGAAGTAGGCTGCGTTATCCCATGTTAACTTGGTGATAGGTTTGGGAAGTTCCTGAAGCCATCCGTTGTTCGCAAATCGCCCATCCCAGACACTTGGGTCGGCACGGAAAATCAACTCCACGCCGCCTTCGTCGGGAGCCAACAACTTCCAACTATCCGACGAGACTCGGAGGGAGACAGACTTTGGAGGAAGGGCGGTTCCGGCAACCATACCATTGTTCAGCGTTGTATTCCAGAACACGTCGAAGGGTTGTTCATGCACCCGCCCACGCCAGTATTCGGCGACAATATCATATCCCTTTCGTCCCGATTCGCCAACAATTACTTCCAGAAGCTCATGTGCGGACTTACTGTCATACAGCGGAGCAATCAATGGTTGCATGATGGTGATTGTTCCGTCAAATGCACGCGCATCGCTCCACGCTTCAAGATAGTGCGATTCGGGCACATGCCAGGTACACACATTCGAGGTTTCATCTTCGTATAGGCCGAGATGGACGCTGAGCTTCACTTTCGAGAGAGCAGTCGAGAAGTTCAAACCTGGAGGGGCATTGTACACAGGGTTGTTCCCAAGCATCACCACAATGTCGACTGAACCTGATTGCATATCATTGACAAGCGACTGCATCGATTCCGACTTGCTCACAGGCTCAAACTCCGGAGAGTCGGAATAAGCGATCGTCTTCCCGATATTCCCCAAGGCATGATTGATGACGTGTGCAAGCGCGTGAAGAGCTGCCGGCTGTTCAGCACCGACGATGACCACGCCTGAACCTCGATGCTTCTGCAGATCGCGAACACATTCCGTTATCCATCTCATCTGTTTTACATCGAGGGATGGAGCACTTACATCCGGAATCTTCAGTTCCGCCGCAACAGCAAGAGCGATGGCGTGAACATGACTTGCCTTTGCACGCATGCGGTGGTCGGCCATGCCACCGGTGATCGAAGGCGTGCTTTCTACAACATAGAGCCGGTTCATTTCCGCCCGATCTCCTTCAACACGCCGACGGAGGGCAAAATCGTGAGCATGCCGAACATGCGCCAGTCCCGAACCGAGGAAATCGGCATCGAGCGAGAGAATAACATCGGCCCGGTCGAAGTGGTAGTGCGTCTGAACGATTTCGTCGAATGCCGTCATCGAACCCTGGCGCACGGTATCAAGGCTGACCGGCTCATACTGATGCCACTTCGCCCGAGGGAACATCTCCTGGAGCTTCTTGAGCTGACTGCCGAGTGTGGGTGACGTAACGGTCTCGGTCAGGATGCGAAGTCCGGCCCCCTGCAATGACCGCTGAATCTCGAGGGGCAACCGTATTGCGTCGATAAACTTCTCCCAAGTCGATATCGAGCCATTGTTCACTACGACCTGCGATCGGTCCGGATCGTACAAACCCAGTATTGAAGCCTGGGTGACCGCATCTGTTGCGCCAAGGCTGTAGGGATGGTCGGGATTTCCTTCGATCTTGGTGGGGCGACCCATGTTGCTCGTGACGAGAATTCCCGTCGCATAGCCCCCCAGCACCATTGCAGTCGCAAACGACAGGGGCTTGCCGGGGACCATGATTTCAGGTTGTTTGACATACGGAATGATCTTCTCATCCGGCTGCTTCACGCAGGCGCTAAGTCCGGCGAGCGAAAGCGAAGCGCCCATGATCTTCAAAAAGTTACGGCGGCTTACTCCATCCTCCCACACCGATGCCTCGCGCGGAAATTCCCTTTGCAAGAACTCCCGGAACTCTTCAGTATCTGCAACTTCCTCGAGGCTCCGCCAGTATTGCCGGCCATTTCCCTCCGAGAGACGTTGACGAATTGTGACCAGGTCCAGAGGTTGCATTTCGCTCATGCGTTAAGCTCTTATCGGTGACAAATGGAACAATCAGTGAGCTGCTTCGTCTTCACACCATATTCCTTCACGAGTTCCAATCCAAATGCCTCCTGATTCGCCGGCGGTTTGTAGTCGAAATTGTAAATGTCCTGGCGGGGCCGGATGAATTTTTCCGGGGCACGATGACATTCAAGACACCACCGCATCTGGAGCGATTGAACTCTCCACGTAAGGGGCATGACATTCACATCGCCATGACACACCTGACATGCTATTCCCTTTGCAACATGAATACTATGATTGAAATACACGAAATCGGGAAGGTCGTGGACACGAATCCATTCAAGCGGTCTCCCTGTCTGGTAGCTTGTCCGGACAGGTTGAAGAATCGGAGCGTTTGTCCAGATCTGTGAATGACACGTCATGCATGTGTGAGTAGGCGGAATACCGGCGAAGGAGGATTTTTCGGCAGAGGTGTGACAGTAGGCGCACTGGATGCCAAGCCCGTTGAAGTGATGCTCATGGCTGAATGGCACGGGCTGCTCACGCGGAATGTCTTGATTGGTCATGTAGCCGGACCGATACATTTCGGCTGCCACATACCCGATCGTCGAGAAGACAATTACGAAGGCGACAATGCTCGCCCGCGAGATGACTTTGAAGCTGGGATGAAATATCTGGGCCATCTAGTGCGAAGGTCCTTTCGGCACCAGAGTGAGCTCAGCATCTGCGAGCTTTTGTATGATGAAAAAGAGCGGACTACCTGGTATCAAAGCAACAACACGAATGTAAACTTCAGATTTGCGCTCGACGTGCGCGGGGTGACAATCGGTCTACATCAAAGACTCGAACAATATGCAAAAACCGGAAGATTATATCAAGAGCGTATTGTCCTGAACACGTTTGGCGAACGCCGCGACGCGAACGTGGTTGTAAAATTCAACACTCACATCCACTTGTTGCGCCTGAACACCCAGAGCATTCCGCCTGCAACAACCATCATGAACAGCGTAGCCGCAGTGTGACCATACTCCCAATGCAGGCCGGGCAGGTACTCGAAGTTCATCCCAAAAAATCCCGTGATGACGCTTAGAGGAAGGAAAATCGTGGAGATGATCGTGAGGACCTTCATGACACGGTTGAGATTGTTGGATGTAACAGAGAGATATGCATCCAACAACCCCGAGACAACATCGCGGTACGACTCCGCCAAATCCGTCATCCTGACGAGATGATCATAGACATTTCTATAATAGATGATTTCCCCCTCACTGATGAGCCTGAACTCTCCCCTCGACAGGCGATTCAGCATCTCGCGCTGGTATACGGCAACGCGACGTATCGTCATGATGTCCTTCTTCAACTGCAAAATCCGCACCATGCATCGCTGACTTGGCTTCTTAAAGACTTCATCCTCCATGGAATCGACAGCTTCGTCCAGAGCGTCAAGGATCGGCGTATAGCTGTCGACGATGTCATCAATAATGAGATGAAAGAGGAAATCCGGGCCGCGCCCCAGTGTCTGAGGGTTCTTCGCACACATTTGTGTCGCATATGCAATGGAACGCATCGGTCGGTAATGGTGGGTGACCAGCATCCGTGAGAAGAGAAACGCACTGAGTTGCGATGTCGGGATATCAAGCTTCTCCTCGCCTTCCTTCTCTGCGGATCCGCTCTTTTGCTCGATCGGATTGAAGATGATGAAGAGATAATCATCAAAGTCCTCAACCTTGGGAAGATGACCCTCCTCGTCCCTCCCCCGTTGAGCATCTTCAATGGCGAGCGGATGAATATCGAGCAACGATACGAGAAGCGTTTCCTCTTCGGCATCCGACGGGTCCTCAAGGTCGACCCAGAGAACTCCCTCGGACTGTCTGCATACCTGGCTGAACTCCTTGATCGAAAGCTTCCTGATTTCGCCGTTTAGACTGTGGAGGATTGATACCATGAGTATGAGGATGGATTTACTGAAAAGTTCTATTCACTCCGCTTGCTCATCGCAACGTAATCTCGTTCGCCGCTTCCGAGATATACTTGTCGCGGTCGTGCGATCTTTTGATCCGGATCGGTCAACATTTCTTCCCACTGTGCGATCCATCCAACAGTTCGGGGAATGGAAAACAACACCGGGAACATCTCGACCGGGAATCCCATCGCCTGGTAAATCAGCCCTGAATAGAAATCGACGTTCGGGTAGAGCTTGCGCTTCACAAAGTATTCGTCTTCGAGGGCAATGCGCTCCAACTCAAGCGCGATTTCCAACTTCGGGTTGCGTCCGGTGACCTCAAAAACCTCATCTGCAAGTTGCTTGATGACTTTCGCGCGAGGGTCGTAGTTCTTGTACACACGGTGGCCAAACCCCATCAGACGGCCATTGCCTGACTTTACTTCCTTGATGAAGGCGGGAACACTTCCCTTTGCCCCGATGGCATCCAGCATGTGCAGTACTTCCTCGTTGGCACCACCATGAAGAGGACCGTAGAGTGCAGCAGCCGCCCCGGCAATCGCCGAATAGGGATCCACATGCGAGCTGCCGATTCCCCGCATGGCATTTGCGCTGCAGTTCTGTTCATGGTCGGCATGAAGAATGAAGAGGACATCAAGCGCCTTTGCCAACACAGGATTTGCCTGATACTGCAACTCAGTCATCTTCCATAACATGCTCATAAAGTTCGCCGTGTAGCCGAGGTCGTTATCCGGGTACACATACGGTCTGCCCACACTGTGACGATATGCGAACGCTGCAAGGGTGGGCATCTTGGCTATAAGCCTGTGCGTTTGCTTGCGCCGTGATTCCGGATCGTGAATCTGCTTGCCGTCCGTATAGAACGTTGAGAGCGATCCCACGGTGCTGATCAGCATCCCCATCGGATGGGCGTTGAAGTGAAATCCATCCATCAATTTCTTGATGTTCTCGTGAATCATTGTATGCAAGGTAATGTTACGAGCCCACTCTTCGAACTGGCTCTTCGTGGGAAGTTCTCCGTACAGAATCAGATAGGCTGTCTCAAGAAAGTTACTCTTCTCGGCCAGTTGTTCAATGGGATATCCCCGGTAACGCAGTATTCCTTTGTCACCATCTATGAACGTGATTCTGCTTCTGCAGAGAGCTGTGTTCATGAAGGCCGGGTCGTAGGTCATGAGACCAAAATCGTCCTCACTCACCTTAATCTGACGAAGGTCGAGCGCCTTTATCGTTCCATCGCTAATCGGCAATTCGTACTTCTTTCCTGTGCGATTATCCACCACGGTCAGCGTATCGGCCATACATCTTCTCCTGTTATCTATTGTTTGTGTTCTGGATTGCACCCGGGTTAATCGTGGAAAGTTCGTTCCACAATTTGAGTCGTCATCCAATCGGCGCATCAATTCGATCCAGGGTCTGTCAACCACGCCACCGTCGAAACCTTCGTCAAGAACCCAAAAACACGATGCTGCCCAGCTGTGTTTGAATGGTGCTGTAACCGCATAAAATATAGAGATTTGCGGCGAGAAAAAAAAGGTCGGACCTACTCATGAGGGAAGAATTCCTCATGGAGAACTTGAGTGACCCTCTAAACGTGCACCTCATCTCTGACAAACGTGACGTTGATCTCCGATGCTCCAAGGGAGACCATATCGATGGGAGTGGATGGCGTTGAAGCGTGGAGAACACTCGGGTGAGCACACCTGCGAAGTTTCTTACTCCCTCCCCGATGGTGCAGACGATTGCCTTCGAGCGTGATAGCCCAACCTCGGCAACCATCCGCAGTTTCGAGAGTATCCCATCGAGGTTTTCCTCATCATCGATTGTGGGCGAAATTGCTGACTTCCGACGTTGCAGCCACGTCGACCCTCTCTCAAATTTCGCAAAGACTTCAAACACCCGGGCGAACGCTCGGTGTAACGTTGAACCATGCTCGAGACGTTGCGGATGGCATTGGCATCTTCAATCGACGTCCCGCCAAATTTCATCACGATTCTACAGATACATTCTTTCGCGTCGTTGATAACTTGTAGTGCACAATAGATTCACTATGCCGATCAAGATCAGGTACCGGCCGCTTCCATTCAATTCGGATTATCAACCTCGTGATATTTGAAATCTTACCCGAAGATCGTATATTGAGGCGACAGATTGGACCCATGAACAACAATCCAAGGTGAGCTCCCGCCTGCGCAGACCGAACACGAAGGAGACACACCTCTCTCCCGCCAGACGACTTGTCTTCTTTGTCATAACGCTCACCCTCCCGTTTCTGCTTTTCATCATCCCTGAAATCGGACTGAGGGTATTCCATTACGGCCCTGACCTTTCATTGTTTCAGAAAGCTGTGGTGAATGGAGCGACGTACTATGTCATGAACCCCGAAGTGAAGAGCCGCTATTTTTCCAGGGTCCAGTTCAGTCCCTACACATCACCGGATTTCTTCACGGTAATCAAACCGGCAGGAGTATTTCGGATCTTCTGTCTTGGAGGATCAACCACCGTGGGCTACCCGTATGGCTATGTCGGTTCGTTCCCGACATTCCTTCGCGACCGACTCAAGAGAATCTTCCCGGATCGCTCAATCGAGGTGATCAATCTCGGCATGACCGCGACAAATAGTTATACCGTATTGGATATGGCTCACGAACTTACCCGCTATCAGCCCGACATGTTCTGCGTATACGACGGACACAATGAGTTCTACGGAGCCCTTGGCATCTCATCCAGAGAGTCAATTGCAGCCTCACGCTGGGTGAATCTCCTCTACCTTCGCCTCGTCCACTTTCGGACATTCCTTTTCCTTCGGGATCTGTATTCGTACGTGGGAGGGATGTTTGAGAGCCAGGCCGCTCATGAGCCATCCGGAACAATGATGGAGCGGCTCGCAAAAGGTCGATATGTGTCGTATCGCGGCACGCAATACAACCACGCACTGGAAAACTTCCGCGCAAATCTCGAAGAGTTGAAAACCATCTGTACACGAAACAGGATCGACCTGATTCTCGCATCACAGGTGTCGAACCTCAGGGACCAGCCGCCCTTTGTTTCCCGGGATGACCCCGACTGGACAATTCAACAGAGGCTCCACTTCAACACGCTCTACAACCGTGGCCTTGCTTTCCTCCTGGATAACAAGGCAGACTCCGCGCTCGCAGAGTTCAACACCCTTCTGGGTCTTGATACTCTTCGCGCCGACGTGCATTTTCAACGCGGCCGCTGCCTCGATTTGACTGGAAACCTTGAAGCAGCGCGCTCCGAATATGTAAAGGCGCGAGACTACGACATGCTCAGGTTTCGTGCAAGCACTGATTTCAACGATGTACTTCATTCATTGGCTGATGGAGATCGCGTGATCTTCGCAGACATGGAGCGGACCTTCCGTGACAATTCACCTGACTCACTTATCGGCAATTCCCTGATCCTCGAACATCTCCATCCAAATGCACGAGGACAGTTCCTTCTCGCAAGAGAATTTGCGCGCCAGATGCACTCACATCATCTTCTTGCTGACGCCGATGACTGGAGCGGCCGCGACACTATCAACGAAGAACAATTGTGGGGAGACAAGGCCATCACCGATGTGGACTCCCTTTGCGCGGCACGACGAACTGCAGCTCTCACCTCAGGTTGGCCATTCACGTCCGATACCAGGCGTGTCCGGGAGCCCCGGCCTTTGGATACCCTGGGAACAATCTCAGAGCAAATGGTGATCGGACAAATGACGTGGGAAGAAGGTCATGTTTTCGCGGCGCGATTCTACGAACGGCGACATGAATCCGCGAAGGTGGAGAAGGAGTACAGAACCCTGATCGACCAGATTCCGCTTAATGTGTCTGCCTACTTGCTACTCGCACAACTATATCTCCGGGAGGGGAGGAATCAGTTGGCCGCCAACATTCTCATTGCTTCAACAAAGGTTGAGCCGACTCTGCTCGCCAATCGGACGCTCGGAATGCTTGCCCTCAACACTGAGGACGCGATCCCGTTCTTTGAGAAAGCGTTGGCTCTGTGCGCCCAAACGAAGGACCGGGTCGAAGTTGGCTACCTCCTTGCAG
Source organism: uncultured Bacteroidota bacterium (assembly GCA_963734955.1). Classification (GTDB taxonomy): domain Bacteria; phylum Bacteroidota; class Ignavibacteria; order UBA10030; family UBA6906; genus UBA11986. Next base: position 245,892 of record CAVTJO010000012.1, read on the forward strand.
AGACATATTCCCGTAGCGGCAAGCGCGACGAAGCGATCAGTCTCCTGCAGCAGGTGCTCCAGTGGAGTCCCAATTTCGTCAAGGCGCAAGAGTTGCTTCGTCAAGTCGGTTCGGCACCACAATGAGCAAGCAGAGGAAAAGGGCGCAACTGGATCCCGCCGCATCCCCCGAACTCTCGAGAGCGAAACGCTCTGCATTCACCCTGGTGGTACTGTTCCTCCCGCTTGCATTCCTCGTCATTCTTGAGCTCTCGTTGCGTCATATTGAGTACGATGGAAGCCTCAACCTCGTGGTCACGCGAACTGTGGGAGGGCAACAGTTCTATTCGATCAACCGTTCAGTTGCTCGTCGGTACTTTGCGCATATGAGCTCCGTGATTCCAGAGCCGGCCGATGACACGTTCTCCATGGTCAAGACAAGCAACACAAAACGGATCTTCTGCCTTGGCGAATCCACAATGGCCGGTTTCCCCTATGAACTGAATGCAACTGCGCCAAGCTTCATGCGTGATCGCTTGAAATCTCTCCTGCCACAATACAATATTGAAGTGATCAATGCAGGGCTTTCCGCCATCGGGTCGTTTGTCGTACAGGATTTCATGGATGAGCTTTTATCGTATCAGCCCGATCTGTTTGTCATATACGTGGGACATAATGAGTTTTACGGAATCTACGGAGAAGGCTCGTCCATCAATGTGCCGGGGGGGCCGTGGCTGACACGTCTTACGATGAGCCTGCTGAACTTCAAAACGTTCCTGATGCTGAGAGACCTCTATGCCTGGCTGCACAGTCAGATTACCAAGGCCGGCCACACGGACGAGACCCTGATGGGACAAATGGTCGGGAACCAAACCATCCCATTGTACGGCGAGTTATACGAGACGGCAAAAAGGATCTACCGCGACAACTTGATCCGGATGATCCAAACCGCCCGTTCGCATAACATCCCGATCTTGTTCAGCGCGTTGGTAAGCAACTGGCGTGGCCAGAAACCGTTCGTCGGAGTGTTTGATGAATCGACCTCACCGAGTCAGCGTGCGCTTTGGCGGGAGATGGTGGCAAAGGGGGATTCATTGACGTCACGCAATGATTTTCGTGAAGCCGCTTGCCGGTATGCGAACGCTCTTCAGATTGATTCGATGAATGCGATTGCGTTCTTTGGTCTTGGGAAATCACTGTACGATCTTGGACAGTATGACGCTGCCAGAAAAGCGTTTCTCCGCGCAAAGGACCTCGATGCCTTGCGATTCAGAGCCTCTGAAGAGTTCGAGACCGAATTGATCAATACGTGTAATGAGTTTCATGTTCCAGTGGCCAGGGTCGATTCAACGTTCGTAGCCCAATCACCCCACGGCATTCCCGGCAACGAGTTGTTCCTCGAACATCTGCATCCCAACGTCAAGGGATACTTTCTCATGGCCAAGACGTTCACGAACGCCATCGAGCAGAACCATCTTCTCGCTCCGTCGTCAGCCTGGAACGATGGTAGTCAACCTTCAGATTCAGCCCTCATGCAACTTTCCCGTGTGACGGAATTCGACCGGGCCCTCGGTGGGATGAAGATCGATTTGCTAAAACAGCGATGGCCATTTACCCTTGGCCCGTCGAGCTATGAATTCTCCCCGTCGAATTACCTCGAGAGTCTGGCAATCCGCGTAATCCGGCACGAACTTGCATGGTCCGAGGCAAGATACCTCCTGGCAGAGTCCTACGCACGGGACAACCGCTACGACCTTGCCCGGGAAGAATGCCGTGCAGTCAGCAAAGTGATCCCGTTCTCATACGAACCCTTGTTACGCGTTGCCGACTACTTCAATGCCGAAGGAAGACGGGATGAAGCAAAGAAGGCCTACCGCCAGTGCTTTGAAACGGAAGACAATCCTTTTGCCCGAATGAAATACGCCGTTCTTCTGTTGGAAGATGAAGCGCCAGCGACCGCAGCAGCACAGATTGACACGGCCTTCGAGCTTGATTCGCATAGCCGATACAAGCTGCCCGTTCCGGGGCTGGCAACCGGAAGGTACTTGCTCGGCGTCGCTTACGCAAAGCTGGGGAGGATCGACCTGGCGAAGGAGAACTTGCAGAGGGCGATCGCGATACAGCCCGAATATGCAGACGCAAAGGAGCTGCTCGACCAAATCCAACAGCACTAGCCACAAAAAGAAGGCGGCCCTTTGTGGGGCCGCCTTCCGAAAAACCATCCCTCCTGCATCCATCTATCGCATTAACAACATCTTCTTCGTCTCAGTGAATTTTCCGGCGTCAAGACGATAGAAATAGACACCCGATGAAAGCCTGTTCGACTCAAACAAGGCTGTGTAGTTTCCCTTTGTTTGATCCTGATTCACGAGGGTCGTGACCTCCTGACCAAGAATGTTGAAAACCTTCAACGTCACGCGCGCATTTTCCGGAATGGAATATGTGATGTGCGTGGAGGGGTTAAATGGATTCGGATAGTTCTGATCAAGCCTGTATGCAACAGGCTGGCCGAGATCCTGGTCCAATCGAACGTCGGTAATGCCGTAGAGCGGTGCTTCTTTCGGCATGGGAGGAGTCCGTAGCCAGTTGTCTTGTGGCGTTGCATAGGTCGCAGGGAATGTATTGTGACCTGTTGGCTGGATGAAACGCACGCGATACAGGTCTTGTCCTCCGAGACCTCCGCCTTCCGTATTTCCACCACCGGCGCCGGGATGTGAGTATCTGTAAACATACATCAATCCGGCGTGTGCCTTTCCTTTTACTCTGAAGGAGAGCGTGTAGACGCTATCGCCCGGACCCTGCTGCGTCATGAGTTGCTCTCCCGGGAATGATCCCTGGTTTGCAACCTGGGCAAATTGCCACATGTAGTCTCTCCAGGCAAGGAACACGGAATCAGTACCGGGAACAAACGCATCGGCTTCACGTGTTGCCGGCCCCATGTTGACCTTTACCGTTACCCGGCAAGTATCGGTTGTGTTATTCATGGTTGCCCAGCGATGAATACTGCTGAAATAGAATGAAGGAGCAGTCAGATTTCCACCGGTTCCGATGTTAAGCTGTCGGTTGCCATCACCGCGATCGTAGGGATGGTCATACCGCACTCCATCCTGATTGCCCCCGAAACCCGGGAAGCGGCCTGCAGCACTGACCGAGTCCATTTGAATGAAGTACTTATGGTCAATGTTGTCAAAGGTGAGTCCCGAATATGGCGCCGTAACACGATAGAGACCGGAAATCGGATCGAATGCCATCCGCGTCCCGCCCCAGCCCTCAAACGCACCGCGTACTTGCACGGAATCGTTTGCCGTGGTCGAGAACCAGCCGATGTTCTGCATCGCGCGTAAATCAACGCGCCACACGATATTTCCCGAGGTTGGGATGCTGACCAATGAATCATCATCGAAATACCGGGTCGTCGATCCCCCACCCGCCACAACGACGTACGTTCGATTGCCGCCGCTCTCCCATCCGTCGAATCCCGATGGATTACCAGGCGTTCTGAAGAACTTGTAGTCAACATTGCCTGTTGCAAGTGAAAACGTCTTCGCATATAAGCTATCATTCGGTGCCGCCAACTTCGTCAGGGTATCGGTACTACCCCAGCTATTCAGACTTCCCCGAACCAACACATAGTCGGTTGTGGGATTGAATACGCCTTCCAATATTTTCACCCTCATATTGGCGCGGAAGGTAACATCGTTCTGGGCAATTGCCGATCCGATGAGTATCATCGGAATCAACAGGAAGCCCAGAACCAGAGAACCTAATAGCCTCTTCATAGAGACCTCCTTATGTATGTAAACATGTGAGTTATTGTTGAACCGCACGTAGAGCCACAACGTTGAACCATAATTCTCGCCTCCCCATTCCTCCTGTGCTTGTGAGAGATCAGTCATTTGTCAGAACAGAACACCGACGGAGAACTTGTGGACGTTCTCAAGTAAACCAAACTTCTCATACGCGTAGTCAACCCGGACGATGAGCCCATCGCTAATTTCGTACCGCAACCCGCCGCCAACTGTAAACTGCTCCTCGCTGTCCTTTGCACCGAGGGCCTTGTACCCGGCACGAACGGAGAGAATCTTTTGAAGCGCCGAGAACTCTCCACCGAAATCCAGGCTTTCCGAATTGTCATTCGGATGTGAGGCATCCACCGCGAGCGTGAGTTCCCGTTCGTCGTCGGCAATGGGCTGATATGCAAGCCCGATGCGAAGGTCAAGCGGAAGGTCGAACCCATCGGTTGAGAGGTTTGCATTCACGCTTTGGTTGGCGCCGTTGTTTGTGGAAACCGGCTTAAGAACAAGAAGGTCGTCTCCCGAGATCCGCATCTTCGTTCCGAAATTGGAAATTGTAACACCAAACTTCAGGCCCGAGAACGGCGTCGTAAACAATGTTCCCACATCAACGGCGAAGCCGGTTGCGTTCGAATTCCAGATATGCTCGTTGATGTATTTCACGTTGCCGCCAATGTCAAACCAATCGGTAAGCTTCCTTGAGAAGGAAACCCCGACTGCAAAGCTCCCGGCGGAGAAAAACTCTCCGGTTCCTTCCGGTTGATCCTCGGTGGTACGTTCCATGTCGTCCATCGAAACAGAGGTAAAGTTCAATCCTGCCGTGCCGAAATCCCCCATTGGCAAAACGACTCCCGCATAATTGAAGTTGATGCCTGCAATCCAGTTTGCGTGTGAGAAAAGGGCTTCTGTCTGATACATCCCTGCAAGTCCTGAAGGATTCCAGTACATTGCGGAAGCATCGTTTGCCACCGCAACAAACGCCCCTCCCATACCCAGCGCCCTCGCTCCAACAGGAATGCTCAAGAACTTTGCAGCCGTCGTACCAACCTTGGTAACCTGCTGCCCCATGAGATTCGTCGTTGCGACGATGACCGCGACGAAAACCCACGCAGTGCTCTTAGCAATATTGTTCACGTGAATCTCCTTCTTCAGTAGTGTTTTGTCAGACTCACTTTATGACTGCGAACTTGCCAATCTTGTCTCCAACGCCTGGAGCTTCCACATGATAGATATAGATTCCGTAGGCGACAGAGAGATTGTCTCTCGTCAGAAGATTCCATTCCTCCGTACCGTTGGTAAGCGCACCGTCATGATGAATCGTCGTCACCAGCTCTCCGCTGATGGTGAATATCCGGATGGTGCACTGTTGCGGAAGATGAATGAAGTGAATGGATCTTGGGCCGCGGCCCGATGAGTATGGATTCCGTTCCTCCCACGTAGCGGCCGCAACGTACGGATTCGGAACCACCTTGATTTTGTCAAGATCGAGCTTTGCCGCGTTCAGATCCACCTTCTGTGAAGTCGTCGTAAACTCATACACGTCTCTTGGACCGAAGATCTTGTACGGCACAAACGTCAGAGTGTCTCCCGGTTGGTAATTCGTACGGGAGGAATCGAACCGCGCCTGCATGAACCAAGCGGTCACGAGCGTGTCATGACTGTTCCTCTCCAGGAAAATGATGTAGTCACTTCTTGACGCGTTCGGATATACAGGATCATATGTGGCACTAAAAACGCCCGGGCCACTTGCGTCATCCAACTCAAGAAAAGCGAACTGAATCTTTCGGTTCTCACTGGTGTTGATGACCTTGAAGTTCACCGGCATTGATGGCACAACGGTCTGGTTGATGTCGTCGATGAGAAACTCCGTTGATGTGTCGATCCCGACAGTGCCAAACACGATCTTATAGTCATCGGGCCTCTCTTGTCCGACGATATTTGCTCCACTCCAGGGAGAGATGAGGAACTTGAAAGCATTGGTTCGGCTCGCATGCGTCTGAGTTGTGTCCGCACCGTGCCGTTTCTCATTCCGGAAGGCAACCTGGAAACCATTAACGACTGGCTGCTCATCGGCATCCGCGAGCCCCCGTCTCCTGGCTACGAGCGTATCCAAGGCACCTGCCACGGTAACATCCGCAAGAGTATACGCTCTTGTTCTGAACGAATCTGCAACCCCAAACCTTCCCGCAAGAACGGTGTCCTCAAACGTGATTCTATATCTGTGCCCCTCTTTCACCACAGTCGGGTCAACGACGTTGTAGCCAATTTTTCCTGTGGCACTGCCACTCACGAGACTGATCTCACTAACCGTGGGGGGAAGATATCCTGCCACGGGAGCTTCCGGCTTGACAATCGCTACAGATGGACCGATCTCCTTCACGAGTCCCGTAACATTGTCAATGCTGATCCTTACGTTACTCTCGGAAGGTGCGAGAAGTAAGGGTGCATACCCTTTGTCATACGCTCGCACCGCGTAATAGTATTTCTGACCGTTCTGCACCGTGGTATCAGTCCAGGTGTGGAGGAGACCCGTGTCATCACCCATATAGAATGAAATGCCGTTGATGTCGACCGAGCTCTTGCCTTTGATACCATCGTTCAAGTCAAACTGAGCAATCGGCTTCCAAAACGGAGCCGGGTTGCCGAACATGTCCCTCAGGATATTTGCATCCTGAAAGGCAGGATCAGTAGAGCGATAGATACGGTATCCCTCAAAGTCATGGGGATCGGCACCGGGGATTCCAGCAAGGAACCTGTCGAACGATTGCTCGGAAGCGTTATCCCAGTACAGCGTCACTTTGCGGTCGCCAGCAACAGCAGTCACGGTCGGCTCGAGGGGTACCTGGGCAAATTGATAGTTCTCATTGTAGGCCAATTGTGCAGTTGCGCGTTTTCGCAGCGCATCGGCTTTGGCAGTCCCGCCACCCACTGCATGCGGGCATTGTGTCTCGTTGCCCATGACAACGGCGTACGAAACACGCTCAGTCTGGCCTGCCTTCAAGGGGAAAAAGCCTGACGACACAAATAGATCATAGTCGCCCGGACCAGCTGCTCTGATGACTGCGGGATCTACGAAGCTTCCCGGCGTCATGAACGTTGCCCAGTAGAAGATATCGGCAGTCGTGTTGAAATTGATGCTGCCGGCATGGTTGTATTGCACGTTTGTCACTCCAATCTGGTCGGCTTCCTTGACGTCGGTCTTATCGGTATGCGGTTCGCCGGGAAATGGAGTGCCAGCTCCCGAGGTTGGCTTACCATCACCCTCGCCAAAATCCTGGGTGTTCGGTGCACCATCGAGCCCAACGTCATCGGTGAGCGGATTCCAATCACGGTTGTTGTCCACACCGTCGTCCCGGGATTCGTCAATCATTTCATCGATGTTCTCATCGACATTCGGATCACGCAATCCATCCCGATTCAGATATCTCTTGCCAAGAGATGCCTGCGTAAGGTCATAAAGAATGACATTTGTGCCAGCAATCCTGTATCGATGATAGATGTCGTTTGAAGCCGTATCAATCATTCCCTGCGTGACTCTGGGTAAGTCATTATACCCCTGGTACTGAGGACGCGGATCTTCAAAGTTGTCGATATTGTCTTTGAACTTCTTTCCCAAATCTTCAGGACCGACGTCGATCAAATGTATTATGGGTCTGCCATCCAGCCCTGTCTGCATTGGATCATTCTCGGGGTTCGGCGGCCAGCGATGCCATCGGTCTGTGGCCGCCTGATTAATCATTTGCTGCGTCACAACTGGACTATCGGCCTCGCCATTATCATTGTTGTCAATTCCGTCGGCAAAGGTAGCAGCCTGTTGCTGTCCAAAAGCGATATAGGTGGAATCCTCGTCGATAAGCCCATTTCCATTATCGTCAATCCCATTGCCGGAGATCTCTCCCTGAATCATTGCGAAGGTTACAGGGGGCCCGCCGCCCGTCTGGGGGTTTTCGGGGCTATCACCGTCATTATCAATCCGGTCCACAGCATTGCCAGGTGTCTCAAGGAAACTGGTTGCAACACCCCCCACACATGCATTTAAGAACGCCGGGTTCGAGCTGATTCCGTCCTTGTCCAGAGAGAATGCAACTGCCTGGCGCAAATCGAAGTCGGGCGTGTCGTCCTGAGAGTCCCCGTCACCCCCCACGAGATCAGCGAGCCAGATGGTGGTACCTACTCTTCGAATATCCTTCGTGCCGTCGTTCCTGAACTCATGGATAAAGAAAACCGCATCCGCAACAGACACTTGTGACCACTCCATTACTCGTGAGTCCACAATCAGCCCAAGCCCCTTGCGAGACCTGTCCGTTGTGTCGGGAGTGTAGTTATATCGATTATAATTGTTGTCGCCCACGCGATAGAACATCTCCTGATCCGCGCTGAACTGGTTCTTCCCAAAGTAACCATTCCATGATCCTCGCCAGCCCGGGTCCTGAGGATCGGAGAGCTTGTCCGGCCAGGAGGCAGGCCAACTGGTTGGGTCATCACTCTTAGCAATAATCCCTCCATCAGTTCTACCGGTGTTGATGTAACCAGGAAGCGGAAGCATGTTCCAATCATCGCCACCGGGGCTTTGCCTGAAGGCCGGAAGATCGACAATTCTCACGATGTTCCCTTCGTTGTCAACAACTTCACCGCCAATAAAGAGGGCAACCAAGGCGATATATTCACGCCTGGTATTCTTGGGCCATTCATAAGCAACACCCTGCCCCACGCCAAGCCTGCCAGAGAACAGGTAGTTGAACACACTCGTCCTGACGTTATTCCCATCGATCTCGGTTTTGCGTTTAGCCGCGGCATCGACACGCTCTCTTCCCGGAACATTTGTGCTCCCCTGCGCCATGAGAGGAACAACCGAGAGAAACATCATGAATGATAGTGCAATGCATCGTTGAATGATGGACATGCGAGTTCTCCTTAATACGTTCACAGTTGCACTTTCAGAAATTGAGCTCAAGACCGACCTGAATTTCACGAGGAGAGGAATAGTAATCCGGACGGACAAGGAACTCATCTACTGTGTTGATCCTGTTGAGCCCACCTGTTCCACCGAGGCCCAGTTGTTCAGCCGTTGCGCTTGCGCGACCCGTCTCTCCGTACACCGTGATCTCATTTCGCCGGTCAAGGAGATTGAACACCTTCACGAACGCACTCAAACCAAGGTCGCCAACTTTGAAATTCTTGAATGCCCGGAGATCCAGACCGTATGTTTCAGGCCCCCGGCGACTGTTTTTCGTGACGATACGGGCGGCATCCTGCCCCCTAGCATTCGCCTGATTAATCACCGGGCTGTACGGCAACCCGGACCCATACCGTCCGAGGAGGAAGATTCCCCAGTCCTCCAAACCAAATCCGACATTCAAGTTCACTGTGTGGGTCTGATCCCAGTTGAGGGGCGAGAGAGTGAGCGTGGGTTCCTTGTTCGAAGTGATCGCCCCTTGTGCCTCATCGGGGTTCGAATTGGTTCCTTCCGCGATCTGGAACGTGTATGACAGACTCAACGTCCATTTGTTGCTTGGTCGCTTGTTCACGGTGAGCGTTATCCCGCGGGAGTTTTCATAGTCCCCATTCACAAAGATGGTGTAGCTTGTTGTGGCGGTGAGGCCTGTGGAATCTCGCACGTAGATCTTCGGGCTTGTACCCACCCAATCGCGTGTATCACGATAAAACCCGGTAATGTCAAAGCTCATCACGTCGCTGAGCTGTTGCTGGAGGCCGAGCTCATATTGAACAGTCCTTTGAGGCTTGAGATCCGCGTTGCCGTAGACACCCTGGACAGGGTCAACTCTGTTCACTTTGTACCCGGGGTTTTGATAGAGAAGTGAGAACGAAGGAATCTGAAAGAAATGTCCGTACGAGAAGTGAAGTACGCCTTTGTCTGTGATTGGATAGGATATTCCGAGTCGGGGACTCACTGACGATTTCGCGGACGCTTTCTTGTACCACTTCGCCAGCCGGACGTCAAGCGATTCGGCGATGTTCGCGGGTTTCTGCGGCAGATACACGTTGGGGTCATAGGGATCGGCAAGAATCTTCCCCTTTGAATTGAAGTAGTCAAACCGGACACCAACATTGACGATCATTCTTTCGTACTCCAGCTTGTCCTGTACATACGCCGAGAGCTCGATCGGCTGTTCGGTATACTCCTGATAGTTTGACGCTGTGATGTCTGGAATGGCGGGTCTGTATATGGTGGTCAGAACTCCCTGGGAGTTGCGAAGAGTATCTTGTGCGGGATAGATATAGTAGTCTTGAAGGTACAATCTGTGCAATCTCGCCTCCGCTCCGGCCTTGAGTTCGTGCAGGGTTCCGATCTGGTTCGTGTAGTCGAGCTTTGCGGCCCGCGTCTCGGTGTTTCGCTGAAACTGGTGAAGGTTGGTCCCGCTATGGAAAAACTCGTCCAGATTCCGATTAAACGCGGCGGGGTCCAAATTATACCGCGGGTCAAATGGATCCGCATACAGATGTTCCTTGAAATCCTTTTCAAAGAATGAAAGACTCAGCGTATAGAATGACCTGGCGTTCAAGGAGTGAGTCCACAACGACGACACATTATAACCGCGATCATATTTGTTCACATCACCATCGGGATTCAGATAATAGTCGTGATTGTAGTCCCGGTAGTTATTGCGGCTTCCGACACCGGTAACCGCGAACTTGATGCCGCCGGAAATTTGATACGTCAGCTTAAACTGGCCATAGACCAACTCACTGCTGTTCATCGGAACGGGGCTTCCCGGCCTCGAGATGCCCGCAAAATTTCCATTTGCATCTTTGATTGTGTCTGCGCCGGGGGCGAGGGTCCCGCTGGGAAGAAATGTGCGATCTCCGTACAGCCATCCATTGGTCTTGTAGTATCTTCCTGATAGGTAAAAGGTGAGATCCGGAACGATGGGTCCGCTCAGGCTGCCCTCTACGTTCTTGTTGCTGACGGGCCTGAACTGCCTGAGATTATAGAAGATATTATCCTGGGTAACATAATCCCCAATGTAGGTGGAGAGATTTGCGTGGTAACTGGGGTCGCCGTCTTTCGTGACGATATTGACGATACCCGACATGGCCTGGCCATATTCGGCATTGAACGTACCGCTGATGACCTGCAACTCCTGGACGGCGTTCTGGTTTACCTGCACTGCCTGTGCACCGTCGTACACATCGGATACCGAAATGCCATCCACCCAGTAGCCCACCTCGCTGGAGCGTCCGCCGCGAATGTGGATGCCACCCAGTTGATCCGTGGTGACGCCCGCTTGGAGCGTAAGAACGTCCCGCACCTCATGCACAGCCAGTTGTTCGATCTGTGTTGCGTCGACGCGGGCTTGCGACGACGTGAGGTCCTTGCGAATCAGAGGACGCTCGGCGGTGATAACAACCTCTTCGCCCGATTGAATCACTTCGGACTCAAGCCCGAAGTCGACTTGAGTTGTAAGGTCGATGGAGACCTGAATGCCACTAACAGCCTTCTTCGTGTACCCAACGCCGGAGGCAACAAGATTGTACTTGCCGGGAGGGACATTCAGAATGACATAGAAGCCATCGAGGTTTGTGGCGGCGCCCATCGTGGTGCCCTCGATGAGTACAGAAGCACCCACAATCGCCTCACCGGTCTTCCCGTCTTTCACGACACCGGTTACTTTGCCCGTTGTCCCTGCCATCGCAAGAAGAGGAACAATAGCGAGAAGCAGACCTGTCAGCAGCTGTATCCGAGATCTCATGAGCGGTTCCTTATTTATGTTCCACGACAACGTTGCTGAGTGCGACTATATCCTGTTTGAAAGTCATGCGTTTTCTCAAGTTCCCGATAGCCTCCGCGAAAACATCACGCTTCTTCATCGGCAGAAGGCTTTTGATGATATCATCACGCGATTCGTCAAACGTCTTCTGTCGTCCATCCTTCCGTGCAAGGATCTTGAAGACACCGTAATACGGACTCACAGCCTCGGGACCCAGAATCTGAAGGACCCTGGCTGCAAAGAACTTATCGCCCAATACTCCGAACGATGCTTTTGTTCCAAACCCAAGATCCCCACCTCGCTTTCGGGCCCAGGGTCGGATCGAGAATTCGCTTGCCAGTTTCCGGAAGTCCTCACCCAGGCTGAGTTTTCGCCGCATCGCCTGGGCTTCGCTTCTGGTACGAAGAAGAATCTCAGCCACGTCGACCATCGGAGGATCCACGTAGTCCTTCCGGTTCGCTTCGTAAATCGCCTTAAGGGAATCATCGTTCCAACCGATGTTCCCTACCGTATCCTGCACTGACTTCGCCCATCGTTCAAGCAGCCACGCTTCCCGATATTTCCTGATCTGATCCAAAACTTTTTCGTCATTCTCCAGCCCTTCGTCGCGTGCACGCTCGAGCAGAACCTCTCGTGTCATGAGTCCGACTGCAAGGTCCTTCACATCGGCCACGGTCTTCACCCGTTTCCGATGGGCTAGTTGAGCGGCGAGAGCCTTTTGCATGAATTCGCCGACCGTCCAGGATTCGCCATTTCTGAATGACACCAACTTCAACGATGCAATTGCTGTCGACAGCGGCGGATGACTCTCGACGATCGATGATGGCCCGGATTCATCGATCACGTATGACCAGTTTGACAGCACCTTATCGAGCGCCCGCATATCAAACTCCGGAGCGAGATCCTTTGCGACATCATCTGCGGCCTTCTTCACAAGATGGCCGGTCTTTCGTTGTATCACCGCCCTTTCGAGTTTCTCCCTTACCTTGCCGTAGTCAGCTTCGGAGGCAAGAGGCAGCTCGACCCTGTGTTCGACCTTCACGATGGAGTAACCCATCTTGAGTTTCACCGGATCAGAGATGCTTCCAACCGGTATCGTGAATGCGACTTGCTCGAGATCCGGGTCCATTTCTCCCCATCCGAATGTTCCGAGCGACCCTCCACTGCCTGCAAGGTCGGGATCTTCAAAAACACCTTTTGCAAGCTGATCGAATGTTGCGCCATGCTCGATGCTATCCTTCAGCCTATAAGCATCTGCCTCAGTCTTGGCATAAAGAAATCTGGCGGTAACCTTGCTGTTGTACGCCCGGAATTCCTGCCAAAGGTCCTGCTCACTCACGGTCAGTGTATCCACGCTGACACTTCTCGCATACGCATCAAGCAACGCCTGGCCCTGGATCTCCAGCTGTTTCTCCTTGAACGAGTCGTCATTGTCAAATCCTTGACGATGGACGTCCTCGAGAATCAGCTTCTCATTGATCATATTGGTGAGAACTTTTTCCCGGGTACGGATATTGTCACGCTCCGATGTAAGATCAAGATACTTCTCGTAACGTTCACGGAACTCGTCCGCTGTGATCTTCTGTCCCAAGACTTCGGCAATGACCGGACTTGTGTCTTGCCGGCACCCAACTAATACAATCGCCGCACAACTCAAAAGAGTTGCACAGATCAGGGACTGCCTCATTGTTGCCCTCTTCCCTCCAGTATCATTCCTGACTTTGGGGCGATGGCTGCCTGAAGGGTTCCCTTCGTGACCTTGTAGGTTTGCTTGTCGAGCAAGTTGATCCATTGATCCTTCAACTGCGGCAATAACGATACATCGAGATGAACCTTTTGAGTCGTCGCCGAGTTGTTCACGACAACCAGAACATTCTCAGTCGAGTCAGATCGGAGAAAGGCATAAACCCCGAGTCTTTCGTCGGCCAGAACGGTCGAGAAACTCCCTTGAGACAACGCAGCATGAGAATTCCTGATCTCAATGAGATCCTTGTACCAGTTGAACAGATCAGCATTGAACTCGTTCTTATCGGAGGGACGCTGTTGACCAAACGGATGATGAGACTCATCATCGTACTTCATGTCATCCCAGAGCATTGGCTTTCGACAGTCGGGATCATCGGCACCCCACATTCCCGACTCATCACCATAATAGATCATTGGGGCGCCCGGGTAAGTCATCTGAAAAAGCGCAATGAGTTTCTGCGTTCGGATTTCCTCACGGGTTGGCTTTCGAACTTTGTACCCGCGATTGTCGTAGACTCCGACGTTATGATCGTACCGCGAGTCCGCATTGACAACCATGGACCCCAGCCGGTCAGTATCATGGCTGTCTACCAGGTTCATCAGGACAAGGTCAACCTGTGACGTGTAGTCATTCCGAAGTGAACGCAATCTCTTATCGAACTCGACGACCCCAACTCCCGTGGTCTCTCCGATGAAGAATCGCATCACTTCCCTTGCCCACCTGTAATTCATGACAGCATCAAACTCATCGCCTTGCAACCAGGGGCTCGCATTGAACATTTTGTCGTTCTTCCAATCCTGCCACCACAATTCTGCAGTCAGATACGCCTGAGGGTTGATCGACTTCACCCAGAACCTGAACTCACGCCAGAATCCCGATGGAGCCATTTCTGCCGCATCCAGACGCCACCCGTCGATCCCATCCTCGGGGTTACCATCGGCATCAGGATCCATCCATCGCTTTACTACTGCTTCAATGTAATTCCTGGGACCCTCGGTAAGACTGCTATCTTTCTCCTTCAATTCCGGGAGCTCTCGAACACCCATCCACCCTTCATAGTCAAACTCATCTTCGGGCGTCACGGGGTCATCCCATTGCTTGACAATATACCAGTCCTTGAACGCTGACCTTCGTTGGTTTCGTTTGAGGTCCTCAAAAGCCCAGAACGTACTCCCCGTACAATGGAATACGCCGTCGATAATGATCTTCATGTGACGCTTGTGAACTTCACGTACGAGCTTGAGGAACAACCGATCTGCAGCGGTCCATTTCCATGTATCAGGATTCTCCGGGTCTTCGGTGACAACCATCCTGCTATCACCAGCCGGGTCCGGGCCAAAGTTCTTGTCGATGTGATGGAATGTCGACGCGTCGTATTTGTGGAGTGACGGCGACTGGAACACGGGGTTCAGGTAGAGCGCCGTTACTCCAAGTTGCTTCAGATAGTCAAGCTTGTCAATGATTCCCTTCAGATCGCCACCGTAGCGGCGCTGCTGCGCCTGAAAATAGAATCCTTTCCCATCAGCCTCCTCCCATGGTTGCAGCTTGTACCAGTCCGACGTCCAAGGCGAAATTTTCCACTCCTTCGGTGATTCGTGGGGCCATGATCCACGGAGATCCTCCACTGTCGGATCGTTTGTGGTATCCCCGTTCCGGAACCGTTCTGGGAAAATCTGATACCACACTGCCTTGCAGGCCCACGAGGGAACAGGTGACGGGTGTTCAGCACATGCCCATGAAGTTGCAGCCACAAAGAACAGGACCTGAAGTCCGACATTCATGCCGATGCGGTACAGCACTCGCGATGATTCGCTCAGCATACCATTACGGAGAACTGTTTTCGAGTTCAATGCTGGATCGAGGTGACTGCGCTGCAGTTTTCTCCATGTTTGCGCCACAAGTCTGGCGAATGATGAGCTCCGGGAGAAAGGTTGTCAGCGTCGGGGGGATCGACGGAGTCTTCATCCGTCCGCGCAGTTTTTCGAGTGCCAGACTTCCCATCTCATGCATCGGCTGGCGCATGGTGGAAAGTTGCGCGTGTCGCGCAAGTTCGATATCATCAAAGCTGACGATGGCTATATCCTCCGGAATCCGGATTCCAAGCTCCCGCGCGGCTTCAAGGGCGCCGATTGCCTGCACATCACTTGAAACAAACACTGCGGTGATCGGACTGCGAAGGGAGCTCTTCTTGATCAGCTCCTTCATGGACGTGTATCCTGCTTCACGATTAAATCCATCCTGACGATCTATGGTTGCAGTGAACACCATCGCGGTGTTGAATGCAAGACCTGCGCGGTCAAGAGCGGCACGGTAGCCTTCCAACCGTTCACGCGCCGGCTCATTCTCCAGAGTCGCGTTAATCATCGCAATGTTCCGATGACCCAGCGAGATGAGATGCTGAGTGGCCCTCATCGCGCCCTCCTTGTTCTTCACGCTCAATGAGTCAAACTTCTCGTGGTAGGTATCAACCAGAACAACCGGCAGGTTCATCTGCTGGAACTTGGCAACGAAGGACTCCGGAAACTTCATCGAAAAGAACATGACACCATCGACGTGCCCTCGATGCAGTGACCGACGCAGGTAGTATTCTGCCTGGGCAGGGTTGTTCACGCCGTAGAGGATCAGGTCAAATCCGAGTTCGGACGCTTTGTCCTGAACACCCTGCAGAACTTCGATGAAGAAGTAGTTCGTGAAGAATGGAATGATGGTGGATATCGTATTGGTTTTCTTGGAGGCGAGTCGCTGTGCGTATGCGTGTGGCTGGTAGCTTAAGCGCTTTGCGGTGGCGAGAACCTTTGCTCTCGTCTCCGGAGAGACGCTAGGATGGTTGTTAAGGCATCTGGAAACAGTTCCAATTCCTACGCCCGCCTCACGGGCAAGGTCATAAATCGTAACGCCCATAACGGGTAGCAATGACCAATAATGATAGGAAAGAAGTGACGGAAACCTTGGAAGCGCTTCCACAATATAGGCGAATAACTTCAAAAGTCAAGAACTTTTTGGAACGAAATGCACTTGGGAAGGTTAATTCCGACAATTCTGTACGCAATCATATGGCTGCTTCCATCTTGGAACACCCCAATGATTGGGCGGTTCCATTGATTCCTTCCACGAGCGCACAGGGCAATTTATCACAGATGGCAAGCGCTGATCCTTCCATCGTCCTTTCCTTGTGTTTGACATGCGAGGTACATATATTTTTCGGGTTACCCAACTCGCAATTCCCTCTTGAACAGTCTACTCCGAAGTCTTCATGGCAGAAGTCAAGCTCGAAAGTGTCCACAAGATCTACGAGGGCAAGGTCACTGCTGTCCGCGACGTCAATGCTACAATCAATGACAAGGAATTCGTCGTTCTCGTCGGACCTTCGGGGTGCGGGAAATCGACAGTGCTGAGAATGATCGCCGGGCTGGAGGAAATATCCCAGGGCACCATCAGCATCGATGGCAGGGTTGTTAACGATGTGCCGCCGAAGGACCGCGACATCGCGATGGTGTTTCAGAATTACGCGCTGTATCCGCATATGAGCGTCTATGAAAACCTTGCCTTTGGACTGAAGTTGAGGAAATACCCCAAGGAAGAAATTGATGGGCGCGTGCAGCACGCTGCGCAGATCCTCGGCATCGATCGGTTCCTGGACCGAAAGCCCAAGGCGCTTTCGGGAGGACAGCGTCAACGCGTTGCGCTTGGACGGGCAATTGTCCGGCAGCCAAAGGTGTTCCTGTTTGATGAGCCCCTGAGCAACCTCGATGCAAACCTCCGTGTGCAAATGCGTACCGAGATCTCCCGCCTTCATCATCAGCTGCAGACTACGATGATCTACGTGACACACGATCAGATTGAGGCAATGTCGATGGGAGACAGGATCGTGGTCATGAAGGATGGAGTGGTGCAACAAGTTGACACCCCCCTGAACATCTATCACCACCCTGCGAACAAATTCGTCGCGGGCTTCATCGGCAGCCCGACTATGAATTTCATGAGCGGATCGATTCAAGCGAACGGGCACACCGTGTTCCATCAGGATCGCTCATCTCTCAACATTCCGATCCCGGACGGGCTGCTCAAGAAGGTAAGGACTCGCTCCGCAATTACCCTGGGTATTCGACCCGAGCATATGTATGCGCACAAGCCCTCGGAAGTCGAGAACGTCGCTTCACTCACGGCCAATGTCGAAGTTGTTGAACCGGTTGGCAACGAGGTTTTCGTCTATTTCTCGACCGGTCCCGATGCACAGTATGTCGCCCGGTTGGCAACGGATACGCCCCCGGCTGTGGGAAAACCCTTCCAACTATTGTTGGACACATCAAAGATTCACTTTTTCGACACGGAAACAGAAGAGACTCTTTGATCGCCGTTTCGAAGCGTTGACGACATTTGCCTCCGAGTGTAGCCCTTCAGGAGAACAGCCTTCCTCTCCCGGATTATCCCTTCCAAACCTCACATCAAACTGAACAGCGGCGACCCATGCGCACCATTCTCCTTACACTGCTCGTCCTCGTCGGCACTCACCCGGCACCATCCCAATGGACAATCCTCGGAGATGTCGACTCGCTCTCGCACAACACGAATACCCTTCGTATCCGATCCCGTGGAACCACTCTCATTGCGGAAATCCTTGCTCCGGACCTTGTGCGTATCCGCTTCACTCCCACCGGAGATTTTCCGCCGGACATGTCATGGGCGGTCGTTAAGAACGCTTGGCCAACCACTCGCGTTCACATAAGCGAGACCACCGACCGTGTCACAGCAACGACCGATGAACTCTCCCTGATCATCAATAAGAAGCCCCTACGCATCAAATTCGCGGACTCCGCTGGCAACACCGTTAACGAGGACTCTCCTTCAAAAGGAATTTCATGGGCTGGAACGGAAATGCGAGTGTGGAAGTCAATGCCATCGGATGAATACTTTTTCGGGCTTGGAGAAAAGGCCGGCCGACTGCAGCGAAATTCTTCTCATACATCGATGTGGAATTCGGACATTCCAGGGTACACAGCAAACACCGACCCACTATATCAGACCATTCCATTCTTCTACGGACTCAAAGACGGAAAGGCGTACGGTATTTTCTTCGACAATTCTTATTGGTCCTCATTTGATTTCGGGAAGGAATCGCGGACTGAGTACTCGTTTGGCGCCGAAAACGGCGAGATGAACTACTACTTTTTCCTTGGCCCGTCGCCGTCGAAGGTTCTTACCCGCTTCACGGAACTTGTTGGTCATATGCCGTTGCCTCCGCTATGGTCACTCGGGTATCAGCAATGCCGCTGGAGTTATTCTCCCGAGAGCCGTGTTCGTGAGATAGCAAACGGTTTCAGAAGCCGCTCGATTCCCTGTGACGTCATATATCTCGATATCGACTACATGGAGGGGTACCGCATCTTCACATGGAACAAGAAGAACTTCCCCAACCCGGGCGAGATGATCTCGGATCTCGGGCGTGACGGGTTCAAGGTAGCTGTGATCGTGGATCCCGGCATAAAGGCCGACACCTCTTACTCTGCGTACCGGTCGGGACTCAATGGAGATCATTTCCTGAAATATCCAGATGGACGCACATTCATTGGAAAGGTCTGGCCGGGGGAGTGTGCCTTCCCTGATTTCACGCGGGCAGCAACCCGTCAATGGTGGGGGGAAAACTTCTCGGTCCTCGTAAACACCGGGGTCCACGGATGGTGGAATGACATGAACGAACCTTCAGTGTTCGACGTCCCGACAAAGACCATCGACCTAAACGTTATCCATGATGATAACGGATTGATGACATCGCACGCGAAGAACCACAACATCTATGGCATGCAGATGACCCGGGCAACGTATGATGGCGTGCGCGCACTGGTACCGAATGAACGACCGTTTGTTCTTACGCGGGCGTCGTATGCCGGAGGACAGAGATATTCCGCCGCGTGGACAGGCGATAACGTTGCATCATGGTCCCATCTCCGCATGGCGGTTTCGATGTGCCTCAGCATGAGCATCTCGGGTCAGCCATTTGTCGGGAGTGACATTGGTGGATTCATCGGGTATCCTTCGGGGGAACTGTTTGCACGATGGCTTCAACTTGGGGTTTTCACTCCGTTGATGCGCGCCCATTCAGTCATCAACGAACGGAACAAGGAACCGTGGGAGTTTGGCGACGAATTCACAGACATTAATCGCGAATCCATCAATCTCCGCTATCGCCTTCTCCCCTACCTCTACACAACAATGTACCAGGCATCGGTGTCGGGGATCCCGCCCATGCGTCCGATGGTATTTGCGTTTCCAAAGGAACGCGAGTTTGTCATGAACGATGACCAATTCATGTTTGGAGACGACATGCTCGTTGCACCAGTTCTCTCGGAAGGCGCCCGCGGCAAGAGACGTGCAACTCCCGCCGGGCGTATGGTACGACTTCTGGACAGGCACGCGGCACGAAGGAGGAACAACCATTTCGATCGACGCGCCATTGAACCACATCCCGATACTCGTGAGAGCGGGAGCGATCATACCCACCCGGCAAGTTGTGCAGTACACAGATCAAGCTCCGGTCGATCCTCTCACCATTACTGTTTATCCGACAGAACTTCGGTCATCTTCCACCTACTACGAAGATGATGGACACTCATTTGAGTATCAAAAGGGAGTGTTCTTCAAAAGAACATTCGACCAGTGGAATTCAAGGGACGCAATCACCCTTACCATGTCCAACGCCAAGGGAACGTACATACCGGCAAAGAGGTCGGTCCAGGTAATGTTCGTTGATTGCAGGAATGCTCCCGCTTCTGTTGAGCTGGGAAGTACTATTCTGAGGAAGACCAATATCGAAGATCTTTCTCGCGTCGAAGCCGGCTGGGCATATCGGACCGAGCCGGGCACGGTGATTGTGAGGTTCCCGGATTCGCAATCAGAACTCAGGGTTACAATCAAGCGTTAATCACAGCACGATTCCGGGGCTGTCTCCTCCTAATATGGGGAAAGCCCTGCTTCCCACGCCTGAATCTCCTTTCGTGGATGGCGGTTAAATCTGCCTCGCAGATGTCTTTTTTGCCTTCTTTCCTCTTTCCCTATCTGCGTACATACACCATTTTCGCACATCTTACTTTGGCGTCCGTTTTGATAACTAATTAGGATGAGATGACTTAACTCTCCTTCTCAAAGGTCATGGCTGAAGATGAAAATCCTAGTTGTGGATGACGACCGGAACTATCTGGGTCTCTTCTCGAGTCTGTTACGCAACCGCGGACATGAAGTGTTCCCTGCCGAGGAAGGCAAAGAGGCGCGAGAACTCCTTGAGGTTGAACAGATTGACCTTATCGTTTCGGATGTGTACATGCCAACACTCGATGGGGTTTGGTTTCACAGTTACGTTCGCGAATTCTCAAATCGCCCGGACGTGCCGTTCATATTCATTTCGGGGAACGACGATGAGTATACGCGCGATCTCATCATCGATCCGCGCCTCGACCTTTCGCTTAGCAAGTCACTTTCGCCGGAGACCCTGGTGAATCACATCGAAAGTTTTGTGAACAAGGCGCCGGTCGGCGCCGCACATCTCAAGCGTTGAGGCAGCCCCGTGTATGCACAGTGCACATATTCCTCCTTGAAGAACTTTCCGGGGGAATGCAATGTCACTTAGGCAGGCGGACAAATTTGTCAAGGAAGGTAATTACGAGGCCGCGCTCGAAGCCATTGCCCTGGCGCGACAGCTTGACCCTTCGAATCCCTATGCGATTGCATACGAGGAACGCGTGCGGACCCTGCTACATGCGCGACAACAGAAACCCGGTGCTCAGGCCAGCGCCTCCGATTCTCCCGCCGAACGCGTCATCACCCCGCATCTCGAACAAATCTCAAAGCTCGCGTTGCAGCGGGAACAAACGAGCGCAGCAGCGAACTCGATGCATCAACAGGACGCGTCCTCGCGCAAGCGCGAAGAGGAAGAACGCCTTAAACAGGAAGAACTTCGCCGTGCCGCGATCCACTCGAAGATCACCACTTTCCTGACAAGGGCTCAACAGTACCTCGCACGCAGTGAATTCACACGCGCACTTGACGAGTTGTCGCGCGCCCTGTTGCTTGACCCTTTGAATACAGAAGCAAAAACTCTCGAGCAACAGGTCCGAACACTTCACGAGGAATCGAACAAACGGAAGGAAGAGGAAAAAGTTCAGAGAGCGAAGGACGAGGACCGGAAGCAACAGGAACAACTCCAGGCCGAACTGGAACGATTACAGCAGGAACAGGACCTCCGGAAGCAAAGAGACGAAGAATCACGCCGTGTTGCTCAAAAGGAAAAAGTCGGGCAGTACCTTTCAAGATCGCGCGAACTGCTTGAGGCAGGACGGCTGCAGGAGGCACAGAACGAGCTCGCATTTGTTGTGGTAATCGACCCCTTGAACGGAGATGTCGCAACGCTTGGAGAGCAGATTCGCGCAAGGCAAGAGGAACTCAGGCAGGCCGAGATTGAACTTCGCCGCAAGAAGGAGGAAGAAGAACAAAAGCGACTTGAAGCAGTCAAGGCGACCGTGCAAAAACACATCGAGAATGCAAACGAACTTGCGGGGAATGGAGAGTTCGGTGAGGCGCTTCGTGTCATCACGCGCGCATTCGTTCTCGATCCGATGAGCGAGGAACTCCAGGAGTGCGAAAACAGGTTGATCGCGAAGCAGGAGGAGGAAATCCGGCGCGCTGATGAGCAGCGTATTGCAGAGGAAGAGGCAAATCGCCGAGAAGAGGAAGATGAACTCAAACGACGTGAGCAGGCTCAGCGTGAGCAAATGCTTCACCGCAGCAAGGCGGAAAGCGAAGCCCAACAACGCGAGGTCCACCAGAAGATCCAGGTCCACTTGGCGAAGGCTAGGGAACATCTCGTCCGGCAACAGTTCGAAGGGGCTCTCGCAGAGGTCGCTCTCGGGTTTTTGATCGACCCATTTCACGAAGAAGTGAAACAGATGGAACAACAGGTGCTCGCAGCAAGGTCGAAGGCCACACAGAACGATTCGGGGTCAAGCTCGCCGGCGGAGTCGCAGACAGAAGCCGGCTCCGGGGAAGCGATTGCGGCGCACGTTGCTGAGGCAAACCGTCTCCGGGAAAAGTACGAGTATGCCCAGGCACTCGAGGAGCTTGCAAAGGCCTTCATCCTTGATCCCCTGAATGAACTGATTCAACAATGCGAAAATACCATCCAGGAGGAATTCGCGGAATTCCAGAACGAGAAGGCCAGGCAAACCGATTCCAGACCGGCGGCACCATCATACTCTAATGTACACGTCGATCGGGCAAAACAGTTTATCGACAGTGAATCATACGATGAAGCACTCGCTGAAATAGCCCTGGGTCTGACGGAGAATGAAAACGATGCCGAGTTACGCGAGCTTGAGCAGTCCATCTGGAAGTTGCAGTCGCGCCAAAGTCAACCGCAGAAAGAAGAACATCAGGATGAGGAAACGGCCCGCCGTGAACGCCTCATAAAGATTCACCTCCTCGCAGCGGACGAGTTTGTCAAGCACAACGATTTCACAAGAGCCTTGGATGAGCTGGCCAAGGCGTTTGTGATCGACCCATTGAATAGTGATGTCATGAAGATGGAGCACCGTTTGAGGCAGCAACAACTTCGCCACCAGCGCGTGCCCTCACAGCCATTAAAACTGGTGTATGGTGGAGACAAAGCCGCCGAAGGGTAGCAGGATCTGATTCAGCATCAACCAGATTGCGAAGGGAATATGAGCACAACGAATGCCCCACAGATTGAATCGGTACTTCGAAAGCAGGTACTCGATATTCTTGATCTCGCGAAGGCGGGACAGTTTTCGAAGAGCCTTGGAACGGTGAGGAGCGCAAAGGCAATTTACCCAAGGAATATCTTCATCATTGCTCTTGAGAAGCAGCTTGAAAAACTGCTTGCCATGACGTACAGCCCCGCGCTGACAGATCCTGATCGTCAGAGAGAACTTCTCGAATCCATTCCCAACCTGGTTCATCGTGCAGTCGAGGCGATGGAGGGCGAAGAGCCTGTTCCCGCAGCCCGACCGTCCGAACACTCGGAGGAACGAGAGGCGGCGTTTGCAAGACTGAAGGATGAGTATTTCCAGCTTGCCGATGCCCATGTAAAGAACGGTGAATACCAAAATGCGTTACAGGAAATCAAGCGGGTGTTGATTCTTGACCCCGAGAACAGCACGGCCAGGGAGTATCAGAAGAAAATCGGCGAATTTGTCGATCTGAAGGAGAAGGCTCTGCAGGCAGAACAATCATCAACCGCACAGGAGAGCAAGCCCAAGCCTGAGGCGGACCCAGCCCAACATGTTGTGGATAAGGGAGTCCCCCCTGTTAGACATCAAGTCCAGAAAGATGTCGAGAAGGCCGCGATAAAACATACAGCGGAAGCCTCCGTTCCTGCAAAACCGAAAAAACTTTCACTGAACGCGATCGTTCTCGTTACTATACCTGCGCTCGTTGTTTGTTTGGTCGCTGCGTATTTCTTCCTCGCTCCGGAGGACACGAACTCTCAACCTGTGACTACTCCAACTGCACGCACTACTCAGGCTGCACCTGTCCAGAACGTCCTTGACGCACCCAAAACGGAATTAGTCGAGCCCAATAAACAGGAATCACGAGACGTGGCTACCCCCGCATCCTCGGACAATCAACAACCGGCAACAGTTCAAAGTCAGGGTGAACGGAGAACAGAGAACAAAAGTGAGACCACTTCCGAGAATTCATCATTCAACAAGACGGATCTCAAAGCATCAAACCCTGGAACTGCAAGGACTAACCCAAAGACCGAATCCTCAAGTGAGCCACCACCTGCAAGCAATGAGCCGGTGTCGCCGACAAGAAACAAAAACGTCACCACCAGTTCTCGCGATAACACGGCCAGCCAGACCGTCAAGGCTCCGGAGCCAAAGCCCCCACAGCTTGCAAAGCTGGACGTGACTCCGACATTGCCTGTTACGCGTTCTGAAATAACAAATCCCCCCCCGATCTCATACACCGAGCGAAAGCCACAGATCGTCCACCTTGCCTCGCCAGTATTTCCCGAGGCTGCCCGGTTAACCGGAGCACAAGGGGAGGTTTTAGTGAGCGTCCAAATTGACCCACAGGGTAAACCGATTCGGGCCAAGATTCTGCGGAGTAGCAGTGAGTTGTTCAATTCCGCTGTGATCGACGCAGTGATGCACTCGCAGTACTCGCCCGGAGTGATGCCCAGCGGTCCAGTAACCACTTGGCTCACCGTTCCATTCACATTCAAGCGCAATGTGAGCAACTGATCAGAGCATTTTCCCCAAAGCGGTGAACCTCCGTTTTCAGTGTGAAGGCCGGAGACTCTTTGCACCAAGGGAATCACCGGCCTTATGAATCGAAATGTTATTTCTGTCTTTGAGTTTTGTAGTTATCATATTGGATCGATTTCTTTACCACACGCGCGTCGTTGCTTCTATCCTTCAAGGTCTTCGCATAACCATCCAGTCGTGACGTTTGCGCTCTGATTGCCGCCACAGCCTCTCCTGTCATTGATGACGCAGGCGACGCGTTGAGAAGATGCTTCGCTTCGTTCATGACTTGTTCCGCCTCTTCATGCCGTCCTTCATCAAGCGCCTGCATGGCTTTCTCCACTTTCCGAGTCGAGAGCGCGATGTCGGCCTTCGCCTGAGTGTCCCAGTCCGTGTTCTTCTTGATTACAGCAACGTCGTGTGTATAGTGAACCGACACCGAGAACGCCGGGTAACGTGCGGGACGGATCAACTCCGACTCGTATCTCAAAACACCGGAAGCCACCGTAACTGTACCGGCACCTTCCGGAATAAGCAGTTCAACCGTAAACTCCCTTTGTTCGTTGGCGTAGATGTCGCCGACCGGAATGACGTACTTTTCACCCTCCGGATGGTGTTCACATCCTATCACATCACGAACGCTCACATCATGGCCAAGCGTGAGCTCAATAGATGCATTCTGCGCAACAACCGAGGAAAGAGTGTTCATCTCACCACTCATGATGGATGCAAGGTTGCGGGGACTCTCGATGAAGTAGTAGTTGCCCCCGCCAGCTTCTGAAAGTCCAACCATCATGTTCTCGTTATACTCCGCTCCGACACCTATTGTGGTCAGCGAGATGGACCTCATCCGAAACTCTCTGGCAATCCGGTTGAGCTCGTGGGGATTCGTTATTCCCTGGTTGGCAAGTCCGTCTGAAAGAAGAATCACCCTGTTCACATACTCGCGTGTCAGGTTCCGTTCGACCTGTCTGAACCCCTCCATCATTCCTCCCCCGAGGTTTGTTGAACCTCGCGGGTAAATCCGATCCACCAGCCTCCGCAATTCTGCCTTGCTTTCCACCCGACACGCAAGATACGGGACCTCGACAACATCGTCGTAGATGACAAGCGAGAAGATATCTTGATGCTCGAGCTGGTCAATGAGCCTGAGAAGCGCTTGTCTTGCAAATTCTATCTTCCCGGCATCTGCCATGGAGCCGCTGCGATCAAGCACGACTGCAACGTTCATCGGGCGACGCTCGGGTCGACCGGCCTCGGAGGTTGCGAGTGATATTTGCAGGTAGGTCGTGCCTCCGTGTGTGGACATGTACGGGCAACTCAACCTGGCATCCATTGTTATGCGAGGCGACCCGGGGGGAAATGACATCGCTGATGAAAGAGGACTAAATGCCAGAACCATAAGAAAGGCAATAGATGTAACGTTCGATGTTTTCATTTGCCACCTCCATGTTTGTGTTTCGCACCAACAATGATCTGATCTAATCGCTCTACCACGAGTAACGAATCGTGTACGTCACCACCTTCTCCTGATCCTTGCCAATCCTTACCGGAAACTTCAGCGTTGATTGGTCGACTTTCTCCCACTCAGTGTTCGCTTTGATGATCTCCCACTGGCTCCATCGCCACGGATGTTCATACACAAGTACTTCTGCAATATCCTTTTTGTGGTTGCGGACCTTGATCTCGATCGTCTCCTCGACAACCCTCCCGGCAGCATACGACTTGAAGTCTTTCTGTGCCCTCTCTCCGACAATATCAAAGGCGTTACCAAGGTATAACTTGATTTCCTCGTCCTTTGCGGTATGATCGATTTCGTCTTCACCTACGAACTGCTCCTTCCCTTCATCATCGCGTTTATATACCCGCACTTTGCCCTTCGGAAGCGGCATCCCCAGCCCTGCCTTCTCCTCGTTCTTGAACGTGACGAACACCCCGACCTTCGGGTTTGACTGCTGTCCGAAGCTCCCTTGCGAACGATAGGAGTAGTTGTTGTAATAGTATCGCCACTGGTCGCCGAACCCATCGTAGATGAAAACCTTTCTTGATGGAATGTTGGCCCCCGATGTAAGTTCAATTTGTTTCGTCTCGTTGTTTTTGAGATCGGTTCGACGCTGCAGCGAGTAGAGCTTGTATTCAAACAAGTCTGTCTGTTTGAACTGTGGTTGTGCGGCCTCCGATACCGCACCCATATTCTTGGCCATCCTCATTCCGTCAAATTCATTTTGGACGACATTCACATCTCCGGCAACCAGCTTTAATCCAGCGTTCTTGAATTCGGTTCCGGAGTTGTTGGTCAGGGTCACCCACCCGGTAAGGTCAAGCTTTGAGTCATTTCTGTCGAGCAAGGCGACATAGTTGCACGTCCACGATAGCTGACCTGCAAGGTAGCTGATTTCGGTTCTCTGTTGGCCAGCCTTGTCGTTGGCAACGAGCCATTCGAGCTGCGGCTTGAGGATAAGTCCCTCGGGAAGACTTGGAAGGACAAGTCGACCCGCAGGATTCAACTCGATCTTGTCACCGATCTCCGCAACCATCCCGCCGGTGCTGATGAAGCTTCCATATGCAGGTTGGGCGGAAAACCCCGTGGCAAGGAGCTTTCCCAAGACTGAGTATTCCTTCTTTGTCGCCTCATCGTAACGAACAAACTCAACCTGTTTGCCGAGATACTTCTCGAGGAGCTTTGCCTGGTGCACCAAATCGTATTGATAGTTTTGTTCCAGAACCTTCACCCCATTCGGGTCAGTGAGGCTGAGGAAGTGCACCGAAGTACCATCAATCGTGGATGGAATGTCGGGTATAACAACTCGGCTCATCCCCTTTGCCAGGGTGAGCGTTCGTTCCTCGCGTATGAGCGATAGGTTCTGGTTATAAATGGTTAGGTCGACCGACGTGCGCTCCCCGTTGCTCGTGGTCTCCTTTTCCTGCCCTGACGCCATCACTACACTGCCTAGCAGCAGAACAAACAGCAGACTGGTTCTTTTCACGGTGTCCTCCTTGTGTTGTAGGTAGTTATGTCTCCAATGATTTCCGCTCATATGAATCAAGCCTTTTGCTCTCTACAAAATTCTTCTTATCTTCTGCCATTCACCTTCTGACAGTTAATGTCATTAACCAATGAAAGGTAAATGAACCTCTTCTTTCTGAACGAAGATATCCGCATTATTGACCAGATAAGAAAGGGCGATGAAGAGGCTTTGGTGATGCTATACAGAAACAACGAAAGGCAGATTTCTGCATTTGTTGCAAGAAACAACGGGACAACCGATGATGCCGAGGATCTGCTCCAGGAGGCCCTGGTAATATTGTGGGAGAAGGTCAGAACAGGGTGTTACGAACCTACGGCGAAGATAAGCACGTTCGTCTTTGGCACGGCGAAGAATCTTTGGCTGAGGAAACTTGCACGGTCACGTCGTGAAATTGCCGTGAACATGGAACTTGATCCGACACCAAGCAATGATAGGTCGGCTCTGGAAGAAATGATTGAAAGTGAGGAAAGTGCCCGGATTGCAGCAGCACTTGACACCCTCGGCGATCCGTGCCGGAAATTGCTCCTTTCTTTCTACTGGGAAGAGATTTCGATGGATGAAATCGCGCGCCGACTCGGATTCGCAAATGCCGACACCGCAAAGTCAAAGAAGTATCAATGCAAGAAAGCCCTGCAGAAACTCTTGAAGGAACTTCAGTAGAGTCATGACAGAGAAAAGCATTGAACATTGGACCGATGATGACGAACTTCTCTCGAAGTTTGTGCTACATCAGCTTTCTGCCGCCGAAGAGAGGTTGCTGTCCTCCCATCTGCGTTCGTGCACAACGTGTCGAGCTGCTGTGGATGATGAGGTCCGAATTGTTGCAGGGATACGACATGCCGGACGGGCGGAATTGAAACAGCAATTGGGTTCGCTCCTTGCCCGCAACAAACAACAAGCGGTCACAGACGTACCCCGAAGAATATTCGATGGACGCGTTCCCTGGACCCGCGTCGCAAGCCTTGCGGCCGTGCTGGCAATCATCGTTGCCGTAGGTGTGTACAACAACTGGTTTGGGCTGAACTATCGAAACCCTACTACTCAACATGAGATAGTTCAAGAGCAGCCTATCCGCAGAGCTGAGCCGGAGAAAAAACAGGGAGCGCCGGCATCGGAACCGGACAAGACAATCGCTCAAATCGATCACACAAATGAAGCATCTGGATCACAAGGGAAGTCAATGGTCAGGGTGGAGCCGCTCAAGGAAAAGTCCGAAGCACATGCACCAGATAAAGATAAGGAGTTGAGGCAATCACTTGCGCCATCGCCAGCACAGAATTCTCGTGATGAAATCGCCGTTGGAAAGATTCAGAAGTCCGAATACCGGGTAAACTTGAGCGATCAATCCTCGAAAGGCGGGGAACAGGAATTCTGGGTCGAAGGCCGTATCATCCCGCCCGGAGGGGCCGATTCAGGAACCATGCAAAACGGTCCATCGGTAGAACGGCAGGATCAGATGAGGGTAGCTGCTGCTCCACGGTCAGGTCTGAAGAAAGAATCCGAGCAGCTTCCCAGAAACAGTGTGCAACATACAAGGATCGAATTCTCTCTGGACCAGAGACCGTTGTCCTCCCTTCCACAATCGCTCCAGAACCGACAGATGCAGAACGCGGGAACAGTCCAGACACTCATCAAAAATCGAGAGGATACAGTTCAACTTACGCTGTACCTTGAGTCTCCGCTTCCTGACTCCGAGTTGCGCACAGCAGATGTCAGAGTTGTTGGCGATGACTCACTCGTCCTCAGCCTGCAGAACAGGCAAATTGGCTACAGGCTCCCGCCGGCTGTGCAGAGCCAGGTGAATATGAAGCTAAGGAGGTAAGCATCCACTCAAACTCATCGTGAGGGCAGCAATGTTAATGAGACGCCCCCTTGAGGACATCGAATGCGTGGATTATCCAGGGCAAGAGAACATCCAGTGCATCATTTACTCCCCCCTCCGACCCGGGGAGGTTCACGATGATTGTTTTGCCGCGAACTCCCGCTACACCTCGGCCCAACATGGAAAACCGCGTCCGTTCCTGACCGTGAGAACGGATGAACTCCTCAATCCCCGGAAGATCACGCTGCAAAACTGTTGACGTGGCTTCGGGAGTCACATCCCGGGGTCCGACACCGGTTCCGCCCGTGGTCAATATAAGGTCAGCCGTGTCGCATAGCGCTATGAGGTGCTCTTCAATCTGGTTCTGGTTATCAGGGAGTATTGTGAAATCGATGACAGGAAGTCCAATTGACTCGAGACGCTCCTTGATCGCTTTGCCGGAGCGGTCTTCGTTGACCCCCTGGGAAACTCTGTCTGAAATCACAAGGATACCGGCCTTGATATGCGCGGCATCCGTAATCGTTAGATCTGACTTCCCGCCCATCTTCTCAATCAGTCTGATCGAGCCGATTTCCATGTTGTCATCGATTACCTTGAGCATATCATAAAGCGTGAGTGCCGCGGTCGACGCCGCCACAAGAGCCTCCATTTCAACTCCCGTCTTCCACACAGCCCGCACCTCCGTAAAGAAATGGACCGACGAATCCTTGACCTCCGCCTCAACACCGACGAAATCAAGCGGCACCTGATGACAGTAGGGAATAAGCAATCCTGTATTCTTCGCAGCCTGGATTGCCGCGACCTTTGCCACACCGAGAGGATCAGCTTTGGGCACGTCGCCGGACCGCAGTGCCGCAATTGTCTCCGGCAGGCAATGAACAACACTTGCAGCCCGCGCTATTCGCAGTGTGTTTGGCTTTCGCGATACATCTTTCATCTAACCGGTCCAGAACTATAGCTTACAAAAATTCAATTTCGACGGCATCACCCCTTCGCAGTGCGTTCTGTTCCTCGGGGACGACAAGCAGGCAATTTGCCTTGGAGAGTGAACTCATCGCACCTGAACTTTGGATACCGGTCATTGTAACGTGTAGCTCACCCTTCTGTTGACGCGCGATTCCACGCAAGTAATGGCGCTTGCCATCTGTCTTCACAAAATCCTGGTCAAGTGTTGCCGTGTGCCGCATGGGCAGCACATCTTCACGTCCGACCATCTTGCGAAGGGCTGGCCTGACAAACTGAAGAAATGTCACCCCTGTTGAAACTGGGTTACCGGGGAGCCCAAACACGAGCGTATTCCTATGTTTGCCGAAAACAAGCGGCATCCCCGGCTTAATGTTCACCTTCCAGAACTTGATCTCTACCTCCAGATCCTCAAGAACTCTCTTCACATAATCGTACTTCCCCACCGAAACTCCCCCCGTCACAAGCAGAACGTCGTTACTTAGTGATTTCTTGATCCTGTTGCGCAGGTGTTCTCTTCTATCGGGAACAATTCCCAACAACCGAGGATCACCGCCCTCACAATGCACATACGCAGCAAGCATCAACGAAGTGCCATTGCGAACCTTACCTTTCGATGGTCTGTCCTCAACCTCCACAAGCTCATTACCGGTGGCAAGAATCGCCACCCTCGGTTTCTTATAAACCCAAACGTTTGTATGTCCAATCGATGCAAGGACGCCGATTGAACCCGGGGTTATCCGCCGGCCAATATGCAGCACAACTTCACCCTTTCTGATATCTTCCCCACGCTTTCGCACGTGCTGACCGGGCTTGATCGAGCCCGTGAACCGAGCCCGTGAGCCACCCAGAATTGTGACCTGTTCGATTGGTACAACGGCGTCGGCACCTCCGGGAATAATTCCGCCGGTCATAATGCGGACGGCCTGGCCAGATCTCATCTGACCTTCAAACGTATTCCCGGCACTGGATTCACCGGCAATCTTCAGAGTGCGGGGCCGGCTTTGCGTTGCGCCACGCAGCGAGGATGAAGCAACAGCGAAGCCATCCATCGAGCTGTTGTCAAAGGATGGCACATCCTCCCTCGCTTTCACATCTCTCGCGAGCGTTCGCCCAATGACTTCACTGAGATCCACCTTCTCTGTCGAGAGTAGCGGAGTGTTTTGCAGGATGACTTGAAGTGCCTCTGAAGCGCTGATCATTTTGTTTGAAAGGAGAGGGTAGCGGTCGAACTCTCTACGAATCTGGAGAATCTGCACTTAAAAAGCAATCGGCTCACTATTCCTTGGATTTGAATGCGCGTCCCCCCGTTGGCCGCAGATTCTTATCGGCCTCCTTGCCATACCGTACGATGATCTCAGGAAGGTCCCGGATATCTTTCAGCGTGGTTCTGAAATTGACGATGCACGCTCTCAACAAGAACTTGCCATCCACGATTGCATTCGACAGAAACGCCTCTCCGCCCCGTTGCAGGCTGTCCAGGAGTTCAGCGTTCAAGGCGTTCAAGTACTCTTCTGACTCCTTTTCCACCGCGCGCAGGTCTTCCGGCACGTACCGGAACGTGGTGATACTCAGCCCTTGAGTGAACTGTTCAAGCTGAGGGTGCTCAGCTGCAAGTTTGTGCAATTCCTTCGCAAGGGAGATATCTGTTCCGATCAACTCCTCATACCCTTTCCGACCGGCGTGCCGAAGGGCGAGCCAGACCTTCAGGGCGCGAAAGCCGCGCGAGTTCTGAGGGCCATACTCATGAAAATTCACCGGTGGCTCACCTCCAGTCTCATCGAACCTGTAGTACGGTGCGTGAAAACTGAACGTCTCCTTCAGCAATTCCGGCCTCCGCACCAGTGTGCAGCCGGCCTCAAGAGGAGCATAGAGCCACTTGTGAGGATCAACCGCGATCGAATCTGCAGCTGACAGACTTTTCAGATCAGTGGGGGCATCGGGAAGAATCGCTGCAAAGCCACCATACGCTCCATCAATATGGAACCAAAGTCTATGTTCGCGACAAATCGCAGCAAGCTCCGGCAACGGGTCAATCGCTCCTGTGCTGACAGATCCTGCGGTGCCAATCACCATCAGAGGGAGAATGCCGCGCCGCGTATCTTGCTCAATCCTTTCGCGCAATACGTCCGGCTTCATCCGCAGTTGCCGGTCAACAGAAATCCACCTGATTGCCGATGTCCCGAGGCCGACCATGTCGGTCGCTTTCTGCAGCCAGCCGTGCGTTTCCTCAGACGCATAGATACCGACTGATGGCTTCCCATTCCATCCATCTGCCCGCAAGTTCCACGGGACCTGCGCATGGCATCCAACAATAAAACCTACAAAATTTGCCATGTTGCCGCCGCTTACCAGCAACCCACCGCATTCATCAGGATAACCCAGCATCTGCGCGATCCACTGAATGGTCTGCCGTTCGATCTCAGTGGCAACCGGAGAGAGGTTGTACGCTCCAACATTGGGATTGATCGAGGCAGCAAGCAGATCACCCAACACACCAATGGGGGCGGCTGATGATGTTATGTACCCCCAGAATTTCGGATGGCCATTGAAGAGTGAATGATCAACAAGAAGAGTGGAGATTTCCCTGATGAGAGTTTCCGGATCGGTTCCATTGAGCGGTACGGAGTCGGTTCCCAGGATACTCCTGATGACTTCCGGAGGCTCACCTTTTGTCACAAGTCGGGAAGGAAGGGTGTCGAGGAGGTTGCCAGCACGTTCGATGATGGCTCGACCGAGCTCCGTGAATTCATCGGATCCAATGTAAAGAGGAGATGAACGGGCAAGAGCCGGGTCGGGAGCGGTCACGTCTTTCATTTCAGATTCCACATAGCTTGTGATTGATCCTTAAGGGCCATATTAAGGAGTACAAGGAAGAGGTACCGAATGGTTCGGTCAGTATTCACATTGGCAACCACGCACTATCGTCCGGAGCAACATTGAGGGAAAAGGCGATGTGAAAGAACTGAATGCACCAAAATAGGTGCGTACGGTAAAAGAATCAAGGATTGTTTTTGGGGAGTGAGGGCGGAGAAGCCCGAAGGCTGACTAGCGCGGCGCGTGCATGTGAATTGGCGTTTCAATTGAAGACCGACACAAGGGGCAGAATTCCTGGCCCTTCAGGTCAAGGTCTTCGACATAGGAGGCGGCGTGCATTACGCAATATTGGGTGGAGCAGTGGACGAGCCCAAGCGAATGACCGACTTCATGGATGGCGACTTTGCGAATGCGATCGAGAACCAACGAACGATCAGGTGGAAGACCATACAACTCATTGCGGAAACGGTGATAGGAAACGACGGCCACGGTTCCCCCCAGCTCCGCTTCACCAAAGACATACGTGAGAATCTGGATAAACAGATCGTGGGGCGTAACACCGATCACTTGGACCTGCTGGCGACGATGCGAGGGGTTGCCGTGATGAGCCTGCTTCCCAATTTGGTTCAGATGGTTCAGGATCGCGGTGGAATTGTACTGACCACGGCGTTCATCATAGAAGCGATCAATCGAGATTGCTTGATTCCGGACAGCCACGGTAACCCCGAACGCCTCCCGCAGTGCAATACACAAGCTCTCAAGTACATCCGACTCCGCACTCCCGAGCGGTTGGATGTCGATCGCCTTCATTTGTTCCGTTTCAGGCCGAACTTCTGGATCTTGTGGTACAACGTTACGCGATCGATATCCAGAATTGCTGCACTACGACTGATATTCCAGCCGGTTTCCGCGAGCACTTCTTCGATATACTTGTGCTCGATATCCTCAAGTTTCCTGCCATTTACCCCCGAGGATGCCTGCGTCTGGAGCGGGAGATGATCTTTTTCAATCATCGGTCCGCAACTTACCACCACAGCTCGTTCGACGGCATTCTCTAATTCGCGGACATTGCCCGGCCACTCATATGCCTTGAGGGCAAGCATGGCATCGCGTGTGAAGCCTTCCAGGCTCTTGTTCATTGAGCGGGCATACTTCTCCAGAAAGTAGTGAGCGAGTTTGGCAAGATCCCCCTTCCTGCTACGGAGCGGAGGGATTGCAATCGTGAACACGTTCACCCGGTAGAAGAGATCTTCTCTGAACGTGCCATCCTTCACCGCTTGCTCCAGGTTTTTATTTGTCGCGCAAATAACCCTGAAATCCGATTTGAGCACTTCGCTTCCTCCAACACGGGTGAATTGTTTTGTTTCTATCACCCTGAGCAAATCCATTTGCGTCTTTACGTCGATGTTCCCGATCTCATCAAGGAATAACGTCCCGCCATCGGCAAGTTCCACCTTCCCTTTTCGTCGGTATTGCGCGCCAGTGAATGAACCCTTTTCATGCCCAAAGAGCTCGCTCTCCAGGAGCGTCTCCGTCATCGCCCCGCAGTTTACCGTTACCAATGGAAAGTACTTCCGGGGGCTCCGGTTGTGAATCGCACGGGCAATGAGTTCCTTCCCCGTTCCGCTCTCTCCGCGAATCATCACCGTCGTATCTGTTGGGGCAACCGTCTGCACAAGCTCAAGGACCTTGGTAATTTCCGCGGAATCTCCGACGATCTCGGTCCCGGCAGTAAGTTCCGTGACAGCATCCTTCAGCCGCTGGTTTTCTTTCAACAGCTCCTGTTCTTGAAGCACTTTATCGATGAGGTGATCGAGGTAGTCGGGATCAATCGGCTTCGTGATATAATCATAGGCACCATCCTTGAGGGACTTGACTGCAGTGTCGACAGAGGCAAACGCTGTAATAATCACCACCGCAATATGCTTATTCACCTCCTTCACACGGTGAAGCAACTCAATCCCATCCATTCCGGGCATCTTGATGTCGACTAACATGACATTCCAGACATTCGACTGCAGCTTCTTGAGGGCACAAGCTGCGTTGTCAGCAACATCGACGCGATATCCCTCCTCGGCAAACCATTTCGACAGCGACTCCCGTACGATCAGTTCATCGTCAACAACGAGAATTCCAACATCATTCTTATTCATGTTTGTACTTCCTTTGCTCTATTGCAGTACTGCCTGTTCCAGTTCATGCACGTTTTGCCTGACAGGAAACTCAAGGGCAAATGTTGTCCCCTTTCCCTCTGCCGAATCCACGAGAATGGTGCCATGATGGCGTTGTACAATCCCATACACGACAGCAAGACCGAGACCCACTCCCTTTCCTTCCGACTTGGTCGTAAAGAACGGCTCAAAGATATGTCGCTTCACATTATCATTCATGCCGCATCCTGTATCGCTCACCCGCAAGGTAATCGTTTCCGTGTTTTCCGGTCCATCCGCCGTAATGCGCAATTTGTTGCCGGGCTTCTTGCACGACGGATCAACCATGGCCTCAATTGCATTGGACACCAAGGCGATCAGTGCCTGCTGCACCTGATCCGCATCGCACTCCATTTCGAGCCCTTCGGGGCATGAGACGTCAACCTCGATCGAGTTCATTTGTGCAAGGTGATTCATCAGCATCACACAGCGATTAATGATCGCTTTTATCTGCACCATGCCAAACGATCCTCCACGCTGACGCGCAAACACGAGCAGGTTCTTCACGATGTTTCCACATCGAAGTGCTTCATCAGCAACGAGCTTAAGCTCATCATACATCTGGTCCTGATCTTTTGGGGAGAGGCTTGCGCGTTTGAGCCGCTTCATCATCAGCTTTGCGAACGTAAGGATTCCCTCAAGGGGATTGTTGAGCTCATGGGCGACGGTCGCGGCAAGACTGCCTAGCGAAGCCATTTTCTCCACGGTGACAATATGTTTGTGTGCCCGCTCGAGGTCTTTTGTCTTTTCCTCCACCTTCTGCTCGAGTGTTTTCGACCACGCGGTGTTTTCATCCTTCGCCCGCGTGAGATCCTCCGTCATGCGGTTGAATGTTCTCGCAAGCTGGCCAAACTCGTCACGCGATCTTATCTCAAGTTTCTGATCAAGTTCCCCCGACGAAACCTTGGTCATGCCGGCAATCAACCGCTTCACAGGGCGATTGAGAACGACCCATATAAACCCCCCCGACACGGTCGAGATAAGCAGAACTGCAGCAAACGAGTAGAGAAGGAGCTGGTTGCGACTCTCGGCGAGATGATTGTCCACCTGAACAAGAGACATCTTAACATCGAGAACCCCCAGGATGGTCTTTGACTCCGGGTGGGCGTGGCAGGAAGCTTCCGAGCACTGGCGCTCGTTGCGAATGGGTGTAATCAGACCAAGCACGCGATCGCCATTCGGTTTCGTGAAAATCCGGGTGAGCT
Source organism: uncultured Bacteroidota bacterium (assembly GCA_963734955.1). GTDB lineage: Bacteria > Bacteroidota > Ignavibacteria > UBA10030 > UBA6906 > UBA11986. Next base: position 282,445 of record CAVTJO010000012.1, read on the forward strand.
GGGGTGTGGACTTGGAGACAGCCTCGAGGCGTGCCGACGCATGGCAGCTGACACACGCTTCCGCATTCAGGTCGACCTTGGTGGTCACGTCCCCCGATATCGTGGCAAAGACCACTTCTCCTTGCTTGTTGTAGATCCTGATATCCTCGAACCCGGGTTGCCCACCAACGGAGGCAATAATATTGTGAACGTCTTCCTTTTGATTGAGCAGCATGCTATGGCGGGTGGAGCGGGCTATGAGATCGCTTGCCCGCGACGCACTCGCAATTACGCTCTCCATGATGTGTGATTGCTGGATGCGCACCGCAGCAAATGTCAGCGCAAACAGAATGATCGTCTGCACTGAGACAATCAACAGGAAGAGCTTTGAAGCTATTGTCCGCATGAGTTTCATGCATTCCTGGAGTAATAGAATTGGCGGATTCCACCGTGTTGAAATAATTCACAATTCATGCCAGATGCTGGCATCGGTGGATCCGCCAATCCATTGACGAATAGCACATTCCGATTTTCAGAGCACGAAGTCTTTTTTCAAATCTGGCAAAGAGCCTTTCAGTTTCTTTCAGGAATGACAACCGGGCTATGCCCGCGAATTCGTCGACGCAAGGGCAGAGCTCTCCTCGAAATGAGGCAGCGCGGCTCTCCCAACCTCAATATCAGGGACGTGGGTTTCGTGCGGCATTGCTCCGAACACGTCAAAGTACTTCGCAATGAATGAGAACGCAACAAACCCAAACGCAACAAGGCCGAACGTGATCGACAATTCCTCCCATGAAGGAATGTACGTCCGCGTCGGCCATTGCTCCATGCTCGTGATTGCAGTATTCAACCTGTGAGCAACAAACCCAAGCAACACGAGGACTGAAGAATAAAACAGTCCGGTCTTGCTTGTCCTGATCTTCGCAAATAGCAGCAGCACGAGCGGGACCAATACCCCGATCACCACTTCGACCAGAAACATGAAGCTCTGGTAGCCGGGTTCAAATACATAGTGCAGTGCATCCCTGCTCATCAGGTCCTGGATGCGCACAGTGAGATACAACGCCAGCACGACAACCACAACTTTCGCCAATTGTGAAAGAAGAGGCATCTCAATTTCGCGTCCGAATGCGCGAGACGATAGGAATGATTCAAAGATCGTCATACACAATCCGGCAGCGACGCATGAGATAATGAAGAGAAACGGGATGATGTTGGAATACCAGAGAGGGTGCATCCTCACCGGAATAATGAGAAAGAGCGAGCCAAGCGATGACTGGTGGAGTGTCGATAACACAACGCCCAGAACTACGAGCGGTATTGTGATTGTCTTGACCACCTTCAACGCCCGTCGAAGTTTGAAACGCTCAAGCACCACCGGACTGAATTCCAGTGCAAGAACTGTAGTATACAGCATGACACACCATGCCACTTCAAACATCACGGAATGCGGATTCCAGTAGATGATGGCATGCCAGATGGCCCATGGGCGACCTAGATCAGCCATGAGACCTGCAATGACTAGGAGATAACCCAGAAACGCCGTCAGGATTGTCGGGCGGAGGATCGGGCGGAACCTCTCGATATTGAATATATACACTATCGCTGCAACCGTGAATCCGCCGGCCGCAAGGCCGACACCAACAAGAATGTCGAACCCGATCCACAGTCCCCATGGAAATGTATCGACAAGATTGGTGGTTGCGCCAAGGCCCCGGCTGAAGCGTTCAACTGCAGCCAGGAAACCAACAACCATCAGCACAACCGCAACAACCTTCCAAAAAGTAAGTTTAAGAAGTCCTGGGAATTTCATATTACTCACCTTAGTGTTTGGACGATGATATGTTCGCCTCTGGTTGATCCTCGGCTTCCAGCGTTCTCTGTTTCTCCTCGGCTTCAAACCTCGCTACCTCTGTCCGGCGTGAAGTAATCCAATGAACGCCAAAGAGTACAACGCTCGCAGCAACTGTATACTTCGGGATCTGCGATAGAACGCGCCACGACAGATTTGGAATCGGCTCGTTCGGAACGTTCATCGGGAAACCGAGTTGCTCAAATGGAATTGAAGAGATGTACATAACCGATGTCCCACCAGCTTCCTTGAGTCCGTAGATGTAATCTATGTATTGACCTGGGGTTTCAGCAATACGCTTTCTTGCCTCTTTGATCATGTCATCACGGTCCCCAAATGTGGTTGCACCGAACTGACATGCTTCCGCACACGCGGTCGGTTCGCCGGCCTTCACACGTTCATAACACATCTTGCATTTCTGAATTCTCGGTGAAAGGCTGCTCCATTCATAGCGAGGCACTTCAAACGGACATGCCTGCATACAATATCGGCATCCGATGCACTTTGACTCATCGTAGAGAACCGCGCCAGTTTCAGTTTTTGTGAAAGCGCCCACAAGACACGCGGAGACGCAAGTTGGTTCGTTGCAATGCATGCAGAGTCTTCGTACGTGGACCTCGTCGTTATTGAAGTCCTTCAGCACGGTGTAATGGGTCGCTGAAAGCTCATGCGACTCTTCTTCCGGCAAGTGATTCGTTTGGGCGCAGGCGCGAGTGCATTCGCCACACCCTACACACTTGGTAATGTCGACAAGTAATGCTTTTGACGTTCTCATTTCCGGATCTCCTTGTGCTCATGGGTTCGTTGCAGAACGGTGAACGCACGGCCAAAGTCCTGCCACACGTGTTCATCAAACTGCTGGAGAACACCCTCAACCGGCAGACCGCCTTCCTGCAACATGGCCGGCTGCCCTTGGCGGGTGTTCACGGCAATGAAGTCGCGTACCAAGGCTGTTTGCTCTTTCAGCCATTCAATCGGACGGCGGACGATGTACTGCCTTGAAGCTGCCAGGTCCTCGGTCTCGGACTTGATCCGCATGAGCCAGCCCTTGCCGTAAGGATCACTGAGAACAAGTGACGGGTCCTTAAGAACCTCGGCATTCGACTCGATCACTCGACCCGCAGTCGGAGAGGCAAGCCGAATTGATCGGCCATGAGTGCCCACGGCGATATCTGTAGCAACTGAGACCATGGCTTCTCCTGCTTGCGGGATGGAGATTGTCTTCACCGTACCCACAAGGCGGCTCAGGAACTCGTCGATCCCAATGGTAATCGTTCCGTCTTGATTGCCCTTCATCCACGTATGATTTGTAGCAAGGGACAGACCATCCGGAAGTCGTATTGGAAACTGCATATGCAGATCCATCCTGTCCCCGACCTGGCTCAAAACTGCAACGGCATGAGCTCGCCTCTTCTGTACAACATGGTCCACAATGAGAAAGAGAGTCAGTGTGAATAGTACCAGTAGAACTGTCATGGTCGTATCTCCTTTGGGTATCAGCTTCTATTGTGATCAAGCAGCATTACTTCACTTCAACCAGGAAGAATTTTCTGGCAAGCTCTCTCCACTCATCATCGGAACACTTGTCAGCCAGGTCATGCAAGAGGACTCCGCCCTCCTGGAACATCAGTGCCGGCGTTCCTGAAAAGAAACGAGCGAGCTCGGACCGCTGTAAGTCCTGCCAGCTTGTGGCGGCATGACCGGTAAGCATGTTGCTGAGCTGAATGTCGATCTTCTTGGGGCGCACTTTGAACAGCCAACCGTCACCATATGGTGAACTGTTGATCAGCGTGGGGTTGTTCAGCACCATCTCATTCTTTTCGACAACGCGACCGCTGACCGGGCTTCGCATCGGCACAACACGTCCGCAGTGTTTCACTTTCCACCCAACCTGACCCTGAAGGACCCGGTGAAGCAGGCGCGGAAGCTCCACGGAGTCAATCTTTCCAATCACAGACTGACTAAAGTCATCAATCCCGATAATGACATCACCATCCTGAGTCATCTTCATCCATGCATGGCCCGGGTGTACATAGCGCTTCACAAGCACTGGCTTGGCGACCGGTTTCGGTTTGTCTCTTCCGAAAAGCCTGGATCAGAACAATGATTGTCGCGATTGTTACGGCAAGTATGAGCGACATGGCAATCTCCTTTTCGGTACTTCATTCAGAACGAAGTATGTCCAAGAAGTCTGCCACAAATCGGTAAGGGACTTAGGAATTGGTCAGAAGCGTAAGACTATGCAACGGCCTATCTTGCTCAATGATGATAAACTCGACAACAAATGGGTTGGATATGCATTGTCAATAATAGCAACAGGACAACGTGCCACAACGAGGATAAGTAGAGGTAGTTGCTTGGTTATCAGCAAGTTATGAGATTGCTTAAAATACCACCGGTCCATGATGAAAAAAATAACAGTGCCATCTGATCGTGCACAATCACGAGGTTTTCCATGGCGGTCATGCAGTGATCGAGGCGAGAGTGGTGTTTTCCTATACTCCCCACCCCATTCTTTTTCTGAGACCATTGATCTGGGCAATATGATGACGTCCATGCCACCCATACAACTGGAGAAGAAAATCGACACTGATAACGCCATGCTCGGGATGAACAAGTGTCCTTGAGAATTCAACTGGTTTGAGCGACTTAAGAAAAGTAACCCAGCGTTCATGGAGGGATTCAAGGAGAGCAATGGAAGGTTCCACCGAAGACTCACGGGCATCAAATAGCTCTGCCCATAGTTTCTCGTTGTAGGGTTTTATGGCTGGCTGCGATTCGGTCACGGCGAGCTTCATTCTCACATATGCATTCATGTGACTATCGGGCAAATGGTGCACAACCTGCCTCACCGTCCACCCACCAGTCCGGTAGGGTGTATTGAGCTGTTCAGGGGAAAGTCCATGAACGGCGCTACGGAGAAGCGATGGAGCCTCGGCCAATCGTTGAATAAGTTCATGCCGATCATCGTTTGAAAGAGTCTCTTTTCGCTGCAGCTTTCCGATGGGATACTGAAGGTCGGTCATTGTGTCCTTTCACTGAATGTTGTTTGGAACGTGAGACCACAACAATGATGAAGTCGGTGGTTATCATGCTTTGGGCAGTTTCGATTACATGGTAATGCACTTTTTCCAGTTTTTCAACCCCAATGTTGATGGCAACCCGATGAAACCATCCTTTGAACCACCCATTGTCTCCCGCCCTTCGCGATTCCTTGCTTCTTGTACGCATTCTTCGTTATATTTAGTGGCTTCCGATGAACCCACCGTTCTTTTCCTGCGGAGACTCTTCCCCAGATATGACTCCACAAGTCTTGTGAGCATCATAAGTATCTGGGTTGTCACAGTTTGGCCCTTGAATGCAAACCGACTGAATAACAACGCTAAGAGGATAACATGTCCGAATATGTAAGCAATCTGATTTCTCAAGTAAAAATGAAAAATTCAAACGAACCGGAGTTCTTGCAGGCGGTTCAGGAGGTGCTGGGTTCGCTCGACCTTGTCTTGCAGCGCCATCCGGAGTACCGTACCGCGAAGATTCTCGAGAGGATGGTGGAGCCGGAACGAGTTGTCATGTTCCGCGTTCCTTGGACAGATGATCAGGGAGAAATCCATATTAATCGCGGTTTTCGCATCCAAATGAACAGTGCAATCGGACCCTATAAGGGGGGTCTCCGATTCCACCCTTCTGTCACCCTCAGCATCCTCAAATTCCTCGCCTTTGAACAAGTGTTCAAAAACAGTCTCACGTCCCTGCCAATGGGAGGAGGAAAAGGCGGCTCTGACTTCGATCCAAAGGGAAAGAGCGACAACGAAGTGATGAGATTTTGCCAAAGCTTCATGACCGAATTGTTTCGCCATATTGGTCCTGATGTGGATGTTCCTGCCGGAGATATTGGCGTTGGAGGCCGAGAAATCGGCTATCTGTTCGGCCAGTACAAGAGACTCACGCGAGAATTCTCCGGCGTTTTGACAGGTAAGGGGCTGAGCTGGGGCGGATCATTGATTCGGCCGGAAGCGACCGGGTTCGGCGTGGTGTATTTCACGCAGGAAATGTTGAAAGCAAAAGGCGAATCGCTCGACGGAAAACGCGTTGCGATCTCGGGATTTGGGAATGTTGCCTGGGGGGCGGCACTGAAAGCAACAGAACTTGGGGCGAAAGTGGTTACATTGTCGGGCCCGGATGGGTTTATCCTCGACGAGAACGGAGTAAAAGGCGAGAAGATTGAATACATGCTAGAATTGAGAGCAAGCGCGCAGGACCGCGTGAGACCCTATGCCGACAAATTCAAGGTACCGTTCTTCGAAGGAAAGCGTGCTTGGGGCGTCAATGTGAATGTTGCGCTTCCCTGCGCCACACAGAACGAGCTCGATGAGGATGACGCAAGAGAGCTTGTGAAGAACGGCTGCAAATTCGTGTGTGAAGGAGCCAACATGCCAAGCACGCTTGGAGCAGTCAAAGTGTTTCATGCAAACGCCATTCCCTACGCACCGGGAAAAGCCTCCAACGCGGGAGGAGTTGCAACATCGGGACTCGAAATGAGCCAGAACAGCATGAGGTTGCCCTGGCCCAGGGAAGAAGTGGACCAGCGATTGCACCAAATCATGAGAAACATCCACCAGACTTGCCTCACGCATGCCGAGAAATACGGCACGCCCGGCAACTACCTCAACGGCGCAAACATTGCCGGCTTCTTGAAAGTGGCAAACGCAATGCTGGACCAGGGACTCGTTTGACAAACGCTTGCGCTCACCAAAGAGCGCATCATGTGCAGCTTGCAGATGGCAGGCGATTGTAGTAACTTCTTGGAGGCGTATTTCATTCCGTTCTTGCTCGCGGTGAACATCGAGCACAAAGTTTGACGGCTGAATACGCCTTCTTTTTTTGAGTCCCTCCCTCACGAGGTCAGCTTTCTCGCTGTATTACATGAGCAAGATCGATCGACTCAATATCGAGGATGTCCAGGAAGGCCGCGTCAAGACGTTCCAGAAATTGATGCGCTTCAAGATCCGCGATATCCTCCTTGTTTCCAGCCTATATGACAACTATCTGTTTGAGGAAGATGGACGACTCTATGAGCTCATCCGTCAGGAATTCCAAGTCCTCAATCTCAGCCATCCGCCGGAGATTACACATATCAGCAGTGGCGTTGAGGCAATTGAACTTGCGTTAAGCGGGGAAAACTTCGACCTCATCATCACGACGCTCCACATCGAGGACATGCACGTGGTGAAATTCGCCCAGGCCGTTCGAGATGCTGGAATAAGAACTCCCATTGTTCTCCTCGCATATGACAATCGTGAGAGGAAAGACCTCGTCACCAACTACGACACGACCGTCTTTGACAAGATCTTCATCTGGCAGGGTGATTATCACCTTCTCATAGGCATCATCAAGAGCATCGAAGACCGGGAGAATGTTGAGAGCGATACTCTGGCTGTCGGTACTCAATCGATTATCCTTCTGGAGGACAGCGTACAATTCTACTCGTCCTACCTTCCGCTCATCTATACCGAGATTCTGAATCAATCACAGCGCCTCATCTCCGAGGGGGTCAACATCACGCACCGTTTTCTCCGCATGCGTGCACGACCGAAAATCCTTCTCTGTACGACATTTGAAGAGGCGTGGGGATACTATGAGAAATACCAGGACTTCATCCTGGGCATTATTTCGGATGTGAACTTCAAACGACATGGAGTGAAGGATCAGGAAGCCGGACTTGCATTTGCCCGGCTTGTCAAGAGACAGCACGATGACATCCCGATCCTGCTGCAGTCAAGCAACGCTGAGTATGCGCACAAGGCGAAGGAGATCGGGGCATCGTTCTTGCTGAAAGGATCGCCCCGGTTACTTCATGAATTGCGTGAATTCATGCTAAGCCATTTCGGATTCGGGGATTTTGTGTTTCGCATGAACGATGGAAGCGAAGTAGGCCGCGCCCATGATCTGCGTACTCTTGAGGAGCAACTCAGACATGTTCCGGACGAAAGCATACTGTTCCACGCCCGGCGGAATCATTTCTCAAACTGGCTGAAAGCGCGTACTGAGTTCTGGCTTGCGAAGCAGCTTCGACCACACAAGGTGGAGGATTTTGCCTCGGAGGCGGATTTGAGAAACAAGCTCATCGATTCGCTCCGCGCCTACCGAGAAACCCATCAACGGGGAGTAATCACCGAATTCTCAAAGGAGACGTTTGACCCGCGAAACAGTTTTGCCCGCATTGGCAGCGGTTCGTTGGGCGGAAAAGCCCGTGGATTGGGATTTATCAACACCCTCATCAATAATTATAACATTCAGGATCGGTTTCCTGGTGTCGAGATTCATGTTCCGTCCGCAGTAGTTGTCGCGACAGATGTGTTCGATAAATTCATGACCGAGAATCAGCTTGAGAATTTCGCTCTCCAGGTAACAGATGATGTGGAGTTGAGAACCAGGTTTCTCGCTGCCCCTCATTTCTCAAAAGAGATCGTGAACAAGCTCTGCGAATTTCTCGAGATCACGCAAACCCCGCTCGCGGTTCGATCATCGAGTCTGCTCGAGGATTCACAGTACCAGCCGTTTGCCGGTGTGTACGAAACGTACATGATTGCAAACAACAACCCGGATCCTCATGTGAGATTGGCAGACCTGCTCCAGGCAATCAAGCTCGTCTATGCTTCAACTTTCGCGAAAAGTGCAAAGGACTACATGAAGGCGACCGCGTACCGGATGGAAGAAGAGAAAATGGCCGTCATCATCCAAAAGATGGTGGGATCGGCACGTCACGGACGGTACTATCCGGAGTTCGCCGGCGTGGCAAAGTCATACAACTTTTATCCCGTTCCTCCTCAAAAACCAACTGATGGGATTGTGCTTGTCGCGCTTGGCCTTGGTAAAACGGTTGTTGAGGGGGGAACCACTGTGAGATTTTGTCCGAAGTATCCAAGACACCTGCTGCAGTTCTTCTCGACAAAGGAAACCCTCCGAAATGCCCAGCAGGAATTCTATGCTTTGAACATGAACGCGAGTCTTGACCGCTCCGAAGGCGCAACGCCCGACATGTTTGTCCAACAATTCGACCTGAACAAGGCGGAAGAAGATCAAACGCTGTTCTACGTCGCTTCCACCTATTCTCCCGAAAACGACGCTGTGTACGATGGAATGTCACGGTCCGGGCGGCGAGTTGTCACGTTTGCCCCCGTGTTGAAACACGACGTTTTTCCCCTTGCAGAGATCCTTGACCTCGTGCTGGAGATGGGGACATGGGGAATGGGGACACACGTAGAGATCGAGTTCGCCGTGAACATGAACGTTGCCACACATGAACCGAGGGAGTTCGCGTTTCTTCAGATCCGACCGCTGGTACTGAGCAGTGAGGTGGAAGAGTTGGTAGTTGACAATCTCGACCGCAGTGGACTCATTTGCTACAGCGAGCAAGTTCTCGGAAACGGCGCCACAAAAGATGTCCATGATATCGTGGTTGTGGATATTCAGAAGTTCGATCGGTCAAAGAGCCGGGATGTCGCACAGGAGGTGAGCGCAATGAATTCTCGGCTCCTGATCCAAAAGCGTCCTTACATTCTGATCGGGGTGGGGCGCTGGGGGAGCCTTGACCACTGGTTGGGGGTACCTGTTACGTGGGACCAGATCTCCGGCGCGGTGGCGATTGTTGAATCGGGATTCAAAGACTTTAACGTTACTCCTTCGCAAGGATCGCATTTTTTCCAGAACATCACATCGTTTCGAGTGGGTTATTTCACCGTGAATTCGCTGAACAATACGGGTTTCATTGATTGGGAGTGGTTGTCAGCACAGCCATCAATTGAAGAGTTGACATTTACACGTCAACTTCGATTTGACAGCCCCATGACTGTGAAGATAAACGGACACAAAAACATTGGGGTGATTTCGAAGCCAGGGAAATAGACGGTCATTCATGAATAATGAATCATGCACTAATTGTCGCTTCACGACTCAACAAATACCGTGGTATTCCACCGCCGCGGATTCATATCACACCTTCAACCAATACTCAATTAGGAGACTTACATGTCAGATTATGTGAAAGACCTGATGGCGGAAGTGAAAGCCAAGAACCCCGCACAACCGGAATTCCATCAAGCCGTGCAAGAGGTGGCGGAATCCCTCGCCCTGGTGTTTGAGCGACATCCTGAATACCGAGCCGCAAAGATCCTTGAGCGTATTATCGAGCCAGAGCGGATCATCATGTTCCGTGTCCCCTGGGTCGACGAACAGGGTGAGGTGAACATCAACCGCGGGTTCCGCATCGAAATGAACAGCGCCATTGGGCCATACAAAGGTGGACTTCGCTTCCATCCTTCGGTGAACCTCGGCATTTTGAAGTTCCTTGCCTTTGAGCAGGTGTTTAAGAACAGTCTCACCACGTTGCCAATGGGCGGCGGGAAAGGTGGTTCGGACTTCGATCCAAAAGGAAAAAGCGATCTCAAGATCATGCGCTTTTGCCAGGCATTCATGAGTGAATTGTTCCGTCATATTGGAGCTGACACTGACGTCCCCGCGGGCGACATCGGGGTTGGTGGAAGGGAGATTGGCTACTTGTTCGGTCAGTACAAGAAGCTCAGAAATGAATTTACCGGGGTCCTCACCGGAAAAGGTCTGAATTGGGGCGGATCACTCATCCGGCCGGAAGCAACCGGGTACGGTGCCGTCTACTTTGCAGCTGAAATGCTCTCAACCCGCGGGAAAACCCTGGAAGGCAAAGTATGCCTTGTGTCGGGCAGTGGAAACGTCGCACAGTACACGGTTGAGAAGATCAACGAACTGGGCGGGAAGGTGGTAACGTTGTCCGATTCAAACGGATACATATACGACGAGGCAGGCATCACCCCTGAGAAGCTCGCATTCATCATGGATTTGAAGAACGTGCGTCGCGGACGAATCAAGGAGTACGCAGAGAAGTACAAAGGTGTGGCGTATAAGGAGATCGACCCCAAAGCCAGTTCAAGTCCTCTATGGAACCACAAGGCTGATTGCGCATTCCCGAGTGCCACCCAGAACGAGATCAATGGCCAGGATGCAGCAAATCTTCTCAGAAACGGCGTGTATGTGGTCTCCGAGGGTGCCAATATGCCGACTACGATTGAGGGCGTGAACACGTTTCTCGATGCGAAGATTCTCTACGGTCCGGGCAAGGCGGCAAATGCGGGTGGTGTTGCCACATCCGGACTTGAGATGTCGCAGAACAGCATGCGCTTGCCGTGGCCACGCGAAGAGGTGGACGGACGTCTGCGCCAGATCATGAAGAGTATTCACAAGACATGTGTGGAGACAGCAAACCGGTTCGGCACACCGGGCAATTACGTGAACGGTGCAAACATTGGCGGTTTCCTCAAGGTTGCCGATGCGATGATGGACCAGGGTGTTGTATAGTCACCAAACGCGGGGGCGTTCGAACCGAACGTCCCCGTCCGGTTTCGCCTTTGCGATGAGTTGTTTCCTCAGGTTACATCAGGTGTACATATTCTTACGATGAAGCCCGACTTCGAACACATGAAGAGTGCATTTGACCCCCTGTGGGTCGAGCACGGCTACGGCAACCGGTTTCAGGGTTTTCAAAACCTGATGCGGCTCCGCATCCGCGACATCCTGCTCGTCTCCAGCCTCTATGATCTTTACCTGTTTGAAGAAGACGGACGCCTGTACGAGCTCATCCGCAATGAATATCAGGGTTTCAATCTGAGCCACTCGCCCGAACTTACACGTGTCTCAAGCGGCGCTGACGCGATCAAACTTGCCAAGGAAGAGAACCGTTTCGATCTGATTATTACGACTCTCCACATCGAGGATATGCATGCCATCGACTTCACCAAGAAGGTGAGGCAGGAGGGAATCCACATACCTGTTGTCCTCCTTGCCCACGACAACCGTGAGCTCAAGGACCTGATGCTGCATGAGGAGGCATTGGTATTCGACAAGATCTTCATCTGGACCGGCGACTTCCGCATCATCATTGCGATCGTGAAGAATCTTGAAGATCGAATGAATGTCGACCACGACACGCGCATGGTCGGCGTCCAAACGATCATTTTCATCGAGGACAACGTCAAATACTATTCATCAATCCTCCCGATCATCTACACCGAGATCCTGAAGCAATCGCAGCGTCTGATCTCTGAAGGAATAAACCTCACGCACAAATTTCTGAGAATGCGTGCGCGGCCAAAAATCCTTCTTTGTTCCACATACGAGGAGGCATGGTCATACTACCAGGAATACAAAGAGTTTGTCCTGGGAATCGTCTCCGATGTTGATTTTCCGCATCGCGGTGTTCAGGATCCTCGTGCCGGATTGGAGTTCGCACAAGAAGTACGGAATGAGCTACCTGACCTCCCGATCCTGTTGTTGTCTGACAATGAGGAAAATGAATCTCGGGCACACTTCCTGGGTACATCGTTCGTCATCAAAAACACGCCAACGCTGCTCACGGAGCTCCGCCAGTTCATGATCAAGTATTTCAGCTTTGGGGATTTCATTTTCCGAACCCCCGATGGAGTAGAGATCGGGCGGGCAGCTGACCTGAGAAGCCTTGAAGAACAATTACAGCTTGTGCCCGATGAGAGCATCCGCTACCATGGCGAGCGGAATCATTTTTCGAATTGGCTGAAGGCCCGGACTGAATTCTGGCTTGCACACCAGCTCCGACCGCGGAGGGTGGATGACTACCCGAATGCAGAAGCATTGCGCCAGGATCTCATCCACTCGCTGCATGCTTACGGTATCATTCGCCAACGCGGCATTATCACGGATTTTCAAAAGGAGACCTTTGATCCGGAAAGCAGCTTTGCCCGCGTTGGCGGTGGTTCGCTTGGCGGTAAGGCCCGCGGACTAGGATTTGTCAACACATTGATTAACGACTACAATGTCAGGAATCGGTTCGATGGCATTCAGATCTACGTCCCTCCTGCTGTCGTCCTCGGCACCGACGTTTTCGACCAGTTCCTCGACGAAAACAACCTGCGAAAATTTGCCCTTGGTTCAACAGATGACAGAGAGATCACCCGGCGCTTCCTTGGTGCCGAACGATTCCCCGAATCAATCCTCGGAGAGCTCGCGGCGTTCCTTGATATCATCCGGTCGCCACTTGCCGTGCGTTCTTCGAGTCTCCTCGAGGATTCACAGTACCACCCGTTCGCCGGCGTTTATGAAACCTATATGTTGCCGAACAATCAGGCAAATCCTCTTGCACGCCTGAACGACCTGCTGAACACTGTCAAGCGAGTGTACGCCTCCACATTCTATCAGAGTGCGAAGGACTATATCAAAGTAACCTCGTACAGACTTGAAGAGGAAAAGATGGCGGTGATCATCCAGAAGATGATCGGTCGCACCCACGATGACAGGTTTTATCCCGATTTTGCGGGAGTGGCAAAATCGTACAATTTCTATCCGCTTCCTCCACAGACTTCTTCAGACGGCATTGTTTCTGTTGGGCTCGGACTTGGCAAATGGGTGGTCGATGGCGGGAACTGCGTCCGCTTTTGTTCAAAGTACCCGACAGACTTGATACAATTCTATTCGGCGGAGGAAACCCTCAACACAACCCAGCGCGGATTCTTCGCGCTTCAACTGCATGCAAGCTCGGACTTCGGCGTCGAGACTCACGACATGCTTGTGAAACCGCATGATCTTGACGTTGCGGAAAAGGACGGGACACTCCACCTCGTCGGCTCCACATATTCGCCCGAAGATGACGTGATTAATGACGGCCTCTCCCGCCAAGGGATACGACTCGTGACGTTTGGACCCGTGCTTCGCCACAGACTCTTTCCTCTCTCCCAAATAGTCGAGCTCCTCACTGACATGGGAACGTGGGGCATGGGCACACCTGTAGAAATCGAGTTCGCCGTGAATGTGTCCGGTTCGCGGGACAAGCCGAAGGAGTTCTGCATGCTGCAGATGCGCCCGCTGGTGTTGAGCCGGGAAGCCGAAGAGCTGAACATTGATGATCTCCAACCGGCAAAGTGCATCTGTTGCAGCGACAAAGTTCTTGGCAACGGGGTGATCAGGGATATTCATGACATTGTGGTTGTCGATATCCACACATTCGACCGAGGGAAGAGCCACGAGGTTGCGATGGAAGTCACACAGTTCAATGAACAGCTTCTCTCGGAGAAACGCCCGTACGTTCTGATCGGAGTTGGACGATGGGGCACGCTGGATCCATGGCTTGGCATTCCCATTCGCTGGGATCAGATTTCCGGCGCACGTGCAATCGTGGAAGCATCATTCCGGGATATGGACGTCGCGCCATCACAGGGCTCCCACTTTTTCCAGAATATCACATCATTCATGGTGGGGTACTTCACGGTGAACGCAAAAGTGGAGAACAGCTTCATTGACTGGGATTGGCTGCTGCGCCAATCCCCTTTGGAAGAAAAGCGATTCACACGACTCATACGCTGTTCACAACCCATCATCGTCAAGATGAACGGACATCAAAACCGAGGCATCATCCTGAAACCGGAGGAACATCTTGGCAACTGAAAAACAGAAAGGCAAGCCCGCAGGCGAGGTACGCACAAAGATCCACGACGTGTGCCCGCATTGTGGTGCCACGTTGAGTCCCTGGGAACAAGTACTGTTGAGTGTCGACAGGGCATTGATGTGCAAACATTGCTGGTATCGGATTATTCTCGACGTATTCGACGAGGGCCCGAAAAAAGAAGGTCATAAATAAAGGTGTGCGATGAAATCATACAATTCATTCGACGTGACGCAACAACAGGTGCGGGAGGCAGCACGGTTGCTCAACCTCGACGACCCGACAAGGGAACTACTCCTCTGGCCGCAGCGGGAATTCAAATTCACCATTCCGATCAAACTCGACAATGGTGAAGCAAAGATCTTTCACGGCTATCGAATCCAGCATAATTTTGCCCGTGGACCGGCAAAGGGCGGCATCCGCTTTCACCCCGACGAAACAGTCGACACCATCCGGGCGCTTGCAGGATGGATGACATGGAAGACTGCCGTGGTGGATCTTCCTCTCGGTGGCAGCAAAGGGGGCGTGGTGTGCGATCCACGCAAAATGTCGGAACGAGAACTGGAACACCTTGCACGCGGCTACGTCAGGGCCGTTATCCAGCAGATCGGCATAGACAAAGATGTGCCAGCACCCGATGTCTACACGAATCCCCAGACAATGGCATGGATGATGGACGAGTACGAGACCCTGGTGCAGCGCCATGAACCAGGAGTCATGACCGACAAGCCGCTGCAGATCGGCGGAACCGAGGGGCGCCGGGACGCAACTGCACGAGGCGGAGTGATCACTGTGAGGGAAGCGTGTAAGGTTCTTGGCGTTGACCCGGGCGGAAGATTTGCCATTCAGGGGTTTGGCAACGCAGGACAACGAGCAGCGCTACTGCACCATGAATTGTTGGGTGGAGGAAAACTGATTGCGGTCTGCGACTCGACTGGTGGAATCCTCAATGACGACGGGCTCAATCCTAAAGAACTGGTAAGCTACAAGCTGCGAACAGGATCGGTCAGAGGATTCCCGGCCAGCAAGGAGATACCCCGGGATTCTGTGCTTGGTCTGGATGTCAACATCCTGTATCCCGCAGCACTTGAAAATTCGATTAACGAGCGGAATGCAGCGGCCATCAAAGCGAGAATCGTTTGCGAGCTTGCCAACGGCCCTACCACGCCTGAAGCAGATCTGATACTGTACAAGAAAGGAATTCATGTCATCCCTGACATTCTCGCGAGTGCAGGAGGTGTAACGGTGTCTTACTTTGAGATGGTTCAAGACCGTTACTCATATTATTGGAGTGAGGAGATGGTTCACCAGCGTCTGGACGAGAGGCTCACACGAGCTTATCACACTGTCCAGGAAGCGATCAAGGAAAAACGTGTTCATCCAAGACTCGCGGCCATGGTAGTCGGAGTGGCAAGGGTGGCCGAGGCGTGCAAGCTGCGTGGTTGGGTCTGAAGTGTCTTCACAGAGAAGATTGTGGATTCATCTCAACACAAGACGTTGTGAGATGATTCGATATCGAGCAGCTAGCCAAAAACCGCGACGAAATCAGCAGTCTCGATGAGTCTGCCGGAAAGCTCGTCCTGGAATTCCTGGAACTGTGAGGCCGGTCCAAGCTGCAGCTCTCCTACGTTGAGCGCGTACACTGTAAGGACGAACTCATGTCCCCCGGTTCCCTTTGCTACTGTGGGACCGGTATAGCCGCTTCGGCCAAAGCTATTTCGAAGCTCGATGGTTCCCGGCGGAAGCCTGCGAGTCTGCGATGCACCTTCGCCAATCGCACGTGCATTGGGCGAGATATTGATCATGAGCCAGTGCACTGCCTTGTTTGCCGAAGGATGTTTGTCAACCATGCTGAGAGCAAACGACTTTGTTCCTTTCGGAAGGTCGGTCCAGGCAATTGGAAGGGAGAGATCGTGGCCGCCCGTCACGCTTTGATTGGCACACCTGGTTGGAATGTACTTGCCACCGGAAAGAGCGTCAGAAAAAACCTTCATGGACGTGATTCTAGTGGGCGGCTTTCGAAGAGCGGGGGGATTTTTTTGTTGCGCGAAGGGCGGACTCTCTGATCTCGCGCTTCAGATCTTCCATCTCCACCCTTCCTTTTCTTAGATACTTCACACCCTGCACGGTAAGATCCAACACCTCCTTGGAGCTGAGATCACGCCCTGTAATGACGATGATGGGAATGTTCTTCGTTTCCGGATCGGCCTTGAGCTCTTCCACAAACTGAAGTCCCCCCTTCTTACGCAGGGCAAGATCCATCAGAATCGCGGCAGGTTGATGTTCCTTCGCCCATCCCACCACATCGGTACCATCGACCGGAAATTGGATTCCCTCAAATCCATCATCTTCGATGATGAACTTCATCAAATTGGAAAAGTCGATGCTATCCTCAACTATCAGGATATGTCTCCGCTGAGAACCCTTGGTTTCTTTCTCCATGAGCAGATAATTGGTCTGTAGAAGCGGCAGAGGTTGGTCGGTTGCCACATTCAAGGTAAATCAATCGAGGCACTAAGTCAATACAGCCAACCCTGAGGTTGCCTACGTCACAGGCAAACCCCGAATGAGTTCTACAATATAGTATACCCCTGCAGCAACAATTGCTGATGCAGGAATCGTGAAGATCCAGGCCCAGACGATCTTTCCGGCCACGCCCCATCGGACCGCTGAGAATCTCCGTGTGGCACCAACTCCCATTATGGCTCCAGCGATGGTATGTGTTGTACTAACGGGAATGCCCGCCATCGCCGTGCCAAACAGCAGTGACGCACTTGCTGTCTCTGCACAGAATCCCCCAATGGGCCGAAGGTGTGTGAGTTTCATTCCCATTGTACGAACCACTTTCCAGCCGCCAAGATATGTTCCAAGTCCTATGGCAAAGTGTGCACACAAAATAACCCAAACGGGAACATAGAAAGTTGAACCGAGATAACCCGCCTTGTAGAGAACAAGTGCAATGATTCCCATCGTCTTCTGAGCGTCATTTGTCCCATGTCCAAGGCTGTATGCGGACGAAGAAACAAGCTGACCAATCCGAAATCCCCGGTCAACTTTGTTGGGCGGTGATTTTCGCACGGCCCAGGTTACGGTAACCATGAAAAAATACGATAGCACCAACCCCACGACAGGAGATAGAACAATGAAGAGCGATACCTTAGTCAATCCGGATACTACCAGCGAACCGAATCCAGCTTTTGCCACTCCAGCGCCTGCAAGCCCGCCTATCAATGCGTGAGACACACTAATGGGCAGTCCGACTCGGGTACACCACTCAGTCCATATTATTGCCCCGATAAGGGCTGAGAGAATCAGGTACTCATTGACAATCGCAACTTCAACAATCCCTTTTCCGATCGTGGACGCGACGCTTGTCCCAAAGCCAAAGGCGGCAACAAAGTTGAAGAACGCCGCCCAGAGAACAGCAAGACGCGGAGAAAGTACTCTGGTCGACACAATGGTGGCAATTGAGTTTGCGGCATCGTTCATGCCGTTCAGGAAGTCGAATGCGAGCGCGAGAAGGATGATTATGATAACGATGATGAGCATTGTTACGCGGTTTTCACCATGATTGACTCAATGACGTTTGCTGCATCTTCACACTGGTCCGTCGCGGTTTCCAGACTTACCAACACCTCCTTCGTCTTGATGAGAAGGATAGGGTCCTTGCATGTTTCGAAGAGGCCGGCGATTGCCCGTTCAAACAAATCATCGGCTTCATTTTCAATGCTGTTGATCTTGACAAGACTCTCCCTGATCTTGACAACATCGCTGAGATCCCGGAGAAGAGGAATTGCCGTATGTAGTTCGTACACCATGTCCAGTATCATGCCTGCAAGGCGTTCCTGCTCGGGCGAGATAAGCTCAACCCGATACAACACCAGCCTTGTTGCTGCTCCCTGGATAAAGTCAAGTATATCGTCAAGCTTTGATGCAAGTGCGTGGATATCCTCCCGATCAAACGGGGTGATGAACGTAGAACCGAGCTCAGAAAAAATCTTATGCGTAACCTCGTCGCCGTGATGCTCCAGCTCCTCGATCCGCTTGATTTTCTGGGCTCGCTCTTCCTTGGACATGCTGTTCGACATCAAATCCCTGAACACCTTTGCAGCGGTCAGAAGGTTATCAACATCCTTCTCAAAATAATTGAAGAACTTGTCATCCTTTGGAAGGAGAGCATGCAACAGGCTGTCGAGTTTCATAGGATTCGATCCATGTGTGAGGTCGTGACCAAGCTAACCGGGAGGACATAAAGGCCACCGATACCTCCCGGTAACCTGTTGAACTCCCCGAAATGTATGTCCAAATGAGGGGATAAGAACAGCGTTCAGGTCGGAAAACGCTGTGCAAATATATAACAAAATGGATCAGGTTGCAAGGAAGGAGCGACAATTCCCGTGCGCTCCCCGGAGCGAGTTGTGAGTTGCCGCCAACCTGACACTTGGAGACAATGAATCAATCTTCCTCACTCCGGCTCAATTCTTCTTCTCTCCTGCTTCTTCCTCGAGTTGAGTTTTTTCCCGGTGAGTCTGCGATGTTGTGATGCGTTGGTGGGATGACTCGCTCTTCTTGAAATGATCGGCTTGAGTGCCCCTGCAATGAGGCTGATGAATTTCTGCACGACGAGTTCCCGATTACGCCACTGACTGCGTGATTCCTGTGAGGAGAGCCGGAGAAAACCGTCCGACCCGATGCGAGATTTCAGCCGCTTGAAGATCAGGTCTCTCTGGTCATCGGTCAGAGACGACGAGCCTTTGGGATCAAAAAGGACTTCAACGCGGGTAGCGACTTTGTTCACATTCTGCCCGCCAGGCCCGCCACTCCTCGAGAATCGAAACAAGAGCTCGGATGAGGCAATCGACACACCGGGACGTATTTTGAGTTCACTATCCATTTCCCAAGTCAAATGATCATCGACTGGCGAGAGGTTGCATTGAACTTCTCAATTCCTTTCGTTACCATGATGTGGTAACGATATGAACTTGATGCATGACGATTGATACGGGAAATAGCTTCACAATCACTCTGGGACAGTCCCGCCAAAAAGGAACCCCGTGGCAAGTCCGCGTGTACAAACGAATATTCGTGTTCAAGAAACTCGTAGCCAGCGACTGGTTCCTTGACGAGGACCAAGCAAAGAAGTTCGTGGAGCAACTGGCCCGGGATCTTCGCAGAAATGATGGATCCGCGGATTCCTTGCAGCGGCGACCACCGGGTTGGACCTTGCATCGTCCGGAGCGCTAAGTCCATTCCCTCATATCCCTCCTCTCCGGAACAGCTTCACTTGCCAAATGGGTGTGGTCCGGGTGTCAACTTGTTGCAGCCCATGCTGCATGATCAATGCGTCAAGCCGCGCAGGTTGATGATAGTATGGATGAAACGACCAACGAAACAGCATGCCCATTCGCTGGGCCATCGAGAATCCGATTGCCGCATACCACGATTTCCTGGGATACGACACAGCGTACAGAATTCTCGCCTTGGCCGCCGAGATGTCGATGAGTTTCTCCGGATCCGGATAGCAGCAAAGGACCTTGTCCAGAATGACGATGTCGCTCAGGTGAACGCTGCCGTTTACCGAGGTCAGATCCCCGTGCGTATAGCTCGTCCGACCGGCGACTCCAAATTCCTTTGCCAGTTTCTTCGCTTCCTCGATCATCCCTGCTGACACCTCGACTCCGACAGCGGAGCAAGCTCCTTTTTTCAGGAGAGTCAGATGGAGTCCCCCAACCCCACACCCAACATCCAGAATTGATCGCCCCATTATTCCGGCGTTCTCCAGAGCCTTGAGGATTGAGCGCTGTGCCCTGTCCAGGCCGTTCTTCCTGAATCGCTTCGCATATCGCCTGGCGTGGCCCGAGAATATCCGGTCAGTCCCTTCAGTGGTGCAGCAATCCATCAGGATGCGTGTCTTTTAATTGATCCTACCCTGTGCATGAAAAGAAACACCCCTCATTTGCCTAAGGTCATTCCCGCATCTGCCGTCAACTGATTCCATGAAAAATGCAGACACCGGCAAATCTCCGGATTGGCACGGCAGTTGACGATACATCACAGATACGTGATCCATGTTGGCAAATATACGAACAGGGAGGAAGAAATGAAACGCACGATGGCAGTGCTGCTTGCAGTCCTGACAGCAGTGATTATTTCTTTCGAACCAGCATTTTCGGGAGCAAGAATTGGTGTCGGGATCAGAATCGCACCTCCGCCGCCGCGGCGCGAAGTAATCGTGGTAAGGTCGCGTCCAAATGCCGTCTGGGTCGCGGGACATTGGAGTTGGAACTCATGGCGTGGCCGGTATGTTTGGATTGCAGGTCGGTGGATTGATGCCCGTCCGGGACATGTTTGGGTCGAGGGCCATTGGAGAAACACAAACTACGGGTGGAAACATTCGGAAGGACACTGGAAAAGAGATCGAGCAGAACATCATAGCTAATCAATCACCACAATAACGGAAGGGAATCGACATGAAGGGTACCACAATTGCCGTTGCTCTTGTGAGCCTGGCTCTCGCTGCTTCAACTGGGATGGCCCAGACGGTCACACAGCGCGTTACAAAGCGCGAGGTCCGACAGCAGGCAAGAATCAACCAAGGCGTGAAGAATGGCGAGTTGACCAAACGTGAAGCCGTTAAGCTGGAGGCGCAGCAGGCGAAAATCAATCGGGACAAGAAGCAGGCAAAGGCGGATGGTGTAGTCACTCCCCAGGAGCGCGCAAAGCTCACCCGCGAACAAAACAGGGCGAGCAAAAACATTTATATCAAGAAACATAACAAGAGGGTCCGTTAGGCCAATGTCTCCTATGGCAGCATTTGTTCACGTTCCATGTGGCTGAGGGCTGCTCACGTCGACGATGACGGTGTCTGAGTTCACCTTGGACACCGTTCCCTTCTCTTACGAGACCAATCAGTTTCGAGTGTCGAGAAGTTTACCCAATGATACGGGGTCTGAGATCGGGAGTCGGCAAACGTAGTTCTCACAAACATATGCTGTGGGGCTTCCGTCGACCATTGAAAGAGATCGATAGAATTGATTCAGACCCGCAAGTTGCTCGTCGACAGTCCCGACATCACACAACACAAGAACCTTGTCAGGGAGGTAGCGGGAGTAAATCTCGCTGAGAATTGACAGCGTTGCAGGATCGTCTCTCGGACCGGCGACGACAATCTGCCTTGACGCACCCATCGAGTACTCATATGCAGCAACCATCTGCGGCATTACCACAGGCTGCTTCTGAAGTACTTCACCAAATGCCAGGAGTGCCCGTTCCGCACGTTGCCTGAATTCCTCGCTGTCAGTAATCCCGGCAAGCCGCAAGAGGTTCATGACTGCAATGGAACTTCCCGTCGGTTCGGCACCATCATATTGTTCCTTCATCCTGACCAACACGGTGGAATCCTTGCCAGAGGTGTCGAAGAACCCCCCTTCGCGAGGATCTTCAAAAATGGTGTTCTGTGTTTTTGAGAGTGAAAAAGCGAGAGTCAACCACCTGACATCGAACGATGCCTCGTACAAGTCAAGCAATCCCTGGATGAAAAAGGCATAGTCATCGAGATGTGCCTCGAGCCCAGCCTCACCGTCACGGTATCGTCTTTTCAAGTGTCCGGTATCCGCATCGTACAAATTCTGTATGATGAACTCTGCCGATCGTTCGGCGGCCTGCAGGTATTCCGGGTTGCGGAAGACCTGAAATGCCCTTGCACACGCACTGATCATCAACCCATTCCACGAGGTCAGGATCTTGTCATCGAGATTCGGGCGAGGCCTTAGTGAACGCGCCCGGAATAGCCTTGCCCGGCCCTGTCCGAGAAGCTCTCTAATCCGGGAGGGTGGGATTCTGAACGAAGCGGCAGTCTGGTCAACAGAATGAGCGATGTACAAAATGTTCCTTCCCGTAAACTCTTGTTGCGGATCGACGAGCGCGTTTCCACCTTCCTCAATTCCATAGTAATAGCAGAACGCATCTCCATCTTCTTTCCCCAGTAGCGCCATGACTTCCTTTTTCGTCCACAGATAGAATGCTCCCTCTCCTTCCTCCTCTGGCTTCTCCGGTCTTGGGCTATCAGCGTCCTCGGCAGAATAGAACCCTCCCTCCGGACTTGTCATGTCGCGCATGACGTACTCCAGAACTTCGTTTGCCACAGCAGAATACAACTGATCCTTCGTCAGCTGGAAAAGATCAATATATGAGCTGACAATCTGTGCCTGATCATACAGCATCTTCTCGAAATGCGGTACGCGCCATTCCGAATCGACGGTGTAGCGATGAAACCCACCTCCGATATGGTCGCAAATTCCACCAGCCGCCATTTTCTGCAGTGTCCGGACTGTCATTTCAAGAGCCAGATCATTTCGCGTGCGGGCACAGTATCTCAGCAGAAAGTTGAACACCGAGGGGCGGGGAAACTTTGCCCCTCCGCCAAATCCACCGAACTCCTTGTCATAGGTTTGCTGAAACTGGGTAAAGCACGTATCGAGTAAATCCCGAGTGAGGACAGGTGCGGGCATCGCTGCCGGTACTTCGCGCAATGCTTTGATAATCCCGTCTGCAGATTGGACAACTTTCTCGCGCTCGGTGTTCCATACATCGTGGATACGCTGCAACAAGTCAAGGAAGCCAATTCTGCCGTATTGAGAGCGCGGTGGAAAGTACGTTCCCCCATAAAACGGCTTCAAGTCCGGAGTCAGAAACATCGACATCGGCCAACCACCGTTCTGGCCCATGCCCTGCAATGCCGTCATGTAGACCTTGTCAACGTCTGGTCGTTCCTCGCGGTCGACTTTGATGCACACAAAGTACTCGTTCATGACATGCGCGATGGAATCGTTTTCAAAAGACTCCCGTTCCATCACATGACACCAATGGCACGTCGAATATCCGACGGACAGGAATATCGGCTTTTGCTCTTTTCTCGCCCTGGCAAACGCTTCTTCACCCCACGGATACCATTCAACCGGATTGAAGGCATGTTGAAGAAGATACGGGCTCTTTTCATCGATGAGCTTGTTCGGTTTCTTGCCTTGTGCCATATTCGCTTTTATGAATTCCGCAACCGCATTGTGGTGGTCGGCGTGGCCCTGATTTCGCCTCGAGCAGGACGTAATGAGAGTGAGGAGAACGAAAACACCAACAATCGATGCGTCCGGCATCTTCCGTTCCGACCCAACGGGGCCCGAGCCTTGATGAACCAGAACAACCTACGAATGCTCCTTCGCATCCCGGAGATTCCAAAATAAGACAAAACACCCCCGAAAAGCAATAAACGTGATTGACCAGCGACGCGGAACTGGCTCGTTCCTAAAGAGATTCTTTTGTATATTCAATCCGCATCAACATCAGATTTCGCAAACTGGAAATGAACAACTCCAAGTCTCCCTCACTTGTCAGCCTCGCCGGTATTGTGGCAGGGATGATAGTTTTGGCAGTCCAGCACGTTGGGGCCTCCCCTACTATCGCCACAGTCATTAAGCTATTCCCGGGAGGCGAAGAAGCACCACGTATCGCTCTGCCACCATTGTCTATTCTCGGACTTGGATTCGTGCTGGGATTGAAGCACGCTCTCGATGCAGACCACCTCGTGGCAGTGTCAACTATCGTAAGTGAGCGAAAGGGATTGCTGAGCTCGTCCATCGTTGGTTTTTTGTGGGGACTTGGGCACACCGCATCCCTGCTCATTGTGGGTATAGGTGTCATCGCCCTTCATGTCCGGGTCCCGGAGAGACTTGCACTGGCGATGGAGTTTGCAGTTGCCATCATGCTGATCGCGCTCGGAATCAACGTGCTCTACAAGCTCCGGCAAGGCGGAAAAATCCACACCCATGTTCATAGTCACGACAATTTGATTCACACTCATCCTCACATGCACGAACATCCACACGAGGTCCAAACTCCGCATCATGCACCACCATTCACCTTGCTGCCGGGTCGAGTGACTGCTTTTCTAAGCAGGGGAAAGAGGTCTGTGTTCATCGGGATGGTTCATGGACTTGCCGGCAGTGCCGCGCTCATGCTCATTGTCCTCGCAACAATTCCCTCGCCAGCGCTGGGTCTTGCCTACATCGGCGTATTCGGATTTGGCTCGGTAGGAGGAATGATGTTGATGAGTGCACTCATCGGTCTTCCCTTCGCGCTTACAGCCCACAGGTCGGAGAGGCTGAACCTGCTTATCCGGAGCACTTCAGGAGTTGTAAGTGTGGGATTCGGGCTCTATTATGCATGGCAGATTGGAGTTGTTGAAGGACTGCTACTTTGATGATACCGCAAAGCCCGTCCCTTATTCAACGATGACCTTTCCGGTCATTCCAAGGTGTCCAATTCCGCAGAAGTGAGAGCATCTAAATCCGTATTCGCCTCTCTCACCCGCATAGAACTCAATCGTCTTCGTCTCGTTCTCCTCAATACGCTCATCAATACCGAATGCCCCGAGGCTGAACCCGTGCGTTCCATCGATGGCTCTTATCTTGATCGTGACGAGCGTTCCCTGTTTCACCCTGACAATGTCGGGGGTAAAGTGAAAGTGCTCTGCCGTCATCTCAACGGTTTGATGAGGCACCTTGTCGCGGTCAATCGAGTTCGGGATCGCAGTGAACTGTTGAGATGTCCCGCACCCAACAAACAACGCAGCTATGCACGCAGCCAAGGCTATTCTATTTCTCATTTCATACTCCGCAAGACATTTGTCTTTCGAGCAGCTTCAATTCTTCACCATCTCTCTTACGCCTTCGATCGCCGGTCTTGAAAGCATGCTCTGCCGTTCTCCCACCTGCTGACGCCACATTGCGTAATACAGGCCCTTTTGTTCAAGAAGTTCTTCATGAGGTCCGGACTCAATAATACGACCTCGTTCGAGAACATGGATCCTGTCTGCGTGCATGACCGTCGAGAGACGATGGGCGATGAGGATCGTGATGAGATCCTTCCTCACTGATACATCCCTGATGGTTTCGGTGATTTCCTCCTCGGTAAGTGAGTCCAGTGACGAAGTCGCCTCGTCAAACACGAGAAGATTGGGATGCCGCAGAAGCGCCCGGGCTATCGACAGCCGTTGCTTCTCTCCACCTGACACCTTGACTCCACCCTCGCCGATCATCGTGTCAAGTCCCTTGTCTGCACGTGCAAGCAAACTCTGGCAGGCCGACTTCTCAAGCACATTCATACAATCTGCATCACTCGCCCGGGGATTCACAAACAACAGGTTCTCCCGAATGGTCCCTGAGAACAGTTGGGTGTCCTGGGTGACAAAGCCAATCCGCTCGCGCAGTTTGTCGAGATCGACCTGGGCTCCTTCAATATCATTGTACAGAATTCTCCCCGAGAGTGGCCGATATAATCCCACCAACAATTTCACCAATGTGGTCTTGCCCGAACCGGAAGGACCGACAAACGCGACTGTCTCGCCCAGTTTCACCTCGAATGTAATCCCGTCGAGAGCAAGAGCCGTTGCTGATTGATGCTTGAATGCAACAGACTCGAATCCGAGCGTGTTGATCCCGGAAAGCACGACGGGGTTTCCAGGTCTCGGTTCTTTCGGTGTGTTGAGGATATCCTCAAAATTCTTCAGCGAGACTTCGGTCTCACGGTACACATTGATGACGTTGCCCAGTTCCTGCAGGGGACCGAAGATAAAGAACGAGTAGATCCAGAGTGAGAAGAATTGGCCGAACGTGATTTCGTGCATAAAGATCAGATAGAGCATCAGTCCCAGAATCGTGGTCCGGAGGAAGTTCACCGATGTTCCCTGGATGAAGCTCAAGCTCCGGATGTATTTCACTTTTTTGAGCTCAAGGCTCAGGATCTTGTCGGTTGTCGCATTGAGCCGGCCGATTTCCTGTTGCGCAAGGCCGAGGCTTTTCACAAGCTCAATATTGCGAAGGGACTCAGTCGTTGAGCCCGCCAGCGCCGTCGTTTCAGCAACAATCACTCTCTGGATGTTCTTGATTTTCCGGCTCAACGTGGAACTCAATACGGCCAGCACTGGTACGGTCGCAAAGTACACCGGCGCAATCAGCCAATGGACACTGATTGCATAGATCATGACAAAGATGACACCGACGAGCGTCGTGAACACGATATTAATCACGGTGGAAATGAAACGCTCAACATCGGACCTCACCTTCTGCAGTTTCCCGAGTGTCTCCCCGCTCCGCTGGTCTTCAAATACCTGGTACGGCAACTCCAGCGAATGTCCCAGCCCGTCGGAATAGATCCGGGCCCCAAGCCGTTGTGTGATGACATTAATGAAGTAGTCCTGGAAATTCTTCGCTACCCGGGAGACAAAGGCCACACCCATCGCCGCCAGTAACAGCAGACCGACGCCTTTGAAGAAATCAGTTTGAGTGTACTTGTTGAACTTAAGTGCGTACTCGTCTATGATATGTCGGAAAATGAGCGGATCGAGGAGGGAGAACACCTGGTTGACGGCGGCCAGAAAGAGCGCAAGGAAGACAAGCTTCCAATACTTCTTGAGATAGAAGTAAAGGAGTTTCATCGTGAACCAATTTTGTTGAACAAAGAACAAGGGCCAAATGGCCAGCGGAAAGATAGGGAAAAGTTCTAAAAAAAGCTGGAATAATCGATGAGTCTATGGCGTCCCGACCGTTCGTTGCAGCAAAAAGGGAACCCGATGGTTCCCTTTTGTTGTGGAGCTGAGGGGGATCGAACCCCTGACCTCGTGAATGCCATTCACGCGCTCTCCCAGCTGAGCTACAGCCCCAGGACTTCTTTGAGTCGCTCGGGGTCAAAACCCCTAATCAGTTTCTTCTTCCTCTCTGTGTTCCACTTTTTCTTAAGTTCCCATTCACGCCACATGGCTTCACCACGAGTCCCAAACTCTTCGAAATACACAAGCCTCAGCGGAGCCTTCCCCTTCGTTGCCTTCACCAAGCCCTTGTTGTGCCTTTCAACCCTCCCCCTCAGATTACTCGTCTGACCTGTGTACATTGTTGCATCTCGTTCGCTCTCAAGAACGTAAACAAAGAATGCCATTCACGCTCTCTCCTCTACGAGTCTACGGCTCGTAGAGTCGTAGACCAGCTGAGCTACAGCCCCTCTCGCATTGGCCTTTCCATTTCAAATATAGAGATTGTGTCGTGCAAAGTCAACGCACTATTTCCTTCTCATCTCCCTCCAGTAGCGAGTGAATCCTTTGATGTTGAACTTAAAGAGAAGGAAAAGGCGGTAGGGCAATAACATTCCCAGGGATTGCTGGGCAGGCTTGTCGGGAACGCCGTCGAACAGTTCCACAAACTCCCCCTTGGTCCCCATGATGACACTCTGACGTGTTATTCCAAATGCTGGAACATGAAGGGCAATATGTCCAACAGCAAAGCCGATTTGATGCAGCAATGAGAGCAGATCCCGACCATAGCTCCTGTACGTTAGTGTGTGCCCGCCACCGCCATGATACTCCGGCTCGAGTATGTGAACGTCTTCCGCCCCACTCGTGTCGACACGAATGATTGTATTCGGGCGATCATGATCGTACGGAACTGTCATGATGAATGAACCGCCTGGCTTCAGCACCCGGTAGATCTGTCGATAGCCATCCTCGTCCTTCCGGACATGTTCAAACACATCCGAGGCAACAACCAGATCGAACATTGCGTCATCGAAGTGCAGGTTCTGGAAATCCGCATAGTTCCGGGGATGCTTCCCTTCAGCAATTTTCATCGGATCATACTCGACGGCAAAGTAATCGAACTTCTCCGCGAACATGGCGGGATGCGGACCGCGGGCACTCGATTCCAATATCCTCACCCCTTTCCTACTCGGCCATTGAAAAACGGGGATCGGCCCTTCCTTCAGAACCTCGCCGACGACGTAGGCAACCGCCCTGTGCCTGCTCGTTGAACTGCAATTGCGGCACATGGTACCTTCCCGATCCATCTCCGGCTTGAAGAACTCGCCGGTCCAGCCGCAAATATTACACTGCCCCCTCACTGGTGCCAAATTTTATCTCGTGTTTCTCGATGGAAATACAGAAGGGGCGATTACCTGACGCACACGCGGCGCCAAAAAATCGCCCACAAACCAGAAGCAACCTAACGAAAGATTGTCTCTATTTCAACAGAATGAGAGTCCTCGTTTGCTCAAGACCCGGCGTGTTCTGCGAGCGCAGTATTATCAAGAGTCGTTCGGCATGATAGCAACCAGTTATCTCATCAACACCATCCTCCTGGTCTCGACCCTCCCTTCTGCCTCAAGCCTGCAAAAGTACACTCCGCTTGCAACACCGCTTGCATTCCATACGACACTGTAGCGACCAGCCAGCTTTGCTTCGTTCACGAGAGAAGTCACCTCACGACCCAGAATGTCATAGACTCTGAGCGAAACGTAACCAGGATTTCCAACCTCGAAGGCAATGTTCGTCGTCGGGTTGAACGGGTTCGGATAGTTTTGTTCCAGTCTGAAGGCGATGGGGATACGCGCGTCGGGCTCTTTGACGGAAACTACTGCGAGAAGAACTGTATCGGAATGTGCGCTCTCGTTGCCAACTGAATCGACAGCCGTGAGGTAGTACACTCTCGGCATCGCTGTTCCGACCGTATCGATCCATGATGTGTCCGAAGCAAGCTCCGTGTTCAGACGCTGGAATGTTGTCATGGAATCAATACTGCGGTAGACGTTGTATCCCCGCAGATCCATCTCAGAATTCTCTCTCCATGTGACCTTGGCACCGAGCAAATAGCGTTCCACCAAAATCCCTGTTGGAGCTTGTGGAACAGCACGCGGCACTTCCGAAAGCTCAGTGATCATACCCTCTTGTCCCGCCAGATCAACAATGGACACGCCGATGTAGTAGCGTGTACCCGCGGTAAGACCGGGAAGCGTTGTCCATCGAGTCGTTGAAAAAGAGTTCGATGTGTAGACACCGGGAGAGGTTCCGACATACACTTTGTAGCGATACCAATCGGGCACCGCAACACTATCCCAACTCGCGTACAACGATACGCCATCCCCACAATCCCTCACTGTCAAACCCGCGACTGTCGCGGGCATTTGATCAAGCGTAAGCAACATGGCGAGACCTGATCTGATGACGTTGGCAGCAAATCCAACATCCAGATATTGGAGGAGGTCGTTCGAGCTGTGATAATACGGACTGAAGTTCTTTTCAATGCAGAACACACTTCTGTAGTTCTGCTGCCAGAATGAGTAGCTGTCGCTTCCAGACCTATATGAGGTAGTGGCAACAGGAATGAGCGGTGTGTATGTTCGCATCATCGCCGCATGTAGATCACGATAAGCCTCGCTCGTTGTGTACCAGACAATGTAAACACTGTTATCCGTTGGCGCCTGGTAGCGGTTCGCGATCATGTCGTAATTCTGCATAACACGGATATCCCGATTGAGCGACCGGGCGCGCTGTGCGTAGCTGGCACTTCCGATCAACCCGGCCTCTTCGGCAGAATAGCCCATAAAGCGCATCGTGAGCGCAGGCTGGTAGTTAACAAGCTTGAGTACCCGCGCCATCTCCATCGCCGCCACCGTTCCCGAGGCATTGTCATCCGCACCCGGTGCCTGACTCAGATTTGACGAATATGAATCGTGGTGACCCCCGACGATGAGCTCTGCAGTTGGAGTTACGGTGCCGGAAATTGTCGCCACTACGTTCTTCTGCCAGGTGCCGCTATATTGAAAACTATCCAATACTGCGTCGGTGACGCCATATTCAGCGTACTTACCTCTGATCCATCTGGCCACAGTGTCCCTGCTCGCATTGTTCCAGTAGCGCGTCCCGAAGTCCTGCAGCCGCTGGATACATTCCCGTACGGTCGAGTCTGAGACATTTGCGATAGTCTCGGAGATGAAGTCGTTGGGTCGATCGTATGATAATGATGGCAAATGGGTGGAGTACGTCTCGACGGGGATTTCCATTCTCTCAATCTCAATACAGACATATCCTGCATTCCTCAACTGATGGAGAACGCGAGAATCCGCCTTGATGAGATCGAAGTCCGGCGAGCTGTAAAGTATGCGGCAATTGACCCCCGCATACGTTCGCTGATGTTTGTTGCCTGGATGAGTGCTGACCACTGCGTAGGAATCACTCCAGGGATTATCATCAAGTATACTCACGTTTAATCCACGTTTGCCCATCTGGGCGAGCGCTCTGTGATCGCAGCCAACCAGCAGGAAATCAGGAAACCGTTGATAGGCTCGTAATCCAGTTGTCACACTCCTGCACGCCCGGGCATACTGGTCCGTCGGTATTTGCAGCAGCACATCATCAGTCTGAGCGAACAGCGCCGCAGGAGTGAGCACGAATGCCAATTGCAGGAGAGAGAGACTCCCGACCAATTTCGCGATAGTGGAACTTGTTCTCATGGATTTTCTCCGGTTGATCGTGGCAGCCTTCCAATTATTCTCCTTCACCATCTTCTGAAAGACATTGGACTGAGTCATCAATTCAGCAAATGACAAATGTGACTCTAGAAAGGTCGAGATGGGGTGAAGGACAGAATATTGGAAGGAACGGCAAAGGAGCGGAATGATCCTGGGGATTCCGCAATAGTTGAAGTGTTCCTGAATGAATTAAATCAATTTTCTTTGGGAGTCAAACCTCTATGGATTACTTCAAAGAGTCATTAGTCTGAATAGTCGCCCCTCTCCATCTGGAAAAAGAACCGAACCATGCAATCTAGAATGACTGTTGCAACCGCGTCACGGCATTTCTTGACGGCGACTACTTGAGTAGAAGCATCCGCTGAATTATTGTCTTCTGGCCGGTTGTGACGCGATAGAAGTACACACCGCTCGCGGCAATTGAGCCGCTCGAATTTCTTCCATCCCACGCCACCTCATGGACGCCTGCAGGGACGTGTTCATAGGTAATATCCCTCACCTTTTCGCCAACGATACTGTAAATTGAGATCGAGAGATCGCTCTCCGTCGGCATGCTCACCCTGAACGTGGTCGATGGATTGAAGGGGTTCGGATAGTTTTGCGAGACGACAAACTGTGACGGAGTAGTGGGGGTGGTGCTGACACTAACAGTTGTATTTGGTCCTCCAGAGAAGCAAATGATTCTCCCCTGACGATTCCCTCCGACAATTTCTGAGCTAAGATTCCCGTCGATACTGGCAAGTCTCGCCGCTCTATCTCCCCGCTCGGCAATTGTCGAGCCGAATACGTATTCTGAAAGCGTCGATCCATTCTGGCCACTTAGTATCATCAGCTTTCCAGGTTGTTGAGTCGCGACTGCAATATCAGGAATGGAGTCGCCATTCACATCTGTCAGTCGGTCCACCCCTCGTATGAATGAGCTGCCGAGTGGAACCGACCATATCGTGCCGCCGGTTCTGGTGTCAATCCGGTAGAGGGATTGAGGGCCGGACAAAACAAAATCGATGAACCCGTTGTGATTGAGGTCGTCCATCAATACAATCCGGCCGTTGTTGCTTGAGCCGAGGTTGGATGACCAAATCTGTCCGCCGTTGTTGCCATCGATGGCAAATATCCCCCCGCTGAAACCCTGGAGACCAATGATGTCGTTGATCCCATCGTCGTTGATGTCCGGAATCTCACGCA
This sequence comes from uncultured Bacteroidota bacterium, assembly GCA_963734955.1. Lineage (GTDB taxonomy): Bacteria > Bacteroidota > Ignavibacteria > UBA10030 > UBA6906 > UBA11986. The sequence goes on from CAVTJO010000012.1 coordinate 314,313, forward strand.
GGTTCCATGCAGTTCCGGCCGCTGAATAAGTCCAGGCAGGAAGGCCGTTGTTGTTGAATCCATTGACCACGTATGGGGGACCATTGTTATTTGTCGAGATCGCCCCACCTGTTGCAGTGGCGACAATATCCTGTGTAAATGTCTGGGGCTGTATGACATTGAAGATCTCTGCTCCCGTCAAACCATTCAGGCAAATTGCAGCATGGCGTCCTCCGGACCCCGACCCTGTGCCCGATGCCGAGACAAGAACATCCTCTATGCCATCGCCATTGAAATCCTTGTCCGCCCGCACCGCTTGTATGTCACCGCGAGAATAATTAATGGAGTCGCCATACGCCCAAATTAATCCACCCGTGCGTCCCGATATCGTATACACAAATTCATTTCCTCCACCGCATCCAAACACAACATCCTGTACTCCATCACCATTCACATCGCTCCGAATCTGGAGGGCCTCTTCCCAGGGAACCGCGCCGGTGTTGTTGTTATTGTACCCTGTATTAAACGTCCAGAGCACATCGCCCGTTACCGAGGAACTCCCGTTGAAGCAAGTCACCAGATAATTCCCTGATGACACAATGACATCGTTCACGCCGTCACCATTCACGTCATCAATCTGCCTGATACTTGTGGGCTGATAATCATCGAAACTCGTGAACGGATTATCGGGAACGGATCCCTCCCACAAAATCGCACCAAGTGGTGTCACCGACGAGGTGCCACTTCCTGACAACACGACACTCGTGAGCGAGCCGTTGGATGCATTGCTTGTGATCGTAAGCGTGTCCAGATATTGTGTGGCGGCAGATGGTCGGAACCAGAGCCGAAACGGACTCGCGTGCAAAGAGTCGATCGTTACAGGGAACCCGACAGAATCCAATCTGAAGGCCGTGGATCTCAACGTCATTGATGAAATGACGAGCGGAGGCCCACCCTGGTTCCAGATTGAAAACGTCATGGAACTTGAACTACCGACACGCCTGCCGGCAAAATCATGCGCAGAAGGTGCGATGATAAAAGGCGCGGGATATATCCCAAAGCCGCCAACATGAGATATCTTGACTGCTTCGTCCGGGTCATTCGAATAGATCGGCAATGTCCAGGTATACTGCCCAAACAGAGGAGGTTGAAAATCAATGTACAGTGTCGCTGACCCGTTTGGCTGGATCATGAATGGAGGTGTGGATGAGAGACTTCGCGACCACGTCGGGAGAGCATTGGGACCAACGCTATCGATTCTCAAGGGTGCGGTTCCTACGTTCTGGATAAGAATGCTATCGCGATAGGTTCCGCCTATCCTTCGATACCCGAGAGAAACGGAATCACGGGAAAGGTTGATGTCCGCGGTCCCACTTCCACCCAGGTCATATTCGTAGAGTGATCGACCTGAAGAGCCACCGACGGGTTCGGCAACCAACCATAAGTAGTGCCCATCCCATGCAAGTCCTCTCGGACTCATGTTGGAAGACGGGCCTTCCGGAAGATACCACGACCTCACAGTGTCACGGGTCGTGAGGTTTACCTGATAGATTTTTTCCGCGTCGCCGTCGTTGTTATCCATAACATAATACAGATACTGGCCGTCCCAGGCTATGCCTTGCGGCTGAACACCGTATGTGGCAATTGTATCAATGATCGTTTTTGTGGCAACATCGTATTTGTATAGTGCTGCAAGATTGTTGGGGTAGTAGTTCGAGACCCAGAGGCCCGTCCCGTCCCAACCGGCTCCACCCAGATACCAACCTGATGGCGGAATGATGGAATCGACGAGAGCCCCCGACGTGTTTACTTTATATATCCTGACGGAGCTACCGCTGCCCTTGATATACCAGAAGTATGATCCATCCCAGGCAAGGCCCTGGCTATATGTCGCAATGCCGGTTGCGATGCTGTCAATCGCGTTGGCGCTGTCATCAAGGACATAAATGAATCCCCGGTTATACACAGCTGTGCTCGTTCCGCTGCTCACAAAAAGCCTCGTCGAGTCCGCAGCAAGGCCATATGCCTGGGTCCAGTATGTTGTATTCGGCAGAGGAATCACCCGGACAATACTCTGGCCAAATCCCCAGGAAACTGTGGAAAATAGGGTGACGATGACCCGCAACGACGTGGTTCGCAGTCGCATCGCTTTTTTGCCTCTTACGCAAGTGTGAAATGAACTATCGCTGCACCCGCTCGACTCAGGGGATGCCACGCAGGAAGACGAAGAACTTGGGCGGGTAGATCCGATGTGTAACATGAAAAGATACAAAAAATTCCGACGAAAACAATGCGCTCGCCACATGGTAGTGTCTCACTTTGAACCCCCCTATGCACATCAGTCACCTTGAGCGGAGTCGAAAGGTGACATATGCCTCCGTATGACCGGCTTCGACTTCGCTCAGCCTGACGTGGATTCGCAAACTGAGACACCACCCGCCACATTTCGTTCTGGACTTTCCTCCGTAGATTCAAGATATTGATGGTTGTGGTTGTCGCCCGGGTTGACCCATCTTCGCTCTTTCACCGTCCACAGAACTCAGGTTGTTTACCGTCGTTCCATACGTCATTCAAGTATCCTTTATGGAGGGCTACTTATGCAAGTATACATGCAGTGCCACTCATCACCACCCACGGACCGCGCACTATCGCCGCTCTTCGTATTCCGTCCTCTCCGCGTTCCTCATCATCGCGTTCATGATGAGTACGACAATCGTTGTTGCCCAGCCGGTCATCAAGTTCGAGGAATACAAGCTCGACAATGGACTCACGGTCATTCTGCATGAAAACCACTCTGCGCCATTGACCGCAGTCATGATGATGTACCATGTCGGCTCAAAGAACGAGAAGGTAAAGCGGACGGGCTTCGCTCATCTCTTCGAACACGTCATGTTCAAAGGCTCTGAACACGTTGCTGACGGTGAACATTTCAAACTCCTGCAGGAGGTCGGGGCAAACGTAAACGGATCGACGACGGAAGACCGCACGAACTACTTCGAGGTTGTTCCGAGCAACTACCTCGAGCTGGCTCTCTATCTTGAATCCGACAGGATGGGATATCTTCTGCCCGGGGTGACGCAGGATAAGCTCGACAATCAGCGAGACGTGGTGAAGAACGAGCGCCGCCAGCGGGTTGACAATGTTCCGTACGGCACCGCAAGCGAGAAGATCGCCGCCGCCATGTATCCCCCTACTCATCCATACAGCTGGCCGGTGATCGGATTTATGGAAGACCTTTCAGCCGCAAAACTGGAAGACGTGAAGGATTTCTTCCGGGTATATTATGCCCCGAACAACGCATGTGTCGTCATTGGCGGTGACTTCGACCCGAAACTCGCAAAGGGATGGGTGGAGAAATACTTTGGCTCCTTCCCGAAGGGGTCAGGCATCGAACGCCCACCGGTACAGACGGTGACGCTCAAGGCAGAGAAACGCTTGGTATTCGAGGACAAGGTCCAACTCCCCAGGTTGTACCTGACCTGGCCGAGCACTCCGCTCAATACCCGCGAAGATGCGTTGAGAGACGTCCTCTCAGATATTCTTGCCTCGGGCAAGAATTCGCGATTGTATAAGACGCTTGTCTATGACAGGCAAATTGCACAGTCCGTTGTTGCGTATCAGAACGGCTCGGAAATTGCCGGCGAGTTCGGAATTCAAGTAACAGCAAAACCCGGAAAGACTCTGACTGAAATGGAGACAGCTGTCGATGAGGTTGTCAATAAGGTATTAAAGGACGGCGTGACAGAACGAGAAATTGAGAAGTGCATCAATAACAAGGAATCACAACTCATCAATAGCCGCCAGACAATGCTGGGAATTGCCGATGCACTGGCTTCGTACTACACGCTCACCGGCGATGCAAACAATATCAACAAGGAATTCGACCGCTTCAAGGGGATAACGCCGGCAGAGATTCTCGCTGACGCGAAGAAACTCCTTGCTGGCCACAGGGTCGTCCTGAGTATCGTCCCGGAAGGCAAGCCGGAGCTCGCTGCCGAACGCAAGTCAGTGCCTCGAAAGGAAGGTGTCGAATGAAACCCCTCACGTTTCTCACAACCCTTGCACTGCCAATGACAATGCTCGCAACCATTTCGCTCAACGCCCAAGAGAACCTTGACCGCACCAAACGACCGGAACCTCTCGGCACACCGGGGGTGCAACTCCCGAAGATCCAGAAGGCAAAGCTTGCCAACGGACTGGAAGTGTGGCTGGTTGAAAAGCATGAACTCCCGGTTGTCGCACTGAACCTTGTCATTCAGGCCGGGTCAGATCATGATCCCATCCAGAAACCGGGCATCGCGTCCATGACCGCAGACGTTCTTGATGAAGGCACCAGGAACCGGGACGCTCTGAAGATCGCTGATGAGCTTGATTTCATCGGTGCTTCACTGGCGGTCCGGTCCGATGTCGACGGATCTTTCATTACCCTGCATTCGATCACCAAAAGGCTCAAGGAAGCACTTGATGTGTTTTCCGATGTTGTTGTCAACCCGATGTTCCCACAGGCAGAATTCGAGCGACTGAAAAAGCAGCGGCAGACTGCCCTGTTGCAGCAGAAGGATAGACCACCGGTCATCGCCACGAATGCATTCCGACATATCCTCTATGGCTCAAACCATCCGTACGGAAACGACGCTTCAGGAACGGAGACCTCGTTGAAAGAGATGACCCGGGAAGACCTCGTTGACTTCTATAACGCGTACTACCGACCTAATAACGCGACGTTGATCGTCGTTGGAGATGCAACCCTGGGAGACATCACCACGCGACTGGAGAGCCTGCTGGCTGGATGGAAGTCGGCACCGGTGCCGGCTCTTACGCTCCCGCCGATTCCGAACGTCGAGAAGCGTAAGCTGTACATCGTCGACAAGCCGGGCGCCGCGCAGTCCGAGATTCGCATCGGTTATCCCGCCGCAGCGCGGAATACGCCGGATTTCTTCCCGATCAATCTGATGAACCGGATCCTCGGCGGTCAATACACAAGCAGGATCAATCTCAACCTGCGTGAGCGACACGGGTTTACGTACGGTGCGCGATCAGGGTTTACGTTCAACAAGGACTCAGGTCCATTCGTCGCTAGTGCCGGTGTCGCGACCGCAAAGACTGACAGCTCGTTGCAGGAATTCAAGAATGAAATCGACAGAATGCACAGCGGCGGAGTAACAGCCGACGAGCTCGCCTTCGTCAAAAAGGGGTTCGCTGGCAGCTTTGCACTCACATTCGAGACTGCCTCGCAGATCGCTGGCGCATTGCAGAACATCGTGCTCTACAACCTGCCGGAGAATTACTACGAGACGTTCCTCCAGAACATCGACAATGTAACGCTTGACGAGGTCCAGCAAACGGCCAGGAAGTACCTGGACTCATCGACGATGGCTTTTGTGGTGGTTGGGGATCTCAAGGCAATACGGAAGAGCTCGGAACAGTTGGGGTTGGGAGAAACAGTATTGTGCGATGCGGAAGGAAATCGAATAACCCGATAGACCCTAAGGTCTGGCTGAGGCTGTCCAATAATTCGGAAGAAGGGTGTAGTCGCAATTGTTTAGATTGTGATTTTAGCTTGCATTCGCAGACTAAAGTCTGCGGCCACCCATGAGGCATTTTTGGACAGCCTCGGATCAATCGAACTTTCGCATTATCGCCTCGGCCATTTCATTCGTGCCGACGTAGTTGGTATTGTTGAGATCCCGAGTTACGAACCTTCCCTCCTTGATCACGGCTGCAACGGCACGTTCAATTCTCTCGGCCGCGACATCTTCCTTCAAATAACGCAACATCATCGCCCCCGCGAGCACGAGCGCACAAGGATTGGCAATATTTTTCCCGGCAATATCGGGTGCGCTGCCATGCACCGCCTCAAAGATGGCTGCATTGTATCCGATGTTCGCCCCGGGTGCAAGTCCCAGCCCTCCCACCAGACCGGATGCGAGATCAGAGAGGATGTCCCCAAACAGATTGGTGGTCACGATAACGTCGAACTGATTCGGGTTTATCACCATTTGCATTGCCATGTTGTCTATGATCCTGTCGTCCGTCATCAAATCAGGGTACTTCGCGCCAACCTCCCGTGAGACCTCAAGAAACAACCCGCCGGTATATTTCAGGATATTGGCCTTGTGGACTGTCGTGACCCGCTTCCGCTTCTCTGCACGTGCGTATTCATAGGCATACTCAAGGATACGCGTGGACCCGGACCGCGTCACCACACCAATCGTCTCAGCTGCACTGCGCGATGGGTCAATGTAGTGCTCAATCCCTGCATAGAACTCTTCGGTATTCTCCCGAACGACCACCAGATCGATGTCATTGTAACGGGACCGCACTCCTTCAAACGATCGTGCGGGCCGAATGTTGGCATAGAGATCATACTCCTTCCGCAATGCCACGTTCACACTGCGGAAACCCGATCCCACGGGCGTGGTGAGAGGGCCCTTGAGTGCGATCCTTGTTCTTCCAATCGACTCGAGCACATGCGGAGGCAGTGGGTCCTTGTACTTGTCGATCGCACCAAGGCCTGCCTCAACCTTCTCCCACTCGACGTGAACGCCTGTCGCCTCAATGATCCTGATCGCAGCCTCAGAAATACTCGGCCCGATTCCGTCTCCTGGAATGAGTGTAACCGTATGCATGAGTCCTACCTTGTTATCTATAAATTGAGCGGAGTCAAGGTAAGAAAAATGGCCTGGACTTACAAAGAAGGATGCAGGGAAGAACCGGAACAGGAAGGCTCAGCCTCGGGAGGCAATGGTTAATTCAGTACACTCAAGGATGTGCGATCGGACCATATGGATATCATCAACCGCATAGGACGTTTCTGGTCATATCCCGGCCGGATGCCCACGGCCACGATTTGCAGCCTGGATGGATTCATCGACTTCTTTACAAAAAAGTCGCCATGGGAGTTCGAGGAGAGGCAGCCGAGATGTTCGAGCGCATTGGGCAGCCGACTCAAGGCGAAAAATGTAACACCACCGCCCTGCTCAGCCGGGGCCTTTGCATAGTCCTGGGCTTTCTCAGCGATCAACCTCAGATCCTGTGCAAGCATCATCCGGTCATCCAGGAGACTATTTCCCGTCGAAGAGATCACACCAACTGACAACGCGATTGCGATAATGCACACGGCCAGAATGACGAACAGGATTTGCTGTTGTCCCACAGAGTCTCCTGAGAATCCTATGTTCTAAGTTTGAGTTTCGAACGGAAGGGAAGAAAGCTTGAGTACAATATGACAGACTGGGATTTGAATGTCAAGGAAAGAATCGTTGCGGATGACGATTGCCACGCGACTGCAAAGTGCGCACAACGGGTAAATCAAATCCCGAACCCTCAGAAATCGCCCCGAGATGAGACTCAGGTCATGGCATCAGCGCGAGATCTGTTCCCAGGTGTGCTGTCAGCGCGTGCCAACCCCGACTCATTAAGGCGAGCGTGAGCTCGCAGCTAATGCAGCAAGAGAACATTCCTTACATCCGCAAAGCTCCCTGCCTGCAAGCGGAAGAAATATACCCCGCTCGCTATTCCGTTTGCATCCCACCGAACCGTGTGTGCTCCCGGATGCCTCTCCTCGTTCACCAGAGTTGCCACCTCACGACCAAGCACATCAAACACTTTCAGCGTTACGTGGCTTTGTATTGGAAGGAGATAGCTGATGGTCGTGCTCGGGTTGAAGGGGTTCGGGTAGTTCTGATAGAGACGGAACAACGCAGGCCCGTTGCCCAGTATCCTTTCATCCACATCGGTAACCAGACCAAACTCATCTGTTTTCACGAGGTACGCATCGAATGTATTCTCGCATACCATGCCGGCGATAACGAAGCCCCCATCCAGGCATTGCTGCACAGACGACCCGTTGTCGTCAAATGGACGTCCAAACGAACGCTGCCACTGGGATTCTCCCCGCTGGTCCGTCTTTACCAATAACACATCGGCTCCTCTCCCGGGAAGGGATGTCGTCCCAACAAGCGCAAACCCGCCATCGCGTGTGTGTCGCACGGAGGCACTGCTTTCGTTGGTTGCGTTCTCGATCGTGCTCGTCCAGAGGGTGTCGCCGTTCTCATTGATCCTGACGAGGGAGAACCAGGACGTTTGGGTTGGCGGCGCTCCACGGGTCACCACTCCTCCGACGATGAATCCGCTGTCGTCAACCGCATCCACAGACCATGCTGCCTCGTAGTCAGATCCGCCGTACGTTCTTGTCCAGAGCGTGTCTCCCTGGGCGTTCGTCCTCACGAGGTAGAAATCGAACGATCCGCCTCCAAATGTGTTGGTGTAACCGCAGAGCAGGAAGCCATCATCGGACAGCAACAAAATGCTTCGCAGGCCATCGTCGCCCGAGCCGCCATACGTTTTCGTCCAGAGTGTATCACCAAATCGATTTGTTCTGATGAGCCAGCCATCGGAACGTCCGTAAGGTCCCGATCCCATGATTCCGGCGATCGCTAGTCCGCTGTCGCGGGTCTCACAAATTGACAACGCATAATCCTGGATCGAGAGACGGAGCCTTGTCGTCCATACAAGGGTTCCCGCTGAGTCGACCCTGACAATGTATGCCGAGATCGAATCGGGTGGACGGGTCGACTTTGTCCCGGCGACTGCAAACCCGCCATCGGAAGTCTGGCACACCGAGAATCCATCGTCATCTCCGGCCCCGCCGATGGTGCGTGTCCAAAGTGTGTCTCCGGCACAATCTGTTCTGACGAGGAATATGTCATTCCACGAATTTGTCAAAGTGAGTGATGTTCCAACAAGGATGAAGCCGCCTCCAGCGAGGGATTGAGCACAGAAGCCGGCATCATACTTGGGGCCACCAAACCATTTGGCGAACGTTGTAGTCTGCGAATACGCGACACCGATGGATACAGCCAGATAGACTATGAGCGCGCTTATGACGGCTCCATAATTCGACAGTACATCACGAGGCCATCGACCTGTAACGCCACACACGTGAATGAACAATTCTTCTCCACAACCCAACCTCCTGTAGAGTGACTGTCGAAAATGATCTGGCTCGACAGATGTCCCTGCAATGCTTAGGCTCTCGGCATCGACCGATGACGCTGGCTCGGTGGGAAAACACTCCAGCAAACCAGGATCAAGGTCGAAGAAAGAGCTGGGTAGGCTATTGGGCATTGTTTCTGATGGCAACTTGACGAAAACCCCAACCGCTACCGGTTGGGGTTTTCTCTCTCATAAAAAGGTCGACTGATTCTCACCTCAGCAAAAGCAATCGCCTTACACTCGTGAAGCCACCTGCCTGAATTCTGTAAAAGTACACTCCACTCGCAAGTCCATCACCTCGGAACACGACATCATGATATCCTGCCTGCTGTTGTTCGTTCACAAGCTGAGCTACCTGTTGGCCGAGTGTGTTGTAGACCGTCAACGTGACGAATAAGCTGTGGGGCAGACCATAGTGAATTGTCGTTGATGGGTTGAAAGGATTTGGATAGTTCTGGTCGAGTGTGAATTGCTTTGGCAATGACGACCGACTACCGAGCTTCAAAGATATTGGTGCTGTGGGATCCGATATCGTCACTGATCCCTGGCCATTTATCTTCACCTCTCTGGCTCCAACGACCAAGGAAGTTGTCACCAATTGATCCTTCAGATCCCAACTGATTGTCAGTGGATATTGCGCATATGATACCTGAATCGCAATCGATCGTTGCCCACCATCATTGAGGGATTCAAGCATACGGTTCGTTTCAAATCGTGCATCAAATATTCCTGCCGGCGGCTGAGGTGGGAGCTCGTAGAAATCCAATTCCTTCTGGTCAATAGATTCAGAGGTGAACAAAAGAGCCTGTTTCGCAGCTTTCGAATCACAAATCCTGATTGCTGCGGCCCTCTCTACAATGGGTGAATGCGACGAAGCTATTTTGTTAAGACTCTGCCCGGTTGATAGAATCAACTGACCTGGAGCAATGGTCTTAACCCAATATCCTCTTGACGGCAACAACACCATCGTCCCCGAATAACTTCCATCATAGCCATAAAACTGTGACGCTATAATCGTCGGAGGGATCTGCCGAATGGTTATGACTTGAACCGAATCTGATATTGCCCCAATCATGTTCCAGCCAACACCAACGGCAATTGTATCCAGATTCCGAAAGGTTCCTGTAAACCCCATATTTTGCGCAGATGGAAATCTCAACCAATACCCGATGCCCTCCTGCAGCGTGTCACGAACAACGTACCCGCCCGGAATAAAGGCAAACGCATTAGAAGTCGAGCCAGGGAAGATCCAGGTCTTTCGGCCGTCGTCAACCGTAAGGGGGAGAGAAATGAGATTCCAACCTTGTCGGATAGTGCAATACAACGCGGGCCTTCGATCATAGATGACTTGAAATGAGCTGATATCAGGATTGGTGATAACGAGTGAATCCTGTTGTTTCATATCCACTGAGAACTGGACCCCACTGGGGGCGTCTCGCATTGTGAATGTTCCCGATGGCAAATCTTGACTATTCCACTTCAAGTGGAATGGGTATCCGCCAGATCCGGGTTGCAGAAGTCCTCTGTATGTGGTGCGCGTACGCGCTCCGCCCAGGGTATCACGAATATCTCGATCGCTTCCTTGCGTGCCAGCGATTTGCCATCGGACATCAAAAACCCCTGTGGGGGGAGGAGGTGGAAGTTCTTCTTCACCAAACTGCGGATCGATCCCGTCTGTCGCTCCCTCTGACGTACCATACTCAAGGGTGCCCGCATATCCTCCATTGTCCCGCAGAGTAAGCTTCAATATGTTCCCGGCGTCGTACACAATCTGGAATTGCGGGGTCCCTTCATCGCTAATCATCAACGAGTCTTGTTCCCTCATGTCCACCGAGAATATCCCCCCCCATCCATATCGCAACGTGAGCGTCCCTGCAGGCAACTCCATCCGATTCCATCGGAGGTGAAATGGATATCCACCTGCCCCCGGTTGCATCACACCTGTGTATCTGACCTGCCGATGCATACCGCCAAGTGTGTCACGTATGTCTCGCCTTACCCCTTGCGTTCCCGTGATCTTCCATCGTACATCAAACACGCCTATCGGAGGAGGAGGTGGAAGTTCTTCTTCACCAAACTGCGGATCGATCCCATCTGTCGCTCCCTCTCCCGTACCATACTCAAGAGTGCCCGCATATCCTCCATGATCCTGCAGAATAAGCTTCAGTATGTTCCCGGCGTCGTACACAATCTGGAATTGCGGGGTCCCTTCATCACTAATCACCAGCGAATCCTGGTCCTTCATGTCCACCGAGAATACCCCCCTATACCCATATCGCAACGTAAACGTCCCTGCAGGCAACTTCGTCCGGTTCCATCGGAGGTGAAATGGATATCCACCTGCCCCCGGCTGCATCACACCCGTGTATGTGATCTGCCGCCGCATACCTCCAAGTGTATCACGTATGTCTCGCCTCATCCCTTGCGTTCCCGTGATCTTCCACCGTACATCAAACACACCTATCGGAGGAGGAGGTGGAAGTTCTTCTTCACCAAACTGCGGATCGATCCCGTCTGTCGCTCCCTCTGACGTACCATACTCAAGGGTGCCCGCATATCCTCCATTGTCCCGCAGAGTAAGCTTCAATATGTTCCCGGCGTCGTACACAATCTGGAATTGCGGGGTCCCTTCATCGCTAATCACCAGCGAGTCCTGGTCCTTCATGTCCACCGAGAATATCCCTCCCCATCCATATCGCAACGTGAGCGTCCCTGCAGGCAACTCCATCCGATTCCATCGGAGGTGAAATGGATATCCACCTGCCCCCGGTTGCATCACACCTGTGTATGTAATCTGCCGATGCATACCGCCAAGTGTATCACGTATGTCTCGCCTTACCCCTTGCGTTCCCGTGATCTTCCATCGTACATCAAACACGCCTATCGGAGGAGGAGGTGGAAGTTCCTCCTCACCAAACTGCGGATCGATCCCATCTGTCGCTCCGGGGATTGTGCCATATTCCAAACTATCCGACACTCCACCGTTGTCACGCACGGTGAGCTTGGCCAGCAACAACAAGCTCTCATGGGAAACCCACCCGACCCCGTGATACGGCGAATCAGCCTCGACTGGATTTGGTGGACCATCGAAATATCGATTCTGAAAAGATATATTCTGCAAACGTGCTGTGGTCGGATTGGAATCCGCGACCGTCGCGCCAGCATCTGAAGGGAACGAGATCTCCAGAGATCCATTCGGATCTGACTCCATGCTGTCTCCAGCAGACATCGCCTCGCAATCGTACCAACGGATGAATGCAGGCAGGATCAGAATAAGTACGAATCGCTTCATAAGATGAGTCTCCGTATCTTAGTAGGTCAAGAGTGAACGAGCATTTCGACTCCATCCCCTCACCCCCCATCGTTCCGCAAACAAGCATCGAATCCGCAAGAGCACTTCCCTCATCGAGCATTCACGTTTCCCTGAGGCCCGACGTCCTCGTTTTGACCGGAGGGGTTGGCTTGAAGAACCAGCGTGCCGGCTTGGCTTGTCTTGATCCAATATCCTTTTGCCGGCCGGAGTGTGTCTGTTGGCAAGTAGGTCCCTGCGAATTCAAAATATCGCGAAACAACGATGCCCGTGGGTATCTGGATAATCGAAGTGGTGTCAACGGAATAAGAAATCGAGCCGATCATATTCCAGCCAACATGCACAGCAATTGTGTCTTCTCTTCGTAACGTTCCGGTGATACTGACGTCTTGTGCTGACGGAAACTTCAGCCAGTATCCAATGCCGTGGTGGAGCGTGTCACGACGAACGTACCCGGCTGTCCGATCGAAGGCGAACGCGTACGAAATCGCAGTAGGAAAGACGGCCGTCTTGGACGAATCTTGAACTGTGAGCGGAAGAGAGAGAAGGTTCCACAAATTGGTCATTGGATATTGAACTGTCACCGTACCTGCAACGACAGTATGTGAATATCCAATTGAAGTACTCCCACTGTAGTTTGCATCCCCATTGTATACTGCCGTCATATTCGTATGAATGCCAACTGCCAGTGTTGATACGTCCAATGATGCTGCTCCTCCACTCACCGTTCCTGTCCCCAGTGATGTCACCCCGTCGTAGAAACTCACTGTCCCAGTCGCTCCGCCTGGTGTCACCGTCGCCGTGAACGTCACGTTCTGACCGAATGTTGATGGGTTCGGGGCCGACGTCAACACTATTGCGCTGGATGCCTGATTCACTGTGTGAGAATAGGCCGTCGATGTACTGCCACTGTAACTGGCGTCGCCAGCGTATACTGCCGTCATGCTGGCGTGCGTTCCGACTGAGAGCGTCGATATGTTCAGTGTCGCTGTCCCGCCACCCAGGGACCCTGTCCCCAGTTCGACTACACCATCATAAAACGTCACGATGCCCGTCGCCCCACCTGGCGTCACTGTCGCCGTCAACGTCACGTTCTGACCGAATGCTGATGGGTTCGGGGTCGACGTCAACAGTGTCGAGCTCGATGCCGGATTCACTGTGTGTGAATGCACTGTCGATGTGCTGCCACTGTAAATCGCGTCGCCACCGTATACTGCTGTCATGTTAGCGTGGGGTCCGACCGCGAGCGTTGATAGGTTCATTGTTGCTGTTCCACCACTTAGTGTACCGGTCCCTATCAACGTCCCACCATCAAAGAAAGTCACTGTGCCGGTCGCTCCACTTGGCGTCACTGTCGCTGTCAACGTTACATTCTGACCCCACGTCGATGGGTTCGGTGCTGTCGTCATGATTATTGCGCTCGCTACCAGGTTGACTGATACATTGCCTGGCGACACCGTCGCAGAGATGTGGTTATTGGCCAAGTCACGCAGATCAACTGATGGTAGGGTCACCGGGCTTGTTCCGCTTCCAACCGCTCTGAACTTGATTACGAAAAGCACACCTGACCCGGAAGCAGTCGCGTACCCGAGGATGGCCTGGTCGACTGTAATTGAGTTCACCGATGGACCCGGGGATGGATTCGCTCCGAAAAATACATTCTCTCCACTGGTTCCGAGGAATGGGCCGTTGGCAATTGCATACGATTGTATTATAGCATTGTCAAAAGTGATAACTGTCTGGACGGCGTGAAGGTTCGTCACGTTGTTCACTACTACGCTGAGTGTCAAGCTATCTCCTGACATCATGCTGCTCGTTGTCGGACTCACTCCGACGGTGGTTTGCCCTACTGCCAAAGCAGCAGACAACAGTGGTAACAAGTACAGACAAGTGAGATGAAGACGCGATTTCTCACATTGCTTCTTCTGTGACCCGATGGATCCGAACATCGATGACATCAAGTTGTTTGGTTGCTTCATATCCGACCTCTCTTATTGATATCGTTTTGAAACTCTCGCTTTCAGTGCACGGAAATGGAACCAGCACAGGTCACTTGAGCAATAGTCCCGCCAGAAAAGGGGAGCCATTGCACACTCATACATTGATCATTTCAGCAATAGCATCTTCTTTACGCTGTTGAAGTCGCCCGCCTTGACACGATACAAGTAGACACCTGTCGCAACAGCATTGTGGTTGTCATCGCTGCCATCCCACACCACCTGATAGAACCCCGCTTCCTGCACGTCGTTTACAAGTGTCGCCACCCGAACACCAAGGATGTTGTATACTTCAAGTGAGACTTTCCCACGTACAAGGATTTCGTACTCAACCGTTGTCGTCGGGTTGAACGGGTTCGGATAGTTCTGAGTCAGATTGTACTCCGTTGGCGTCGTTCCCACGGTCCCCTTCATCAGCTCTACCGGAAGTGCTGCGTTCATACTGCTGCGACATTCCGCCTTGCCCAAATGTACGGCAGTAGTCCCTGCAAAGCGTAGGACGACAATCTCTCCCTCTCCATTCACGCCCTGCACATCAAGTCCCATCACTGCAAGGTCAACGTAGACCGTGCGCCCATTTCTCAGGCTCATCAACATTACCGGAGTTTGATATGACTGTAGCAACACTCCCTTTTCCACCCCGATCAATGAGCCGAACTGGCCTTCCACTTCGATCCTCATCGCTCGAACGTCTGTTACCGCGCCAGTCATCGTCACTGGCACCCGTGTTTCATTGCCCACCATTTCCGCCTGGCCGAGAGACACAACCATAGGCTGACGCTGTGGCTGCGCCACCTTCGGCAGTTGGTGTCGCACCGTCTGACCGTACGTTATCGCAAAGACAACCAGGTCCTCGAAATTAATCTGGTCGTCATACGTCGGTAGTGAGAACGCATACCCGTCTTGCGTCGGACCAATGTCATACTTCGCTTTGTAGTGTGTCATGTCATGCGGAGCGACTCCCGACCAATACGATCCTGACCACACCGACAAATCCTGAAAATCAATCTTCCCATCCCCCGTCGTCTCGTCCATCCCCGCTGCAGCAACGTCACCAAGATACGCCTTCACTTCCGCCTGATGCGGCGTTATGTACACACCTGATGGGTCAGACCCCGGGTTGAATGACAATACATGATCTCCGATCAACTGCACTGACGCATGCCCCGGCTTCCTGAGTCTCATCTTCAACTGCGCAATATAGTCGCCCACTCCCACCGTTACATTAGTGGGATCGATCAAACTTGCATTCAGCGTCACACGGTCGCCAGCGCCAAACCGATTCGATCCCGCAAAAAGCAGATTCGGGCCACTGAAAATCGAACCGGCATAACTCACTGTGTCAAGAGAGACGACCGCCGAATCCCATTGGGCAATCAACTCGCAGACCCCCAACCGGGTCCCGGTTTGCGGAACTATGTACAGATCGAACGGCTGCGTACCCGTGAAACCCCAATCGTTTGGCTGGCTGAGATACCCGCCGCCCCATGTCGCATTCGGATACACTGCTCCCGCCGACGCACCACTCGCGCTCGCACTGACAAAAACATCGTAGGCAGTTGCCGAAGTATTGATGAACGCAAAAAGTGTGAAGTGTGTCGTCGAAAATGTAAACTCGTGTATCCCTGCCGTGTACGTCCCGCTCACCAGTACCCACCTGCCACTTGTTGCGTTGTAGTACATCACCTTGCTGTCTGCACCGAAACCCGGCACATCGGTGACATTAACCGCAATGCCTCCGCTGAAGCTGTTATTGGGTAGTGTGGAGGTAATATCAAACCACACCGGAAGGTAGGTAGATCCTGCAGGTGGGTTGGGATAGGTCGGATACGGCGGTGTCTCGAGATATCGCCGGATCGTCACAGTACCGCCACCCGGAGGCAAAACACTGAAGTTCATCGTCACATTCGAGAGCGGGAAGGGGTATTCTGTCC
The DNA here is from genome assembly GCA_963734955.1 of uncultured Bacteroidota bacterium. GTDB lineage: Bacteria > Bacteroidota > Ignavibacteria > UBA10030 > UBA6906 > UBA11986. The sequence goes on from CAVTJO010000012.1 coordinate 330,530, forward strand.
CGGTCGAATTGCAGGTGACTGTCTCGGGACTGCCACCCGCGGGAGTGAACGCTGCAACAATGGTGTGATCCGCAGTGACATTCGAAAACACGTACGGGCTCGTTGTCGCCGCAGGCTCACCATCCACAATCACTGACGCAATCTGGTAGCCGGAGTTCGGCGTGATTGTAAAGGACTGGCTGGCTCCATGATTTACGGTCACGGCTCCGTTCGGGGAGATCGTTCCGTTTGCACCCGCCGACGCGGTGATGATGTACTGTGTATCTCTTGTCGTAAACGTCCAGGTGGGGCCGGTGGTGAGGTTATGCCCGTCATCCAATGTGACATACCAATCATATTGAGTAAGTGGTTCTCGCCCTGGCCAGCCCATACTTGTGCTCGAACCGGAAGGAACATTCAGATTCGTTCCGATTACCTGATAGCTGCTGACATCCATCGGGTAGCTTAGTGTAAACTGACTGCTCGAACCTGTCTTGAATTGATCCAGGGTCGGAGAGTATGTCTTGACACGTATTTCGCTGGTAGAAGGTGAGAACTCCATGATCCGTAACCAGCCATTGCCACCATTTGGTTCTCCTTGGTAGTCTGCAAGCACCGAATAAACTGTGTGGCCGCCATAGGTATCCACTCTTCGTCCCTCAGGACCTGTATGGCCGCCCAGCATCAGAAAGAGATTCGGGTTATCTTTTAATGAATCATAAATCGCACTGCCCGCAGACGAGAATGATCCCGGATTACCACCATCCATGACGTAGTGATCACAAACGATCGCTCTTCGAGTGCTGTACGCTTTGAGCAGACTGTCAGCCCAGTGCAACACCGCAGGTTCCGGAGATGGATCATACTCAAAATTCACAACAATGAAGTTCATTCCACTCGCGCTGAACAGCTGGAAACTGTTATCGTTGTTTGATCCCCAATGGCCACCATAGTAACTTCTGCCGGCGAAATGACCAGAACCAAAGTATTGATTGAAATAGGTGGTTGTACCATGGGGATCACTTGTGGGAGTTTGTTCATGGTTCCCGACGGATACACCATAAGGAATGCCTTCGGGTAACCCCGTGGTGACAGGATCTTCCAACATCCACATGGCCGTATCTACCCGGGACCACTCGATCGGACTTGTATCACCATCTTCGACAATATCACCAATCTGATTCACGAAGACGATATTGCGGACGGCGCGTTGATTGATGATCCATTGTGTTTGAGCCTTCATGATTTCACTACCGCTGGAGCTCAATGAATAATTCTGGGCGTCCGGCAATTCGATGATCGTGAAGTTCTCTCCGGTTGATCCTGAATGTGGTTTTCCATAGAACGTTGCCGTCATTGGATCACCGCTTGAATCGTAGGCTGCAATGTTGAGAGTCGGTGACAGAGAAACTCCCGATGTGCCATCGAGGGGTGAAAGTAAGCGGGTGTTGGTGGCAAAGACAGCACGGATCGTCGAGTCGGTTTGAACATTTGTGAAGGTATAGCTCGACATCGTTCCACGGTATGCCCCGTTGACGATGACACTATCGATATGGTAACCGCCGCTCGGAGTAATTGTGAAGAGCTGGCTCCCTCCATGGATCACGCTGACAGCATCGCTCGGTGAGATCGATCCGTTGGGGCCGGCATTCGCCGTAATCGTATGGCTGGCAAGCGCCTGAATTTCCGATAGCGTAAGCGCACGATTGTACATGCGCACTTCATCCATCCTTCCCAAATAGTAATACTGACCATCTTTTTGCCTGCCGATGTAGAGGGAATCCATATTAGTGCCGATGGGAACTCCCATCTTCCCAGCCGCTTCTTTTGCGCCATTGATATACAAGCGAAGCGAATCACCATCGTAGGTTGCAGCGGCGTGCACCCAAGTTGTTCCGGTGCTGGGATAGGGTGTATTCGAGTCTATTCGATACCCACCAGTCCCATTGTTTTGATTTAGTCTAAAGAAGACTTTGCCGGTGCTGGCGAGTGATAGTTCATACCCATTGGTGTTATTCATCCATGCCTTCGCGACAATCCTCTGTGTCGCCACTTGTGCAGGGGCAATCCAAGCCGCAAGAGTGATTGCACTCGAAATTCGCAGGCTCGGCGTATCGCGGACGGCAGCGTACTGGCTACCAGCAAAATTAAGTGCCTGTCCTTTTATGCCAGTCACCCATGAAGGGCTCCCAAAAATGGTTCCATTATTTCCATAGGTCGAAGCGTCGATCAGCGTGGTTCCGCTCCCTTCGTCCATGGCCCAGTATCCCGCGAGCAGCGGAGTGATTGCGAACGATGCACCGATTGTGTGGTCGGTGGTGACATTATTGAATGTGTATGTGGTCACGGGTCCTACCGTTCCGCCATCGACAAGGACATCCGCAATATGGTAACCGCTCGCGGGGGCGATTGTGAACGTCTGACTGCCGCCGTCCGGAACGCTCACCGCACCTGATGGACTGATTGACCCGTTCGCACCCGCTGTTGCCGTAATGGTATGCGATGAAGTCGTTACAAACATCGCACTGATAGTGTGATCGATGATTACGCTGGCGAACGTATAAGAAGAGATTGCTCCTTGTGAAACACCATCGACGGTGACGTTCAATACAGAATATCCCGGATCCGGTGTCAAGGTAAATGTCTGATCGGCTTTGTGGAGTACACTGACCGCCCCTGCCGGGCTGATAGAACCACCGGTTGCAGATGTCGCTGTGATCGTGTGGCTGGCGAGCGCCTGAATCTCTGACAGAGTCAGAGCACGATTGTACATACGAACCTCATCGAGCGCCCCAGCATAGAAGTTTGTTCCGTTGGAGTTGGCGCCGATCCCTATGCTATCCGTGCAAGTAGCAGGCAAAGCAGCAGAGGTGAGGGACGTGTCGAGAACCCCGTTTACGTACATCTTAAGCGTTGTACCGTCCGCAGTTGCAGCCACATGCATCCACGTGTTGCCATCGGTAGGGTAAGTTGTTCTTGAATCAAGTCTGGATGTACCGTTGAAGCGGACGGATACAGGATAGGGGCTGACTGATCCCAAAAAGAATTCATAACCAGCCGAGCCTGTTACCTTAGCGACAATGCGGTATGTCCCATGGTTATACGGCCTTATCCATGCGGCGAATGTACATCGCCCGGTGAGATTCAACGACGGACTTGACGGTACAACAGCATATTGGCTTAAACCGTTTAATAATAATGCCTTGTCGTGTACGCCGGGGGTCCAAGCCGGTGCACCCTTGATTGTTCCATTATTTCCATAGGTCGAAGCGTCGATCAGCGTGGTTCCGCTCCCTTCGTCCATGGCCCAGCGCGCCACCAGCGCATCCCCAAAATTCGCAACCACTGTCATATTGCTATCAGTGTACACAGTAATCGGATTCGTTGCTCCTATCACCGACCCGCTCCAACCAATAAAGGAGGAACCACCTGTCGGCGTCGCAGTCAGCGTGACGCTCGTATGGTAATTGTATGATGTTTGATCGGGATTCTTGACTGCTGTCCCGTTGCCGGATGTTGAGAGCGCGAGTGTGTAGGTGTTGATGGCAAAGGAGGCGCTGATTGAATGATCGGCGATGACATTGTTGAACGTGTAGCTGGTGACCGCGCCAACCGATCCGAGGTCGACCAGCACATCCGCGATGTGGTAACCGGTGTTCGGGGTGATGGTGAATGTCTGGCTTCCTGCGTCCGGAACGCTCACCGAACCTGATGGACTTATGCTGCCGTTGGCTCCGGCCGTAGCGTCGATCGTGTGAGAAATGCCCGCCACAAACGTTGCATTGATGGTGTGATCCCTTGTGACTGCAGTAAATGTGTAGGAGGTGATTGGCCCCTGCGAGACGCCATCGACGATGACATTGGAAACGCCGTAACCAGGATCGGCCGTAATAGCAAAGGTTTGATTAGCATTATGAAGGACATTTACATTGCCTGTCGGACTAATCGCACCATTTGCACCTGCCGTTGCTGTAATCGTGTGACCAGCAAGCGTCCCAATTTCTGCCAGGGATAGCGCCCGATTGTAAATGCGCACTTCATCCATCTTCCCACCAAAAAAATTCGAGCTATCCCTCATCCTGCCAATTGAGAGAACATCCGTATTGGAGCCAATCGTAATTGCTGCGGTCGCAGATTTTTGTAGTACGCCATTGATGTACAGTTTCAGCGCGGCTCCATCGTACGTCGCAGCCACGTGCATCCAGGTTGTTCCGGTGGTCGGATATGAAGTATCAGAATCTATTCGATAACCATTAGCGGGGGGACCGACTTGATTGAGTCTAAAGAACACTTTCCCGGTGCTTGCAAGTGATAGTTCATACCCATTGGTAGAACCCTGCAGTGCCTTAGCGATAATCCTCTGCGTACTCAATGCTTTTGTGGGGGCAATCCAAGCAGCGAGAGTGATTGCGCTTGTAATGCGCAAACTTGGCGTATCGGGGACTGTAGCGTACTGAGTTGTACCATTGAAAACTCAGCGCCTGTCCTTTGATACCAGTTACCCAAGCAGGACCGTTCTTGATGATCCCATGGTTTCCAGTGCCGGAGGTATCTCTCAGCGATATGCCGCTCCCTTCGTCCATCATGTAGTAAGCAACAAGACTCGCATCATCTGGTTTCGCGGGACCACCTTGTGCATAGACGGAGGTTACGCTCCAAAGAAATGACAGAGCAACAAGGGACAAAGCCAGAACGGTCCTTTTCATATACTCCTCCCAGGGTAATAAGATCAATACACATCTATTCATCTCATGCCTCTCACAGGATGGGAAAGGCCGCCGAGCAGATATTCAAACCCCTCGGCATTTGCCTGTGACAACAACGGACGATGAAGCCAGGATGATGAGCATTCTCTGACGGCACGAAAACGCTACATCAAATTCCTCGACAGCATCATTTCACAAGCAAGATCTTCTTCGTGTCGATGAAGCCGCCTGCCGTGAGCCGGCAGAAATACGTTCCACTGCCAACTGTCAGACCAGAGTTGTCCGTCGAATTCCACTCAGCGGACCGATATCCGGCTTCCTGCACTTCATTGATCAGCGTGTTGACCTCCTGACCCAGGATGTTGTAGATTCTCAACATCACGTGCGTTTGTGACGGCACGTCATACCGGATTGTGGTCGACGGATTGAACGGATTCGGGTAGTTCTGCCGGAGTGCAAACTGCTTCGGCAATTGTCCGTCACCGATCAACTTCACAGAGATCCTGTTGACCCCGCTGTTGATGATCCTGGCACTGCCTCCACGATTCAACTCCCGCACATGAAAGACCGCGCCGCCAACATCGTCAGTCAATTCATACGACGCGGTTCCTTTCCCGACTTCCCATGTCACGGTCAAGGGATATGCGGTCGACTGGATTATTACCGGAAACTCAACGGGAGCTGACACCTTCACGGGATGGACTTGAACCATCGTTCCGCCATCGGCAGTCGCAAATCTCGCGTCAAATGCGCCCACTGGGGGGGAGGGGGGCAAGCTATAGAGCGACACCGCGATCTCGTGGCTTGCATCCACTCCGAAATACAATGTCTGCGACCCACCTCTGCTGTCGGTGATCAATAGCGTGTTCAACACCTCACCCACTTCTCTCAAACCGGAGAACTCTACCTTCGCCGGACGTGACACGGGGGTGTTGGCAAGAACGAATTTGCCGGCCGCGTTTGATTTTACCCAGTAGGCCAACCCCGGTACCAACTGCGCCACGGACGCGTATCCACCGCCATATCCGAACCAGTTGGACTGTCTCAACCCTGGTGGCACACTCACTATCGTGTTCGTGTCGACGGGACTAGATATTGTCCCAATCATGTTCCAGCCTGTCCGAACCGCTATTGAATCGCATGTGCGCGCCAAGCCAGTTATCGACTGTGCTATCGGTGTTGAGAACTTCTCCCAGTATCCTACCCCGTTCTCCATTGTGTAGTCTTGTACATATCCGCTGCTGAATGAAAACGCGTAGGGAAAGGCCGCCGTCGGGTAGAGTGCCAGCACCGAGTCATTTGCCACAGTCACGGGACAGGATATCAGGTTCCACCCTGAATTCATGCTCACCGGTATGGTAATCAGATCGGCTGCAAATGCCGCTCGGATCGTATGATCCATCGTGACGTTTACAAACGTGTAGCTCGTCGTCGAGTCCACCTTCACACCATCAACGAGTACACTGTCAACACGGTACCCTCCTGAAGGAGTGATGACAAATGTCTGACTCGATCCATAGTTCACGTATACCCCTCCGTTCGGACTGATCGCCCCATTCGGACCCGCCGAGGACGTGATCGTGTACTGGTTGATCCTGAACACCGCTCGAATTGTATGATCCATCGTGACGTTTACAAACGTGTAACTCGTCGTCGAGTCCACCTTCACACCGTCAACAAGTACACTGTCAACATGGTACCCTCCTGAAGGAATGATGACGAATGTCTGACTCGATCCGTGGTTCACATTTACCCCTCCGTTCGGACTAATCGTCCCATTCGGACCCGCCGAGGCCGTGATCGTGTACCGGTTGATCCTGAACACCGCTCGAATCGTATGATCTGTCGTGACGTTTACAAACGTGTAACTGGTCGTCGAGTCCACCTTCACACCGTCAACGAGTACACTGTCGACACGATACTCGGTCGACGGAGTGATCATGAAGGTCTGACTGCCTCCGTCCGCAACGCTCACAGCGCCAGATGGACTAATGCTACCATTTGCTCCCGCGGTAGCGGTGATGGTGTGAGGAGACCTGACAAATGTGGCGTTGATTGTGTGATCGATCGTGTCGTGGCTAAACGTGTAGCTCGCGATTGCTCCCTGTGAGACACCGTCAACCGTGACTCCAGAGATGGAATACCCCGGATCAGCGGTAATGGCAAATGTCTGATCCGCGTGATGAAGCACGTTCACGACTCCCGCCGGATTGATGATACCACCTGCCCCGGCGGTGGCGGTGATCGTGTGGCTGGCGAGCGCCTGGATTTCTGATACACTAAGCGCACGATTGTAAAGCCGGACTTCATCCATTTTCCCCCAATACCAACAGGGATTGGCAGGATCTTTCTGCCTGCCGATATAAACAGAATCCGTGTTAGTTCCGATGGGAACCCCCATCTTCCCAACTCCTTCTCTTACGCCATTGATATACAAGCGAAGCGAATCACCGTCGTACGTCGCAGCCGCGTGCATCCAGCTCGTTCCGGTGGTCGGATAGGTCGTCACCGCATCCAGTCGATGACTATTGGTGTGTTCATTGAGTCTGAAGAAGACCTTCCCGAGGCTTCCGAGTGACAGTTCATATCCATCGCTGGAACCCATGACTGCCTTGGTGATAATCCTCTGTGTTGTTACGGTCGTTGGGGCAATCCAAGCCGCTAACGTGATTGCACTCGAAATACGGACACTCGGTGTGTCGCAAACTGCGGCGTACTGACTTGAGCCATTAAAATTCAGCGCCTGCCCTTTCACACCTGTCACCCAAGAAGGGCCGCCCGAAATTGCTCCATAATTTCCGTAGGTGGAGGAATCCACCAACGTGGTTCCACTCCCCTCGTTCATCGCCCAGTAACCAACCAGGGTGTTCGTGTTCGTGAAGGTTGCTGTGATGCTCTTGTTCGTATCCATTGTCACCGACAGCGGGTTCGTGAAACCGCTGGCGTCGCCGCTCCAGCCGCTGAACGACCACACTCCGGCCGGTGTTGCTGTCAGTTGTACTATTGTTCCGTAATTGTACGTTGGTTGGTCAGGGACCTTCCCCACGCTGCCGCTTCCCACCACCGTTATGTTCAGCATGTACGTGTTAACAGCAAACGTGGCGTGTATTGTCGAGTCTCCCCTCACGTTTGTAAACGTATAACTGGACATTGTCCCGCGGTGCGTCCCGTTGACAATCACACTGTCAATATGGTAGTGAGGGAAAGGAGCGATCGTAAATGTCTGGCTTGCTCCGTCCGCAACACTCACAACGCCAGAAGGACTGATGCTGCCGTTGGCTCCGGCCGAGGCTGTAATTGTGTGGATGGTGGGGAGAACCTTGAAGACTGCCCTGATTGTGCTGTCACCAACGACGTTTGTAAAGGTGTAGCTTGACATCGTCCCCCGGTATTCCCCGTTCACGATCACACTGTCGATCTGGTAGCCGCCATTTGGCGAAATCGTGAATGTTTGGCTCGCTGCATGATTGACGGCCACCGCTCCGCTTGGTGATATCGTCCCGTTCGCTCCCGCGGAGGCGGTGATGGTGTGTGCTGCCAGCGCAGCAATTTCAGGCGCACTCAATGCCCGGTTGTACACATGAACATCATCCAGTTGTCCAGTGAACTTCCGTGCACCATCGCTCTGTCCACCGATGCTCAAGGGAAGGCTATTGGATGCGATGGTCAATGAGGCCGTCTTCGATGTGTCGAGCAATCCATTGATATAAAATCTGATCGTTGTTCCGTCGTACGTTGCAGCATAGTGAACCCATCTGCCGTCAATCGGGTACTCACTTGCAGCGCGTGCACTCAAGCGACAGGTGTCAGCTGAAGTGACCTGATTAAAGCGAACGAACGGTCTCTTTGGCGGGTTTCCCGTTGATGTCGCCAGCGAAAGCTCATAACCGTCGGTTGTGCCATTGGTTGCCTTCTTGACGAGGTCCTGAGTGGCATACACCTCAGGTCTTACCCACGCAGCAAGAGTAATTGCATTCGTGATGTTGAGACTTGAGCTATGGGGGGCCGTTACGTACGTGGTTGCACCATCGAACGCCAATGCTCGACCTCGTATCCCAGGCACCCGGCTCACGGTCCCCGTGATTGTTCCGTTATTGGAATACCCGGAGGAATCCACGAGAAGAGTACCACTTGCTTCGTCCATTGCCCAATGCCCAACGAGCGCCGCCCCAAAATTCGCCGTGATGGTTTTGTTCCCGTCCATCGTCACGCTCAACGGATTCGCTGACCCGCTGGCATCTCCACTCCAATCTATGAATGTCCATCCTGCGTTTGGCGTCGCGGTCAGTTGAACAATCGTGCCATGATTGTAGGTTGGCTGATCCGGATCCTTCGACACGGTGCCGTTGGTCGCGTTTACCGCGAGCGTGTACGTGTTGATCGCAAACGATGCACTAATGGTATGATCACCGGTGACAGTGTTGAACGTGTAGCTTGTAATGGCTCCTCGTGAGACGAGATCAACAAGCACGTCGTTGACGTGGTACCCCGCGTTGGGAGTTATGGTGAACGTCTGGCTCGCGCTGTCATTGACAACGACTGAACCGGACGGCACGATGGCACCGTTTGCTCCTGCACTAGCAGTGATCGTGTGTGTGTTGATGGCAAACGACGCACTGATGATATAGTTGGCCTGGACGTTGGTGAACGTATAGGAAGTCACTGCCCCAACGCTGGTGCCATCAACGAGTACATCAGCCACATGGTACCCACTGTTGGGCGTGATGGTGAATGTTTGATTTGCACCCTGTGTCACGCTGACGGAACCGCTGGGACTGATCGAACCATTTGCGCCAGCGGAGGCTGTGATCGTGTAGTGGATCGCAGTGGAGGCAAGTTGCTCAATCTCGGAAGCACTGAGTGCGCGGCTGTAAATGCGTACATCGTCCAACCCCCCTTTGAACGCTCTGGCACCGTTGTTTTCCGCTGCAAAGCTGACCGGCAGACTGTTTGTACCTATCGTAACAGAGACCGTACGCGAGGTATCAAGAACACCGTTGATATACAGCTTCATGGTGGTCCCGTCATACGTCCCTGCGTAGTGTACCCACGTACCATCAATCGGGTAGATACTGGCAGCCCGCGCACTGAGCCGGTAGGTGTCGCCGTCCGTTTGCTGGTTGAACCGGAAGAACACCCTCTGGGGCCAAGCGGAAGTGCTGCTCGCCAGGGCAAGTTCATACCCATTCGTGGCACCGTTGACCGCCTTCTTCACGAGATCCTGGGTGCCAACTTGTCCCGGACGAACCCAGGCCGCAATCGTGATCGCATTCGTGAGGTCGAATTGCGCACCATGAGGGACTGTGGCATACTGGCCGCTGCCGCTGAACGTCAGTGCACTTCCCCGCACCCCGGCACCCCACGTCGGATTGCCAACTGTCGTTCCGTTGTCGTGGTACGTCGAGGAATCGGTCAGGGTTGTCCCGCTCCCTTCATCCATCGCCCAATGGCCCACGAGCGATGGGTTGATCGCAAACGAGGCACTTATTGAATGGTCGGCGATGACATCGCTAAACGTGTAGCTTGTAATAGCTCCTTGTGAAACAAGGTCGACAAGTACATCGTTGACGTGGTAGCCCACGTTGGGAGTGATCGTGAACGTTTGGTTTGCGCCATCATTGACTATTACTGGACCGGACGGCGCGACGGCACCGTTTGCCCCCGCACTGGCAGAGATCGTGTGTGTTATTGTGCTGATCGCAAAGGATGCACTGATGGTATGAGTTGCCTGCACGTTGGTAAATGTGTACGACGTGACCGCTCCAACGCTGCCGCCATCAACGAGTACATCAGCCACATGGTACCCACTGTTGGGCATGATGGTGAATGTTTGATCTGCACCTTGCGCCACGCTGACTGATCCGCTCGGACTGATCGAACCGTTTGCTGCCGCTGATGCAGTAATAACGTATTGGACTGGAAGAGTGGCGAGCTGCACAATCTCAGAAGCACTGAGTGCACGGTTGTGGATATACACCTCGTCCATCTTTCCTTGAAAATAATATGGACTGGCAGCGTCCTTCTGCCTCGCAACGTACAGCGAATCAGTGTTGGTGCCGATCGTGAGTACAGCAGCCAGTGAGTCGGTCAGCACCCCGTTGATATACATCTTGATTTTGGATCCATCGTATGTGGCTGCCGCATGCATCCAGGTTGTTCCATCGGTCGGATATGATGCGGTGGAATTCACTCGTCTGGTGTCCGCCGAACTCTGCTGATTGAACCGAACAAAGACCTTCCCTGCACTTGACAACGAAAGCTCATAACCATCGTTATTGTTCATCCACGCCTTGGCAACAACCCTTTGAGTTCCCACTTTCCCCGGAGCAATCCAGGCAGCAAGTGTAATGGCATTCGTCATTCCAAGACTTGCGGAATTGGGGACCGAGGCATATTGCGAAGTGCCATTGAACGTTATTGCCTGGCCTTGTTGACCTGACCCCCATGCCGGACCAAACCTGATGTTCCCATGATTTCCATTCCCCGAAGTATCTCGCAAGCTTACCCCGCTCCCCTCGTCCATTTTGTAGTAGGCAACCAGTCCGACATCGAGAGGTGAATCAAACGCCAGAACGCCAACAACGCTGCTTGTAGGCACGTTTGTCGCCAGGATGACATCGCCGTTGTCGAGGTTCTGCTTCGTGCTTGACACCTCATTGTAGATCCCCCCGCTGATCAGCGTTTGTCTCGATCCGAACGAGATCGGTGAGAGAGCAGTCTTCTTGTAAACAATATCGCTCTGGCCTTCAGCAAGTGTGTAGCAAACCGTGAGGTCACCACGCATCTCGTTCAGTAGAACAATTCCGCGTGTCCCAACCTGATCGACCTCATAAATATTGTCCCACGTTCCGGCTGGGCGACGAATAAGGAGCGCCACTCTGGGATAGCCCGGAGTGTCGTAGCTGGTTTTTACGGCAGCGTAGACTGTGCCGTCAGAGGCGACTTTTATGTTCAAGTGATCATCGGCCATACCAGCGCCAATGTTCACGGCGGACTGCAAAGCGGGACTCTCATCCGTTGACCATGTTGTTGGATTGCCGCCATCGATATGAGTCTTGAAGCCAAAACGCTGTGTCATCTGGTTTGACCACAAAACCCCGACCTTCCCCAATGGTTGAATTGCTGTCACCACGGAAATATCATCTGTACTGATTCCCGATGCGATTGTGATGGTCGAACTCCACACCGAGTATGGTGGATCGCTCCACCGGACGTTCACATCGGTGTTTGCATCGGAGGCAAGCCACATCCTCCCTTGAGTGTCGATGTCAATGGTGGCAGTCTCCACGCCGCTGTCAAGTGTCAGAGCAACAGCGGTTGGTCTGGATGTCCACATTTGGTAGGTCGTGCTCGCGGACACGAACTCAACTGAAACAAGTGTTGAGTTCACACCGCGGTAAAGAAGAATATGAGCGACTCCACTCGCGGTTACTTTTGCATCCGCATGTGTATCGGTAGCATCGGACAGATGTAACACGCTCGTCCACGCGGTTCCATCAAGACGATAAAGATCTGTGCCGCTGCCGGCTGTGGCCAAGACCGCCCACCACCTCCCGGCGTATGTCCATGCCTTTGACTGGGGTTTCTCTCCCGTGTTTGCAGAGATCGCAAATGTCTGCAGGGAGGTGATAGAGGAAAAGGAAGCTCCTTGCGCAAAGCCATTGACGCAAGAAACACCGATCAGTATGAGGACCGAAAGAAGCAGAGAACTTGTTTTCATCGTGGTCTCCAACAAAGTGACTGCGAGTTCATAGTTCCCCCTCACTGCAACATGCAGCAAAAGTGGAAGGCAATGATTTGTTGTACAACTTGTACGACAAACGAAGCGCCGTTCTCGTTTCTTTCGCCGTCCGTGTCATTGTTCATCGGTCGTGAATACGAAAGAGAACCAGAACAACAGAAATTCCGTTGACCTACTTCCTTTTCCTTGCACACTCACTTGAGAAGAACCATCTTCTTGACGCTGTTGAAGTCGCCCGCCTTGACACGATACAGGTAGACACCTGTCGCCACGGTTTTGTGGTTGTCATCGCTGCCATCCCACATGACCTGATAGAATCCTGCCTCCTGGGCATCGTTCAGAAGTGTCGCCACCCGCACGCCAAGGATGCTATATACCTCAAGCGTCACCTTCCCGGCCACAGGGATTTGATACTCGATGGTTGTCGTCGGGTTGAATGGGTTCGGATAGTTCTGCCCAAGACCATACTTCGTTGGCATCGTGCCAACAGTGCTCCTCGACAGATTCGTCGCTAACCCTGTATTCCTGCTGCTTCTGCATTCCGCATTAACCAAACCAACAGATGTTGCTCCTGCGAAGCGCACAACCGCAACTTCTCCCCCTCTGTTCAAACCCTGTGCCTCAAGTCCCATCACTGCCAGATCAACATACACCCTGTGTCCCTCTGCCCTGCTCATCAGCATCACTGGCGTCTCGTACGACCTCGTTAGTTCTCCTTTGTCTACTCCCAGCAATGACCCAAACTGGCCATTCAGCTCCAGCTTCATCGCGCGCACATCTGTCACTCCTCCACCAATCAGCACCGGAACTCTCAACTCATCCCCCACTCCCACTGGCTTGCCAAGCGAAACAACAAGTGGCTCACTCTGAGGAAGGATCTTCGGCAGTTCACTGCGCACTGTCTGACCATAACCGATCGAAAACATCACCAGGTCTTCAAAATCTATCTTCAAATCGTGTGTCGGCAACGAGAACACATACCCGTCCTGTGTCGGTCCAATATCATACTTCGACTTGTAGTTCGTCATACCCACGGGAGGTACGCCAGACCAATATGAAGCTGACCATGGAGCGAGATCCTGGAAGTTAATCTTCCCATCACCGGTGGCCTCACCACCAGAAGAAGCAACATCCCCCAGGTACGCCTTCACCTCCGCCTGATGCGGTGTGATGTACACACTCGATGGACTGGACCCCGGGTTAAACGACAGTACGTGATCGCCAATCAATGCCACTGTCCCGTGCCCAGGCTTCTTCAGTTTCATCTTCAGTTCCGCTATGTAGTCACCCACTCCGACCGTCACATTGGTCGGATCGATCAAACTCGCATTGAGTGTCACACGGTCGCCAGAGCCAAACCGATTCGACCCCGCATATAGCAGATTCGGACCCGTGAAAATCGACCCCATGAACAGCACCGTGTCCAGTGCAACCACCGCGCTGTCGTACTCCACCACAAGCTCACATGCGCCAAGTGTTGTTCCACTTTGCGGCACAATGTACAGACTGAATGGCTGTGTCCCTGTGTATCCCCAGTCATTCAACTGACCGAGATACCCACCCCCCCACGTCGCATTCGGGTACACCGCTCCCGCTGAGGCAACACTCGGACTCGTACTGATGAAAACATCGTACGCAGTTGCCGGAGTGTTGATGAACGCAAACGGCGTGAAGTGCGTCGTCGAGAAGGTAAACGTCTGGGCGCCGGCATTATACGTCCCGCTCAGCAATACCCATCGACCTGTCGTTGCGTTGTAGTACATCACCTTGCTGTCCACTCCGAACCCCGACACACCGCTGACATCAACCGTGATGGTTCCGCTGAAGCTGTTGTTTGCCAGTGGCGACGTGATATCGTACCACAGAGGGATATACGTTGATCCTGTGGGTGGATTCGGATATGTGGGATAAGGCGGTGTCTCAAGATATCGGCGAACCGTGACATTCCCGCCACTTGGTGGCAGAACACTGAAGGCCATCGTTACATTCGAAAGCGGGAAACTGTAGACCATACCGGTGATTGTACACGACTGCGTCTCGGGCAAACCGTCCGCTTGCTCTTCAGCTCCAACAGATGAAGTCGGCTCGGGATCCACCCACATCCGAACTCGAACATTGTCATGATATATTGGAGAAGCAGCCCCATAGTTAAGGATGCTCAATCCACCGGATAAAACACCAGTTCCGATATCCCGGTAAGTGGCTTGCCGCACGCCATCCAAATACAGTTTAATTGAATCGGCGTTCACACTTATCTTGAAATTGTAATATTGATTGGCATTATAGTTGAATGGGTAGCTCGCATTTATGTATTGAGAACCACCCTGATACCTTCGCACATATATGTCATTGATAGCTTCACCACGAAGCATAGCAAAGTACATATTGTTGACATCGGTCTCCCGGAAATGCATTTCAGGAGTACAAGAGTTGTTCACATCCAGAAGCATTTTCACCTTTGTTTCAAAAATGAAATTGTTGAAACTCCTATCGGTGGTGGTGAGAAGAGAGAAATGGTCATTTGAGCCTACTAGGCTAAGAACATTCTTGCCGTTGTCTTGAACGATCGCTACAGTTGGTGATCCCACTTTACTCCACAGACTGCTCCTTGGTGCAACCGAGCCTTGGAAATAGAATCCCTTGTTCGTAGGGAAATTCTTGACTTGCTTCACCATTTGATCGAGGTAGTTGTACGCCTGCGTCGAATGAGAAGATTGGTAACTTGATACCCAGTCATAATTCAGCGCCATCCCCCAAAGTGCAGCTCCAATTTCATAGGATCCTTTCCAGCCGTCGAGATTGTAGGAGCCACCGCTCGACAGATTCCGGTAACTGAAAAAAGCACCATGATTGACATAGTTATGCACGTACGTGTCGATGTTTGCATAATTATTGTCAGTCAGAAAATGCCAGGCCATCTGACCCTGCGTCAGATAATCGTAGGCTCCGCCAGATCTGTTGTAGAGCATCTTTACCGCGATCATGAACCACTGCTGATGACATTCGTAAAAAGGATCTGAAGTTGACCCGTACCATGTCAGACCACCATTTGACGAGAGCCAGAATGTAGAAAGTAGATAGTCAATGTTGTTCTTCACTGCGGTGAGATAGGAGGCGTCACCGGTGACATCATAGGCCGTCAGTACCCCGAAATCTCTTTTCTCATGCTCCTGGATCCCAGAGGCGCCGCTCCAGTTGCCACCCGACTGATTATTGATAAACGTTGTGGCATAGTTCTGAACAATGGCTCTTACCTCATTGGCCGATGTCGTGTTCCCAAAGTCATTGAACGCTTTCCAGGCATTGCTGAATCCGTGCAAAGCCATACTGCTGCCCCCGGCATCACCCAGACCAATAACGTTCTGCCATTGGCTCTTCACATATCCATAGACCTTCACCATGTCGCTGTAACATACCGCAGAAAGTGCCGGATTGGCGGTCTTGAAGTATAGATACGCCAGCGCAAGGTTCGAAAGGGTCACGCCGTATTCATACTGGGGTTCGTTGTGAGTCCCGACCGTCGACCCATCCGGATTGATCTGGCTGTGAATAAAATCAAACTCCTGTTGGATCATCGTATCAAGGGATGCGATATTCCATCCATTCTGAGATCTGAGAAGGGCGAAATACAAAGCACCCTGCTGCATCTCCATGGAGTATTTCCAGTCATGGGGAACATAACCGCTGGTGCCCCAGGGATAGTTTAGAATCCGTATCCAGTTCTTCTGGGAAAGAGTATCAGGATTGGTAAAATCATCGAAGAACTTGAATGTGGAGGTCCCATTGCTGGCGCTCGTCGCCGTGGCGTTGCCATAGTATAGATACAATGTCGTTCCTGATGTTGGAACACTTGGCACCTTAACCCAGATACTGGCGGTGGTAGGTGAAATCCAATTCTCAATCCAGAAAGGGATCAGCGTCATCCCGTCACCCGACGTCAGGCGAATATCACTCCCATCGCTCTTCGCCCCGGCAAAATTGAACGACCCGTCGAGCGTGATCTGGACCTGAAGGTCGGTGAGGGTTGTTCCACCGGGATTGGATATGGTCACAGCACGTCGGTATGCCCAACTCGAATTGTACCAAGATTGCGCAGCAGCAGTGTTCAGATCGAGCATCAGCAACGCTACAACCGGTACAAAGGAGAACAACACTTTCACTGAACATTTCATGATGAACCTCCTCGAATTGACTTTTCTCTGAGGCAACTTCAATGGACATGCCTTGAACCTCCGCGCTCCATCTCCCAGATCACAAAGAAATTCCTCGGCCGGAAAATATGTGGCCTGAATAAGAAAAATAACGGAGAAGTCCCGCGTACACCCATTGGGACTTCTCCGCATCACTACGACTTACTTCAGAAGGAGCATCTTCTTCACGGAACTGAAAGCTCCAGCTGTCACTCGGTACACGTACAGGCCCGTCGCAACAGTATTGTGGTTCTCATCTCTTCCATCCCATAAGACTTGATAGAACCCGGCATCCTGGACATCGTTTACAAGTGTTGCCACCCGCTGGCCAAGAATGTTGTACACTTCAAGCATGACGTGACCCGCAGCCGGAACTGCGTATTCAATCGTTGTCGCCGGGTTGAATGGGTTTGGATAGTTCTGCTGCAGGGAGTATGCAGTCGGCCCTGCTTCCCCTTCACCCTTTTTCTTCAGGACATCCAAAGCCGCGTTGAGACTGTTGCGTGCATCGCTGCTTGTCAGCTTTACGAGCGGCCTGCCCGTAAACCGCAGCCACACCAGATCACCAGAGCGATCAATACCATGGGTGTTCAAGCCCATCACCGCAAGATCCACAAACACCTTTCGACCCTCAGCCCTTGACATGACCATGACCGGAGTATCGTAGGACTTCAACAACTCGCCTTTATCGGCACCGAGGTACGACCCAAACGCTCCGTCCACCTCGATCTTCATTGCGCGAATGTCTGTCACACCACCAGCGACCATCAACGGTATCCGCGTTTCATTGCCTGACGCAACGGGCTTACCGAGCGACACCTCAACCGGATCCTTGGAGGGCGCCGGCAACTTCGGCAGCACGTGCGATCGGCTCTGGCCGTAGCTGATCGAGAACATTACCAGATCCTCAAATTCGATCTTGCTATCTACTTGTGGCAGGGTGAACACATAACCATCCTGTGTCGGACCAATGTCGAACTTCATCTTATAGTGGTCCATTCCGCCAGGATATCCTGGAACACCGGACCAATAGGCGAGTGACCAGAGTGTGAGGTCATTGAAATCGACAACGCCATTACCCGTTGTGCCGTCGAAGCCGGTTGCAATGTCGCCCAGGTATGTCTTTACTTCACCCTGATAAGGGATCAGATACACCGTCTCAGGTCCAGATTTTGGAGAAGCTCGACTGAACAACCGCAAGTGCACTGTGACCGGGTTTCAGCAATGTAAAGTTCACCATGACGATGTAGTTCAGGGGATCGACAGTAATGTCGTCGTATTCGAGACATGAATCTGCAGCTGGTGTCTCCATCAGGCGTGGCAATGGCAGTGCAAATGAGATCCCGTTGAATGCGGCACCTGCAAACGTCATGACGCTGTTGTCCCACTCCAAAGTTACATCACCCGTATTGAAGACGGAGTTCAGTTGAGGCACCAGATAGAAGCTCAGAGCCTGCGAGCCCGTCCAGCGCCAGTCATCCGCTCCGTAGCCTCCGGCCGTCCATGTATTGTTGGGATACACCGTGCCTGGATCTGTGGATGTACTATTCAGTCCGACGTACAGGTTCTTTGAGGGAGCATTGAACAACGTGAAGTTGGTAAAGTGATCTGTCGTGAACGAGAAACTCGGATGGCCTGAGAATACAGCATCACTTGACGAATAGGTCCCCGGCATCGGCACCCATCCGGTTGGTGCAGTATTTCTATGGTACACAAGATTTGAGGTGGGGCCGAAACTGGACACGTTCACCATGTCGGTTTGCACTCGAACGCTGAATGAATGTGCAGGCATGCTGCAAACGATCTTCACATAGTAAGCAAGAGAGGTAGGTGGTGCCGCCGGTTCTCCAGAAGGAGCTGCAAGATACGAGAAGACATCTACCGTACCACCTCCATAGGGAATAGCGGTAAACTTCATGGTCATATCAACGGTGCCGTCACCATCGGTGTCAATTCGCAGCGAGTCTGCTCCTGTAACGGTGTATTGCGTTTGAGCAAAGCGTGCATGGATGGAATGATCTGCTGTAACAGGAGCAAAGACATAAGGCGATACCGGATTCACAACAATGCCATCGACGAGGAGAGCACCAAGATGGTAGTTCCCGCTCCCCGTCATTGTGAACGATGGAGTTGAGGCATAGGATGCGACCACATCGCCAGATGGAACGATGTTGCCATTCGATCCAGCAGTTGCATGGATTGTGAAGCTCGCTGCCGCCACATTGAACGAGTTGCTGACGCCAAACTGTAAACCACCACTGGTTCTCGTCGCCGTAATGGCAGTACTCCCTGTCGACGTAACTGTGACACTGCGCGAAGCCAGCACGCCGTTCACGAAGGAAGGAGTCGTGCCACCTCCATTCGACAGAGTTCCGGAAGAAGTGATATCGACAGTCTCGCCGAAGTTGCCAACCGTGTTCCCGTTCGCGTCCTTGGCTGTCACCATGATATTGAAAGCAACGCCCTGCGTTTGCGGTCCAATTGCGCCACCGCCGGCAGCTTCAACAGCGAACGTGCTCAGAGTGCCATGGTTCACCGTTATCGTGCCCGATGGCGTTTCAGTATAGCCGCCGAATGACGCCCTCATGACTGCGGTTCCGATCACATGACCCGTAAACACTGCGCTCGTGCCACCACCACCCGGCACGAGGTCACCGTCAACTACGCCGCCAGTCTTGGTGAGACTCCATGTTGCTGCGACGTTGGCCACGAAGTTGTCAAAGGCGTCCCGACTCACGGCGTACGCGGTAATCGACAATCCCGAGGTCAGTGACTGTGAAGGTACGATCGTGCCGGTGCCGTTGGGCGCCGTCTCAACCAGAACCTTTGTTGCTGAACCTGCGCTGATAGTGAAGCTCGAACTCACTGCCGAGGTGAGAACTCCGCTCGCAGCCGTCAACTGCTTCGATCCCGTCAGGTTGATACTCAGATTATTGAACGTCGCCAGTCCTGTCCCATCCGTCGACTGCGGCGTCGTTCCCGACAGCGTTCCCGTCCCGCTGCTCAGTGTCATTCCCACTGAGACTCCCGAAGTCGGGACGTCGTTCCCCAAAGCATCCTTCAACTGTACCGTCACCGCTGGACTGATCACCGCTCCCGCCGTCGCATTCGTCGGCTGCTGTACATACACCAGGTGATCGGCCGCTCCCGCTACCACATCAAACGTCCCGCTCGTCCCTGTATGGCCCGAACCATCGTTGGCGGAAATGGTTTTGCCTGTCCCTGCCAAAGTCACCGTGACGTCCTCGACGCGGACACCGGAAGAGAATGTGCCACTCGTTGTCGGCGAGATCGTTCCCCCCGTCGTTGAGAGGTTGACAGTTCCGCCGAAGCCGGTTGCGACGTTTCCATACGCATCCTTCGCCGTCATGGTGATGCTGAACGCTGTCCCCGCAGCCTGAGGAGAAGAAATTGCATCGAAGTCAAAATGATCAACCGACGCGGGATTGACGGTCAGCGTCTGAGCATTCGACGTTCCGCCTCCAGGCGTGGGGTTGAAAACCGTGATACTCTTTGCACCTGCAACAGTCAGACTTGCAGCCGGAATTGTGGCTGTCAACTGTGTGCCACTCACGAATGACGTTGACACCGAGGAGCCGTCAAATTTCACAACCGAAACTCCCGAAAGGAAACCGGTGCCATAGACAGTGAGAGCGAGATCGGGACTGCCCGCAGTTACGCTCGTTGGGCTAATGCTCGTTGTCGTTGGCGCAGGATTGTTTACTGTTATCGATGCACCTGTCGCTGATGTGGGGATTACCTGATTGAGTGAATCGCGCATGCTTACAGTTATCCCCACAGTACTACCGCTCCCCGCCGCAATCGCGGTGAACCCTATCGTGAAGAGATCTCCTCCGCCACTCAAGGTAGGCCCACCGATTACAGCCTGATTAACCACGACACTGTTGACGGTCGGGTCCGGTGGCGGATTCGATGCGAAGAAACTCGCGCTGCCTCCCGGAAAGAATGTCCCATTGGCAGCGGTGCCGGTGTACTGAATAATGGAATTATCAAACGTCAGTGTCACACGCGATGCAAGAAGATTGGAGATCCCAACAACATGCACCGTATACGTGAATGACTCCCCCACATTCTTCGTTAGAGGTGTAGGTGTGACTGTCACTGAAGCTTGCCCCCATGCAAAATTGATTGAGAGCACGCAAACAATCGCGATGCTTGCGAGCATCCAGAAATTGTGCCGGTTATTCATTTCGACCTTCTCCTAGTGTATGAAGTGTGTATGGTAGACAAGAACGTCATCTTTGATTTTTCCTTGCACGAGATTGGTGACAACACACCCTCGACGCGACCATCTCACGAGGTCGTGCAGCGTCATCGAAGAAATTGGGAAATGTGTAGATTGGTAAGAACGGCGGGCCCCGAACGCTGAGATCTCTCTGCTTAGTCGGCGGAGAAATCAACACGTGTCGCTCTCGGTGCCCTTGATCAGGACGACACGAACAGAATGACTGGAGAGGGGACTCCCTAAGATGGCATTAAAGAGTCGGTCAAAAATCTGGGAGCGTTGGGCCGGCTGGCAATGTCGAGCCTAAACGATGCAACGGCTCACTACGGGAAGCGCCCATGTTAGCATATAGACAACAGTTCTCAGAATCAACTGTGGCCAGTACGAGTTTCTCTTGCTGCGGTTGCCACGAGGTTATCGCGCAAGGTTTTCTGCGGATTCCGTAAGTTGTCACGAACCTTTGCCATCGCTAGGCTCCAGGCAACGATGAACTTAGAACATCATCAACGACTGGTCGAAATCGTTCATTTTTTGTGAACTTGACCGAGCCTGGTTTGGATCTGACACACATGACTTCAGAGCCGCAAATTGATACGAACGAGTTAGCGACAACAAGTGCCTATCTTGAGCATTCGATCATGCACACGTGAGAACGGAACAGGGAGCCCCCGAATGAGATTTCGCACACCCGGGGCAAGCCTGAGACCAGAATGCACTTCTGTTCATTCACAGTTGGTCCTGCCCTTCACTGGAAGTACAGCGAGACCGGCGTGCACCTCAGCAAAGCTCTCCAACGCCAGTTGAGGAGAAACAAAAGCCCACTGACTACTTCAAGAATAGGAGCTTCTTACTCGCGATGAAATCTCCTGTCTTGTAGTCTGCAGATGTACATGCCGCTGGCAACTCCAAATGCGTTCCATTGCACCGAGTACGTTCCCGGCTGCCTCACCTCGTTCACAAGCGTGGCGACTTCACGACCAAGCAGATCGTACACCTTCAGCGTGACGTGGTTTTGTGTTGGTAGTTGATAGCTAATTGAAGTGCTCGGGTTGAACGGGTTCGGGTAGTTCTGTGTCAGGAGATATGAGGCCGGGCCGGTACTTTCATACGTAACTGATGATATTATTGGTGGTCCGACGTATTTGTACACGTCGTTGGTGGCATAGCCTACCCCGCTTCCCCATCCAACGCTCGCAGACGGAAATGCGATGCCGAGATGACCGCTGGTGTCGATGAGCGTCCAACTCACTCCTGCATTGTAAGTGACCGCGAAACCTCTCATGCCCTGAGGCATTCCGCCGGCCAGGAGGTATGTTGCTCCTGATCCAGATAGATACTGTATCCTGGTCGGGGCTATGTTATCGATGACCGAATTGGAGAGCGTATTCCATGTTACTCCTCCATCCGTTGTCTTCCGACAGAGACTAACAAGTCCACCCTGCACCTTCAGCGAATAGATGCCGATGTTCGAATCCTGGAACGCGATGCAAGGATACCACGAGTTAAACTGAGGTTCTGTCAGGAATGCCGTCCAGGTGTGCCCCCTGTCCGTGCTCCTGAAAAGGTGTGCACCTGTGCTGAACCAGACTCGATTACCAGCTGAAACTATCCCCGCATCAGAAAACCATGTACCTTCGCCACTCAGGGCAGGGGGCATACTCACCGAATTCCAGTTTAGTCCTCCGTCTGTGGTGGTGTATGTTTCCAGGTTCGGATCCCCGATGACCACGCCGTTGTTGGCATCCCAGAAGTGTATGTACCCCGGACCATATGTGGACGAGCCATACACATTCTGGTGTGTCCAGCTTGCTCCGCCATCCGTCGTTTTGTACACACCTTGCGAGCCCGGTGATGAGAGAAAGAATGCTGTCACATACGCCGTGTTTGCATCAAGCGCCTTTATCTGTTGAAAGAATCCATGTTCAGTACCCGGAATACTGTCGCACACCCAGCTTGTACCACCATTGGTGGTCCGAATGAAACCCGCATACGGAACAGTCATCAATGGGATCTTTTCTCCGACAGCCCAGCATACCTGGTCGTTCACTGCAGAGAGACTGACGACTGATACATCTGTTGGAAAATGCGAATCCTGGTGCTGCCAGTTTTGCTGTGCAAAGCCCAGCAGGGGGAGTAACAACAATACCAAAAGAAGCCATATCATATTTTTCATGATGCACCTCCAGGAAATATTTGAACATCAGTTGAGAGAGCAGTTCGCTGAATGCCTTTGGTATCGGGCCCGTCGAAGCGCACATGTTGGGCGTTGCACATGCTTGCCCGCAATGGCGAGTACAAAGAAGGACATAAGTCTTTGCATAACTCCTCCCTCGAGGTTTATCAACTACTTGAGAAGCACTAGTGTCTTAACGTCAATAAAGCTTCCTGCTGTAAGCCGGTACAAATAAACTCCGCTCGCAAATCCTGACGCGTTCCACTGGACCGATTTATATCCGGCCGCCTGATCTTCGTTCACCAGGGTTGCAACCTCACGACCGAGCAGATCAAAGACTCTGAGTGTGACATGAGTCTGTGTTCGCAACTGGTACTTGATTCTCGTGCTGGGATTGAACGGATTGGGATAGTTTTGCTTAAGACCGAATTCCTGGGGCAGGTTGTCAGCAACTTCGTCTACGTCGGTTAAGACGTCGAACCGTGCAACATTTGGAAGCCTGCGGAAAGTCCCGGATGTCACGTCAGTCGTCCTCACACTCACGTTGTATCTCCCATTGGCGCCTGGAGATCTGATGTAGGCAGCACGAACAGTATCGCCGGAGGCAGGTGTGAGTATAAGGGAGTCGACGGTCGAGCCTTGGACATTCGTAACGATGGCTGATACCACAAGGTTGTGGCTACCGGGGTTCTTTACCTTGGCACTGATACGGATGCTGTCGCTGGCGCTTCTCAGCGTGTCCTCACTGAGGACGACATCGTGAGCATAAGAGAGGGTGGAAATCCATTGGACCGCCCGCTCGAGCACAGGGTCGATCCCTTGCGCAACATCGTCCGGGTTGAACCAGACAGGATCATCAATGGGAAACTCCTGTCGATTGATGTAGATGCCCGGCTGCGACACGTGGTACATATCGGAAGTGGAATGGTGAAGCCACCAACCTCCATAGCCGGTCACATCTACGTTGTCGCCAAGGCTGGCAATCGGGGGTTTGCCGAAAAACCGTACCATGGGGTGATATCGGAGTCGCTGAGCGGTGATATCTCCCATGCTCACACAGGTCGGCCCGAGGAGAACGGCAAGTGGTCTATCGTAGATGGAACCTTGAACACCTGGAATGACAAACCACTCGCTATGCGCCACCGGAGCAAGCTCCAGAACCGATGAGCTAATACGGTAGGCATCGTTGATCGTATAAAGTCGCTGACTGTACATTCTGGCGAAGGCCTGATCAAACGTCGACCATCCTCCCGAGTTCCATCGCAAGTCGATGATAAGTCCTTCTGCGTTCCACAGGGTATCGACGGCCGTCGCAAAGAGAGGATCGGCGGCACTGCTGGGATATTCACCAAGAAGACGAATGTATCCAACGTTCGCTGACGGCAGCCTGCCGGAGGAGAGGAGTTGCCCGGTCGGCGTCCATGGCCAGCCACGATAAAATGACATTGGTATGCCGGGAATCTCCATTTGTTCGTTGCCCATCATCGGATCTGCAGGCAGGCCCAGCAGAGGCTGAACAGACAAGTGCAACGTATCGTGTGTTGAGTGCTTCAGGATGTCAATGGTCGAAAAGAGATGCCAGTTGTTTCCTGCGTTCCGGATGAGAGAGTGGATTCCAGCTGAGGCTGCCCCAACTCCGTTTGAGAAAACAGGAAGTTGCGCGTTTAGGAGTTCTCTGACGAGCTGCATCCACGGCACGCCCTCGTACCCTAAGACAATGTCTCCGGGTTGAAGACCGAGTGGATGGTTGGGGATGGTGCGAAGGACAAGTGCTGTGCTGTCGGGAAGCGCTGTCAGGACAGCTCCAAAATGATCGGCCTGCGCGAACGGATAGAGGACAAGGACCGGTACACCGGGTGATAACGCACTCAATGTCACGCCTCGATCCCATGCCCACGTGTGTCCATCGCGCAGGCTCATGGCAAACTGCGCCATGATTGAGGCGAAGATGCCCCGACTGGTCGTTGAATCTATTTGGGAGCGAAAGTGACTTTTGAGTGAGTCCCATGAGTTCCAATTCAGACCAAGCGAAAGAAATCCGTCAAAACTGTTTGACAGGGATGTGGCGAAGGCATCGAAAATCGCCCGCTTCGTTGCAAGCGGTGCCCCCGGGCCCCATGTCGAGTCGATGATGTGTCTCCAATCCTGTCGTGATTGATAGAAAGAACGGGAAGGCAGACCATCGGATCAATGAACGATCGTTTCTCATTGGTGAATAGCTGCGCTCGACGGTTGCGCCTGGAGTTTGAGCGTCGAATCTCGAACCATCAGCATCGAGAGTCCGATGTGATTGTGCATCGCAAACGGTTGCCACCACTGCAAGTGCCAGGAAAACGATAAATGTTCGCATAATTCCTCCTTCGAGGTTTGGCGTGTCAAAGGCAGTTGCTGCTTTGAATATCAGTCTGCATTTCGGTAGAATAGTGTTGAACCGAACTCACGATCCACCGGAGAACTGCACGGCTCAACTTCAGCATACCATAAAAGCGTTCATTCGCAAAGAAGACGATTGGTACGTTGCCGAATGCAAAGAGATCAACGTTGTTACTCAGGGCAGAACCGTCGACGAAACCATCAGCAACCTCCAAGAAGCTGTTGCTTTGCATCTGAATGGCGAAGACCTCGAAGAGTTTGGTCTCGCCCCAAACCCGACCCTACTCATAACGATGGAGTTGGTACCAGCCTATGCCTAAACCGAAGCGGCTCTGGGGCGACGAGATCATCTCGATTTCTCGCATCCTTCGGTCTCACCATCCACTCGCAGCGTGGCTCGCACGTGAAACTCCGCCGTGTCACTATCGCCGGCCAGCGACAGACACTTACTCTTCCGCGCCACAAAGAACTTGACTCCGGCACGGTGCGAGCGATCTTTCGGCAAGCAAGCCAGTACATTCCGGAAGACCAGTTACACCCTCTCTTCTTCGTCTAACTGCCGATCAATAACTAACGCAACAATAAGAGCTTCTTGCTCGCCACAAAATCCCCAGCTTGGATTCGGTAGAAGTACACCCCGCTCGCCACTCTACTCGCATTCCACTGCGCCGTATGCGTCCCCGGCTGCTCCACCTCGTTCACCAGCGTTGCGATTTCACGACCGACCACATCGAAGACTTTCAGCGTAACGTGACACTGTTCCGGGACCTGAAAGCTGATTGTCGTGCTCGGGTTGAACGGATTCGGGTAGTTCTGCAAGAGAGTAAATGAGCCTGGAACCTCACCGACTTCTTCCTCAACCGAGACCGGTGGATGGTCGAATTCATCTGCGCCAATATCAGGTCGTGAGTGGCCTGCATGGGGACGAACGTTACCATCAATGTCAGTCAGTATCCCTGTGAGCGGAGTCCCGCCATCCGCAATCGCGGTCAACACGTAGGCAATGTGCAAATCATTAGGACCGACAAAAGGCGGCATCAAACTCACGCTGTTCTGGTCGTACCCCGCCCCTTGCCAATTGCTGAATGTGCGGTAGTATGAGTTGAGCCAAGCCGTATAGCTGTTGGCAAACGTTGTGTCAACACAGAGGTCGTTGTAGTCTGATGTAAGACCTCCATTGGCCCACAGCGCCGTCGATGCGGGACCTGAGGTCTGCCGGTACATATTCACGAAGATGTTGTTACGCAATGGTCGTGTTCGTCACTGACGTCCAGAGACACAGTGCATCAACACCGACGGGGTTCGCACCCGTTCCGCTCAAGTACACGGTATTGTAAAAGATCTGGTTATTGACGTTGGACCAAAGGCACATTCCTTCAATAACCGCATTCCCGGTCGTGCTGGTGTTCTGCAGATCGTAGACCATGTTGTTATAGATGAGCAGCCCTGTTCCTCTAGTCGCTGTCGTTCCCGATCCTAAGATTCCATAGAGCTCGGCGCCATTAGATGTGTACACCGCATGGACCACGTTGTTGCGAATCGTGCTGTTCTGATCTCCGTAGGCATTAATGCCAATCGTCCATATACGGCCGTTGTTCGTCGTTTGATAGGTACCTCGCATGAACTGAACCGTATTCCCCTCGATCACTGTGCCTTCGCAGATTTCGCTCTGGATTCCCCATGCCCCGTGAAGGTCGGTTGTCAGCCCGTACGTGTTGCCGCGTATGATATTCCCCCGCGGACGGCTGGGTGGAGAAGTAGTCCACGCACTCACATAGACTCCAAATACGCCGCTCAGCAGGTTGCCTTCAACCACATTACTGTCCGGCGTCATCGATGTTCCTGAGCTCCCGAGAACGATGCAGTCGCCACCTCCTGGACTGACATTACGGAAATCATCTGACCTGATGGTAAGGTAGAGAAACTGATTGTGGTCCGCGTCCCCCCACGCCTCGACGCAGTCGTTCCACCCTGACTGCTGGATTGTAGATGGCATGAACCGTAATTCCTGCCGATGGCGACGGCGGATTGGAGCGTCCGTCAAGAGTGAGATACTTGACGTTTGTGAAAGTGAGCACAGCGTTGCTGTCTCCGCACAATTGTTACACGAGTGTTGACGGCGGGCCGGATGGTGACTCGGGCATTGGGGCCAGACCCAGCTACCTGTCCAAGCTCGAACCGGCGACCTCGCTGCGCCTGGTACAGAGTGTCGATCAGTGTCAGTGTTACATCGCCGAGCACGCCGTCGTTGGCAAGCTTGTGGAAGGCAGAATCTATTGTGGGAAAACTCCCCCCTTGGCCCACAGTGTACACACCAGCCGGTAGTGCAGAGTCCGAGAGGGCTGACACTCTCTGCATGATAGAAGAAGGAGAATAGCGCTTCAGCGCTCCGAGTGATGGTCCATCAGGGGTGGATCGCATCGCTGCCTCCTTCGACGGAACAAGCGCCTGTCCGTTCACTCTGCTTTCTGCGAAGAGAATGAAGCAGAGCAATCCAAGAAGAATACTAACGAATGATTTCATGGTACCTCCTTTGTTGGAGAGATGAATGGAGACACAATGCCCCGACCATTTCTGATCGGGGCTTGATCCGTTACTTCAACAACAAGAGCTTCTTCACGCTCACGAAATCTCCTGCCTGCAATCGGTAGAAATACACGCCGCTCGCCAATCCCTCACCACGAAACACTACGTCATGATATCCAGCTTGCTGTTGTTCGTTCACGAGTTGCGCTACTTGCTGACCAAGCGTGTTGTAGACTGTGAGCGTGACGAACGATGTGTGTGGCAGAGCCGTAGCGAATGGTTGTTGAAGGATTGAAGGGGTTGGGGAAGTTCTGCGAAAGGCTGAGCACCGTTGGAAGTTCACTGGACCGAGAGTTTACGCTGACCACTTCCGATAACGGTCGTTTCCAAGCCCCTGCGCCACTCTCGCCATGCGATATCTCACTAAACCAGGAGTGACCGGTTCCCACAAAAACAAATCCGTCACCAAGAGCAAGCGGACCAACAAGATCACCCATCACAAAGGGACAAGTAACTTGAGGGAGCCCGGAGGCGATTGACTGCCAACTCGTTCCATCATTTGTGGAAAGAAAAACGCCGTCAGGGCAGGTATTGGCAAAGAGATTCGTGCCACTGACAGCAAGGGAAGAGACATATGCGTTCGACAGACCCGAACTTGCCGGAGTCCAGCTTGTCCCGCTATTGGTCGAAAGAAAAATACCGCCACTACCAAGAAAGGAATATCCCGTTCCGGCAAAGAGATTCGTGCCACTGACAGCTAAAGACACGACCATCAAGTTCGTCAGGCCTGAGTTGACCGCAGTCCAGCTAGTACCGTTGTTGGTGGAACGAAAGACGCCGCTATCCGTCCCGGCAAAAAGACTTGTATCGCTGACAACCAACTGATTGATCCTTGCGTTTGTCAGGCCCACGTTGACCGCCGTCCAACGTGCACCATTGTTGGTTGACAGATACACACCGTCACCATCAGTCCCGGCAAAAATATTTGTGCCACTGACACCAAATGCAAAAACGCCATGATAGTAGCCGTACACCGAATCATATGGCAGTCCTGTACTTGCTGGACTCCAGCTTGTGCCATTGTTGGTGGATCGAAAGACGCCGCTCCCCCCGGCAAAAACGTCGGTACTACGTATCGCAAAACAGGTTGCGCGAACATCCATCTGAGGTAGCCAGCTTTCGCCATTGTCGGTCGAGTGAAAGATGCCCCATCCCATGGGGATGTTTCCCCAGCCACCCCACTCGGTTCCTGAAAGGAGATTTGGATTCCCCCTCTGCCACCCCCACGCGGCTCCCGCAAAGAGTTCTGCGCCTCTAGCGGCCAATGCAGCTATGTGTACGTTTGAATTTCCACTCGTGCAAACTGTAGCCCAACTTGAACTTCCGCCTGCCAAAAAATGTACACCACAACCAGTCCCCGCAAAGAGATCTGTTCCGAAACTGCCTAGGGAGTAGACCGCCATGTCTGTCAATCCTGAATTGACTTCCGTCCAGCTTGTGCCGCGATTGGTGGAGAGAAATACTCCACCTCCAAGTGTTCCGGCGAAGAGATTGGTGCCGCTTGCGGCGAGAGCCATGACATAAGTGTTGGTCAAGCCGGAATCGACCGCTGTCCAGCTTGTGCCGTTGTTCGTGGAGAGAAAGATGCCACCCTCTGTCCCGGCAAAGAGACCTCCTGAACCCGATGAGTCGGGGGGGAAAACGGCAAGAGCCATGACCGTGGTACTGGTCAAACCGGAATCCACCGCAGTCCAATTTGTGCCATTGTTGGTGGACAGAAAGACGCCACCACCACGAGTCCCTACAAAGAGATTGGTGCCGCTTACAGCAAGAGCATGTGCATAAGGGACCGTCAGGCCACTGTCCACTTCAGCCCAAGTTGCCCCGCTACTAGTCGAAAGAAAGACACCGCCCCAAGTGCCAGCAAAGACGTTCGTGCCGCTCACCGCAAGGTCCAATACAAGCGTACTCGGCAAGCCGGCTTGAGTCCAGCTTGTGCCATCGTTGGTGGAAAGAAAAACGCCGTTATCAGTCCCCGCCAGGAGCCTCGTGCAGCTGACGGCAAGCGAAAAGACATTGGTGTTCATAAGACCAGAATTTACTGCTGTCCAGATTGTGCCGCCGTTAGTGGAACGAAAGACGCCGCCGCCTAGAATCCCAGCGAAGAGATTCGCGCCATTCGCCGCGAAACAGCTTGCGGGGCCGCCGTATGGTCCGTTAGTGTGTACCCATTGTGCATCGCTCAGGCTTGCCGCAACAGCAAGCACAAAGAATATGGTAAATGTTCGCATAACTCCTCCTTCGAGGTTTGGCGTGTCAAAGGCAGTTACTCCTTGAATATCAGTCTGCATTTCGGTAGAATAGTGTTGGACTGACTATCCAAACCGGAGAACAGCATGGCTCAACTTCAGCACACCATCAAGGCCTTCATTCGCAAAGGCGATGATTGGTACGTTGCCGAATGCAAAGAGATCAACGTTGTCACTCAGGGCAGAACCGTTGACGAAACCATCAGCAACCTCCAGGAAGCCGTTGCTTTGCATCTGGATGGCGAAGATCTCGAAGAGTTCGGTCTCGCCCCCAATCCGACCCTCCTCATAACAATGGAGTTGGCACCAGCCTATGCCTAGACCGAAGCGCCTATCGGGCGACGAGATCATCTCGATTCTCGCATCCTTCGGTTTCGCCATTCACTCTCAGCGCGGCTCGCATGTGAAACTCCGACGACTTACACCTGGCGGACAACGCCAAACACTCACGGTACCTCGACACAAGGAACTCGATGATGGCACCGTACGAGCAATTTTCCGCCAGGCAAGCCAGTACATTCCCGAAGACCAACTGCAACTATTGTTCTTCCTCTAATCCTACTTCAACAACAACAATTTCTTCACGTCAACAAAACTGCCTGCTTGTAGACGATAGAAGTACACCCCACTCGCCAACCCATCGCCACGAAATACTACGTCATGATATCCGGCTTGCTGCTGTTCCTTCACAAGCTGAGCTACTTGTTGACCGAGTGTGTTGTAGACTGTTAGCGTGACGAATGAGTTGTGTGGCAGATCGTAGCGAATTGTTGTGAATGGATTAAATGGGTTGGGGTAATTTTGATCGAGCACAAACTCTCTTGGCAACTGAACAGCTGGTGGAACCGAAGTTATCATTTCCGACAATGGTCGCCGCCATACACCGTGGCTAGATGATCCCACAAAGAGATTAGTCCCACTAACAGAAAGTCCTGTGACCATGGTGTCTGCCAGACCTGAATTAACCTGATTCCAGTTTGAACCGTTGTCTGTGGAGAGAAAGACGCCGCTAGGAGCACCGGCAAAGAGATTTATGCCGTTAACAACCATAGAGCTGAAATGAGTAAAACCCGAGTTGACAGGAGTCCAGCTAGTCCCATTATTCGTGGAATGACAGACTCCACTGCTGACAAACCACCACTCACCGTGCGAATACACGTAATGTCCCACCTCCACAAACAGATTGGTCCCAGTGACAAAAAGAGTTGCGGCAACCGAGTCTGACAAACCTGAATTGATTTGAGTCCAGCCTGTCCCATTGTCTGTGGAGACATAAACTCCACCGGCTCCTGCTAAGGCAAAGAGATTTATCCCGTTGGCGGTCAGAGAGAAGATGCCATTGAGACCAAAGTTGACCTGAGTCCAGCTTGTGCCGTTGTTGGTGGATAAAAAGAAGCCGTAGCTGGTATTGGCATAGAGATTCGGCCCGGATATGGTGAAGGCGTAGATACTTGTACTGTCAGTCAAGCCGATATTAACAGGAGTCCAGCTTGTGCCGTTATCGGTGGAACGAAAGACACCGATGCTGGTCCCGGCAAGGAATTTCGTGCCCGGAGACAGCAAAAGAAAGACGTTCACGTTCGCAGCCTGATCGAGTCCCCAGAGCCAGCCGGCGGTAAACTATTACGCTTCCTTCTCAAAGGCATAGGAACCCCCGCTACCGGGCGGACCTACATTTGTCCAAGCATATGCCATCATCCAACGACGAACAGCGCTTTCGGTATAACCACGACTATACCCTGTATGAGTATCCCGCAAAGATTGTGCACCCCATTCGGGTCAACCGCAATAGTGTATTACCGAAATGACAGGACAAGGTAGCCGTCCATGAAGCACCATTGTCTGTGGACCGATATAGTGTGTCTGTCTTCATCCACGGAGACGAACAGCCGTGCACAAACATTGATCCTGATAATCGGGAAATGGCCACAACTACACGGGAGCTTCTCAACCCATTGGCTGACCCAGCTGTTTCCTCCATCTGTCGAACGAACCAAATCACCGTTGTCAGTCCAGCAAGGAGAATGTCATTGCCGGCAGCAATGTCCGCGATTCTCCTTCCAGTTAGACCGACGTTGGTGGAACGAAAGACGCCGCCGCCTGGAATCCCAGCGAAGAGATTCGTGCCAATGGCCGCCGAAGCAGCGGCGGGACCGACGTGGGCGTGTCCATTGGGCATTACACACGCTCGCCGCAACGGCAATCAACAAGAAAACAGTGAATGTTCGCATAGCTCCTCCTTTGAGGACTTTTCAGACTACTTGAGAAGAATCAACTTCTTCACGCTCGTAAAGCTCCCAGCAACGAGACGGTAGAAGTACACACCGCTCGCCAATCCATCACCACGAAACACAGCATCATGATTGCCCGCCCACTTTGGTTAGCATCAGGACTTTGAAAATGCCCCGGGATTACAAATTCTTGGCATCCTTCAAATGACGGCACAATCTACCGCCTCCGGGCTCACGGCGGTTAACACCCCCCATGCCGCCTGCCGCAAAAGCGGTGACGCTAAGATCGGTCAATCCGTTGTTGGCGACAGTCGAACTTACGCCGTTGTCGGTGGAACGAAAGACACCAAGATCAGTGAGCCCAGCAAAGAGAGTTGTGCCGCTATCGTCAAGAAAACTGACGTAGGTATCTGTCGACCCGGTACTCGCAACAGCCCAGCTTGTGCCGTTATGGGTAAAAACTCCACCACCATAAGTTGCAGCAAAAAGATTCACGCCGCTGCTCCGTTTGGGGTATGCGGCAAACGCTGCGGACGCCGGTTACATCAACCCGATACTGGATGTAGTCCAGCTTGTTCCATGGTCAGTGGATAGAAAGACGCCTCATCAGTACCGGCAAAGAGATTTGCCACCTCCCCGTTGGGGCTGACCACAAGAGCACGGACATTAGTGTCCGCCAAGCCCGCATTGACTGCAGCCCAGTTTGTGCCGTTGTTGCTGGAACGAAAGACGCCGCGCCCTGTTCCCGCAAAGAGATTTGACCGGAGAAGGCTAGAGTTGGCACACCAGTCGTCAAGCCCGTAGCAGTCCAGCTTTAGCACCGTATTGTGGAAATGAAGACGCCTACTGTCTGTTCCTGCAAGGAGCATCCGAGTCAATCTACGCACCATGTCTCTGAAACCCCCGAAAGGTGTATTAGTTGAAGTCCAGCTTGTCCCGTTGTCGGTCGAAGATATGTGCCGCAAGCCATACCGGCAAAGAGATTTGTGCAGCCTGCGCCATTCGGGAAAGTGACGACATCGATGTTATTGGACCCACAAGCGGAAACCGCAGTCCAGCTTGCACCGCTGTTGGTGGAAAGAAGACACCCCTCCAATAAGTACCGGCAAAGAGATTAGTGCCGCTCACCGCAAAAGCGGTGACCTCAAGATCCGTCAGTCCGTTATTTACCGCAGTCCAGTTTGCGGCGCCGTTGGTGGAACGAAAGACGCCGCCATTGCCGGGAGAGGGGTACCAGTAGTCCTTGCCATGGCTCCCAGCAAAGAGATTCGTGCCGCCTGCCCCACTGGGGATGACAGCAAAACACGAAACATAGGCGCCGTATGGCCCATTGGTTTGTACCCATTGGGCATCGCACACGCTCGCCACAACGGCAATCAGGCACAGAGTGACAGCTGTTCGCATAACTCCTCCTTTTCAGGCGAGACTTGTCCCACCATTGGTCTGCGGGTAAATTAACACAATTGAGGGCGGGTGTAACAAGGCCAAGCGTCGCAATGTTGTGTACGTGCGTCGCATCCTCATGGAAGTCTCAAAGGAAGCTGGTTCTTTGGAGGGAATGGGTAAGTTCCAATCCTGAGGTGGACTGGAAGGTCTGTGCTCTTCTGGTCTTTTACACCCAAGGGTTACTTACTTGGGGCCTTTACGAACCTCGCCCGGTGGGACACCAAAAACCTCGTGAAATCTTCTCGAAAAGTGGGAAGGATCGCCAAATCCGACAGTGTAGGCGACTTCTGCAACCGTGCCGGCATTCCCCTGCAGCAGCGCCATCGCACGGTGGAGTCGCATATAGCGAATGAAATCAGAGGGCGATTGATTGGTGAGAGCAGTGAGTTTCCGATGAAGCTGAGACCGGCTCATCCCGACTTCCTGACCGAGTTCTTCAACGCTGAAGTTCTCATCGCCCATTCGACGTTCAACCACCGCTGCTACCTTCTTCAGGAATACATCGTCGATCGAAGTGACGGCAATCTCTCCGGGTTTGAGCGGCACTGCCGACGCTGAACCGCTCCCGCAGCTTTCGTCTCAGATCGATGAGGTTCTTGACCCTCGCCAGAAGCTCTCTTCGGCTCAAACGGCTTGATGAGGTAGTCGTCGGCACCAATCTCCAATCCTTCGATCTTGTTCTCGCTGGCTGCCTTTGGCGGTGAGGAGAATGATGGGAATGTGGCTCGTCTTCTCGTCGAGCTTCAATGTCTTGCACACTTCGTAGCCATCTTTCTTCGGCATCATCACATCGCTGATGATGAGGTCGGGAATGATCTCCAGGCCTTCTCGAATTCCTTCTGCTCCATCCCGTGCTTCCGTCACTTGATATGCTGGAACCAGGTAGCTTCTTATGTATGCACGAACATCGGCATTATCTTCAACAACAAGAATGATGGGACTTCGTCATTGCGAGGAGTGCCTTCCTGACTTCCGTTTCGGTTCCGCTCTCATGCGGGATTCTCGCAACGGAGCAATCTGATCCACAGCAGGGATTGCTTCATCCTCGCTTAAGCGTGGACTCGCAATGACTCGGACGTTGGCGTCTTCTTCGCCTCTACGATTTCATCATCCTTCAGATGAGCTCGACCCAATGGTAGCTCGCACCGTGAACGTCGTCCCTCTTCCTACTTCACTCTGCACCTGAATCGTCCCATGATGCAACTCGACCAGTTCCTTCACAAGCGCAAGTCCGATGCCCGATCCTTCATGCTCACGCGTTTGCGAAGCGTCGACCTGGTAGAAGCGGTCGAAGACTTTGTCGAGTTGATCTGGTGGGATGCCGATGCCGGTGTCGGAGACGGAGATTTCGACAAACCCTCACGCGTCACCCTGAGCGCCGCCCGCTTGTTGTTTGAGCGGGACGAAGTCGAAGGGTGTCGTCAGTCTGGCGCTGAACATCCTTCGACTCCGCTTGCACAAACGCTCGCTGCGCTCAGGATGACGTTCAATTGAAACGGCACCTTGCCACCTTCCGGCGTGAACTTGAACGCATTCGAGAGGAGGTTGCTCAGAATCTTCTCCACCATGTCCTTGTCACAGTAGACTTCGATCTCCTCTTGGTCAACAATCACGTTCAGTTCAATCTCTTCTCATTCCTGCAGATGTTTCGAACGAGTAGGCAATGCCTTTGACAAGCGGGACAATGTTCATCCGGCTTGCCCGCAACTTCATTGCGCCTGCTTCCAACTTGGAGAGATCGAGCAACTGGTTGATGAGCCTGAGGAGACGATGCGCGTTGCGCTCGGCCAAGGATAAATCTTTGTGCAGCTCATCAGGAAGCTGCGTCATGCTGAGCGAGTCACGGTGTTCTTTGTCGTGACGAGTCGAAGCATGTCTGGCGCCAACATGGTCTTGAGCACCCTTCGACTCCCCCTCGTCTCGCTCACGGTGTTCGCTCGCTCGGGGTCGCTCAGGGTGACGTTGCTCTTCAAGTAAACCCCTCCACTTCTGTATCGGTCCAAGGATAAGCGTGAGCGGCGTGCGGAACTCGTGCGAGATGTTGGCAAAGAAGCGGGATTTGAGGCGATCCACGTCTGCAAGGTGCTCTCTCTGGAAGTGTTCCATCTTCACTTCTTGCTGCAAATGAACCTGACGTAGTCGGACCCGGTAGCCTGCATAGAGGAGACCAATAAAGAGAAATACGTACGCTCCATACGCCCACCTCGTCCGCCACCACGGAGGAGCGATGCTGACGGCAAGGGCGATCTCCTGATCCGGCCATCGACCAAACCTGTTGACTGCCTTGACTCTGAAGACATAATTGCCCGGACTCAAACCCGGATACCGTACGAAGCGCCGTCCATTCGATTGGACCCAGGTTCTTTCTAATCCCTCAAGCCTGTACAGATAGTCGATGAGATGTGTGGCTCCCGGATCGATCGCTGCGAATCCGAACTCAAGCACGTTCTCATCGTATCGTAACCGAAGACCTGTTCCGGCAGAAATGCTCTGCAAGTGGAGGATTCGCAGTGTCATTGATCGATACCTTAGTGATGACGAGCGGCGGTGGAAGCTGTGACTTGAACAAGCTGTCGGGATCGACGATGTTCATGCCGCCATATCCTACAAGTATGACTCTTCCATCCGGTAGTGAAGACATCGCAAGGGAACCAACAACGCCGTCGGAATGATCAAAATTGGCGAACTGCCCTCCGGTCGGGTCAAGTATGGCGAGCCCTTTGTCCTGGTACCGAACCCACAACCTTCCCCGCTTATCACTTCCAAGCGGTTTTGCAAAGGTGACATCCCCAAAGACGGGATTGGGGAAGTGTTTGAAGGATCTTGTCCCCGGCTCCCACAGATCGAGAGTGTCGCATCCAACCCATATTCTCCCCCGGGGATCCTGGTAGGTGTTTTGGTGATTAGAATTCCTGATCGACAGCGGGTCGCTCGGATTGTACCCATACTGTTCCCATCCGGTCGTTGATGGATCAAAGACGAACAGGCCTCGGGCTTCGTCTGACATCCAGATATTGCCCTCACGGTCTTTCATGATGTGCACTGCGCTCCCCCCTCGAGTATGCGGCACTTCAGAATAGACGTCGCTGCGGGTATCGAAGCTCAGAATTCCATCGCTGCCTGCAGCAATCCAAAGAGAATCATGACCAACACCAATAATACTGGCAGCAATATCATACATTTTCAAGAGTCCGCCCAATTGAGTCGAAGACCGAAAGTTCTTCACCCGACCTGTTTCCGGTTCGAATCTGTAGAGACCAAGCCCCGACGTCCCGTACCAGAGCGTTCCTTTCCCATCGTCATACGAAGTCCAGATACCGGCCCGAACGTACCCGTCCTTTTCCCTCTTGAACAGATCCACAGTCTCCAGGACACTCAGGCTTTCCAGTCGGACCCTCGCCACCTTTCCTTCCGCCCCGACCCAGTATGAACCATCGCTCCAGCGGTCGATGGTTTCCATTTCCATCGGCCGTCCGGAACTTCCCTTTAGTGCGTACCGGGGGAATCGGAATGAAGCAGGTGGCAAGAAGTACAAACCGTCATCAGCCGTGGGTATCCAGAGTATCCCTGTGCTATCGACTGACATCCTTGTGTAATCCGATTTGCCGGGCCCAACGGAAGAGAATAAATAGTCCCGGTAGACGCCTGAGGATGGATCAAAGAGTTCAAAAGCAAAGAGATCATGTGTGTTGCAGTCAATCCACAATCTGCCGCTTCGATCTCCCTGAAGGCTTTGTATGTGGTCGTCTCTCGCTCGATTCCCCATCGCTGGTCTCTTGTGATACGCCGTCAGTGAGCGGCTGGCTCGATCAAACAGATACAGTCCGTGATAGAGAGTGCCGATCCAGAGTCTCCGCGGCGTTTCCCAGAACAGACTCGAAACGAAGACAGTGTCCAGGTTCAGCCCCGACACGGGAGGAAACACGAGTCTTGATATAGCGTTTGTCTTCCGATTACAGATGAACAATCCGTGCACAGTCGAGACCAAAGCACAAGTGTCATCCCATCTGTCCACGACCCACACCCCATCCCTGAAACCTTCATGGTACATGTTGTGGAATTGGACATGACGTGCCACACTGTCGGCACTTGTCTCGTTCCCGGCCGTCCCAAGATCAAGCCACACGAGGCCTGGTTGGCGGGCTCGGTCACCCACAAGCCAGATAATCCCTGAATCGTCTTCGCAGATGGTATTGATGTTCGGCGATTGCAGCGACCTGTTCTCATTTTGCAGGGGGAGGATATTGACGAATCGATCGCTCGTCGGATCGTAAAGACTGAGGCCGGATCCGGATGTGCCAACCCAAAGACGCCCCCTCGTATCAACGTGAAGAAAAAGAGCCGCATTCATGTAACTGAATTTGGGGTAGACTTTACATGCGTACCCATCGTATCGTGCAAGCCCGTTCAAGGTGCCGAACCAGATGAAGCCCTGGCGGTCACGAACAACGTTTGAACGTATCTTGTTACTGGGAAGTCCATCGGCAGTGGTCAAGCGTCTGAAGTCGAAGACGGGGAGAAGTTGGCCTTGTTGCTGGCCGGGTGCAGAGCAATACAGTAGACACACCAGGAGGAGAGCAAGGCATTTGCGTGCCTTGCTTCCTACCCGGGAATTCGGAGATCTGCCTGAGCAAAAGCTTCTCGTGTGTCGAACGGCGGTTTGCATGTCTTCACTTAGTGAAGAGTTTTCGTCGACACGGGATCAAAAAGGTGAACCCCTTCTGTCAACCAACTAGCAAGTAGACAAAAGGGGCTCAAGGAACTGCTGGAATATAACAAACAGGAAGACAACAAGAAAGGGAGGCGAAAGCCCACGAATTGCTGTTACATGCAACAACCCGTCACACCATCAGATTCCTGTCGAGGCTGCGGTACTGTATGGCCTCGCTGATGTGTTCGGGACGAATATCAGCACTTCCGGCCATGTCGGCAATCGTCCGTCCCACTTTCAGGATACGGTCATACGCACGCGCAGAGAGTCCAAGTTTTGTAATCGCCATCTTGAGCAGTTCCTCGCCTGCAGCATCAAGCTTGCAGTACTCACGGATGTCCTTCGATTGCATGTCGGCGTTTGCGTAGAGTCCTTTGCGTCCTTTGAACCGCTGCACTTGAATCTCACGCGCTTGCATCACCCGTGCACGAATCTTCTCAGAACTCTCTCCACTCTCTTTGCTTGAGAGCTCCTTGTACTTCACTGCAGGCACCTCGATGTGCAGATCAATACGATCGAGCAGTGGCCCGGAAATCTTCGACATGTATTTCTGAATCTGTTGTGGCGTGCACGTGCACTCTTTCGAGGGATCGGTTAGGAATCCACACAAACAGGGATGCGTTGCTAAAATGCCATTTCACACTTTTGGCCAAAAGACCACCATATAGGGCATATCCCGCGTGCTGCGGCCAGCAAACTCGCTCCCCCGCCCATAGAATGACCACTGAGTCCGATAGAAGCTGTATCGAGCAATCCTCGAAACCGTGACCCGCCGCCCGCGTGTTGCTGACGAAGGTACTCAACGCAGTAGAGAAGATCGTCCGCTAGTTCCCCGTGTTGGGTGTCGGGGAACTGATTAGCGATGACAACAAAACCATGTGTTGCGAGATGCCTGAAATGAGAAAGGTAGTACCCAGTCTGCATGAAGAACCCATGACCAAACGCCACAATCGCGTACGGTCCATGAGCAGTATCGATCTGTGCCTCTGCCCCCTCAACCGTCGCAGGGTAGTACACTCGGCAATTCAATGTCCGCCCGCTGCGCTGTATGTTCACGTTCGTCCACCCTGCCTGTCTCGGTCCAGGGTTTTCTGGCTGAGCGCGCACTGGTTCCCTTGCACAGACGGTGGCAAGGAAGGACAGCAAGAAGATTCGCATGGGGCATTCTATGCATTCCGTGATTGAAAATCAAACGTGGGAAAAACTCCGCAGCAGAAAGGCGAGTGTCAGGAGGCCTTGGCGAAAACAGCTCCTTTGAAAATACTCGGGTTATGGATAGCCGCGGCTCCAGTCAATATCCACTCGGAACGGACCTTCCTGCTTGTCCGATATCAGAAAACCGAAACTGCAAAGAGAGGCTCTATCGATCATAGGTGAGTGCTGTGAAGGAACGCTACGGAACAAGGTACAAACTTTGAAAAAGGAATCGCTATCTCTGTCCAGACACTTTGCTGTGTCTCGAAGACAGCCTGGTATTGAACCCCATCCAAGGTTGCTTCAGTTTTGAAGTTCATTTTGAACTTCTTCCCATCTCCCCGTACACGCAATAGGAGACCAGCGTATTTCCCCAGGTCATACAACGAGGGCGTCGATCGGACGGAAGCAAACCCGCCAGAGTTCTTCAACGATACACTCCCTGAAAACACAGCAGTGCTTTCGCCAACGTAATCGAATCTCGAATAGGAAACTCCTCCCATCACGACATCATTGACCGGAATCCACGAATTGCATGCTGCTTCGGAATCAAAATCAAACAGGATCATCATTTAGTTTCCTCTGTGCCAACAAATGACATTGCCGGTCGAACGTCAAGAACCACGTTCGACTGATGAGGAACCCGGTGTCGCTACCGCGAGGGACGCGACCACACCACCCGCCAAAATGAGGAGCACCACCGCCAGCAAATAGAGATTGAAGTTGCTGCCAAGAACTTCCTTCAACCATGTATGTGTCATCATCTTTACGCCGACGAGCATCAGCACAAGAGCAAGAGAGACTTTCAGATACCGGAACTT
Organism: uncultured Bacteroidota bacterium; assembly: GCA_963734955.1. Classification (GTDB taxonomy): domain Bacteria; phylum Bacteroidota; class Ignavibacteria; order UBA10030; family UBA6906; genus UBA11986. The sequence goes on from CAVTJO010000012.1 coordinate 371,176, forward strand.
CTCTATCATCCCTGCCAACGCGAAGTAGAGACTCCTGAGGCCAAGTATCGCGAACACATTGCTCGTGAAGACCAGGAACGGGTCAGCCGTGATTGCAAAGATCGCCGGGATCGAGTCCACTGCCACAATCAGGTCCGTAAACTCGACCATGACCAACGCGAGGAACAAAGGTGTAGCCAGGCGGGTGTTAACGCCCAACAGAAATGTCATGTTGTAGCGCTCAGTAGAAATGTCATGGAGAAGCTCGCGATGAAGGGAAGCCGGAGTGAGCGTAGCGAACGGAGGCTTGCCTTCGAGGAGGTCGAGCGTTTGAAGCTGTGATGGGATTGTAGGGTTTCTGGTTTTTGGAAGCAAGAGTTTTGTCCATCCGTCGGATGGCAGTGAGGCCACCCACGAGCTTTCTGCGCCAAGGGTGATGAGGAGGTGGGGGTTGGGGGATCCGTCGAGTGTGGTGAGGCTTGTGGGGCAGGGGTTTGTAGGCAAGTTCATGGTCGTTCCAGAACACGTGGAGGGAGCCATCGAGCCAGAGGCGGATGGTGACTTTGGTGCGGGGAGGCGGGAGAGGCACCTCGGAACGGAGGAGTTGGAGGTATTGAGCATGGACAGTAATGGTCCAATCATAGTTGACGTGTCGGTCTTCTTGGAAGCAGAAGATATTGTCGAGGTCGATGCCATCGGCTGAGCGGTGGAGGTCAGAGAGATTCTCTGGATGAGCAAACCGGAGGTTGTGTTGTTTGGTGTAGTGCTGTTCGAGGAAGCGATTGGCTTGCTCGATGGAGGAGATGTTGTTCTCGCGGAGAGCTTTGAGAAGTCGGTCTTGGAGAGTACGATTGGCACATTCCACGCGTCCTTTCGCTTGGGGCGAGTGTGCCTTGATAAGTCGAATGTTGAGAGCTGCCAGGGCACGGCCAAACTGCGTAGGGTGCTCAGGATTGTCATGATCGACGTACACTCCCCCTTTGTCGGTATAGATCTCAGCCGGGATGCCATGGTACCGGATGTAGTCTCGCCAGAAGGCCAAGACATGATCTGTGTCTTCCACCGGAGCAAAGCGTAGCATCAAGCGATTGGATGCATCATCGATGGCAACCAGCAGACAACAGGCAGGACCACGTTCCTCGAACCAATCATGCGGGCTGCCATCAAACTGAATCAGCGAGCCTATGGTGGGTCGTGGTAAGCGTTTTTTGCGATGAGGACGTTTCTTCCGACTTCTCGACCACAAACTCGCAGCAATGAGCCAGCGAGTTGCTGTCTGGCGCGAGACGGTGAGTTCATGGTGGAGTGTTAACTTCTCCACAAACAGTGTCGGACCATAGTCGGAGTATTGTTCACGATACAGTCGCAGGGCTTTGATCCGGAGTGCGTTTGCATAGGCTGTGTTGGACGCTCGACCCCGAGACCGGTGAACGAGTCCTGTTGCCCCCAGTGTGCGATACCGCTGGAGAATGCGGTACAGTTGACGCTCGCTGATGCCTATGGCCTCGGCGGCCTCGATTACAGTCAGGTCTCCTTGTTCGATGCGTGCAATCATCTTCAATCGTTCCATTTCTCGGTAGCTCATGTGCAAGGTTTCTGTCACGGTGGGGAGCCCTTTCATTGTCAAAACTCCCACCATACCTGACATTTCTGTTGGACGCAAACCCTGACATTTCTACTGAGCTATT
>CAVTJO010000013.1:0-47319 GCA_963734955.1 uncultured Bacteroidota bacterium
AGAAATGTCATGTTGTAGCGCTCAGTAGAAATGTCATGGAGAAGCTCGCGATGAAGGGAAGCCGGAGTGAGCGTAGCGAACGGAGGCTTGCCTTCGAGGAGGTCGAGGGTTTGAAGCTGTGATGGGATTGTAGGGTTTCTGGTTTTTGGAAGCAAGAGTTTTGTCCATCCGTCGGATGGCAGTGAGGCCACCCACGAGCTTTCTGCGCCAAGGGTGATGAGGAGGTGGGGGTTGGGGGATCCGTCGAGTGTGGTGAGGCTTGTGGGGCAGGGGTTTGTAGGCAAGTTCATGGTCGTTCCAGAACACGTGGAGGGAGCCATCGAGCCAGAGGCGGATGGTGACTTTGGTGCGGGGAGGCGGGAGAGGCACCTCGGAACGGAGGAGTTGGAGGTATTGAGCATGGACAGTAATGGTCCAATCATAGTTGACGTGTCGGTCTTCTTGGAAGCAGAAGATATTGTCGAGGTCGATGCCATCGGCTGAGCGGTGGAGGTCAGAGAGATTCTCTGGATGAGCAAACCGGAGGTTGTGTTGTTTGGTGTAGTGCTGTTCGAGGAAGCGATTGGCTTGCTCGATGGAGGAGATGTTGTTCTCGCGGAGAGCTTTGAGAAGTCGGTCTTGGAGAGTACGATTGGCGCGTTCCACGCGTCCTTTCGCTTGGGGCGAGTGTGCCTTGATAAGTCGAATGTTGAGAGCTGCCAGGGCACGGCCAAACTGCGTAGGGTGCTCAGGATTGTCATGATCGACGTACACTCCCCCTTTGTCGGTATAGATCTCAGCCGGGATGCCATGGTACCGGATGTAGTCTCGCCAGAAGGCCAAGACATGATCTGTGTCTTCCACCGGAGCAAAGCGTAGCATCAAGCGATTGGATGCATCATCGATGGCAACCAGCAGACAACAGGCAGGACCACGTTCCTCGAACCAATCATGCGGGCTGCCATCAAACTGAATCAGCGAGCCTATGGTGGGTCGTGGTAAGCGTTTTTTGCGATGAGGACGTTTCTTCCGACTTCTCGACCACAAACTCGCAGCAATGAGCCAGCGAGTTGCTGTCTGGCGCGAGACGGTGAGTTCATGGTGGAGTGTTAACTTCTCCACAAACAGTGTCGGACCATAGTCGGAGTATTGTTCACGATACAGTCGCAGGGCTTTGATCCGGAGTGCGTTTGCATAGGCTGTGTTGGACGCTCGACCCCGAGACCGGTGAACGAGTCCTGTTGCCCCCAGTGTGCGATACCGCTGGAGAATGCGGTACAGTTGACGCTCGCTGATGCCTATGGCCTCGGCGGCCTCGATTACAGTCAGGTCTCCTTGTTCGATGCGTGCAATCATCTTCAATCGTTCCATTTCTCGGTAGCTCATGTGCAAGGTTTCTGTCACGGTGGGGAGCCCTTTCATTGTCAAAACTCCCACCATACCTGACATTTCTGTTGGACGCAAACCCTGACATTTCTACTGAGCTATTACAGGTACATCAGCGAACCAGCCGCTTTGCTTGACAATCGTCAGGCATATCCATAACTTTTCCCGAGTAATATGAATCGAAACGCCATTCCTCTCGGCCGTATCGTCGGCATTCCCATCGCGTTGGATTTCTCCTGGTTTCTTATTTTTGTGCTGATGACATGGTCGTTCGCCGTTAGCTACTATCCTGCAGAGTTCAAGGATTGGTCGCCGACCCTCTATTGGATCATGGGCGCGATTACTGCCATATTGCTGTTTGCGAGCGTGCTGCTTCACGAGCTTGGTCATTCTGTTATTGCGCTCAGGTACAAAGTGCCGGTGCGGCGCATCACGCTGCTCGTGTTTGGCGGCGTGGCGGAGATCGAGAAGGAACCGCCGAGTGCATCCGCGGAATTCTGGATTGCGATTGCCGGTCCCTTGGTGAGCTTCCTGCTTGCTGCGTTTTTTTATCTGTTCACTCCTGCTGTTTCAACTGTTACCCCGGTGTTTGCTCTGGTGAAGTATCTCGCGTACATCAACGGCATTCTTGGCCTGTTCAATCTCATCCCCGGGTTTCCGTTGGACGGCGGCCGCATTTTCCGCGCAATTGTCTGGGGTGTGACACACAACCTTCGGAAAGCGACGATTATCGCTGCAAACGTCGGAAGAATTATTGCGTTCGTGTTCATCATGGTGGGAGTGTGGCAGATGTTTGGCGGAAACCTCGGCAATGGTCTGTGGATTGCCTTTATTGGCTGGTTCCTCGATAACGCCGCACTGGCCCAGGTCCATCGATTGGTGATGCGCGAGCTGCTGGCAGATCACAAGGTTTCCGAGGTGATGGGGCAGAACTATGTCTTCATCCCCCCGGACTCCACGTTGCAGGAACTTGTGGACAATCACTTCATCGGAGCCGGTCGCCGTTGCATGATTGTGAAGCAAGAAGGCTCAGTAATCGGTTTGCTTACGCTTCATCGTCTGAAATCGGTACCTCGCAGTTCGTGGCCCACAACCACTGTTGCGGAAGTCATGATCCCAGGGGACGAGATAAAATCAGTTACTCCTTCGATGAATGTATGGGACGCACTTGGCAATATGGACCGGGCAGGTGTGAACCAACTTCCGGTGATCGAGAACGATCATGTGGTGGGCATGCTTAGCCGAGAGGATGTGATCACTCAATTGAGGACTCTGCACGCCCTGGGCGTCTAAGCGCGACAGATGGAGTGACAACTGCACGCACAACTCGCCCCCATCACTCTTACCATCCTGGCATTTGAATTTGGAGGACAGATGAGGCATCTCATTCATTCAATTCTGTTGCTTGCTCTGCTGGCGCCTCTTGTATCGGGTCAGACGTTCCCATCGTATTATTCCACAACGGATCTTACGCTCACTTCGCCAGGGGCGCTGAAATTCGGCCTCTCTGGTTACGAAAACCCTGCACTGCTAACATACGTCCGTCAACCGGATTTTGAATTTGTTTGGACCGATGCATCCGGACAGTGGAATGACTTCAGTCGATGGGGGCTGTTTACTGCGTCTCCCAATTTTGGCATGGGAATCGTCAAGACGAAGGTGGGCTCGGCTTCAGTGACTGACTATCGTCTCTCATTCGGCTTTGGCGATAAGACAGTCGGCCTCGGTCTCGCATACGGCTTTACTGGCGGCGATAAAGGCGCATTCGACAGAAGCAACGTTTGGACTCTCGGAACAATCGTTCGCCCCGACCCACATGTCTCGATCGGGTTGGTCGGCAGTGCAACCACCTCGGGAGGGAGAACTGAAGCTGCGATGGATGCAGGCGTTCGTCCTCTCGGTAATGAACTCTTGACTCTCTTTGCCGATCATGCAATTCAGAATGGCCAGAGCTTGAAGAACGGTGGCTGGAGCTATGGTGCAGCGCTCGAGCCGTTACCGGGGATTCGCGTGACTGGACGGTACTTCGACACCCATGCCTTTGCCATCGGTGTCTCGCTGAGCCTTGGCAATGCGGGGATTTCCGGGCAATCGACGTTTGACAAGGATTCAAAACACGCCTTCAATATGTACTCCATCCGTCTTGGAGCGTATGACCGTTCGGTTCTCTCGAAACTGTCCCCACGATCGAAATATGTCGAGATGAATTTGAACGGCAGCATGAAGTATCAACGGTTCATGTTCTTCGATAACACAAATACGCTGAGAGGCACACTGGAAGCAATCGACGCTGCCAGAGAGGATCCAACAATAGGAGGTATCGCGATTAACACTTCCGGCATGAACATCAACCGCGAGATGCTTTGGGAGTTGCGGGAAAGGTTGCAGGAATTCAAGTCATCGGGGAAGAAGGTTGTTGTGTTCATTGATCGGGCATCGATGGAAGAATACCGTTTCGCGACCGTTGCCGACAGGATAGTTCTTGACCCCACCGGCATCATCATGCTGCCCGGATACGTCATGGGGAACACGTACCTGAAGGGAACGCTCGAGAAAATTGGGGTCGGGTTTGACGAATGGCGGTTCTTCAGGTACAAATCGGCAGATGAGTTTCTGTCACGCGATAGGATGTCTGATGCTGATCGAGAACAGAAACAGAAATATATCGACGACCTCTACGTATCGACAAAACACGATATCTGTGATGGTCGCACGTTGACCCCCGAACGATTCGACCAGCTCGTCAACGATGAGGTGGTATTCCTGCCTAGGGATGCTGTTGAGAAGGGATTGGTGGATACACTTGGTCGATGGGACGAAGTGAAGGGTATGATCGAACATATCGAGGGAAAGACGAAGGCGATGGCAGGCATGGGTTCGGCGGCAAGGTTCAATCTGCCATACGACGACAGGTGGGGTGAGCGACCACGTATTGCGTTGATCTATGCACTCGGTGTGTGTGCAATGGACGAGGGAATCAAAGCCCGATCCCTTGTCAAGGATGTCGAGGCGGCGTCCAACGATCCGAAGATCAAAGCGATAATTCTTCGCGTTGATTCACCCGGCGGTGACGGCATGGCATCGGACTACATTGCCGAGGCGATGAAAAAGGCAAAGAAGATCAAGCCCGTCATTGTCTCGCAGGGGTATGTTGCGGGTTCAGGGGGCTACTGGTTGTCGATGTACGCCGACACAATCGTTGCTGCGCCCGCGACAATTACGGGCTCCATTGGCGTGATCGGAGGATGGATGTACAACAAGGAATTGAAGGAGAAGCTCGGGATATCCACCGACCATGTGCAGGTGGGCAACCATGCGGATCTCGGATTCGGTTTCAGTCTTCCGTTTATCGGAGCAGGCCTGCCGGACCGCAATCTCACCGAGTCAGAGCGAGCAGTTGCTGAAAGGGCAATCAGGACGTACTATGCTGATTTCGTGGGAAAGGTGGCGGAAGGCAGAAAAACAACACCGGAGAAGATCGAGCCCATTGCACAGGGAAGGTTCTATTCCGGTACTGATGGGAAAAATATCGGCCTTGTTGACGTGATTGGAGGTTTGGAAGATGCCATACGGATTGCACGGCAGAGGGCGGGGATCGGAGACGATGAAGACGTTACCATTGTTGAAATGCCTCGACCTGGCCTCTTTGACTTCTCCGGATTCGTCCCGCGACTTCTTGGCATTCAACAGTCAGCCGCCGAGGACCCATTGACCCAACAACTGAAGTTTCGGCTTTCGCATAACGGAGAACCCTTGCCCATCATGCCACTTGATGAAATAGAGCTCGAAGTTCCGAGAGAGTGACCTTCAAGACGCGGGTGGCTCGATGGATGACAAACCAGGGTTGGCTATTTGAGCACGACAAGCTTCTTTGCATCTGAGTACGTTCGGGCCTGGATGCGGTAGAAATAAATACCGCTTGCAAGGTGAGACGAATTGAGTGTAAACTGATGATGTCCCGTCTGTACAAAATCATCCAGCAGTGTTGACACTTCATGCCCCGCTGCATCATACAGTTTTAGAATCGCTCGTGAGCCAAGAGGGATGTCGTAGCCAATTGTTGTTGACGGATTGAACGGGTTCGGGTAATTCTGGCTGAGGGCAAAATCCTTTGGCAATGAGGCCTCGGGTTCCACAGCCGTGGTGTTTTCTGCCGCGGTTATTGTCACTCTTTTGGATTGCCCGCTCGAGCTCGTGGTTGTTCCCTGGAATGCAGCAGCATAGAAATTCACGGGGCCACTTCCTGCTGCGGGAGCCGTCCACTGAAAGACGGCCGAGTCGATGGTGTGTGGGTTGGCGTATACTCCCCCATCGCCATTCCCGCCGGTGTACAATGCACTGTTCGTTACGTTGGCAAATGTTCCAGCAACGTTCGAAGAGGTGCCAAGACGCGTTGTTGCATTGAAGTTGACGATTGGGGATCCCCCGCTATGTCCGATGACAATTCTGTATGTGTGTTGCGGACTGTAGAGCGTTGGGAACCCGGTGACAACCAGAGTTCCGCCCGTTCCTCCATGACAAGACGAAGCGCACGTCTGCCTTCCGGGTGCCCCTGAATATCCACCCGTGTATGAGTTGTGAGCAAAGGCGATGGTTACAAAACAGGTGAGAACTGCGGCGATCAAAACTTTCATGATGTCCTCCAGCTTGGCAATGAATGTGGTTGTAGAGCGTTCTCCCATCTCTCAAGGCCAAGAGTGAACATCCCTGCCCCTCCGCTCCCAAGCAGACACAAGAAGACTCGTAACGCAAATCTACACTTGTTCTGAGAAAGATTCAACTGAGGGAAGGGGAATCAGTATGCTCGTCGTCTCTCTGACTTCCGCGCATCGTGTAACCGCGAGCCGATTGGTACCAACTGGTCTCCCATGCCTTCCTTGTCGCTTTTGCACCACACCGAGACATGTGTTTGACGGAAGCACCAAAGCACCTTGGACCAGCGGTTCACCCTCTCTTTTGTATTCAGACGATTGTACTCGTGGGAGTCAAGAAGATGCGAGAAAGTCAAGAGAGAAGCTGAAGAGTAATTTTTTCTCTTGACAAGCGGGTTCCGTATTATTATATTTAACCGTATGGTTAAACGACACAAACAACTCGATCTGATCTTCTCTGCACTTTCTGATCCGACCAGAAGGAAGATACTTGAACGCCTGGCTAGGGGAGAGGCCTCCGTTTTGGATATTGCAGAACCCCACGCCATGTCGCTTCCTGCGGTCTCCAAACACCTGCGCGTTCTCGAGGAGGCAGGACTTGTGATGCGTGAACGGGATGGGCGGCTCCACCTCATGAGTCTGAACAGCAAAGCCCTTAAAGATGCGGCGGAATGGCTCGAACGGTACCGCGCCTTCTGGGAAGGGAAGTTCGATGCTCTGGAGAGATTCCTTAACAACCCACAACCAAAATAGGCACAAATTCAATTTCTCATCAGCTCCGCGGAGGACGAATGGCAGTTACAACGGCAGTACCCACAACCGAGACCACACTATTCATGAAGCGGAGTTTCAAGGCTTCCCGTGAGGAGGTGTTCAAAGCATGGACGACCCCAGACAGGTTGATCCAGTGGTTTGCAGCGACCAAGGATCACGTCGGTTTCATTGGAGAGGTTGACCTCCGTGTTGACGGCAGGTTCAGGATGGGAATGAAACACTTGTCAAGCGGGAAGGAGCATATTGCCACCGGAGTGTACCGGGAGGTACGATTTCCGGAGAGGCTTGTGTTCACATGGTCATGGGAGGGAGCACCTGAACATGGAGAGAGCCGGATTACCATTGATCTTCGCGAGATCGAGGGCGGGGCGGAGATGTATTTTACGCAGGAGTTCTTCCCGAGCAGGAAAGTGCGAGACGATCACGAAGGCGGTTGGAACGGATGTTTCGAGAAACTTCAGAAGTTGATTGAAGGTTAGTCTTTTTATCACAATCAGAGAGAGGGGATAAGCATGGCCAAACTCATCACGGCTGATGGCCCGAGGGAGCACACAGTTGCATCAGAGCAAGACTGGCTCGTTGCTCGTAAGGAACTGCTGGCAAAGGAGAAGGAGTTCACGCGGTTGCGCGATGAGCTGAACCGGCAAAGGCGGGATCTTCCATGGGTGAAGGTTGAAAAACAGTATACCTTCGACGGACCCGCTGGCAAGGAGACACTGGCTGATCTTTTTGGGAAGAAGAGCCAGCTCATTGTCTACCACTTCATGTTCAATCCGGAAGCGAATGAAGGCTGCCCGCACTGTTCCTTCTGGGCCGACCACTATGATGCCACAGTGCCTCACCTGAACCAGCGGGATGTGAGCTTCGTTGTTATCTCTCGCGCACCTCTATCAAGGATTGCACCGTTCAAGAAACGGATGGGGTGGAGTTTCAAATGGGTCTCATCGGGGCAAACCGATTTCAACTATGACTATCAGGCGTCTTTCAGAGCGGAGGATATCAAGAGCGGAGCAGCGTTGTACAACTACGTGCGTGTAGCAATGAACATGAAGGATCGAGAGGGAATCAGCGTGTTCTGCAAGGATGAAGCTGGAGACATCTTCCACACATATTCATGCTATGCGCGTGGAATTGACATGGTAAATACGACCTATCATTTCCTCGACCTGGTCCCGAAAGGGCGCGACGAGGACCCGCCACACTCTCCACAGGATTGGGTCAGATATCACGATAAATACGGCCAATGATCAGGATCCAGATCACGAGGAGACATGGGAACGAAAGATCTTCTTGAGACTTTTTTGCTGTGTCCCTCCGGGAGGGAAAGAAGTCTTCGGCGATGTTGCCGAACTGTGGAATCACAAGGATGGAAACCTCGAATCTCTTGCGATCTTCTTTGAATCCCACGCCTTTCACATTCTGACGAAACTATAAGAGCGATTGGGTGATGGCGTACAATGACTGGACACTGCTCAAGCGCAGCAACGGCATTTCTTCTCAGGGTAAGACGGAGGCAGACTACGTGCGTGGTGAAGGAGTCTCGTCGCTGCTGGCAGTGAGCGGACTTGTGTTTGCCGCAAGTTCTGCCGCCACATTTTATTTCTGTCTGTCGATGGATGGGGGCATGGACATGCCCGGAAACTGGACGATGTCGATGATGTGGATGCGCATGCCTGGTCAGACATGGCTGGAGTCCGGCTTGGTATTCGTGATGATGTGGCTCGTCATGATGGTTGCGATGATGCTTCCTTCCGCGCTTCCCATGCTGCTGTCCTTTCGCCGGGCCTTTGCCGTGGAGAACCAGCGTCGTGCAGGCATTTCCACACTGCTGGTTGGGTGTGGCTACTTCGCGGTCTGGACTGGAATTGGAGTTGCTGTCTACGCGGTTGGCATATTCTGGGCAGTTGCCGTGATGCGATCGTCGGGGCTGAGCTTCGCTGTGCCCGCTCTGACCGGCGCATGTCTTGTACTTGCGGGAGCATTTCAGTTCAGTCGATGGAAGATGGACCGGTTGAATGACTGCCGCAACCCCCTGGCGTGCAGCATGTCCGGGATGCGCACCGGAGCGTTGTCTCACGGATTTCGGCAGGGTTGGTGCTGTGCGATATGCTGTTCAGGATTGATGTTGACCCTGTTGGTGCTTGGGGTGATGAAGCTGCCCGTGATGGTGACAATCGCCGCCGTGATCGGCTCTGAAAAGGCTCTGCCAAAGCCGAAACCAATCGTGTGGCTTGCGGGTGCCCTTGCCGTTGGTACAGGGATGGCACTTCTGCTAAATGCGCTTAGATAACTCCACCCATTTTGAAGGGCGTCACGGCGGGGCCACTGATTATGGACGTGGCTGTCCCCGAAAGCATCAAGGATGCATTCCGGGAGCTGTCGGCGAAAGGGTCTTCGATTGATATTCTTGTGAACAACGCCGGGATTCTCCTCGATGAGGATGTCCCGCTGCTTGGGGTACGGTCGGAAGTATTCGTCCAGACTCTTCACACAAATGCACTTGGCGCACTCTTCGTGGCGCAGGCCGGATTCTCAGCGGCATCACAACTTGGGCGCCGGCGTACAGTGTGAGCAAATCAACACTCAATGCCATCACGATACAGCTTGCCGAAGCGCTCCGTCCTTCAGGCATACCGGTGAATGCGATGTGCCCGGGCTGGGTTCGAACCGACATGGGTGGAAAGCATGCAAGCCGTTCGGCAGCCAAGGGGGCGGAAACAGCAGTGTGGTTGGCGGTTGAGGCAGACGTAAGTCTTACCGGAAAGTTTTTCCGGGACAAAAAGGAAATTAGCTGGTGAGAAGGCCTCAACTTGTCCTCACACTCTCTCCTCCATTGGGCCCAATAATCATGGCCTCCCAAAATTTAATGGAGTAGATTTTCGCTTGGCCGATCTTGCACATCTCCGGACCGTTTGTTACTTTGCAGTGCAGTCTCCAGTTCCTACCTCATACACACCTGTTCTTCAATTCACATCGTTCAGAGTTCTCAGGACTCACACGGAGAAAACCGTATGAAGACCCAGTTTCTATTCGCGCTTCTTGTCTCTGCTGCACTTGCAGGGTGCAGCCGGACACCGGGAATCGACAAGGCAAAGGAAGAGGCGGCTGTGTCGGCTGCGGAGTCATGGCTGAAGCTTGTCGATGTGGGGCAATACGATCAAAGCTGGGATGACGCCGCAGGAGCATTTCGAGCTGCCGTTGCGAAACCCGATTGGACGAGGATGCTGCACGGCGTCCGTGCACCTCTTGGCAAGCTGATATCGCGCTCGGTGGCGTCCCGACAATACACCACCTCGGTGCCGGGAGCTCCGGATGGCGAGTACGTGATCATTCGTTTTGAAACAACATTTGAGAACAAAAGCGCTGCCGTGGAAACGGTAACACCAGCTATGGATAAAGACGGCGTGTGGAGAGTGGCGGGATACTTCATCAAATAGTTGGAGAATTGATCCTCCATCAATGAATGAAAGGATGTAGAGATTGAACAGAATTAAATACACGTTCAAGGAATTTCAATCTCCTCCACCAATGTTCCGGGGCATCTCCAGGGAGGAGTTTGAGATCTTTTTCCGGCACGTCGAGGCGCTTACATGCAATCGCTTCATTCCTGCAAAAAAGATTCTTGTCGTGTCATCGTTCTGGACAAGGCTGGGCGTGATCGATTGTTTTGTAAACTGAATGCGCCTCCCTTGAGGGAAGGCGCGTTGGACATTGAATTTTTCGTTCGCTTCTCCCTACCATTGACCGTGCCCGATGTCTTCCCGCCCTGTTGGATTCTGACGTAGCCCAACTGTCCTTGGAGTAATTGGAATGACGACAAGTACTGATGAATTCATGCGGCAAATGCTTCCTACTACAAAGGCTTACTCTGTTGTGATCTTGAAAGCCGGACCGAATAGGAACATGCAGGGAGTCGGCAAGGTGATACGGGGGGCACGGACGGAGAAATTTTGCCCTTCGTGCAGATGGCTTGTTGTCGATTGTCTGCCCGATTGCCGATGGCAGCGACATCTCGGGCATCGGAGTGTTCAACGCCAGCGTCAGTGAGACAACAACAATGATGGATAATGACCCCGGTGTGATTGCCGGCGTTTTTGTGTATGAGATCCACTCCTCCAGAAGTTTTCCGGGAGACAGCCTGCCTAAATGAGGGAGACAAATCCGCCGAATGAGACCGGAGTGAAAGCGGCGTCTTGACAATGTTAAGGCGTCTTCCTACCTTTTCGTAGAGTTTTCTTTCCCACCTGTTCTTACCATTCCTGCGTTGTCAACCGTTTCAGACACGAAGAGGGATGGCTGGCATCCGAGTGATCAAACGAACCACTGGAGACATCTATGGCAGCCGCGAATGATAACACCTATGCCTGTGGTCATTGTAACGAGGACGTTCAGGAGGATGACGACTTCTGTCCGAGTTGCGGTGAGCTTCTTGTGGATGATGTGACCTGTAGTATGCACCCGGCCCAGCCTGCCGCGGGAGTCTGCATAATCTGCACCAAGGCCTGCTGCTGGGAGTGCGGGAACAGAGTGAATGACCGGTTTCTGTGTCATCAGCATAGCAAGTATGAAATCTATGAAGGGATGGCACGGGTACTTGGCAGCAGTGATACAATCCAGGTTGAGCTGGCGAAGAATTCTCTCGAGAAGGATGGCTTTCATCCGTTTATCTATTCACGCAAGACGAGTCCACTCTCAATCGGCGGGCCGGACTACACGTTGTTCCGGGCGTCGGGAGAGTACGACGGCCACATCATCAACGAGTACAAGTTGATGGTGCCCTGTCAGGAGGTGGAACGTGCAGAACAGAGACTCAGGGAGCTGGAGTTCATCAAGTGAGTTCATGCGAACAGCCTGTTTTGTCCAGGCAGCGTTGAATGAACTACGGGGTGGTGTCGACAAACATGATATGACAGAGTCATTCAGACAAATCATCACCGGGAGGCGTGGCCAATGCGAGCATCTTATATCCTTCTTCTGGCCGTTCTTGTTGTCGGTTGCGGCCGAAAGTCTGTGAGTTATCGCGAGCAAATCCAACCCATTCTCAGTAGTCGGTGCGTCATGTGTCATGGTACAGACAACGCTGCCGGAAAGATCATGCTCACGTCATATGAAAACGTGATGGGCTCCCGGACGATCCACGGGAAGAAACCGCTAGTGGTTTCCGGCGATGCCGCTCAGAGTTGGCTCTATATCCTCTCAAGGACAAACCAACCACACGTTCGAATGCCGCCTGACACGTCGGCTGAGAAACCTTTGCCAGAGGATGAGGTGCAGCTGATAGGGAAGTGGATAATGCAGGGAGCAAAGGATAATTAGCAAAGTGTTCGACGCCGCCGGTCACGATAGTGTCCAGCCGATTCGAGTTCCCGGCAGTGATGATCTGTTGCATTGAACTGTTTTGTTGATTAGATTGGTCAGCACCATTTTGCGTCCGCACATTTACTCCTTGGAGAGGTGGGTGAGTGGCCGAAACCAGCGGTTTGCTAAACCGCCGTAGGGTGTAAAACTCTACCGAGAGTTCGAATCTCTCCCTCTCCGCACAATCCCGGTGATTGTTCATCGGGGTTTTCATTTCAGACCCCCCGCAATGGCGTTTTACGTTTACATTCTGCTTTCGGTGGGACATCGAAGGACGTATGTGGGCCAGACTCAGGATGTGAATTCCCGCCTTGGCTATCACAATGCAGGGAAGGTTCGTTCGACCAAGGCGTGTGCACCATGGACTCTCCTACATGCTGAATCTTGCGGGACGCGAAGTGAGGCGATGAAAGTTGAATCTTGGTACAAGAGTCCTGCTGGAAGGAAGCGAATAGCACAGTTGGTTATCGATGGCGAAACCAGCGGTTTGTCCGATCCCGCAAAGCGGGATCGAGATCTCGTCCCGGCAGTATCTGGACGGACTAACCGCCGTAGGGTGTAAAACTCTACCGATCCGAGGCTGTCTAGTAAGTTCTCTATGCGCGTCATTTCGTCAGCAGGCTAAATTGGGAATTGGATCAGGCCGCGTCAAATGCGAGCCGAAGTTTTTCGCGACACGACGGAATTGCCGGTCAGAACTACTTTTTAGACAGCCTCGAGACCTCGTCCTGCGAAGCGGACTGGGAGTTCGAATCTCTCCCTCTCCGCGCAATTCTGATCGGGTGGTTGTCGAAACCAGCGGTTTGTCAGAGGCTGTCCAAAAAGAAATGCCTCATGGGTAGCCGCAGACTTCAGTCTGCGAATGCAAGCTGGAATCGCAATCTGAACCCTTTCGAGACGCCTTCAGTTGATGCAATGCCTTCGTGGTTTGTCTACTTCATGAAGAGTTGCCACGAGAATTTTCTTTATGTGGGATCAACGAACGCTCTAAACGAGAGACTTGCGGAGCACAATGCAGGAATGGTGCAATCAACGAAAGCGTACGGGCCATTGCGATTGATTGCCTACGTTGCAGTCTGCAGTGAGCAAGCAGCGCGTCGGTTGGAGCAGTACTTCAAAACCGGATCGGGGAAAGCGGTGTTAAAGAAGCGAATCCTGTCCGACGAAGTCCCTGCTGTTGGGACGTAGGCGGTCTCTCCCTCTCCGCATAATCCCGGTGATTTCTTATCGGGATTTCCACCTCAGGTGAATGCACAATCTCCTTCTAACCACTTCGTCTTCGATTTCCTCTTGTACCCACTCGCCGAGGATGACAATTCCGTTTATCGAAGACAGAAGGAAGTCAAGAATGGGCAAAGAGAGGTGCAAACCCATCGTAATAAACTCAACCACAGGTTCATGCAGGCCCAAGGCAGACTCTTTCTTGGAATGTCAACTTCAGCCATGGAGAGAGATAGTTCTTACCAATAACTGCCGAATCGGTCGGGGCTTTTATAGCGGGTAAGTAGAGATATTTGGAAACTTCCAACCGCGTTCGAGAGATAGTTCGATTGAGGCGTTTGCAGGCAAAAAACAAGGATCTGATAAGGGCTGGCAGTTCGCCGAACCTCCCCCTGGGAACATGATGGCGCACCTCAACTTATTGGTACTTGACAAGGATGGTGACATTCCGTAACATTGAGCGGTTCTCCACCACGGTCTACCTTTCGTCTGAAAGATAAGTAGTTTCCAGGGTTCAGTATCAGTCCAATTTGAACCAGGGGGGAGGCGCGTGGCGGCTGAGCGACATTGTTCTTTTGAATAGATTCCCTCCTTGGGCCTGTATGCAGACAGTCGTTGGCTTGGGAAATGAGATCCAAGTGGACCTCAGTGATTGTCCAAGTGACTCACATGCATATTGCTAAGAACTGTATTCGACAGTGTGTTATCATCCACATGCTGCTTGTGGTCACCTCGCCCTCAAGTGGGAAAAGCCACAACCCACCCCAAGCTCACTCATGTTCCTCTCCCTTGCAAAGTGAGCGGTCCTGCAACTGCAACATCAAATCAGAGATTCTCCACTTCACAGCTATCTGTTACCAACGAAGCGCCATATGACTTTCCATATGCTTTCCCACCAAACTCTCCTCTCGCGGATAGTGTTGCCGCCCAAGAGAAGGTAACCAGCGAACCTCAGGAGATGACCCGGGAGATATTTTCCCGACTTGACAGCCTGCCATTCCCGAAACCGACCGGATATTTCACAATGGATGGTCAGCTTGATACTTCAGCTGTGCTCCTGATTTCGCGCGGCGGAATACGGCTGTATGCTGCAGTTCGGGGAAGCCAGCTCTACGTTGCAACCAATTCTGCGCGGACCCAGCACGCCGATATGTTCGTGTTCGTGTCGGTTGCTCCGGGAGAATTGCACGATGCACCTTTTGGAAAACACGGACACGTCGCAGCGTGGTCAGCCTACCTCGGAGACAGGTTCGCAGACACCTCGGCAAGCTGGTACGATGCAACGTCATCAGCATTGAAGAACATCACTGACGAGAAGGCAGGTGCCGTTCTCGAGGGTGTAATCGATTTTGAATTGCTCACAGGCACGACTCCAAGTGTTATATACCTTGCAGTGGGGAAGTACCAGCGAAGCAATGGGGGAAGATTGGTTGCAAAACTGCCTGGCGGCAAGCACGATGGAAATATTTCCTCCGCAGAATTCTACAAGCTTGCAGTTCCGGGAACAAACTAGGGAAGGCAATCCGTTGAGTTCAATCATGTCTTCAGGTGTATTATGAACGTTGCAACAATTTCTCGCGCGGTGCGTGTCGTTGGCTGTACCCTGGCTATCGTTTTAATGTCGTCATCCGGGAACCCCGCAAAGTCTGTTTGAAAACCACTCTCATGCTGGGACTCCGAACGCAGGGAAACGGACGATGGGGTTGATACGTGAGCGGATTGCCTCGCCCGACCCCCAGAAATCTCCCAAAGTTCCTGTACGTGTGTCTGATTTTGTGGGTGGAGGAAGGCGTGATTTCAGAATTGCCACGGTTATAGAGGTCACTAACACAGACAATTCCGGGCTTGGTTCTCTCAGGAAGGCAATCGATTCTGCCAACGCAAGTCCCGGTCTCGACATGATAACATTCAACATCCCGGCCAGCGGTGTCCTCACAATCAGTCCTTTATCATCGTTGCCAAATATCGTGGACCCGGTTGTGATCGATGGGACCACGCAGCCCGGTTATTCTGGCACTCCACTTATTGAGATCAACGGAAGTCAGGCCGGAGTCAGCGTAAACGGACTGACGATCTACGCCGGCAATAGCACTGTGCGCGGGCTCGCGATCAACAGCTTCATTGGTACCGGCCCCCCTAACTATTTTAATGGAATGGGAATCTACATCGACTCTAATGGAGGCAACAGGATCGAAGGCTGTTTTCTCGGGACCGATGCAACCGGCATGATCGCCAAGCCCAATGGCGGTGTTGGTGTAGGCATCTTTGGTGCAGGGTCTGGCAATATCATCGGCGGCACAGGGCCACTGCAGCGCAACGTTCTCTCAGGCAATGTGCTTCACGGCATCCAGATATCTCCGGGCGCAACTGGTCGGAATGTGGTGCAGGGGAATCTCATCGGCCTCAATGCCACAGGTACGGGGGGTCTGGGTAATGGCCAGGCCGGCATTGCGATCTTCGGCTCGGTCTTCGGTGACACGATTGGTGGAACCGCACCCGGCTCACGTAATGTGATTTCAGCAGACAGTCTGGAAGGCATCTACGTTTATACAGGTCTTTCAGGTATGGTGATTCAAGGTAACTACATCGGCACCGACATCTCAGGCACGGCGAGACTTGGAAATGTGTATGAAGGAATTTATCTCGATGGCGCACTTCGCAATCTCATCGGAGGCCTGACGCCTGAAGCTCGTAATGTTATCTCGGCAAACGGCGACGCTGGTGTGTACATCTATAATGCCACCGGCTCGGGAAATATCGTACAGGGGAACTACCTCGGTACGAATGCTGCCGGAACCGACACACTGGGGAATAATTTCGGCGTGTTCCTCGACCATGCCCCTAACGATACAATAGGCACAGCTGGTGCAGGGGGGAATGTCATTTCCGGTAACTATTATGCCGGGATCTATGTTTACTACCTGACTTCTTCCGGGAATGCCATACAGGCAAACTACATCGGTACCGATCTCACGGGGAACAATGATCGCGGTAACCTTCGCTATGGTATCGTTCTCGACAGTGCGGCCAACAATATCATCGGAGGGACGGTTTCGCTCTCCGGCAACGTGATATCCGGAAACGATTCTGCTGGAATCTATATCGTTGGTGCGACTGCAACAGGAAACAAAGTAAATGGAAATTACATCGGCACAAAGGCGGATGGGGTGACGGCGTTGCCCAACTTGAAGGGTGTGTACATCGACAATGCGCCGAAGAACATCGTGGGCGGAACAACGCCCGCGGAGCGGAACCTTCTCTCGGGGAACTCCTGGTACGGTGTGGAGACCCGGAATGCAGGAGCGACTGGCAACAGGATCATGGGTAACAACATCGGTGTTGATGCGGCAGGCACGGGGGCGCTCGGGAATGGTTCCTACGGGGTGTTGATTGGTTCCTCCCAGGACACAATCGGAGGCACAACCGCGAGTATGGCGAACATCATCGCATACAATCATGGGGCCGGGGTGTTCGACACGAGTGGAAGCGGCAATCTTATCAGGCTGAATTCCATCTTCACCAACTACGGGGGATTGGGAATAGACCTTGGCCTGCGAGGACTAGCCCGCAATGATTCTCTCGATCTCGACAACGGGCCGAACGGCTTGCAGAACTTCCCCCTGCTCGACTCGGCGGTAGTGGCCGGTGGCACCACCACGGTGCATGGGAGATTCAACAGCAAGCCGCATATTCCCTTCACACTCGACTTCTATTCCAACGCCAAGTATGACTCGTCTCATTTCGGCGAGGGAGAAACCTATCTCTGGTCCAGTGTAGTCACAACGAACGACAGCGGGAACGCGAACATCAATGTTGTGATGCCATTGGCGGTCCCTCTGGACCGTTATATTACGGCCACAGCGACCGATACCGGAGGGAGCACGTCAGAGTTCTCCCAATGTCTTTGCCTCAGCGACAGCGACAAGGATGGCATCATGGATTCGTGGGAGACTCAAGGCTGGGGGATCGATGTGAATAGCGACAGCCTCATCGACCTTGATCTGTACGCGCTGGGAGCGAGGACGCAGCACAAGGATCTCTTCCTGGAAGTGGATGCGATGGTCGGTCTCGTCCCCCGCCAACTCGCACTCGATACAGTTGTAGCCGCATTTTCCAAGGTTCCCAATAGCCTCGTCAACAACCCAGACGGAAAACCTGGGATCAAATTACATATCGATCCGCTTGATGCTGACACCACGATTCCTGTTGCCAACTGGCCGAACCGCTTCACTGACTTTGACAATGTGAAAAAAGTCTATTTTGGAACCAAGGCCCAGCGGACTTCTCCAGACTCGACATACATCCTGCAGGCGAAGAATCTGGTGTATCGATACTGCATCTTTGGTCGTACCTACGGTGTAGGGGCCGACACTGGAAGCAGTGGTCTGGCTGAGCTGGCGAATGGTCTTGGTGGCAATGACTTCATGGTGACTCTCGGAAGCATTGGACCCACAGGTTGGAACGGAGGACGGCTTGTGGATCAGGCCGGAACGCTCATGCACGAAATGGGCCACACGCTCGGCCTCTGGCACGGAGGCAACAACAACCAGAATTACAAGCCTAACTACGTCAGTATTATGAACTACGCATGGCAGACTGTCTTCTACTGGCAGCCACCGGGATCGTGGAGGCTGAATTATTCGACCGATTCTCTCCCGACACTGAATGAAGCAAGCTTGAATGAAACAGTGGGGCTTGGCACTCCAGGTCCTTACGTTCCATACGCAGTTGTAGCCGTGCCCTTTACGGATTCTCTGAGGAACATCCGCTGGGCGCGCATGAAGCCTGCCACTGCCGTGGATTGGACGGGCAACGGAGATTCAACCAGAGTCTCCGCCAATGTCGATATCAATCTTGTTGGTGAAAAACCAGCTGTCACCACTCCCAATCAACAACTCAACGGTTTTGTCGATTGGCCGCACATAGTCTATAACTTCCGCAACAGTCCGAATTTCCAACCCGGTGTTCACAACAGCCCGCTTGCTGCTGCGGACTCGGAGTTGACATACGAGACATTTCTCATCCTCAACAATCTACCACCACCGAAACCTGCTGGACAATTCATGATGGATGGAGCACTCGATACTTCTGCTGTGTTGCTCGCCTCGAATGCCGGCATCAATCTGTACGGAAGGATCAAAGGTGGTCAGCTCTATGTTGCGACCAACTCGGCTCAGTCACAGGCCGCCGACATGTTCATTTTTGTTGCTGTCGTACCCGGATCCTTGCAGAACGCCCCATGGTTGAAAACGGGACAAGTTGCAGGATGGTCAGCATTTCTAGGGAATGAGAGCACCAACAACTCTGCCAGTTGGTATGATGCGTCCGATGCGCCGCTTACAAGCATCACTGTGGATTCAGCCAGTACGACGGTGCTTGAGGGTGTGATCGATCTCGAGCTCCTCACTGGTGGAGAACCGGCAAGAGTGTATCTCGCCGTGGGAAAGTATCAGACGAGCGATGGCGGTGCATTACTTGCGCAGGTGCCGATTGGCAACGGAAACGGCAACATAGAATCCAACGAGTTCTATCAGTTTGATACCGCTCTGCCAATCCAACTTGCCTCGTTCACGGCAACAGCTCTCTCGGGCAATAGAGTGCGATTGGATTGGACGACGCTAAGCGAGCTGAACAATTTTGGTTTTGACATTCAGAGAAAACGCAATGGCGAAACGGAGTTCCAAACGCTGCCAGGCTCATTTGTGGCCGGCCACGGAACGACGATCGAACCACATTCTTACTCATTCACCGACACGACAGTCACATCGGGTGCATGGAGGTACAGGCTGAAGCAGACCGACTTCGATGGCACAGTCCACTTTGGACCTGAGGTGGTGGTCGATGCGGTGACTGGTGTGCTTGAGAACTCGCTGCCCAAGGTCTTTGCTCTTTACCAAAATTATCCGAACCCGTTCAACCCGACCACAACGCTGCGCTACGATGTGCCAACGCCGAGTCAGGTTAGCTTGAAGGTGTTTAACGTGCTCGGACAGGAAGTGGCAACGCTCGTGAACGGAAGACAGGAGCCGGGACGGTACAGCCTTGAGTGGAATGCATCCGGGGTCGCGAGTGGTGTGTATCTCTTCCGACTCGAAGCCGGATCATTTGTTGAAATCCGAAAGATGGCCGTGATCAAGTAGGTTGGATGAGCACACGTCTTCAAATTACGTCGAATGAGACAAGAAGTTCATTGTTCACTTAGGAGGATTTATGAAGTATGATTGTCGTTTCAAACCACAGGAACTTTGCGCGGCACTGGGCGTCGCCATCGTCTTACTGTGTGTTCCGCGGATTGCTGAATCGCAGGACGATCCCGATCTGCCGGCCTCACTTTCGGGCCGGATGGACAAGCGGAAATATATGGAGTTGCGTTCAGAGCATATTGCCCGGCTGCGAGGTGTCCCATATTATCTTCCCTACAACGCAAGGGAGCTGGCTTTGCAGCAGATGGATCAACAGGAGCGCACAAGCATTCTCACTGCTGGGGTGTGGTCGTCGATTGGTCCTGCCCCGATTCCCAACGGACAAACATCACCCTCCAATTCAGTCAGCGGACGGGTTACAGCTATCGCTGTAAACCCCACCGATCCAAACAAGGTCTACGTCGGCACTGCGCAGGGAGGCCTTTATCGGACTCTTGATGGCGGAGCGACGTGGACTGCATTGATGGATGGAGCGCAATCACTCGCCATCGGTGCAGTCGCTATCGACCCGGTCACGACGACCACAGTGTTTGTCGGTACCGGCGAAGGCAATCTTTCCCTGGACAGCTTCTTTGGCGTTGGGCTGTACAGAATCACGAATGCAGAGTCGGTGTCTCCAACAATTACAGGCCCGTTTGAATCGGGGAATGTTGGCAATGGTCATGCCTTTGTGGGCACGTCAATTACGAAGATTGTCATCGACCCGGGCAACGATAACAACATGTTCGTTGGCAACACCCTCGGGGCTGGGGGAATTTCTGGAAGTGGAATCTGTTGCGGTACTACAAGTCCTCCTTCAGGTTATCTCGGTTTGTGGCTCTGTGCAAATGCACAAGCGGCAACTCCGACATTTGGCTGGGTGAGCTCTCTGCCTGGAGGTGCAGTTGCGGGTGTCACCGACTTTGTGATCGAGCCGGGGAATGCGAACACGCTCGTTGTGAGCGAAGAGGATTTCGGTGCAGGCGCGACCAACAGCGGAATCTACCGCTCGACAAACGCATTACTTGGCGCAGGGGCCACATACACAAGGACCTTGAACTTTTCGGGAGCCCAATATGATGTCAAGCTTGCCACGAACAAGATCGGTTCGACAGTGACGGTTCTTGCCGGCACCGAGGAATCATTCGGAACTCTCCGCCGATCAACCGATGGAGGAGTCACTTGGCCGACAACACTGGCAGCAGTAACAGGATTCTGCGGCGGACAGTGCTTTTATGATATAGGTGTTGCTATCGATCCTGCCAATGCAAGTATCATGTATGTGTGTGGTTCAGCCAATTCCGGGGCCGCCTTCATCATGCACAAGTCCACGGATGGTGGCTCGACATTCTTCGCAGTCGATGCGAGCCTCCACGCAGATGAACATGCCGTGACGATTGCACCGTCAAATAGTTCGATCATCTACACAGGAAACGACGGGGGGGTGTGGAAGACAACTAACGCGGGAACAAATTGGACGAGTCTTAACACCTCAACATTCAACGCCACGCAATTTCAGAGTATTGCGCTTCATCCGATTGATCCAATCTTCTCCATTGGAGGGACGCAGGATAACGGAACCAATTGGCATAAGCCTGACAACACCTGGACAAGGGCTGACTTTGGCGATGGCGGGTTTGCGTTGATCGATCAGAATGCAGCAGACAATACAAACGTAAC
Source organism: uncultured Bacteroidota bacterium (assembly GCA_963734955.1). Lineage (GTDB taxonomy): Bacteria > Bacteroidota > Ignavibacteria > UBA10030 > UBA6906 > UBA11986. The sequence continues at coordinate 21,233 of CAVTJO010000013.1, forward strand.
GATGTATCACACATACTTCAATCAGACGAACAATCTCATCGGGTTTGCACGTGTCACGAATACTGGAAGTGCCGTGGATGGCGGTTGGGCATTCTTCGGGTGTGGCGGAACAGCAAATGGGATCAACTGTACTGATGGGGTATTGTTCTATGCACCAATGGCATTGGGCCCCGGCAATCCGAACACATTGTACTTCGGAACGGATCGACTCTATCGCTCAGCTAATCAGGGAGCAACGATGACGGCTGTAAGTCAGGCTCCTTTTGTTTCAGGGCAAGAGGTCAGCGCCATCGGTATCTCGCGGCAGAATGATAACGTCAGGATCGTTGGCTTGACCAATGGGAAGGTGTACGCCACTTCAACCGGGGCGAATCCGTTGACCGACGTGACCGGGCCGATTCCCGCAGCATATGTCGCACGCGCCGTGATCGATCCAAACAGTTCGAGTACAGCGTACGTAACGCTCTCCGGCTTTGGACTTTCAGCCGGGCAACACGTCTGGAAGACAACCAATCTTGGAGGTGCATGGACCGCATCGGGAACAGGAATTCCAGATGTGCCGGTAAATGCATTTGTTATTGATCCTGCAAACTCAAGCGATCTCTACGCCGGGACAGACATCGGTGTGTATGGGTCGACAGATGCAGGTGTATCTTGGAGTCCATTCGGGACGGGACTACCACGGGTTGCGGTGTTTGATATGGCAATCCAAAACCCTTCCCGCACCCTCCGCATCGCGACACACGGCCGCGGCATGTGGGAAATCAATGGGTCGCCTCTGCCTATCCAAATCGCGTCATTCACGGGAACAGTCATCAATGCACACGATGTGTTGCTCGAGTGGACAACGGAAGCGAGGTGAACAACTACGGGTTCGAGTGTGAGAAGGCGATCGATCGTCGCGGTCCGTTTGGAACAATTCCGAACAGCTTTCAAGCCGGCCATGGCAGCACTACCGTTCCACAATATTACTCGTATCACGATACCACGAGTATTGCAGGGACATGGTTTTACCGTTTGAGGCAGACCGACTTTGATGGGACTGTGCATTTTACCGACGCCATTCAGGTTGACGTGATGACAGGTGTGCCAAACGAGACGGGACCCGCTGTGTTTGCTCTTGGACAGAATTACCCGAACCCTGTCAACCCGACGACAATGATCAGTTATGAGCTGTCAGCGACAACGCAAGTGAGTCTAAAGGTATACGATGTACTCGGTCAGGAGGTGGCAACGCTGGTAAACGGAATAAAATTTGCCGGCCGGCACGAGGCTGAGTGGAACGCGACCGGGCTTGCGAGTGGGGTATATTTCTACCGACTCCATGCCGGGACATTCGTGGACGTGAAGAGAATGACTGTCATCAAATAGTTCCGGGATTTCTTCTGAGGGGCGTGAGCCCCGACCTAAGGGTCGCGGGAATTCTGGAAAGGGGGGGTCAATCGCTAATACCTCGGAATCACAATCACCTCTTCCTTTACAGCTGATGGGCAAGCATCCCCTGCTTGCCACGTCTGTCTTTTGGTGGTTCGGACAGAAATGTGCGCACTGTGCGTCCTCGTGAATCATATTTTCCCGTAGTTTGCACTATTTTGTGAAGCTTTGTCCGAGTGTCGAAACCAATCCCCTTTCCATCCCTTTTGGTCTTGAATTAGTCAACTGCAACAGGTATCTTCGTCCGCGAGAGAAAAGGCAGGAATGAGATGGGCCATGAGCCCGACATTTCTGAATCCCACTGGTTCCGCTCTCGATTCACAGACTTCCTTGATCCAGCGTCTCCGCATCGTTCATCAGTAGAGTTCGTCGAGTTCCTGCTGCTCCCCGGCCAACCTTTGTGAGGCGAGAAAAACCATGCTTCACCACGTCGATAGGAGTTTGCCCTTTCGATGTTTGTTCCCGACCTCAAGACTCAGTGAGGCCTTCATATCCACCTCCATCGCGGTAGTCATCAGCGTTGCACTACAGCCGCAAGGGAGCCTCCTGGCTCAAACTGAAGACATTCAGTTTGAAAACCTCTCCGTCGAACACGGTCTCTCGCATCCCGACGTAAGGGCAATCATTCAGGACCATCAGGGTTTCATGTGGTTCGGCACTGCAGATGGGCTCGACCGTTTTGACGGCCATTCATTTGAGGTGTTCAGGTACAACCCCAGGGACTCCAACTCGCTTTCGAGCAGTAACATTCTTTGTCTACTTGAAGACGAAAACGAAATTCTCTGGATTGGGACTGGGGGAGGTGGTCTCAATTCCCTGAATCTCAGAACAGGGAAGACCACCCGGCACGACATAGATCCTGGACACCCTCGTCGTCAACACGTATCTTCGCTTTGCATTGGTAAGGAAGGAACGCTCTGGGTCGGTTCAGCAGGCCTGATCGGGTTTGATAGAAGGTCAGGACGGCCAATTCGATGCCTGGATTCCAACGCCATACGATCAATTGATGGCAACGTAGTAATGGCGATCCATGAGGATACCAATGGTGTCCTTTGGGTGGGGACATGGTTCAGTGGTTTGCACAAGATAGAACCCGATAGACGAGGGATCTCCACGTATAGACATGACCCTACAAACCCGAATAGCATTTCCGAGAATCACGTCATCTCCATCTTGCGTGACTCAAAAGGGGGGCTGTGGCTTGGCACATACTCAGGTGGCTTGAACAGGTTTTACGCCAACACGCGGACATTCGAGCACTATTCCAAGCACGAGGGACGATCGAACGGTCTGAATGATAATACGGTGCACACGATGTATGAAGATGTAAAAGGACGACTCTGGATTGGCACGTCCAGCGGTGGAGTGAATATATTTGACAGGAAGACGGGACATTTTGAATATCTCGTGCACGACTTCTCGAGGCCGACCAGTCTAGGGGGGGACCATGTGCGTGCTATCTGCGAAGATAAGACTGGCACGCTCTGGCTTGGAGCATATGGGGTAAGTAAGTACAGTCCATTGAAAAGAAGATTCTCCTTTGTCCCAACGGGGTTGAAGTCTGGCTCATTCCCTTATCCTGTGGGGGCTATATGTCAGGATCGAAAAGGTGAACTGTGGATTTCGATCATCGGCAAGGGGCTGGCAAGGTACAACCGGGCGAAGAAACAGGTTCGATTCTATGCACACGATGCAAGGAACCCTCGGGCATGGAGTGCACGATTCATTTCCGCGATTTATGAAGATCGCCTTGGCTTCGTCTGGCTCGGGACCATCGGAGACGGGTTGTGCAAGTATGATCCCCAGTCGGGATTGTTCAAGTCATACAGGATCGAGAATTTTGATTCGAGCAGGGATGATAATTCAGCCGGTCCATTCTATGAAGATACAAGAGGCACTCTGTGGGTCTGTACTGGTCGCAGCATTGCATCATTCGACCGGTTGAGAGACCGCTTCACATACTTTGGCGACTTTGCGACCATTGGACGTCGTGATCCGGCCGTGTTCAACACCCAATGTATTCTTGAAGAAAAGGAAGGTGTCTTGTGGCTCGGGACACAATATGCCGGTCTGATCGAGTATGATCTAACACGGGGAGTCGTTTCTCATTTCGAGCACGATGAGGCCGATTCCACCAGCATCAGCAGCGATGATGTTCGATTCATTCACAGAGACCGCGAAGGTCGGCTCTGGCTTGGGAACTCATGGTGGTGGCATTGATTACTTTGAGAGAGAGACCCGGTCTTTCAAACATCTTACCGAGCGCGAAGGGCTGTTGAGTAATGTCGTCCTTGGGGTGGTTGAGGATGATAGCGCAAGGCTCTGGATGAGTACCCCCAGGGGATTATCGTGTCTCAACCCGAAATCCGGAGTAATTCTTAACTATGATGTTACCGACGGGCTCTCAGGCATGGCGGACGGATCACTCATCAGGAGCCGAACGGGGGAAATAATCGCAGGGAGCGACAAGGGACTGATCTTTTTTTATCCCGATAGGTTTACGAACAACACCCACGTCCCCAACATCGTTCTTACTGCGTTCAGTGTTCTCTATGAGCCATATCCTTTGCCCCAACCAATTTACAGCACCAGGGAGATCGTCCTGGATTATACGCAGAACTTCTTCTCCTTTGAATTCGCGGCGCTTGATTTCATCGCTCCTGAGAAGAACAAATATGCTTATCGACTTGATGGAGTTGACGACGATTGGATACCAGCAGGCCGCAGGCGTTATGCAAACTACACACACATCGGCCCTGGCAAATATGTCTTTCACGTGAAGGGTTCCAACAATGACGGTCTGTGGAATGAGACCGGCGCCTCGGTATCAATTGTCATTACGCCGCCATTCTGGCAAGCGTCGTGGTTCCGGGCAATCGTATTCCTCGCGGTGGTTGGGTTGTTAACCCTCGGGTACAACTATCGCGTGGACAAACTTCTCGAGTTGGAGCGCGTGCGAGTTCGCATAGCGCGGGATTTGCATGACGAGCTCGGGAGCAACCTGAGCGGCATTGCCCTTGCAAGCCAGATGGTACTGTCGGGTCCAAACCTGACCGACCACCAACGACGGCGACTCATGGACATCAGTGACAACGCACTGCAAACGGCAGATACCATGCGGGAGATCATCTGGTTCATCAATCCTGAACATGACGAGCCTCGTGATCTGGTGTTGAAGATGAAGGATGTCGCATCGTCAATGTTAGGTAAGGTGAACCTCAGCTTCGATGCAGATGAGGATGTGTTTGGGGAATCGCCGAACCTTCAGTTCAGAAGGAACTTTTTTCTCATCTACAAGGAGATTTTGAACAACATCGTGAGACACGCCAAGTGTTCGGGGGTGGATATCCTGCTGAAACGACATGGCTCCACGTTGCACTTGAGCGTGGTAGACAATGGTGATGGTTTCGATCCACAGTCCGCGCCACGCGGGAACGGACTAAGAAATCTGAACGCGCGTGCAACAGCAATAGGAGCAACAATTGAAATTGTAAGCCATCCGGGAGGAGGGACAGGGATCTTCCTTCAGGCCAAAATGGCGTGAACACGTCATAGGAATGCACGGCGCGCAGATGTACCATGAGTCCATTAACAGGCACGTTGATTGAGCAGGGGAATGGCATGACTACCGAAGATAGCCGAACTATCTGGCTGATTGAAGACAATGAGTTCTTTCGCCGGACTGTTGAAGATGTCGTGAACCATTCCGGGAAATTTGAATGCACGAATTCGTTTGGTTCGTGCGAGGATGCACTTGCTGCACTACAGAAGGAGATCCCGCCCGACGTCATTCTTCTCGATATTGGATTGCCGGGGATCACTGGCATTGAGGGAATCTCGCATATCAAGTCCGTATCCCCCGGTACGTATATCATCATTCAGACTGTCCACGATGATGACGACAACGTTTTCAAGGCACTTTCGGCTGGTGCGTCCGGGTATTTGTTGAAGAACTCGACCAAAGAGCGGATCATCGAATCCATCGAAGAAGTACTCCACGGTGGTGCTCCAATGAATGCACAGATCGCCAGAAAAGTGCTCATGAAGTTCAGCACACTCACCGCGCCTGGTTCAGACTATCAGCTTACCGGCCGGGAAAAGGAAGTCCTTGCTCTTCTTGTAGACGGGAACACGAAAAGCCGAATTGCCGACAAGCTGTACATCAGCTACCACACGGTTGACAATCACATTAGAAGCATTTACAGCAAGCTTCAGGTACACTCAAACACGGCGGTCGTTGCCAAGGCGCTGAAAGAACACCTGTACTAGTGAGCTTCCCCCAAAGGTCCCTCCATCGGTTGTGCGCCATTCTTCAGCCCCCGGCTGTCCTCGCCTCCAAATTCCGTTCCTGCCTGAAGGCCTTTTGATCAATCACCCTTCCGCATCTCCCAAAAACGACGTGAGTGCGTCATTACATTAGTTGTGCTGGTGTCGTATCATTCGCGCCAACTTAAGGGAGACCATCATGAAGCAGCGCATGCTCACTCAAATGGCGGTAGCAATGGTGCTTATCGCAACTTTTCTCACAGCTCCGACTGCGGCTCAAGACAAGAACTTTGGGCAGGCGGGGGTTGTGGAAGTTGCAGGCGGAATCTCATTTGCAAGCATTACTCCGGTGAGCAATGGGAAGACGGGGGATGTAATGACCCTCCTCTCGCTGGGGCCGGAAATCGGGTACTTTGTGGTCGACGGTCTTGAGATGGGATTCAGCCCCGGTGTGTCGCTCCTGCCTGGAGTGTCGGTGATTACGCCCGGTCAGGGCGAGGCATTGACAATACTGCAGTTGTTTGCATCCCCAGCGTATAATTTCCATTTCGAAGGGAGCAGTGTGAACCCGTTCTTGCAGGTGCCTTTCGGTTACACTTCAATGTCTTCTGGAGGCGACTCGCAGTCCGGATTCAGTTGGGGAGTCAAGGGCGGGATCAAAGTCGTCGCTGCCGATCACCTTCTTTTGACATTTTACGGCCAGTACCTCGCCTTGTCATTCACACCCAAGAACGCAACTGAACGAGCTGGCTTGAACTTTCTCTCGTTCGGCGTGGCGGTTGGCGGATTCTTCTGACCCGATGATTGCTCTGATCGCTCGGAGCAGGAATACTCATTTATCAGGCAGAGAAGGAACTGATTCTGCTGGTAGAGGGCAAGGTTCTGCAACGGGTAACTTCATAACAAGAGGAGATGAATATGCAACATCATTGCCGCCCAATCGAATTGAAATTCCCTGCTCTGCTCTTTTGGCTCGCACTTTTCTTGACCGGCTGTTCATCTTCATATACAGTGAGCTCAATCGGCAAGCCGAATTCCGAGTACAGCTATCAGGAGATGAATGAAGAGCTGAGGGGACGGAATGTTACAATTGAGCTGAACGATGGGAGAGAGATATCCGGGGAGGATGTCACGATTTCTCACGACTCTGTCTCATGGCTTGATGCGAATACGACTGAACAATCCCGAGTTTCCACACGGCAGATTAGGAGGATCGTTTCCAATAACCATATTGTCGGAGGTCTGGAGGGTCTTGGAATTGTTACTCCCTTGGTTTTTGTCACTTCATGGTCATTGGGCGGGTTCTCTCGCGAGGGAATCGGAGGATCTGATGGTTGGGCGTTCCCTGCGGCGTTAGGTCTAATCGGCGGCGGAATAGCTGCGATAACGGGCGGGATCATAGGTCATAGCTACAACTATGAATTCCCTGTGACTGAACACAGTGACTCCCTGCAGAATGGGAAATGAGCTCTGTTGCTTTTGATGGTACCGATGGGAGGTACTACCAACTAACACCAGGCAACATTACTCTTTGAAAATCTCATGAAGAGCATAGAGAAAGAAAAACGTATGAATCGAACTGCATTATTCCTTGCCCTCAGTTTCGTTCCGCTCTTGCTATCGGCTCAAGACAAAGATCCGCAGCCTTTCCTCCAGAACGAAGTAAGCATCGGGATTGGAGCCGGGTTTCCATTGGAGAAAGATCCACTGAACGTTGCAGGCGAACCGAACGTCCCCGCGTCCTTTGGGTTAAACATTGGGTACCGGCGCTACCTTGAGCAAAACCTTGCAGTCGGAGTTCGCCTCTACGGTTACTTCACCAAACTGTCAGGTTACACCTTCACCGACGAGTCCAATGTTGTCACGAGTGCTGACTTCAATCTCGAGACATTCAACATATCTCTTGAGGGCTTGATGCTCTTTTCAAGCGGAAGTGTCCGGCCATACGGAATGCTCTTGGTTGGATATTCATCCGGCAAGCTTTCACATGATAAACTCGGCAATCTTTCACTGGGCGGGATCGCGGGCGGAGGCGGACTGGGCCTGCAGTTTGATGTCAGTCAGACTGTTGCCATCGCGATTGAAGGTCTGGGTTCTTTCGGTTCTGCCAAATGGGAAATGAAACCGTTTTCGAACTCCTCCGGCGACGAATTCAACCCGTCGGTCATCATGGCTCTGGCAACCGTTTTGATCCGATTTCCATGAATGGCCTGACATCCAGTGTACAGCGGCATTCAGTCATATGATTACGTCTCTGTAAGGAATTTGTTCAGTGTCTCAAAATGGTTGGCAGGTGTCAGGCAATCATCCACAATCCATGATCTTCATCGTTCACCACTATTACAGGAGGTTCTATGATTACGCGAGTCGTTTCACCTCTGGTTCTTCTTGCGTTCATGACCGTAGGAGCGACCGGGTGCTATCACGCGACAATAGAGACCGGGCTGACACCATCTTCGGAAGTTATTGAAGAATCGTCTGCTTCGGGTTGGCTTTTCGGTTTGGTTCCACCAAGTACGATTTCTACCCAGGCAAAATGCCAGCACGGTGTGGCAAAAGTGGAAACTCAGCAAAGTTTTGTCAACATGTTGGTCCGTGCCATAACTCTCAATATCTACACTCCAATGACTATCAAAGTCACGTGCGCAGCGTCCAGTACATCGATGATCAACGGGAGGAACCCCGACCTGGTTGTTGAAGAGAACGCGACTCCAGCAGAGGTCCAAGCTGCCTTTGCCCGCGCAGTGAAATTGGCCGTTGCTGGCGGACAACCTGTTTATGTGAAGTATTGACACGTCCGCTCGGATGTAATGTCACCTCATATGACAGCGCAAGGAATCGACGTTCGGTTTGTTTGTACAGGCATCGTTCGAACTCGCACCCAATCTAAATCGAACCTCTCCATGCCGTCGTCATTCGCCGAAATCGTGGGGCGGCATTTTGTGGTTTGTCCGCAAGCTGTGTGTGGTTACCCATTTCAATAATTGTTCGAGGGAGGGAACATGACCTCACTAAAGAGGTTGCTGCGAATTGTCTGCCTCTCGACTCCTTTCTGGTTGTTGACTGCAGATAGTGCAATCGGTTCAGGCAAGGTCGGTGTTTATGCCATTCGCATGGTTCCGTATGGACTGGACGCCGAGACGTACAATCGACCAAGCTGGGGAGGTGGAGTCCATGCAGTGTTTCCATTGCCCATGGTATCGTCGATCTTCGCTGTGACAGGTGGTCTTGAGGTCGTAGAATTCCTGGACAAGAAGATTGATCTTCCGAATAACTCCTCGGGTCTCAGGGTCGAGCAAACGACGAGCCAGACCTACGCACGGCTCTTTGCGGGGGCTCAAATCGGGGGACACGGAAACGGCTTCCTTCGCCCGCACGCCGGGGCAAACCTCGCCCTTATCTTCAATGATTTCAGCATTGACAACGTCGTTCCTAATGATGCTGACCCGGACCATCCGGTATCGCAGAACGTCAAGAGCGTTACCCGGGTCGTGTTTGGCTATGACTTCACGGTCGGGCTTGATCTGAATTTCTCAAATAGGATCGCACTCGATGGAGGGGTAAAATACGTGAAGAGTTTCTCCGTCCCTCAGCAACTTGGCTCTGATGCTGTAAAGATATATCCTCAATATTTTCAAATCTACTTTGGTGTCGGTGTTTCGTTTGATGCATTCAAGTAAGCGGCTGGGATGAGAGCGATTAACAACATTGTCAAAGATGACATCAAGAAGTCTCGAATCAACTCTTCCTTTTCAGCTTATCGGACGGAGGCACTAGTGAAAGAGGGTCTCTTTCTCATCACAATGCTTCTGCTCGCAGTCTCAGGCTGCAGGAAGGACGAGAGTAGTCCAGCCGATGGGAACGAAGGGCAGGGTGCCGGGGCGAGTTGGACGGCGGCCAATAACGGCTTGACTGACAGCAGTGTTTCTGCTTTTGCTGTCACCCCCAATGGGACAGCCGGCAACAATCTCTTTGTGGCGACTCATAGTGGCGGGATCTTTCTGTCCACCGACAACGGTACAACTTGGAACGGAGTCAACAACGGATTGACGACCCCTTTTGTATATGCTCTTGCCGTGTTCAACGCGAATCTCTTTGCCGGGACAGGTGGCGGCGGCGTGTTTCAGTCCACCGACAACGGCAGAAGCTGGACCCCGGCGAGTACCGGCTTGACGAATACGTCTGTGTGGTCTTTTGGAGTTTCCGGTACGAATCTCTTTGCCGGAACTCAGGGCGGCGTGTTTTCTTCCACCAACAATGGCACAACCTGGACCCCGGCGAGTACCGGCTTGACGAATACTGATGTTCGTTCATTTGTCGCCTCCGGCACCGATCTCTTTGCCGGAACTTTGGGTGGCGGGGTCTTTCTCACCACCAATAATGGCACAAACTGGACTGCAGTTAATGCCGGCTTGACCAACGCTGATGTCCCCGCTCTCGCCGTCTCCGGTGCGAGTCTCTTTGCCGGGACTTTTGGTCGCGTCTTTCTTTCCACCGACAACGGCACAAGCTGGACTCCCAGAAATAACGGTTTGACGAATTTCATTGTGTATTCTCTCGCCGTCTTCGGCGCGAATCTGTTTGCCGGGACTAATGGCAGCGTTTTTCTTTCCACCAACAACGGATCAAGCTGGACTGAGGTCAATACCGGCTTAAGAGATTCTGCGGTGCTGGCTCTTGCCGTTTCGGGCACCAACCTCTTTGCCGGAACTGATGGTGGAGTCTGGCGGCGATCTTTGCAGTGAGTATTGGGTAACTTCGACGAGCAAGAATAACAGCGGAGTCGCTCACACTGTAATGGCACGGTTGGTTAAGAGCCGCTCTGCAAGTCGGACTCATTCAGCAGTGCACGAAGAAAGAGCATTCGATGCGCTTTCTATTGAGCGCAGCTGACCTCGGCATTGGTAATCATCCCGAACACATGAGGGAGACGTTTGGTGCCACAGCCTTGATAGGAATCTGATGGTATAACGCCCGAGTTTCTGATTGCAAATGTGGGGATCTGCCTACCTTTCTTGTTTTCTTGCCGTTTGTTATATTCCAACCAGCTACTTGACCTCCTTTGTTTCCGCCATTCGCTAAACGACAAGGGAGGTTTTCCTTTCCCGGAATGGGGTAGCCGGGTCCGCTGATCCTTTCGAATGGAAGTCAAGTTCACGCCTGACATCCTTTTCTCTAACGCGTTGGTAATTAGCAAAGCATGACGAGAAAATTGCCAATACCCGAGCGTACGCATTCATCACTTCAGTCTGTTCTTCTGCTGTGCGGCCTCAGTGTGGTTCCTCAGTTGCTCGTTGGTCAGGCTTCGGGCTTGAAGTTTGATCATATTTCCACAGCACAGGGTCTCTCGCAGGATATCGTCAGGTCCATTGTGCAGGATCACCACGGTTTCATGTGGTTCGGGACAGAGGACGGACTGAACTGTTTTGACGGTTACTCAATGAAGATCTACAAACACGACTCCCGTGATTCGACAACGGTGGCACTCAACGGCATTAACGACATTTACGAAGACAGCCTCAATCGACTCTGGATCGGAACCGGCAACGGGCTGAATCTCTTCGATCGTGACCGTGACAGGTTTACCCGTTTTGGTAATGCCCCCGCTAGTGAGGGGGGACTAAGCAGCAACGTCATTAACATGGTTCGCGAGGATCGGCATCACAGGCTTTGGATTGCAACGGCAAAAGGTCTGAATAGATACGATGAGGACAGGCAGCGGATTGTCCGATATTTCCATGATCAGCAGGATTCCACCAGTATCAACGCCGATGAGGTTATCTCATTGTTGCTTGACAGCAGAGGAATTTTATGGGCTACGACTACGAACGGAATCTGCTGCTACGATGAAACAGCCGACCATTTCTCACGATATCTCGGTGCGACCCAACCATCTCGACAGCGAAAAATCCTGCAGCTTTGTGAAGACAGGGCCGGAGATCTCTGGGCAATTGAGGCAGACCATGGTGTCTGGTCCTTTGACCGCGCGAACAATACTTTTGAGCCACTCCCGCTCTGGTTGGATGGCAGCAGGCCGGCTAACATTCATGAGCTTGGTGCAACCGTGGTCAGCAGCATTGCAGAAGATTCACGAGGAAACCTCTGGATCGGACATTTCGGCGGCCTCGACGTGTTCGATCCGCAGAGAAGGACCTTTGCTCATTACTCCCCCGATCCAATGGACCCTTCAAGTGTCAGCGGTCGGGTCATCACCATCTACCGGGACAGGGTCGGCACCATGTGGCTGGGCACGTTTCAGGGGGGGGTGGATCGCTGTGATCCAAACAGACAAAAGTTCCAGTTGTTTCGAAAGACGTCAAACCACGAGAACGGCCTGAGCGGCAACTACGTAACTGCCGTGTGTGAAGACAAAGCCGGATATGTGTGGATTGGAACCGATGGAGGATTAGACCGATTTGACCCGCGCACCCACACGTTCACGCACTTTCGTCATGAGCCACGGACGAAAGGGTCCATCGGTGCAGATATCATCAATGCCCTCTTCGAAGATAGGGGAGAAAATCTCTGGATCGGGGTGGGGGTCGGCAGTTGGCTCGAGTCTGGACCGTTTTGATCGAGGACGTACGAGCTTTGTCCACTATCCAATCAAGGATGTAAAGTCAATTCTTGAAGACAGGAAGGGGAACCTCTGGGTTGGAAAGATCAACGAAACCGACACTGGAGAAGATATCGTGCGTCTGAATCGAACCAGAGAGATTACATCTCGTGACACGCTTGAGGGGACCGGAGTGTGGTGCATGTACGAAGATCGAAGTGGCTCGATTTGGCTTGGTGGCCAATATTGCTGCTTGAACAAATTTGATATCACCACAAATCGTTTCACCCATTTTGAATCCAGCCTCACCAATCCGGCGGGGCCAAGTTCCGGAGCTGTCCGCTCTGTGTTCGAAGATGATCGAGGGTATTTCTGGTTCGGCACATGGGGAGGGGGAGTTGACCGTTATGACCCGCGGACAGGTGCATTCACGTACTTCATGTCACAGGATGGCATGCCCAGCGATTATGTGAAAGGAATTCTCTCTGACGACCACGGAAATCTCTGGATCGCAACCGAAAAGGGTTTGTCGAGATTCAACAGGGACACTCATGCACTCAGGAATTTCACAACCGAGGACGGCTTGCAGGGAGACCGCTTCCTTTCAAATTCATGCTTCAAGGGGAGGAACGGTTGGATGTATTTCGGCGGCACCAACGGCCTGAACATGTTTCATCCCGACAGTATCAGGGACAATCCCAACATCCCTCCAGTTCTCATTACGAGTTTCAAGGTCTTCGACAAACCGTTCTTTCCATCTCAATCGGTTTCTACTGTGAACGAAATCCATCTGACGCATGATCAGGATTTCCTTTCGTTTGAGTTTGTTGCTCTGGATTATACTGCCCCCCAGAAGAACCAGTACGCCTACAAACTTGATGGCTTTGATCGCGGCTGGGTTCATGCAGGAACGAGGCGATACGCCGCGTACACTCGCCTGAGTCCCGGTGAGTACGTGTTCCGCGTGCGTGGTTCCAACAATGACGGCGTGTGGAATAACGAAGGGGCTTCGATGAAACTGGTCATCGCTCCGCCGTTCTGGATGACGTGGTGGTTTATCACGATGGCGATTACCACGGTCACAGCGGTTATCTATCTCCTCTATCGGATGAGAATCGAACAACTCCTGGCCATCGAGGGGCTTCGCACTCGTATCGCGAGCGATCTCCATGACGATGTGGGTACTGACCTCAGCAGCATTGTCCTCGCCACGCAGTCAATGGAACGAAAACTCCCTTTGACTCCCGAAGGCCGGGCAGACGTCAGGCAGATTGGATCGATCGCCCTGCGGACGCAGGACATGATGCGCGATATCGTATGGGTTTTGAACTCACGGAATGACTCCCTCTCGGATATGGTCCTGAAAATGCGGGAGGTGGCAACAAGGATGTTGGACAACATCAACTACAGCTTCAAAGGACCCGAGGTTCCTTTGGCCGAGAAGATCAATCTGGAGCGCAAGCGAAATGTTCTCCTCTTCTATAAGGAATGCCTGAACAACATCGTGAAGCATTCCGCCGCTTCTGAGGTGCGGATCGAAGTGGAGTTCCCACGGAACGAGCTCATCCTCACAATCACCGACAACGGCAGGGGGTTTGATCCCGATACTCCAACGGCAGGTACGGGACTTCGAGGGCTCCGCGCAAGGGCATTGGCTCTGGGAGGAAGACTCTCAATCGTGAGCAGACCCGGATCTGGGACGAAGATTTTGCTGAGGATGAAAACCCCGCAAATGCGTCATAGCAGTTGAGCGTCTCGACCGCTACATTAACCATCGAATCGGATCCCATGAATCAACCAACCTTCAGAAATATTCCGCAAGACGATAAGCGCACAGTGTGGATTGTTGAGGATAACGAAGAGTTTGGGCGACAGCTTGCAGGCCTGTTGAACTTGAGCGACTCGTTCCTCTGCGATCAGGTATTCACGGCCTGTGAGCCGGCAGTTGAGCTGCTGCGAAGCGATGCACTCCCCGATTTGATTCTCATGGATATTGGCTTACCCGGTATGAGTGGGATCGAGGGCGTTCGGGAAGTCAAGACAGTGGCTCCATCGGTTGAAGTTGTTATCTTGACGGTCTTTGAGGACAGCGAGAAGGTGTTTCAGGCTATTAGTGCAGGCGCATCGGGATATCTTCACAAGAGCGCCACCCTGGAGACAATTGTCGAGTCTCTGAAATCCATTTTGGCGGGTGGGGCTCCCATCAATCCCCAGATTGCGCGACGGATGCTGGAGATGTTTGCGCAGTTCTCTGCACCGCACGGCAACTATCACCTGTCACCGCGGGAGAAGGAAATTCTCGGCCTTCTTGTTGACGGTCTCACCAAGAAAGAGATCGCCGAAAAGCTCTTTCTCAGTTTTCATACAATCGACAACCACCTCCGCAACATCTACGGCAAACTCCAGGTGCAGAAACGAAGCGGAGCCGTGGCCAAAGCCCTGAAAGAACGGTTGCTGTAGCCTATCCTGGGTCTTTGTTCCTCCTCCCCTCAAAAAGACGCATTTGCGTCATGCCACGGAATATGGCCAATCGTTAGATTTTGCCATACATCCCTTTTGACTCGCAAGCGTTCCCGTTCTGCAACATAGTCCATTCAGGTTCATATCAAGGAGGTACTCAGTGTACTGCCGCGTGTTGGTGATTTGCTTCATTGTTGCACACATAGCATTCGGGCAAACGCGTGTCTCGCGAGAGGCGCATGGTACAAGTATGGGTTACGATGAATGCGGCGAAATTCCCGGACTCGCCATTCCGCCGTCAGGAATCGACATCCCTGCTCGTACCTACGGTCCTGCTTCAAGCTTCACCGTAACGACGACCAATGACACAGGCGCCGGATCGCTTCGCAAGGCAATTACCGATGCAAATGCAAACCCCGGTCTCGATTACATAACGTTCAATGTCGGACCGCCGGGGAACCTGGTTTCCATCTTCCCCAATAGCCCTCTTCCGACGATCACGTCACCAGTGGTCATCGACGGGACAACACAGCCGGGGTACAGCGGCCACCCACACGTTGAAATCAGAGGTGACCTTATCGCGGTGCTGGGGAACGGACTCACTGTGGGACCCACGGCTGCAGGGTCAACCATTCGTGGCATCGGGGTTTCCTATTTTCTGGGGCAAGGGATAGAAATCGACGCGAGCAACACCGTGATCGAGGGGTGTTGGATCGGATTCGGGATTACCAACGTAGGTCTTGGAAACTTGTACAGCGGAATTCTCATACTGAATGCTTCGAACTGCAGGATCGGCGGCACGGTGGATACAACACGCAATGTTGTTACAGCCAATGGCAACTTCGGGATCTACGTTCTCGGGTTGGCCAGCAACAACGTCATCCAGGGAAATTACGTGGGACTCGACCCTTCGGGGACATTTGCCCTTGGGAATACGTACGATGGTGTACGGCTTAATGTGTACGGAGGAAACGGCGCGAGTAGCAATATTGTGGGAGGAACAGCACCGGGTTCGCGCAACATCATCTCAGGGAACGACAGCGCCGGGATTGGACTGTATGGTGGCTCGGTCACCAACAACCGGATCATCGGCAATTACATCGGGACGAACCCCGCTGGAACGCAGGCAATACCGAATGGCAGAGAGGGCATCCGCTTCTGGAATTTCTCATCTCAATCAACCGGCACAGCATTCCACAACATTGTTGGAGGCCCCACACCCGCGGAATGGAATGTTATTTCAGGAAACACGAAGGGAGGCATTGCATTTGTTGGCGGACCCTCGGGGGGGAATGACAATCTCATCATCGGGAATATCATAGGCCTCAATGCAACCGCATCGGCCCCGCTCGGCAACGGTGCAGACGGGATTTCGATCAAGCTGCCGTATGGCGGGACGATTCGCGGGACGCAGATCGGCGGCAGCACACCCGATTCGGGAAACTTCATTTGCAGCAACCATGGGGTTGGTGTTTCCCTTTCAGGTTCGGGTGTCTCGCAAACCCGCATTCGTCGCAATTCGATTTTCGCCAACGACAGCCTTGGGATAGACCTTGGGGCCAACCGGGTCACGCCGAACGACTCACTCGATTCAGATGGCGGCCCGAATGAACTTCAGAATTTCCCCATCATCGATTCCGTGGTTGTGACCAGCTCTTCAACGAAGATCTTCGGTCGGCTTGATGCAAAACCGAATCAGCGCTACACGGTTGATTTCTACACGAGTGAATCGGCAGATGCATTGCACTTCGGGGAAGGGAAGACCTTTTTTGTTGAGGATCCGGCTGTCGTCTGCGACAATACCGGGCGAAGGCAGTTCCAGGAAATAGTCTCCGTGCCACTTCCTGCAAATACATTCGTTACCGCAACTGCCACGGATAGCCTCGGCAATACATCGGAGTTCTCGCAGGCTTTTTCTCCCGCCGATCAGGATAGTGACGGAATCTATGATATGTGGGAAACACAGGGCTGGGGTATGGACGTGAACAGTGACGGGAAAATCGATCAGGACTTGTTTGCAATGGGGGCAAGGCCAGATCATAAGGACATTTTCGTTGAGGTCGATGCGATGGCAGGGATGGTGCCTCAGGGTGCTTCGTTGGACAGCGTTGTGGCAGCATTTGCAAAGGCTCCCAACAACCTGGTTCAAAACCCCGATGGCCAGAATGGGATCAAGCTTCACTGCATTCTTGATGATACAACAATTCCGCAAGCTCCGTGGCCAACAAACTGGTGGGATAGTTTTGATGCCGCCAAGACATTGTATTTTGGGTCAAAACCGCAACGGGATTCCTCAAATGCCAGGAACATTTTGCAAGCCAAGAATCTTGTTTTCCGCTACTGCATCTTCGCTCATTCAGGAAATGGTGACGACGGAGGATCGGCTGAGTTGGCAGAAGGATCTGGCGGAAACGATTTCATGGTGACCCTGGGGCTATATCGCACCTCACCAGGAACCTTGGATCAACAAGCGGGAACGTTCATGCATGAATTGGGACACACTCTGGGTCTCAGACATGGGGGTGGTGACAATACGCTGTTCAAACCAAATTACTACAGCGTTATGAACTATATGTGGGTAACCGAACGGGACTGGCAATCTCCCGGTTCGTGGAAATTGGACTATTCCCGCGTGACTCTCCCGAGATTAGTGAAGTATGATCTCAACGAGACGATTGGACTGAATCCCCGTCCGGGAGATTATGACATCACGCCGATTCCGTTTAATGATGGTGAAGGAAATCTTCATTGGGCTAAGTTGGCACCCGGCACGGCGGTAGATTGGGATGGAAATGGTGATTCGACGAGCGTTTCAGTTGGAGCCGATATCAATTATCTGGTTGTTTACCCGGGATCTGCCGACATACTGTATGGCTTCACCGATTGGTCCCATCTGGTCTACAACTTTCGCAACAGTCCAAACTTCGCACCCGGCGTCCATACGCAACTCCTCTCGTTACTTGGAGAAGAAATATCCCAAACATTGTCTGACTCGCTCGACTCTTTCCCGCCTCCCAGACCTGCTGGCTACTTCATTATGGATGGCCAACTTGACCCGTCGGCGACACTGATCAGCTCGAACGGCGGCATAAACCTGTTTGCCACGATGCATGGTTCCCAACTTTACGTTGCGACGAACTCCGCGCAATCGCAAAACGCCGACATATTCATCTTCATTGCTGTTGTTCCAGGCACGATGACGAATCCGCCGTGGGGTAAGGCGGGGCAGGTTGCTGCGTGGTCAGCGGTACTGGCCAACGAGAGCACGGACAACTCCGCCGTGTGGTACGACCTTACCTCACGTGATCTGTTTGCGATCAGCACGGATACGGCGGGGACAATATTGGAGGGTGTCGTCGATCTCGAGTACCTCACCGGAGTCAGTCCACCCACGGTGTATCTTGCGGTCGGCAAGTATCAAACGGGCAACGCTGGCGTATTGCTTGCGCAAGCTCCTGCCGGGAACGGTGATGGCGACATCAACGCCAACGAGTTCATCGGTCTTGAGACTGCGTTGCCAATCCAGCTTGCCTCCTTCACTGCGCGTGCGGTTGCAGGTGGTCACGTTCAAGTGGAGTGGACAACTCTCAGCGAGATCAACAATTTTGGCTTCGAGGTTCAACGTAAGCGCGTGGACGAGCCGCAGTTCATGTCAATCCCACATTCCTTTATCGCG
Organism: uncultured Bacteroidota bacterium; assembly: GCA_963734955.1. Taxonomy (GTDB): domain Bacteria; phylum Bacteroidota; class Ignavibacteria; order UBA10030; family UBA6906; genus UBA11986. The sequence continues at coordinate 39,625 of CAVTJO010000013.1, forward strand.
GGCCACGGCACCTCAAGTGAGCCTCACCATTATTCGTTTGTCGATACGACCGTGACGCCGGGGAACTGGAGATATAGGCTCAAACAGATCGATCTTGATGGAACCACCAACGTTCGGACCCGAGGTCACGGTCGAGTTGTTGACGGGGGTGGACGGGAAGTCGATCCCAACGGCGTTTGCACTCCATCAGAATTATCCCAATCCCTTCAATCCTGTCACCACCATCAGATTTGATCTTCCGGTTGCGGGACGTGTGACCTTGAGGCTATTTAACGTTCTCGGGCAGGAAGTTGCGACGCTGACAAATGAAAAGCTCGAGGCAGGATACCATAGCGTTGACTTTAACGCAGCCCTTTTATCCAGTGGCGTGTACTTCTATACGCTTAAGACAGACGGGTATGTCAGCACGAAGAAGATGATTCTGACAAAGTGAGTAAACTCATAAGGGACGAGAAAATCATGAAACGGTTCGCACCAGCGATGAGGCTGCATTCTCTGTATGTGCTGCTTGCAGTAATTGCAGACATCCTCATGTTCCAGGAGGGTCTTTCCGGGACAAACGCGATGACGTTGCAGACATTCAGCGGACAGCCTCTCAATTCCGCCTTCGGTCAATCGGTTGCAATTGTCGGGGATGTCAACGGCGACGGTTACGACGACCTCGCTATTGGTGCACTGTATAATGGCGAGGGCAGAGTCTACATCTTCTTTGGTGGTGCGACGGTGGACACGATTCCCGACGTCATCCTGAATTATCGGATGAGTAACGACAGATTTGGTGAATGTGTGGCCCGGGCCGGCGATGTGAATGGAGATGGCTACGCAGACGTGATCGTTGGCGCCCAGCAAAGCGGGCCGTTGGGTACCGATTCGGGTCATGTGTATATCTTCTTCGGTGGTGCCGTGATGGATTCCGTCCCCGACGTCATCATGGCAGGGCTGCCGGGTGAACTCTTCGGACGGTCAGTTGCGGGGGCCGGCGATGTGAACGGCGATGGGTATCCTGACGTCATTGTCGGTGCCAATGGCAGTGATGCAGCCGGACTGGATGTAGGACGGGCATACATCTTCTTTGGCGGCGTAACAGTCGACAATATTCCCGATGTGATCATCACCGGAACACTGATCACAGAAAACCTCGGCAATTCCGTTGCAGGAGCGGGGGATGTCAACAATGATGGTTATGGTGACGTCATTGTTGGTGCATATACATATGATGTTGTGGGCGGAAACAATTCCGGAAGAGCATACCTGTATCTTGGCGGTTCCCCCATGAACAACGTGGCTGACGTAGTGTTTAGCGGGTTGGCTGTCAATTTCGACTACTTCGGTACATGCGTTGCTGGCGCTGGTGATGTTAACGGTGACGGATACGACGATGTTCTTATTTCCGCGCAGGAAAACAGCACACGGGGAAGAACCTCTCTCTATCTGGGCGGTTCGGTGATGAACAACGTCGCAGATGTAACGTTCAAGGGTGAGGCCATTAACAACTACTTTGGGAACTCTGCCGCTAGTGCCGGTGACATCAACGGCGATGGATATGCCGATGTTATCATCGGAGCGTTTGGCAACACCAGTTCAACTGGAAAAGCATACATCTATTACGGCGGAGCGAGTATGGACACCATTCCCGATCTCACGGTTATCGGCGAAGCAGCGAGTGACCGCTTTGGGGTTTCTGTGGCGGGGCTTGGCGATGTGAACGGCGATGGCTTTGGGGATGTGATCGTTGGTGCCAAGTATGGAGGTGCAACAGATATTGGCAGAGCGTATCTGTACCTCAGCTCGGGGGGGCCGCTTCCCATCCAGCTCGTAAGCTTCGTAGCGACAGGAGTTGGGCCACAGAGAGTCAGACTGGACTGGACTACACTTTCCGAATTGAATAATTACGGTTTCGAGATTCAGCGAAAGACAAGCGATCAACTCCAGTTCGACGCAGTTCCAAACAGCTTTATCTCCGGACACGGCACAACCAATGAGTCGCACTCCTATTCATTCATCGACTCGTTCGTCACGTCCGGTCGATGGTCGTACAGACTGAAGCAGATGGATTTCGATGGTTCGATCTACTATTCGGAACCTGTAAACATTTCAGTCCTCGCATCGGTGAAAGAGAATATGGTTCCAAAAGAATATGATCTCCAACAGAACTATCCCAACCCCTTCAACCCATCAACACAGATCAGGTTTGATCTTCCGGAAGGGGGCCAGATGTCACTGGTGGTATACGACGTTCTCGGTCGCCAGGTTGCTGAACTGGCAAATGGCTACCACAAAGCAGGCAACCACTCTGTAACCTGGAACGCCGCAGTCCAGGCAAGTGGCATTTACTTTGCGCGCTTCAACGTCACTGATGCTTATGGCAACTCCAGGTACTCGAAGGTCAACAAGCTCGTGTTAATGAAGTAACACAACCGACATCGCTCATTCCACACGCCCCTGATACCCCCGGGGGCGTTATGTTTCCCACACCCTTGACAATCCCCGTCACGAATCGCGACCTTTTCGTAGTCATTTTCAATCCCCACCGTTCCTACCATTCCTACACCTGCCTTAATCCTGAGAGGATGGACAAGAGACAGGCCATATTGCTGACTGCCGTTGGCAAGTCTGCATGGACTGCTTCAAATCAGTTGGCTCATTTTTAAGTAGCAAACTCAAAAAGGTCTTCCATGCGCCATATCGTTACCATGTTTCTGGTCATCAGCGCTCTCTCCGCTCGTGGCTCGATCCTTAATCGTCCCTACCTTCAGGCAGTGACGCAAAACTCCATCTATGTACTCGTTGAGTGCACGACGGCAGACACCGTCTCGGTGGATTACGGGTTTACGGTTTCGTATGGAAGTAGTACCACAACAGAATTGATAAGTCCGACCACGGCTTCGCCGACAACATATGTCCACAAGGTCAGGCTTGGGGGCCTGGCATCCGACACGATATATCATTACCGGGCGACACAGGCAGGGAATATGTCACCGGACTCATGGTTTCGGACAGCGAAGCCGACTGCCGCCAGCTTTCGATTTGTGTGGATGGCGGACTCACGAACAAACTCCACTATCTTCGATGCGGTGACGAATCTCGTTTCCGGCAAGCAACCGGAATTCACAATTATCGGGGGGGATGTTTGCATTAGTGGTGCATACTCTGCATGGCAGACGGAATTCTTCAGACCCAATGCGCTCACACTCATATCGCACGTTCCGTTCTTTTTCGCCACCGGGAACCACGAGGGGTGGGCGACAAATTCGATGGCCTTTACTCGCGCCCCTTCGTCGCTGTCCAACAGCCAGGACTACTTTTCGTTCGACTATGGAGATGTTCATGTCCTGGTGTTGGATACTGAGATTTCATATGCTCCAGGGAGTCCGCAGTACATGTTTGCTCAGAATGACCTTGCAGCAACTGCGCGGACGTGGAAAATTGTTGCCTGCCATAAACCCGCATACTGCTCGGGTGGTCATGGTGAAGATGCGGGGATGAAGACGATGACAACGAACCTCTTCGAACCTGCAGGGGTTGATCTCGTGATTGCAGGGCATTCTCACTTCTACCAGCACAATCTTGTTCACAATATCCATCATCTTGTCGTTGGGACTGCAGGCGCTCCGCAATATGTGCCGACGAACGCGTCATACACTGTGAAATCAGTCCAGGACTACAATTACGCTGTCTTTGATGTCACGCCAACCGTTCTCCGAATCACCGTGTACAACAGTACTGATGTTGTGCTTGATACGCTGCAATTCGCCAAACCACCGACGGCTGTGGATGGTCGGGGGGATGGGGCGACGGAATTTCGTCTGGAGCAGGACTATCCCAATCCCTTCAACCCATCGACCAAAATAAAGTTCGATCTCCCCGATGCGAGCAACGTAACGCTTGTAGTCTATGACGTTCTCGGTCGTCAGGTTGCCGAACTGGCAAACGGTCACTACGAAGCAGGCTACCACCTTGTAACCTGGAACGCCGCAGTCCAGGCAAGTGGCATTTACTATGCGCGCTTCAACGTCACAGATGCTTCTGGCAACTCGAGGTACTCGAAGGTCGACAAACTCGTGTTACTGAAGTAACACAACCAATATCGCTTATTCCACACGCCCCTGATAGCCTTGGGGGCATGGTGTTTTTCGCTCTTGACAATCCACTGACGAATCACGACCTTTTCGTGGTCATTTCTCAATCCCTACCTGTTCTTATCAATCCTTGATCCATTGAGTGACACCTTAAAGGTATTGCCTTATGAACGTGTTTGGGTTGTCCTCCTTGGTTCGTGATCAAAAAACTCGAAAGGGTGACTAAAATGAAGACAATAGTATTCATGGTGTTGATCCTGAGTGCCGGCTATTTGAATGAATGCAGCGCCCAGCTTCTCAAGAACTATGGCTTGAAAATGGCGGTCACTTCTGCAGATCAGAAATATGATCTTACGCTTGCACCAGGCCTTGAGACAAAAAGAAGAGCCGGCTTCAACGTGGGAGTCTTTGCAGAATGGTTTGATGTTCCCTTTTTCTCCCTTCTCACGCAAGTTGAGTACGCACAACGGGGAACCGGGCAAGTCTTTGCTGTGACAGGACCATCCGGACCGGAAGTTATTGGTACAAAGACCCTTTACTCGCGTCTGGACTACGTGTCGGTTCCGGTTCTGGCGAAACTCAGGCTTCAAACTGGACCGTTCACCCCGTACATCGTGGCAGGTCCAAGAGTGGATTTCTTCCTGGGCTACAAGTCAGACGAGCAGGAATTCAATGCGGTGTATGACAAGTTCAAGAAGACTTCACTGGGCGGCTCGGCCGGAGTCGGAATGCAGATAGAGTCGATTCTCCCGGTCATTCTCCTTGCGGAAGCCCGGTACAACTTCGACTTTGCTGACTCATATGAAACCGATCTTTTGAAGGTGAGGAACAATGCCTTTGATTTCTGGGTGGGGGTTGCGTTCTAAAATCCCCCGTCATGCTGAGCGACGTCGCAAACGATTCCCAGTTGCGACGGAGTCGAAGCATGTCATGCGCAGTCGTCCTCTGATTCTCTCCACCGATGTGAATCGCCGTGTTTTGGTGCTACTTTCTTTCCGAGAAAGAAAGTAGCCAAAGAAATCTCTGTCGAAATCGAAACACACGACCGGGGTCAGGACTTTTCCCGGGTTCATGCGATTTCGGTACCATGCAATGAATCAGTAAGCACCGAAATCGCAATCCTGTTTGTAGTCCGGCCCACACAGCTGTCGATTTCGACACGGCTCAGGTTTGGTGACAAGTGGACATCCTACGGAAGACTGGCGCTGAACCCTCGGAACTGCAGGATGTGCGGGGTGGCATACCAACACACACTCTTCCAATATTCCGACTATTATCGAATGAAGGGTTGCAGTTCCGAAAGTTCTCTTTCGCCCTTCCGGTAATGCCGGTTTAATCTCGTGATTCTTTTTCCCACTTCTTTTTGAAAAGAAGTGGGCAAGAAAACATCCGGAACTGCAACGCACAGTCGTTTATAGTCGGAGAATCTCGAGATTGTAGTTGGTACGCCGACCGCACGCAGCTTGCAGTTCCGGGGGGCTGATAAAGAAGCCATCACCGAATCAAACAAGGAGGAGGATCCCCGAATCGAAGGGGGTGCGCAATGGCAAAACGCAGATTGTTTCTCCTTGCGCGCAGGCTACGGTTGCGGATCGCTCAGATTCTGCATTTGATCAGATTCCCGCACTTCAGGAACAGTCTCGGAATGACGTTGGGGGTCGGTTGACCCAAGCTGAGCAGTCCGAAATCGATGGCTGTGTGTGTCGGCGAAACCCAATGTGTCTGCGGTTTCAGTGCTTACTGCTTTTGGCCCTGTACTGAAACCGCATGAATCCGTGCTAGAAATCTCATTGCTTGCGGGTTTCGATTTCGGGAAAGACTTCTTTGGTTGAGGCTGTCCAATAATTCGGAACAAGGTTGTAGTCGCAATCTTTAGATTGCGATTCTAGCTTGCATTCGCAGACTAAAGTCTGCGGCTACCCATGAGGCATTTCTTTTTGGACAGCCTCGACAGCAGGGTGCAAGTGATTTTTGGTTCGCAGTTCATCCTTCGACTCCCTCTACGGAGTAAATCAAACTGAGTCGGTCGCTCAGGATGACTTTGCAGAAGGGCTATCCCGGCGTATTGGCAGTCATCCTTCGACTCCCTCCACGGAGTAGGTCGCATGAGTCGGTCGCTCAGGATGACTTTGCAGAAGGGCTATCCCGGCGTATTGGCAGTCATCCTTCGAGTCGCTCCACGAGCGTAAATCAAACGAGTCGGTCGCTCAGGAGGAGAGTCTGGTTCTTCTCCGCACCATATCGGGGCTAAAGCCCCACGATTGTTTTTTTGGTGCCCACCCCCCGACCGCGAAGCGGAGCCGGACCTGCGCTATGTGGAACAAACCACCCGGCAGATTGCCGCCTGCCTGCGCCCCGGCCAACTGGTGTCGTCGGAATCCACCACCTACCCCGGCACCACGGCGGAACTGCTGTTGCCTATCCTGGGCCGGAAGCTCAAAGTGGGGGAGGATTTTTACCTGGTCTTCTCGCCCGAACGGGAAGACCCGGGCAACCCCACCTTTCAGGTGAACACCATCCCCAAGGTGGTGGGCGGCGTGACCCCCGCGGTGTCTGGCGCACGGGGTGGCGCTCTACTCCCAGGTGATCGACCGGGTGATTCCCGTGTCCTCCACCCAGGCGGCGGAAATGAGCAAGCTCCTGGAGAACATCTACCGGGCGGTGAACATCGCCCTGGTCAATGAACTCAAGATGCTCTGCCTGAGGATGGGGGTGGATATCTTTGAGGTCATCGAGGCCTCCAGGACCAAGCCCTTCGGGTTCCAGGCCTTTTATCCCGGCCCGGGCCTGGGGGGCCATTGCATCCCCATCGACCCGTTTTACCTGACCTGGAAGGCCCGGGAATATGATTTTTCCACCCGGTTTATCGAAAGCGGCGGGGAGTACTACATACACGCCCCATTTCGTGTAGGCCGGCAGCCGGGCTCGAGCGCGAGCGCCATGGCCAGGTGCCTCGAACGGCGCGGAAATCCTGGTGTTGGGGGTCGCCTACAAGAAGGACGTGATGATAACCGGGAATCCCCGGCTCTCAAGATCATGGACCTGCTCAAGCAGGAAGGCGCCGAGGTGAGCTATAATGATCCCCACATCCCCCGGTGCGCCGGGATGCGGCATTACCCCCACTTCGACCTGGCCTCGACGCCGCTGGACGAGCGCGCCCTGAGAAGAAAGCGACCTGGTGCTGCTGGTGACGGACCACTCGGCCTACGACTATGCCTGGATCGCCTCCCAGGCGCGCCCGCCTGATTGTGGACACCCGCAACGCTTTCAAGGGGATCGCCGGCCAGCACATCTACCCGGCCTGAGCAAGGCGCGTGGGAGCCGGACTTTGGGACAGGGGGCCAGGGGCGTTGGCGTCATACCAGGCCCCCAGCCAAGAAGCGGCGCCGGCGTCTCGCTGGTGCAGGCCCCGGCTGAACCCGGCGGCAAGCCATTACGGCATTTTGATCGCAACTCAGTATAAAGATGCACGATTTTCTGGTCCTAAACTTCTTCTAACCACCATGAGACTCTGGCTTTCCTGTTGCAGATTACTTTATTAAATTTATTGTCTTTTTACAATAAATTGTAGCGTAAATCACGGTAGTAATAAATAATCTGCCCATTTTATGAGCAA
>CAVTJO010000014.1:0-624082 GCA_963734955.1 uncultured Bacteroidota bacterium
ACCGATGGGAGGCACAGGAGGTTGCTCAATCTCTCCGAACAATGGATCAATCCCGTCCGTCGCTCCCGCTCCTGTTCCCCATTCCAAACTGTCCGACTCGCCTCCGTTGTCGTGAAGCCTTACCTTCGTCAACAGTGCAATGCTTGGACTGATAGTAAATGCGCCATTACTCACATCCACCACGGCAGGATTGCTCACGCTGGAGATTCTCATCAGTGCACTCGATGTCGCCGGTGGTGTAACCGTCCATACCTCCGTACCGTCATTCGGCGTACTCGCATACAGTACACCATAGCTCCCTCCACCATCACGCGAAAGCTCGATCTTCACATCCCCAGATACACCACTCGATGTCCACGCTATCGTCTGGCTCCCTCCAGATCCCCATACCTCTCCTCCGTTGGGAGATGTCACGGTGATTATCGGTCCAATCATTGAAAAGTTTGCGCTGCTCGTATCCACGACAGATGTAATGAACAGACTCGAAATCCGAATCCGGGCGGAGGAGCTTGCGGGTCCCGTCACGGTCCATGGTTCAGTTCCGTCGTTCGCAGTACTGGCAGCAATCACGATCGGAAACGTTGAACCGCCATTTGTCGATAGATCTATCTTCACATTCCCTGTAAGGTTGGCCGAAGTCCACATCATCGTCTGAAGTGACCCGATCGGCCATACCTCTCCCCCGTTCGGAGATAGTATTGTTATGTTTGGTTGCAGCAGGCTGAAATTCGCATTACTCGTATCTGCAAGACTCGGAATGGAGAGGCTACTGATGCGGATGCGTGCAGTGCTGGTTGCAGAACCGCTCACCGTCCACGGCTCCGTCCCATCGTTCGGCGTGCTGGCTGTGACTGCAACAGGAAACGTCGAACCTCCGTCAGTCGACAGGTCGATCTTTACGTTGCCAGTGACATTCGTCGACGTCCACGTGATTGTTTGCGATGAGCCAATTACCCACGCCTCGCCGCCGTTCGGTGCTGTCAGTGTAATTGTCGGCTGCACGATTGTGAAGTTTGCATTGCTCGTGTCTGTTAAGGACGGAATGGTCAGGCTCGAAATGCGAATCCGTGCAGATGAGGTCACAGCTCCACTCACTGTCCACGGCTCCGTGCCATCGTTCGGGGTGCTGGCAGCGATTACCGTGGGAAACGTCAAGCCGCCGTCTGTGGAGAGGTCAATCTTGATGTTGCCCGTCAGATTGGATGACGTCCAGAGGATCGTCTGCGATGAACCAATCGGCCAAATCTCACCCCCGTTGGGAGAGGTCACTGCGATCGTCGGCTGCGCGATTGTGAAGTTTGCATTGCTGCTGTCACGGATGGATGCATCCGAAACGCTCATCACTCGCACGCGTGCCGTCGTCGATACCGGGCCGGTCACCGTCCATGGCTCTGCTCCATCGTTGACCGTACTGGCAAACAAGGTCGTTGGAAAACTTGCCCCACCGTCCGTCGATAGATCGATCTTCACGTTGCCACTCACGCCACCCGACGTCCACTGGATTGTCTGCGATGTGCCGATACCCCAGGTCTCGCCTCCGTTTGGCGACGTGACCGTAATGGATGGTCCGGTGGTGACAATCGCCGTCCATGCCTGATAGAGTCCTGTGCTGTTATCGCACCAGTAAGGGAAAATCTTTCCATTACCTGCAGTGATGCCGATGTAGTCACCCTGATATCCGCCGGCGAGCCCGGCAATTGGTGCTGGCTTGAACTTGTGGTCACTCACCACAATGTCTGTCCAGGTGGTACCGCCATCCAGGGAACGGGAAACCATTACCTGGACAGAATCACCTGCCGTGCTGTTGCGGTTGTCGTAGTAGATGACATTCAATCCTCCACCATCATCCACGCACATCCACGGCATGTACTGCTTCTTGCCGTTGTTCAGAGCGTCCTGATTCACGCGAATGCCCGCCGACCAGGTTGTACCACCATTGGTTGAATAATGCATTACGATATCTTCGTCCGTACCCGCCGGGGAGAGATTCTTTTCGCACGTGACGATATAGATCCAGCCGTTACGCGATCCGCCGGATCGATCGACTGCCATGGACGGAAAATCGTTGATCCGGATTCCCCACGGTGAGAGCGAGGAGTTGCGGGCACCGTTGCAGTCATACGCGTTGACCGAGGCCGTCCACGTTGCGCCGCCGTTTGTGGACTTGGCGAAGCCAACATAATCTCCTGTGAACGGCGACATGGTAATCGGACTCTGCCAACAGATATAGGCATCGCCATTGGGCGCGGTTGCACCGTTCACACCCTGTTGATAGTGCCCGGATAGCGGCGTGCTTACCGTGCTACGTGACGTCCATGTCGCGCCGCTATTCGATGAGTATGATACGACAGCGTTGGGGGAGGCTGAAGAGAAATCAGACCACGTGACATATACACGGCCATAGTACAGGCTGGCCAGGACATCATTCACGAACGTATGGTTCTTATCTGAGCTGACGCTCGACAGTGTTATGATACCAGCCCAGGTTTGTCCCATGTTTGTTGAATAGCTGACGCCCATCGTTGGCGACCCATCGGTGAGCATGGACATGTACAACCTTCCATCTGGCCCGATTGCGGGAGCGGGGTCACCGCTGTGATTGGTGATAGGAGCGGCAGCCGTCGTATCGGAACCAAACCATGTTGTACCACCGTTTGTTGAAAGATACATTCCTTCACTGATAAACCCTGTCCCAGGGCGATACGAATTTGCACTCGCGTAGAGAATATTCGGATTTGTGGGATGATGCGTGATCGGGACTTCGCTCTGTGACGTAATTGCGGAAGGATGGACACGGACGTTCGGACTTACCGTGAGAGTGCCGAGCGGTGTGTTGAGCACACGTGGTTCGGTGGTAAATTGTTTGAAGTTCGGATCAACGTGGACCGATGGAGGTGCCTCGGCAGAAGGGCGGATGACCGTCATCCGCGGGTCGTCATTCCATTTCCGGGCGTCCTGCGATTGCGCCGGTGGCAGACCAACGGACAACAACATACATGCAAACAGGACAGTGGCTCGTGTCATCTTCGTTTCCATATTCAGGTGGATGGTAAGTGGCAGCACCTCAAGAAGGCCGCATAATCCCCTTCCGGCGCCAAACCGAACCTCCAGGTACAAAACGTGCCATGCACTCCATAGCACATGGCACGCTGGCAGTTGCTTACTTCATCATCATCAGCTTACGAACTTCGCTGAATGACTTGCCGTTCATCCCTTTGGCAGACATTTGCATAAAGTACACACCGCTGGCAAGCTGTTGACCTCCATTGCCCGTCCCATCCCATTCGGCAATGTGATATCCCGCCGCTACGTCATCATTCATCAGCGTGCGAACTCTCTGGCCAAGAACGTTGTAGATATTGACCGTCACCTTGCTATCCACCGGCAACGCATATTTGATGTTCGTCGTCGGGTTGAACGGGTTCGGATAGTTCTGCGAGAGTGCATACTCGGTCGGCATGGTCCCATCACTCACCAGCCGCACAACGAACTTCGTCAGACCGCTGTTCGTGATCTTCATACTTCCTTCTCCCGACATCTCCCTGGGTGAGAAGACTCTCCCACCAAGGCCGTCCGCCATCTCGTACGAAGCAATTCCTCCGTTCACCTTCCACACTATCGTCAATGGATATGCAGCCGATTGAACCTGTACTGAAAACTCAACCGGTTCCGAGACTTTCGGCGAGTGTGTTCTGACCATCGACCCACCCTCGGCAGTCTCAAATCGTGCATCAAACGCCCCTGCCGGAGGCGCCGGTGGCATGTCATACAAGGAAACCTGTATGGCATTGTCTGCTGCACCGAAGTACAATGTCTGCGAACCACCCTTGCTGTCGGTGATCGTCACACTGTGCAGTGCTTCCTCTGCAACCGCACCCGATACCTGCACCTTCGCAGGACCGGACAATGGCGGATTGGCAAGCACAAACTTCCCTATACCATTCGCCTTCACCCAGAATCCCTTGCCTGGAGTTAACTGCGTGACGGGACTATACCCCGCCGCATATCCGAACCAATTGGACGTTCTCAGACCCGGTGGGATGCTGACGATCGTGCTTGTATCGACCGGGTTACTGATCGAACCAACCATGTTCCACCCGCTCACAACATTCAAGCTGTCACGCGTGCGTGGCGTTCCCGTGATTGTGTTTGTTGTCGCCAGGGGGAACTTGCCCCAATATCCTTTACGATTCTCCATTCTGAATCTCTGGGCATAGCCCGAGCCTGGCACAAACTCAAACGCGTACGGGTTCAGTGAACTCGGGAAGATCTGTCTCACAGAATCACCCGGCACCGGATTTGTTACGGGATTGGAGATCATGTTCCACCCCGCAGCAATGGAGACGTTGACATTGACAGTACTTCCACCGGAGAGAGGATGCGATGCATCCGAGGCCGTCCAGCGCGAGAATGAGTCAACAGCCGCAAGTTGAATGCGGTGGAGCGACGTATCGACTGTTCCACCCGCAGCACTCCAACTGGTGCCGCCGTCCGGCGATCGCCAGAGCTGCAGTGTCGTCGGGGTTTGTCCGGCGAGCTCGGTGTTGTCATAAAACCATCGCATCGTCGCACCGAGACCTGAGTTCGTCGTGGGCGTGATGTCGAAATACCTCAGGATGGATGTATTCCCTCCACCCACCGAGGCAATGCCGGTAACACGCGAGACAATCGTCAAGCCGGGAGCGGTTGCCGTGGTATTCATCTCCAATCCAATCCCGCCGAATGTCTCGAGCGATGATGCTCCCACAGTTCTCGTCGCAGCGACCGCACCGACCACGGTTCTCCCCGGAGCCTCGGCGAGAGTGCCATTCACTATCATCGTGAATCCTGAGGCCACATTGACGCGTTGCTGCAACGTGAGCGTCCGACCGGAACCGACGACCATGTCGGCAAAACTCCCCGGGTTGCTCCCGCCAATTGTCTGATCGGTCGAATCGATAATGACATTGTAGTGGCAGTGGGTGAGCGCAGAACCAAGCGCAAAGCTCAACAGGTCCAATGTCCCGTTGTTTGTGATTCCACCCCCAAAGAGATTGATAGTGCCAATCACTTGACCCGCCGTGGACAGTTGCACGCGGAGGCTCGCACTCGATAGCACCGTGATGCCGCCATTGAGGGTTGGGACTCCCGCCGCGTTGCTCCCAACGGTGAGGATATTCGTATTTGTCGCTGTCCCAATGTTGAACGTACTTCCCTGCCTCACGGTAAGGCTGCGGATCGCCATTGTAGCAGTTGTTACGTTCATGGCGGTTGACACAGTTTTTGCCGACGAGCCATCGCCAATCTCCAGGTTCGCGAGCCGATGGCCTGCACCGATGATAATCGAATCGGAGGTGGCGCCAATGAGTTTCACCGTGCCTTCGTTCATGTTCAATCCGGCGTTACCATTGGCAACCGTGTTACTTGATGCAGTGGCAACGTTGCCTTTCACAATGAGCGTGGCAAGTGCATTTCCATTTGATGTAAGCTGTGGACGTCCACCCCGGTCACCACCGCCACCGCCCGAACCACCGGAAATCGATAAGGCGCCGTTGATGGTGAGTTGTGATGCGCCCGCGGCGGCAAACTGCAGAACAGGGCCGGCGTTCGAAAGCGTCGTGTCACCTCTCATGGTCAGGTTGTTGCACTGGGCATTGGCGACATCAATCGTCACAGTCTTGAATCGCGTCGTGAAAGTAGCATTATCCGCCGGACCGGGCACGACACCGTTGGACCATGTAGCCGGGTCGCTCCAGTTACCGCTGTTCACGGCTTCAAATCCACTCACGATGTTGACAGTAGGTTGAGCGGCAATGTTGGCGAACGTGCCCGCGGTGATACGGGTCTGCATGATCCACGTTGTAAGTCCGGTCAAACCGGGGGTTGTAAGATTGGTAATACGGATAATCCCGGTGTTGGTATTCGTGACCGCAGCACCGGTCACCGTGATGACCCATGGATCTCCCAATGTTCCCGTACCTGTCACAGCCGACACCGCAGTGGCAAACCCTGTCCCTGCGATCGTCCGCGATGTTCCATCCCAGGTCCATGTAGAGGGAATTGCAACGCTGGCACCTTCAAGTGTATTCACACCATTGCCGGCAATCGTCAGTGTTTCAGCGGCGGCCGAAACACCCGTGAACCGGAAGGCCGGAGTAATTGCTGCAGTGCCTGAGCCATCGCCGCCAGCAATGCCCATGTCTGTATCTCTTGCGGGGCTTCAGACGGTTGTTGACGTTGTTGAAGGACAGAACACCAATTGCATCGATCGGCGTCGTTGGGATTGTGCGGCCAACGAGATTGTTTGCCGTGCCGTTGCTCTCGACGCGGACAGTGATCGTATCGGCATCTACTTCCTGATAGAGGTAACTGGTAGCCGCCGTAAACGTACCCGTAGAAGTGGTCGTTACGCCGACAATCTTCACGAGCCTTCCTTCGTTCAGATATTGAGGCGTCTCATTGATGGGCAGAGTAATCGTCAATGGTGTTACTGTTGACGTCCCCAGGGTTGTATCAACAAATGCAAAACTCGGGTCGGTCAGCTCAAATGCACCCGCAAAAGGAACAAGGGTCCCCTGGACTTTCAGGTTGCGGCCTTCCGTGAACGCCGGTGTGATTCCTCCTGACTTGAAAATCTGAAGTCCGGCCGTGGCATCCTGTATGAAACCTTGCCCGCTGGAATAGAGGTTCACATTGGAGTTCAGTGTTCCGTTCACACGTGCAGCATAGTTGGCAACACTTGTCGGAGTGTGTGCTTTGATCGATGAGATCGGTGCATCGCCAACGAAATAGCCGCGAGGAGTTGCGCTTGTTGTCGAATACCCACCTGCGTTATCCGTCGCGGAAACCCAATATTCCACAAGATTGCCCGCCGCACCGTGTTTGCTTGCAGGAATAACAGCAACATACTGCGTCCCGGTTGCCAGAGTCATCGAGATTGAAGAGTCAACAGTGCCGCCGTTGACGGTGATGTTGAGTTTGACACCTGCTACAGTTCCATCAAAATCGGAGACGCTCGCCTTTACTGTATCAACACCGCCGACTTCGGCAAGAAGGAATGAACGAGTGATGCTTCCAATGATCGGAGGAATGTTACCAAGGACCGGTGGTGTTTCAAGAGGAGAAGAAGTGTTTTGTGGGTTCGGCACGCGAGGATTGTTTGCAAGGCCACGAACAACAAAGTCCGCAGCATTGTCATTTCCGTCCCATCCGTTTCCGCTGAGCGTGTCTGCACCGCCAACTGACATTGAATCAATCGTTGAGTTGTACTTTGCTTTTCTCTCGGCACTGGTCTGGTTTGTCAACGCACTGCCAGTAGGTCCACTCCCTTCAAACCCGTTCGGTGTTGTTCCATACCCAACGAAATCAACTACTGATGGGTCGAGATGCGGATCTGTCCCGGTCAAGATTGTCGTCGAATTGACAAGTGCAACCTTACCGTTAGTCCCGGACATCGCAATAGCCCCTATAGCATCCGGCGTCGGCAACGGCGATATCCCCCCCGTTCCTGCAGACTCCTGAACCAAGTAGAAACCATGAGCCGGAATGCTTCCGGAAAGCGTCGTTGGGTTAGTTGCCCATGTCGCGCCCGTTGCCGATGAGTACTGCACCGACCATCCGGTCAAATCAATTGCGCTGCCTGTTGGATTATACAACTCAACAAAGTCGTTCGTCCAATACGCACCGCTGTTTCCGCCGCCACCGTACACTTCGCTGATGACAACGTGAGTGGCGATTTGTGCAATCGCCTTGTCTGGCACATGCCCCAGAACGGCGAGCACGGTCAGCGCGAGAATGAATCTCATAGAAGTTTTCATGAGGAGAGTCCTTATCTACTGAGTGAGTGGTTAAGGGCCGGGAGTTTGACGGCTCTTCGGTTACTACGAAACTTGTTGGGCTGCTACTGTCGGCCGGGCAACAACGCGCTGTCATTCGGAATCACGTTTCTCAGTGATAAGCATCCGATCCACCCGGATACAGATTCTTCACTCCGCCTGAACAGCGGCTGCGTTCAGAATGACATTAACCCTGCATGTCATTCTGAGTCACGTTTCTTAGTGACGAAGAATCTGATTCACCCATGGTGACAGACTCTTCATTTCTCCGCAGAAAGAATGACACGAGGTTGACAATTGGCCCTAAAAAACAAAACCGTGTATCCTGACCCTTTCCATACAAAATGACAAGGGCAACAGCAACTACTCGAGGCTATTGCCCTGAACAAAAACTCATTACCATCTCAAATTGCACCCGGACTCGTGGAATGTTTCTTCATCGTCAGATGGTTCTTCTCCCCTACAAAAGTGAAAGAAGTGTGTACGAACCCGGCGCAGGAGTTTCCTTATGGAACACATACAACCTGAGGCTGCCCGGCAAGGACAGCCTCAGTCCAAAACACAGCTTACTTCATAAACATCATCTTCAGTGACTGTACGAACGAGCCTGACGTCATCCGATAGATGTACATCCCTGTGGACGCCATCTTGCCATTGTTGTCACGCCCATCCCAGCTCACAACGCCTGTACCGCGATCCACGTAGCTGCTCACCAGCGTCCGCACTTCCTGACCGAGCAGGTTGTACACCGCAATCTTCACGTTGCCTGCCTGTGGAATGGCGAACTTGATGTTGGTGGTCGGGTTGAACGGGTTCGGGTAGTTCTGGGACAACAGGTAGTCAACCGGCAGCTCGGGAGGCGTTCCGTGGATGATCTGGATCTCCACATCCCCGATTCTGTCGTTCTGCTCTCCTGCCACAACGAAGCGGTTCAAGGTTACAACGTTTGGATTCGCAAGAGCAAACGGAATGTTGGCCACGAGGCGATCACCCGGCTCAATCGTGCGGGCTTCCATGTTGTACATCAGGATGCGCAGCAGGTCGTCAATGCCGAGGTACGGCCCGAGGCCGAGTAGCGTCATGACGTCGATGTTTGTCGGAACTGAAGGAATGTTGCCGAATTCAAACTGCAGACCCTTGACTCGCATGGAGTTTGCCATCCGTACTGCAATACCTTCGTTCGTGATGTAGAACGTCAGCTTCACGTCCGCACCGCTGTTCCCCTTCTGGAGACCAGTGTTGTTGTTCGCGACGATCGGCGGAACAACTGGAGCGTAGGAAGGTGAACCATCCGGATAGCGGCCCGTCAGGATGATCTGTTGCAACAGTGCAAGATCCTGAACGTTGATAACTCCATCAGGCGACGGAGCCGGATTACCTGGAACCCATGGAGCGAGATCTCCAAGCGTGAAATCAAAGGTCCCAACGATGGGTCTGCCCAGGATGTAGTCGACAATGAGGAGCAAATCAATAATGTCGACACTTCCATCATGGTTCACATCACCGTACAGGTAGCCGTGAACACCGCGGGGGTTAATGATAACGTTCTGGTCGTTATCTGCACTGACTGCCACCGCATCTCCGTTCGGTAGACTTGCAAAAACGTCGAGAAGCTGGACGTGTACAGTCTGGGGCCCATGAGGCGACACATGCCCGACGCCATACCGGAACCGGATGAGATCATTCAGATTGGCACCTGGCGGAATGGTATTGTTACCATTACCATAGAACACGATGCTTACCGTGTCGTTCGTTGTCCCGTCCATGTTGGCCGGGCCATAATGGGCTTGTGTTTGGAAGCTGAATGTCCCCGCGGGAAGATTTGTACCCCTTGTTACACCCTGGAGGCTCAGCCCTGATGTATCATCGCCCTTGAAAACAAGGCGTACCTGCAATGCCTTCAACGGTCCGGGTCCTCCGTACGCCAATTGCAGCGTATCCTCATAGGACGCGAAATCTTCGAAGTGTGTACGTGTATCTGCAGCAAAGAGCAGTGCATTGCTGACTCCAGAGCCGGTCACCGGGACGCTCGTTGGACTGACCGGGCCCGGGGGAACGCCGTTATGTGTAAAGACGATGTCGCCATTGAATGTACCTACGCTCGGTGGATGAAACACCACGTCGAAGTTGTAGCTCCCGAGAGCAGCGATGGTCAATGGGAATGTTGCAGGAGGATTTGGCGTGATCGTGTAGCCTGCTGGCACCGTCGGTGCACTGTTCAGTATGAGTGCATTGGGGGTGCCGGTGTTCGACACGGTCAGCGTCAGTGTTGTGCTGCTGAGAACGCCGCGGGGACCAAACCCAAGCGATGTCGGGCTCACCGAAAAAATGGGGCTGGGTGGGGCTGCGACTCCAGCTCCGGTCACAGGGACATTCGTCGGGCTGACCGGGCCGGGGGGAACGCCGTTATGCGTAAAGACGATATCGCCATTGAATGGACCCACGCTCGGTGGATTAAACACCACATCGAAGTTTTGGCTTCCGAGGGCGGCAATGGTCAACGGGAATGTTGCAGGGGGATTTGGCGTGACCGTGTAGCCTGCCGGCGCAGTGGGTGCACTGTTCAATATGAGTGCATTGGTTGCACCGGTGTTGGACACCGTGAGCGTGAATGTTGTATTGCTGCCAACGAGGCGGTTACCGAACGCAAGCGATGTTGGGCTCACCGAGAAAGTCGGGCCGGGGTTGGGTGGCGTTACCAAACCGGACGTAAATATCTTGAAGTCTGTTTGGCCTGAAGCGCCAAGGTCAGCAGTGGAGGCGGTCAACATGTTCACGTTAATAAGAATTCCGCCTGTTGCGGCGTCTACCAGCCTGGCCGCGACGAACCGCGCAGCGACGTCAGTCGAGTTCCAACTCACAACGATGCCCGGACCGGTACCGGTCTGGTTCTTTCCTTTGAACGTATCAGCCTGGGCAAGACTCAGGTATGGCCTGTAGTCATACAGCGTGCCCTGACCGAATCCTGCCGGCGGACCGGGATCTACTCCTGTCCGCGGGAATACCATGCGTGCATCGAACACGCCGGTGGGCGGAGCTGGTGGCAGCTCGCTTTCTGCGTGCGTACCGAAGATGTCAGTCGGGTCAACGCCGAAATGCGCTCCCGGAAAGACGCCAATGTACAACGTGTACGTGTTTGCCCCGTCAGTAACGGTCAGCGGAAGTTCAAAATTCGGCTGAGCCAGCACTGTCGAGAGCGACGCCAGCGAAACAAGCGTGAGAAGTACTGCAAAGGCTCTCAAGCGTTTCATGGTGGTGCCTCCTGTTGTGGTGGTTGTGGTGGTTGTGAATTGTGTGGTGGTTCTACTTAGCAACATGAGCTTACGGACTTCCTTGGACTTCTTTGAGCCAGGAGACAGACTTCGATTTGAGGTACTGTCTCCAGTTCATCGTCTGAGA
The DNA here is from genome assembly GCA_963734955.1 of uncultured Bacteroidota bacterium. GTDB lineage: Bacteria > Bacteroidota > Ignavibacteria > UBA10030 > UBA6906 > UBA11986. Next base: position 11,214 of record CAVTJO010000014.1, read on the forward strand.
TGGTTTCGTATTGGAAAGACCGCCCTTGCAACCGCGCAAACTGAACGGGGTGAACTCAGATACCGATGGAATAAACCCGATGATAATGAGGCAAAAATTAGGGTGTTGGCTACAGTTCGGCGCGTTGCTTCGGGATTGGGGACGCTTCGCCCGAAAACTAATCGAGTTGCGCGCAAAGAACAACTGTAGATACTACCTGATTTCTCCTCGTACCAACACGAGGTTTTTCTTTACCCGACTCAACGATCGAAGGCGAACTCGGCGTCGTCACAAACAAATCCAGTTCCATGTGATGCGACGACTGAAGGGGGCACCGTTCACCGGCACCCCCCTCGGGGAATCCTCTTACTTCAACATCATCAGCTTGCGTATTTCGTTGAATGACTTGCCATTCGTTCCCGCTGCCGAGAGTTGCAGGAAGTACACGCCACTGGCCAACTGCTGGCCTCCATTGCCCATACCGTCCCATTCAGCAATGTGATACCCTGCTGCCATGTTATCGTTGATCAGTGTGCGAACTCTCTGCCCGAGAACATTGTAGATATGAACGGTCACTCTGCTATCCACCGGCAACGCATACTTGATGTTTGTCGTCGGGTTGAATGGATTCGGATAGTTCTGCGAGAGTGCATATTCTGTCGGCAGTGTCCCATCTCCCACCAACCGCACCGCAAATTTGGTGAGGCCGCTGTTCGTGATCTTCATGCTTCCTTCTCCCGACATCTGCTTCGCCGGGAACACCTTCCCACCAAGTCCATCCGTCATCTCATACGATGCTGTCCCGCCATTCACCTTCCACGTTACCGTTAACGGATAGGCATCGGATTGAATCTGTACGGAGAACTCGACGGGCTCAGTGACCTTCATTGCATGGGTCCTGACCATTGACCCGCCTTCGGCTGTCTCGAAACGTGCATCAAACGCCCCGGCCGGAGGCGCTGGAGGCATGTCGTACAACGCAAGTGGTATCGCGTTCTCTCGATCTGCACCGAAGTACAGTGTCTGCGAAGCGCCCTTGCTGTCGGTGATCGTCACACTGTGGAGCGCTTCTTCGGCACCCGCACCCGATGCCTGCACCTTCGCAGGTCCGGAGAGCGGCGGATTGGCAATCACGAACTTGCCTGCTCCATTTGCCTTGATCCAGAACCCTTTGCCCGGCGTGAGTTGTGTCACCGGAGAGTACCCGGCTGCATAGCCGAACCAGTTCGATGCCCTTAAACCAGGCGGAATGCTGATGATGGTGCTTGTATCCACCGGGTTACTGATCGAGCCGACCATGTTCCACCCGTTCACAACGTTCAGGGTGTCACGTGTCAGAGATGTCCCGGTGATCACGTTGGTGGTTGCGGACGGGAATTTGCCCCAGTATCCTTTCCGGTTCTCCATCCTGAATCGCTGCGAATATCCCACGCCCGGCACGTACTCAAATGCATACGCATTCAACGAGGACGGGAAAATCTGCCGCACCGAGTCGCCCGGCACTGCATTGGTCACAGGATTTGAAATCATGTTCCAGCCGGTCGCGATGCTTACGTTAATGTTGACGGTGCTCGACCCAAACTCATCCGCTCCGATATCCGGAGTGGAAACATTTCGGACATCGCCGTCGAAATCGTCCGTGACGCCGGCGATCGTGAGGCCGGCATTACTTGCAGGCGAGCCGCCGCCGGAGATGTGCAGATTCGTCGCACTCACAAACAGCGGATCCCCGGCAACGCTGTTGACATCCTGGTTCGGGGTGAATGTCGTCCGCCAATCGGTGAACGTCAGCCTGTCCGTATACGGCACGGTCGTGCCAACGCCGCCGACCGACATTTGTGTATTCGAGGCGTTGACATCGTACAGGTTGTAGTTGCATCCGCCGGTGCTCCAATTGTAGGCGGCAGATGGCACAACGATGTCATAATGCTTCAACGTGGAAATGTTCGAGTTGACATCGACGGAGATGATATTGTCCTTCAACGTCAGGATTGCCGCCTGGGTGGCACTGACCCGGATGCCCACAGCACTCTGCGTCGCAGAGGTTGTTCCGACCGGATCAAGATCCCCCGAAAGACGCACGGAGTTAAATACCACCCGGTCGCCTTTGCTGTAGCTGATCGCGATCCCTACGGTCTGCTTTCCAGCGGTGGAGGAGTTTGAACGCACACCGTAGATCATATTATTCGCAATCAAGTTGAGGGTTGAAGGAACAGCATATTGCGCTGCCACAACCATGCCCACGGCAGACATGCCGCGTTCGTCCACGATATCGTGCACAAGGTTCTTCGTAATCGTGGAGTTGAGTACGAACGTCTGGGCGGCGGGCCATGAATCGCTGCCGAGACCGATGCCAACGCGGTCGGAGATTGTTGCGGCAGGACTGTTCGCGAGATCGCCTCCCACAAAGCGAACTTCATTCCGCGTCAGATTGAGGGTGTTCTGATGCTGGACCACGATGCCTGCGCGTCCGATCTGATCAATTCCAAACGAAGCAGGACCGACAAGATTGCCGGTAATGCTATTGAAGTCATTGGGATTTGTCACTGAACCGCGCAGCCACACGCCGATGCGCAGCCTGTAGAAGTAGTTGTTCGACACGGCATTCGAATCATTGTCGGGGCCGTCGCTGGGCCCGGTGAGAGAAGCTAATGTGCTTCCTCCCATGGCAACCCCAAAGCTGGTGGCAGGGTTGGTGTTTTGCTCACGGTCCGAGGTAATATTGCAGTTCTTGATGACGTTGTTTCTGCAACCTGCACCAGTCCCGTTGCTCAACAGATAAAAGACTGCAGCCGGGGTACTAGGTGGCACGTAGGAGAATGTCATGTCACGCGTTGTCCCGCCCACAGTGTTCGAGCCATCAAACACGATGTAGTCTGCACCGTTCAGGAGCACCATCGCGAAATTGCCCGTGCCCGTGATGGTGGGTGACACTCCGGGGGCAGGTTTGAATGTTACCGTTGCACCGGGCCCCGCACCAGCTACCGAATCGATGACAAGTTGTGTTGGCAGCGTGTAGGACGGAGCGGTAAGCTGGAATGTAACGCCGGCAGAAACACCAACCGATCGGAGGTCAGTTGCCGCTGCATACAGCGTGGGATAGTCAGTACTCGGAATGCTGTATGGCCCTGCCAGAGGATTCTTGACCGAGAAAGCGAGTGTCAGAGTATCGTTGTTGCGGTTGCCATCTGCGCCAAGCTCCGAGATTGCATAGGCAACATAGTTACCGGTGGTCGAGATTGTCGCAGCGCCGAATGTTACCTGCGCCGTCCCACCCGCAGCAAGGCTGGCGATGGAACTTGTTGTTTCATACACCGGCGTCACAAGGTTGCTTGCAAGGTAGATCCTGAAGCGCACCGGGATGCTGGTCTGGTTGCTCAGCCCCACGTTGCCAAAGGTTGCTTTGGGCGAGAAGGGAACTCCGGCTTTCTTCGCAAGTCCGGCAACAGGATCATTGATACTCAAGGGAGCCATGTCCGCTGCCAGCGCTGGAATGAATGTGCCTTCATCTGCACCAATGTCAGGTGTCCCTCCGCGCAGATTGCCATCGATGTCCGTGGTGATTCCCGGAATCGACGTGCCACCGGACTCCACAGGCGTTGGGATGGTCGTGCTGATGTGCAGGTCAACATTCGGGTCGATGAACTGGGGATTTCCGCGCCTGCTGTTTGCATCCTGACCGGTTGCCGCGTTCCACGACGCAAGATCGGCGTAGTCGGTTGTCCGTACGGCCGCGAGTTTCCCTGTTGTCGTGCCGGGTGCATACAGGATATTGTAATTGGATGTGAGGGAGCTTCCGGCGGAGTTGTTCCGATAGAGGGCGATCGACCTGCCTCCGGTTCCTTCGGTCCGGCCGTTGTACAGGATATTGTTCTTCAGCGTGCATGTTGTGCTGTCCATCTGGAATGCTGCCGAGATCAGCCTGGTGGTGGTGGTTCCACGCAGGTAGACGGAGTTGAAGTACGCCTCGTCGTTGATCCCCTTGAGCATGTAGATCCCCTCGATGGTGGCACCCGTGTCGGAACTTGACGTGGCAATATCCCACACCATGTTGTTCCAGACCTTGTTCGATGAGGAGGCACCATCACCACCCACCCGCAAACCCACAACCGGGTAGGCATTTGCCCCCGCCACATTATTCAAGACATTGCGCACCTTGTTGTTGTAGATACTGCTCCGCGTGGCCCCATCAAGGTAGAGACCCACGATGGCACGGCTGCCTGCAAACGGCGAGATAGTCACTCCGTCGATGACATTGTCGTGGAACTGGAACGAGTCCACGTTGTTGACATACAATGCGGTCTGGAACGTCGGTGAGCCGAAAGTTCCGAGCTGGCAGTTGCTGACGACGATGTTCGTGTCTTTCAGCGCCGCCGAGCCGCCAAGGGAATAGAAATCGTTGAACGCTCGCCCGATCCTCAGATTGTCGAATGTCACGTTCCTGTTCGTGACTGCAGTCTGCGCCATGGTGATCGCCGTCGCGGCTCCCGCACCAAAGTATCCTTTGATATTGGCGTTCTTGATTGTGAAGTTTCTCACCCCCTGCAAATCGAACGTCGTCGTGTTCAGATTCAGGCTTGTATCGGGCTCGACGGTGAGGTCACGTGTTGTCCCTCCCACGGTGTTGGATCCATCAATCGTGAAGTTGGACGAATTTGTAATTTGAAAGACATACCCGATATCAGCAACATCGGACACAAATATTCTTGCTGTAACTCCGGGAGCCGGTTTTATCACCACGGGTTGCGGAGTTGTTGCATAGGAAACGCCGTCAATCCGGAGCGGCGGCTCGTTGTAGGTTCCATTCGTAATAAGGGAGAATGTGACGGGACCAGCCACATCGTTGTGCGTCAGGGTATCCGCAACCGCCTTCAACGTTGTGAACTGTCCGCCGGTTCCAACAGTGTATGTTCCCGAAAGTTGTGTCGGCACGTAGAAGGACACGGTAAGTGTATCGTTCGATGGTATGGCATCACTATTCGCGGAAATCGCCCTCGCGGTATAGTAACCCGGCGTTCCGGGAATTGTGAATGTACTGAAAGTGACTGTCGCCTCTTGTTCGGGCAGAAGAGGTCCGGCGATGCTCGAAGTGTTGGCGTAAATCACTGTGCCGCCGATATTGAGAATCTCAAAGCGGACAGGAATATTCGACTGACTGGCGCTGCCCGCATTCATGAAGCGACCCTGGGGATTGAAGTTGGCGCGGCGCTTCGATCCGTTCGCCGGGTCAACAACGAGGCTCGGTCGGATATCGTTTGCCGGAGGTGGCGGACTGACGGCGTCGCGATAGGCACCAATCGTACTGCTGCTGCCAACCGCCCAGCCGGATGTCGAGTCACCGTCGGTTTCGAAACTGATGTCAGCCCAGGTTGTTGCCGGGGTAGGCGTATACTCTGCAGCCCACGAAGACCCCCGGTCTCTGCTATGGTACACTGTGCCACCCTGAACAAGCCAGAAGTCCCGTGTTCCTGCACTTGCCATTCCGCTCAGTGATCCGCTGCCGGGTTCGGTCTGGCTTGCCCACGTTACTCCACCGTCGGTCGTCCGGTCCAACCCTGAAGGGTTCCCACCAACAATTCCATTGTTGGCCGTGACAAACGAGACACTGACACTGCTTCCAAAGGACGTCGCGCCTGAAGTCCATGTGCTGCCACCGTCTGTCGAGCGATAGACTTTGGAGCTGTTTGTTCCGAACCAGATATTTGTTGTCCCGATGACGGACATGGAATTGTTCCACCCCGCTTCTGCCCCGACTTGCGGTAATGGAGTAGAGATCGGATTCCATGTCGCTCCACCATCAGTTGTCTTGATAATCGTCCAGACACCACCGACAGGATCTCCCACCGCAATCCCATTGTTCGCATCGAACATATGAATTGCATCGATGAACCCGCCGACCAGGGTGTACACCGTTGTCCAGGCGCCCCCGCCGTTCGTGGTTCTATAGATGAACGTCGAGGTGCCTGACGTGGTCACGAACGCAACGTTCTCATTGAGCGCGTCGATGTTGTAAATATCGCCCGAGATCGGCGCGGCGCCGACTGATGTCCATGTCAAGCCGCCGTCCGTCGTCTTTGAAACGAAGGTCGCATTACCCGCAATCCATGCGATACTTGGACTCACTGCCTTCACTGAAGCGGGCGTAAAGGTACCCCCGAATTGTGCAGTCCAGCCTGTCAGCATGAGTGCGTCCAAAGCCGGCATGGTCTCGACAGGTTTCTCACGATTGCGCCTGATGGGAATACTGCCATCGCGATTTATTGCCATCGGCAGCACGTTCTTATTCTCAAAAAGAATGGGAAAAGTGGGCTGCGCCTTCTTGACATCAGGCGTAGGGGGCCCTGACGAGCGGCTCGCCAGTTTTGCAAACACGGGCGAACTGCACATCACGGCAACCGCCAGGAAAAGGGCGATAGGGTGTCTTACCAGGCTTGTGGCTTTCATTGTGTTCCTCCGGGGTTGAGGTGTTGTTGCGGGAATTGGTTCTGATTCAGTAACTACAAATGAAATGGAATGAGAAAAACATCATCGAGCACTTCCGAGCAAATACAACTCGGACGGATCAATCAACCGTAGATGACTCTGAGGGATTCCGAACACCTCCCCGTCCCCGAGTGTGAGGGGACAGGGAGGCTCGAATCAACATCGCTTCTTACTTCAGCATCATGAGCTTGCGTACTTCGTTGAACGTCGTCCCGTTCGTTCCCTTCGCTGACATCTGCAGGAAGTACATACCGCTGGCGACTTGTTGACCAGCGTTGCCCGTGCCATCCCACTCTGCTACGTGGTAGCCGGCAGCCACGTCACTATTGACGAGGGTGCGTACCCGTTGGCCCAAGACGTTGTAAATCTCCATCGTGAGCTTGCTGTCCACCGGTAACGCATACTTGATGTTCGTCGTCGGGTTGAATGGGTTCGGATAGTTCTGCGACAGGGCATATTCCGTTGGCAGCGTCCCGTCACTGACCAGCCGCACCACGAACTTCGTCAGTCCGCTGTTCGTGATCTTCATGGTCCCTTCGGCTGTCATCTCCTTCGGCGAGAACACCTTCCCGCCAAGTCCATCCGTCATCTCATACGATGCCGTCCCTCCATTGATCTTCCACGTCACCGTCAACGGGTAGGCATCCGATTGAGTCTGCACGGGAAATTCCACCGGCCCGCTCACCTTCACCGCATGGGTCTGCACCATTGACCCGCCCTGAGCCGTCTCGAACCGTGCATCAAACGCACCTGCAGGTGGGACAGGCGGCATGTCATACAGAGCAAGCTGGATGGCATTATCCGCAGCTGCGCCGAAGTACAGTGTCTGTGATCCACCCTTGTTGTCGGTGATCGTCACGCTGTTGAGCTCATCACTAATGCTCTTCCCTGATGCCTGCCCCTTTGCCGGACCAGACAGCGGCGGATTGGCCAGAACAAACTTCCCTGTGGCATTCGCCTTCACCCAGTATCCCTTACCCGGCACAAGTTGCGTTACTGGAGAATAACCAGCCGCATAGCCAAACCAACTGGACGCCCTCAGACCCAGTGGAATACTGACGATTGTACTGGTATCGACCGGGTTACTGATCGAGCCAACCATATTCCACCCGTTCACCACATTCAAAGTGTCGCGTGTCAACGGCGCTCCTGTGATTGTGTTGGCCGTCGCCGACGGGAACTTGCCCCAGTATCCCTTACGATTCTCCATTCTGTATCGTTGAGCATAGCCCGAGCCGGGAACGAATTCAAATGCGTAGGTAAAGAGTGACGATGGATAGAGCTGTTTCACTGAGTCACCCGGTACCGCACTTGTCACAGGGTTGGAGATCATGTTCCAGCCCGACGCGATGGTAACGTTGATGTTGACCTGCGAGGGTCCAAGGCTGGCAGTATATATTTGCGTTGCGTCGGTTACAAGTGTACCAGCTCCCAAACCCGAGGCAACTACAAGTTTCCAGGTTGTTCCACTATTCACAGTACCTAATGAAGCACCGAGAACCGGGATTGGAACATCGGGTTGTTGTTCCCAGGTATCCGTGCCTGGCTTATAGACATAAGTCGGATTTGGATTGGCAGGAATCCAATCTGCTGTTGGACTTCCGTTCGCAACTATGATCCCGTCAGTACCCCACGGTGCACCATCGAATCTGTACATTGTACCCGGAGGATACGTTGCGGCGGTGCCTGAACGATGACCTTTAGTCGTCCCCTTCGTTTTCAGGCTCAACATGTCAGCAATTCTGCCGTCGTATTCTGAATGAACTGCCTTACTTATTCCCGGATATGGACGCATCATCGTTGTCCAGACAATTACTGTGGGATCTACACCATCAATTGCCCCAACGTATACATCACTGGAAATTACGGTTGCGTTTGCGCCGGCTGCATACACAAGTTTGTTGCCGGTTATTGAAAATGCGCCGCCGAATTTTGGTCCTGGCATTGATGTGCCTGACGCCCAGGTATCGGTGGCTACATCATAGACATAGACTGTCGACACAATATTGCTTGATGCATCTACTCCGCCGGCAAAGTATATCTTATTGTTATAACCTACCGCCTTACCCCAGCCAAGAGCCGCCGGCAATGGAGCAACCGTTGACCACATATCCAAAGCAATGTCATATGCGTATACCGTGGACTGATATACACTTGACATATCTGAACCACCGATGGCAAAAACGAAATCACCAACAGCCGCAGTTGCCAAAACTCTTCTGCCCGCCGGCAAAGAAGCTATTGGAGTCCAGGTATCTGTGGATACGTTGTATTTGTAGCATTCCGTTCCAAGTAGGGAAGTCGTATTGCCACCGATACTATAGAGATAGCCGTTTACGCCTACACCGCCTCCCAGGTAGGTTGTAGTGGGATAGACACTGCCGACTGCGTATGAACCGGCATAAACACCGACGTTCTTGTTGAGAGTGTCATTCGAGAAATCACCGTCTGTAGCCAATTGAGTAAATACCCTTACGGCATGTTGACCCAATGTTGCACTCCAGTTGTCAAATGTCACCTGCTGCGTAGCTCCCGGTGCAAGACTTGTTACTGTCTTGGTGGAAGTGTAACCGCCGGTAATATTCATTTGAACGTTGAATGAGTTGGTTGACGTCCCGAAGTTCTTGACTGTGGCCAATGGCACAATGGAACCCGGAGTAATGCTGGAAGGAATATCAATTGAGGAGGTTCCAACATCATTCGGAAGGGGTACGGAAATCACGACATCGTCAACATACCAGTTGTCGTACTGGAAGTGATCTCCGTCGATAACCCAGGCGATGTAGGTTGTCGCGCCAACATTGCTTCCTATTGTTGTGTTCACTGTTGTCGGTCCAACGTTACCATTGCCTGAAATAATGCTGAATGCCTCATCCGTCCAGGTGGTAGCATCTGCACTCGACTGTATTTTAACCGTAAGACCCGGACCATAATCATCGTAGAAGTGTTTGAATGCTAATCTGAGGCTTGTCATACCTGTTGTATTGATTGGCCCAACAATTAATCGCGTCGCCCCCGTATAGCTAAACCAAAGTGCATGCATTTCGTTTGGAGTACCACCTGCATTTGCTGTCGTTGATATTGACCAGTCGGCAGCGGACTGCGTCCAACCGCCCGGGAATGTGGCACCATCAAAGCTCTGACTATATGGAATAGTAAGAGGATTGATCTGAGTAGTGAAGTTCAGTGGACCTGCCCATGAGCTGTAACTGCCGCCACCGCAACTCTGCCGTACATAGACGTCGTATGGAGTATAGGCCGTCAGACCACCAAGCGGATACGGGTTCGTGCTGACACCACTGATGACTGTTCCCGTGCCGGCAGGATGACCAACTGTACCATAATCGATGTCAACCGTAGTAGCCCCACTCCAGCCAATATGGGCTGAGGTGTTGGTGATGTTCGTTGCTACTAATCCTATTGGTGGCGGACACGCCGGCTTGACTTCAATGGAGATGTCGTCAATAAACATATTATTGCCGTACGCACTTATGCCATCGAAAACGACATATTTGTTGCCACTCGATCCAGTCGGTACATAGAAGGTATATTGATACCATCCTTCAGATGGCACGGTAGGAGGCAAGGATATGGACCTGTTGACCGTCCCGAGCAACGTTCCACCAATCGTATCCGGCGTGGCATTGTAGTAGACTTGTACTCTATCGGCGTTCGTAGCGTAACCGGGATCGCGATACATCCAGAAAACAATCTGGTAATTGTCATTCGGGAACGCGATTTGCGGTGTAACAAGTACTGCAGAGATGCCCGACGTATAATTGAAAGACGCGTATTCTGCCATTCCCGCGCCGCTATGTGGTGCGCATGTTGGATACACGCCTGCAGTAACACGCGCCCACAGGCCTGTGCCGAACACCTGTGTGTTTGCCCAGCAAATTGGCGGGAATGTAGTTGCATCAAAGCTTTCAGAGAATGGGAACGAAGTTATTAACCCGCATTGTGTCGCTGCGTTCACTGCCACACCGGGTGAATACTGCGAACCGTTGTACGACCAGAGTTTGTAGTAATACTCTGTTGCGGGTGTTAATCCCATATGGTTGTAGGGAGATACTATCGTGTTGGCAATGAGTGTGCCGCCCGCAAATGGATTGCCCGGAGCCGGGGGCGGACCGGATGGAACTGTGAACACACCATTCAAGTTAAATACAATCACAACGTTATTATTACTTGCATTTGGTGTGAATGCAACATTTATCTGAGAACTGCTTATAGCTGTTGCTGAAACTCCTGTTGGATCAAGTACTGAAGGTGGAACGTACACGTATTCATCCGCACCGATGTCCGGAGTAGTCACACTTCTTGCATCTCCGTCAATGTCTGTCGGAACTGCAGCAAGATAGAATCCATTGTTACTTACTGTGTTATAGGCGGTGTTGATGTGCAAGTCATTAAGGCCGGCAAAATGAGGATCGCCGGAAATGCTGTTCGCATCTTGTGCGGTTGCTGTTTGCCAGGCAGCAAGATTAGGGGCATTAACACCGAGATAACCGAGGTTCGGGCCCGCTGAGTAGTAATCGTTGTAATTGATATTAGCAAAAACGGCATTTGTGGCATTACAAAGGACTGCATAGCGGTTGGTTCCAACTGCCTGGAACGTTGCAAATATGTTGTCTCTGATATCGAGACTTGCAGCAGTTGTGATACCGGAGCTGATAATCAAGCAAGCAGGAACTCCTGTCCCGGAAGTTTGCTCTGTCGTCAGTCCAATCGAGTTGAAGTACAGATTGTAACCGCCGCCGCTTAATAAATTGATTCCGTAACCGTTATATGAAGTTGTCGAGGCATTGCCGTAGGCTGCAACATCCCAGATGAAGTTATCGGATGCTGTAATGTTTGCTGCGGTCAACGTCGAACCAAGCGCAATACCTACGGCGCTATAGCCACCACTGTAGGTGCTCTTGATATTGCTGATCTTGTTCTTCTGCAGCGTGACACCGCCGGTTGCGGTGAATACGTAAATTCCAAAATCATCACCATAAGTACTCGTGATCATCCCGGTGATTGTATTGCTGGCCACCATGATATTCGCGCTGGCGACACCTGAAGTGATTACAATACCTCTTGGTGGAGCGGTTGTTATGTTGATTGGACCGATCGTGTTGTTTGAGATTGTGGTATTGACCGTCCCGGTTGCCAGCCAGATTCCGGTAATATTGCCGGTGTAGACGGACGCAAAATTGCCAATATTGTTGTTCGTGATTGTTGCACCGTCAACACCCTGAGCGTAGAGAGCTGTCAAACTGATGGCAGTCGCGCCGGACGAGTTGAGGTCGTTGCCGGTCATGACCAGTCCGTTTCCATTCCCTGCCGCCACGACGGCGTTGCAATACACGCCGATATAGGCTTCCTGAATACTGTTATTCTGCAGTGTGATATTAGTGAAGTATCCTGCTGTACCGGGAGCAGCGCCATCGGAAACAATAACAGCAGAACTTGAATTTGCCCCGTTGATAACGATGCAGTTCTTCAGAGATCCACCGGTGATAAGAGATGCCCCTGTGGAACCGAATACTACTACCTGCGGAGCAGTTATGCTGGTATTTTGAATGGTCAGGCTTCTGTCTGTTCCGCCTGCATTCGAGCCGTCAATGTTCACATAGCTCGTGAGGATCTTGAATATCTGCGCGCTTGCAGACACCCCCTGCACCAGTGTTGTGACTCCCGTGTTCGGCTTGATTGTGACTTTGTTGGTCGCCGTGGGAAGACTCGCATTGGCAACATTGACAACAATCGGATAGGTCTCTCCGGTGGTGTACGACACATCATTGAGCAGGAAGTTCACCGCGGCACTCACACCGCGCAGATTGAGATCCGTAACAGCCGCAGTGATTGTTGCGTAAATGCCGTCGATGTTGGCCGGGTAATCAAGTCCCGGGGTCTCGTTTTTCTTTACAAACAGATCACCGCGATATTCCTGCCCGTTTTGCATGGGCACCCAGCTGATTTCCTCGACTTCCATCAGCTGTTTCACCGTGTGCGGCTTGTCCGAAGTGGTCGCGTCCGCAACGGTTTCCTTGCCTTTTTCCACCTGCTGGGTTTCGGGAACCACAACGTCAACCTCTTTCATCGCCTTGGTGACCACCTTCTTGAAGGTGATGTTCTTGCCGGTCAGCTGGTTGAACATCGTCAATCCCACTGTATAATTCCCGGCCAGCGGGACGTCAACAACTCTGTAGCTGTTTGGTGTTGTGGGGTAGGTGGTAATATTGTTGACATCGGTTGCCGAGAAGCCTGTGGATGGGTTTGCACCCACCGCACCCAATAGATCCTGCGCCACAACGAAGTACTGCACAACATCACCGATGACCAACCCTGTTGTCCCGATCGTGAAGTTGTACGGGCTTGAACCTGAAGTAGTAGCTGCACTCTGCCATGCTCCAGCGTTCACCTTCCAATAGATTCTCGGAGCAAGGCTGCCGCCTGCAACTCCGTCACCATCTGTTATGACGACGCCGTTGAGATTTCTGTTGCCTGTGCCGGTGGTGTTGAACAACGCTGTGTACGCAATCGCGGGTGGATAGTTGGGTGGTATAAACGTGTATGTTTGGCCCGATGCGGGATACACAGTCGTAGACAATGCCATTGTCGCTGTGTTAGTGGCACCAGCAGTCGAAGCAGACCAATCTGTCGTCGTTGTTCTGTTGTTGAAATCGGCGCTTGATGCTCCTCTCAACCCAACTTGCAGCGTAGTTGCAGTTGCATTATTCGTCACCGCGCCAAATACAAGTCCCGCTGTATTTGATGTTTCATTCAATCGAATTTGAAAATTGTAATTGTCTCCCGTCCCCGTGGTGCCATATCTCTTGTAGCCCTTCCACTGAACGATGAACACTTGATTGGGACTTGTACCTTCCGTCTTAGTCATGAGTTCTGACCCTGTTTGGCCCTGCAGGTCATTGTTAAGTGCGGCAACGACGTTGTTGGAAGTACCCGAGCTTATCGCAGTGTACGAGCTCACGACCGTGGCCCCCAGTGCGAGAAAGCCATTCGTGTTCACGCTTGCCTGGGTGTAACTCACACCGTTGTACACGAATGTGAACCCCAGGTTAATAGCATTCCAACTCTCGTCATCATTACTGATTGTCCCCCACACCGTTCCGCCAGTGATCTCAGTATATGTACCTGGGGACTGGGAAAAAGTGTAACCCGAAACCTGCGCACTGCCTATCTGAGGCAGCAGAAGCAGCGTGACGAGTACGAGACCTACGAGCAATGCTGTGAGGCGTTTCATGACTCCTCCTGTGGGTGGGAAGATGATGGGTGGTTAGTGGAAACATTCATGATAATTTCTCTACGACCAGTTCATTTCAGGAGAACAATCTTCCGGGTAGCCGCGAAGTTGCCGGCCCGGTCACGCCCGACTGCCGTCATCCGCACAAAATACATCCCGCTTGGCACCGGCGCGCCCGAATCGTTCTGCCCGTTCCAGCGGACGGTGTATGCACCGACCGGCAGGTCCTGATTCATCAGCGTTTGGATCTCCCGGCCAAGGACGTCGTAGACCTTGAGCGTTACAAACGCGCCTTCGGAAATCTCAAATGGAATCGCAGTGCTCGGGTTGAACGGGTTTGGATAATTCTGACGCAGCACAAACTCGGACGGTATCCGGGCTTCGGGTTCCTCTTCAACGGGAACAACGTTGCTCGTTGTGAATGCCTGGACCTGTGAATAATTGCTTGAACCGGCGGTTCCTTTGGAACGAACCCTCCAGAAACAACTCATGCGCGCCGGCAGAAGACCGGGGCAGAACGGGGTTGTTGTCAGCGTGGAGTCATCAAAGAGAATGGACCCCTGCGGAAATGCAATATTCGTGGAGACCTGCACTCTGTATGTCAGGGCGCCAGGAGACTCTGTCCAGCTAAAACACGTGTTCCTCGCAAGGCCGGTATCACCGTTCATTGGATGGAGCGGCGTCGGGATGGCGGGCGGGAAATTCCCTGTCGTGAACCGTCTGATTGCCGTCCATGGACCATACGTGTTCTCGATGTTGAATGCCCTTAGCCGCCAGTAGTGCGCACGGCTCGGGAGTACATTCACAATCACAACCGTGTCCACGACCGTCGTGTCCCTGAAGAGAGTCGTCATGAGAGTATCGAGCGCAATCTGCAACTCGTACCCGGCTGCCAGCGGAGTTCTGTTCCATCGGATCGGAATGGTCACCGGTGCATCAAGAAGGTTGTTGGCGGGCGCAACCTGAACCGGCATTCCCGGCGGCTCAAGCATCACCGTAAACATCCGTATCGTGGAAAAATCGCCTGAACCTGAAGCGTTCCTTGCACGAACCCTCCAACGAAGGGCGGTGCCGAACGGCAGCGGGGGAACGGTTTTCACCGTATCGGTGATTGTGGAGTCATTCACAATCGGGGATGCAAATGTCGGTTCCGTGGCAATTTGCAGGTTGTACGATGTTGCTCCCGCAACCTGCCTCCACACAAACGTCGGGGTTGCAGAAAGACGCAGGGCGGAATCCGGTGGCGATACAAGGAATGGTGCAGGTGGCGCCTGCGTGGTGGTGAAATGGAACCTGGCGGAATACGGTCCTGATCCTCCGGTGTTCTTGCCCCGAACATGCCAATAATGTGTCGTGTTGGAAAGGAGCTGTCCAATTTGCCGCGAAGTGCCGGTGATCGTTGAATCATCAACAACCACGGTGACAAAGAGCGAATCCAGTGCAACCTGCAGGCGGTACGACGACGCCGTGAGAGCTGCACTCCATGTCAGCGTCGGGATAAGCGAAACATTGACGGCCCCGTCCGGCGGCGATTGCAACACCGGTGCGGGTGGTGGTGTAAGAAGAGTCGTGAAGTTCCACGTCGCTGAATATGGACCCGACCCCAGAGTATTCTTTGCCCGGACATGCCAGAAGTACCTTGTGCCGTTCTGCAGTGGACCAACGGTGTCCGAAGTTGCCGTCAACGTGGAATCATCTACAACAATCCCTGACGCAAAGGTCGAATCGGTTGCCACCTGAAGTCGGTAGGTATCTGCTCCACCCACCGGGTTCCACTGTAGAGGCAGGGTCGTGGGGGTGTTCGTCTGCCCGTTGGATGGTGAGAGAAGTGTGGGCGCTGGAGGCAACTGCAACTGTGTTGTGAAATGCCACGTGGGTGAATACGTGGCAAAACCCAGAGCATTTCCCGCGGAAACGCGCCAATAGTATGTTACCGGCGCGCTCAGCCCCGAAACAGGCGACGACGTTCCGGTGATGGATGAGTCATTGACAACAAACCCTGTTGTGAAGAGTGAATCAGTCGCGACCTGAAGATGGTACAATGTTGCGCCCGCCCTCGCGCTCCAGGTAAGAGTCAGAGATTGAGGGACGGTGCTGCCATTTGCCGGAGAAACGAGCGAGAGAGCCGGGGCACCGTACAAGTAAACGGCCACTCGATCGAGACCGGTCAGTGCACCAGTGAGTGAAACAGTTTGCGTCGTGAACATGTTGACATTCAGCAGAATCCCGCCGAATGAATCCTGCATCTTCATGCTGTCACAGAACGCATTCAGGCCGGTCTCCCAGGAGAAACTCATGGGAGAGGCGCCCACTTGAAACAAGACTTGAAACGTATCGATCTGGGCCCTGCTGACAGAACCCCGGACATCGAACCGCATCCCCTGTGTCCAGTCACCGCCGCCCGTGCACCCTCCGGATCCGGATCGAAATTGTCTCGAGCGCATGTCAAAGACGCCGGTCGGCGGCGGGGGTGGCAATTCGTATTCCTGGAAGGCAACGGTCCGGTAGTAGAACGTGTACGGATCGATGCAATACGTCGCACGCGGATCGCGTCCGATAAACACAGTATCCTGTCCCGGGACAGGAGTCACGCCATCATAGCCGCGAATGGCAAACGTGAATGATCCCTGGCCCGGAGCTACGCCCGCGCCCAGAAGCGCGAGCGTAGCCACGACCAGCAAATTTCTCAGCCGACGATGCACGTCATTTCCTTCCGGCATCATAAAGAAAGAGCCTCCTCTCACTTCATGAGAAGCAACTTTCGAATTGCGGAGAACGCGAAGCCGTTGTCAGCCCGTGCGTTCATGCGGATAAAGTAGATACCGCTTGCAGCGCTTGTGCCTGTACTGTTTGTCCCGTTCCATGTCACGGTGTAATACCCCGCCGACATGACGCCTGAGGCGAGCGTGCTGACCTTCCTTCCCAGTACATCATAAATCGCAATGTCTGTCTCCGCAGCCCGCTCCAGCGCAAACTTGATCGTCGTCGTGGGGTTGAATGGATTCGGATAGTTCTGCTCCAGTGCGAACGTCTGTGGAATACCTTCCGTGATTGGCTCAACTCCCGTCAGCCTCTGCCCATACCGGATCATCAACAACTGCGTGATCGCCGACAGGTTCACCACCAGCGAGTCCTGCACCGTCATCCGCGTTCGCGGCACAATCACTCCTCCAAACTCATCCACCAGCACACAACTGTCACAAATCCCCTGCACCTCCGTCCTGATCCACTTGAACGTCACCGGATAGCCCGGCGGCTCATTCGGCTGAAATTTCACCCGGTGCGTGTCTATCGTCGCCACTGCCACACGACGCCGGAAGTCCAGCTTCACTCCCTGCCCCAACCCTGCCGGTGGTTCCTGCCCCTCATGTCCTGGAGGGTTCATCCACCGCGCTTCCCACACACCTTGCGGTGGAAATGGCGGAAACTCCACCTCACACAACGACGGGTCCAGTCCCACCGTTGCACTATCATCATAACCGAACAAAAGTGTGTCTCGTCCCGTCCCACCATCGAGCGCAATCAAGCGTGCCCGGTGTGTCGGTAACGTGCACTGTGCCTGGGTGGTCTCCATGGCTATACTTACAATTACGAGCAGGCCGATGACTCGAGCCGCACTGAACAAGTGTCGCATTGATGTACTCCTCGTTGATGATTGTATGGGGGATTTGTCCCTAGCCGGTCCGTTCCCCTGTCGCTCCAGACCACCTGACTGCGCAGGGACATCATTCAAGTTCTGCAGTCAGGCGTCTGGGGCAACTCTCCCCTCTCCTGCTAAGGTAGAGAGAGAAGCTCTTCTGCTCTGTCAACTCCGCTTACTCGACAATACAACCGTACTCCTTTACTTCAACATCGACAGCTTCCGAACGTCAGTGAATACCTTGCCATTGGTTCCGACTGTCGACAGGCGCAGCAGGTACACACCACTGGCCAGGTGCTGGCCAGCATTGCCCGTGCCATCCCATTCCATGATGTAGTAGCCTGCCACCTGGGTCTCATTCATCAGTGTCCGCACCCGCTGACCCAGAATGTTGAAGATCTCCAGGCTCACTTTGCTCTCCACCGGCAGCGCATACTTGATGTTCGTCGTCGGGTTGAACGGGTTCGGATAGTTCTGTGACAGTGCGAACTCTGTCGGCAGAGTCCCATCGCCAATCAGCTTCACCGAGAACTTCGCCAGGCCGCTGTTCGTGATCTTCATGCTGCCTTCACCCACCATCTGCTTCGAATGGAACACCCTGCCGCCAAGACCATCGCTGATCTCATACGACGCCGTTCCCTTTGTTACCTTCCATGATATTGTCAGCGGATAGGCATCAGACTGAACCGTGACGGGGAATTCCACTGCAGCGTTCACCTTCTGCGCATGCGTTCTGACCATCGAACCACCCCGGGAGGTTTCAAACCGTGCATCAAACGCTCCTGCCGGTGGTGCCGGTGGCATGTCATACAGCGCAAGAGGTATCGCCTCACTGGCATCTGCGCCGAAGTACAACGTCTGTGAACCACCTCTGCTGTCAGTGATCGTCACACTGTTCAACTCATCCGTCTGGCTTGTCCCCCCTCCCTGCACCTTCGCAGGTCCAGTGAGCGGAGGATTCGCCAGAATAAATTGACCGGCTGCATTGGCCTTAACCCAGTATGCCATGCCCGGTGTCAGTTGTGTAACAGGACTGTAACCCGCAGCATACCCGAACCAGTTGGATGACCTCAACCCTGGCGGTATGCTAACGATGGTATTCGTATCAACCGGGTTGGAAATCGAGCCAACCATGTTCCAGCCTGCCAGAACAGTAGCAGTATCCCGGGTCAGTTGCACGCCCGAAACAGTCTGTCCTATTGCAGCCGGGAATTTCTCCCAGTACCCCGTCCCGTTCTCCATCGTCCGATCCTGAACATAGCCTGTTCCGGGTTGGAAGAAGAACGCATAGTCAAACGATGAGCTCGGGTACAATACCCTGACCGAGTCATTCGTCACCGTCACAGGGTTGGAGATCATGTTCCACCCGAGTGCAAGCGACACGTTGATATTGACTGTTGTGGTGCTCGCGAATTCATCGGCGCCTATGTCAGGCGTCGTTGCATTGCGCGATATCGCCGTCAAAGTCAACCGTCACACCTGCGACAGGTGTCCCAGCATTGCTGGCCGGCGAGGAAGGATTGGTGATGTGGAGATTCTCAGCCACCAACGGATCGACAAACATCGGGTCGGCATTGATGCTGTTCGCATCGCCTCCCGATGCAGTCTGCCAATCCGCAAGGGTAAGATGATTGACACCTGCCCATGCACCAAGAACACCTGCTGCACCATCGGCAAACAGGACGTTGTAGTTGGAGTTGAACGCTCCTCCGCTTGCCGGCGTGCTGCGGATCGCATAGTCAGTCCCCGAACTGAAGCGCTGGTTATGGAAAATGTTGTCGCGCAATGTTGTCTGGCTTGGTGCCGTCCGCACATACGCGTCCGTAATACTGGCAGATGCGGAGACACGCCGCCGATGTACACCGAGTTGAATGCCACGATCATCGTGTCATCGGTGCCACCGTTGTCATTGATACCGCGGTACACAACATTGTCGTTGGTTCCCACATTGCCCAGCACGATCATGTTGTTGGTCCACTCTGTCTTGAACGCCTGACCTCCCGCTGCACCCGAGAGTCGCAGACCAATCACCACTCCGCCCGGAGTCAGGGTCTGCAGATCCTTGAAGGTGTTGCGCGTGAACGTCTGGTTCAGACCAGCCGCCACATACGCACCGCGGGTACCACTGGCTCCCACTGTTGTTGTCGCTCCAAGGTCATGAACATTATTGCCTTCCGCCAGCACTCCGTTCACATTTGCGCCGGATCCGGCCGAGATTCCGGCAATCAAAGCCGGTGTCCCGGTTGCATTAATGTCATGGATAGTGTTGTTGCGGATGATCGTGTTCGTGATCGGACCCGTTGCACTGGAGCCAATCAGGATACCTGCATACGTTGCTGCTGCACCCGTGCTGGCCGCAGGCGACGTCATGTAGAAGCTGTTATTCTCAATGACCAATCGGTCCGTGCTCTCGACTGACCAGAAGCCGTACGCGCCTCCGCCATACGTCGCGTTGGCATTACCATAGTCAAACACACGGCTGTTCCTCAGCGTGTCGTCCATATCCACCACTGGCGGAGCACTGTAGAACGTTACTCCCGCGGTCGGACGTACACCGAGATACGATGTGATGTCGCAGTTATCGATCACGTTGTTGTTGCATCCGCTCGGAATAACGTTGTCCGTCGTCCAGACCACCCCGATGTTCGGGTGGATATGGCCTGCCTGCAGCGTGCAGTTCACAATCCGGTTAAATGATGAACCATCCGTGAACCAAAATGCGGCATTTGCCACGCCACCGGTTCCGGTGTTCTGGATCGTCAAACCTTCGATCGTCACATAGTTCGCCGCTGACAGGATAACCAACCCGCCTACTCCACCATCGTTCCCCACGATCGGTCCCGGCGTCGCTGCAACGTTCGGCTTGATTGTGAATGTGTTCGTCACCAGCGATCTGCTGTTGACAGTGCCCAGACCACGGATGCGACCTGCCTTCATCGCACGGTCTCGCATATTGCTCTTGAGTTTTGCAATCTCATTCCCAAACAATGCCTCACCGAGCTCACTCGATGCCATCCCTCTCGCAGTGACTTGCTTACTTACGACTGAGGATCGATCCGTCACCGCAGCCTGACCCCTTGCCGCTGCATCGGCAAACGTGCCAAGACCGGGGATACCTCCGATAACGATCGGGAATACCTCTCCGGCGCTCGTGTAATCAGAATTCAACAGGAACTGAAGCGGTCCATCGATACCGCCAAAGAACCACGTCAAACCTTCCGAAATACTCGGGAAGTTCGCTCCTGCCGTACCCACTGTGAATGTCAATGGAGTTGACACCACGAACCGGTTCGGTGCCGTGACCGTCGCGTTCGGTGGGTTGCTCGTGGAATCCCTGCCTGCGGGGTTGGTTGTCACCGCAAGGTTGGAGTCCTGTGCTGCAACATAGTATTCGACAAACGTCATCGAAGACAGCGAAGGCAACGGGAAGGTCCAGGTGTTCGCACCCGGAGCCGTACGCGTGCCCGTGATCGGTGTATATGAGCCGCCGAGCGGAATTGTCGCTCCGCTTCGGTACCACAGCCGCGGCCCACCTGCCACCGTGCTGTCCACTCCGAAGTCGTCGGTGATCGTTGCGGTCAGCGTGAATGCACCCGGTGTTGTGGTGCTGGAGAGCGGCGTGTAGGTAATCGTCGGCGGATAGTTCGACGGAGGAGGAGGAACCTCTTCGACCCTGACAGAATCGATGAACATATCGCTGCCGTAGTCGCTCCATGCATGGAAGCCGACCTGTATGGTGCCCGTGTATCCTGTCAGTGGAACGAGATGTTCTCGCCACGACTGGACAGCGTTTTCTCTCAGGAAGGTTGCCAGGCTTGTCCAGTTGGTCCCGGCATTCGTTGTCACATCGAGAGTCACACTATCGAGAGCCCCGTAGAAAGGATAATGGAACATTTGGAAGCGCACCTGCAAGCCGGCCGTCGGAACCACCAATGGTGGCGTGACCAACCGGGCGTTGGAACCTGCTGGTGCATTGTACGATTCGAAACGCGCTTCCCCTACACCGCTGTAGGGTAATTGCACCGGATAGATACCTGCAGTGACCCGCTCCCAATTATATGTACCGTTCAGAATCTCTGACGACCAGCCAACGGGCGGGAAGGTGACGGCTTCAAATCCTTCCGCGTATGGAAATACCGTGACTGTCGGATTGGCTAATGTCGTAAACGACCAGATCGGGCAGCCCGTTGCATCGCCGCCAGAACCCGTCGGGACGATTTGCCAGTAGTACGGAGTTGAGTATGACATGTCCGGCGTCGGATCGTATGTCAGCACATTGCCGAGATTCGTGCCGTTGACAATGTTCGTGGGCGGATTATCCGTCCCAAAAAACAGCTTATAGCCCGTCACCGTGCCGCCCGTGGTGGGGGCAGACCAATTCAATGTTGCCGTGATGGCAATGTCCGTTCCCGCGTTCACAGGCGAGACGAGCCCTGCGGGATCGGGAGGACCAACCGGCAAGGGCTCAATGCGAATGCTGTCAACACCCGAGCCGTACGCGTTGAAGCTGCCATCGCTCCAATCGCGGAATCGGAAATAGACGTTGCTGCCGGCGTAGGGACTGAGGTCGCGAATCACTTGACTCCATGATGTCTGGGGTGCTGGAGCTGACAGGAAGTCAAGGGTAATCCACGTCGACCCGCCGTTTGTGGAGATCTCAAAGAATGTCGTGTCATATCCTGCAATCAGTGGATTGGAGGTACGACCTTTTTCAAGAGTGAGTTTCGGTCCCTTTCCTGGCACATCGAAAGTGCCTTTCGGCCCCTTTACCGGCGCAGCGAGAGATGCGTCAGCATCCTTCCACCACCAGGTGATTCTCTGGTTGGCCGGAAGGTTGATGGGTGGCGACGTGAGAATTGAATTGCCTGTATGACTGTAGACGATATGAGCATCGGCCGCGCCGGCATACGCGTTGCCTGTGCTGCGGGTCCACAACGTTGTCCCCGTGTTCGTCCAGCCGTACGGCGGGAAGGTAAGGCTCTCAAACCCCTCGGCATACGGGAATGCCGTGATTGTCGGGTCTGCGCCTATGGTGAATGACCAGATCGGGCAACCTGTGGCATCGCCGCCAGGACCTGTCGGGACAATCTGCCAGTAGTAGGTTGTCGAGAATGCCATGTCAGGGGTCGGATCGTACGTCAAGACGACGCCGAGGTTCGTGCCATTGACAATGTTCGTTGGAGGCGTCACGCCGCCACCATCCGTACCGAAGTACAGCTTGTAACCTGTCAACCCACCACCGCCACCCGGTGTTGACCAGTTCAGTGTTGCCGTCGGCAGCACGTTTGTCGCAGCGTTCAATGGCGACACAATACCTGCCGGATCGGGTGGAATAAGCGGCGTCTCACGGATGTCGACGCTATCGATAAACATGTTGTTGCCGTATCTGCTCCACGCGTGGAAGCCGACATTGATGACGCCCGTGTACCCGGTGAGGTTCACGATATGCGACTGCCATGCGTTGGTCGCATTGTACCGGAGGAATTTCGCAACGCCTGCCCAGGTCGTGCCACCGTCCGTGGACACATCAACAGTAATGCTGTCAGCATTGCTGGAGTATCCATTGTCGTGATACATCTGGAAAAGTACCTGTAAACCCAGCGGGGGTACCTGTAGCAATGGTGTCATTAAACGAGCATTGGCGGGTGCTGCAGCGTTGTACGATTGGAAGCGCGCTTCGCCAACACCTCCGTATGGGAGCTGTGTCGGATTCGAACCGGAAGTCACCCGATCCCAGTTGTAGGAACCGCTGAGAATCGCTGATGTCCAATTCGTTGGAGGGAAGGTGGTGTTTTCAAAACCTTCCGCGTACGGGAATGTGGTAATGACAATTGGTGCAGCTTCAGCAACTGCGAAATCGCTCATTCCGGTGATGCCTGTTGCTTGCGTGCTGGTTGCTGTGCGCGTTCCCGCGGTTGGCAATGTCCAGTTCGGAGAATCATATTTCCCAACCAAGAAGGTATTTGTGTTTGCACCCGCATCAACATCGCCCGCAACAAAGTTGAACGTTGAGCTGTAGTCCGTGAAGGCGAGCGTGTTGACATTTGTGAGCGTCCAGTAGCGATTGACGCTCTTGCTTCCATTGAGGCCTGAGGTTGCAATGGCCGGATGATCGCCTGCTGCTTGCGAAACGGTTGCAGCAACATCACCGGCTGTTGTCACACTTGAGAATGCCAGGTTGATCGGTCTGTAGGTTGTCGCATCACCGATTTCGAACGTAAGCGACGGAGCGCCGAGGCCGACATTCTTCTGGAGATTTCCGGCAATGTGACCGCTTGTCCGTGAGACTGATCCTGCAGCACCAATGGCCAATGTGTTTGCACCGGTGCTGATGACGCCCGAGGTGAGTGTGAGCGCGCCGGGAATCGTCTTGGGGCCATCCAGTGTGATCCCTGCGGCGTTACTCATGGTAACGTTTGTGGGTCCACCGGCTGTTGGCCACTCTGACGGCGTAGTTGTCAACGCAGTAGTTCCATCGTACTTCAAAGTCCCGCCTGCGCCGTAGGTAATCGTCTTACTGTGGTAAGATTGATTGTGCCACTTCTCATCGAGAGAGTGCCATTCACGGTAAGGTTCGCAGTCATAAGGACATTTCGTCCAACAACTCCGCCACCCTGAATCGACAAGGTTGACAAGTGCAGTAGGAGCATTACAGCTGATCGTGTAACCGGTCGCGCCACCTGAAACTGGCGTGGTGTTGCCATCGCCCATGTAGAAATATGCCTCCTGTAATACTGTAAACTCCGGTCGAAGGCACAGCGATACTTCAGGTCCCGACCTGTGCGCGACGCATCGGAGGCGGCAGCATTCGGGAGCTCCAAACGTCACTGACCCACCACTCATGTTAAAATTGGCAGTGGCTGTAAGGTCAAAGGCATTGTTGCCGGCGGTTGCAGTTGCTGGACCCCTGTTGATGAATCGTAATGTTCGCACCGGTGATGGTGGTCGTCCCACCAGTCATTGTCAGCCTGTCCGTACAGTGTCACGGTTCCAGCCAGGAAGTTCATTGTTCCGGAAGTTATTGTTGTACTGTTGTTTCCGCTCCCCTGGAGAAACGTTCCACTCGTGTTGCAGGTGAGATTACCACCTGTGATTGTCAGAGACGCTCCCGGATCCGAGAAGTTTGCAGTCCCGGAAATGATCAATGAAGCATTTGCATTGCCGAGGAATGTGGTTTCGTTTCCATTGGAGAATGTCAAGGTTCCCGCTGTCTGTTCCCATGTGCCGGCAGTGAAAGTCAAGACGCCTGAACCGCTCTTGGACACATCAATACTGCAGACTACCCTGTTGCCAACTGCACCCTTTGGCGAGAGTGAAGCCTCTGAACCTTGTCATCACAGGTGTTGAGCCGCTGATGATCTGGTCACCTGTAGTATTGTTGAATGTGACGTTGCAAACTGATATTGCGGCAAAGCCCACCAGTTGGGAGAGATCAAGAGTACCATTGTTTGTGAGGTTGCCGGTTAGAGCCAGGGTGTTTGTGGTAGCCCATCCTACGGTAAGTGACAATCCAACCGTGGTAGCAGTGGCACTCGCCGACATGGTAATTGATGTTGCATCAAACGCCGTTACCGTTGTAAGTGCGGGAATACCTGTCCCGCTGATACTCATTCCTACAGCAACTCCAACGGTGGAACTGACATTAGCAACGATAGCTGATCCGGTTGTAATATCCCCGGTAGGAGTGAAAATGGGTGGAGTATTAAAAATGCCTCCGGCTGCTATGGTGATATTTCCCGTCACGACAACGGCTCGTGCGGCAACGCCGTCAAACGTGAGTCTGCCGCTCACGCCTTGTCCGACCGTCAGGTTCGTGATCGTAACAGCCTGATCGATTGTCACGGTATTGCCGTCGGCGATAATGACGTTATCCGTGCAGTCGGTGGTCCTGCCGGACTCCAGGTCATTGTCGACCAATTGCCCGACGCGGTGCTCGTGTAGGTGGTTTGAGCAGACGCTGTTGTCCCAACTAAAAGGACAACAACGAGAGTCAACATGAAGAATAATGTAAATCGTTTCATAACTCCTCCTGATGAAGGGAAGACGATGATGATGGGTGGTTGGTTAGAAACACTCGTGAAAAGAAACTCTGAGATCGAAATGGGGAGAGTCGGGCACATGACGCGGAGAACGGCGCGACAATGCGCCCGCGAAAACGATAGTCTGGGGAATACCGCTGTGGAGTGTCCCGGCTTGCAGTAGATGCACGGACTTCAGTTGTATCAAAATGTGATTATGTATTCGCCGTAAACGTGATGCGACTATGACAGAGGGACACGCTACTGTTTCCCCCGCAGTGCCGAGCGCGTGCTTCGCCCCTTTATGGGAGGACCCGCCCCAACCGGGCTCACTTCAAGATGGGAAGAAACAAAACTGGCGACGCGTTCTTGAGTAAGTAGCGGCCAACTGCAGGGAAATGAAACTTGGGAAGCGACCAACTGAACGAAGTTACACGTGCCGCCTTCCAAATACAACTGTAGAGAACACGGGTTTTGACCCCGTAGTACTACGAGTATCAAAAACACAAATCTGAAGTCACTCTAGGTCGACAACTCGCAAGATAAGGCGAATGTGGAGACGCCGCTCCGGGGTTTCATGCCTTACTTTTGCGGCTCTGCATCGAAGGTGATGATATTGTTCCTGAGTGCCCAGCGAACAAGGCTGATCGCGTCCCGGGCGCCGGTTTTCTCTTTGATGTTCGCCCGGTGAAATTCCACGGTCCGGGCGCTGATGCCGAGATCCACGGCAATTTCCTCGCTCGTGCTGCCAGTGACCACAAGCTGGATCACTTGCGTCTCCCGTGGCGTCAGGTCAACCGGTCTCCTCGTCTCCATCGATGACTCGCTGCCGGGCGCGTCGGGCAGCTCCCGTCCTGCTGAGACGGAGAAAAACTCGCCGCCTGCGTGCACATTCCGTATGGCCTGCTTCAATTCTTCCGCGGCACAGCTTTTGGAAATGCACCCGCTTGCGCCGGACTCCATGATCTTCCGCATGTACTCTTCATGGTCGAGGTGCGTCACGGCAAGCACTTTCACGGCAGGGTGTTCATGGGCAACAAGGGCGGTCGCTTCAATGCCTTCGAGCCCGGGCATGTTGATATCCATGAGCACGACATCGGGGGCAAGCGCCCTCACTTTCTCACAGGCCTCGGGGCCCCCTTTCGCCTCGCCAACAATGCAGATATCCTTTTCATGGTTGAGCAATGCAATCAACCCTGCACGGACAAGATCATGATCATCGACAACAAGAACGCGTATGTGTACCTGGTCTGGTTCCATTCGTCCTGAGACAGTTTTTAGGTGACAGCCCCTGTAACCGGCCCCCCGGACTCGTCTGCAGGTGGCAGCAGACATGAACGACACGCCTCAACGAAGGCTATGGCAATCAATGAAGTATAGTATTCTATAATAGAAGAACTCCCGGAGGTCCGAACGACCCATGAGTTTCTGCTTCTGTGGTTAACCTGAGATCACCACTTCAAGCCGGGAACGTGAGGAGAAGGTACAGATCATCCTCGAAGAGATTTGAGCCAGACCAACATAACTGCCCAACACCTGAGAAACAACTGTTGTCACCACGGGTTTTTGCCCGCTTTTCTACGAGGTATAGGGATTTTTCGCGGAGGGATGGAGTGACGGCAAGAGAGTAGGATCCCGCCTCTTGCGGATAGTCCTTTAGACTGAGGGGATGTGGTGCGGTTCTTTGAGGGTTCCCACGTCGCCTGGAAGCCCTAAGGTCCAAGTTCGACAAGCTTGTGTACAATCGCATACTTCACGAGACTCGCAGTATCATGGATGTTCAGTTTTTCCATGACATTGGTGCGGTGAAACTCCACCGTCCGGACGCTGATGAACAGCTTATCCGCAATATGCTGGTTTGACCAGCCCATGGCAACGAGTTGAAGAATTTCCTGTTCCCGGTTTGTAAGTCGATGGGTGGTGGGTGGTGGCGCACTTGTTCCGTTGCCCTGGAAATATGCGTCTGCCATGGCCGCGGACATGGACGGCGCCACGAACCGCCTCCCCGCCTTGACCGTACGGATCGCCTTCGTGAGATCTTCGAGGAGGGAGCTTTTCAAAACGTACCCGCTCACGCCCGAGTGCATCATCCGCTTGAGATATTCCTCATGCTCATTCTGCGTCAACATCAGAACGCGGGTCATGGAAGCCGTCTTGAGAATTTCGGCGGCAGCCTTGATGCCATCCATCACGGGCATGCTGATATCCATCAGCGCGACATCCGGAGTACACTTCCGGGTCTGCTCCACCGCCTCTACGCCGTTGGAGGCCTCCGCGACCACCTCCATATCCTCCTCCTTCGACAACAGGGCAATGATGCCCGCACGCACAAGGTGGTGGTCGTCTGCAATCAGAATCCGGATTTTCTTTTCGGGCGCCACTACACAGTCTCCTGTTCTTCCCGTTGCATTTCGGCGAGGGTGCATGGAATCTCGATTGCGAACTCAGCTCCCCTGCCCGGAGAGGATTCGACATGGAACATCCCTTTGAGTGACTCCGTCCGCTCACGCATGTTTCTGAGTCCGTTGTGAAGGCCGTTACTCGACTGGGCAAGAGTCTGGTGCACGTCAAACCCCCGGCCGTTGTCGGACACGGTGAGGGCAAGCACCCGGTGTCGGGCGAGGAGCTGAATGGTGGCGCGGGTTGCGTTTGCATGCTTTGCAACGTTGGAGAGAAGCTCCTGGACAATCCGGTACACCGTTGTTTCGATAATCGACTCGAACCGGATATCTGAGGCGGGCAGATGGAGTTCGACGGCAACCCGTGTCCTCCGCTCGAAATTCACGGCGTGGGCCTGAATTGCGGCCTTGAGTCCGAAGTCATCCAGGATTGCCGGGCGCAGGTCGTACGAGATCTGTTTGGCCTCGTGTTCCGCTTCGCCGACCAGGGAGATCACCTCGCGAATCCTGCTGCCCGCCTCCTCGTCTGAGCCGCCGAGGCACTCAAGTGCAAGCTCGGCGTTCACACGCAGCATGGTCAGCAACTGGGCCAGACCGTCATGGAGTTCCCGGGCGAATTTCTTGCGTTCCTCCTCCTGAATGCGGACGAGATTAATCGATAGCTGCCTCACTTTGTTCTCGCCTGTCCGGGCAGCCTCGAAGAGCTGTGCATTCTCCAGGGCAACGCCCATCTGGCCGCCGAAGGTTTGCAGCATTGACCGTTCATCGTCCGAAAATGCATGGGGCTCGCGCCGAAGGATATTCAGCACACCGACAACAGTCCCGCTCGCAACAAGCGGAATCGACGCAAAGGCCCTGATGCGCTCATGGTCACGGACCGTGGTGTCCATCGCGTCACTCAACGTGGCATCATCAAGAAACTGCGCCACACCTGTTCGCCAGACTTCTCCCGTCACTCCGTAGCCTTCCCGCCACGTTTGCACTGCCTCGACGGAGCCGGGGAGAAGTCCCTCATGGTGCTGCAAGGTCAGCTCGTGCAATTCTTTGGACGCAAGATAGATTGCGCCTGCATCGAACCCGGTGACATCGAGAACAGTGTGCAGTGCTGATTCGAGACGCCATTTCATGTTCATCGACCCGACCAGCACGCTTGCAAGCCGCTGCATTGCGGAAATGCGAACGTATTGACGTCGCAATTCATCCTCAGCATGTTTGCGGGCGGAAATATCATTCACCAGCAGCACAACTCCTCCATCATTGGACGCCTCCGGGAAGCTGCCGCAATTAACAATAGCCCAGAGTGGATTGCCATCCGACCGCGTGAACTGCACCTCGGCAGGTCCCATCTCAGAAACATCGGTTCCGCTCGCCATCAGCCCAACCTGCATTCGGGAAACCCCATGCGTGACGAGCTCGGTGAAATGCTTTCCATGCAATTCCTGTGTTGACCAGCCGAGGAGCTGTGCGGCGCGGACATTGCTGTATTTCACATATCCCCTGGCGTCAAGCACGAGGATTCCCTCGATGGTCGTTTCAACAATGCGCGTGTACCTGTCGATCTCAGCCTGCAAACGCGCCCGCTGCATCTCCCGGAGCGCATCGAGCATCCAGACCACGGCAGCGAAAATGAGAAACCGGCTCACCGTGTTCCAGATGATGACCACAGTATCGAAGCCTGCCTCGTAGTCGAAGTCGGAAATAAAGTTAAATCCCAGCGCAACGGCCGACGCCACAATACCGGCGGCCTTTCCGTCATACCAGCTGACAAGAACTATCGGGATGAGGTAAAGGACGGTGAAGGATATTGCTGTTCCCGTCACTTCGTCGATGAAACCGACGAGCACGACACCAACAAGACCCACAACACGAACCTGCGTGACTGAAAGTGAAGAGAGTTTGTCGAGAACCTTCATTGAACGCGATGTCCTCTTGACAAGTTTCGGTTGCGCCCGCTCGCGCAGCGACAACAATGCGCTGCGCCGGCGTCAGACCTCCTGCGTGTGGCTGCTCATTCCAACTTCACAAGAACAATAAGGGTTCACCCGAAGGGGGGTGACACAGGGAGGGTTCAACTCAGAGGCTCTCAAACCTCCGGGCGCCGCATTCCCGCAAGAATATTCAACTGCGCGGTGCTACAATACTAACAAATGAGACTCACATTAGCAATGAAAAGACGTCCAGGCGTTGCCCTCGCCTCGTGTCAGACGGATCTTTGTTATTTGCGCTGGATTGCATACCGCAATCCAAAAGGTTTGCGGAAGGATGAATTTATTTGCGTGCTGTCGGTTCCGAGTGATGAAATCATACACATGGTTTCCCCACATCGCAACCGCAAAGGATTTTCTAATATCCATGATTGAGACCCCGCATCACTGCAGTCTTTCTTCTGCCGTTCGTGGGTCCATTCATTTGAGAAGCAACAGTTACCGCACCTGTTGTCTTGGTTCGCCCTGCCGTCGGTAGAAGTAGATCCCGCTCGCGAGGTTCGACCCGTCGAATGTCACCGTGTAGTACCTGCCCGCCCTGCGCAACATCGTGGAAGAGTGTCGCAACGTGTTCCCCGAGCACGTTGAACACTTCGAGAGTTGTGGACGTCTGATGGTCCACGGTAAATCTGATCTCAGTGGAGGGAGTGAAAGGGTTGGGATAGTTTTGTTGCAGGCCGAATTCTGCCGGGGCGCTTGTTGAACGGGTCTCAACCACCAGCCGGACGATTCCCGGATTGCTGATCGTCGCCTCTCCCGTCCCCACCATGGATTTGCCTGCTGAGGTGCCGTCATCCAACACGAACTCACGTCCCTGGGTCCGGACGTTCCAGGATATTGTGAGCGGGTAGACGGCAGACCGAATCGGGATTACGTGACTCGAGGCCGAGACACTGTCGTACACATCCAGCATTCGCTGCGATTCGAACCGCGCGATCAAAAGCACCCTCCGGTCCACGCGGCGGCATCTCGTACATCGTAACAGGAAATTTGCCGTGGTCGTCGTCCCCAGGATACAGGGTCTGATGTTGACCGGACGCGTCGGTAATCGTGATGGTGTTAAACTGATCGAGCTGTGAAGACGCGACCGCCCTGGCTGGCTATTCACCACCAGGGCTGTCTCCGCGTCCGTCCATGTTGCATGGATTACGGCTACCCGATACGATGCAAAACTTCCTTGGTAAAGAACAGCGATGCTATTTCAGCATCATCAACTTCCTGACGTCGGCGAATGTCTTGCCGTTCACTCCAGTCGCATCAATCCGCAGGAAGTACACCCCGCTGCTGAGCTGCTGTCCCGAATCCCCGGTTCCGTTCCATTCGATGGCCTCATACCCTGCCCTTCTGTTTTCGTTTATCAGGGTCCTTACCCGCTGACCCAGAACATTGTAGACTTCCACCGTGACCCTGCTATCCACCGGCAAATCAAACTTTATAGTGGTTGAAGGGTTGAACGGATTCGGATAGTTCTGATACAATGCGTAGGAGGTCGGGATTCCTGCACCCACCACCTTCAGGATGATCTGTTTGACGGCATTATTTCTCACTGTGATTGACCCGTCGCCCGCAATAAGCCGCGAACCGATCGACTGGCCCACCGCGTCCCCCAGTTCATACGTTGCGTCTGAACTGCGAACATTCCAGGAGACCGTCACGGGATAGTCAAGGGATTGAATCCTGACCGGGAAATCAATCATAGTCTCAACCCGGGAAGCATGCGTCCTGACCATCATTCCGCCGTCAGGAGATTCAAATCGTGCATCGAATGCTCCCTCAGGTGGAGCCGGCGGCATCTCAAACTGTGCGAGTTGGATTTCATCCTTGGCGTCTGCACCAAAGTACAGGGTCTGCGAAGCACCTTTATTGTCGGTGATGGTCAGTGAGTTGAGAGCATCAACCGACAATCCCGTAGACGTCCCGCCTTTGGTCAATCCGCTTAGTGGAGGATTCGCCAGAATAAACAGCCCGGCTCCGTTTGCTTTGACCCAGTACCCCTTCCCGGGTAAAAGCTGTGTTACCGTGCTGTAACCGGTGCTGTATCCGAACCAATTGGACGACCTCAGCCCGGGCGGCAGACTGGTGATTGTACTCGTGTCCACGGGGTTCGTGATCGCGCCAACCATGTTCCAACCTGCAACCACGCTAATTGAATCGCGCGTTACGGCTGTTCCACAGATAGTATCCGTGCCGATGGCCGGGAATTTCGCCCAGTATCCCTTCCCGAATGCCATCCTGTACCTCTGAACATACCCTGAGCCGGGAACGAACTCGAAAACATACGCAAAGAAGGACGTCGGGAAAAGGCTCCTGACTGAATCGTTCGGAATTGGATCCCTGACCGGGAGTGAAACCAGATTCCATCCACCGAAATGTGGGACAGGCACACAAGTGATCGCTGGTCCGGTCGCTGCCGCAGTCCACCGCGACAGATCATTCACACCGGAAAGTGTGATGGTGTTCGCCGAGGTATTCACGGTCCCACCGGCATTCACCCACGATGTGCCGTTGTCTGTGGACTTGAAGAGCAGGAGGTTGGTTTCGGGGATCGCATTTAGCTCCGAGTCATCGTACTTGAACACAAGCGTTGCGTTTAATCCTGTGTTCGTTGTCGGCGTGATGTCGGCGTACCGTTTGATGCTTCCTGAGCCTGCGCCCGACTGAATTGCCGGCCCCCTGGTCAGCACGGTGCTGCCGAGATCTGCACTGGAACCGATCATGATACCGAGCCCTGCAATATCTGTCGAGACACTCGGTGCAGTAAGCGTTCTCGTTGTCGAGACAACGCCGCTTGTCCCAACCAGGGTGTTCCCTGTGGTTTCACTCAACACACCTGATGGCCCGAGTGTGATCTTCTTGCCGTTGAGATCCAGGTCACCGCTCGTGAGTGAGACCGTTCCGTTCACAACAATTGAATCGGAGAGTACCACGCCGCTGCTGTTGCTGATGGTGAGATTGTTAAGGGTGTCTGCGAGAACCCGGCCTGTGTTTTGCAGGCTGGTTCCATTGAACACGAAGTTCGACCCCGAACCCAACGCTTTTGCGCCTGTGTTGGACAGCGTTGAATCGAGACCACCCGGATGACCAGATCGCAGTGTCGCTCCAGGATTCATCGTAAAGCTCCCACTCCCCCGCAAGACACTGGTCCCCATGTCGACGGTCGAACTGCCGCTCACCTCGAAATTGTTTTGACTGGTGTAGGTCACATTGGACAATGCAACGGTGTGCGTCCCCGATCCGGCAAAGACATACTTGCTGGCAGTATTCGAAGTCTGGAGCGTCGCATTCGAAATTGAGACGTTACCAAACAGATTCCAGGTGACAATGCCTCCGCTTCCCCTGGAAACACCCAGATTGCCGCCAGTGACGATGACATTCCCCAGGGTATTCACCACGTAGCTGGCAGCCCCGCTTGAACCGGTAGGAGTCAGACCGCCACCGATAACAATCACATCACCGTTGATCGTGATCGGTGCAGCATACGCTGTATTGTTTGTAAATTGGAATCGACTTCCGGCAGAATTGATACACGTAATGTTTCCACCGATGGTGTTGCCGCTCCACGCCGTGTTGAGATTCGCGGTCTGGCCCGGACAATTCCAAATGAAGTGATAGAAATTCTGATTGGAATTTCCTGGCACGCCACCCGTAATGCCTGTCATGGAACACGTCGATCCGGCATTCCACGCTGCCGTGGGAATCGTGCCACCGTCCCGCGCATGCTGATATGTAGACCCATTCTCAAACGTTGCGGTGCCCGAGACGGTCAATCTGCCGTTCGCCTGCACAACCACCAACCCGCGCAGGGTTGCATTGCCAACTGTAAGAGTGTCGTACAGGGCGAGTTTTGCGGTCGATCCTCCAGAAAGGCCAGCGCAGGCAACATCAACTGAGACATACACCGAATCTGTCCCTCGAACCACAGCACTGTCGATGCCTGTTGGAACTATGCCTCCCTGCCACGTGGACGAAAGGGACCAGTCACCTCCACCAGTGCCATTGCTCAAGATCGTGGTTCCAACGGCAAGACCCGTACCCGAAGCCTGGAGGGTATGAGGAGAGCCAAGCGCATCGTCTGTAAAAGTAATGGTTGCGCTGGCCGGTCCAGCCGCAGTGGGGGCAAACCTGACTGTAGCCAGGACGCTATCACCAGCCGGGACTGTTGCACTGCCGGGCGCAACGATGAATTCGGGAGTGTTATTCGAGACAATTGAAGTAACATGAAGTGTTGCAGTGCCGATGTTGCGGATGAAGAAAGTGTCAATCACTGCATTCCCGAGCGTGACGCTCCCGAAGTCAAGGTTTGAGACGCTCAACTCGAACCCGGGGGCCGGAGGCGTGCCCAATGCTTCGCCGATTGCGAAATCACTGAACGAAGTGACTCCCGTAATTTGGGTGCTTGTCGAGGTGCGGGCGCCTTCCACAAGACCCGACCACGAACCCGCACTGTACTTTTCTGCGATGAACACGGACGGGTTAGCTCCGGCGTCGACGTCGGTTCCGACAAAATTGAATGTTGCGTCATACGCATCGAAGCCCACTCCGCCATTCGTGATCGTCCAATAACGATTCACGCTCTTTGTCGGATCAATAGTGCTCGATGCAATGTTCGGATGATCACCGGCAGTGGTTGTCGCCGTGAGAGTACCCGTCGTGGTCACACTCGCAAACGTAACGTCAATGGGGGTATAGTCAGCCCCGGTGCCGATCTCAAAGGAGCGAGAAACGGCTGCGCCGGTGGCGACATTCTTTTGCAATCGCCCCACAACATGACCGCTCGTCCGCGACACAGTCCCCGCAGGGCCAATGGTAATTGTGTTGGCACCCGTGATGAGATTTCCAAGCGTGAATGTGAGGGTTCCCGTAACCGTGGCGGAGTTTGTGAGTGTTACGCCGGCTACATTGTTGATCGTCAGACCTGTCGGGGACGATGGCAATCCAGTTCCTGTCACCTGACTGGCTGTTCCGGCGTACGCGTAGATCGCTCCACTGCTGAAATTCCTAGTCGCCGTTTGAATATGTCCGGACGCACCCGATAATGAGATACCGTCCGGCGAGCTGATGCTTATAGTCGCACCACTCAGAAGGTTGAAGGTTCCTGGACCGGTTATCGCCTGAGTTGGGGAGCCAAATGTTACAGCTCCGCTTCCCCCGGTGCCGAGGTTGATAATGCCGCTTGCGTTCACGGCGATAGTCGGAACTACAGCAGACGAAGAGGCAACCACGAATTGCTGACCCACGTTTAGAACCCCGCCAACGTTGAGGGTCGATGTCAACGCCGTCCCCACATTGAGGCTCATCCTTCCGTTCGCCGTCATGTTGACGGTGCCGTCGATGTTGTACGTCGTGCTGGCGGTCCCATCCGCTGCAGTGCTGCTTCCGGTGCCCACATATGCACCATCGTTCAGTGTCAGTGTTTTGCCTGCATTCAACGTAATGATGCATGTGCTCCCACTGACATTCGATGTATACAAAGCCATTCCACCGGTGCCGCTGGAGCCATTATAGTTCAGGTCAAGATCCCGGTCGAGGGTAATCGAGAAGCTCGTCGCTGTTCCGCTCGTCCGTATTCTACCGAGACTCACGATGCCGCCAGAACCTGTGATCGTCATTGATCCCATCGCTTCAAGGCTCAGAACATCCCCTACCCCCACCGTGTCCCCAAGCATGCCTCCAGTAACAGTAACAACTCCACCGTTGCTTATTCGTATGTAACGAATGCTGCTCGTGGGTAGTGCGAGATTCGCGTACAGCTTGCCTGATGCGACGTTGAGATTGTTGCACGTGTTAGGGCTGGTCGTTACCTCGACCGTAAACGAACCAACAATCCATACGTTGTCTGTCGCTGCCGGCGGTGCCGCTGGAACACCAGTCCAGCCTGAACCGTCCCACGTTCCCCATGTTGTGACATCATTCCAGTTTCCACTTGTTACGGAGCCGTAGTCGCCCACGGCCTGAGCGAAGGTCATCACCACCGATACCATGGTGAGAATAACCAACGCCAGAAAGAATCGAACGGAGTTCATGTTGCCTCCATGTTTTTGTCGATTGGTTGATTATGGTGCTTAGTGACCGAGAATCCCGCTCTCACTGCTGCGTGCGCGGTCGCAGCGCGGACACACTCATCCCTTAGGACACCTCGGATAAGTGATTTTCAGATCCGCGTCGAGGATAAACCTTGACGATCAACAAGAAATCTCTTCGCGCTACTTCATGAGAAGCAACTTTCGAATTGCGGAGAACGCGAAGCCGTTGTCAGCCCGTGCGTTCATGCGGATAAAGTAGATACCGCTTGCAGCGCTTGTGCCTGTACTGTTTGTCCCGTTCCATGTCACGGTGTAATACCCCGCCGACATGACGCCTGAGGCGAGCGTGCTGACCTTCCTTCCCAGTACATCATAAATCGCAATGTCTGTCTCCGCAGCCCGCTCCAGCGCAAACTTGATCGTCGTCGTGGGGTTGAATGGATTCGGATAGTTCTGCTCCAGTGCGAACGTCTGTGGAATACCTTCCGTGATTGGCTCAACTCCCGTCAGCCTCTGCCCATACCGGATCATCAACAACTGCGTGATCGCCGACAGGTTCACCACCAGCGAGTCCTGCACCGTCATCCGCGTTCGCGGCACAATCACTCCTCCAAACTCATCCACCAGCACACAACTGTCACAAATCCCCTGCACCTCCGTCCTGATCCACTTGAACGTCACCGGATAGCCCGGCGGCTCATTCGGCTGAAATTTCACCCGGTGCGTGTCTATCGTCGCCACTGCCACACGACGCCGAAAGTCCAGCTTCACTCCCTGCCCCAACCCTGCCGGTGGTTCCTGCCCCTCATGTCCTGGAGGGTTCATCCACCGCGCTTCCCACACACCTTGCGGTGGAAATGGCGGAAACTCCACCTCACACAACGACGGGTCCAGTCCCACCGTTGCGCTATCACTATAGCCGAACAAAAGTGTGTCTCGTCCCGTCCCACCGTCGTACGCAATCAAGCGTGCCCGGTGTGTCGGTAATGTGCACTGTGCCTGGGTGGTCTCCATGGCTATACTTACAATTACGAGCAGACCGATGACTCGAGCCGCACTGAACAAGTGTCGCATTGATGTACTCCTCGTTGATGATTGTATTAAGAGTTTGTTGATAACTGCCCTCGGGAATTTGGTGCTCGACGTATTATCGTTTGACGTATGGATAGGGAAAATGTGGAATTGAACCTGCCCGGCACTGTGGAACCACAGGGGACGCGGCGTTCCAGTCTGATGATCGTGCTCTCTACGGGGGCTGAGTACGTCTTGCTAAACGTTGCAGGAGAAAATTGATCTACAGCGAGAGAAACGGTGCCTCGCCGCGATTGCGCACTTTGGCTTTAAGAAAGGAACAGTGTTGTCTACTGGTATCAGTCGGCTACAAGTGTGGCGACAGGGATGAGATTCTTTCCCTATATCGATTACTGTAGCGATAACTTCATCGCTATTCAATCATAGGACAAAGAAACGTCAATGTCAAGGGGGCACACAAAATTCCCTCAAAAGGCCCTTTGCCGACCCATCCATATTGAGGAGGTATTGGCGGTTCGACTGATTGACACTTGTCCTTGCATATGTCATGTGAGTCAGGGTGACCTTCCATAAACTTCAGGTCCGCCCAAAGGCAAAAAGTAGTGACACGCCTGCCAGTTGACACGAGGCGCTTGAACCTCTCACGGTGGCGGTCGAAAAGATTCAGGCCGTTACCCGCTCCGATCCAGCGTTTATTGCGGCTCTCTTCGTAAATATCGCTGATGCCGTTGGGAGCCACCGTTGATGAATCACGTGAGTCGTGTTTGCACATCCTCATCGAGTAGCCGTTAAACCGGTTCAGCCCGTCCTCCGTTCCGAACCACATAAAGCATGGCGGTCTTCCACAATGCACCCGACGACGTCTTGGGAAGGTCCCTGAGTTGCAGAAACATGATCAAACCTCAGGTCTGAATTCTGACCCAAGACAACTGCAGGATTTCGTTGAGCCCACACAGTAGAAGACGCAGACTGGAGTAATGAATGCCAGAGAGCCAACATTGCCAATTTCCTCACAACTTGTCGTAGTCAATCAGTTAAAGGAGTGTTTGTCGAGCCTAAACCTGACTTCCAATCGAGAGGATGAGCGGACCGGGAGATACAGCTCTCCGGAAGAGAAGAGAACCTCCTGTATCAGTCAACAAATGAGGAGAAGAAAAGAGGTCTCAAGAAAAACGAGTCGGACATGGCAAACGATCAACCAACAAGCAAGTGACCGGCAGAATCTCTCAGTTCGTGGTCAAATGCCAGAAAACGTCACATCGCCAGATTCCTAATGAGGCGGCTTGATATCACCGGATCAAATATCAGAATTCCTGGGTCTGCAATTGTCCTGCCCCAGCGAGCATGATCATACAGCCTCGCTGGAAGACCCGGTTCTGCAATTGCGATCTTCAGCAACTCGTCCACCACCCATCGAGTTTGCAGTATTCGGATTTATCTGCAATACGACCCAAAGAGGTGGAACCCTCCGCTATCTTTGAGAGTAGAAAGTCCGCAGATAGAGAGTTACGTATTGGATTTCCTCCTTCTTCAAGGTCCATCCATATGAGGGCATCAGCGGCGACTTGTTGACACTCCTCCCACCGCCTCTGATTGTCTCGTAGGTCTGTTTCTCACCGAGCGCATTCATGTATTTCGAGTCAGAAAAGTCTCTTGGCCGGGGGTCAAGATTGAACGCGTTGAATCCATCCCCTTTACCCTCCTGGCCATGACACACCAGGCAGTATCGCTCGTAGAGGTATTTCCCCTGCCGTTCTTCATACGTGAGGACAATGGTCGGCTGAGTTGCGGCTGCCGTCGTTGCCGAGTCGACAACTTTGAGACTGTCGTGTGCGATCCCCTGGTTCCCGGTACCGGGATGTTTTCCAGAACATCCAGCAAGGAGAATGAGAAGACCGAGACTTTTCCGAAGATTCATTGATGAGGTTTCCCTATCCAGGCTGTTTCAAGGTCATCAGATATGCTGTTAATGCTTCCGCGTCCGCGTTCGACAAGTTGTTGTTGGGTTCAAGCGTGGTTGGTTTGAACGCCTGCGGGTTCTTCAACCAATGCAAGACCCAGCCGGGTTTCAGCCGTGTGCCAACGTTGTCAAGAGGAGGGCCGACATAGCCGCCACTGCCGCCAACCTGATGACACGATTGACAGGCATACCTTTCGAAATACAGCCCCTTTCCTCTTGCGATTGTGACTGCATCGGATGGTACGGTACCTTCAAGGCTATCTGCAATAAACACCTTTTCCATGTAGTCTACGATTGTTTTGATCTCTGCGTCTCCGAGGAAGAGATTGGGCATCCGTTCAGTCAAGGTCGGCCGGAGCGAGTAGGGAATCCTGAAATATCCCTGGATCCATTTCGATTGGGCCTGACTTGCTTCAAGGCTGAGGTCTGTGGCGACCAGTCGTCCGCGTCCATTCATCTTATGACACCCCAGACAGGCGAGGTCGTCAACAAGTTTGCCAAATTCACCTTGCGGCGAGTAGGAGCTCGACGGCTCTGAATGAACAATAAACTCATCCGGAATTCTCTCGCTGGTGTTCCCGAGCAGCGCCACGGTAATTGCCTCTGCCTCTTCCGCAGTAAACTCATAACGGGGCATTCTCAGCGTCGTCGCGAAAACCCGAGGATTCAACAACTTTGTTTTGAGATAGGAGGGAAGAGTCTCTTCGATGCCCGAGGTCCCGAATTCTATCTCATAGATTTTCTTGCTTCCCATGGCTGTGAGTTCCGGTCCCATCTCTTCCCCGGAGACACCTGAAAGATGGTGGCATCCTGCACAATTATACTTCTTGAAGAGCGCAAGACCCTTTTCGTAGTAGGCCGGATCCGGAGTATGTGGTGGAAGTTGTTCCTTGTCGTAGTCGACGAATTCACTTTCCATATACGCCACGACCCCAATGAGCTCGTCTTCTTTGAGCCGGTATCGCGGCATTTGGACGCCCGGCAAAAGACGTTTCGGGTTCTTTATATAATTGTAGAGCCATTGTTCGCTCACCTTGCCTGCCACCTTCCCCAACTCGGTGGCAACATAACCTCCCTTACCGTTGACCGCGTGGCAGCTGATGCACCGGGCCTCGCTGAACCGGGTTGAGCCAAGTTCGCTGAGCTTTGCCTTCTGTGCTTCATTTGCCGATACCAACTGAGGGGGCAATGGCTCAAGCACCTCACCTTCTGGGAAGGATTTGAATGAGAGAAGGAAATCTGCAAGTGTATTGACCTCCTCATCACTCAGAAGAAAGTTGGGCATCCGCGTCCCGGAATAATAGCTCTTGGGGTTCTTCAGCCAGTTGACCAGCCACGTGCGGTCGACTTTTGCCCCGATACCATCCAGCTCTGGCACCCATTGTCTGCTATACCCGTCAAGCCTGTGGCAACCAATGCAGTTCGCCTCTTCGATGAGCTTGCGTCCAAGATTGAGAATGGGAGCTTGCGGGACATCCTTCTCTTTGTGGCACTTGGCACAGGACGCTTCCATGTATGCCCTCGGCAAGATGGGTTTGTCCCAGTACTTCACCTTTCCGATGGACTCCATGTATTCGGTTGCTGCACCCTGACCCTCATGGCATATTGTGCAACCAAGTTCTTCGACGTCATGATAAATCTGTGGATGGGTTCGGAATGGCTCGGGGGCGGTTGCCAGGGCGGGTTCTTTCAGACCAAGGTGGCAGGTCACGCATCGGTCGACACGGTCCAGTTTCTGCACCCAGATCTGTTTGATGCCGATGCTCGCGGGTTTCACGCGTTGCGGGAGTTCAGCAGTCAATCGGTTGTACTTGATCTGATACCATTTCCATTCGCGAAAGAAGTCCTTGAACGGCGACACCGCGAGGACGACAAGGAACACAACGCTTGCCATGGCAAAGTATTTCCGGAGCTTGTCCATCAGTAGATCTCCTTCCATGGCCATACCCAGCTCCATTCCGGTCCGCGGAAGAGAATCCCAATTGCAGTCAAGACCACCACCACCACGACGAACCAGGTCATGATCCACCAGGAGAGCGGCCGTGAACTGAGCCACCCCATGAAGCGTCGTTCCCTTTTGGAGAAATAGGGGGCAAGCATGAAGCCAACGACAAATATGGTCGGCACCAACATTGCATAGACCTTGTACATCAGGAGAATAATGCAAAAGGAACCGGCGACAACGAGCAGCGCAATCATTGACTTCCGCGGTGATCCCTCCCAGAGTCCACTCCTGTTCACGTTGACTCGAAAATAGGGTATCACAATCAGAGCGACAATCACGAGGCCTGGAAGAATGACACCTGCCACCACGGGGGGAAAGTAGTGCAGCAATTCCTGCAATCCCAGGAAGTACCAGGGAGCCTTTGCCGGATTGGGTGTATGCTCCGGATTAGCGATCCATTCGAGAGGTGCATTGAAGAACAGAGAAAGGAGGGCCAGAACGATCACCATGACTTCGAACGCAATGATTTCCCTGACCACGAGATTCGGGACCGTCATGACCATTTCCGCATCTTCGCTTTTGACTCGAGCGGATGTTCGCCCTTTGATGAAGGCAATCCGCCTGGGAGTCTTCTTTGCGTCCGATGTTCTCTCCACCTGAAAATCTGAACTCATTGCACGCCTTTACGCTGTATTATCTCTTTCGATAGAAAGATTCCAAAGGCCATCGCCGGTGCACTTGATTCAATCAGACTCCTCCGTCCTTCCGCACACGCCAGAAATGGATGCCCATCAGCAGCATGGCTATCACGGGGAGGACAAAACAATGCAACACGTAGAACCTTACGAGCGCGTTTTCTCCGACGATGTTGCCTCCGAGAAGGAGATAGGAAATCCTGTCGCCCAAACCAAACGGCACGGCCCGCGCCATATTGGTCCCAACCGAGATGCCCCAAAAGGCAAGTTGGTCCCACGGCAACAAATAGCCGGTGTAGCTTAGAAGAATGGTGATGACAAACAGAATGACACCGACAACCCAGTTGAATTCCTTGGGAGGATGGTAGGAGCCTGTATAAAATACCCGCAACATGTGAAGAAACACAATGGCGACCATGGCATGGGCAGCCCAACGATGCATGTTGCGCAGGAACTGTCCTGACGAAACAACGAATTGAAGATCCTTCATGTCACCGTACGCCTGATTGACAGATGGTCGGTAATAAAGCATCAGCAGTGCTCCGGTAAGTGTGAGGATAATGAACAACCCTGCTGAGAGTCCTCCGAGACCCCAGGTATACGAATATCTTATCGATCGTTTGCGGACCTTCACCGGATGAACGTGAAGGAAGAAATTATAGAAGACCGTTTCCGCACGCGTACGGTTCGACAACGGAAGCCCATGGCGGAACATCGATCGCCACGCCTGTGACTGGACAAGAGCTCCAAGCTGCTTCTTCACGATGCATCTCCTGTGTTGAACTTTGGAGTCACGCTTGTCGCGACGAACGGATCGTGGGCAGAGTCGACCAACTCGATCGCCTCGATCACGAGAGGCAGGTAGCGATCGAGCCCGCAATCGACATCGGTGCGAATGATGCACTTCCCATCGGCGGACTGGTGTTTGCAGGAAGCGCACACTCCCATTCGAATAGCATTGGTGTAGGGCTGAACATCATTGCTCTTCACAGAGCGGACAGCGTTCACGATCTCCGGGAAGGAGGTTTTCAGCGCACACGCCTTCTCACCAGAGAGCATGCAGCCACCCGCTCCATCTCCATCGCAGCACGCTTCGCATACCTTCCGCCGGACAGCGTTCCAGTATTGATCGAGAGTTTCCATGTGCTACCTCCTTAGACCTTGAGCGTTACATCTTCACCAACAATCACGGATTTGTCGACGACAAGTTGCCCCCGATCATCGAGCGACAGGGAGAACCTCGGCAGGGATCTGGGTGCAGGGCCGGCAATCACATTCCCTTCCCTGTCAAACTTGCTGCCATGACATGGACACGCGACGATTCCTTCCTCGGATTTCCAGTTTGCGATGCAGCCGAGGTGGGTGCAGACCGCGGAGAGCGCGTAAAAATATCCCTCCCTGGCACGGACAATAAATACCTTCTGTTCCTTGTCCAACGTGACACTCCCCGGCGGGTATTCTTCCGGGCGGCCGGCTTTGAATCGCGTCGGCGGCTCACGCACCACATTGGGCGAAAGGTATTCGGCGCTCAGCACGATACTGCCTGCCGCCGCAATCCCGACTGCGCCTACTCCAACCAGTTCAAGAAAGTGGCGGCGGGAGAATGACACCGATGGGCCTTGATCCTCATTCTCGGCGTGCTTTGTCTTTGGTTCCACCGGGTCTCCTGTCATGCTATCAGTTTTGTCTTGGAGACGGAATAACTCTCCATGGTAATACATCCGACTGGACAGCGCTGTCGCACATAATCCACAACGGATGCAGATGTCTTCATCCTTGATCATGACCGATCCTATTGCGTCTTTTGTTTCACCCTTCACCACGATGTCGTACTCCGCCATGAGTTCGGCGGCA
Source organism: uncultured Bacteroidota bacterium (assembly GCA_963734955.1). GTDB lineage: Bacteria > Bacteroidota > Ignavibacteria > UBA10030 > UBA6906 > UBA11986. Next base: position 54,479 of record CAVTJO010000014.1, read on the forward strand.
AGATTTGCATCCACCTCGACGCGATCGAGAGCCACCAGATCGATGCAACTCTCAGGACAAATGTCCACACACCCACCACAGAGAATGCATTCGCTTCCCGTGTCCTCTCCGCGCTCATTGAAAATCGTATTCTCCCAGCAATGGAGGCAACGCGAAGCTTCGGAGCGAGCCTGTTCCTCGCTGTAACCCAGCTCGATCTGCGCAACACCGATGCGACGGTTGATCGGCAGACAGGGTATTGTGACCCGTGGCGTTTGTTCGTAAAGCCAGGGGCGCTTGAAATTGGCAGTATTGGCAACAACGATCTCAACGGTCCTTTCGTGAAACTGCAGCTCAACACTCGTGCCTGTCTCGCGGGTAAGGAAGAGGTGGATGGACTGTGCTGCCTTTTTCCCGTTGGCAATCGCGTCGATGGCATTCCGCGGGCCGAAGGAAACATCACCACCGGCAAAAATGCCCGGTGCGCTGGTCGCAAGCGTCCCAGGGTCCACCTTGATCGTGTTCCGAGGAGTCAGCTCGATGCCATCATCCGGCCGGACCCATGTCAGGTCGGATGTCTGGCCAATGGCCATGATGATCGTATCTGCTTCCATGAGCTGCTCTGATCCCGGAGCGAATTGCGGATTGAATCTGCCGGCGCTGTCGAACACAGATGTGCAGTCGATTGTCTGAAAGCCAACCACTTTGCCGTCTCTCCCGACAATCCTGGAGGGTCCCTTTCGGGTGTGAATGTGGACTCTCTCTTCAAGTGCCTCCTCGATCTCCTCCTTGGTCGCCGGCATCTCGTGCCAATCCTCGAGGCACACCATATGAACCTCCTTGGCACCGAATCGAACAGCCGAACGGGCGACATCCAGAGCCTCAGCGACCTCGGTCACCTGGCCCATTTCCGCTTTCTCCTGCCGTGCCGCGGTCCGGGCAACATCGATGGCCACGTTTCCGCCGCCGATTACAATCACCTTGCTTCCCAGATCCACCCGGTAGCCGAGGTTCACATTCAGAAGAAAGTCGACAGCGCGGAGCACTCCGTCATACTCAACCCCTTCGATGCGCAGGTCGCGGCTTTTATGTGCGCCTATGGCAATGAAGACCGCCTGATATCCTTGGTTCTTCAGATCCGCGAGAGTAAAGTCCCGCCCCACGGCCGAGTTGAGTTTGAGGTCGACTCCCAAGCTGAGGATCGCGTTGATTTCCATCCTGATCAGCTCGCGGGGGAGGCGGTATTCGGGAATCCCCAAACGCAACATTCCGCCAGCAACGGATTGTGCTTCGAAAACGGTGACCCCGTAGCCCAAGATTGCAAGGTCATGAGCGCAGGAAAATCCGGCAGGTCCGCCCCCGATGACCGCGACCTTCATCCCGTTATGCCTGACCGTTTTCCCGAACACTTCCTTGAGTCTTTCGAGATCGATCATGCTTTCCACGCCGAAGCGTTCGCACGCAAACCGTTTCAGCGCACGTATGGCGATGGGTTGGTCAAGCTGTCCCCGGCGACAAGCAGGTTCGCATGGTGCCGCGCAGATGCGCCCGCAGATTGAGGCGAATGGGTTCGGCCTTCGTGCAACGTGATAGGCTTCCCTGTAGCGGCCTTCATCGATGAGAGTAACGTATCGTCCCGCTTCCGTGTGTACCGGGCACGCCGACATACACGGGAAGTTGGAGTCAAGCCACTCAAGGTCTACGAATTTAAGGCGGTCAGGCACGGCGTTATGGATGTTTCGTCGTCCGTTTGTGTTCCCAGAAGTGGAGTAGGACGAAGCCCACGACCGCAAGCAATGTTACCCCTGCCCCCACATCCACAACAGCATTTGACGATATCATCAGTTTAAACGTTTCCAGCGCTTCACCCGTCGATCGTGTTTCGGCCAACAGGGACATCACCCCAAATACAAGAGCGATTGCGCATAGCACATGCAACGCGGCTCTTTTTGTATCGTTCATGTTGCCCTCCTGTCTGTTAATAGAACCTAAGGACACGGTGTTGCTTCGATTCCAAATGAAGCTCGTGATGACAATCCCTTTTTGTCGTCTTCATCCATCGGGAATATGTTCAAGCTGACGCCACCACACATTTCAATCCACATTACCTTGTACAGTCCTGAACCTGCCTCATGCTCAACTACTTGTGGATTTCAAAGTCCACGGCAGCGTTTCCTTTCGCTGGAACTTCGACAGCGACTTCCTGGCCCTTCAGCTTCTCATGCCAGATCTTCAAGGTGTACTTTCCGGGAGGAACATCTTTGATCGTGTAGCTTCCATCGGCTGCGCTCACAGAGAAGTACGGTGTCTCGACAACAACAACATAGCCTTCCATCTCAGGATGAACATTGCACAGCAACGTCGCCGCGCAACCCGGTTCGTTGAACGTGTACGACTTCGTGTGTCCCTTCGGCCACGAGCCGAGGTTGAACTTGTCAGCGCATTTGTCTGGACAGAAGACATTGTGCAGTACATCGTCGCTATTGAGGAAATCGACTGTCGTTCCCACCAGCACGGGAAGGACATGCGGGACAAACTTCAGGTTCTTCTGATCCATCACTGCATGGTCTTTGGGAGCAGGAAATGTCTTGGATGGAATCTTGACGATGTAGATGACCGCGTCACCGCTGTTTTTTACGCCTCGTGCCTTCACTTTTCCGGTAATGTTTCCGGCCAGTGACAGGTTGAGACCAATAAGCAGGATGGCGGAAATAATGATGATCTTCTTCATAATTGTTGTTCCTTAGTTTTACGTGAGTGATTTGATAGAGCTGATCAAATGCCAACTGCGAGAGCCAGTGATACCTGCCCCGCTTGCCACTTTGCGTCGTTGTTTGAATCAAATTTCGTCACCATCGTCCGGAGCGCAAGCTTCACGTTCGGTCGAAGCAGCACAACGACGCCTGGAACGACCTGAAGGTCTGTGTACGACACACTCTGTCCGCTTACGGGATCAAGAGTGTGGCTGTTCCAAGACTCAAACCGTAGTCCCGGCAACAGCCAGGGCAATACCGTCACATCCAGCTCGGTAAACCACACGGTTGTATTTGCCGATTGCAGTAGCGGATCTCCGAGGAATGGTTGTTTGTCATGGCGAATTCCGATTCCTCCAAAGAGGTTGAACTGATCATAAAATGCGTTCACGTCCGCCCCAAACATGGTGAACGTGTTTTCCTGTTGGGTGCTGTCAGGCCCGAGTGTTGCATTCCCTGCGTAGGCGAATGTCCCCAACGTCACAGAGTTGTCAAAGTATGGTTTCTCGTTGTTTGGCGCAGGTCCGCCTTCAACGACTCCATCGAGTGGAAGACCACCGAACTTGTACGTGACATGTCCATAGTAATCCTTGTCAGAATGTGGCGCGCCGAATCCCTCGACGATGCCTGCGTTCCATCCGAACCTCCCGTTCACCATGCCGTTGAGCTCGATTCCCTTCTGTGTCTCTTCGATGGACCATCCCATATCCTCGCTGAACGGCCTTGTCGTCAGCCAGAACCCTTCCATCCAGGCGCGATGCGTTGAGAACGAGAATAGGCCGGGTTCGATAACACCGATCCGTGCATTCAATGCATAGGAATCACCGACAAGGTTGCTGAAGATCAGAAATATCCTGTTCAACTCGACTGTTCCATCACTGCCGAGCGCGAGTTGTCCCCAGAAAGAGACATCCTCTCCAAGCGTTCCGGCGGCCACGCCTTCAATGCTGTTCCCCAGACCACCGAAGGTAAATCGGGGATCAACTTTCGGATTATAGTCCACTTCTCCGTTGAGAAACAGTGAAAGCGGTGATGAACCGGGAAGACTGCCCGGCCAGATTGCGTCGGGAAATGCTTTCTTGTTTCCTTCGGAGCCCAGGCTCACAGGCTCTTCCTTGATGAATTCCGGATCTGTGCCACCGGGAAACTGATAGCCATTCCGCCGGAAGGCTTCACCGAATGCGTTCAACTTCGGAAAGCCGTTGTGGCAGGTAGCACAACTGGTTTTGTATTTTCGGGCAAATGCAGGAATGCTGTATGCCTCCTCGTTGCCCAGCGTGAGCAGCGTGGCGGCAAGCAGCAGACTGAATACCAAGGGTTTCATAGCTGTTCCTGTAAGTTAGTGACGGTGGATGTGTGTATGAGATGCAGCATCGTTCTCGTTCCACGAGAGCACACCGGGAAGATGGAGGCACTTCCTGACCGCCTGGCGCAAAGAGTCCAGCTCAAGAGGCTTCAGGAAGTAATGGTCAGCTCCGTAGAGTCTGATATCCTTTTCAGTAATCAAGTTGGGATGGCCGGTAATGACGATAACCGGCAGCGTGGGATAGAGCTGTTTGATTCGAATAAACAATGTCACGCCCGATTGATATTTGAGACGGACATCTGTAATCACCAGATCAACATGATGTGCTGCCAATTGCTGCAGCGCTTCCTCAGCGCTCGAAGCAGGAATCATGTTGCAGTGTTCCTTCTTCAGAAACCCTTCGAATGCGGAGACAATGTTAAGGTCGTCATCAACGATCAGAACGTTTGGCTGGTGTGGCATGCATTTACTCCTCGTGTTCAGATACCCCCGCCAACTTCTGTGCCAGGACGCTCCCGAAAGCATTAGCCCAAAGAGGATCAGGAAGGGTACTTTCGTGGGTGGAGAGATTCAATGTTGGGAAGAGTGCCAACAAGAACTTGGCAGATTGACAAGAAGGAATTGGCAGGCGGAGCAGGAGAAGGGATTCCGAGATGTTGGGAATCGATCACTTCCTGAACGGTCGTGAGCTTAATTTGTGTTTTTTCATCAGACGTTGGAAGTTCTGGCGAGTCATTTTTGATGCCTCCGCCGCGGCCGTGACGTTGCCGCGATGGGTTCCGAGCTGATCCAGAACAAACTGTTTCTCAAAGAGATCCAGGACATGTGCGCGCGATTTGCCAAACACTGGACTCACGATTGGCAGTGGAGCGGCAGGCGCGAGACTCGAGGCGACCATTTCACCCAGCGCATCGGGCAGAATCAGATCAGCCTTCGTGAGCATAACTGCCCGTTCAATCAGGTTCTCGAGTTCCCGCACATTGCCGGGATAGGTATAGCTCTGGAGTGTCTTCAGGGCTTCGCGAGAATATCCACTGATGGTTCTCTTGAGCTGATCGTTATACTTCACGAGAAAGTACTTGGCGAGAAGAGGAATATCCTCCCTGCGTTCACGGAGTGGGGGCAAATGAACGACAGCAACATTGAGACGAAAGAACAGATCTTCCCTGAAAGATTTGTTCTTGACTTCGGTTGCAAGGTCCTGGTTTGTTGCAGCGATGAAACGTGCCTGTACTCCGAGGGGATCGTTCCCCCCCACGCGCTCGAACTCCCGCTCCTGAAGCACCCGGAGGAGTTTCTGCTGAAGAAAGGGGGAAAGCGTTCCGATCTCATCCAAGAAGATTGTTCCTTTGCCGGCAAGCTCAAACTTCCCCGATTTGCGGTCGCTTGCGCCAGTGAAGGCGCCCTTTTCATAACCAAACAGCTCCGATTCCAGGAGGGTCTCCGGAAGAGCTGTGCAATTAATGGGCACGAACGGTTCGCGGGCATTCTCACTATTGGCGTGAATTGCACGCGCCACGAGTTCCTTGCCCGTCCCGCTCTCGCCGAGAACCAGCACCGACGTATGGTTGGGTGTTGTGGAAATCGAACCAATCAACTTGTAGATTTCCTGCATCTGGGGGCTGTTGCCGACGATCTCGTAGCGACTCATGATGCTCGTCTGGAAACTCAATTGGTCGCTGACCGCACCCTCCCTTTCTCGTCCGCTTGAAAGTGCCCGCTTGGTCACGGCGCGAATCTTGTCCAGGTCCAGCGGCTTCGTGAGATACTCGAAGGCTCCCTGCTGCATGGCCTTGATCGCAGTCTGCATTGTTCCGAACCCTGTAATGAGGACGACAGGCATATGCGGTGTCTGTTGTTTGATGCGCGTGAGCGCATCGAGGCCGTCGAGTTTGGGCATGGTGATATCCATGAACACGGCGTCGGGGTGTCCGACTGCAAGCTCGTTGAGCGCTTCCTCTCCATTCCTTGCCAGAATGCTCTGATACCCTTCAGCTTTGAAGACTTCCTGGAACGCAAAGAGAATCTTTTCATCATCGTCAACAATCAGGATCTTTGCCCGATAGGGTTTCATTTCGTTATTTCCGTATGTGGGGAGATAAGTCGTGCAATCATGCCTGCTCACTTCGCTTTACCGGGAGAAAGATCTCAAATGTAGCTCCTTTCCCTCTCGTGCTTCTTACGAGAATGATTCCGCCATGGGCATTGACGGTCCGTTTGACCATCGGCAAGCCCAGGCCTGTTCCGTTCGTCTTCGTTGTAAAAAATGGATCGAAGATACGAGAGAGGAGTGTCCGATCGATACCCGGACCGCTATCAGTGATACTGACCACAGCACACTCAGTTCCCTTTCGCAGGGTGATTTCGTTCCCCATCGCGGGCTCATCGTTTGTCCGGTTCTCGTGTACTTCCCGGTATCCGAAGTCCCGGAGGGTTCTCGATACGACGACCTTCCTGGAGGATATGCTCAACGACCCGTTTCCCATATCGGGGTCGTTACTGTCAATCGCCTGAACAGCATTCAGCAGGATATTCACAATGGCCTCCTTGAGATGCGGTGTGTCGAGTTGCATCAGGGGAAGGCTGGCGTCCAGCGTCTTCTTGAGCTCGACGCGGTGTTGTGATATGGCAGGTTGGACGAGCTTCAGTGAATCACTGATCAAAAGGTTCAGGGATTCTGTGCGAAACTCCATGGGGGAAGGGCGGGCGAAGTTGAGGAGTTCCTGTACCATCGTTTCCATTCGATAGATGGAATCGAGCGCAACCCCGAGGGATTTCTTGCTTGCACGACCCAGTTGCGTGGACTCGCGCTGAAGCTGCAGGATCATTTTTATTGACGTCAGCGAATTGCGGAATCCATGTGCGATGATGGCCGACATTTCGCCGGTTGCCATGAGTTTCTCGGATTGGATGAGATTCTGCTCGAGTCGTCTTCGCCTGGTAATGTCGGTGATGATCTGTAGCAGGGAAGTGACGTCTCCGTTCTTCCTGATGGGGACTGTAGTATGTTCGATGTATCGTTCCCCCCCTGAGCGATCGATGTGGCTCTCGACTTTCTCCGGAATAACACTGTCCGGTGGAGGCGGCACCTTACAGATACCATTGTTCCACAACACCACACGGCTATCCTGTCCAAGAACGTCTTCTTGACGGAGGCCCGTGATCAAGGCAAAGGCCGCGCTTGCAGTTTGAATCCGGAAATCCTTGTCAAGCAGCACGAAAGCGCTGGCAACGTTGTCGAGGATGGCCTGCAGCTTCTCCTTCTCGTCCACGAGCTCATGCGTTCGGTGTTCGACCATCTGTTGAAGGTGGGTGCGGTGTCGCTGAATCTCATGGTCATGTGCTTCCAGTGATGCCGCCATGGCATTGAACTGCTTTGCAAGCTCCTCGATTTCGTCTCCGGTCTGCACGCGGAGCCTCTCGCGATAGTTCCCGCCGGCGATGATTGTGGCCCCGCGCTGCAATTCCGAAATGGGTTTGGTGAACTGTTGGGTCGCCAGAAGTCCGAGTATGATCGCCCCGCCCAGAAAGAGAAGAAGAAAGGCCAGAAACGTCAAGGCAAATGAGCGCGCATCCTTCGTGATTGTGGCAACGGGGACGCTCTCAAAAACAAAGAGCGGCTCGGAGAATCCCGTAATGGTCTGCCCTCCTTGTACGTTGATTCGTGGAAGCAAGAGAGGTGCATGAGCGATGATATCGTCGGTTCCTTCGGTTACCGTCCCCTCATTTTCAGAGGTGATAGCACTGGATATTACAGGAGAGTAGTCTTTCTGGAGGTTATCCTCTTCTCGAGATGCGATGAGCTTGTTCCACTGATTTCGTTCATCAGAATTGTACAAATAGTGGCCGTCGCCGGCAACGAGCACGACTTTTTCGTCGATCCCGAGCGTCCGCTCTGTTTGCATTTCCTGGAAGAGATCGTTTGCGAAGACATTTGCAATCAGAATGCCAACCCGCTTGTTGGCCCTGTACAGAGGCATTGCGAAACTAATGACTGGAACCCGGGTTTCACCTTCATACGAAAGCTCAGCGGGCGAAAATGCAATCTTGCCGGCAACCAGATCGCTCGTAAGAAGGAAGTAGTAGGATTCTCCACCACGGTGAAGAGCCTCAGGAGAACGGGCGCGCCAGACAAGGGTTGAATCGAGCATTCCGTTGCATTCAACATGAAGAACCTCGTCCCTCTCCTCATTCAATATTCGGATCTGATAATAGATTCGCTTTGTTTCCGCAAAGGCCACGAGCGCATCCGCTACCTGTGCGAGAAGTTCTCTCTGGTTCTGTGGTGACGTAATGCCAATGCCGCGAACATAGCGCTCAAACAGGAACGAGGTGCTGAGCACGCGGAGATCACTCTCCACCCCTGCCATAAAATTGCCCGTCCGCTCACGAATATTCTGGACGTCGTGCGTCAGACTTTCCAGCGCCACGCGTTTCATTGTCTTCACATTTGAGTGAATGCCATAGATGCTGACGAAGACAATCGGCAAAACAGAGAGGCCCACAAAAGCGATGACGAGCTTGCTCCGAATGGACAAGTGCGGAAATATTTGGCTGGCTTTGATCAAGTCAGGAGGGCTCGAGAAATGGGGAACCTGTCTCGCTCAACTCAGGACAGGAAAGATCAGGCGATATGGAGTGTCTGCAACAGGTCTCATCTTCGAGGGTAGCATTCACAATGTAGACCCTGGATGGGATTGCCAAGAAACAGCATAGGAGTTCGGAAGATCGAACCTGCCAAATGTAAAGAAGAGTTGGCCAACAAGCAATCCAGAGACATGGTGCTGGTACAAGTTGCATTCATTCACAACAAGGGGAGCAGAAAGCAGGCCGGCATGAGGGCGCAGTTGCGCCAATCAATGCTGTTGCGGAACTTGATGCCCCCTGCCAGACAAAGAGAGCCTCACACGATGGACGCATGAGGTTCGCTGTAATTGTAGACATGGTTCGGTGTAACTAGTACAACCGAGTCAATCTCTGTTGAATCCTCGTTGTTTTCCGTTGATTGAAGGTTACAGACATTGCATGACCGCTACCTCAACAGAAGCAGATTCTTACTTGCAGGAAAATCGCCTGCCTGGATCCGATAGAAGAACACCCCGCTCCCCAATCCTTGACCACTGAACACAGCTTCATGATACCCCACCGGCTGGCGCTCGTTCAGGAGTTGAATGACCTGTGGGCCGAGTGCGTAGTAAACCGTGATATCACAAACGAGTCATGTGGCAAATGATGTGTCTGCGATGTCAAGCGAGATGGTCCGGACTTCTTCTGCAATCTGAATTACCTCCATCATCATTCGCCAAAGCGAACATCGTCATATTCATCGACAGAGGTATCCCAGGAACAGACCGGCCGCGGGGATGTTTCAAAATTAGTTGAGCTTTGAACTTGAAAAAAGGACATGGCGAGTAGTACTCTGAGGTGACGACCGCAAAATCGTAAGAATTAATCCGGCAGAACCCGGATGAAAGAACGATCAGAAACATTTCTCACCAGAATTCCAATGACCTGGACACCCGGGCTTGCCACAATAGGTTCTTGGACATTTCAGATAGATGTTCATGTGACCCGAACAATCTGGCTTTGAACAGTAGAACCGACACTTGTCGTTGTAGTTGTAATGACCGGGACATGAAGGTGCACTGCAGTAGTGGAACAGGTTTGCACACTTTCCAGACTGGTCATCGTGCCCCGGACACCACGGAGCTCCGCAATGGTGGCGCATCATAAGGATCTCATTCACACTTCATGCTTCATCAGGCCCGCAAGGGATTCGCAATCCGATCCGCCTGCTAAAGCGCTTCGTCTTCGTTCACTTGAGTTGGCTGCTTTTATCGCACGAGGATAAGGTCCCTCGTCTGCGTATAATCTCCTCCCTGCCCGAGAGATCGGTTAAGTTGTGGTATTATGCACCACAGTGACGGCAACATTTCCCTTTTTGTGTCCTTCCTCGACATAGCTGTGGGCCTCTGCAATTTACTCGAACAGATAACACAGAGTGTTAAGGGTAAGACAATCTTCGATAACGTAGCCATGGTTTCAGCAATTGTCAACGATGCGGGAAGTCGTGATGATGGCGGGCCCATCTGCAAAAATCAGTTGATGCCTTGGCGGTCAACTTGTTACATTAGCCCGTCAAACTCAACTATTGCGACACTGTCGCCACGAGTTCCATTGAATGTGGCTCAAAGGCGTCGCATATCGTCTTCACTTTTCCGACAAACCTCTTGAACTCTGGAGTAGATCGCCACCGATTGATAGCTGCGGAATCTATCCAAGATCCATAGGAAACAAACATCTGAGGATGATCGAGATCCCGCAACAGGTATGCAGAACCTGCTCCCGGTTGATTCTTCGAAGACCATTCCGCAAAAGCCTTCCACTCCGAGAGGAAGGTGTCCTCGCTTCCAGGTTTTACTGTCCAGATGCCCAAAGTATACGGTTGCCTCGGTTGATCCATAGTTTTCTCCTTGAACGCCATATATTCTCCTAATCTTTGTCGACGTCTGAGCACCCGAATGGACTCATATCTTGCGGGCTCTCATTAAGAAGTAGGCAAAGAAGGATCCCAGGACAATGTGAATAATGATACCGGGAGTAACAGCTGCTCCCGCTCCAAGGCTCATCGTTCTCAGGACGACAATGAGAGAAAGTATCTGCACGACAAGGTTGCCAGCCAGGACAGCGATCAGGCTTTTTTGCTCCGCATTTCTGGCAAGCCAGTTGACAACTCCGAGACCGATGAGGGTTGCACCGTGAGCTTGGGCGATTGTGGCAAGCAGCGGTGTCATCGTGATGCCAGTTGGTGCGTAAAATTTCGCCGGAACGAATAACAGCATCGTTCCAAAGATCCATGCAAGTATTGCGGCAATAGAGATGAAGATCTTCACGCTGGATTCTCCTTTTTGTGATCATCAGTCATAATATCCAGCAAACACTCCAGTAGGTCTGCAGGTAAATGATTCTGCGAGAAGTTATGAAGAGTCTTGACGATTTTCAAGCAGGGGGAAACATGGGTTTCCCCCTTGCGTGGCGTACTTCTACTTTACTTCCTCGACTTTTGCATACACAAAGAGTTTCTGCCCACTTTTTTCGACGATATTCCCAGTGAGTTTCACTCGCTCGGCGGTGTACTTCACCAGTTCTTCATTGGCTCCTTTCATGCCCGGAGATTGTGGAACAAGCACGTACACCTGGTCCGTCGTGTCCTCGACAATGCCGACTGGCAGCCCGCCTTTGATGCAATCGACAGCGTACTGCTTGTGCCCTTCGCCTCTACCTCCCATCATGCCCGCCAGGTAACACTTTGTATCTATGATTTCACCTGTGACAGTGACTTCTTTCATTGCCTTTATCTCCTGCGCTGTGAGAGTGAAAGCAACCACAAGGGCACACTCCCAGACTGTTCAGCATTTGCTTTGCATTCCTTGAGAACTGATCGATGGACTCATATGTGCGCTCTTTATCAAAGACACCAGATTCTCTTCCGATTGCTTCTTTCAAGATCCTCTTCAACACCATGCATGGTAGTGTCGGGACCTTTGTGGTAACGCAGCGCTATGTCGATGAGTACAACTATGAGGCTGCCAACCGATCAGGGGTTTTTTCCATCCGCCTGTATACCATATCCAATACAAAGTGTCCTGAAGGATCACCCGATTCGATAGGAAGATATTCGTCATCCTATGAACCCGGAGGTCCGACATCCGGCACCGGGTTACCTTTGCATTTGACCCATTTGGTTTGTGAAGCTAAACGTGTGGTGGCAGCACGAAATATGCAGAGCAGAAACGAGACGGCGCACAGGGTGCGGCAAATGGCTTATTGTGCAGAAGAACAACCATCAAGCCCTCACGTGAGATGAAAGGCCACAAGCAGCAAGAGAGCGCGGAATTGCACTGACCGTAATCCCAGGGAAACCGGCCGAGAAAAGCAAGCAACAGCCTCCTCAACACGGTTGGCGTGATTGGTTGCATAATAGATTCCGTTGGATCGTTTGAATAGGGTGGGCATGAACATCTCCGCCGTTTCAAAAACTGTTAACAGAAGTGTCAGCAGATGAGACTAACGCGGTTGTAGGTTGTGTGCCCCCAACCAGATTCGAACTGGTGTTACAGGCTTGAAAAGCCCGTGTCCTAGGCCTCTAGACGATGGGGGCCGAACTGGAATTACAATGGTCAATCGAGGTATTCATGCACGATTGACCATGGTTGTGAGCCCGGCGCGACTTGAACGCGCAACCTACAGCTTAGAAGGCTGTTGCTCTATCCAGTTGAGCTACGGGCCCATCATGTCCGGTGGACCGGGGCCATTCAGCGTGGACTCACATCGACCTTATGAAGATAACGCTTTTGGCTCTGTGATGCAATCAGCGCAGCAGGATCAGCTTCTTGGTTTCCACGAATTCATCGGTCTGGATCCGGTAGAAGTACACACCGCTCGGATTTCCGTCGGCGTTCCACACGACTGAGTGAGTTCCAATCTGCATCGGCTGGTTGATGAGCGTGGCGATCTCCTCGCCCAGAATATTCAACACAGACAGCCTCACACGAGAAGCCTTCGGCAACGCGAACCGAATTGTCGTGGTTGGATTGAACGGGTTGGGATAGTTTTGAAGCAACTCGAACCGCGATGGGGCTTCATAGCCAGGCCCATTCACGCCAACCTGCCCCCCATTAAGATAAATCGCTCGTGCGCGATCGGCATGCACTAGCATCGCATTCACATTCTGCCCAGAGACAATGGCAAATGCAATGACAAGAGTGTCGGGCATCGGATCCGTGCCGGGCCGGAGAGTGAACGGCCCGCAACTCAGAAGTGCTCGCGTGTCAGAGAGATTGGGGAACTCATCGGGGCGAATCATTCCGGAACTCATTACGGCGTACTTTGCTGCAGCAGTAATAGGAGAGTTGGCAAGCGGGTACCACTGGAATGTCAGTCGCAGCGAATCGAGAGGGCGGGAGGCCGCGAGCAACGCTACCCCGACAGGGGTTGAACCGTAGTCCACCTGATTGGTGATATAGGCAGTGCGCTCGGGTGGGTAGTACCCCGCCCAGTTGTGTGTGTAATACGTCGGCAGTCCGATCGGGCCGACATCCGCGTCCATGAACATGGCAATGTACGCGCTATCGATGCTTTTGAACCCTATGTTGACGATTCTATATTCAATGATATGAATCGCTTCGGCATAGGGATCATCCCAGATGAATGAGTTCTGAGAAACTTTCACCCTCAAGGGAATGTGATTAAGCACTGAAAAACTTGCGTCGTCATAAAGACAGTAATGATCGTTATCAGAGACCGACAACGCAGGAATGAGATTGCCCCAGTACGTTTCCCAACCCTGAGGGCGGGGGACTCCACGCCCGGTAACCTTCCAGATCGTATCAGCCTGCGAGCTGCCGGGATTGAATTGAAACAAAGCATTTATGCCGCCTCCATAGCCCTCGTATGCGGCTGTAACAAGAGGGATAGGTGTCGATGTCCCAGTTCTTGACGTATCGATTTTTCCCCCAATCCAGATTCCACCCCCATAGATATGCTCGTAGGGTTGACCTATAGGGTACTCCAGCCCCAGCGAATCCGGAGGGGTGGTACCACCCCTTGGCGGATACACGACATGACCGAATGCACCGGAGTTGTCAAAGCAAAGCCGCATTGAGTACCCTTGCTTCGCACGCTGGACGTTTGGAGCCTGACCAAAAACCACGCTTGCAGAGAACAGCATGCAACAGAGGATTGTCAGGGAACCTGTCAATGGGTAGTGGCGATCCATCTTTTTCATTTCATTTCTCCTTTCATCGCAAAAGGACCAGCTTTTTCGTTTCGATCAAGGACCCACTTTCAAGGCGATAGAAATACACACCAGTTGGATAGTTGTTTGCATCCCAGCGGACTATGTGCAGACCGGCGGAAAGTTCGGCAGCAACCAGGGTGCCGATTTCCTCTCCGAGAATGTTGTGAATTGTCAATCGCGCAAACCCCGAATGCAGGAGCGTGAATCGAATCGTTGTTGTCGGGTTAAAAGGATTCGGGTAGTTCTGCTCAAGCATCGTGACTGAAGGAATGTCCCTGCCGGTTGCTCTGATTGAAGTAAACACTCCACCCGTCGTCGTGCCGTAGATTGAACCAGCCAACCCAACGACAGTCCCGAACCAGCGCGTCGCGAACGAGACACCGTGAAACTCATCTGATGAAACGCCATACTGCTGTTCCCATGTCGCTCCTCCGTTCGACGTTCTGAGGATGTAACCCAACGACCCGACCGCTGTTCCAACCATGGAGTCAGCGAATGAAACAGCAAACAAACGAACCGGTGGCGGAATAATGACCGAGTCTCTCCACGTCACCCCTCCATCTGAAGAACGACGGATTTTCCCAACTCCGACTGCTACCACTTTCGTGGGCGTTAACATCGCAACCCCGCATAGGAAGCTCGGTCCCAGTGATCCTGTCTGGGCGCTCCAGTTCACACCGCCATTGGTCGTCCAGCGAACGACTGCCGACCCAAAAGGTCCTCCTCCCACAGCAACTCCTCGTGAGACGTCATAAAAATGAACCGAGTTGATCGTGTTCGTGATGCCGCTGGTTTGACTCACCCAATCCACACCTCCGTTGGTGGTCCGAAGGATTGTCCCGACAGATCCAACTGCGGTTCCAACATCCTGATTGACGAAATGAACCGCATTAAGACGACTTGCGGTTCCAGAAACGTGTGGCACCCAGGAAGATCCCGCGTCAGTCGTCCGCAACACGGTGCCGCTGTCACCCACTGCAACTCCTGTATTGGGGTCCGTGAAGAATACGCCGCGAAGGTTTCGTTCTGTCCCACCGGGTTGCACAAGCCAGTGCAACCCTCCATCCAATGTCCTGATGATGGTACCCGAGTCACCCACCGCGGTTCCCGTGGCAGTAGTAACCATGTGGACGCACCAAAGATTTCTCGACGTGATGCCCGCCTGATTCGTCCAACCGTAGTACCCTCCCGTGTTCGTCCGAAAAACTGCGCCTCCGTCGCCTGCTGCAGAAGCTGTCGATCCATCAATCATTTGAATGCAGCGGAGTGAAAAATTTCTTTGCAGTGTCCAGTCGTTACCGCCATTTGTTGTTCGGAACACACCATCGGATCCAGCAAGAAACCCATTGTTAAGGTCAACAAAGCTGACTCCGTACATCAGTCCTGCGGTTCCGGTAGTCTGAGGGTTCCAGACCAGTCCACTGTTGGTTGTCTTGAGAATGGTCCCGTTGGACCCAACCACCAAGGCCGTACTCTCATTGATAACTTTCACACCAATAAGAAAATTGGATGTACCGCTGTTCTGCGATACCCATGTCGATCCACCATCTGTGGTTTTGAGGATCCTTCCCGACGTGAATCCACCAACTGCATAGCCAACGGTGGGGGAGGCAAATGAGACACCGTAGAGATTGTCTGTGGTCCCGGAACTCTGGAGTTGCCAGGTACTTCCCCCATTTGTGGTCCTCAGGATTCTGCCATTGTCCCCGACAATGGTTCCTGTGAACGCGTCGGTGAATGCGACCGACCGGAGATCATCAGTCACACCACTGAGCGGATTGAACCATGTTACGCCGCGATTCGTTGTTCGCGTAATGAAACCCGAGGAACCCACAATAGTGGCTGTCGAAGGGCCCCTCATCACAACGCCGTTAAGTATGTTCGAGCCAGAACCACCTTGCGAAGACC
This sequence comes from uncultured Bacteroidota bacterium, assembly GCA_963734955.1. GTDB lineage: Bacteria > Bacteroidota > Ignavibacteria > UBA10030 > UBA6906 > UBA11986. Next base: position 70,224 of record CAVTJO010000014.1, read on the forward strand.
ACGTCGTGCCGCCGTTGGTTGTCCAGAGGATCGTACCTGCAAATCCAACGGCCACACCGTTGGAGATATCAGCGAAGGAGATACCGAGGAGAATATTCGTCGTACCGCTCGCCTGGGTGAACCATCCTTGTGGCTGGGCGTCGACCGGGGAAGAGATCGAAAGAACAATTATCAAAAGGACTGGAATGTATCTCATAGCGCGCTCCTTTTCAACTGATGGGATGAGAGACGCGATGCAAAGATCGGAGGGATGGAATGTCTTTACAGCAGTCGGGGCGGCGGGATTCGAACCCACGACCTCCTGCGCCCAAGGCAGGCGCGCTAGCCGGGCTGCGCTACGCCCCGAATAAGTCTGGCCATATAAGATACGAAAGTCCCTCCGTGAAGGCAAGGAACTTCGAGTTTCCGCTTTCTGTTCCCTTGCCAATATCTTGCTTGTAAATACAATTCACCATACGTTGAGGAGGTTTTACCCAGGAAGACTGGATGGATGGTCCGGAATTTAGTCTCAAACTCTTTGTGAACATAGCATAGTCAGTGATTACCCTACCGGTTCCCTCGTTCGTCGATCGACCCCTTCAATATCTGATTGGTTATGCTATTATACTCGTCTTCCTGTGCCTCTGGCCGTTCAACTTCATGCAGGTGAATCAGGTTGGATGGGATCCGGGCGGAGGTTTGATGTTCACGCCACCCGCCACGGCTTATACCGAGCAGCCGCCGGCAAAGCTCGTTGGCCTTCGCGAATGGACGATTGCGTTGGATCTGAAAACCCTGCCCCCCTTGAGACTCGGGAGAATCCTCAGCTACTCTCTCGATGACCACAACTACAACCTGAACCTGGAACAATATTGGGACGACCTTATCCTTCGAATACGAACAGGAAAAGATCATCGCTCACGTGAAATAGGCATTACAGCGGTAGCTGACCCGACCAGCGAGAGGAGATTTTCTCTCGTGATCACATACGACGGTCAAGCTGTCACTGTGTATGTCGACGGACAAAAGAAAGCATACCAAAAAATCGGCACAATGGATTACCCTTCGTGGGATCCGTCTTATCCCCTCGTACTTGGGAGCCAGGCAAACGGGGAAAACGGATGGCGGGGCGTGTTCTACGGACTTGCCGTCGTTGGCCAAGCAGCTCATCCTGATGAGGTGCAGAGAATTCTAACGAGCAAACTTGCTGCGATCGTTTATTCTTTCAATGAACAGTCGGGGATGAAGACAAGCGATCTGTCTGCTGTAAACCAAACACCGATGATCTGGCCGGCTCGCTTCATTCCTTATGCCCGGACAATCCTGCAATCGCCACGTGACTACTGGCCCAAGTACGGAAGCCCATCCGCCACTGACATTGTTACAAACATTCTCATTTACATTCCGATTGGATACCTGCTTGCTTGCTGGTTCCAACAACGAAACGAGCGGTGGTCCGGCCTACCAGTTCCTGTCTTTTTAGGATTTGCCCTTAGTTTGACAATCGAGATCGTTCAAGCATATTTGCCCACACGATATTCGAGCACGGTAGACGTCATCACAAATACCCTGGGTACGATCATTGGTGTCGTTATTCAGAAACAGGGCTGGATTGACTTGCTCCTTAGAAGATTGAATGTTTCCTTTCGGCAGATTTCCCAACGACAGTTAAAGGCCGACCGGCCAATACGGTGAAGTGTGATTCACGGCACGCAAGGTCAGGGTTCTTTCTGTAGATTGGGCTGAACTATTTGCTGCCAGGTTCTGTTCTTTAACACAAGGGATCACGCCGAGTCCAGCGTGGCTGCGCTGCGATATCGATCTCACGGATGAAATCCCGCACAACGGCAGGGCCCCAGCCCAACATCAAAAGGAGACACAGTATGCAGGAGCGAATCAAGGAGCAAGTGCGGCAATTCATCCAGGACAATTTCATATTTGACAAACAGCGAACACTGATGGATGACGAGTCCCTGCTGGGATCCGGGATTATTGATTCAACGGGTATTCTTGAGCTCATCGCGTTTCTGGAGAAGGACTTGCTGATCACATTTCGAGATGATGACCTCACCGGGGAGAACTTCGACACATTGGACCACATCGCCGCATTTGCTTTTGCATCACGCTCCCGATGAACACTACGATGACCGGCTTTCCCCATCTTCGACGAAAGCTCGGCAACGCTTTCTGGGAGTTTCGTTTGGGGATCACCACACACGGAACCGCCGTCACAGAGTTTTCAGACGACGAACACATTTTCTACGGCACACACCCTTACCTAACCACACGGAACGTCCTCAAGAGCCTTAGTCTGAACGAACATGACACGTTTGTGGACCTCGGGAGTGGTAAAGGACGGGTCACATGCATGGCGGCGTTGTGGCATCTTAGAGAGGTAATTGGAGTCGATGACGACCCGGATATGTGCGCCATTGCCCGAAGAAACGCCGAAAGGATGAGGGGACGGATTTCACCCATCAGGATAGAACAAACCCCCGCGCAGAACTTTGACTACACATGTGGAACGGTTTTCTACATGTTTAATCCGTTCGGGCCAAGAACACTGAGCGTCATTTTGCAGAAACTGAACGAGGGGTTAGCGGCACGCCCGCGGAACATCCGCATAATCTACGCGACGCCCGCACACGAGAACTTGCTGCAGCAATCAGGGTGGCTCATGCAGTATAGCCGCTGGTCGTCCTCAACTCACCACTTCGTCGACGATGTCATTTCGTTCTGGACGAACAAGGCCTGACTCACCGGATGGTAGTTTGACCGGTTCACGTCCTGTCGCATCAAGGATGATGATGACGCTCTTCATACATCTCCTTGATACGAACGCGGTCGGGTTTACCGGACGACGTTTGGGGAAATTCAGCAAGACTCCAGATGATATCCGGGCGCATGTACTCGGGCATTTCTCGTCTTGCAAAAGCAATGAGCTTGTGGTCTGAGAACGATGTATGATCCACTGGTATAACTGCAACAACGATATTATTATCCACCTCATCCTTTGGTGTGCTGAAGGCAACAGCATGCATCACGAGTCCCGAGGCGAGGATACACCCCTCGATTTCATCGGGACTGATCCGCATGCCGTGCGATTTTATCATCTGGTCTTTGCGTCCGATGAAATAGATATATCCGTCCTCATCCATTCGGGCATAGTCACCGGAATACACAGCAATTTCCTGAAGCCCGCCACGCCCGTGCTGAAATGGGGCAGGACGGAAACGCATGGCAGTTGCATCCGGGTCTCTCCAATATCCCATCGAGACTGTCGCACCACGGTGGACAAGCTCTCCAATTTCCCCCGGCGCGCACGGTTTACCATCTTCATTCAGCAAGAGAATTTCACAGTTCGGGATCGACTTGCCGATAGAGGTTGGGCGCCTGTCCACTTCTTCGGGAGGCAGAAATGTCGACCGAAATGCTTCCGTGAGTCCAAACATCAGATATACATTGACGTGGGGATGAACGGTGCGGAAGAGTCTTGACGACGGACTCGGGCACACGGCCTCCAGTATTCGTAATGTAGCGAAGCCCCGGGAAGGCTCTCTTCACAAACGGTGAGCGGGGATTTGCCAGTTGCTGCCAGAGCATCGGCACTGCAGCCATGCCAGTCACTTTCTCGCGAACAAGGGTGCTGCAAATGTCTGCCGGAAATACTGACCGCTCAAGCACAAGAGACCCCTTCACAAGAATTGCCGTGAGAAGTTGGTTAAGACCATAATCAAAACTGAATGGCAGAAGACTGATAAGAACGTCCTTATCGGTGACGTGAAGATAGTCTGCGGTGATGTACGCACCGGCAATCAGATTCGCATGGCTAAGCATGATTCCCTTGGGCATTCCTGTCGAGCCGGAGGTATAGATTATAAGTGCAAGGTCAGCACCGATGGCAGCGCACGTGTCATTCCCGTCCTCGGGCATCGCACATTGGTCCACGAGAATAACCCGACTGGAAGGGAGCATAGGACGTTGCACAGAGGATGAAAGTCGGGAATCGCTTATAAGCAATGAAGCCTCGGCATGGTCAAGAATGTAGTTGACTTGCCGTGTCTTGAGGATATCGTTAACGACAACAGCAACCGCCCCTGCATACCAGGCCCCAAAGAGAGCAACCACGGATTCAATTGACCGAGGGAGGAATATCGCCACACGATCACCGCGACTGACGCCCGATGTACGAAGCAACTTCCCAAAACGTGACACCCGACTTGCCAGCTCCGCGTAACTGATCCGTTGCTTCCCGTCAACTAAAGCAACACTCTGAGGTCTCTGGATGCAAGCAACATTGAGGAGATCATAGAGTGTGTAAATTGTTCGCGGACAACCCTCGTGGGACATGAAGTCGCTCGATAACATTGATGTGGGTGAATTTATGCGCGTTCACTGGGATGATGGCCTACGCCTGCTGCGCCTTCTTCGAGGTGATGCTGAATCCTGCGCAAATGAGTGCAAATATACAGAGAACACCGCGTTGAAGCAATTGGCAGGCGAATTGCATAATTTTGAATTCTCTGTTATCTTCATTTGACAAACTCAAGACAACTCGCGCGAGATCGGGTGGCTTTGGAGCAGTACCGTTTCGCACGACAACCTACACCAATTCATGACTTGCAGAGGTCTTCTCTTAACACCGTGGATTACTACGCATGACATTCTCAGCCGACTCGCTTAACCTCGACACGGATCGAGAGATCGACGCGATCGCTTCATCGATCAAATCTGTCGTCCCAAAAACCCTCCGACGCAAGGGAGCGGTTCTGGGTCTGTCTGGCGGCATCGATAGCTCAACGTGCGCGGCCCTCTGCGTCCGCGCGCTCGGCAAAGACAGCGTCCTTGGATTGTTCATGCCGGAACGAGATTCCGCGTCGGCATCGCTCGACCTCGGGCAACTTCTCGCCCGGACCCTCGGCATCCACTGTGTTACCGAGAACATCGCACCGATACTCAAAGGTTCCGGTTGCTACGAAAGGCAACTGGAAGCCATCCGCACAGTTTTCCCGGGGTACGGAGAAGGATGGAAAAACAAAGTCGTCCTGCCTTCGATCCTGTCAGCCGAGAGGCTCAACATTCCCAGACTCACCGTACAATCTCCGTCCGGGGAAACGAAAACCGCCCGCATTCCGGTTCACGCGTATCTCCAGCTCATCGCTGCGACAAATTTCAAACAACGAACGAGAAAGATGATCGAGTACTACCATGCCGATCGACTGAACTATGCCGTGTGCGGCACCCCGAACAGATTGGAATACGATCAGGGATTCTTCGTGAAGGGTGGTGATGGACTGGCAGACTTCAAACCCATTGCCCATCTCTACAAAACCCAGGTCTACGCACTTGCCAGAGCACTGGGCGTGCCGGACGAGATCTGCAGACGCCCACCAACCACCGATACATTCTCGCTGCCACAGTCGCAGGAAGAATTCTACTTTTCCCTGCCCTATGACAAACTTGACCTGTGCATGTACGCACTCAACCACCACGTGGCTCCCGAAGTGGTTGCGCCGGTTGTAGGACTCACCGTCGAACAGGTTGACCGTGTGTTCAAGGATATCGAGACAAAACGCCGGACGACACTCCCTCTTCAGCTGTCGCCGATTCTCTCTGAACCGGTTCGCGAGATCGATCAACTCAAACACAATGCACAAAATCATGGAGTGACCGCCTAAGCAACATGTGTGGCATAGCCGGAATTGTCAACTTGGCTGAACGGCACGATCCGCCTTCAGTAGATCTCCTGCGGTCAATGGTGAGTGCCATTCAGTATCGCGGACCTGATGAGTTCGGAGTATATCGTGATCTCCATACGGGGCTTGGTCACGCCCGCCTTTCGATCGTCGATCTATCCACAGGGCAGCAGCCTCTTTCGAACGAAGACAAAACACTGTGGATCATCTTTAACGGAGAGATCTTCAACTTCATCGAATTGCGGGAGGAACTGGCAAAGCTCGGGCACAGATTTCGTACGCGCTCCGATACCGAAGTGGTCGTCCATGCCTACGAGTCCTGGGGCACCGATTGTTTTGCACGGTTCAACGGGCAGTGGGCTCTTGCACTGTGGGACTCGGAAGACAAGACTCTGGTTCTTTCTCGGGACAGGATTGGCGTGCGACCACTCTACCTTCACGAGCATGATGGGAGGTTATGGTTTGCCAGCGAAGTGAAGGCAATCTTTGCTGACCCCTCCGTTCCTCGCGAGATCGATGTGCGTGGACTCGCGGAAACGTTCAGGTATTGGGCATCAATCGCCCCGACCTCAGTGTACGCGGGCATTGAAGAACTCCCGCCGGGCTCGACCCGAGTCTATCGAAGAGACGGTACGAGGCTGGAAATCCGCTATTGGCGACCGACGTACAATGTGGAGAAGACAGGATACAACTCTCTTGCCGGGGCAACCGAACTTCTTCGCGAGAAGCTGACCCGGGCAACACGGATTCGGACTCTTCGCGCTGATGTTCCAGTCGGGAGCTATCTCTCCGGAGGGCTGGACAGCTCGCTTATTGCGCGACTGGGGAGAGAGGCCAAGGAAGGGGCGTTTCAGACATTTTCCATCCGGTTTGAAGACGCCGAGTTCGATGAAACTGACTATCAGCGGGTGATGGCGGCAACCATCGATTCAAATCATCAGGAAGTGGTGGTCACAAGAAATGACATTGCCCGGGTGTTTCCCGACGTCGTCCGCCATACCGAGCGACCAATCCTTCGGACAGCACCTGCCCCGCTGTATTTGCTTTCTCGCCTCGTTCGGGACGCGGGGATCAAAGCAGTCCTGACCGGTGAGGGCGCCGATGAAATGCTCGCAGGATACGACCTGTTTCGTGAAGCAAAGATCAGAATGTTCTGGGCAAACCAACCTGCATCAAAGACCAGACCTCTCCTCTTTGACAGACTCTACCCCTATCTTGCACGCTCCCCCCAGCAGGCGCATGGAATGGCCCTGGAGTTCTGGAAGCGTGGCCTTGAGCGATCCCATGAACCGGGATTTTCCCATGATCCCCGGTGGGGAACAACGATGGCTCTTCAGCGATTCTTCACAGCTGAAGTCCGAGATGCCCTCAATGCTTCTCCGGCACCTGAGTACCTCGATACTCTTCCCGACGACTTTAAACGATGGGATCCTCTTGCTCAAGCCCAGTTCATCGAGGTGGAAACACTTCTTTCGTCCTACCTGATCTCCTCACAAGGAGACAGGATGCTGATGGCCCATTCGGTGGAAGGGCGGTTTCCTTTCCTTGATGCAGATGTCATGGAGTTCTGCAACTCTCTTCCTGCCCAGTACAAGCTCAATGGATTGAACGAGAAGTTCATTTTGAAAGCCGCCGCCACCGGAATCGTCCCTGAAAAGATCATCCATCGCCCCAAGCAGCCGTACCGCTCCCCGGACGCTGCTTCATTCTTCGGGAAGAATGCTCCTGAGTACGTTGAAGAAATGTTCTCCGAGAGAGCGTTACGCGACAGCGGTCTCTTTGACACGAATGCGGTAAAGGGGCTGCATGCAAAGTGCAGACGGCGTGCAGCAAGCAACGACACTACATTCAGCAACACTGACAACATGGGGCTCGTGGGGATCCTGTCAACACAGCTGGTGGTGGATCAACTCATCAAGAATCAGCGGACGTCGAACGGGAAACAAATTGAGTTTGCAACACTCATCGACAGGGCGTTCGCGCCAACTCACTAACTCGAAAGGCAGGGAATGCACACTGAACAAATTCGGACGGAGGTACGCCAATTCATCGAGACAAACTTCATTTTCAACAAGAAGAAAACTCTGGGCGACAACGAGTCATTGATCGAGTCGGGGGTGATCGATTCAACGGGCGTCCTTGAGTTGATCGCATTCCTTGAGCAAAAGTTCCAGCTGAAATTCGAAGACAGCGAGCTGGTCGCGGAGAACATTGACTCGGTAAACAAGATTGTTGGTTTCATTTCAAAGAAATCTTCCGGAATGGCCGCCTGAAATGCTGCTGCACAATTATCTTCAACAATCCGCGGCACGCTTACCCGGCAAGACCGCTCTCGTTACCGGAGAGAAGCGCCATACGTACGCTTCGCTATTCACATCTGCCGACGGACTCGCCCGGTACCTGCACGCACACGGACTCGAGAAGGGAGACCGGGTTGCAGTGTACCTCGACAATTGTGCCGAAACGGTCATTTCCATTTTTGGAATTCTCCAGGCCGGAGGCTGCTTCGTCATTGTCAATCACACTGCCCCGCCCGAGCGCCTCGGGTATATCACCAATCATTGTACCGCAAAGTTCCTGATCGCCCCATCACACAATCTTGATAGAGTTCATGAGGCACAAACGACCTCTCAGCATCACCCCCGCCTGATCGTCACCGGGACCGGCGCAGTTCCAGAGAATGCAGCCAGTTTCGACAACGCGTGCTCGTTCTCCTCAACCTCCCTGCCGCCAAAAGTCATCGATCAGGATCTCGCAGCAATCATTTACACATCGGGATCCACGGGAGAGCCAAAGGGAGTGACATTTGCTCATCGAAATATTGATTCCGCCATCGATTCCATAACAGAGTACCTCGAACACAATGAAAGCGATGTTATTCTCGGTGTCCTGCCGCTTTCATTCGGTTACGGGTTGCTCCAACTGCTGGTGACGTTCAAAACTGGCGGCCGGCTTGTTCTGGAAAAAGGGTTCGGCTATCCATATGAGATTATCAAGCGCATGAAGGCCGAGCGCGTAACGGGATTCGCCGGGATCCCCACGATGTATGCCATCCTGACTCAACTCGAGTCAATCGCAAACGAAGACCTTTCCTGCCTTCGCTACATCACCAACGCCGCCGCAGGAATACCGCCGAGTTTCATCCCGAAGCTGCAAAAAATCTTCCCGCACACAAAAATCTACTTGATGCACGGATTGACCGAATGTTTGCGAACAACGTATCTACCACCCGACCAACTTGAACGCAGACCTACATCGGTCGGGACGGGAATGCCGAATGTCGAGCTCTGGATCGAAGATGCTGAGGGCCATCGCCTGCCGAGCGGACTAACCGGCGAGCTGGTCGTCCGGGGCTCTAACGTGATGCTGGGATACTGGAATGATCCGGTCACAACTGCAAGAGTCGTTACGCCCGGCCGGTACCCGTGGGAACGCACGCTTCATTCGGGCGACCTCTTCAGAACGGACGACGAAGGCTACTTCTACTTCGTTGCGAGGAATGATGAGATCATCAAGAGCCGCGGCGAGCGCATCAGTCCGAAAGAGATCGAGGATGTCCTCTACCAGATAGAGGATGTTCACGAGGCCCGCGTGATCGGCGTGCCCGATCCAATCCTCGGACAGGCTATCCGAGCGGAGATTGTCCTCAAGGAAGGCCGTAGCTTGACCGAACGTGACGTGAAAGCTTACTGCAAGGAACATCTCGAGGACTTCAAGTCCCCAACCGTGGTAGCCTTCGTGACTGCCCTGCCAAAAACGGCCGGTGGCAAGATCAAACGCACCGGACAGATTGCCGCCACCTGAGACCTTCCTCACTAATTACGTTTGATACTCTGATTCTCATTTCGAGGTGAACAAGAAGGCAGCGTGGCTCGAACGTATTTGCCTGCGCTTGCAAATCCGCGTCAGGCTGAGCGAAGTCGAAGCCTGTCACACGGAGTGGTGGTCACCTTTCGACTGCGCTCAAGGTGACTGAGTTCCTTCGCGGAATTCAACGCAAGACACTGCCGGTTGTGATGTAACCTTGCTCTTGCAGATTCTAATCCCTACCTTCTGCTCGATACTGTAGCGTCTTTCCATGCCAGGAATATTGAAGAGAATAGGAATCCAGGGCAGACTTGCGACTGCGCTCGCGCTTCTCGTATTGCTGCCAGCCATCTTCTATTCCGCCTACGAGATCACATCGCTTTCGAGGAGTGAAGCTCTGATCGCAGACGTGTATCGTCAGCAACTGGATGTTGTCCTCTTCTCACTAAACCAGTATGCCTGGGATGTTGCCAATAGCTGGGCCAACTCAATCAATGGAACGCTCAGAAATACCCCAACGACGGCGGGGCGCTACAGCAAGTTGCTCGCTTCGTTTCTCAAGGAGAATCCAAGCATAGAGTGTCTGTTTCTGACTGATAGTCTGCTTGGCAGTGAGCTTGTGATTTACCCGGACGTTCCGGCAAAGACCTCCCATCGTTTCACCAAAACGGATCTCAACGCTTCACTGCGCGCCGGGACCGAAACCATCCAGCGGCTTTTCAGGCTGGAATCCTCCGGGTACCGCAAAATCAGTTCTTTTTCAATTGTCGACAGCCTGGGAGGTCAGTCTCTCGCGCTTGTATTCGTCAGCACCGATCAAAACAGGCGCCCGCTCATTGTCGGTCTTGTGCTCGATGCAGAGCGATTCATCCGTGAAGTCCTCGGTCAGAAGATGAATGAAGCGGCTGGCGACAACTTCCTCCTCTCTGTCAACAGGAAAGGATCGGAAGCGTCTGTCTATTCGGTAGGCACAATGTCGCCCGGAGAAAGTCGGCAAACCAAAGAACTCTGGTTGTTTCCCGACTACGTTGTCGGCATCCGTCTCAAGGGCGAAACGATCGATGAGCTCGTGCGCGACAGATTCTATCGCAACCTGGTGTTGATCGGACTGCTGGATGTTATTCTCATCGCCGGGGCATGGTTCGTGTACAGGACTGTCAAGAGAGAAGTGGAACTGGCGCAACTGAAATCCGATTTTGTTTCAAATGTCTCGCATGAACTCAAGACGCCGCTATCGCTGATAAGAATGTTCGGCGAAACGTTGCAGATGAAACGGATTCCTTCTGAAGAAAAGAAGCAGGAGTACTACGACACCATCGTCCAGGAGACCGAGCGGCTGACGAGGCTGGTAAATAACATCCTGAATTTTTCACGAATGGAAGCTGGAAGGAAGGAATATCATTTTGCAGAGGCCGATCTCAACACAATCGTCACCAATGTACTTAAGAGCTACGAAACACATCTCGTCCATGAAGGCTTTCGGATCACAACAGAACTCAACGGTACTGGCTCAACCCTTTCTTTGGATGGAGAAGCTGTTTCAGAGGCGCTCCTGAATATCATTGACAACGCGGTGAAGTACAGCAACAATGAGAAGTTCATCAGGATCGCAACTGGGGCAACCGCCGACACGGCATTTGTCGATGTGGAAGACCACGGGATTGGCATTGACGCTCATGATCAGAAAAAGATCTTTGAGAAGTTCTTCAGAGTGTCATCCGGCCTTGCGCATAACACAAAAGGGAGCGGCCTCGGACTCACGCTCGTCAAACACATCATGGACGCTCATCACGGTTTGGTGACAGTTATGAGTGAACCAGGTAAAGGAAGCACATTCCGTCTTTCGTTCCCGCTCCGTACAACCAACATTTGAACTGAACAGACAAAAGCGCAATGGCAAAAATACTTCTTGTTGAAGATGAACCCCAGATGCAGCGGGGTGTGAAAGACAACCTCGAGTTTGAAGGATACGAAGTGGAGATTGTTGGAGACGGGAAGACTGGCCTTCAAAAACTCCTCGACAACTCCTACGACCTTGCCCTGCTCGATGTGATGCTGCCGCAGATGTCCGGCTTTGATGTATGCAAGAAAGTGCGGGAGAAAGGCATTGCCACTCCCATTATCATGCTTACGGCAAAGGGGGAAGAGATCGACAAGGTTCTGGGGCTTGAGCTCGGAGCGGATGATTACATCACGAAACCGTTCGGGCTTCGAGAATTGCTTGCACGCGTGAAGGCTCTGCTCCGGCGCGCTGAAGGTTCAGCGGGGAGCTCGACGCAGAAGATGGTGCTGGGATTGGTGGAGATTGACTTCGCGACGTACAATGCCTCACGTGCGGGCGAGAGCCTGCAGATGACACCCAAGGAATTTGAGATCTTGAAATTCCTCTGGCAGCACCGCAACAAGGCCGTGAGCCGCGACCAGTTGCTCACCAATGTGTGGGGCTACGACGAGTCGATTAGCACGCGCACGGTGGACAACTTCATCCTCAAGCTCCGCCAGAAAATCGAGGACGACCCCGCTCATCCCAAACACATCATCACGATACACGGGATGGGGTACAAGCTGATTGCGTGACAACGAGTATCGACACACTGTTTGCGACGACCATGGTCACTCGTTCCTCCTCTAGCCTCAATGCCAATCAGGATCAATCTGGTTCCACGGTAATAAGCATGGCGGCGTGTTGCCGACCCAGAAAGTGATCTGTATTGTCGATGTGAACGACCTTGAAATACGACTTGGAGCTGGATCGATCGATAGAGCTCATCATAGAAGAACTGTCCATGAACTACCGCTCCAATGGGTGACAGCGCCAAAAGAACCGACAACAAGAACATTGTTTGGTCCTGTACCTGTTACCGACCATAGTGCGACCCTTGGGTTTGGAGTGGCGATTTCCCGCCATGTGGATCCATTTGTCCTGTGAAACGTTCCTTCGCCGGTTGCATATGCTTCTGCCATTCAGTAGTTCCCCAGATCCCAAACTTTCGACCGGCAGAGAAGAGCTGATCTTGAACCACATTGTCACCTTCAATTCTGAGAATCACGCTGCCTGCAAAGCTGTTGAAATAGTCACAAGCGACGGCGTAGATCTCGCCATCCGGCAGACCGGTGATCTGCCAGATATCAAGCGTGGTTCCTGAGTTAAGTCTATGCCAACGGTTCCCGTCATAGTGGACCAAAGTGCCAGTGTCACCAGCCGTGTATACGTCAGTCAACAGATGTCTCGCGAAAACTGTAAGAAACGATGAACAGCTATCTGGACTTATGTTGAACCACCTCAGCCCGTTCCACCGACTGACGAAGCCGCTTTACTCCATACCCGTTATTTCTGATTCCGGCCAAAAAGATTGCCGTGTCTGAAAGCCCAGGAATCCGGTACAGAACTCCACTGCAATCCAGAAAAGTAGACTATCGTCTCTGACTTTCGTCCATTCCAACCCGTCGAAGTGAAGAATGAAGCTGCCGATTTGTGGTGGCTGCTCAGGAATATATCCAACAGCATAGATGTTGGTTGTCGTCATTCCCCATACATCCTTAAGAAGCCCGAAGTAATACCCTAAACTATCTGTTTGCCAAGTAATTACGTGACTCGTTGTATCAGGGCCATTAGGTGGAGGTGGCGGACCGGGTGGTGTATCCCTGCATCCGAAGATAAAGAACCCCATTGCAGTCGCGCCGAAGGTTGCCATCAACAGCTTCTTTCTGATTGCTGCGAAGAATGGTTTGCGGGCTATGACACTCGTGACTGTCTTCATGTACTAAGTCAAGCTGATCAAGGAATTCGTGGTTTGTGGTAAGAACGGAAAGGCAGATGCAGAGGGGGAAACAGCCAGGGGATTGTGCTTTCTGCTTCTGTGAAGATATGATAATTGGAAGACTTGTCAACCTCCGTTTCGATGCATCTATGCACAAAGATTCATATGACAGGCTTCGACTTCGTTCAGCCTGACGAAATTTTGATGTGCAAATCTCTGGCAACCGGGAGGGCCGTCATCTGAATCAGATGCGACAATCTTCGCCGGCATGATGACATCTTTTGACAACCGTTGACGCACTTTGGACATCTTTGAAGATTCATGCCCGTACCATGGTGCAGCACAGATCACCAGCATTCAACCAACGGAGGACGTCATGAAAGGAATCATCAGCAGCAGGCTTGTTACTTGCAGCGGCAACAGCAATGGGACAGGGGCAGCAGGCAGCGGATGAGCGGCCATGCCTCTCAAGCAAGGCAGACTATAGCGCAACAAAGCTGGAAAAGGCGAGAAAGAACTTCCTCGCAAGCCTGAACAGCGAAAATGATGGCGTTGCCGAATCGGCGATTGCACATGTTGCCCACATGCGAGCAATGCTCCCTCAGGAAGATCTCAGGGATATCGAAGCGACCGTGGTCGAGCTTGCCAACGGTGGCCGTACCCCGGTTATTCGTTACAAGGCATATCTTGCAAGCCTCGTGTTCGCCAATCCCCGTATGTTCAGTCAGGAAGTGACCGTGGACTATGCGAGCGGCGACGAGTTCTTTATCGGCCATTGCATCACGATTGCAGCAGACACTGCTCTCTCACAACATTCAATAACCTGCGGTCCGTGACATCTCGTGACAAAAGATGACATTGTCAAAACAAAACTCTCCTGACAAACATCTAGATTTGGGGGAATCATGAACACGAGAAAAGAAAACGGACTACGGCATCACGGGCTGCTTTTCTTCACACTTGCTGTCGTGCTCTGCGCCGCCACAACGTATGGTCAGGAATGGAAGACCCTGCTCGACTTGAAAGGCACATGGAAAATCGAACTTGGCGATAATATGCGATGGGCCGATCCCGGGTTTGATGACTCAAAGTGGGATGGTATCAAAGTGCCTGCTGCCTGGGAAAACGAAGGCTTCCCCGGCTATGATGGCTACGCGTGGTATCGCAAACACTTCACCATCACTCCGGATCTGAAGAATGCTGCCGTCTACCTGCACGTTGGCTATGTCGATGACGTGAGCGAGGTCTATCTTAACGGACATTTCATCGGATTTCAGGGGATGTTTCCCCCGGATTTCACAACTGCCTATAACACCTATGGGCAGTACGCCGTACCGCAACAATATCTCAATTACAGTGGTGACAATGTCGTCGCGATCCGCGTGTATGACATGATGATGTCCGGCGGAATTACGCACGGAAGAATCGGATTGTTCGAGCCACGGAACTACCTCAAGCCCGATTACGCTCTCACAGGAAACTGGAAGTTCAGAACCGGCGATGATGAATCATGGAAAAAGTCCAGGATCGACGATAGCAAATGGAGCGACGTTGTTGTTCCGGCGTATTGGGAAACGCAGGGCTTCAAAGGATATGACGGCCTCGGCTGGTACAGACTCAGATTCACGATCCCCCAACCGTTCACAGAGAAACGACTCATACTTCTGGTTGGCAAGATCGATGACGTGGATGAGACCTACCTGAACGGCGAACTGGTCGGGAAGACGGGCAGGATACGCACTGGAATGGCCCTCTCTGATGTAAGCGATGAGTGGACGCAGTTGCGGGCGTATGTCATCCCTTCCGACGTTCTGCTTCCGGGTCAGGAGAATGTGCTTGCGGTTCGTGTGGACGACGTCTACCTGCACGGCGGAATCTATGATGGACCGATAGGCTTTGTCACCCGCGACAGGTACCAGAGTTGGAAGAAGGAAAGGGACAGATGGTGGAACCTATTCGATTGGTTCGACAACTAGGCTATTGGGCGTTGAAGATACAACGCTGATCCCCGCTACAATATTTCTCTGATTCTCTCTGCCGGTCTCGCCAGAATTGCTTTCGCTCCCTTCTCAACAATCGGTCGCTGGATAAGGTCGGGATGCTTTGCCATCAGGTCGATGAGCTCGTCGTTTGAGAGATCCCGCTCCGCCAACTTCAACTCCGTGTAGATCGGCTCCTTCGTGCGGAGAATATCCTTCGCGGTACGCTTCATCTTTCCGAGAAGCTCTTTCAGCTTCTTCCTGGGGATGGGGTCGATATAGTAGTTGATGGCGTCGAAGTCCACGCCACTCTCCCTGAGGATCGCCATCGTCTGGCGGCAGGTGGTGCAGGTGGGTTTCTGGTAAATCGTGAGCTTTGCCATGTTCAATTGTGGACTTGAAATGGAGATTACTTCCCATGTGTATAACGGATGATCTCTGCTCTCTCGAGTGTCACCATTCCCCCGGAGCCACTGCGCTGGAACAGGTCATCCACAACCGGCATGAAGGCTTTGATCTTTTCTTCCACGTCAACAATCTCCACAACAACAGGGAGGTCTTCAGAGAGTCTCAGGATCTTTGCCGTGTGAATCCTGCTGCGCGCACCGAAGCCTTCTACGCCTCGCAGAACCGTTGTCCCTGCAAGCCCGTGCTCACGAGCCTTCAGCACAATGAGCTCATACAGGAGTTTGCCATCGAGCCGGTCGGCTTCGCCGAGAAAAATCCTGAGCAGTTTTCCTTCGCCTTCGAGTTTCATGGGATATTAGAGAAGTTTGCCGCTGATGATCCCCAACCATGTTGCCACGAGACAGACGGCGACACTTGATACGACATTGATGATGCCGGGACCGAAGCTGCCATCGCGGAACATCACCATGGTTTCATAACTGAACGATGAGAATGTTGTGAACCCTCCGAGAATACCAATGGTCAGGAACACGCGCAGCGCAGGGTTGACAATGAATCGCTCCTCGAAGAATGTCATGAGGAACCCGATCACGAAGGAGCCGAGAACGTTGACGGCAAGCGTGCCGTACGGAAACCCGGCCCCCGTTAACCGATAGACGGCGCCCTGCAAACCATAGCGCGCCGTTGCGCCAATACCTCCGCCAAGGAACACAAGGAGAGCATTCATGCCTCATCATAACAATCGCGACCTCGAAATGCAACCATGCAACTCGTCGTCCCTCCGTTGTTCATTGCACCGGAAATCTGTACCTTCATGCACACCGATCGGCAAGAACGTGCCTCTTCAGAAGCAGCTGAACATACTCCAAACCTGTTTTTCCCGGTCATGGGGCGGATTGGAAATTCAGGCACTTGAAGTCACGCGGAAACTTCAGGAGCGCGGTCATCGCGTGTGGCTCGCTTGTTGCCGCGGAAGCCGCCTCGCGCACGAAGCAGGTGCCTCCAAGATCGATATACTTCCCCTTGATGCACGCGGCTATTTCCACCCGCTCATCGCTTGGCGACTCAGCCGGTTCATGAGACGTCATGATGTTCAGGTCGTTCATTGCCAGCTTTCAAAAGACATTGCAACCATTGTCCCCGCCATGAGGCTGAGCGGCCATCGCATTCCAATTGTTCTCAGCAAGCGTGTTGGATCGTACCTGAGCAAGAAGGACTTGTTCCATCAGCTCACCTATGCAAATGTCAACAAAGTTCTGGCCATCTCTGACGTCATCCACACGAACGTCCTCGACACCACTCCGATGACACCCGACCGAGTCATAACGCTCCATGACTCGATTGACACGGATCTATTTTCTCCCCGCCGTGTTGACCGGACAAGGACAAGGAAAGAATTCGGAATGTCCGACGACACTACAGTGATCGGCTTTGTTGGAAGATTCTCCCCCGGCAAGGGTCATGAGGAGCTTCTCGAGGCGGCATCCATCCTCTCGAAGCGGCACAGCACGATCCACTTCCTTGTCGTTGGTGAAGCAAGCCACGGCGAGGAACGCTACGAACAGAAGATTCGCTCGCTTTCCCACACACTTGGACTCGACAGTATCGTCACGTTCACCGGATATAGGACTGATATCCCCGAGGTCATGGCCGCCTTCGATATCTTCGCGTTCCCCTCGCATGCCGAATCATTCGGAGTGGTTTTGATCGAAGCGATGGCAATGGAACGTCCCGTGGTATCAACGAATTGCGACGGGGTACTGGACATTGTTGTTGACGGGAAAACCGGACTGTATGTGCACCCCCGGAACTCATCTGAGCTTGCTGCAGCACTTTCGCAACTGATAGGGAATCCCACGTTACGGGCAACGATGGGAAAGGCCGGGAGAAGACGGGTCGAAGAGCTGTTTGATCAGAGGAAACAGATGAAGAAACTTGAGGAGGTGTACTACGAGTTGCTGGATTCGAACAGCCCTACGCAACAATCCCATTTCCAGCCGCAGGAACCGAGCCAGGCTTAGTGCCCCGCTGTATCAGCGACGGCCATTGTCTCTGAGGTAACTGCAAACAGACCGAGCCCGTTGTTGATGTTTGTGTAGTCCGGCTCATCAAGCCGCAGCGTTCCGGAATCCTGAAAGCCATTCGTCACGCTATAGTAACCATAGAGCGCGTCATCCAACTCGGTGAGAACAAACACCGTGCGCACCAATCGCGCTGCACCCGCCTGTCGAACCCGAGCAACCACCTGATCGAAGCCTGCCACATCAAAGGTGGCTTCTGCAACCTCGTGGGAGACGGGCTTCGGATAGATATACTCTCCGGCGGGCGTGATGTTCACAGGTATTTCCACCCTCTTTCGTACGAATACGCTATCTTCCAGAGTCTCATACTCAAGAAACAGCCTGGCAATGTGAGCACGGGCATTCTGACCGGGGTAGATGCGCACACCAATTCTGGTGGAAGGGCTTGTTTCAACGAACAAAATTCCTGGATACAGGCCAGTTGCGCTTGATGATACACTTCCGAATGACGATAACGCCACAGCGAGTTCGTAGCGACCACCCGGCTGCACGCGCAAATAATATGCTACGTACGCTCCAACGCTTCTCGAGGTTCCGGATGAATCGGTGAATTCCAGCGTTGTATCACGGAATTGAATGGTGCCGGAATCGGATGTCACTGTTACCTGCGCTCCAACCAAATCCAATGGAGCAGGCCCATTCCGATCAGGAAAGGTAGATTGCACGCGCACATATTGGGTATCACTTTGACTCGTGAGAACCGAGTACACCACCAATTTGGGGCTGAACGGACCGTCGGGAGAGAAAGTCTCCGAACACCCGGCCATCACCACCATCAACAAACAAAAGACCATTGCCGTCAACCGATTCGTCATTGTCAGAACTCCACCTTCAACGTTGCGGACGGGAAGAAATCCAGCATATTGATCCGCTGCCCTGTCGTACGATCATAAGAGAGGATGTTCTTCCTGTCGGTCAGGTTTGCAAAGCTCGCCCCCACAGATCCGCGGACAGGTGAGAGAACAAAATGATAGGTGATGCTTGCATCAATACGATAGTAGGCAGGCAACCGCGCTGCATTCTTTTCTCCGAGGATGGAATATGGCTTGCCAGGCTCCTGGACGGGTGGACCATTTCCAATACCTTCGAAAAGCAGTCGGTCATAGTATCCAGCACTCTGTGTGTAAGGATATCCGCTGCCGAACTCCCACCGAACAGCAATGTCGACATCACGAAGCGGATGAACAACTCCAAGAAGATTGATCGAGTGGCGGCGATCATACCGGGGAGAATATATGAGACCACCGTTCGTTACATGAGTCCAGGCCAGTGAATATGACAGGTACACCTCAAGCGCTGACACACTGAATCGCGCAAGAAGTTCTGCACCATACGCCCGTCCGGTTCCGTTGACAAAATCGGGGTCAGTCGGATACAACTTCTCACGGTTGTACACCACGAGGGACGGATAGTTCTTGAGATAGGATTGAACGCCAAGTGAGAGGTTGGATGCAAGCAACCCTTCAAGACCAAACACATAGTGGTGTGCCTCCTCGGGTTTCAGTCCGGCTGGAATGGGTATCCACGCTTCAAAGAGCGATATGATGTCATCTTCATTGCTGATGGTGACCTCGCGTTGATCAAACGTGCCAAACGATAGGCTGGCAGTCCAGAGATCGGAAAGTTTGTAGCGGACGGTCACTCTTGGCTGGAGAGATCCAAAACCTGGACCATTATCGAAAAGGGAGAGGGCATCCACATGAAGTCCGACATCTGCTTTGAAGCGGTCGATCTGCTTCACAAAACGAAGCCAGAGCCACAGTTCCGTTTCAATGCTGTTGAATTCCAGCCTCTCGTCCACCGGGGTCGAATATTTGTAGTCATATTCAGGAAAATCAAATTCAAATCCAGCATCCAACAGGTCCTGAGCATCCGTGTGCAATGACAGATCGAGGCGGACGCCGTTATCAAGGATGCTTGATTCCGCCGATCGAATAACACTCGAAGCTTTCGCATCACGCGTAACGGTGAAGCTGCTCGAGTAGGCAACCGCATCGATATATAGACGGTCATTCGCCAGACCCGAGACCGAAGCCGCAAAGGATCGATTCTCCCATGAGTAGTCCGGTTCATCGGGGTTGTCAGACACTATTTTGTCACCACTGAGAAATCCCCGCCCACTTGCACGTCCAGTTTCGCTGCCAATCGTGGCCTTGAAAAACAGGTCGTAGAACGAAATCGGGAGACTGTTGCCCACAAAGTGTTTGTACGAGCCGTCGAATAACGATTTGCGACCGCTTACAATCCAGCTATCGTTGCCGCTAATCGGCCCCTCCACGAGCGCCTTGGCTGCAAGAAAATTGAGCTCCGAGGTTGCGGCAACCCTGCTTACATTGCCCTGCTTTGTTGTGAGATTCACAACCGATGAGAGTCGATTCCCATATCCCGCGGGAAAGGCGCCTGTGAACACTTCCGCAGTTCGGATGATATCCGGATCAAATACGCTGAAGATGCCGAATGCATGATATGGATTGTAGATTCTCATCCCATCAAGACGAATGAGGTTCTGGTCCCCGGATCCGCCACGGACATAGAACTTGGAGCTTACATCCGCTGTTGATACGATACCCGGAAGAACCTGGATGGCACGCAGCAGGTCCGCCTGACCTGCACCTGGAATTCTCTGCACCTCGTCAGAACCGAGGACGTGCAGGCTCGCAGCATCAAGTTTATCAAGACTTCTCTCCCCCTGAACCACCACCTCGGAGAGCTCCACGGGTTTCTGCGGGAGACTGAAGCCCAGCGTGATCGGTTCCAATCCCGCGACGTGAGTCGTTTTCGATACCGTGGAGTACCCAACGGCGCTTGCAGCAAATATGTACGTTCCGAAAGGAACTCCGGGAATAATATAGAAACCATTCAGGTTGGTGGCTGCACCTTTGTTGATTGGCTTCACTATAATGGTGGCATACGGAATCCGCTCACCGCTCGCACTGTCGACAACCACCCCACGCACATCAACTCTTTGCGCCAGCATGTCGACCGGGTAGGTTAAGCAGAATATGCATAGGAGAATCAAGCGCGTCCGAATCACGGTGGTTGTTGATCAGAGGTAAGTGTTTGGCGCGTTATTCTGGATCGATACTGATGATCCGATGACGTGAGGTGAAGATACCGATTGCCCCTCACAAATGCATCGGACGCCGGAAGAGGGGTGTCGTCACTTAACCCACACGACGACGATGCCGGGGTTTGCAGCATTCAGGTCGCTGTCTTCATACGCACCGAGCTCTTTCCGCAACTCTGCTGTCGCTGCGTTATGCAACGTATAGTTTTCTCCGTCAATTGTATTCCTGAACTTGAGCCGGTTTTGGAACACCCAGTTGCGGACAAGTTCCTTCGTCGATCCGCCCTGACCGTGACTTCCATATCCATGGACGATCTTGAGCACCCGCAACGTGGAAGAGTTCCGGACATGTGACCATGCTTGCACAAGTTCTTCTTCAACGTTATCAGGATGGCGGGGCGGGTGGGCAACATCGATGATATAGAGAATGCTCATCCCGATCTCTCATCACTGGTAGTTGGATTGGCTGGAACCTCCCGACAAGGTTTCCGGCGACACATTTCTGATGGAATCATGGGAATCGTACTAGAGACATTCCGTGCTCGCCAGATTAGCCTCGGAAACTCTTCAAACGGAGCGAGTTACTAACTACACTGACAGAGCTGAAGGCCATCGCGCCGGCTGCGATGACCGGATTCAACATCCCGAGGGATGCAAGAGGAATTCCAATCACATTGTAAATGAACGCCCAAAAGAGATTCTGTTTGATGGTGCGGAGAGTCCGGCCGGAGAGGCGAATTGCCTGAACGATTGCATTCAGGTCGCTCTTCATCAGTGCAATATCTGCCGCATCGATTGCGACATCAGTGCCGGAGCCCATTGCTATTCCCACGTCGGCCTGCGCGAGTGCGGGAGCATCATTGATACCATCGCCCACCATCGCCACAACCTTCTGTTCAGATTGTATTGATTTCACGAGTGTGGCTTTTTCTTGTGGCAATACCTCTGCAATAACGCGCTCAATCCCGACCTGCGAAGCAATTGCGTTGGCTGTGCGCTTGTTGTCCCCGGTGAGCATAATGACTTCGATGCCCATGTCCTTTAACGAGCGAATTGCCACCGCCGCAGATTGCTTGACAGTATCAGCAACCCCGATAAGCGCTGCAAGTTTCCCATCCATTGCTACAAAGATCGGCGTCTTGCCAGACGCTTCGAGCGATTCAGCCAACGCCCGTTGCCCGTTCAGGTGGACCGCGTAATCATTGAGCAACGCAATATTACCAACCACTGTCGGCACGCCGTCAACGATTCCTGTAACACCAAAACCAGTGCGCGACTGCAAATGAGCTTGGCTCACCCAATTTGACATTCCGTCCTCTCGCGTACTCGACCACCGCCTGCGCCAGCGGATGTTCGGATTTATTCTCGAGTGATGCTGCAACCCGAAGCACGGATTCTTCATCATATCCGCCCAACGGGTACACATCCGTTACCGAAGGTTTGCCATACGTAATGGTGCCGGTCTTGTCAAGGATGATGGTGTGCACTTCGTGAACGCGTTCCAGGCTCTCGGCATTCTTGATCAACACCCCGATCTGAGCGCCTTTGCCTGTACCCACCATAATCGCTGTCGGAGTCGCAAGTCCGAGGGCACACGGACATGCGATGATCAGCACGGCAATAAAGTGAATCAGCGCCGGCGTAAACGCCACGCCGCCAACGAAGAACCAGAGCACAAACGTCAGCACTGCGATACCGATGACGACGGGAACAAACACCGACGCAATCCTGTCGGCGAGATTCTGGATGGGAGCCTTAGAACCCTGGGCATTTTCAACAAGCTTCACAATCTGCGCAAGCATCGTTTTGCTGCCGACAGCCTCGGCTTTGAATTCAACACTGCCGTTCTTGTTGATCGTGCCGCCGATGACGCGATCATCCACTTTCTTTTCCACGGGCAGGCTCTCTCCCGTTACCATCGATTCATCAAGCGTTGTGTACCCTTTCGTGACAATACCGTCGACGGGGACTCTCTCTCCCGGCCGAACGACAATCACATCATTCACAACGACGTCGGACATCGGAATGTCGAGCTCGGCACCTCCGCGAAGAACTCTTGCGGTCTTTGGCTGAAGACTCATGAGTTTCCTGATCGCATCGGAGGCGCGGCTTTTGGCGGTCGCTTCAAGGAGTTTGCCCAGAAGGATCAGCGTGATGATGATCGCCGCCGTGTCGAAATAGACATGCGGGGCCTCTCCGGCAAACCCAAGCCATTCAGGGAAGAGCACAACGGCGAGGCTGTACATGTACGCGGAGCCGGTTCCGACGGCCACAAGCGTGTTCATATCGGCGGTGAAATGTCTCAGCGTTGCCCAGAATCCCTTGAAGAAGCGCCAGCCCGGGATGAACATGACGGGAGTAGTGAGAAGAAGAAGTATCTTGTTTGTTGCCTCAAGCGAAATGGGAGACCACTGCGCGTACCAGTGCGTCATGCTCAACATGCTGATCACCATGACGGGAGCCGTAAGCAGTGCGCTGATGAGAAACTCCCGCTTGAGATGAGCGAAGGCAGCCTCCCGATGCGATTCGCCATCAGGCAGCACATCTTCAAGAGGAGTCAGAAGCTCATATCCGGCATCCTTCACGGCAACTTTCAAACGTTCAAGCGAGGTCGCCTCGGCGTCGAATTGTACTGTTGCCTTTTCAGTTGCGAGGTTCACGGTTGCGCTCTGCACGCCGTCCACGTTCTTCAGCGCCTTTTCCACCCGCACTACGCAGCTCGCGCAGGTCATACCTTGAATGGGAAGCGATATCATCCGGATTTTGGGATCGCGATTCATTTCGTCAACTTTCCTTTGGCAACACTGTTCGTCAGCTCGCGCAACACATGCAACGCAATCCAACGGGTGGTCTTTGTATCAAGTTCTAAACGTCCTTCGTCAAGCTGATCGCCTTCCTATTGAGGGGCGGCTCGCGCTTGCCGATTTGCCTCAACGCCCGATTCGCAGCATCTCCGCTCCGTTCCGTTCATCCATTGCACCCCGGCGAATTGATGGGAAGAACTTCTCAATTCTTCCGACGGCCAATACATCCTCGGACCGGTTCACGGACAATCATGGGATCAGTTTATAGCCCGCACGATCGATCGCATTTGCGAAATCCAGCATACTCAACTTCGACTCATCATATTGAACTCTCGCATTACCGATCCCGACATCATCCACCTGAACGTGAGGAAGCCTGCTAAGCTCTTGCTTTACATGCATTACGCAGTGGCTGCACGTCATACCTTCAATCTTCAGCTCCACAGTCTTCATTGTGTCTCCTTTCAGAGTCATGCTGGTATAAATATACCACATCGAGGTCGGCATGCATTACAGAATTCTTCCAATAATTCATATCAAAAAGGAAAGTCATTACCTGGGTGGTTTCGCTCCCTATCCGCAGTCAGACAAATCCCGATGGATCCCCGCTTCATGTTTGAGTACACAACGAGGGGCAGTTAAATCAGACGAGCAATGGTGGATTCTCAGGACGGAGAGAGAATTCCGAATGGCTCGAGACATGGACTCATCCGGGCGAGCCGTTATTGAAGAAACTATAGGGGGGAATCGGCAAGTCTAAATCGAACGCGAAGGACGCCGTTTTGAAATGAGGTCGAGACGATCTTAAATCCGATGATCTCCCTGGTGGAACGGACGTGCTCTCCGCGGCAGGGGCATGAATCATATTCGCCAACTTGAACGATGCGAAGTGGATCACCGGCGTCATCGGGGAGGCGTGTCAGATTGAATATCCCTTCCGCTTCCATGCGAGGCATGAAACGCTCAATCACCGGCAGGTCTGCGGCGACAATCTCGTTCACCCGGCGTTCGATCTCCACTACTTCCTCCTGGAGAAGGTCCCTGTCGAAGTGATAGTCGCATTTGGATTTTTTCTTTTCGACGTGAGCACTGAAGGAACGCCCGCGGTTGAACATCCGGACCATGGTCTGGTTGAGGATGTGCTCGGCCGAATGCATACGCGGGTCATACTCCTTGGGCATGACTAACCAACCTTGTCAAGGGGCCGACGCGTATTTTCCATCATCTTCTTGAACCCGGTGGGTGTCAGGCCGGTAACGTTCTTGAACTGATTGGAGAGGTGTTGCACACTGCTGTACCCTAACGTGTACGAGATTTCGCTGAGGGTCAATTCACCGTACTTGAGTAGCTCTTTCGACACGCTCAATCCTCTGCAGGATGATGTAGTGCTCGATGGTAATGTTCTCGACCGACGAGAAGAGGGTGCTGAGTGAGTGGTAGTCCCTCCCGACCTCCCGCGCAATATACTCCGAGTACTTCTCCGTGAGGGGCTCCTTTTCGGCGTCACGCCTCACCAACCTGAGGATCGCCTGCTTCGTGCGCTCAATCGTTTTCACACGCTGGTCTTCAATAAGCTCGAATCCGTTTGCCTCGAGCATTGCCTTGACCCTCGTTATGGCAGCCGCGTCAAGGTCGCCCCCAACCACGGCTTCACCAAGGGCAATACTGCGGACGTCATGTCCGAGTTTCTCCAGCTCTTCATGCACCACTTTGATGCAGCGGCCACACACCATGTTCTTGATGTACAGACTGGTGGTCGCCGATATTCTCGTTGATTTCGTCACGGGGATAGGTCGTCCAGGCCTTGACCCTTATCGAAGCAAAACGAGCTTCTTCGTCTGGGCAAACGCTCCAAGTCTGAAGGCGATAAACGTAGACACCGCTCGCAAGTCGGGACGCATTGAACACAACCTGATGGTCGCCGGCCGACTCGTTCTCGCTGACAAGGGTTGACACCTCACGTCCGTCGAGAGCAAACACCTTCAGGAAGACTGTTCCCCCGACCGGCAGCGTATATGAGATTGTTGTTGCCGGATTAAAGGGATTGGGATAGTTCTGCGCGAGATGAAATTCGGACGGCACTGTCGCCGCAGGGGGATTGACTCCCGTTGGAATGATCAGTCCGGCATCAACCCAGGCGGTGTACCAGAGACTCGCGAGAGCGACTGTGGATCGTTGCATCTGATCCAGTGTCATCACCCGGGTATAGTCCCAAAGCGCCACATAGTATGAAGCAGGTGGGCTGCCGCTCCCGTTCCACCCCGATACTCCTTTCGCATAGGTATCACCGTGAAGCACCGTATCGACCACGCTGTTCGAATGCAGGATGTAGTCGAAGATGAAGTCAATCTTATCGGCGACGTAATGAACAGAGCCCGGAACAATGTACAACTGCGAGAGATAATAGGTCGGGCTGAGCATCGTCGTTTCGTACCGTGAGTGGATGCCGTTGTTGTTGGTCAGACCTCCGTCATAATTCCTTGTATTGTGAAGAGGTTGATGCGCATCCCCGACATAGTGGCCGATGTCGCTGGCGGTAAGGTATGCATGTGTCCAATCTCCTCGCTCCAATTGTACTGTCAACGAGTCCATGTTCCATACGGTTGCCCACGGCAGGGTGCCGTTGTCCTTTACGCGTTGCCATCCGTACAGACCGATCAGGGTGTCAAGACTATGGGGAAGATTGTGGAAATTCGGATAGTCGTCGATGTCCAGGTAGTGGCGGGGCGACTCTGCGTAAAAACTTGTGTCGCCAGAGATCTTCCGGTTGTCCGCGTCCGGTGCATGCGTTGCAAAAAAGGAACTATCCTGAATAAAGAGCACCATCTGGTTGGGAAGATGATACACAGCGCTCCGGTTGATAAAGCGGTGAGCATTCGCACCCCAGCCGAATGCATCCAAAGAGAGAACTGCGACAATACCAAGAGCGGCAAGAACCGCCAGGAGCTTTCTCACGAGATCACCTTTGATTGAAAACAAAATTCATTTGATTCAATATACAAGAGTGGGGATGGAGTTGCAATCTGTGGAACGATATCGCCGTTGTGGATTCGCCCGGATTTCATATATTCTGTAACATGAGTGTGCTCACCACAGATGATATTCGTGTCAGGCTGTCGGGATTGGCCGGACAGCGCAGCCGACGCATTACCATAGAGGGGTACCGTTCTGCGGGCGTGCTTGTCCCTCTTATCCTTGGAGTAGAACCTCCCGCACTGCTTTTCACAAAGAGAACCGAGCTCGTCGAGACTCACAAAGGGCAGGTGTCGTTCCCCGGCGGAATGATGGATCCTCAGGACAAGGATGTTGTGCGTACTGCGTTGCGTGAAGCCCGGGAGGAAGTCGGCATTCCAGAATCGGTGGTGGAAATCACCGGTACGTTGGACGATCTCCCCACACCGACGGGATTCGTCATCACTCCCGTGGTTGGCATCATCACACAGCTTCCACCACTAACACCCAACAGTGAGGAGGTTGCAGACATTTTCCAGGTGCCGTTGCTCTTCTTCGCAGATCCAAAGAATGGGCGGACAGAATTTCGTGAGTTTCGCGGAAGGCAGAGCGAAGTATGGTACTATCAAAGCGAGAACCACACAATCTGGGGTGCAACAGCGATGATCGTGCGGTCACTCTTGAAGCAACTCGGCCTTGTCTAATCACTCACTTCCCACCTCCAGAACCCGGGCCTGATCCATTTGCAATTGCGGCGAGAGCCTGATCAATGGCTTTCTTCACCTCCTCGTCATTTTCCACCAGCTTCCGTTGCTCAAGTACGTCTCGCGTCTTCGGATCTCTCCAGGATGCTAGACCGTCGATGGCGGCCTTGCGAACCGAGGGGACCCCATCACTTACAAGTACCACCAGACGTGCTCTGGCGTCAGGGCTGTTCCTCCCAAGATCGCCGAGCAACTGCACCGACCGTTTCCGAATGTCGTTAGGGATGTCTTGGGCACTGTACGTCAGCGCGTACGGAATCGCCCGGGTATCGTTTGCATCCAACATCACGTCCAGCGCCGTGCGACGGACAATATTTCTATATGACTGCATCCCCACATACCTGGCGGCAAGGTCAAACGCCCGGGTTGAATCAACTATGACAAGCGTTCTCATGCATGAGCAAAGCACCAGAAGGCTCGAGTCAGTTGCTGCCGATTGCATCACAAGATCCGCGACATCCCTGGTGGGAAAGTGCGACAGGCCGGAAATCGCAGATGCCCGGACGGATGAGTGCACGTCCTTGCTGGCTGCGATGAGTGTCTTCTTCACTTCGGGGTTGTCGGAAGAAATCAGCGAGAGCAGGGCCTGGTCGCGCACGGCCCAGAAACCGTCGTGCAGTGCTGCATTGCACAGCGCAGCACACGTCACCATGTCGCCATTGTTGTCCTTGAGGCGCTTTGCTGCGTCAATTCTATCTACGATATCAGGCGCGTGGCCCAGGAGATAGAGATTCTCCTCCTTGCTGCGCTCCATGTGAAATGTTGCGAGGATATTCTTTCCCTTGTCCACGATCACCATGAGCGGTCGTTCGGGCAACGGAATATCGACGTGTTGCACCTGCTGTTCAATGAAGGTCGAAGTGGTGTGCACCCCACCCGCGGTGGTGCATTCAATCAGCAATGGAAACCTGAACACGCCCGTAAGGCTGTCCAGAGTCTGTGTCTGTGTGAACTCGAGCCGGAGAATCTTGGAGTCATCATCCCAGGTTCTCGCCACATCCACGTCCGGGTGGCCCGCCTTGTACACCCATTGCTGGAAGAACCAGCTGAGGTTCTGCCCCGTTGCATCTTCAACCGCGAGCATGAATTCATGCGAGTCGACATTCCTGAATGCAAATCGGTGCGCATAGTACTGAATGGCGCTCCAGAATTCCTGGTCGCCAAGAATGGTGCGGAGCATGTGCAACACCCAACACCCTTTTGAATAGACATTGGCTGTATATCCATCCTTGCCAACCAGCGGACGACGCCCTTGAGCAGCCTCAGTGTTGAGAACGCCTGAAGCTTGCTGCTCAAGATCATAGTGGAAGTAATCCTCTCCCTTTTCGTGTTCCTTGAACAGTGCCTCGAAATAGTTGGCAAACCCTTCATGCAGCCAGAGATGATTCCAGTCCCTGCTTGTCACCAGGTCACCCCACCATTGGTGTGCCAGCTCATGCGCAACCACATCGTCACTGGTGAAGTCGACGGCTGCGCGGGCATCGAGAAGGTAGCCGTCATCGTTTAGCGTTACCGCGGAGGTATTCTCCATCCCACCCCACATGAAATTGGAAATCCAGATCTGCGCGTATTTCTCCCATGGATATGGGACTCCAATCTTCTCCTGGAAAAATTTCATCGCAGCAGACGTCTTGGCCAGGCTGCGCACGCCATCATCCACCCTGTCCTTGTACACGTAGTACTCAAGCGGTAGTGAACCACAATGGTCCTGAACGACCTCGTATTCACCGGCGGCAATCATGATGAGGTACGAGGAATGGGGCTTCGATTCCGTCCAGTGAAACGTCCTGGTCTTTCGTTTTGCGTCATGCGATGAGTATATGAGTTTCCCGTTGGAAAGCAGGACATACGATTCGGGCACCGTGGCGATCACTTCCGAAGTGGCCTTGTCGTTCGGATAGTCATAGCAGGGAAACCAAAAGTGGTTGTCCGTGTCTTCTCCCTGCGACCATATCTGTCGGCGGCGGGTTGGATCGGTACTGTCCGGCTGGATAAAATAGAGGCCGGCTTTGGGTCTGCATGAATACCGGATGGAAATGGTGCCTGTATCTTCAAGCCCGGGTGGGGGATCGAAGTATACTGCCAGCTGTGGAGAACGGTTGGTGAACCGCAACGCATGGCCTGAACGCGACACGGACGTGATCGTCATGTCTCCCGCATCCAGCACCAGTGAGTCCAATCTTGCCGTGAGTGGAGTAAATGTTATCGAAGTCGTGCCATCCACTTGCTTCTCGACCTCATCGAAGCCCACAACGATCTTATAGTGGACGACATGATACGTCCTGCTCCGTCGCTCGAGGGAATTCCCCGGGAACAGCACCTGCGCAGAGACGTTAAACGTGAGGAAGAGAAGCAATGCAAAACCTATACACCGGATCAGTCTGTCCACAGTTCCTCCAAACAGGAAAGCCGTTCTGGACGACGACAGAACGGCCTTGGTATCACACGAGCACCGGCGCTACGTCAGCAGCCGTAATGCTCCATTTCTTTCTTGGCATCTTCGTTTCTCGGATCGAGCTTCAGCACTTTCTTCCATTCCGCGCATGCGTCCGCCCTCAGTTTCTCATTTGCAGCATCATCGCCCGGAATTCGCGACCGGATAAGAGCTTCTCCACGCCAGAAATGACCCTGGGCGCTATTGGGATCCTTTTCCACGCAGGTGGTGAAATGTTTCAGTGCTTCGTCATTCTTCTTCCTGTTCTCTTCCTCGGTGTCCTTCGGGTCGAGTGTCTGGAGGATGCATTGACCCCATGAGAGATGGGTGTTCGCATCATCAGCACCAACGGACTGTGCTTTTCGGAATGCATCAATCGCCTTCCCATATTGTTTCTTTTGCATATACAAGGATCCGAGCAGCTTCTGTGCCTCTCCATAAACGCCCTTGTTCTTGTCGATCTGGTCTCCGATAAGCCTTACAACTTCGAGGTACTGTGCTTCTGCCATGTCCAACGAATCGGCTTGCAGGTAGTAGCGGGCGAGCCACAGCCGGCCCTGAAGGAAATCCCCCTTCAGCTCAATGGACTTGACGAACAACTCACGGGCGCGCTGCAGATTGAGATTCGATGGTTGAAGGTAGGTGATGCCCGCATTGATATACGAGCTCAGGGATCTCGGATCGCACGCAACTTTTTTCTCGAACATCACGGCCGCCTTGACGTATTCCTGTCGTTTCATGTACAACGAACCAAGCGGAAAGTAGATATCACAGTTGGTCGAGTCTGTTGCCCATGCCTTTTGAAATGCGTCCATCGCATCAGCATCCATCCCGGCTCCGTAATATGCCCGCCCGAGCATGATATAGTCTTCTTGCTTGATTGCATTGCGGCGGCGCAGTGAACCGAACGCATCAAGAGCCTCCTTGTTCTCCCGGTTCTCGACGAGCGAATGAGCCAGAATTCTCCAGATGTCCGTGTTGGATGAATCCAATGTCAGCGAAGTCTTTGCTGCCGGAGCCGCCTCAGCAAAGTCACCCGCCCCGAATAATGCCTGGGCGTAGAGGGATGACCCTTCAACATCCTTGGGGCTCAACTTGACCAGCCTGTTTAATGGAGGAACGGCCAGCTTAAACAGCTTGGCCCGGACGAGGATGTTGCCATGTTCGAGGTAAGGGGAGGGATTCGTGGAATCAATCTGCTCTGCCACAACGTACGCTTTCACTGCATCCGTGTATTGTCGATTCTGCTCAAATGCACGGGCTACCTTCAGTGCCAGACCAAGATTCTTGGGCTCCCGCTTGAGTGCCTCTTCGTAATTGGAAATCGCGAGCGGCTTGACTCCGATCCTTAAGTACGCGTCGCCGAGAGAAGCGTAAATCCACGCGTTATCAGGCATACATTCTTTTGCCCGTGTCAACTGCACAATCGCCGGATCGGTGGAGTCCACGGCAACAAGCGCCTTACCGTAGAGGTATGAAACCTCGCAGTCTTTTGGCGCCTGCTTTGCTGCTACCCGGAGCATGTCAAGTGCGTCCTTATTATCCTTCTTCTCAGTAAACGCCTTTGCCAGCGTTTTCATCACGTCGACATTTTCATCATCCAGCTTGTAGGAAGCCTGAAGATATTTTACGGCATCATCGAGCTTGTGGCGGGCAAACGAGATGGCACCGAGGTAGTAATTCGATTCCGCAAGCTTCTGACCTGCCTTCACGGCGTCCTGAAATGACGAGAATGCCGCCGATGTGTCCCCTGCACTCAACGATGCTCTAGCCTTGTTATAGATGTCCTGCGCATCCAGAACCTGCGTTGCAGCTACGAGGAGAAATCCGACAAGAACGGGTTTCATTGGCTATTGTACCTTCTCTGATGTGAGATTACCAATACGGACGGGCATGGTTGCCGGGACAAGCTTATGGTTGACAAAAATTTGCTGCCCTCTGCTTTCTTTCACATACGCAATGAACCCGTAGCCGACGTCTCTGTGTACCTCCCGAGTGTACATGTACACTTCTCTCGTGATCGGATAGTAACGCCGAAGGATATGGGCCTGCGCGGGGCTGAAGAATTGTCCCGGCACAAGCGATGTGTCCGGTTGGTAATTGCCACCGCCAATCCTGCATTCCCTGATACCTTCTTCATGACCTTCCAGCCAACTCACCCCGACAAGACCAATACCATTCGGATTCTTTGCCACTTCTTCGATGAGCTTGTCGCTGGACTTGATCCGCGTTATTGTCAAGCCAAATGGCTTCCCTTTCAAAATTGCTGCCTTGAACACCTCGTCCGTGCTGGAATTGATGTCTCCCACGTAGGCATCGATCAACGATCTCGTTTTCGGGTTCCATTGCGTCCGGGCACCACTGAAAATGCTATCGAGCTCAGTTACCCGAAGTGTGGTATCCTGTCGCTGCATATTGACGATGACGGCGACGGCATCCAGAGCAACTTTGAATCCCTCATATTGAATGTCCGATTTCTTGAGGTAGTCGAGTTCCTCCTTGTTGAACGGCCTCGCCATAGTGATGACACGGATACTATCGTTGACAAAATCCACCACCGCTTCCCGGGCTTCCACTGACCTGAGATTGATGGTCCCCTCGGGATATGTGTTATGGAAATCTTCTGCCTGGATTTTCATCACTGGCAGCAGCGATTCATCACACCCGATGGTCACAGTCCCCTTCGTTGTGCTAACCGTCGGCTGTTGCCGGCAAGACACAAGCATCAGAGCAATCAGCGAGACGATCCACGCAACACTCAAAAGTCTTGTTCGCATTGTTTATGCCCGTCTAAAGTATGCTATCGCGAACCTGTACGCCCCGTACAGAAAAACGACAATACCTATGAGGATCCCGTATTGGTCCGGGAAATTCCTTGGGACGAGGATTCCTGCCATTACGAGACCGCCAACCACCATCGCAAGTCCGGAAATCGTGAGGATCACATATCTGAGAACTACCGGGTAGTTCATATACCCTCCTCTTCCTTGCTCAAAAGGGAAGGTGATATTCCAACCTTCCCTCCTGCCCATCCAATGAGCTGCCTCCTGAAGCTGACTCGACACAGGGACTTCGAATCCCAATCAAGACAGACGAAGGCCCCACGACGTTCAACCGTGGATCCAGCTTTACTTCTTGTCTGTCAGCTTAAACCGAAACGGGAACGACACCCACACCGCAACAGGACCATTGTTCATATATGCCGGTGTGAACACAAACTGCTTCGCCGCGTCGATGGCCGGCTGATCGAAGATCTCGGCATCACTCTTAAGCACAACCACCTGTTTCACTTTGCCCTCCTTGTCGACCCAGATCTTCACGGTGACTTTTCCCTCGAGGCCTGCCCGCATGGCAAGCTCAGGATACTTCGGCTCGACTTTTTTGACAATCTGCGGCTCCTTCTCGTACGGAACGAAATCGGCAGGCGGACCTTCGTCTTCGATCTTTATGTCCTGCTCCACCGCAACGCCGGCGTTACCTGCTCCCTCACTGATCGGTGAAACCACCTGGCTCATCTCGGTCTGTGTGGCAATAGTCTGCTCGGGGCTTACCTCCGCATCCGGGACTGGAACAGGAGCCCCGACTGTGGGCTTGGCCACCGGGGCTGATACTGCAACCGGAGGAGGCGTATTCATGCTTTGTATCGATGGGGGTGGACCGAGGTCACTGTACTTCATCACATGCACCATGCGAGTGGGTGGCTCCTCCTGATTCAGGAGCTCGACCAAATAGTAGCCACCGAGAATCACAGCGTGGATTGCAACTGCAATCCCCATCGCAATCGAGAAGTACTTTTGGTAGGCCTGTTTAAGCTCTACCGCTCCGTACTTCACCCGACGCTCGAATCCTCCCGTCAATGTCGCTTCTGCCATGATTGCTCTCCCTTCAAAATGTAGTTGCTCGGATTATGATTGAACCTTTGCAATCAGTGCCTTGTCCTTGTCAAGCATCGGGGCAAGGCTGAAACGTGTGATGTTCGCCAGGTTCAACTCATCCATGATATCGACCATCATCTTGTACTTGCCCTTCCGGTCCACTTTCACGAGTGTGACAAGCTTCGGGTTCCCGGCAATCTGCTCGCGCAGGAACTTCCTCATGTTGGCTTGCTCAAGTTTTTGAGGAGCCTTGATCCCGATGGACCAGTACATCTTCCCGGCCTCATCGATCAGCAAGGTGAGGAGATTCGACTCTGCAATTTCGACCTTCACCTCTT
Organism: uncultured Bacteroidota bacterium; assembly: GCA_963734955.1. Taxonomy (GTDB): domain Bacteria; phylum Bacteroidota; class Ignavibacteria; order UBA10030; family UBA6906; genus UBA11986. Next base: position 104,169 of record CAVTJO010000014.1, read on the forward strand.
GATCAGGGGGAAGGTTAATCTCCATGGTTTGTGGCCGCGTCATCGACGTGGTGAGCATGAAAAATGTCAACAACAGGAAGGCAACGTCCACGAGGGGCGTCATGTCGATGCGGATACCAAGCCTTCGACCCTTCTTCCGTTTCTTCTTCCCATGCGATCTGGGTTCAGGAGCTCCTCCTCCACCACCTGCCATAGCTATATCCTCCTATCTGAAATTTACATTCTCTGCTGTAATAGATTCATACTTGAGCCTTCGCAATCATCCCGCGGTCGGCGTCGAGGAGTGGCGCCAGACTTAACCGTGTAATGTTGGCAAGACTTAATTCGTCCATAATGTTCACAAGCGTCTGGTATGTCCCCTTGCGATCAACCTTGACGAGAGCTATGATTCTCGGGTTCTCAGTCAAACGCTCTCGCAGCAAGCTCCGCAGGTTGACAAGTTCGATCTTCCTGGGCGACTGCATGCCGATTGCCCAGTAAATTCCTCCGTGTTCGTCAACCAGCAGGTTCAACAAATTCCGTTCCGGAACCGGGACTGTCACCCCGCTGTCAGGCGGAATATTGATCTCCTTCGTCTGCGGCCGCGTCATTGACGTGGTCAGCATGAAAAATGTAAGCAGCAAAAACGCCACGTCAACGAGAGGTGTCATGTCAACGCGGACGCCGACTCGCCGATTTCTTGCCGGTCGTGCATCTTCTTGCACTCTTGAAGTTGCTTCACCACCTGTCATGACTGTACCCTCCTCTCGTTCATTTACTTGGCATCGAGGTTCGTCACCAGGTTAAAACGTGTAATCTTCGTTTTCTGCAAAATGTCCATCACATCTTCGGCAAGGCCGTAGTCCGAGTCCTTGTCGCCCTTGATAACCGTCCGGAGCTTTGGATTTGCCGTTCGTGCCTGGATGAGCATATCAGCAAGCCGATCCTTGGGAACTTCGATGCTCGCCTTCAACTCATTGTCCTTACCGAACAGCCTGCCACGCAGCCTCTGCGAATCAAGGCCGAGAAAAATGCGCCCGTCCTTGCTCAGCGTCAGTGTCATCACGTCCGACTCAGGCAGTTTGAACTGCGAGTGGGAAGATGGCAATTCAATCTGCACCTCTTCCGGTGGTTTGAATTGCGTCGTCAGCATGAAGAATGTGAGGAGCAGAAACGCCACGTCAACCAACGGCGTCATGTCGATGAGCACGCCCTGACGTTTTGGTTTTATCTTTGGCATAATGCACCTGTTGTCAGATTTAGCTGGTCTTGGAGTTCAGGATTTCCACAACATTGTAGCTCGCTTCGTCAATCATGTAGGTGAAGTTATCCACTTTCGTGACGAAGAAGTTGTAGAACACGATTCCAAGAATTGCAGCCGTCAGTCCGAGGGCCGTGTTAATCAATGCTTCGGAAATTCCAATCGAAAGCTGGATCGCATCGGGTGCACCACCCTGGGCCGCAAGGGCGGTGAATGCACGGATCATCCCGATGACTGTGCCGAGCAGTCCAAACATGGTTGCAATTGATGCAATGGTCGAAAGGGCAATGAGGTTTCGTTCAAGGAGTGGTGTCTCAAGGCTGGTTGCCTCCTCGATCGCCCGTTTCGTTTCCGCCATTTTCTTCTCGGCGTCAAGAGTCTTTTCCTGCTGGATGTCCTTGTACCGTGCCAGACCGGTGCGGATAATGTTCGCCGCCGAGCCACGCTGTGCATCGCAGGCCTTGATGGCATCATCGATCCGCCCGTTCATCAGATGAGACTGTACACCTTTCAGGAACATGGGGATGGGACCTTTGCCGTTGGCTTTTCGCAAGGAGAAGTATCGTTCAAACACGAGCGTGAGATCCATCAGCGTCAGCGTGATCAACACGGGGACAATGATGCCGCCGGTGTAGATTGTTCCAAGAAGGTTGCCCTTCAGGGGGACCAGTCTCGATTCGCCGTCTGCAAAGTTCGCAGGGTTACCGAGCACAAACATGTAGATAACGAGGGCAACTGCGGCCGTAATGACCACAACAGCGCCGAGAAAGACGGATTGTTTCATTGATGCGCTCCTTTTGTTGATTGGGAAAAAAATGACGTATGTGTTTTCATTCTGCGAAACCCTTGACAGCATCGTCCCGCGTGTCGGCCACGTCGAACACCATGGTCAGCTTTGTAATCACAAAAATATTATTGATACTCTTGTTGATTCCGCACAATTTGACGTGACCCTTGTTCTTGGCGTACGTGGTATGTGCCTGCACAAGAATGCCGATTGCCGTGCTGTTGAGATACGTAACCTTCGCCAGATCAATAATCAACTTCTTGTTGCCCTGCTCAACAAAATCAGCAACCGCATTTCGGAGTTCATCGGTTTCCTCCCCCCCAACCAGCGAGCCTTTTACTTCGATTACGCCGATTTTTCCGCTTTGCAGGGTTGTCGTTTTAATTGCCATGGTGTCTCCTGGAAACTGACCGTTACCTTATGTAATTGATGGGTGCCGCCAAGCAGAGCCGGCGTGGGTTATGCCCTTTGTGATTATTATCCAGTTCTCCGCGCGATTATCGGGCAAAGCTAATGCCATACGGCAGCGATGCGTTGGACATCGCTGGGATAGGATCATAACAAATGAGTTATCGCGTCAGGTGAAGATTGTGGCACACATCGACCAGTAGCACAAGCCTTGCAAACTGCACGACAAGAACGAGCTCTTCGGAAGAGAGGATGGTCTAACTTTGTGGGGTCAAATATATTAACCGCATTTGCAAAATGCAACCCAAATCAATATCTCAGAAGGGGCCTACAGGCTGTATTTCTTTCTCTTTCGCCATAGCGTCGCAGGGTCTATGCCGAGCATGGAGGCAGCCTCGTCAAGGTCCTTCGCGATACGCAGCACCTTGATAATGTGTTGGCGTTCAACCTCTTCAAGCGAAAGGGCCAGTCTGCCGGATGGAAGCGCGTTTTGGAACTCTTCCGGAAGGTGGTGCAGTTGAATACTTTCCCCCCGGGCAAGCAACGCAGCACGTTCAATAACGTTTTCCAGCTCACGGACATTTCCCTTCCACGAGTACCCGACGAGTGCATCGAGGGCATCCGTGGTGATCTCAGCCTGATTGTCAAACTTCTTCAGGAAATGTTGAACCAACAGCGGGATGTCGCAAGACCGTTCGCGCAACGGTGGCAACCTGAGCTTCACGGCATTGAGTCTATAATAGAGGTCTTCACGCAACACCCCGGACTGAACGGCCTCTTCAAGGGACCTGTTCGTGGCAGCAATAATCCGTACGTCCACTTTTCGTGTAATGCTCTCGCCCACGCGTTCAAATTCCTTGCTCTGGAGGAACCGCAGCAACTTCACCTGTGTTGAGGGTTCCACCTCCCCGATCTCGTCCAGGAACACCGTCCCCCCGTCAGCAACTTCAAACCTCCCCTGTCGATCCTTGACTGCTCCGGTAAAGGCGCCGCGGACATGACCGAACAACTCACTCTCAAGGAGCGCGTGGGGCAACGCTGCACAATTGACGGTGACAAATGGCCGCGCATTCCGGTTGCTTTGCTTGTGAATAAGACGCGCGAGAAGCTCTTTTCCCGTCCCGCTCTCGCCTTCGATGAGCACACTGATGCTGCCCGGCGCAATCTGCAGTGCAAGTGTAATCACATTCTGCGTTGCTTCGTCACGGGTGATGATCTCCCCGCTGCCGGTATGACGGCGCAGCTCTTCACGCAACAGTTGTACCTCACTTCGCAGCTTGTGATGCTCATAGACCTTCTCGGCAAACGTCTGCAATTCGGAAAACTCAAACGGTTTTTGCAGATAATCAAACGCCCCGAGCTTGATCGCTTCAACGGCAGAGTCGATACTGCCGTGGGCGGTCATCAAGACAACAGTCGTTTCCGGCGAGATCTGGCGCGTATCTCTCAGCAACTGCATGCCGTCCATCGGCTGCATTTTCAGATCATACAACCCGATGTCGTAGAAGCGCTGGCGCACCGCTTCGAGGGCTTTCATCGGATCGGCAAACGCCTCCACTTCAAAGCCGGCATTCTCAAGGCAGATTTTGGCAGTCCTCAGAATGTTCTGCTCATCATCAACAAGAAGGATGGATGCTTTTCGGGCGTTCGCTGTCATGTCTGTTCGCCGATATGGTGCTGCGGCAGGGGAAGGACGAATGAGAAGGTGCTCCCCTTCCCGGGCGCGCTCGTCGCCCAGATCTTCCCGCCGTACAGTTCAACGATTTCCTTTGCGATGGCCAGGCCAAGGCCAACACTCCCCGGCGTGGTATCGGAAGAGTGCTTCACCTGTACAAACTTGTCGAAGATCTTTCCGAGATTCTCCTGCGAGATCCCCTGGCCTGTATCAGCAACGTCGATGCGAAGCGCATTGTCTTCCTCGCGGACGCGTACGGTCACCGTTCCTCCGGTGCCGGTGTATTTCAATGCATTGGTCACCAGATTTGTCACCACCGACGTAAGCTGCTGTTCATCCGCAACCAGACGCGGAAACGCCGGAGGGAATTCCAGCATGAGGGCAACGTTCTTCTCCTGGAACTGCAGTTGCAGGGGCCTGATGGACGACTCCACAAGCCCCTTTACATCCAGCTCCTCATTCCTGAGTTGCAGCTTGCCCGACTCGAGCTTCGAAAGCTGGAGTAGTTCGCGTGCCAGCTTGGTCAGCCGGTGGCAATCCTCTTTCGCGGAATCGATCAGTTCCTTCTGACGGTCATTGAGGGGTCCGAGAATACCCTGGTTCAGAATATCCACGCTCATGTTGATAGACGTGACGGGGGTTCTGAACTCGTGAGACACCGCGGCAATGAAATCCGACTTCATGCGGTCGAGTTCCTTGAACTGAGTCACATCCTGCAGCAACGTGACGACCCCGTAGAGTTTCCCCTCGCTATCAAAAATGCGCGTGACCTTCGGGCGGAAGAAGAGCGGTCGCTCCGGACTCCCGAGCATAAAAATACCGTCGCCCGGCTGGCTTGCCTCGGGGTCTGGCCTCGATCCCTCGCGAATGAGCGCGATTACCCTCTCATCGCGAACCACAGCGCTTACCGGCTGCGTTTCAACGGCATTCTCCTCACATCCGAACAGTTCGGCGATCACCGCATTGATGCGGATGATTCGCATCTGTGCATCGGTCACAATCAATCCATCGGAGATGCTCTCGACAATCGCCTCCGACTTCCGCTTTTCAGCAATGATGCGCTCGATGTTCATCTGTTCGAACTGCCGCAAGCGCTCGGTCATCTTGTTGAATTCGCGACTCAACTGTCCGATCTCATCATTGGAAAGCACATCGATCTTCAGATCGAGGTTCCCCGTACCGATCTGCTTGACCGTTTCGGTCAATTCTTCAGCCGGCTTGATGACTACCTTGATGAGCCAGGCGGTGGCAATGATGCTTAAGGCCAGAACAATCAGCGAAACGATCATTGTGCCATACGCGGTCTGACTTGCAATGGAGTGCGTGCGCGCCTCGGCGTTGACCATCGCGTTCTGGTTTACCTGAAAGAGCTCAAAGCAGAGTTCTCTGAGCCTGTCGGAATGATATCTGACGACCTCGTAGTAGTACTGACGCGCCTCTCTCAATGCTCCCTGCTGGCTCCGGGAAATCATCGAGTCGGCATAGACGATATAGTTGCCGTATGCATTCCTGATAGAGTCCAGAATCGCCTGCGACGCGGGGATCACTCCCCACTGCCCTGCCTGATCCTCCCAGTAGAAGAATAGCTTCTTGTTATCTTCGAACCCTCCAGCCATGGTAACATCTTCTCCCTCACTCTGCGCAAGCAACGCGTTATCCTGTCTCTCCAGCAATTTCACCATATTCTCCGCCGCGAGAACACTCTGATAGTTCTCCCGGAGGATCGTTGCGACGGTCGTCCCCATTGCATAGAAATTGTAGATGGCCCAGAAACTTCCGCCAAGGCTCAGCATAACGAGGATGGCAAAGGTCCAGACTATTTTTGTTCTGATTGTGGTGTCCACGTTACTTCCTTACATCCATGCACATCCAGGGTACATCCGCGTGGTCTCCCCGTCTAGAACATGAGTCCGATGTACGGCCCGTGCGAAATGCTGCGATAGTTGAACTTGCTCTCATTCATTGACCATGTTTGAAAACGAAAGCGATAGCCGAACACTGCTCCATTGAATGGCCCGCAATCTCTTAAGAGTGCCACGAGATCTCCGACGGTCGCCGCAGAGAATCCGTTCCCTACACCTATTCCTTCCGTGCTGTACTGCACAAGCTCCTCCGCACCAAAAGAAAAATCAACGCTGCTCGTGAAATACCTGAGTTTCAGTCCCGCTCCAATTCCAACGCTCGCAATATTGAAATCTTCCCGCGACGGTCCAACGCCCTCCGCTTTCGTGAAATCCGCCGCCAGTTGCAGCGGGAAAAGCAGCACGAATGGTCTGCGGCCCGTGATCGGAACTTCGCTGCCAAATCGTCCTCCGAAGAAGATTGTTGACTTCGAGCCACCCGCGAGTGTGTAGGTGGAATATCCGAACATGAGTTCACCCGATCCCTGCCTGAACGAGATCATCGGCATGACTCTGCTGTAGTGAATTCTCGCAGTGTCTGGCAGGGAATTGGAAGGCTTGGGTGTAAACTCGCGATTCATAACGCCTACGGAAATATAGCGGGCCTCGGTCGGTCTGTATTCGCGTTCTTCGTAGTACTGCGCAGATGCCTGCACCCACAAACCGAGGATCGTGATGGCAACACCCAGGATCATCCCGTTCAACTTGACCATTATCTCCGACTCGTCTCCTCTTGTACAACCGGAAGTTTCCTCAACCGTATCGTCTTCACTTTCTTACGCTCGGTTGCCTCAACGGTTGCAACCCATTGACCGATGTGTACTGAAGCTCCTTTCTCAGGCACCCGATCAATCAACTGAATAACATACCCGCTGAGCGTTACCACGTCCTTGCTTTCGGGTTCTACATCGAACATACGGGCAAAGTCGTGCAGTGGCATCGTGCCATCAACAAGAAACTCCGTCTCGTTCACCTTCTGCACGAGCAGTGGCTCAACATCGAATTCATCGCGGATTTCGCCGACCAGTTCTTCAAGCACATTCTCCAGTGTCACAAGTCCCGCGGTGCCACCATACTCATCAACAGCTACTGCCATCAGGATGCGCTTGGTCAGGAACAGGTTGAGGACTTTCTCAAGCGGAGTTGTCTCCGGCACATAGAGAATCTCGCGCTTGATCTCCAGCAGTCGGGATCCGCTTCCGGTGGTTCCTTTAAGCCTGAACAGATCCTTCAGATGGATCATTCCCACAACATTGTCAAGATCGCGTTCACGCAACGGATACCGGGTGAACTGGTTCTCCTCTGCAATGGTGATATTCTCCTCCAGCGACTTTTCCGTGGAAAGAAAAATCACGTTGGTTCTCGGGACCATCACTTCGCGCACGGTGCGATTGCGAAGCTCGATGGCATTGAGCGAGATGGCCCTGCCGGTTGTTGTGAGCACCTTCCCTTTGCTCAACAGTATCCTGAGTTCTTCCTCGGAGTGAGCAACCTCGGATTCGTTCATCGGCTCAATCCCGACCCACATGAGGAAGGTATTCGCACTGACGTTCACCAGCGAGATGAACGGGCGGAACACGAGAAAGAACAGGTGAAGCGGGGGAGAGACGAACAACGCGGATTGCCGGGGATGTTGAATGGCCAACCATTTCGGCGCCTGTTCGCCAACGACAATATGAAGGAACGTTATGAGCGTGAACCCGACCGCAAAGGAGATAGTGGTAATCCACGCGGGCTCAGTGACTCCGAGCCATGCAAACACAGGCGCAAGCATATGTGCAACCACGGGCTCACCAACCCAGCCCAAACCCAGGCTTGTCATGGTGATACCCAGCTGGCACGCAGAGAGGTATTTGTCCAGATTGCGAATCACGCGCTCCGCGATCCGCGCACGCCTCAATCCTGATTTTGCCAGAGGCTCAATCTGCGTTGCACGGACCTTGACGATTGCGAACTCCGCAATCACAAAGAATGCATTGAGCGCGACAATCAGAAGGACGAGTGCGATTTTCAGGAGACCGACGAGCAGGTCCATGAAGCAAGCCGCCTAGTGTGACATGGCAAGAAGCGCCTTCCACTGCGCGGAAGTCACGGGCATTACGGAGAGCCTTGACATACGCACAAGAGCAAAGTCGGCAAACTCCTTGCGCCCTTTGATCTCCGCAAGGGACACCGGTTGTTTCAGTCGCTCTTTGAACTTGAGGTCCATGACAACAAGCTTCGGGTCGCTTTGCTTCGGGTCGGGATAGGGATCGGAAGCAATCTCTGCAATCCCGACAATCGATTTCTCGTCCCCCGAATGATACACAAATGCGGTGTCTCCCTTCTTCATACTCCTGATATGCTTGAGCGCGAGACTGTTCGAGACGCCATCCCACACCGTTTTATTGTCCCGTTCAAGATCAAGGAATGAATAGGCATCGGGGTCGGATTTGAGGAGCCAGAATGACATAAGCGATCAGAGTTTGTGGATGTACGTTTTACGCGCCATGCTTTACGCAGGTGCAGAATAAAAATACGTGAATAACGAAGGGAAAGCAAGGAGGGTGAACTTCACACTGGCTCGGCTTTTTTGTATCTTATTCTTCAAACACGTCTCCATTCAACAAATCCAAACGACCATGAGACTGCTCAGGATCCCCGGTATTGTGTTCAGCTCAACATTGCTCCTTCTTTCTTGCTCCAAACAAGAACAAAAGCCTGTCGATCTCGTCACGTTCCCCCTCAAGGGCGAAGTCGTGGCAATCGATACGGTGAAGCAGCGACTGACGGTGTCCCACGAGGAAATCCCGAACTATATGGATGCGATGACAATGCCGTTCAAGGTAAAGAACCCTGGCCTCCTGAAGTCGGTACATGTTGGCGATTCGATTCAAGCAGTCCTGGCTGTGTCCCGAACGGAGAGCTGGCTTGATACTTTCACAATCACCGGAAAGGGCGAGCCGCCAAATCCGAAGTTGACAGAAGAAACCATCCTGGCGAAAATATTCAAGGAAGGCGAGACCTTGCCGTCAGTCGAGTTGACAAACCAGGATGGGAAAAAAGTCTACGTCAACAACTTCAAGGGGAAAGTCCTTGCCCTCACCTTCATCTATACCCGCTGCCCGCTCCCCGATTTTTGCATTCGCATGAGCAATCACTTCGCCAGGATTCAGAAGACACTCGGCATGGATAAGTCCCTGACCGGCAAATGGCATCTCCTGTCGATCAGTTTCGATCCGAAGGTCGATTCACCCAAAGTGCTCAAGAACTACGGCAAGAGTTACAGCGCAGACTTCACGACATGGGATTTCGTCACCGCCGATAAGGCTGCCATTTCCAGACTCACAGACGGATTCGGTCTCTCGGTTGCCGATGACGAAGGCGGGCTGCTTCAACACACATTGCGTACGGCGATTCTGGATCAGGGCGGACGCATCGTGAAGATCATCAGGGGAAACGAGTGGACGCCGGATGAGGTGGTGAGCGAAGTAAAGAAATTGATAATCAGAATAATCGCTTCCTAACCATTCATCATTCGTCACTACTTCTCCATCACATACACCCGGTAATCCAGCGGCTCCAGAGCAACACTCAACGTATCAGAACACCGTGTGCCCACCTCGATTCGTTCGGCGGTAAATATGTCCTTCATCGTGGTGTTCTTCTGATCCGCAAAGATAAGTTTCATCGGAACGTCGAGTGCGGCAAGGTGCTGTTCGCTTGAAAAATTCAAAACGGTCAGCACTTTATCTCTGCCGGCAATCCGGAAAAACGCGTAGACATCCTGGTCAAGGTTCGAGTGAACTTTGATCATCTCTCCACGCGAGAGCGCCTTGTGAAGCTGTCGCGTCAGGAACAGCCGTTGATACAGCTCTCCCATTTCTGTTGAACGGGACCAATCAACATCCACCTTCTCGAAGAGGCTCAGTCTCCGGTCGTTGGCAACCTCCTCTCCCGTGTAGATCAGGGGAACGCCGGGAATGGTGTTGATAACCACCGCCGAGAGCTTTAATCCCTGCAGACCATACTTCTCAATTGCAGGTGCATCCCACGCGTTCTTGTCATGATTCGTGTTGAAACGCATGCGAAGAGATCCAACGGGGAATTGCAGCGACTCGGACTTCAGCAGATCGTCAAGCAACGTTGCCGGTTTTTTGCCGTGGATCAGCAGGTCAAGTCCGTTATAGATGTTCCAGGAATAGGTGAGATCGAATGCCTTCATATGATGCTCGGGAATCGATCCCTCCGACAACATCATGACCGGTTTGATCCGGTTCAATCGTGCCCGGGCCTCCTCCCAGAAATCGGTCGGTACCATCTCCGCAACATCACACCGGAAACCGTCGATGCCGATGTCCCTCACCCAGTAGATCATCATCTCGATCATGTAGCGGCGGAGATCGGAATTTGAATAGTCGAGGTCGGCAACGTCAGTCCAGTCCGCGTTTGGAGACACGATCTTCCCTGTCGAATCCTTTGTAAACCACTCGGGGTGTTCCGTGATGAGCTTGCTGTCCCACGACGTGTGGTTGGCGACGAGATCGATGATTAGCTTCATCCCTCTTTTATGCACGGCGTTGAGGAGGTGCCTGAAATCCTGAAGCGTTCCGAATTCGGGATTGATGCCATAGTAGTCCTGAACCGCATACGGACTTCCAAGCGATCCCTTTCTGTTCTTGACTCCCACGGGATGAATCGGCATGAGCCACAATACTGTAACGCCAAGCCTCTGCAAGTCCGGGAGTTTCTTTTCCAGCCCCGCAAGGTTTCCCTCTTTGGAGAATGAACGCAGATAGACCTCGTAGATGACGGCATCTCTGACCCAATCTGCACTTTTGAGGGCAGGCTTGTCAAAATAGGGGCTCTTGAGCAGGTCATCGAGGTGGCGGGTTTCGATGAGTGTCACCGGTTTGTAGATTCCACCGCCAGCGCCATGATCCATCACCAAAACAACGATCGTATTATCCCCGGACCGAAGAGCGCTATCCAGACCCACAGCGAACGGCTCTGAGTATCCCGAATGGTTTCCAATGTCAACACCGTTCACCCATACTCGCGCGTCGTCATCCACGCCCGCGAAATGAAGACTGAGCGGCCGATCGGTCTTGTCTATTCTCACCGTCCTGCTGAACCATCCCCAACCGTCATATGTTGCAAGCCCCGGATACTTTTCCCAGAACTCCGGCACTTCAACCGGCTGCCAGTCCGAACGGTTCAGCGTGTCCGCAAACCAGCCCTGGTCAATTCCGGTTCTCGTTGAATCGATCTTGAACAACCACTCACCATCGAGTGTAACTTTCATGGAAACGTCCTGTGCATTCATCGCGCCGACCACCATGACTAGTGAAACAAGGACAATCGCAAGAGATTTCATGTGGCACACTTGTGGGCATCAAATAGTATTGGTTGAATAAGGAGGAGGGAACATCTGACGGATTACTTCTTCACCTTCCCTTGATTTGCGACAGCCTGCATCCGCGCTTTCACTTCTTCCTCGCTGCCGAGGTATTTACTGCCGAGCGGTTTCAGATTTGCGTCGAGCTCATACACCAGTGGAAGACCTGTGGGAATGTTCAGCCCGGTGATGGCCTCGTCGGAGATGTTGTCCAGATACTTCAGCAGTGCGCGCAGACTGTTGCCGTGCGCTGCAATCAAAACACGCTTTCCACTCTTGATTGCCGGTGCTATCACCTCGTGCCAGTGCGGGAGAAAGCGGGACACAGTGTCTTTGAGGCATTCGGTAAGCGGGAGATCCTTGGGATTCATATCCTTGTAACGGGGATCATTCCCCGGGAACATCGGGTGCGAGCGTTCAAGGGCCGGTGGCTGGATATCGTAGCTGCGGCGCCAGATATGCACCTGTTGTTCGCCGTACTTCGCCGCCATCTCAGCCTTGTTCAACCCCTGCAACGCGCCGTAGTGCCGTTCGTTCAGCCGCCATGAATGATGCACCGGAATCCACATCAGATCCATTTCATCAAGCGCAATCCACAGCGTGCGGATGGCACGTTTCAGCACCGACGTAAACGCGACATCGAAGACAAATCCCTCCTCCTTGAGCGTACGGCCGGCGCTGTGCGCTTCCTCGACGCCTTTCGGCGAAAGGTCAACATCCACCCAACCGGTGAAGCGGTTTTCAAGATTCCATTGTGATTCGCCGTGGCGAAGAAGTACGAGTGAGGGCATGAGAGCTTCTCATTTATCTTTTGGAAGGATTATCCACGAATGAACACGAAAAGACATGAATAGGTGATTCGGGACTGTTCTACGGTAAGGAATAAGAGGAGGAAGTTCAAGATACGATGCAGTGTCAACCACGGATTGACAATATCCGGTTCACAATTGGCAATTACTTGCTCTCGGGCCCGAAGAAAAACACACCGACAAGCACGGCGAGCGTTCCAAACTCAAAAGCGACTTTCCATCGGGGGGAGCCTCTCTTGGTGCTGTTCCAAAAACGCGCCAGCGCGTACATCGACACCCACAAGACGAGAGTGGTAATGATAGCCCCCCCGTACCCGAACGAGTGATTCACTTGCTTTGAGAAATTGAACGTGCTGAAGTTCCCGTAGATGAGCAGCAGATGCGTTGCATACACAATCAACGACTCCCTGCCGATCAATGTGACCACTGATTTCGGAGAGACACCCCGCTTCTTTTCATAGAAAAACATTGCTACACACAGCGCCATCACCAGGCCGAGACGGAGCATGAAGAAACTGGGGCTGAACATCCAGTAGTCATACGTGGGATAGATCGAGGGGGCAAGAGGCTCGATGAGGAACGAGACCACAACAAGCGCCAACGCGACCCACAAGGAACGCCTCATCATCGTCATCTCGTTCAATGGAGAAGCCGGTTGTTGAACACTTGCATCCCTGGCACGGAGAGAGAAGTATCCGACGATGGCACCGGCAAAAACAAACGCCGACCAGGGAAACAACGGAAAGCCCGGAAAGCTCTGGAAGTGCATGCCATTCGTGTACCCTGCCAGAAATTTCGGAAGGAGCGGCCAGAAATCAATACCCCAAACGATAGGGGTAACGAACACCACCGCCACCGTGCCCACCATTAGTGCAACGTACAAACGCTGCTCCGACCTCAGGAGAAGGAGCAATCCCTGCATCAACATGAGACTCACGGCAATACATTGAAGTACATCAGCCTGGAAGAACGTGCGCCAGTGCCTCTCGTCGGTCCAGTACACCAGCTGGTGGTAGTTGAATTTTGGCAAATGCAAGAGATAGCCAAGAGCGAGAATGAACAACAGTCGTCCGAACTGTTTGAAGAGCGGCCTTCCAAACGAAAGATAATCATTCAGTTTCCGGCGGGTGGTAATGGCATATGCAAGCCCGGACGCAAAGAGGAACGATGGGGCGACAAGACCGTTGATAAATTTGATATAGTCAAAGAAGTCCGTTGACCGGATCGCATCGGTGAGTGTCGCATTGAACACATGCGTCTCGATCATGACAATCACCGCCCACCCGCGAAGCAGGTCAATATAGTCGAGACGTTTGGATATTGGTTGCGATGTGGTTGGTGGTCCGCTCATTGTGCGATCGGCCGGATGGCGCTTAACACCTTACCAGGGGTTGGTGAAGAAGAGATAAACGATTGTGCTTGCCATACCGGCCTGCACAACCCGCGATGGCCATTCATGATGTGTCCGGAGATAGTGCCATGTATGCGTCAGCAGAACCATCCCGCATAGAACCGCGATGCCGACAGCTCCTGCAGCATAATAGGGAAGCGTCCTCCCAACGATCTGCGCGAGGCCGATGTTTGCTGCAGAACCGTACACTATCACAAGGTGTGCAGTATACACCAGCAACGATGCCTGGCCGAGAGCGAGCACTGGCCGTTCGAGAACATCCGGCAACCTTCGTAGGTAGAAAAATCCCGTCGTTACAAACAACACCGCGCTCAGCCGGAGAAGAAAGAAATTCGGACTGGCCTTCCAGTAATCATGTGGCGGATAGAGTGTCACCGGAAGAAGATCGAACACCACACCACATACTGCCGCAGCAAGCGAAAACACCATAACCCGGAAGAAGAACTTTCTCTCCTGATCTTCACGACGTGCCGCAAGGAAGAAATGACCGACCATCGCACCTGCAAACATGAATGCCGCGTACGGGAAGACAGGAAAGATCGACATGGTGGATTGATTGAAATACGGCGCAAGGACAGGACCAACATGCCGTGCGAAATCGATCGACCAGATAAATGGTGTTGTGAGAACCATCAGCGTTGTTACCGCCCCGGTAATGATAGCGAATATCCGGGGAGTCTGGGACAGCATCACAAACGCTTGAAGCACCAGCAGACTAAAAGCCACGCAGTGAAGCACGTCGGCCTGAAACAACTGCGCATAGTCCTGGGGGCCACCCTGGGTGAGCAGTTTGTGCCAAGAGTAGAACGGCAGGTGCAACGCATACCCGATGACCAACAGAAGAAGAACCTTCGAGACCCGACTTCGAAACGGCTTGGACCAGGTATGGTACAACTCCCATTTGCGTTCTGTGACCACGGTGAATGCAAATCCCGCCACAAACAGGAAGATGGGCGCTGTGAACCCGCGCACTGCATCATACAACCGGAATGCCTCCGTTGTGCGTGCATCGACACTCAGCACGGAGTCGATGCTGTGGCCGATCACCATCACCACAACGGCGACGCCGCGCATCACATCAAGAAAATGAATCCGTCCGGTTTTTTGGTCCATACAAAAAAATCCCGCCTGCAACACGGGATCGCTGATATTATTACGTACAGTTGGCGAGCGCACACAGCCTACCCGCCCATTTTTTCCTTCAGAATCTGTTCAAGCTCATCGAGATCAACGGGCTTGGTGATATATGCCGCGCCGCCAAGCTCCTTGCCGAACTTCTTGGCATAGAAATCATCGACCGCGGTGAGAAACACAAACGGCAGCGATTTGTATTCGGCATTCTTCTTTACCTCCTGGTACAGCTCGAAGCCGTTCATGCCGGGCATTGCGAGATCGGAGACCACGATGCTTGGCCGGAGGCTCTGGATGGCCTTGATCGCCAGCTCACCCGACTCGGCAGTCTGCACCTTGAAGCCGCGATCTTTCAAGCCGATCGACGTTGCCTTGAGCAACGACTGCTCGTCATCAACCAGGAGCACGAGCCTATCTTCAGCGGGAGCGTTCATTGTTTGGTCGATCATTTTGTGTGTACAATAACCGGAATTCGGGCCTCAAAATCAATGAAATGGTTTCTTCGGGTCACTCACATCTGACAAACTGATGCAAACACAACGGTCACGTTGAGCGTAGTCGAAACGTGACACATTCTTGTATCCTCGGACAACGGAAATGGACGCCGCCAGGAGGAACCTGTAAACCGGCGACACAGACCGCGTGAATATGGCAACCTCCCGTGGAAGTTGAATCACGAGTTTCCTACATTGTTCACAGACGGGGGTATCATGCGCCCTGCAACATCATACTTGATTCTTGCCTTCCTTCTTTTCTCCCGGTTGCAAATTCATGCCCAATGGTCCACCTCACCATCCACAAGCGATGCCTTGATAATCAACTACGGTTTCGAAGCCCGCGTTCTCGTCTTTGATGATGGCAGTTCGATTTTCTCACACGGCGTCACCAATTCAGTGTACCTCACCAAGCTTGATCTAAATGGATATCGTGTGTGGGGTCAACAACCGGTTGTCGCACATTACAATGATACCTCCGACTTCGGTGGGGGTGCCCTTATTGTAAGTGACAATGACGGTGGCGCACTAGTTGGTTGGAATGATCACCGGGGGGCAACGAGAAACCCTATCACGCTCGACTACTACAACGATGCATGGTACATGCAGCACGTGGACGCTAACGGCATCATTCGCTGGAGATCTGGAGGCGTGCTTGTTGTGTCTCCAATGACCGGGAGGAAGGGTGGAGGCCTGGTAACCGATGGAGCCGGTGGGGCAATTTACGCCGCGCGCGAGGTCGGGTTCGGCTATTCGGGTGCACCCAATCGAGAGCGGCTTTTTGCAACCCGAGTGAACAGCAACGGGGACAAGCTCTGGGAGGTAACTCTTGACTCGTCTTTGGACGCCAACCGAATCTATTTCCAAAGCGTCGTACGTGCTGGCAGATATGTCTACATAAACGTGATGCGATACTACACGCCGACACAGGAGACGTACCTCACTCGGATCATTGATACTTCAGGCTCTGAATCTGTCTGGTCCATATGGATCGGCTTTTTCGCCAATCATTCGTGGAAAGACAGCATACTGTTCAGTTTGAGTTATCCTCCAGGGACAAACCTGTTGAGCAAAATTGGAAGCAACGGTGACACACTGTGGGAAACCACCTTTCTCAATCCCGGAAATTGTGGATCGCCGTCTCCCTTCCTTAATACCATACTCGTACCGGATAGAAACGGTGGAATGTACTATATCCGAGGTTGTCGTGACACGGTCCTCCATTTTGCATTCTTTGATGGCTTCGTCTCTCAATCGGTCTTTCCCGGAGTCGATGGCGTTGGCGGCTACCTATTTCCGGATGGATCAGGAGGAGTTGTGTTAGCCAATGCTTCAGGCAGAGCGCAACGATACGATTCAATTGGAATGCCACTTTGGGGAATATCTCCGATCGTGTATCGAAGCGACTCGGCGAATGCCTACTTTCCGGAATTCTGGGGAGACAATAATGGTGGAATCCTGGCAACTTTCTGGAGTACTTCACGCGGCTTATGCGTTCAACATACCGGGCGCTTTGGGCAACCGGGAATCGTTCCGGTAATCGTTGTGCAATATAATCCCGGCACCTTTCAGCTACGCCAGAACTACCCGAACCCGTTCAACCCGACAACGAATATTCAATACCAGCTGCCTCAGCGGAGCCACATTGGGTTGAAGGTTTTTGATATCCTCGGTCGTGAAGTCAGGACACTTGTGGATGAGACGAAGGAGGCGGGATATCACAAGGCGATACTTGATGCAAATGGATTATCGAGCGGAGTGTATTTCTACCGATTGAAGGCTGGAAATTTTGTGGATACGAAGAAACTCCTGCTTGTGAGATAGACTGATTCCATCGCCGAATATCAGTCCCCGCGATCATCCATCCGAAGATATTCTCCCGCAAGTTGCGCCGCCCGTTCCGCGCTGACAACTGCTCCTTCAATCGTCGCAGGGTATCCAGTTGCAGTCCAATCGCCTGCAAGAAAAAGATTCGGCACCGAAGTTTCGCTGGCAGGACGCATCAGTTCAACTTCCGGACTCGATGAATACGTTGCACTCTTTTCCCTGATCACAACAGTGTGCCGGGGCTCCTCGTCGATCCTGCCATATGCGCTCATGATATCATCCACTGCAATCTTCACCAACTCGTCCTTTGACATATCCACAAAATCATGCGCCCCGCTGATTACCGCCGAGACGTGCCCACCCTTCCCCTTCTCCCTGTTGATCATGCGCCTGTTAAAGAGCCATTGAATCCTTCTACCAATCAATCCCACAGACTCATGCTTCATAAATTCCTTCCCGAACCACAGGTGAATGGAAACGATCGGCGCCGATTCAATCTTCTCAAGGGGCTGGTATTTCCCTTTGAGTTGATCCGGCAGGATCGCCAGGAGCTTGTGATGAGGCACGGCAAGAATAACGGCATCGCAGTTCAACGCCGCACTGTTTCTGATCTTCACACACCGCACAACACCATTTTCCATCACCACACCAACAACATCGGTGTTGCACCGGATCTCGCCGCCGCGAAGTGTGATGAACTGTTTCGCTCCATCCACGAAGAGCTGACTCAGTCCGACCGACGGGATTGCCAGCGCAGCATGCCGCGGGCCACCGAGAAATGCCTGCCGCAATGCCCGCACAAACACAAGCGCCGAAACCTTCCGTATCCGTTCATTCATGATCGAGACGGCAAGAGGCTCCCAGAACGACCGGATGCACTCATCCGACTGGCCAACTTCTCGCAGCCACTGTTCAATCGTCAACGGGGCAAGGTGTTGTTCGCGGGAGGCATTCAACCTCCGGAGTGAAAGACCAGCCTGCAGAATCTTGAGTCGGTCATGAAATGAGAAGAGTGAACTGGAAAGAACGCCAACAAGGAAGTTGAACGGTACAGGCAACAACGGAAGCCGAAGCTCCTGAAAGCCCCTCTGTGGATGATGGAATTGCAGCAGTCAGAGATGATTGGATATGAAGAAGGTCCCGTGTTCCAATCGTTTCCAGAAAGTGAAGTGTACGCTCGTAGCCGGCAATGAGCACGTGCTGACCGTTGTCTATCGTGTCACCCGTGACGCCGTCTCTGAACGAGTACGCACGCCCGCCGAGGGCAGGTTTCTGCTCAAGTATGGTAACGCTTGGCACCTCGAGATACAAGCGCAACACCGACGGCAAGACCGCTGAGTCCGCCGCCGACAATGACAACATGGTTGGACATTGCTCAGCCCAGTGTGAGGAGAGCCAGCCCTTCAGTCTGGAACCGTGAGTACTTCAACTGATGGCTGAGCCAGTAGCGAAAGGCAATAAGCAGCTTGAGAAACCGGGGAAGCGCGATGCGATGCTTGAACACATCGTAGTTGGAACGCTCGATCCGACGGAGCAGATGTGCGTAGATTGACCACATGATGCGCGCGGCAAAGAAGTAGTACTTGTCTTCATCTTTCAACGCATTCCGTGCTGCATCAAAGTACTCGTCGGGCACGGTCGCACTCGAAGCGCATCAGGTTGGCGAACTCGGGAGTGTACCGTCCGGCAAAGAGATCCTCCTCACTGCACCCGAACCGGCGCAGGTCTTCCTGCGGGAGATAGATCCTTCCGCGCTTGGCATCATCCTTCACATCACGCAGGATGTTGGTCAACTGCAGCGCAATGCCGAGGTTGATTGCGTAATCCCGCGTGGATTCGTTTCTGTACCCGAAGATCTGCCGACACATCAGCCCGACGGTGGAGGCAACGAGATAGCAATACTCGCGCAGTTCTTCGAATGTTGCGTAGCGCGTCTTGGTGAGATCGATTTCCATTCCCCGGATCAGCTCATAGAAATGATCGACGGGAATGTTGAACTTGCGGGCAGTTGCGCTGAGCTGATTGAGCAGCGGATAGGTGGATGTCCCTCGCAGCGCCTGTCCCAACTCCATCCTCCACTTCCTCAACAACAGTCCCTTGCGACGCTCGTCCGTCCCTTCATCCACAATATCGTCCGTGTAGCGGCAGAACGCGTACACTGCACTGATGGCCTCGCGTTTGTAACGGGGAAGCAATGCAAACGAGTAGTAGAAACTCGTGTTGCTGTTCTTTGTTACTGTTGCCGCAATGGAGCTCATGTCAAACGCAAGAGTGATCTGCCGAAAATGGAAACCTTGTCGAGCATTGAAATTGCCGGCCTTGTGTGCAACACGTCGTAGTGAAGGGCCTCGATCTTCTCAAGAATCTTCATCCCGCCCCGCCATGTCAGGTTCAACTCAAGGTGAAGATCCGGCGTTGCTTCGTGGAGCAGATGGCTTGCCTTTGCCAAAGAGGTCGCGTGTCCGCTCCACTTCAAACGCCATGAGCTTCCCGAAGCGCTCATCCACAACCTTGTTGTCAAGGTCTTTCTCAGTATACCCAAATCGGTCCAAATCTTCAAGCGGGATATAGAGGCGGCCTTTCCGCCAATCCACCGACACATCCTGCCAAAAATTGGCCAATTGCAGTGCGGTGCAGACGTTGTCCGAAAGGGCTGCAGTCCGTTCGGCGGCATTCTCAAAAACGTGGAGGACAAGTCGTCCAACCGGATTGGCTGAGTGCTTACAATAATAGAGAAGATCCTTGAAGGCTGGGAACCGCTTTGTCGTCACGTCCATTCTGAAGGCTGCCAACAAATCCGCCAGGGGCTCCTTGGGGATGCTGAACTTCCGGACGGTCTCAGTCAGGGCAATGAAGACGGGGTGAGTTGCGTTTCCCTTAAAACACTCATTCAAATGTTCCCCCCAATCGTCCAGCATTTCAAGTCGCCGTTCAGCCGTTGATTCGCCTTCATCTGCAAAGTCGTCGGCGATGCGGGCAAAGGCATAGAGAGTCCAAATATATGGTCGCTTTTCCCGTGGAATAAGGAACGATGCCACGGGGAAATTTTCATAGTGAGATTTGGCAAGCTGCTCGCAAAATGCAAACGCCGCAGTCAGTTCAAGAGGATTTGCTGACATCGGAGAGTGATCGGCTTCAGTTATAACGGAAGCGATATGCGTCCTCCTCCCCATCACCGGAGCTTACGCTTGCCAGGGGAGAGCCGTGGTGATGCACCATACGCCACTTTCCGGCTTCATGCTCAAAAATGTTCGTGGCGATGATGGACCGGGTCTGGGCCAGCGGTCCGGACACAAACGTTACTTCCTCTTCCAGAACAACGATAGCGATATTGTTCAACACCCTTGCCCGGACATTTCTGAGCGAGAACTTCATCCCCATTTCATTGGAGAATATTCTTCCCCAGCTCTGGCGTACCTCTTTCCAGCCAACGAGGGCATTCCATCCCGGGTGCGCACACACGACATGATCCTTATGTGACCAGATCTCATCGATATCATCAAGGCTCTTCTGTTCGAATGCTTCGTAGAAACGGGCATTCTGCAGCAGTACTTCGTCTTCTGTCGTCATGTCGGGGAAGTCATGGTCGGAAAACAGTATGGCAAATATATCCATTCCATTTCGAAAGTACAACGGAAAGAACAATACATACTGAACCAAAACGTCTTCTACCAATGTGTGGCAGGACAACGGTTCTTTGCTATCCAGTGTGTATTCTAGTCCAATGAAGGCAAGGCAATTCATGTTCGTAGAGGATGCATCTCCCGGAAAGAACGACTGATCAGGTTGTCTTGATTCACATCCGGTGCAACATAGTTGTGTTATTGGTCCCGTGTGACACGTCCGAGGACACGACAAACGCGGTGCACCATCCACTGACGCCTTGCAATGTTGGCAGGGGCTTGCTTGCGCTTTTAGCCAATTAGTGGTATATTTTTCAAGGATTTCTGGGCTTTGAACGAGTCAACCTCGGCGGGATAGCTCAGCCGGTTAGAGCGTCGGAATCATAATCCGTAGGTCGGGGGTTCGAATCCCTCTCCCGCTACATCGGACAATAGGTCTCACTCCCCTTGCATCGAGCGTTGCTGATGCTCCTTCGGTAACCCCTTACCCGGAGGACCTCCACGTCCGCAGCGACGCCGCTTATGACATAGGGGATTTTTTCTAAGGGGTGGACAGAAAGACCATGTTCTCATCACGTGCGTTCCTGACACGCTTTCACGAGTTTAGTCGTCGCCGGCGTCTGATCGAAGAACGCAATAAGATCATCGCCGCAGTCAGTGGTGGTGCCGACTCCGTGGCTCTGCTCGACCTGCTCTCCAAGGAGCAGGAAGCGTTCGGGCTGACGGTGGTCGTCGCTCACTTCAACCACCAGCTTCGCGGCGTGGAATCGGATGGGGACGAGCAGTTTGTGGCACAGCGGGCAAGGCATTACGGGTTTGAGTTCTACGTGGAGCGGGCGAATACAGCCGAGTACTCCCGATACACGAAGCTCGGGATCCAGGAGGCGGCACGCAACCTGCGGTACGAGTTCTTTGACAAATTGCTGATCTCGAGCGGGTTCGACAAGATCGCCACCGCGCACAATGCGGACGACAATGCGGAGACAATCCTGCTGAACCTCTTCCGCGGCGCGGGCGTGCAGGGACTTTCGGGGATTCCTGTGTACCGTGAGGATCGAAAGATCATCCGTCCGTTATTGTTCGCCCAGAGGGATGAGATCGAACAGTACGCACAGATGGAATTGTTGGGATTCAGAACCGACACCTCGAACCTTACGGATCATTACACGAGGAATTTCATCCGGCACAATATTCTCCCTCATGTCAAGAAGGAGGTCAATCCGAATCTTGTGCCGACGTTGAACCGCTCGGCCGAGTTGTTCCGTGAGCTGGAGGCGTTTCTCACCTACACGGCACGGCAGAGCTTTGAGCTGCTCATCGCCAGGAAAACGGACGACGAGCTTCACCTTGCAATTCCGCGGTTGCGAAGCAACCCGCTGCTGGTACAACAGTACATCATCATGCTGGCGGCGGAACACATTGCGCACCGCAAGCTCGACTATGACCAGGTCAACGCCATTCTTGATCTCACGGAGGGTTTGACCGGCTCATGGGTGGCAATCTCGAAGGACTATGTGGTATTCCGCGACCGCGAAAACCTGGTATTGCGCAGGATGGAGCCCGTGAACGACTTCAAGATCACGGTGCAACCCAACCACCGGTATGATTTTGACAGGTTCAGGTTTGCATCCGAGGTCGTTGATCCGAAGGTTGTGCAGTTCAACCCTCACGGCGCCGAGTTCATCGATGCCGATGTGATCGCGAACGGTGAGCTGGTCCTTCGGTCGTGGAGCGATGGCGACTCCTTCATCCCGCTGGGTATGAAGACGAAAAAGAAGATTAGTGATTTCTTTGTTGATGCGAAGATCCCGATTTACGAAAAGCACCAGATCCCCATTCTGGAGACGAAAGACGGACAAGTGGTGTGGGTCTGCGGACAGCGAATCGATGACCGGTTCAAGATCACTGATGCCACGAAGCGCGTCATGAAGCTTGAATTCACGCGGACAGCGGAAAGAGAGAATGGCAAGAAAGGTTAGCGTCAACGGCGACACCTTCGTGACGATGATCGGCGAACGAAGGATCAGGGCCAGGGTCAAACAACTCGCAAGAAAGATCAGCAAGGACTATCGCGGTTCCATTCCTGTGTTCATTGGCGTCCTCAACGGATCGTTTATTTTCTTCGCCGACCTGATCCGCGAGGTGACCATCGACTGCGAGGTGGACTTCCTCAAACTCTCAAGCTATGGTGATGCCAAAATCAGCTCGGGCAACGTGAGGCTGCTGAAAGACCTGAACTGTCAGGTGGAGGGACGCGACATCATCATCGTTGAGGATATCGTGGATTCGGGACTCTCCATGCAGTACATCAAGAGTCTGATTACACGAGAGAACCCGAAATCATTTCGCATTGTTACACTACTGTACAAGAAAGTACCCGTGAAGACCGCCGTGCAGATCGACTACATCGGCTTCACCATCCCCAAGGATTTCGTGATCGGGTACGGGCTTGATTATGCACAGAGGATGAGAAACCTGAAGGGCATTTACAAGATTAAGGAAACGCGGGCATCCGCATCGGCGAATGCCTAGAGAGGATTAAGAGGACGGTACATGGACGAGCAGAAAAGAACTGACAAACGAAGCAGCGATTCAGATCGGAGGCGCAGCTTCCAGCGCCCGGGGAAACCGCGGCGGAGCGGGCAGCAATTCAAATCCGACGACGACTTCAACTGGAACAAGGTCCTGAAAGTTGTACTCAGCTGGTCGGCCATCATCCTGCTGGTATTTCTGGTGATGACCCTCTTCAAAGGAACTGAAGGCACCGAGGTCGAACTGAGTTACACCGAGTACGAGCAATTCCTGAAGGAGGGAAAGATCGCCGAGGCCGTCGTCAAGAAGTCGGAGCTGACCAATTACGATTTCCATGGCGTGTTGAAGGCATCGGACCACGTACCGCGAAACGGCAAGGATGTTACGTTTCAGAAATTCACCCTCACCCTTCCGTTCATCGACAGCAGCGTGATCGACGAGTGGACAAAGCAGGGGATTCATTTTTCCGTTGTGAAAGACGACAACCAGTGGATCAATGCGCTGGTATCATTTCTGCCGTGGGTATTGCTGCTCGTTGTCTGGCTGATCATCATGCGCCGGATGCAGGGTGGCGCCGGCGGACCTCGCGGCATCTTCTCGTTCGGGAAGAGCCGGGCCAAGATGCTGAACGAAGGCGCGCCGAAGGTCACATTCCTCGACGTCGCCGGTGCTGATGAAGCGAAGATGGAACTCATGGAGATCATTGAGTTCCTCAAGGAGCCGTCAAAATTTCAGAAGCTGGGCGGAAAGATCCCGAGAGGCGTCTTGCTGCTGGGCCCTCCCGGAACGGGGAAAACACTGCTTGCCCGTGCTGTTGCCGGGGAAGCTGGCGTCCCGTTCTTTTCAATCTCGGGTGCGGATTTCGTTGAAATGTTCGTTGGCGTTGGCGCGAGCCGCGTGCGTGACCTGTTTGAGCAGGGAAAAAAGAGCGCCCCATGCATCATCTTTATCGATGAGATCGATGCCGTCGGGCGTCACCGCGGCGCCGGACTCGGCGGCGGGCACGACGAACGCGAACAGACACTGAATCAGTTGCTTGTGGAGATGGATGGATTTGAGCAGAACAGTGGCGTGATTATCATTGCAGCGACGAACCGTCCCGATGTCCTCGACCCCGCACTGATGCGCCCCGGACGATTCGACAGGCAGGTGGTCGTTGATAGACCGGATGTCAAGGGACGGGAGGGCATCCTCCGCGTCCACACGAAGAACATCCCCCTGGCTGAAGATGTGAAGCTCGAGACCCTTGCCAAGGGAACCCCCGGACTCGCCGGTGCGGATCTTGCAAACCTCGTGAATGAAGCGGCACTGCTTGCCGCGCGTCAGGGCGACAAGGCGGTAAGTATGCGACACTTTGAGGGCGCTAAGGACAAGGTGATGATGGGGATGGAGCGAAAGAGCATGATCATTTCCGAAAAAGAAAAGAAGGTCACCTCGTACCATGAAATCGGGCACGTCCTCGTTGCAAGGATGATTCCTGAAGCCGACCCTGTTCACAAGGTTACGATTATCCCACGAGGACGCGCGCTCGGGCTGACGACTTACCTCCCGATCGATGAGAAGCACACGTACTCAAAACCGTACCTGGAGGCAATGATCGCGTACGCTCTCGGCGGCCGTGCTGCAGAGATGCTGATTTTCGGTGAGCTTACCACCGGAGCGGGGAACGATATCGAGCGCGCTACGGAGCTCTCCCGCAAGATGGTCTGCGAATGGGGGATGAGCGACACGCTCGGACCACTGACGTATGGCCAGAAAGACGAGGAAATCTTCCTCGGGCGACAGATTGCCCGGCACAAGAACTACAGCGAAGAAACCGCCATCTCAATTGACAGGGAGATCAAGGGTATAGTAGATGCCCAAATGAAACGGGCGGAGAAGATCCTGAAGGAAAACATGGATACGCTCAATCGTCTGGCGCTCGCATTGCTGGAACGCGAGATCCTCGACTCCGCCGAGATCGACCTGATCATCCGCGGAGAGCAACTTGCCTCCTGTTGAACGAAGCGGCAATGGTCAGGCTGCCGTTCAGCCGACTGTCGGCGAGACGCCATCTGGCCCCCCCGGCCCCGGCGTCAGTATCAAGCAATGAACAATCTCCCGGATGTTGAGCGGAGTTACGCGGGCGAGCTTGCCCGCAAGGCAATTCATCTCAGCTCCCTCTCCATCCCGATCGTCTATTCATTCATCTCCACATCAACGGCACTCATGCTCCTGGTGCCGCTGACGCTGGTATTCGGGCTCGCCGACATAGCACGGCTCCTCTCTCCCGGGTTCCGACGTCGCTATCACGATTGGTTTGGCTGGCTGCTTCGAGCCCATGAGAAGAACGAGGAAGAAAAACGGCTGAACGGCGCAACCTACGTCCTGCTCTCGGCAACCATCGGCATTCTGCTGTTCCCAAAAGTCATCATCATCACCGCATTTGCGATCCTCATTGTGTCGGACAGTGTGGCGGCGCTTGTCGGAAGAAAATTCGGACGCCATCCGTTCATGAAGAAGAGTTTCGAAGGGACGCTTGCGTTCTTTGTGAGTGCAGTTGCGGTCGTGTGCCTTGCCCCAAAGGTCAGCTACATTCCCGCTGAATACACGATCGGTATTGCGGCGGCACTTGTGGGTGCCATCGTGGAAGCGCTGCCTATCGCGCTCGACGATAATCTCTCCATCCCCTTCAGCATCGGTGCCGTCATGTGGATGATGTATAGCGTGTTCCTTCCCACCCTCAATGTGTTCGCACTGGACGCAGCCCGCTGACGATGACTAGGGCAACGAACGCAACCAAGCACGTCTATCTCTCCGGTGGAATGGAGTATGCTGCCAACGAAGGACGGGACTGGAGGCAGACACTGGAAACATGGATCGAGTCAACCCTTGGGTGGAGCGTGTTTAATCCGAACCAAAGGAGCGACGAGTTCTTTCACGACACATTACCCGGGTGTTGACATCCGTGGCCTCAAGAATGCCGATCCGAACCAATACAAGAAGATTGTGGAGAAGCTTGTGGAACTGGATTGCTCGGAGATCGCTGAGCGATCTGATGTCGTCATCTGCTACTGGGACGACTCAGCCATGCGTGGTGCAGGCACAAAAGGCGAAGTTACCATCGCGAAACACTTTGGCAAGCCGGTCTACATGGTCACCCGTGTGCCCCTGAATGAAATCCCCGGATGGGTGCTCGCCTGCACGACGCGCATATTCCCGACATTTGAAGAGCTTCGGCTCTTTCTCAAAAGCCTTTGATCGTCACATGAGCGACAAGAAAATGCTCATGTTGAAATGATCTCGCTTGCGTGAATCATGGGGACATGGCACCACACACGATGACGGCCAGGTCCTCACCCAAAGGCTGATGACATCAGTCGAACCTTTGTCGCCGGAGGTGACAAAAGCCTCTCTCCCCCCAACAAATCCCTTGCTTCTCGTGCGGGAATTTTCATTCTTAGTACAATTCGTTCCTGCCGGCTCCCGCCCCTGGCCATCATCGCAATGTACTGATGATGGAACTTGCCGGACTAACCAACCGCTCTATCAATCACAACATCAAAGGGTCGTCATGATGACTTCTACCTCATTCATTCGCATTTTTGGTCTTGTCATCGCCCTTACTTTCTTGGGCCTTCCCCTTCTGGCGCAAGTGGGCAACGAGGTGCTTTATGATAACACACAGGGGCTGGAGTTGTATCCTCCGGGCTTTTCGCCCCGAACGCCACCCGCCTCCACCCAGGTGATTACTACTCCGGATGGTTACGACAACTTCGATGTCGGGATTGATTTTGCTGAACAGCATATGTCCGTCAACCCCAACAATCCGCTGCAATACGTGTTTGGTGTAAACTTGCTCGGTGGATCAACATGGAGACATTCCGAAGACGCGGCACTCACGTGGGCAATAGCAAACCCGGGCGCAAGCAACTCCGGGGATCCGTGGACGGCGTATGACAGTCTGGGCAACGTGTATCTGCAGTTCCTGAGCGCCAACAACAACCCCGTCTGGCACTCCACAAACAACGGGGCATCATGGTTTGGAGGAATTCCATCTGCTCCGGGAGGCGACAGGAACACCATGGCAGTAGACCCGACGAGCGGACCTTACGCCGGTTACCTGTACGCAGGTGCCTGGGGAGTTCCGGCAAGCTCGTGCCAGTTTGCGCGCAGCACGAACTTCGGCGCCACGTGGACATCGACATTAACCGCGCCAAACACGGTTCCGGGCAATATGATCGCGGTCGGTGCGAACATTCTCAATGGACAGAACGTGCAGGGTGGATGTGTGTACTTTGTGGCAACAACCGGCAGCGCTCAAGCGACCACGTACAATTTCTATCGGTCAACAGACGGTGGCGCAACGTTTACTCAAATGTCAAGCCTGACGGTCGCCGGATACGTCGGAACTCTGAACTCCCAGGGTCGGTTGGTCATCAACAATGCGCGCACGCGCCCATATCCAATGATCGCGGCAGACAACAGCAACGGTCCCTATCGGGGACGCTTCTATCTTGTCTACGCGTCGAACGAACCGGCGGGCAACGGCAACAAACCGGATATCTTCATTCAGTACTCCACCGATCAGGGAGCAACCTGGACGCCGCGAAGCCAACGGGTAAACGACAACGCAAACCCGGAGACAAGTAATGAATGGTATCCGGCCATTTCCTGTGACAAGGCAACGGGCCGATTGTATGTGAAATGGTACGATATGCGGGACGATCCAACAAATCAACGCGCATCGGTGTACGCAACATATTCTGATGATGGCGGCCAGACGTTCGCGCCGAACCAGAGGATCAGCAACACCGATATGCCGTACCCCGGTATCACCTGCGCACCCAACACCAACTGCTACCGCGGCGACTATGATGCGATCGCAGCCAACGGTAGTGTGGCTCTTGCAGTCTGGACGGACTTCAGGAACCTGCAGTATCAGAATATGCTCTCGTACTTCCCCGATTTCGCCATGCTGGCCACACCTGCGAATCTCTTCCTTGGACTTACCGATAGCGCGAACGTTCAAGTGAAAGTGCCTTCTGTAAAACTCTACACGGGGACGGCAAAGTTCACTGCAACAGTTTCACCGGCAGCGCCGTTTACATTCAGTTTCGTCGGCGGACGCGACTCGCTCACTTCGTATCCTGATTCGGTGACGTTGAAGATCCGTACCAATAATGTCATCGCAGGTACGTACAGTGTGACTATTACCGGACGCGGACCAAACGGAACGCCCGTCCATCGCCGCACCATTTCAGTCGACGTCAATACGAACGCAAACACACTCACTGTTACTGCACCCAATGGCGGCGAAAACTGGATTACCGGCTCGACCCATAATGTCACATGGGTACGCACGGGACTTGTCGACTCGGTGAAGCTGGAGTACTCAACGAACAACGGCACGTCGTGGAGTCTTGTCAGCCCGGGCGTACCGGCAACCCCCTCGACGTATTCATGGAATGTCCCGAACACACCAACCACTCAGGCCCGTGTGCGCGTAAGCTGGACCGACAGCGCGGCTGTGAACGATGCGAGCAACTTGGCGTTTACGATTTCGCCGGCCACGTTCCCAATCATTTCTACTTCGCCCGACTCTCTTGTCGCATCCCTCCCCGTCGGTGGAGGAACCACCAGCGGGACACTGACCATCGGCAACACGGGCACGGCTGACCTCGTCTGGTCGCTCAGCGAAGAGCCAACATTCTCAAGCAGACCTTACACTCGCCAGCCGCAGGCCGAGGAGCTGTATCCGAATTGGAGAACGGGCAAAGGGCGAAGCAGACAGGTATCACGGACCCGAGCCTGCACAGGCGGACACAACGGTCGGTCCGGACAGTGCGGGATACCGTGCAATCGATAGCGATTCCCCCGGAGGGCCGACATTCCAGTGGTTTGACATCAGTACAATTGGCACGCAGATCACGGATTGGTCACGCGGGGGAGGAACAGGGGACGATGGATATGCGGTTGTTCCCCTCCCATGGCAATTCTCATTTTACGGCGGCAACTACGATTCATTGAAGGTCGTGACGAACGGATGGGCGGGATTTCAGACCGCCTCCACAAATTGGGAATATTCCAACAGCGCCATCCCGTCGACGACGGAGCCGAACCTCGCCCTCTATCCATTCTGGGACGACATGGATGTGAGGACGAGCGGAACAGTTCATTACTACAATGATTCGACGAACCAACGATTTGTTGTACAGTGGACGAACGTACCGCACTTCAGCTCCGGCGGGCCATACACATTCCAGATTCAACTGAAGAGCAACGGCGAGATTCTCTATCAGTATCTCTCCATGACCGCTCCATTGGACCAAGCCACGATCGGTATTGAGAACGGCAGCGGAACAGTGGCTCTCCAGGTTATCTATAATGCCAGCTACGTGCATAATAGCCTCGCCATCCTTATCTCACGCGGACTCTCATGGGTTGAGGAATCGCTCACATCCGGCACGATCATCCCCGGCGGAAATCAGCCGATAACGGTAACCTTCAATTCCGCCGACCTGACAGCTGGAACGTACCGCGGCAATCTTGCCGTCGTCAGTAATGATGGACCTCGAAGTCCGCGCAACATTCCGATCAGACTTTCCGTGAGCATAACAGGAGTTCCCGAACAGCCGGCGTCCGGCCTCCCGCGGGAGTTTGCGCTCAGCCAGAATTACCCGAACCCCTTCAACCCGACGACGACAATCTCGTACGCGCTGCCAACGCAGGCGACTGTTCGATTGAGGATCATCAATATGCTTGGCCAGGAAGTCACCACACTGGTTAACGGACAGCAGCCCGGAGGGTTTTATAACGTCGCGTGGACGGGGAACAGCGATAGAGGATTTGCCGTGTCGAGCGGCGTGTATGTATACCGGCTTGAGGCAAAGACTGCAGAGGGAAAGAACATCAACATTCTGAAGAAGATGGTACTGCTGAAGTAACACCGGCCTGAAGATTCTTCACGAAGCCCTGACCATCCGGTCAGGGCTTTTTTTATCAGTGAGTGCAATTTCCGGACTACCCGGAATCTGGTGGTATCTCAGTTTGCGAAACCCGTCAGGCTGAGCGAAGTCGAAGCCTGACATATGAGCAAGTGTCACCTTTCGACTCCGCTCAAGGTGACGGTTGTGCTTGGAGGAGTCAAAGTGAGACACTGCCCGGAATCTGAGCCGCTTGCATATCACTTGCAGAGATTCTACATTGAATCACCGTTCTTCTTGAATGCCACCGCAAATCCATTGGAGTTCCCCATGAGCCGCAAGAGTGCAATCTCCTTCGCCCTTCGCTTGATCATTCTCCCATTGCTTGTACCTGCATCAGTACTCCACGCGCAATGGTCGTCGGACCCGAACGTCAATCTCGCCGTCTGTGATACCACCGGCAGTCAGGAACTCCCGAAAATCGTCGCAACATCCGATGGCGGGTGTTACATTTCCTGGTTCGACACGCGCGGGGGCGGCTACAAGGTTTATATGCAGCGGTTGAATGCTCAAGGTGTGAAGCAGTGGGGAACCACGGGCCTGCTCGTCAGTGCAAACCCGCAGAACTCTTCCCTTGTCGATTACGATCTGGCAGTTGATGACAGCAACTACGCGGTTGTTGTCTTTACCGATATACGCAATGGTGGCCAGATCGAGCCGTTCGCGTACAGAATCAGTCCGCAAGGGATCTTTGTGTGGGGAGCGAACGGCGTTGGGCTTTCCACTTCATCATCAACATTTCAGCCGAACCCAAAAGTCGTCGAGACGTCTGATGGGAACTTCGTCTTTGCGTGGATCTTCAGCTCGACACCACGGAAAGTTGCACTGCAGAAGCTTAATGCAGCGGGCGTGAAGCAATGGGGCATCGACCCGATTCTTCTCTCCGGAACAGGTACGGAACTTCTTGATTACCCGGACCTGATCAGTTCAGACAACGGAACCGTGATCCTGCTGATGTCCGGTTACACCGGGTCTTTTCTCAGTCCACAGAACTACAGGTTGTATACTCAGAAGTTTTCACCGGCGGGATTGCCACTGTGGGGAAGTGCTCCGGATACAGTGTACGCGCTTGGAAGAGTCTCAGGCTTTTTCGTTCCAAAGGTCTTTCCGGACGGTGACAACGGCGCATTCTACGTTTGGCAGGATGACCGCAACAATACCGGCAGCTCCTTCTCGTACGTCCAACACATCACTTCATCCGACTCAATGCTGTTCCCGGCAAACGGGACCGCAGGGTCAACGCTTTCTGGGAGATTGCACAATGATGCGTGGACGTCATACACACCAATGACTGGCGAGACGTACATGTTCTGGTACGAAACCGATGCTGCATTCCAAAGCTCATACGGTGTCTACGGACAGAAATTCTCATCTACCGGCGCGCGGCAATGGGCAGATTCGGGAAAAGTGTTCAGACCATTCGGAGGGGGTCAGCCGTCGTTCATCCGATGTTTCGCGAAAGACTCTGCTGCTGTTGTGTTCTATTTCGATGGCGTCACGGTCACAAACAACCTGGTGAAAGGATTCAAGGTTGGCCGGAACGGAAACATGCTCTGGAGCGGCCCGATCATCAATGTCAGCTCGGTGGCAAGTGGAAAAGGCAGGCTCGGTGGAGCGTTTCTTCCGGGCGGGACTTCATTACTCGCATGGTCGGATAATCGTGTTGACGGGAATGGTGTTTACGCTCAGAATGTGAATTTTGATGGAACGCTCGGAAACATCACGGGAGTCACTACTCCATCGTCTGCCGTGCCCGTGACCTATGAGCTTCTCCAGAACTACCCGAATCCATTTAATCCAACCACAACAATCCAATACTCCGTACCAGCAAAAGTAGACGTCAGGCTGATTATCTACAATGTACTCGGACAGGAGGTGGCAACTCTCGTGGATAACGAGAAGCCTGCTGGCACCTACAGCGTTTCCTTTGATGCCGGTAACCTTTCAAGCGGCATCTACTTCTACACGTTGTCGGCCGGCCCGTTCTCGACGACACGCAAGCTCATGCTCATCAAGTAAGGATCAACCATGGCGAAGAGCACAGCAAAGACATCTGTCTTCTGGATCCACGGAAACGCCGTGGAGCCTGAGAACCCTGAGAGCCTGATGCAGTTTGCCCGAAAGGGTTGGGGGGCGCAATGCAAAGGCATGTCGGGAACAACGCATTGGTTCCATTTCCCCATTGCATCGCCGAGCCTCCTGAAAGGCTCACCGATGTACCTCTCGAAACTCTATATCCTGTACAACACGATGCCTGGAGGAAAGACCGAGCTCCAACCAATGATCACGGAGGCGCATGTGTATGACGGACGCACGCTGGCAATGACCTTCGATAATCTCTCGCTCGCGGGCATGCACGACGAGGTCATCGGAGCAGCAAACACCCTCGTGATCAACCCGGTTCTCCGGATAGCCAACGGGTTGGGATTTTCTGTAGCGGTAGAGTTCCCGCTCCGCCAGCGCGAGGAGTCCATCGGGTACGATATTCTGTTCACTGCTGCCGGAGCGGAATTCGCATCGTGACATCTTCGCATACCATAACGGTGCAGACAAAGGGCCTCAACGACACGCATGACTTGACCCCCCGTGTTGAGGAGATCGTTCGCGGGTCGAAGCTTGCCAGCGGAATCGCCACGGTGTTCGTCCCGGGCTCAACGGCAGGAATCACCACCATTGAATTCGAGAGCGGGGTTGTGGAGGATCTCAAGCACGCTATTGAGAGACTCGTACCGCAGGGTGTTCCCTACAACCATGATCGGCGCTGGGGGGACGGCAACGGATTTTCTCATGTTCGCTCCGCACTGCTTGGACCATCACTCACTATCCCGGTGATAAACGGCGAGCTCCGGCTTGGCAAATGGCAACAGATTGTTCTCATCGACTTCGATAACAGACCGCGATCGAGGGAGATTCTTGTACAGCTCGTCGGGGAATAGGGGGCTTACAACCACAACGCTTCCTGTTCTCATTGAACAGGAGGCGTTTCCGCGGGCAGCCACTTTGCCCTCTACTTCACAAATAGCTCCGTCACTGGTACGATCGTGATGTCGTCAGCCTTGATTCCCAGGGGAAATGTGCTGATCTCCTTGTCCTCGTCGAGCACGTGCTGGGGTTTTGGTGTCGCGTAGGTAATCGGGCTCGGTGTATCCTTTACGAGCGCCTCCTTGAGTGCGTTTGCATCCTTGGTGACGATGGCAATCTCCATATCGCGGTACTGCCAGTATTTCTTGATCGCCGCATTTACGTCCTTCAGTGTTACCTGCTCCATCGTCTTGCGGAATTTGTCGAGGTGGCTCCCCTTGACCGCGTAGAACCTGTCGTCAATGGCATAACCCAGTCGCTCCATTGTTGTGGGGGCATAGTTCAGGACGAAGTTCCTGAGGAAAGCGCGTGTAAGTTGGAATTCACTCTCCGTCATTCCCTTGTCTACCAGATTCGTGAACTCGCGCAGGGCGGCACGTAACGCAAAGTGACGCGTCTCATTGGGCACGGGGCGGATCCAGATTTCGAAGATCTGTTGTCGGCGTGACACGTTCTGAGGTGGAACAGTGCGCGCTCCTCCGTTCGGGAAGTTCTCGATGTATGAATAGTCGCCGTAGTTCAGTCCACGTTCCTCGCGGATCACCTGATAGAGGTGACTGCTTGAATTACGGTGCTGGCCAAGCCACGAGTTTGCAATTGCAAGCGCGTACCATTCCTTTGTTCCGCGGACGATGTTGATGGGGAATCCCATACTGATTGCCGTCGAGGCGGCATCCTTCTCCACTATGACAACCTTCTTTCCGTTGATTGGCCGGGGTGCGGACTTCGAAACAGTCTTCGCTGCTCCGGGAGGAAGCTGTTGTATTGCCTTCTTCATCTGATCCACAAGCGCTGCATCATACCCACCGCCGAGTCCAATGGCAACGTTGTCGCGAGTAAAGTGGGTCGTATAGAATTTCCTTATGTCATCCAGTGTAATACCCTTCACACTCTCGATCGTGCCGGCGCTGATGTGGCCATACGGTGTGCCGTTGAAAATGCTGTTGTAGAGGATTGCTTTCCCGAGCTCTTCATCGCTTGCATACCGCAGTTGATTTTCAAGATAGTTCAGGACCTGACTCTTGATGCGGTCCAGATCCTCCTGTTTGAATGCCGGAGAGAGTATGGCATCCGTAAAAAGCGGAAAGAAGTCCTTGAGATTGTCCTTATGCGTCCGGCCGGAGACCACCGTCATCTCGACACTCGTTGAAGCATTGTAATTCGAAGCGAGCGGGTAGAGCTTGTCGAGAATTTGTTCGTAGCTGTTGTTCCGCGTTGCTGCGTCGGTCAGCATCGAGGCAGTGAGGTTTGCAAGTCCTTCCTTCCCGGCAGGGTCGTTCTGCGACCCAACCTTAAACCAGATTCGAAACGACACCGTGGGATCATTTTTCACGGGAAGAAGGATAAGATTATCGGCAGGCACGTTCTCATCTCCAAATGACAGGATTGGCGCCACCATACTCAGACCCAGAATGAGGATGCTCATGCGATTCATTGTTGGGCTCCTTTCAAGACTACAACAGTCCGGCTTTCAGGGACAAAGTACTTCTTTGCGGCAGTCATGATATCCCGGGGCGTCACCTGCATGAGCTGGGCGTAGAGTTGGTCGATCACTTCAAGACCGCCTGTCAGCGCCACAAAACGGGCCACACCGCCTGCAACGTGGTCCGGTGTATCGAGACCCATCAGGAAACTGTACCTGTTCCGCCGCTTCAAGTTGTTTAATCTCTTCTCATCGACAGGCATTGTCTTGAACGCTTCGAGCGTCCTGTAGACTTCATCACGCACGGAATCAATATCCCCGGCCTTTTTCACCATTGAGTAAACTTCGAACAGGGGCATGTCCCTGTTCATTGGAGTGCTGCACCCGAGATTTTGCACCTTCTGTTCCTGGATGACGAGCTTTTTGT
Source organism: uncultured Bacteroidota bacterium (assembly GCA_963734955.1). GTDB lineage: Bacteria > Bacteroidota > Ignavibacteria > UBA10030 > UBA6906 > UBA11986. Next base: position 139,280 of record CAVTJO010000014.1, read on the forward strand.
AGAGATCGCTGGTCTCGTCAAACGCGAGGTCGCCCAACAAGACCGCCGAGACAAAATCCCGATTGTCCGGGTTGAGTGCATCGCCTTTATAGGCGATATCAAGAATAGGAAGAGTTCTCCCGGGATAGGAAACCTCTGCATCGCGCTCGCCGTGTTGCGGGGGCTCGGGCTTGATGTCGGGCGGTTGGTATCCTTTTTGCCATCCACCATAGTATCTGGATATGAGTTTCATCGTCCCTTTCGGATCAAAGTCACCAACAATCACGATGACAACGTTCTCGGGTCTGTAGAACCTGTTGAAGAACGACCTGCTGTACTCAAACTGTTCAGGCATCGCCTTGATGTCGGCTTCAAAGCCGATGGTGGTATGTTTATAGGTGTGGACGTCATAGGCAAGATTCTGCATTTTTTCATTCAAGAGTGCAAACGGACTGGTGATGCTTTTACGGTACTCCCCGTAGACGGCGCCAGCTTCGGTCTGGAAAGCAGGTTTTTCATAGTAGAGATTCTGAAACCTGTCGCTTTCAATCTCGATCACTTTCTCCATGTCTTCCTTTGCGAACACCAGATGAAACGCCGTCAGGTCGTCGGTGGTATACGCGTTTGCATTGGCCCCCATGCTGGTGACAATACTGTCGTAGACAGGGCCGGGGTATTTCTTTGTACCGCGGAACATCATGTGCTCGAAGAAATGAGCGAACCCTGATTTCCCCGGCTCCACTTCATCACGGCTCCCCGTGCGTACCACGGAGTAATAGGCAACGAGCCCCGGACTTTCCATCGGGATCATGATTACCTTCAAACCGTTCGGCAAGGTCTCGGTCTGGTATTTGTAGGGGAAAATCGCTTCAGCCATCGCAGTGCTTCCCAGAAAGACAAACATACACAGGCACACGCCCGCTAGCCATCGTTTCATACGGATGCTCCTTCATTGACGTGAATGTGGATTCGACACGCGGACAAAAATCGGAGTTCCAAGATAGCGAAAAAGGTCCGGTGGTACAAGAATGATGTTGACAAACACAACCATCCGACGAGCGGGATGGTGTGATGTTAGACGACGCTTCACGATAGAAAGTTACAAAGAGCAACTCTGTAGAACGACACAGATACCTACATCGAGCTGAACCGCTCGAGGAACTCCCGTTCATTCGAATTCAGACTGTTGACGCCGGTGGTCTTCATCTTCTCCAGAATACGGTCTAGCTCTGAGCGGTTCACTTCGTGGAGTTTGCTCCGGTCGATGTTCTTCCACCGCGCCGGCTCGACAGCAGGAAGCGACGAAACTATTTGATCAACGATTTTTGCTTTTCTATCCAGGAATTTCAAAAACAGGTATCCACCAAGGAACCCACCGAGGTGTGCAAAGTGCGCAATGTTGTCCATCGCTGAACCGAAACCACCATACAGTGACATCGCCGTCATGAACGCCACCATCCACCGAGCCTGCACCGGCAGTATGCCCCAGATGTAAATATTTTCACGGGGCCAGTAGTAGGCAAATCCCATAAACACTCCATACACGGCGCCCGAGGCGCCGATAATGGGAGTGAATGGGCTGAAGAAGGAGAGCAACCCGGCCGCAAACCCGCTGATCAAGTACAGGAGGAGAAAGTTCCTTTCACCAAGTTCGATTTCCATCCTCGGGCCAAAGAATAGAAGTCCAAGCATGTTGAAGAGAATGTGGGTGAAGTTGCCGTGAAGGAACATGTAGGTAAGCACTGTCCAGGGCCTGGAAAGTATGAATGCGGGGACAAACGCAAACGTATCTGTAATCACCGGTCTGGCCTGCTGAAGCAGATACACCAACGCGTTGGCGAGGATAAGTCGCATCACCCAGCGAGTCATGCCCATTGAAGAATCCTAAGGACTGTTGACGACTGTAAAATATGGGGAATGTAAAACAGAATAGCAAAGAGGTGCTGCATGAATCGGCGTGTCCTTGCGGGGAACGTTCTTCGTGACGAAGTCCCTCATCTGGATTCCGCTCATAAGAGGGATTCTGAGAAGCGAACAATCTGATCAAAAGAGAGATTGCTTCGCTTATTGCATTCGGTCGCAATGCCCATGCTTTTCGACTTAGGACAGTACCAGCAAAGAGTGCTCGACGAGAACATTCAGTCAGCGCCGTGGATCATCTCCAGTCCATCCATCTTGAGACGCAACGAGCCGGGTGTCAACTGGAGGAGCTCCGCTCGATACGAGACACTATCAATACGAATGAGAATCCAGGTTTGAGCCGAGTCGAAATGCCAGAACCCGGTTGTCTTCCCTCCATTGTGATAGATCTGTGAGAAATTCCCATCTGCCATGAAGTATCTCTCTGCATTCTTGAGTAACGCCCATTGTTCACCTTCAACTCGCCCGGCGTCGGAACGCAGTTCTTCCAGTTTCCATGGATGGGAGGTCAACATCGCCATTTTGGTCGGGCTTCCCAGTTCTACCCGCAGAGCTGATGCACGGAACGCTTGTTTCAGCTTCAGATCCTCCAGCAATGGCATCAGGGCCATGACGACTGCAAAATACAATGATACGGCCGAAACAAGTGCAATGATGGTGAAGAGGATTTTCCTGAAGATGGTAGGCTGGGTCCGAAATATCCGCCCGTTGGTGGCGGCTGCCAATCCTCCAAGGAATCCACCGATTGCACCCCCCATCATCCCAAGAATCAGGGGTAGCAATATCCAGGCATACTCGTACCACCGCCATCCGCGCGCAAGTTTGTAGAGATGACCGCCCACCTCGACCTTCGGCACAGGATCAAACGGAACAACATGGAGATGCAAGTCAACGGCGGTCCCTGCGTTGTCTTTTGCACGATACAACCAACGCCTGGCAAAATACTTTCTGCTGAGTCTCTTCACCGGCTTGCCATCCACAAACAACCTTGAACCGGACCAGAAACTGGATCGTACACGCAGGCCTCTGCCTTTGAACAAGGGAGCCGGCACATCCATCACCAAGTCGGTTCCCTCCTCACGCATTCCCGACGCTGGCGACTTGGGTGCGGATTGAGTCCCCCGGCGCTCGTTACGCCAGGCAAATCGACAAAGCGCATTGCAGAACTCGAGCCCTTCTTCGACAAGTTCGGTCCCCGGTTCAATGGGTTTTCCACAACAAACACAGTATGCTTGTTCCTGTTCAGACAGACTATCACTCATGACAGCATCCGGAATTCATAAAAGAGTACATCTCCACTTCCCATCATGGTCATCGTTTCACCCTCCACAACAGAAGTGCAGAGACACATCCTGCAACAAATGTCGAGGACCAGAGAGCAACGCCGCCAAAATGTTCGAGCATCGATGTTCCCGCCCATCCACTGAGGGCAAGCGAGAGGCTGAACGTCATTTGAAACAACCCCATGTACATACCGCGCCGTCCCGGTGATGCAATATCCGCCATGTAGTTGGACGCAGCGGGCAAAAGAATCATCTCCCCGAACGACCAGATTACTACCGTCAGTGCGACTCCCGTGACATCCGTTACCAACCCCATCGCCCCAAATCCGAGTCCTGACAGAAACGCTCCGAGACTCAGCGCTCGTCGATGCGGCCAGCGAGCCATCGCGATGTTGAGCGGGACCTCCAGCAGAATGATCAGGCCCGTATTGATGGTAAAAAGCAGACCGTACGTTGATTCTGCAAGATGAAGGTCGCCCACAAGGAATAGGGGCATCGAGCTGTTATGTTGAAAGAATACCACAACTACCGGGATGATGGCAAGGAGAAAGTAGTGCAGCTGATGGTCTTTCCAGATGCTTGAACGCGGCCCGTCAAACGAAACGCCCGTACTCTTCCCGGCTTGTTCGGCACGGCCCCTGTGATCCTGACCCGCTGGGTGCCACGGAGCCAGAAGCAGAACCAGCCCGGCAGCAATTGCCGTCGATCCATCAACAATGAACAGAAGCGGATAGGAGAAGATGATGAGAAAGCCACCCACCGCCGGACCGATGCTCATGCCGAGATTGATGGCAAGACGATTCACAGAAAACGCCGTCTTGCGCTGCTCCGGCGTAACGAGATCCGTGATGCTGGCAAGGCTTGCCGGTCGAAATGCCTCGCTGATCACCGCCAGCACAAACGCAAGAATGAGTATCGCCCCAAAACTCTGTGCAAGCGCGAATACAAGCAACATCATCCCGGAAAGAAAGAGCGAACCGATCATTACCTGTCGTGCACCAATGTAGTCGCTGACCCTTCCTGCAAACGGCGCAGTCGTAAATGCCCCGATACCGTACACCGTGAGCGCGAGGCCGGCATCCTCCACTGAATAGCCCAGCGTACGGTGGAGATAGAGCGCCAGAAACGGGAGCACCATCGTCCCGGACCTGTTGATGAATGTTGCAGTGCACTGAACCCATACCTCTCTCGGCAATGTGCTCAGCCCGCGCCAGGGATTCATGTGGTGGACTCCAGCTCAGGACGAGAATTGGAAAATCTCGGGCGAGGCAATACTGAGGTAGTCACGACAGTTCATGACGATGGACGTGGTGAGGAGGCCGGCATTAAAGGCGATTCTCTCATTGGCAACAATCGAAACGTCAACGTACAGATCAAACGGCAAAATCGGCCTCCCAAACGGCGGGACCGAACCAGGCACAAGACCTGTAAGCTGCTGAAGTTCATCGGGCGTGGCAAACCGGAGCCTCCTTGCTCCGAACCGACCTTTGATCTTCTGTGAATCGATCTTTTTTGCAGCACTCAGCACAAAAAGCTTGTACTCATCGTCCACCTTCACGAGTATTGCTTTGCCGCCGATCGAGATATCTTCCCCGCGGGCGCGGGCGGATTCCTCAGACGAGTGCGTTGGCTGATGATGAACCTCGCGGAACTGGATGGAGTGCAATGCAAGGAAGCTCTTGATGCTTTCGAAAGTGCCGGTCGACATCGATGCCTGTCAGCAGTTTCTGAAAATTCGGTCACGGGGTTACTGCAAATACCCGCCATCAGCCATTTGCCTCCACCGCTTCCAACACCAATTCTGCAACGTCTTTTACCAGAACCGACTCGGACGCTTCCTTTGCCTTCACCCCATCGGTCATCATCGTCATGCAAAAAGGACAGCCCGTGCCAATAACGTCCGGCTTCAATGCGAGGGCCTCTTCGGTTCGTTCCATATTCACCCTTTTTCCTTCCCGCTCTTCCATCCACATCTGTCCACCCCCGGCCCCGCAGCAGAAACTTCTGTCGCGGGAGCGCTTCATCTCCACGCGTTGACCTGCGACCATGTCCACAAGAGACCGGGGCGCTTCGTACTCATCGTTGTAACGACCAAGATAACAGGGATCGTGGAATGTGATGGTGGCGTTCTTCTCTACCGCGAGCGTTGAGCTTGCCCCGCTGGATGAGCTCGTTCAGGAATGTGGTGTGATGAACGACTTCGTAGTCACCGCCGAACTGCTTGTATTCCTTTCCGAGCGATTGCATACAATGCGGGCACGTTACAACAATCTTCTTCACATTGTACTTTGCCAGCGTGGCGACGTTCTCCGTGATCAGGGATTGTGCAAGATACTCATTCCCCATACGTCTGGCTGCATCGCCGTTGCATTTCTCTTCTACCCCGAGGATGGCGAACTTCACTCCCGCAATTTTCATCAACCTGGCAAATGCCTGCGACACTTTTTTGTACCGCGCATCATAGGAGCCCGCACAGCCAACCCAGAACAGCACTTCGGCATCGGGGGTGTCTGCCATCCGGGGAATGTCCAGGCCGTCCGCCCAATCGGCGCGGGATGAGTGTCCGAACCCCCACGGCGTAAAGTTGCGCTCGAGGTTGGAAAACGTTGCGCCAAGCTCCTTGGGAAACCGGGACTCATTCAATACCAGCGCACGACGCATATCCACGATTGTGTCGACGTGCTCGATCGTCACCGGACATTCCTGCACACACGCCATGCAGGTTGTGCACGCCCAAAGCTCCTGTTCGGTAATAAAATTGTCAAGAAGCTGATGCCCCAGCACCTCCTGGTGCAAGCTTTCTCCCTTGGCTTGTGCCGCAACCATCACGGGGGCCTTTTCAAACGTACGGGCACGGACATCAACGATGATCTTCCTGGGACTTAACAACTTTCCTGTTGTGTTTGCTGGACAGACAGACGAACAGCGACCACACTCCGTGCATGTGTATCCATCGAACAGTTGCTTCCAGGTGAGGTCTTCGATATCGGCGGCCCCGTATCTTGTCAATGTTTCATCGGCGAGATTGATCGGCTGCAAGGCTCCCCTGGGAGTGAGGTCGGAGAAATATACATTGAACGTTGAAGTGAGGACATGCAGATGCTTTGAGTATGGTAGATAGTTCAGGAAGGCAAACACGGCAAGCATATGTCCCCAGAAAAACACATGAAACCACGTTCGCGCTGATTCCGCACTGAACAGTCCGGTCAGCATGGATGAAACGATTCGAACTTCGTTCGAGTCACCGTGACCGTTCAGAATCCTTGTCGCATTCTGGCCGAACATCGTCACCATCACGGCAAGAATCATCGCAAGAATAAGCACTGCATCCCACTTGGAGTGACCCGTGACCTGCAATCGTTTGGGCGGGGCGAAGAGCCTTCGAAACAACGAAACCAGTACGGCAACAACGACAAGCGCGCCGAATACGTCTTCAAGGAAGAGTAGTACCGGATATATGGGACCAAGGAACGCAAGTGAGAACCCCGGCATGATCCCTTCACCGATTGACTCCAGCACGGCGGCCAGCAGAACGAGAAAGCCCCAGAAGATCAGAACGTGCAGGATTCCCGCGACCGGCTCCCGGAGTATCTTCGATTGGCCGAACGCAATCCTGAGCGTGTTCTTGATTCGTATCCAGGGCTGATCGAACCGGTTTTCCTTCCTCCCCAATTGCAAGTAGCTGATGAGACGGCGAACGTTCCAGCCGAAAAAGGAAAGCGAAGCTATTAACACAAGGGAGAAGATCAGTGGCTGAGGTGACATGGCTCGGCACGGTTATGGGATGGAGGGGGTTGGGAAACTTGTAAACGCATAGATCCGGCAAGGAAACGAGATCGAACAAGGGAGAGCGCAACTGAGCTGAGGTTTACCCGACGCGCATTTCCCCGTTAAACACGGTCACAGCTCTCCCTCCAATGCTGACGGACGTTACCTTGTTACCCGACGAGCAAAGTCTTACGTTTACGCGGCCTTTGCGGCCAATAGCGTCGCCTTGCTCGGCAACAATCGTCAGCACCCTCTCCTTCGCTTCGGTGCATGTCTTTGCATCGCTCAATATCTGCCGGGCACGTGGACCTCCACCGGCCTCGGCGAGCGCTCCGTTCTCAAACAGGTAGACACCAAGAGGTCCATTTGCGGAGCCCGTCACCGGGTCTTCATTAATACCCATGTTGGGAGCGAAGAACCGCGAATGTACCGATGACTCACGATCCACGGTCTCGGTGGTGAACACGCAGAGTCCGGAGAGATTTCTGTTGGTAAGAAATTGTGACAGAGCAAAGATATTCGGTCGCAATGCAAACACTGTGTGCAGCCGTCGGATCGGAACATAGAGGTACTTGTCAGCTGCGATCGGCAGGCGGGTTTCAAATTCATCCAGCGAAATATTGAGTATCCTCATTATATCCAGTTTCTGAACGCTCGCCCGTTGAAAGGTGGGGAGGTTGAGACCGAACCACACGTAAATCGAGGCCGGACCCTTTTCAACAGTCACGGGAAGAACGCCGGACATGGTTTCCAAAGAAAACCGATACGTTCCTTCGCCAGTCATTCCATACAACCCATCTTCTGCAAGAGCGTGGAAGCTTGCAATGGTTGCGTGACCACACAGCGGAACCTCAATCGTCGGGGAAAACCATCGGATGCGAAGGTCGGCTTTCACCGACGGGGGGAGGATGAACGCTGTTTCGGGAACCGCCATCTCAGCCGCAATCACCTGCATTTCCCTGTCAGTCAGGCCGCTTGCATCAACGACGATGCCCGCGGGATTCCCGGTGAGCGGAGTTTCCGTAAAGGCGTCGACCTGCTTGATGCGGATGCGCTTCGCACCGGAGCTCCGCTCAACTATCTCGACCTCGTTGGTCTCGGGCTCTATATTTTGGATTGGGTTGTCCATCCGGGTGCCAGCTACCGCCTGAGTCCGTCAAGATCGACTGCGGCAAGTGTAGAACGTTCCTTCATATAATAGAGCATGCCGCCCATGCTGAAGAATGAGTCTGCGACAATTCCTCGCACGTTGGCATTCAACGTTTCCGAGTACATAAGCTCCCCATTGTTCAGATCAATAATCTTGAGTGTGTTGCTCAATGACGCTTCATTCTGTCCAGGGCTGTGAGAGCGTTCATGGAAACCAAGACAGAGAAACTGATCGATTTCAATGTTCTCAATTGGTCCGACAACATGTTCTCTCGGTACATACTTCTCTATCGTCGCGGAACGTTCGCTCGCAAATGTGCCGGAATCCATCTGCGCTGGAAAAATCGGCAAGAGTGTTACAGTAGAATCTGCGCGAATCTGCGCCTCATCTGTGATCACGGTGTCATCACGCAGTGTTCGAAGCACTTCCCCGGTCCTGCAGTCCAATTCCAAAAACAACCTGCCTTCCACGGTATCCTTGGACGCGAACAAGGTATCATCCGCAGCCCGGACGAAACGCAATCCTTGATTGCTCCATGCTACCCTCCCGGTGAATACATCCAATGCCGTAATGCCTTGATGTTCGGGCATATCGGGTGTCGCAAATCCATGTAAGTAAACGCGATCGTGTTGTATTGCCTCTATCCCGATCCACCAGGGCTCTTCAAACACGACCCCTTCCCAGAGAACCCTCCCGTCCTTCCGGTCGAGACAAAAGAAGCCAGCTTCTTTCTTGTCGATTTTCCTGCTATCGCCAACAAACAGGTCTGGCTCGGCGGGCATCAACCTCCAGATAACACCCTCAATATGATATATCCACGCTGGTCGAGCTTTGCGACGCAACAGCTGCAGGACCGCCATCCAATCTCCCCGGGATTCGCTAAAATCTTTGAACAAGGTAATGATAACTCTTCCAAACGTCAAACTGGTCGCAGCCGCTGGAAAAAATGGCCGGGGGGCGTTCGTAGGGGCAAGGACCGGCTCTATCCGGATCGGAAGAACGACAAGAGTGCAGGCTTTATGCTGCCAACTGCCCGTGCGCGATGACTGAGTGAATTCTTTTCCGACGGGTTCATCTCAGCCAGAGTTTTCGTGTGGCCCTCGGGAAGAAAAATCGGGTCGTAACCGAACCCATTGCAGCCTCTAGGGCTTTCAATGATCATGCCTTTGCAGGTTCCTTCTGCTGAGAAATGGGCGCCCGCCGGTCCAATGAACCGGAGAACACACCTGAACCGAGCTGTCCGACGGCGAGGAGGCACGCCGCGTAGATTCAAGAGAAGTTTCTTGCAGTTGTCATCGTAGGTCGCCTCGGGGCCTGCGTACCGGGAAGAATGCACTCCGGGTTCACCGTTCAGGAAGTAGACTTCAAGCCCCGAATCATCGGCCAGCGTGGGGAGACTCGTATGGGAGAATACTTCAAGGGCTTTCTTTGCAGCATTGCCTTCGAGGCTGTCAGCATCTTCAATTGGCTCCCCAATTCCAGGAAACAGATCCAGCGTGAGGATCTCAACTCCAAGATCGTCGAGCAATATTTTGAATTCTTCTGCCTTGTGTTTGTTGTTCGTCGCGAGAACGAGCTGCTGCTTTGCCATGTGATAGTTACTCAACACGCTGGAGAAGGAGACGCAATTCTTTCTTCGCGTTCACCACCACCTCCAATGCGTCCAACGTCTGGTGTTCTCGCTTTCGATAGAGACAACGCCCATCAACATAAACAGTGGTGACATTCTCCGGGGCACCGGAGTATATAATGGTCGAATAGATATCTACACTCCCATACGGATTCCAGATATTGTTGACGTCGAGGATTGCAATATCCGCCTTTTTCCCCGGCTCGATGCTGCCGACCTCATGATCCAATCCGAGCGCTGCCGCTCCTTCGAGCGTTGCCATCTCGAATACTCTCTCCGCCTGCATTGCCTGCGGTCCATGGATCGGCTTCTGGATCAATGCTGCCAGTCTCATTTCTTCAAACATGTCGAGGGTGTTGTTGCAGGGGGCGCCATCGGCACCGAGAGACACGGATATTCCCTTTGCAATCAGATCGGGTACGCGCGCAATGCCGGAACCGAGCTTAAGGTTGGAGGATGGACAGTGGAGAACCTTCGCGTGTCTATCCCGAAGCAGGTCGACTTCCCGGTCATTCAGCCAGATGCAATGCGCCAGACACGTATTTGCATGTAGAATGCCAATCGTTTCAAAGAACTCCACATTATCCATCCTGCACCGTTTCCGCACGGCCTCCATCTCGTTTCGATTCTCGGCGGCGTGCGTATGAAAAAGAATGCCGGACGACGAGCCCGTCATCTCGTACGCCTCACGCAGCAATTGATCGGAACAGGAAAGGACGAACCGGGGCGCCACAGCATACCGGATCCTCCCGTCAGACGAGTTATGCCACTGCTCTGCCTGCCTCCGTGTTGAATCCAACGATTGTCTTGTCGACTCCTTGAATCCAGGGGAGATGGTATTCACATCCATCATCGCCTTGCCGACGAACGCCCGCAGCCCGGTTTCCGCAAGCGCGCCAACGACTTCCTCCTCATGGTCGATGCTTCCCATGTCGAGAATTGTTGTTGTACCCGAACGCACAAGTTCGGCAATCCCTGCCATTGCCGACGCCCTCATGGATCGTGCATTGTGCGCGGCTTCGAACGGGAAAATTTTCAGTCTGAGCCAGTCCAGCAGAGGCAGATCATCCGCAAGACCGCGAAAAAGAGTCTGGCACAGGTGAACGTGCGTCTGAATGAATCCTGGTATCGCCACGCAATCCTTCTCATCAATGACCTCGCCATCGAACCGGCCCAGGCTGCCCAACTCATCTGCAGTAAACACCCCCTCTATCCTGTTTCCAGACACAACAATTCCCCCATCGCGAACCACTCTTCGGGCGCGATCCATGGTGACAATAGTCCCGACTCTGATCAATGTTTTCATCAAGGAGGATTCGGCGGGCTACGCGGTTTTCAGTGCGGCAATGATTGCTCCATCAACCGTGTCGACCTCGACAACATCGATGTCACTGCGGACCTTCATTCCATTCCTTGGTACAATGCAGCGCTTGAAGCCAAGCTTGAATGCTTCCGCAACACGCTTCTCCATTTGACTTACAGTTCGGATTTCTCCTCCAAGCCCTATCTCCCCAACCGCCACGACATTCGGATCAATCGCCGCGTCTTTGAGGCTGGAAACGATGGAAAGCGACATGCCGAGATCAACCGCTGGCTCATCAACACGAACTCCACCCGCAACATTCACAAAGACGTCATACTGTCCAACACGAAGCCCTACCCTCCTCTCAAGTACAGCGAGCAACATCTGCAGCCGCTTTGCGTCGAAACCCGTTGAGGACCGTTGCGGGACACCGTAGCTGGTCGGAGCAACGAGCGCTTGCACCTCAAGCAGCAACGGGCGTGTACCTTCTATGCTCGCCACCACAGCCGAGCCGGAGGTACCCCGTCTTCGTTCGGCCAGAAACGTCTCCGAGGGATTGGTGACTTCCTTCAGACCCGTGTCTTGCATGTCGAAGATCCCGATCTCGTTCGTGGAGCCAAACCGGTTCTTAAGGGCACGCAGGATTCGGTGGGCGTAGTGCTGCTCCCCCTCAAACTGCAGCACGGTATCGACCATGTGTTCGATTACTCTTGGACCGGCGATGACCCCTTCCTTCGTCACGTGCCCAATAAGGAAAACCGGAACACCGCGGGTCTTTGCGAATCGCATAAACTGTGCAGTGGCCTCACGCACCTGACTGACCGTTCCCGGCGCACTTTCAAAGTCGGGCCGAAACATTGTCTGGATGGAATCCACAATTACGAGATCAGGGCTGGTCTTTTCGAGGATGGCGCCGACGACATCGAGGTTTGTTTCAGCAAGCAACAGAAGATTTTCCGAGAGCCGCATGTCGAGCCTCTCCGCCCGGAGCTTGATCTGATGGACTGACTCCTCCCCTGTTATGTATAACACCACCTGAGAGCGCAATGATGACGCAATCTGCATCATCAGTGTGGACTTGCCGATTCCGGGGTCTCCCCCCACGAGCACAACCGAGCCGGCAACAACACCGCCGCCGAGAACCCGATCAAACTCAGGGATACCGGTCGAGGTCCGGGGTTCGGCTACTACAGATACATCTGTGATCGGTATTGCAGTCGATGATACTCTCTGGTTCCCGGAGTGTCTGCCCTTCGTCCTCGGCGCAACTACTTCTTCAACAAAACTATTCCAGGCTTCACAATTCGGACACCTGCCCATCCACCGGGAGGATTCGTAAGCACAAGACTGGCACACGTATTTTGAATGTATCTTGGCCATGGCGAGTCAATATAGTCAGGGGGGGTGTGAGATTCAACGCGAAGTCCGCGAAGGCATCAGCTCCTGTGTTGCGAGCAACGCCGTTCATGCTCATGCCGGTTTCTCGAAAGTATTGCCGTAACAATCAGCGCATCGCCTGCAACTCCTTGCTTCTCAAGCGGTTAATAGGTATATTTTTGAGAATGTCTTTCAAATCAAGGGACCGAGTGTGATCACTTTTACAGAGCAACGGATAAAGAATCTGTTCGATGGTTTTGCGGGCAAACGGATTGCCGTCGTTGGCGACCTCATGGTGGACAGCTACTATTGGGGGACAGTAAGTCGCGTTTCGCCTGAAGCTCCAGTGCCCGTTGTCGATGTGATCTCAGAGTCGGTTCGTCTTGGTGGAGCCGCGAACGTCGCGAATAATATCCAGACACTTGGTGGTACCCCGATTCTCGTCGGGTTGATTGGCGACGATCACCCCGGACAGATGTTCCTCGATCTTATGAAGCAGCAAAACCTGAATCATGAAGGTATAGTCACGGACATATCGCGCCCGACGACCATCAAGACTCGCGTGATAGCCCACAGCCAACACGTGGTACGAATCGACAATGAATCCAAAGCCGATTGCCCCGACCAACTGCAGCATCGTATTATCGACGCCGTGAAATACAAGATCCACGAACTCGACGGGATTATTCTCGAGGACTATAACAAGGGTGTGATCACCAAAGACACCATACATGAGATTGTTGCGGTTGCCAGGAAGTATGGGAAGATTGTAACTGCCGATCCGAAGTTCAACAACTTCTTTGAGTACAACAATGTCACTGTCTTCAAGCCCAACAAGCGTGAGGCGGAAGAAGCCATTGGCACAAGAATCCGGACCGAAGACGATGTACTCCGTGCAGGCGAAAGGCTTCTCTCTGCCCTCCAGGCAGACAACGTACTGATGACCCGGGGCGAGGAAGGCATGACGCTCTTTGAGAAGAATGGGGAGGTCAGCCATATGCAGACCCTCGCAACAAATGTCCAGGATGTGTCCGGGGCGGGCGACACCGTGATCTCGACATTGACCATGGCCCTGACCGGGGGAGCATCAATTCGTGAAGCAGCACAACTGGCAAACTGCGCCGCAAGTGTTGTTGTTGGTGCTGTCGGGATCGTTCCGATTCAAGCCGACCAGCTCATGGAAAGCGCGCTGAGGCTTGCCAATCATAAGCGTGGATCGTGATGGGCAGAGTGGTCGGCGTGCACGCCCTTGCCCGGATCAGGACCAAGTTTCGCCGGCAACGCAAGAAGGTTGTGTTTACCAACGGCACGTTCGATATCATCCATCGCGGACATGTCGAGTATCTTCAGGCCGCGAGGAAGCTGGGGGATGTACTGATTGTTGGATTGAACACTGATGAATCGATCAGGAGAATCAAGGGAAAGGGCAGGCCTGTAAACAGAAATACCGACAGGTCGGTTGTCCTTGCAGCCCTGGCCTGCGTGGACTATGTCTGCTTCTTTGGCGATGACACGCCAGAAAAGCTGATCCGGGTTCTGGTCCCCGATATTCTTGTGAAAGGTGCCGATTGGAACATCGGTGATATTGTCGGCAAGAATATCGTCGAGCAGCACGGTGGAACTGTCAGAACGATTCGTCTGACTCGCGGCAGGTCCACCACAAACACCATCGAGCGCGTGCTAAGGGCATTTTGTCCCAACAGACGAGGCAGGCTCCGGTAGACTTGACCCTACACTCAAAGGGTGGTGGCTTGATGCGTGCGAAGAAGCTGTTGAAAATACTGGGCTATAGTCTGCTTGGCTTTGTCCTCTCTCTCCTGCTCATTGCCGGTATAACTCAAACCCAGATTTTTCGCGACAGTCTCCGCTCTTTTGCGCTCTCCCGGCTCGATTCCGTTTTGGATGCGAAAGTCCAGCTTGGAACAATCACGGGCAACCTCGTTTCAGGCTTTTCGATTGACCACCTTTCCATCGTGGTCGGGAGCGACTCTCTCGTTACCGCCGAGAGACTCGACCTGCGCTATGATCTCTTCGAGATTCCCGGGAAGACCATCTCCATCGACGACTTTACGCTCGTCAAGCCACGAATAGCTCTCCTAAGAGCACGAGATGGAACATGGAATTTCAGTCGCATGATACGACACGCCGGGCCCGATACTGCAGTTCCGAAACCACTCGAATGGGCAATCCGCGTCAAGCATTTCGATATTGAAGACGCATCGGTCACCCTGGTTGACTCCGCTTCGCTGGAGAGGCCGGAGCATACCACCGACGACCCGTACTACGTGGAGTACCACAATTTTGTCCTTACACATCTTACGTTGAAGACATCGTTTGCAATCAGCAAGAATGAGAAGCGAGCGGTCATCTCGGCGTTCAGCTTCGACTCGGGACATCCGGATTTCTCATTGAAGGAACTCAGCGGCGATTTTAGCGTTGCCTCTTCGGGGGCTCGCGTCAAAAACATGATCCTGACAACAGGCGCCTCGAAGCTGCAGCTCGACGCTGAAATGAAGAATGTCAATCTGTTGGACGGTATCGATTTGAAGCAGCTTCAAAAGAAACCCGTCAGCGTCTCGCTTCATGCTCACGACATTGACTTGAACGAACTCAAACGGTTTATCCCGCAAATCGGTTTCCTTAACAGCAGCGTTTCGCTTGACCTGGATGCAAGGGGGGAGTTTGGCGAACTTCAGGTCAGGGCTCTGGACCTCAAAACCGGATCGTCTGAGTATCATATTGCCGGTGGGGTGTACAACCTCCATACACCTTCAAAGCTCTATCTGAATACCAGATTCGAGAAGAGCATCATATACCCGCCCGATGCTCAAACCATTCTCCCGACGATCGCCCTCCCTGATCTTCAGTCCCTTGGACACGGCAGGCTCAAGCTTACTTTTGTCGGAACTCCTCTCGATTTCAGAACTCTGCTTTCTCTCGAGACCGATGCTGGTACAGTTCAAGCCGACGCAGCACTGAAAATCGGGGGACCCGAAGGGCTGCGGTACAAAGGCGACGTCAACTACAACGGTCTTGACGTTTCAGGTATTCTGAACTCACCGCAATTGAAGAGCAGACTGAACGGCGAACTGCACATTACGGGAAGGGGAACCACGCTCGAGAACCTGTTCGCATCGCTGGAAGTGGGTATTGACACTTCCGATTTTGCGGGACGTCATATCGGACCGACGCGGCTTCACATTGAAGCCGCGGACCGGAAGCTGACTGCAACAGGGTCCATCGTAGTGGGAACAGCACACGCAGAGCTGAATGCCTCTCTTGACAAACGCAACGAAGGCGTCCCCTCATTCTCGGTCGGAGGCAGCGTCTCTTCACTTGATCTCAAGGAACTCCTCAACGATCCCTCGACCAACAGTGATTTGAACTTTGCGATCATGGCCAACGGAACAGGTCTGACGTGGGGATCGCTGAACGGAGAGGCTCTCCTGAACTTCCTCCCATCGCGCTATCGCGAGTACACGATTGATTCCAGCGAAGTCCGCCTTGTGGTTGATCAGCATGATCCGCTCCGCAAACGGCTTGAACTCACATCAAAGATCGCCGACTTCACTCTCTCCGGTGCGTTCAACACAGAATACATGAAGGACCTGATCGCCTACGAAATTCTCAACATGAGGAGAGCGGTGGGTGAGAGGTTTGTTTCACTGGATTCCACGTTGGTGTCAAACATTGATCCGGACGAACTTGCAGCGCTGGAGCGGAAGCTGGCTGGCCCTCATGAGAATCTCGATGCGGGATTTTCACTGCAGATCAAGAACCTCGAACCCATTTCCATCGCCACAGGCAACCGGACGTTCAATGGAGTTGGCATACTCAGCGGAACAATGCAGGGAAATTTCCACGACCTTTCCCTGAGTGCGAGGTTGACCGCAGATGATTTTTTCTATGGTAATGCCGATTCCGGTATTCTTGTCCAGAACGGGATTGCAACGCTCGATGTCAATTCGCTCAAACCACACTCACCGCTCAGGGATATTGGCATCAGGCTTGTCGCCGATGCAGAGAAGATGCACGTCAACCGGAGCGAATTTGACAGCCTACGGGTCACGTTCAAATACGAGCAGGAATACTCCAGCTACACATCCACGGCGCGGTACAACCATGACACGCACGTCATCATCAAGGGGTTTTCCAATATCGCCGAAGACTACCTGGTGTTCACGCTGAACGATTTCCAGCTGGGCTACAAGGATTTCGACTGGCATGCCGATGGCGGAGCCTCGATCGGTTTCGGACCCCACGGCATCCGGGTTTCGAATCTGACCATGCGGCGCGACTCACAGGCAATCGCCCTATCCGGATCAATCGTTACAGGCACTGCAATCGCCGGATCCCTCAATGCAAACAACGTCAACCTTGAAGGCCTGCGATACCTCTTTGCTCAGGAGGAGCTCGATGAGAACCGTGATGCATTCCGTGGGATCGCAGATCTCAACCTGACGGCGACGGGAACTCTTCAACAACCGTCGTACACCGCATCTCTCAATGCGCACGGGGTCTCGTTCCGGGGAGTCCTTCTCGGGCAGATCAACGGTACATTCCAATACAAGGATCATCTTCTCTCCACATCCGTCGATGTCTCCGGTCACGGTGCCGAGCCTCGTCAACCTGATCTCGTTGTGAGGGGAACCCTCCCTGTGAATCTCGCCCTCGCACAGACTGAGGACACGCACAGTGAGATGCCGATGAACCTCCATGTTCAATCGCGAGGCATCGAGATCGGCATCCTTGACCCCATATTGCCGACATTCAATGAGCTGACCGGCACCATGAAATGCGACGTGACAGTTGGAGGGTTGGCTGGACATCCTGAATACAGCGGTGACCTTTCCATTGACAGTTGCTCATTCCTGTTTGTGCCAAACCTTGTCTCCTACACGTTCGGGGGACAGTTTGCGTTTCGCGGGGACCGTATTCACGTCGTCGATGCCACCGTCCGCAGCAGCCCGAATGACGACCAGTTCAAAAGACCGGGCCGGCTGGCCCTCGCTGGCGATTTCGCCCTGAGAGATTTCAAACCTTCGGATTTCAACCTGACCGCGACGGGCGGGTTGCTCGTGGTGCGGGAAACAACCCGCAAGTCGAGCCTCTCAGTCTACGGAAACCTCTTCGTGGAAACGGGTCCGGACGGATTGCGCTATACCGGAGAGATCCACCAGTCGGAGCTCCGGGGATATGTTCTCGTCAAGAACTCATCGCTGATCTTTCCCCCGACGCAGCAGGTTGCCAATGAACAATTCTCCAACACCGTGCCTGTTCAGATTGTGGATGACACAACAAAAGTCGCCCCTGCCCCGCTCACAAGCTCAATGACCGCCCGCTACTTTGGTATGGGGACCGAATCGGGGCAACCGGGTACGGGCACAGAGTACACACCTTCCAAATCATTTGTCGATGGCATACGGTACGATCTCGCAATTGAATGTGCCGGCGGCAATACCGAAATCAAGATGGTTTTCAATAGCGCTACGGGCGAGGAATTGGATGCGAACATCAACGGGAAGTTTTCGATCACGGAAGAGGGCAAGCGCTGGATAGGTACTCTCACCGTCAATCGCGCATACTACAGGTTCATCAAGCAATTCGATGCAACAGGCAGCATCAAATATTCCGGAGACTTTTTGAACCCCGAGCTCGACATAGCGGCAACGTTCGAAGGGATTCGCACATCCGCCGATTCGACCTCATCAAATCGGCCGGAGAAAGTCGTCGTGTCGATGAAGATTACGGGCACCCGACTGGCGCCCAAACTTCAGTGGGGAATGACAATCGACGATGTTGACTATGACTCGTACAGAGGACCGAAATCTTCCGATGTGCAGACAGACGCTATTGCGTTCATCCTGGCGGGGACATTCCCGTTGAGCAAGTCACAGGCCAATGACGTTGCCGCGGACCTGGGTCCGACGGCACGCTCGTCGCTCGTGACCGGTGCAAGTTCGTTGATTACGGGAGCGGTCGCGGATTTCCTCAAAAAGAGGACGACCATCATCAATTACTTCGAACTGACGCTACGGTACCGAGCGATCGTTTGGTGACGCTGTGGATATTCGTATCGGCGGCAGCGCCCTCGGTGGTCTCTGGCGCTACGGCGGAAAGATACTGACCGACCCATTCAGCAACGCGAATGTGAGCCTGCTCTACTCGCTCGGCGATGTCTTTGAACGGCCAGCGCTTCGAAATTTCATGTTCGAGCTGGAACGGACGGTAGAGACGAGTACAATCGGCGATGCAACCGACAGGAAACAGACCAACTCTGCCCGCGTGTTCTATCGCTTCTCTTTTTAACTTCACATATTGATAGGAGCTCTCTCATCACAAATCTAAAGAAACAAGTCCTCGCGTTCCTTTCGCAGAAATCCCAGACTTCCTACACTCTCAAGCAGATTGCAAAGCATCTCAAGGTGTCGAGTGCCGAAGACTATCATCAGCTCCGCGCAATTGTCAACGATCTGGATACGCGGGGTAAAATTCTAACGGATGAAGGCGGGCGGATCAAGTATCGTAAGGAACGGGCAACCAAGTCCCCCGCGCGCTCCAACCGTCTCATCGGAAAGCTGAGCGTCAACAAGCGAGGATTTGGGTTTGTCTCCGCTGAGGGGATTGATGACGACATCTTCATTTCGCCCAAGTCCATGATGACTGCTCTCCATGACGACATTGTTGAAGTGGTACTTTTTGCCAGCCCCCTGAGGAAGCGTCAGATCCGGGGGGATGAACGTGTTGAAGGAGAAATTGTCAGGATCGTTGAGCGAACTCACGACACCATTGTCGGAACGCTCGAACAGGGAGCGCGGTTCTGCTTTGTCATCCCGGACGACGAGCGGTTCACCCGAGACGTCTACGTTGCAAAGGAGGATCTGAGCGGTGCCGTGCACGGAGACAAAGTCGTTGTGAAGCTCCAAACATGGGAAGACGAACAACAGAACCCGGAAGGCGTGGTGATTGAGATCCTCGGAAAGTCCGGGGATGCCCGCGTTGAAGTCTTGAGCGTTGCCCGCTCGTTTGGTCTGCCCATGCTCTTCCCGCAGAACGTGGAACGGGAAGCGGCACACTTCGGAGAAACAGTCCCGGCAGGAGAAATTGCCAGCCGTCTTGACTTGCGCGGAACAACCTGCTTCACCATAGATCCCGAAGATGCCAAGGATTTCGACGACGCGATATCCTTCGAAGAAATGCCCGGAGGCAACATCAGACTCGGTGTTCATATCGCTGACGTCAGCCATTATGTGCAGGAGGGATCTGTACTGGACCGTGAAGCGTTCGCGCGCGGGACGAGTGTATACATGGTCAATGAGGTCATTCCCATGCTGCCGGAGCGGCTGTCAAACGACCTCTGCAGTTTGAAACCCGAAGTTGATCGACTCACCTACAGCGTTCTGATGGAGCTTGACACCCATGCAAAGATCCAGCGCTATGTCATTCGCAAAACACTTATCCATAGCAGGAAACGGTTTACCTACGAGGAAGTGCAGAGGGTGCTTACAGCTGGAAAGGGTGAGCTTCACGATACTCTTCGTCCACTCTTCAAGTTGACGCAGTCCTTGTTGAAGGAGCGCCGCCGCGATGGCAGCATCGATTTCGAAACGGGGGAAGCCAAGTTCAAGTTTGACGCCAGTGGATTTCCGTCACAGATCGTCAAGAAGGATAGACTTGATTCCCACAGGCTTGTTGAGGAATGCATGCTTCTTGCCAACAAGGTCGTGGCAAAGCACATCGGCGCCGCAAAGAAGGAGGATCACGCGAAGCCATTCATCTATCGCGTGCATGATGTCCCTGATCCGTCGCGACTGGCCGACCTCTCCAACTTCGTCAAACAGTTCGGCTTTTCTCTGGACGTAAAGCACGGAGTGTCTTCGAAGGCGTTGCAGCACCTCCTCGATCAGGCCAAAGGAACGGAAGTGGAGAACTTCATCAACGAGGTCGCGCTTCGGTCGATGGCGAAGGCCGTCTATAGTGAAAAGAACATCGGACATTATGGCCTGGGTTTCTCTTACTACACACATTTCACGTCACCCATCCGCCGATATCCTGACCTTATCGTGCACCGCTTGTTACATGAATACGAGAACCTCGTCCCGGCGGCCCGCCGCGAGGAACTTGCCAGGCAGCTGCCAGGGATCTGCCGCCAGTCGTCGGATCGTGAACGACTTGCAGTTGAGGCCGAGCGTGCGTCAGTGAAGGTGATGCAGGTGGAATATATGAAACGCCATGTGGGTGACGTATTCGAGGGAGTCATCGGGGGGGTGATGGAATACGGCATGTTTGTTGAAATCAGCGATTTGCTGGTTGAAGGACTGATCCCGGTACGCGACCTGGGAGACGACTATTACCTCTTCGACCAGAAACACCACACACTCCGCGGCCGCTCGACGGGAAAGGCCTACAGGCTCGGCGATACGGTGAAGGTGCGCGTTGTGTCTGTCAACCCTGAAAAGCGTGAAATTGACTTTACAATTGTCAGGTAACCATAGCCAGGAACATACGACCTGTTTTTATAGTTTGTAAGTATGGTGGTGCTGTCATTGCATTTTCCGGGAGACTTTTTTAACATCAAGTATTGTGAACCATGCAGGTTTCGTTTCTTGGCGTGAGGGGATTATAATGATGAGACATCGTGCCGCGGGGATCCTCGCTGTGTGTCTGGTGAGCGCTTTGGCATTCGCCCAGGATGGAGGGTTCGGAAAGAACAAGGTTCAATACACCAAGTTCAATTACTACTTCATCCAGTCCGACCACTTTGATATCTACTTCACTGATGGTGGCGAATATTTGGCGGATTTCACTGCCGCCGTTGCTGAAACAGCCTATGCACGAATCAGCAAATCGTTCCGCTACCAACTCGTCAACCGCATCCCCATTATTGTGTACAACTCTCATAATGACTTTCAGCAAACCAATGTTGTGGCAGAGTATCTTGAGGAAGGCATTGGAGGTGTCACCGAGTTGTTCAAGAACCGGGTAGTCCTGCCGTTCGAAGGTGATTACAAAAAATTCCGCCACGTGATCATGCACGAGCTCGTCCATGGTGTCGTCAATGACATGTTCTATGGCGGCTCAATTCAATCCATCATCTCCAACAACATAACGCTGCAGCTGCCCCTCTGGTTCAACGAGGGACTCGCAGAATATGAAGCCTTAAAGTGGGATACGGACTCTGACATGTTCCTGCGCGATGCAACTGTTCATGAATACCTCCCACCCCTGAACCAACTTAACGGGTACTTTGCGTACCGGGGAGGTCAATCGTTGTGGTGGTACATCGAGCGCAAGTACGGTGAGCAGAAAATCGGCGACATCCTGAATCGCATCAAGAGCACACGCAGTGTGGAGGCCGGTTTCAAAGGTGCCATCGGGCTCGGACTCGAGGATCTTTCGGATCGCTGGCAGAAAGATCAGAAGGTAATGTACTGGCCGGACATCGCAAAGCGTGAAGAGCCAGCAGATTATTCACGGCGGCTAACCGACCACAGAAAGTCCGGGGCATTTTACTACGGGATCAGCCCGACGATCTCTCCACAGGGCGATAAGATCGCGTTCCTTTCAAACCGGGACGACTACTTCGATGTGTTCGTCATGAATGCGATTGATGGCGAGGTCACGGACAAGCTCGTGAGCGGACAGACAACAAACAACTTCGAAGAGCTGAAGATCCTCACCCCTGCAATTACATGGTCTCCGGATGGAAAACAGGTGGCGCTTGCCACAAAAGCAGGAGATCAGGATGCCATCGTGATTGTCAACGCGGAGAATGGGGATCAGGAAAAACTTGAGTTTCGATTGGACGGAATCTTCTCGGTGGATTGGTCGCATCAGGGGGACAAGATTGCCTTCGTCGGGAACAGGGGCCCGCAGTCGGACATCTACGTCTACGACCTGAACACGAAAACGCTCACGAACCTGACGAACGACATCTACAGTGACTCGGATCCAACGTGGTCTCCGGACGGAAAAGCCATCTACTTCTCATCTGATCGAGCCGAAGATACGGTCTCTCACAGGACATCGGTAGACATGGTGCACCATGATTTCAGCCAGTTGGACATCTACCGCATTGATGTCGCGACGGAAAAGATCACACGCATTACCTCGTGGCTGAACAGCGACGAAACGTCCACGGTGGTGTCGCCGGATGGCAAGAAGCTTCTTTTTGTCTCCGACAGAAGCGGCATCAACAACATCTACATGATGAATCTCGAAACAAGGGCATTCAGACCCATTACCAACTCGTTGAGCGGTGTGTACCAGCTCTCGCTTTCCTATGACGGAACCAAGCTCGCATTCTCATCGCTCAGCCACGCGGGCTATGATATTTTCCTGATGCGCAATCCCTTTGAGCGGGACATCAAAACCGCCGAGCTTGAACCCAGCGAGTTCTACAAACTTCGCAGTACGCCGGAACGGCCCGAGCTGAAGCCTGAGGTTGCCTCTTCAGCGGGCTCGGACACGGCCAGCGTGTATGGAAAGGACGTGCAAATTGATTTCAGCAGTTTTGCCTCGAAGGACGCATTCGAAGACGATATGCCGAAAGATTCGCTGATACGGAAGTTCCCTAAAATTGCAGGCAACATCGATCCCAATGGGAAATACAAGGTTAACAACTATAAGCTGAACTTCACCCCCGACATAATCTACGGCAACGCCGGCTACAATACCTTCTATGGCGTTCAAGGGTCCACAGTGATGGCATTCAGCGATCTCCTTGGAAACCACCAGATCGTTTTTGTCACGAATCTCCTGCTCGACCTCAAGAACAGCGACTATGGGCTGCAGTATTACTATCTCCCCGACCGGATCGATTACGGAATCGGCGGGTTCCACAGTGCTCGCTTCGTGCTGATCGATGACCAGTATGGCGGGAGCTACTATCGCTTCCGCACATACGGAGCGAACCTCTCTGCCTCCTATCCACTCAATCGGTTCAACCGGTTTGACTTCGGACTGAATTGGTACAACATCTCCAAGGAAAATCTCGATCACCTGGAAGACCCTCTGCAGCAGCGCACGGTCCTGGTTCCTTCAGTCGGGTACACGCACGACAATTCCCTGTGGGGATACATTGCGCCGATGAACGGCACCCGCTACACCGTCAACATTTTCGGCACACCGAAACTGGGAAACAACGGCCTGAGCTTTGTGAACCTGACAGGTGACTACAGAACGTACGTCCGCCTCGGAAGATACTACAGCCTGGCGTTGCGTGGAGCGGGTGGTGGGAGCTTTGGCCGGAACCCGCAGAAGTTCATCATCGGCGGCGTTGACAATTGGATCAACAGGACATTTGAAAACGGTTATGTGCCTTTGCAGAATGCCGAGGACTATATCTTCCTCCAGATTGGAGTGCCACTGCGCGGATACAACTACGTCGCGGCGATAGGATCCCGGTACAGCCTCTTCAATCTCGAATTACGGTACCCGCTCTTTGCTTTCCTGCAAGCCGGACCTCTTCCGATTGGTCTGCAGAGTATCGGAGGAGTGATGTTCTTCGATATGGGGTCCGCGTGGAATAAGGAACACGACTACGTTGCGTTCACCCGGGATGCAGAAGGCCATGTTGTTTCCCGGGATTTGTTGATGGGCATGGGAACCGGGGCCCGTATTTTCTTCCTTGCGTTCCTCGTCAAATTCGACGTGGCATGGGCATGGGATGTTCATTCCTTCTCACCGCCAAAGTACTATCTGTCGCTCGGTACAGACTTCTAGGATGCGGCACTGAAGCGAAAAAGGGCGTCCAAAGGACGCCCTTTTCTTTTCCCACCACTGGAGCAGTGTTAGTTCTGCCCGGCCGGAGCCGCTTCCTTCTTGGGTGCTTTCTTGGAGGCCTTTTTGTGAGCCTTCCTGGCTGCCTTCTTGGCCGCCTTCGGGGTGGCATCCTTCTTCAATTCCGCCTTCTTGACTTCCGTGGTCTTTGTTTGTTCCTGAGCTGCAGGCTTGGCCGCATCCTGGGCAAACACACTGGCCGCAAACGCCATGAGCGCCACGACAACGAAGAGAGACAGCTTTTTCATGAAACGTTACTCCTGAAATTGGTTGTTGGTTGTTTGCGAGGCTGACTCCCCGCAAAGATTAGTATGCAAGATACAACGGGTGGATTAAGTACCTGTTAAGGCGTAGTTAAAGAATGTTAATCCCTGGGGTAAGCTCAGCCGGTCCTTAGCTTATCGGGAGTTCCACGGTAAACACCGAGCCTTTGTCCACTTCACTTTTCACCTTGATGGTACCGCGGTGCAACTCCGCAATCCATCGGGCAATCGAAAGTCCGAGCCCCGTGCCGCCAACGTCACGAGAACGGGCCTTGTCCACGCGGTAGAACCGGTCAAAAATCTTGCCTACCTCTTCTGCAGGGATCCCAATTCCCGTGTCGGCCACCTGCACGATGGCGGCGCCATTCTGCCGCTCGACCGATAACGTCACCATCCCACCCTCAGGTGTGTACTTTATTGCATTGTCGATAAGATTCAGAAAGAGCTGGCGCAGCCGGACCTTGTCTCCAACGATTGTGATCGGACCGCTCTTCGAGAGAGCGACATGAATGTGCTTCCCTTCAGCCAGCACTTCACTGTCATCATAGAGATCCTGAACAAGCGCGCCAAGGTTCACCTCGGCGAAGTCAACGTCCACCGCCCCCTGGTCGGCTTTGGCAAGAATCAGAAGGTTCTCGATAATCGAACTCATCCGGATGATCTCTTCCATTGCGCTCTCGAGCACTCTGCGCTGGTCTTCCGGAGTTTTGGGATTGCGCAAGGCCAGCTCGATCTCTCCTCTCATGATCGTGAGTGGCGTGCGCAGTTCGTGCGAAGCATCTGCAGAAAACTGTTTCACCTGCGCGAACGAACTATGCAAGCGCTGAATCATGTCGTTGAACGTCGAGATCAGCCGGCCGATTTCGTCATCGACCTTCAGAGGCGGAATTATCTTGTCGAGATTTTCGGCTGTGATCTTTCGTGCCCGTGTGGTCACCTCGTCAACCCGGCGCAGCGACTTGTTCGCGAGGTAGAGTCCTCCGAACACAGATACGGCAATGGCAATCGGGATGAGGATAAGAAAGATCGAAAACAGATTCTCCAGAGCCTCCTGGAGCTCGGCAACCGGGTAGCCCACCAGAAATGTGAAATTCCTCTCCCTGAGCGCAGCAATCCGAATCGATTGACCACTGAGCCACGTGTACTCCAGAAAGGTTGTATCCCGCCCCAACTTTGCGTCAAGGTGAAGGGTGTCTTCTCCGAGGTTGATCGATCGGTACAGAATCGTGCCTTTCCGGTCCGAGACCTGGATAAATGTCTTCTTGGGACTGTACAGGGTGTGCTGATAGATCTGGTTCCAGATTTCGTCAGCCTCCTCTTCCATCGCCTCATTCTCATCATCGGTATCGGGAGGGGTGACTTCCTGCCTGGGTTTCCTGCGTAGCAGCGATTCAACAGAGCGTTTGGTTGGTTTCACTTTGCTGGCCCGCGGTTGCAGGTAATCTCTCACCCACCGTACCTCCGTGCGAAGCGAGAGATCGAGGTTGTCGGAAAGTTTATCGCGGGTATAGAAATACGAAATGCCGGCGAACGCAAGCAGCGTGGATAACACAAGCACGGTGTACCAGAACGTCAGCCGGGAGCGAATGGATTGAAACCAAAACTTCATTCCTGCTATTCCTCTTTCATGACGTACCCCACTCCGCGCACCGTGTGGAGCAGGCGATGTTCATTCTCGATCTCAATCTTGTTGCGCAGATGGTTCACATACACGTCGATGATGTTCGTCCCTGTATCAAAGCTGTAATCCCAGATATGCTCAGCAATGATCGTCCGGCTTAACACCCGCCCCTTGTTTCGCAGGAAGTACTCCAGCAGGGAGTATTCCTTTGCGGTGAGTTCGATGATACGGCCGGCACGCTTCGCCTTGTGCGTTACAGTGTCGAGCTCCAGGTCTGCCATGGACAGCACGGTGGACTTTTCCTTGGAGCTTCTGCGAAGAAGTGAACGTACCCTGGCAAGAAGCTCTGCAAAGGCAAACGGCTTGGTCAGGTAGTCATCGGCACCGCTGTCGAGCCCTGCAACCTTGTCCTCGGTGGCGCTTTTTGCTGTCAACATCAACGCCGGAGCTGTTCCCTTGTTTGCGCGAAATTCTCTTATCAACTCAAGACCCGACCGCTTTGGCAACATTACATCCAGGATGAGCAGGTCGTAATTCTCCGACTGCGCCATCTGCAAACCCAGCTCACCATCGAGCGCCACATCGACCGTGTAGTGTTCTTCTTCGAGTCCTTGCTGAATGAATCGCGCTACTTTTCTTTCGTCTTCAACAACCAGAATTCTCATGGTGCCGGAAAAATGTTGTGAACGTGAATCACGGAACAAAGGAATGGTACTTCATTTTGCCAATACTTGCAAAGCGTGTGTATTGGATTTACGGGAGAATTTTAGCTATATTTTTGCCGTTCAAAATCCAACTTACATGCCATGAAATCTCTGCGCACTCACTGCTGTCTTGGCGTTTTGCTCTTGTTTTCAGGTTGTATCCAGCACATCGCTATCGGCACTGTTGGGAGCATCATTGATGATGGCTTCGACGCCCTGACCGAGGAACAAGACCTCGATTTCGCTGCTCAAGCACTTCCCTCCAACCTCAAGTTGATGGAAGTGATGCTCAAGAGCGAGCCCGATAATGCGCGGCTTCTTCGCCTTCTCGCCGAAGGTTTCAACAGCTATGCGCTCGGATTCGTTGAAGATACAGACCCCGCTCGTGCAAGGACGTTCTATCAACGTGCGACAGATTACGCCATGCGACTTGTGCGCCAGGATGCAGCACTTGGTAAGGCATTTGATGGGACAGCGGATGAGCTGAAGGCCGAACTGACCAAACACGGAAGAGATGACGTCCCGGCAATTTTTTGGGCGGCATTCGGTATGGGAAGCTACCTCAACCTTGCGCTCGACAATCCGGATGCGATAGCAATGCTTCCAAAGGTTGAGGCAATGATGAAATTTGTTGCAGACGTTGACTCGGGATTTTACTATGCAGGTGCGGATCTCTTTCTCGGAACGTTATACGGAAGCCGCTCGAAATTGCTGGGAGGAGATCCCGAACGGTCGCGCCAACACTTTGAACGTGCACTGCGCATCAACGGTGGCAAGGTGCTGTTGACGTATGTCTATTATGCACGTTCCTATGCGGTGCAGACGCTGAACGAACCTCTGTTCGACCAGCTCTTGACCACGGTTGATCAGACTTCAATCGATGTCTTGCCGAAATTTCGTCTCGGCAATGCAATAGCAAAGAGGAAAGGAAAACTCCTTCGGGCAAAGGAGCCCGATCTTTTTTGATATTGGCACAAACACTTCTTCCCAATCCTAGAACGAGGAAAAACACTGTGAACTACCGACTGGCAGCATGTGCTGCGGCAATTCTATTCGGATTCTTCTCCACGTCAACAGCACAACAATTCATCATCAAGTTTGCGACGATCGCCCCGGAGAACTCCACATGGACGAACGTGATGCGAGAATACGACGCCGCAATCCAGAAGGAAAGTGGCGGCCGCATGAAGTTCAAGATCTACGCCGGCGGTGTACAAGGAGAGGACAAGGACGTTCTGCCGAAAATCAGGCTGGGACAGCTTCAAAGCGCGGGACTCACCGGGTTCGGTCTCGGGAGAATTGCACCGAAACTCCGCATTCTCGACTCACCATTCCTCTTTGAGAATTATGATGAAGTCGACTATCTGTACAACCAGCTTGATGCAGAGCTCAACAAGGCCCTCCTCGATAATGGCTTTGTAAACCTGGGATGGGCGGAGGTGGGGTTCGTGTACGTGTACACCAACTCTCCGGTGAGGTCGCCCGAAGACATGAAGGGCGTGAAGATGTGGATGTGGGAAGGCGATCCAATCGCACAGGCAACATTCAAGGCATTCGGTATTGAGCCCATTCCTCTTTCGGTTGTCGATGTGTTGACTTCCCTTCAGACGGGGCTGATCAACGGAGCGTACACATCTCCGCTTGCCTGCATTGTTCTGCAGTGGAACACCCGGGTCAAATACATGATGAATGTTCCCCTCGCCGATGCATCGGGTGCGGTCGTCATCTCAAAAGCAATGTACGACAAGATGCCCTCCGATCTGCAGGAAATTCTCGTGAGAAACGGGAAGAAGTACATGCGAGAGCTGACGTTGAAGAGTCGCAAGGAGAACGCGGACGCCATTGAGACACTCAAGAAGACCGGAGTGCAGATTATCCAGGCCAATTCACCGAAGGCAATGGAAGAGTATCGAGCTGCTGGAAGAAAAGCCCGCCAATCGCTTGTTGGTGAGCTCTACGACCAATCCTTTCTTGATAAAGTTGAGAAGACCCTGAATACATTCCGTTCAACCCACAAATCCTCGAAATGAATCTGCTCCGGGCTCTTGATCGCTTCTTCTCGAGGATCGAGTATATCCTCCTTGTCGTGTTTCTGGGAAGCATGGTTCTTCTTGCGTTCACCCAGGTGATTCTCAGAAACGTATTCGGGACGGGGATTGTATGGGCTGATACCATCGTACGCCACCTTGTTCTCTGGTCGGGCTTTGTCGGGGCCGCGCTGGCAACCAGCGATGAGCGGCATATCAGCATTGATGCGCTGACCAAGTTCCTTTCCCTCCGGACGAGACACATCGTCATGATTTTCACGAGCCTGTTTGCGGTCATCGTCTGCTACTACCTCGGCACAGCAGCCTGGGGCTATGTGGTTGAGGAACGGACCAATGGCGGAGAACTCGTCCTCTCCATCCCGACGTGGGTTGCCCTGCTGATTATCCCCTCGGGGTATTTTCTCATTGCGCTGCATTTCCTCGTCAAGAATGATGGAGAACGTTGTCAGCACGTTCATGAAGCAGCCGGAGGCCCGGTAAGGATGGATACGGTTCTTATTGGTGTCGGACTTGCGACTTCTTGCATTGCTGGGCGCACCTCTGTTTACGATCATCGGTGCAATTGCGATGCTCGCCTTTGCCGGCGAAGGAATCAGCCCTTCGGCGGTGATTGTTGAGCTCTACCGCATCGGCAGCAACCCGACACTTGTTGCAATCCCGTTGTTTACATTTGCCGGTTACACACTTGCACAGAGTGGCGCACCAACGCGGCTCGTCAACCTGGCACGCGCATTCTTTGGCACCATTCCGGGCGGACTCGCCGTTGTTGCGCTCGTTACATGCGCGCTCTTCACGGCTTTCACAGGCGCATCGGGAGTCACGATCGTCGCACTCGGAGGTTTGCTGTATCCGATTCTTCTCAAAGAGAAATATCCGGAGAGATTCTCGCTTGGACTCATCACGACATCCGGAAGTCTCGGATTGCTTTTCCCGCCGAGCCTCCCGTTGATCCTGTACGCCATCACCAGCAATATCAGCATCGACAAACTGTTTGCTGCCGGCATTGTCCCGGGTGTTCTGCTTGTAATCGTCCTTTCGGCATACGGAATTCGACAGGGCAGGAAGTCGCACATCCCGAAGATTCCGTTCACATGGTCAAACGTGGGCAACGCTGTCAAGGCCGCCGGTTGGGAAATTCCCTTGCCGTTTCTGATCATCGGCGGGATCTATTCCGGCCTGTTCACAGCAACAGAAGCCGCTGCGGTGACCGCTTTCTACGTACTCGTCGTTGAAGTCTTTGTCTACAGGGACCTTAACCTCTTCAAGGATATTCCCCGGGTGATGAAGGAGAGCATGATACTCGTCGGGGCAATCATCATGATTATCTGCACCGCCATGGGCCTGACGAATTATCTCGTCGATCAGGAAGTGCCGATGAGGCTTTTTGAATTCACGAAGACCTTTATCTCCAGCCCCACGATGTTTCTCGTCATCCTCAACATTTTCCTTATTATTGTGGGAATGATGATGGATATTTTCTCGGCAATCATTGTTGTGGTACCGCTTATCATCCCGATCGCTGCCGCCTACCAAATCAACCCGGTTCATTTGGGCATCATCTTCCTCACGAACCTTGAAATCGGGTATCTTACTCCTCCGGTCGGCTTGAACCTCTTCATTTCCAGCATCCGTTTTGAAAAACCGGTGTTCACGGTGGTGAGGGCAACCCTTCCTTACATCGTAATCCTCGTCGTCGCGCTCATCGTAATCACATACGTTCCGGACCTAAGCCTCTGGCTCGGCTCATCGCTTGGAGTAAAGTAGGAGGTCAGTCCGGAACAGCGATCTCAATGAACCAATCATCAGATGCTTCATATAAGAACGAGAATTACTGAGCCCACGGTGCTTTTCCTAAGCGTCGTCAAGTGGGTTGTGTTGGCGACGGCGGCCGGTGCTATCGTTGGCCTTGCAACCGGGGGATTCCTGAAACTTTTGAACCTCTCCATCGTCACCAGCCAGCAGTATCCATACACCTTTCTGCTCCTGCCACTTGCTTTGTTTGGAAGTTCCTTGCTGGTGGAATACCTCGCACCGGATGCAAGAGGTCACGGAACAGAAAAAGTGATTGAGGCGATTCATAGACGGTCCGGCAAAATTGCGGCGCCCGTCGTCCCGGTGAAATTGGCTGCAACAATTCTCACACTCGGGATAGGCGGCTCGGCCGGAAAGGAAGGTCCGTGTGCACAGATAGGAGCCGGACTATCATCACTCCTGGCAGACATCCTCAGATTCGATGACCACGACCGAAAGAAGCTCGTCGTATGCGGTATTAGTGCCGGGTTCGCCGCGGTCTTTGGAACACCGATCGCGGGCTCGATTTTCGGGGTGGAGGTACTGTTTGTCGGGAGTATTCTCTATGACGTCCTCCTCCCGTCATTCATCGCCGGGGTCACGAGCTACCAGGTTGCCACCTCTCTTGGCGTCACCTACTTCCATCAACCGATTACTTTTGTTCCAGTCTTCTCCGAGTCGTTTATGCTGAAGGTCGTTCTGGCGGGAATCCTCTTCGGCATCTGCGCGATGTTTCTCATAGAGATGCTCAAGGTCGGCGAAAGAATTTCCGGCAGACTCCATGTCTGGACACCTGTAAAGGGTCTCATCGGCGGGGGACTCCTCGTCATCCTCGCGCTTATCTTTTCGACACAATATCTCGGGCTCGGGCTCACTACCATTGAGTCTTGCCTGAAGGGGGATCCGGGACAGTGGTATGCTTTCCTCATGAAGCCGGTGTTCACCAGCATTACATTGAGCTTTGGCGGAAGCGGAGGAATCGTCACGCCGATCTTCTTCGTGGGAGCAACCGCGGGGGCTACGCTTGCCTTCCTTCTTGGTTGGAATGTCTCAACCTTTTCGGCTATCGGGTTGGTCAGTGTCCTTGCCGGCGCGGCCAATACTCCGATCGCTGCGAGCATTCTTGCCGTCGAGTTGTTCGGTCCCGCGATCGCTCCGTACGCAACCATCGCGTGTGTGATCAGTTTTCTCATGACAGGACACAGAAGTGTGTACCCGTCGCAAATACTGTCCATTGGCAAGTCGGCGTCGATCGAAGTGGAGCTGGGAAAAGTGATCGAAGATGCCGAGATCTCTTACAAGCCCCGGGAGCGGGAGTTCGTGCATACGTTCGTGAAGCTGATGAAGGCCATTGAGGAAAGAGTTCGCAGACATGTTTGATGCGGACACAATTGTATGCGGCTCTTGATATTCTGACTTATAATTGCAAGCTTAAAGTGGCTTCACTATTCACCAGATGCTGCGGTCAATACGATACATATCGCTGAGCCTCTTCGCCTGCGTCTATCTTGCTGTTTCACTCGCAGGATTGATCGGTACTTTGTCTTTGCCGGCCATCTCATCGGGCCCCCAGAAGATTGCATCCGCCACCGCCGGAGCAAAAGAGAAGCCCAGGATCTTCTGGTCACAGCGTCGACACACACCCGCAGTAAAGCACGCCCCTCTTTCGGGTGGTGCATTCATCGCAGAGCTGAATCCAACAAGGAAGGAACGCGGCGTTGGGTTCCCTCAGCTCGATCAGATATCGCCGTACTCGCCCGTCCATTCTGCGAGACAGTCCGACAGGGCTCCACCCCTCGCGTAATCTCTCTCTGCAAAAGTAGTCACCATTGACGGAAGGCTCCTGCCCGCCATCTGCGCGGTGCTGTCGCGTCTGTCATTCCATGCTTCTTGAAGGAGATTACCACGATGAAGAATACAGAGGAACATCGGCAGGATTCCAAGGAGTCACAATCCTCCTGGCAATTCTATTGTGTCATTTCCGCCATTGCAATTGGCATTCTGATGGTCATCCTGAAGGGAATCGGAATATTCTAGCACCTGGAAAGACAAGAAAGGGGGGATTTGTGGGAGAGGAATAGTGTACCGGTCTTCCTCCAATAGAGAGGCAAAAGGAAGACTGTACTATCGATTGACCGGCTGATAGCCGAACAGACCGCGCCTCTTGATGATATCGGCAGCGGAACGCGGCACCATTTGTTCCCACGAAGGGTCCCCGGAATGAATCCTGCTGAGAACATCCTGTGGAAAGATGTGCAGTCCTCGTTCATCGACGTTCTCAATGGGAACCATCATGCCGTTTTCCAATATGTATTGATGAAGGTGCTGGATGTGTGGATCCACATCAACCTCGCGCATTGTGAGCAGTTTGCCCGAGACAGGGTCTCTTGAGGGATAGACACAAAGCTTCACAGCTCCACAGAACAATTGCCCGAGTCCCTCAAGTATCCCTCCCGGGAGGTCAACGTAGTACTTCGGGTCGAGCAACTCTTTCAGTCCGGGAACTCCCAATGCAAATACAACAGGAGCCTGCGTGTAGCTCCTCAGGCATTTGGCAAGTCGGAAGTAAGGTCCGTAGCTCGTAATCATCACATCATAGCCCAACCCACCCAGCACATCGGCCCTTGCCAGGAAATCCGCATGATCCAGCTTGTCGCCTTGGAGAAGATTCTTCAGAGTCATCTCCAGCACAACCACAGGCTCTCCGGTACCAGACATGGTCTCCTCTCTGAAGAGAGCCTTGGCGCGTTCTATCATGTCAATGGTTAGATTGGTCACCGGTCGAAAACTCCCACGCTCGACGAGCACGGACCTCTTGTGGAGCACATCGGCAGGCTGCACCACTTCACCGGCGGCGGTGAACATGACCGCCCCTGTGAACGCCTGAATGACAAGCTGAAGTACCGTCAACCGATTGTCAACATCGGAGAAACACGGGCCGGAAAACCTGATGAGGTCCACCTCGATGCGCTCCCGCGTCAATCCGTCCATCAACGAGGCAATCAACTCTTCGGGTTCTGCGCCATGATAACAGGCTCCGTACAGAAGGTTTACGCCAAGCACTCCGATTGCTTCTTGCTCGCGGACATTCTCATTATCGAGCATGCGGACATGCAGGATGATTTCCGATGGTGGCGCATCGACCTTGTGCTGGAATCGCACACCCATCCACCCATGACCACCTTCATGGTGCGTGAAGCTGCGTGTCGCCATGGTGTCCGCGAAGACGAAAAACGTCGTTCCTGACGGTCGGCGGCCGCCGAGTTGTTGGACAAGCAGATCGAATTCCTGCGCAAGGATGGCTTCAAGTCGTTCCCGACTGACGTACCGGTCGCAGCGGCCATAGAGTGAATCGCTCACCGCCATGTCATACGCGGAAATGGTTTTCGCTACTGTTCCGGCTGCACCCCCCACATGGAAGAACCACCGCGCGACCTCCTGGCCGGCACCGATTTCGGCAAACGTGCCATGCTTCGCCATGTCAACATTGATGCGAAGCGCCTTCTGATGAGTGCTGGTCTCACGAGCCATCAAGGTATCCATCTGCTGTCCTCCGGAAGGAGAGCTTCGTTCAAACCGTCATGCCTTTGCCCATTCGATGACGGCTTTGATCTCGTCGGGCGGATGGTGCCCCAGAGCCTCTGCAAAATCTGAGAATGGATATACGTGGGTGATAAGTTTCTCCGCATGGTTGTTCCACCGGAGGTTTGCATGTGTCAGATCATCGACTGCCATTTGATAGTGGTCGCGGGCAGCATTCACGCTCCCGACAATCACCTGATTTTGCAGTACGAGTTTGCGCATCAGGCTCGCACCGGAGATTTGCAGAGGACGATCACCACCGGGAATACCCGTAAGAACAAAGACACCATTCGTCGCGAGAGCATCCAGCAAACTGAAATCCAGCGATGCAATTCCGGCGGCCTCAAGAATCATGTCCATTGGACCGATCACGTCATCCACCCTGTCTGCTGGTACCTTGCGGCCATCGATGTACTTTCCACCAATGGAAACCAACCATTTTGGCCGGGCGGTGTTCTCGTCTACAATGTCCAGGCCAAATACTTCGGCACCGCGCAGGCGCAAGATCATTGCCGCGAGCAGCCCCACCGGCCCCAAACCAGCAACGAGACATCGGCGGCCAAACAACCAGTCCGGGGTTGCCAGAGCATCGGGCAAACGCGATGCTTGAAGCCGGACAGCCTCATCGATCGCCTTTTCAACAACCGAAGTCGGCTCCGTTAAGACCCCGGCAGATTGAAGCCCTTGAGGAACCTGGACGACGTACTGCTCACCATCCACAACATACTCTGCGTTGTACCCATCCTTCCCCCAGATCCCGCGCTCATGAAAGTCACCCGTCGTGCACATGTCGGCGCGATTGACTTCACAGGGGGTACATTTCCCGCACCCGCGACGCACCGTAAAGACGGCGAGATCGCCCGGCTTCACACGAGTTACAGACGAGCCGATCCCGACAACCCTGCCCAGCATTTCATGACCGATGACGAGTTCCCTCTGCCCTTCAGGTGCACGCGCCCGTCCTCCCGCCGTTTCTTCACGATCAGTCCCGCAGACACCAACACGCAACACCTTCATTTTGATTTCATCACTGCCGGAGATGGTCGGTTCAGGGCGATCCAGAAGACGTATCGAGGTGCTTCCGGGAAGTAAAGCAATCGCTTTCATCGTTCGTTCTTCGTTTCTGGTCCTTGATCCATCGCTACCGGCCTTTCGCTTCAAGAATTCTGCGAGCACTCTCCTCGTCCTCTATGGAGACAAGTAACCGGACTCCCTCCGTTCCCTGCAACGAAGGAAACATGCTCCCGCCGTCATCCTTTATGATCGCCGCTTCAATTCCTGAAGCTTCCAGATGACCCTTCGCCAGCTCTGCATCGATCTCGTTTGCGAATTTACCAACAACGACGTTCATGGCCGTTACTCCGTTTCGTGCCTATATGCCCATGTTCGCGAGGACAGTACAAATGTAATTCACATCCTCCACAAGCTTTGGGTGTGAGACCTCGAAACCCTTTACCGAAGCTGCGAGACCATCAATTGACAGCTTGAGGAGCGCAGGGTTTCTTTCACGACGAACTGCCTCGTGCGTCGACCGTTCCATGAATCCAGCAATGCTCTCCGCATGCTCGGCGTGGGTTTCCGAAAGCCGGGCGATCTCCGACTTGAGGGAAGAAAGCAAACGCAGTAGTTCGGTTCTTTTTCGTCCGGTAAGACGCGTGTCATCGCGGAGTTTTGCCTCTATCTTCTCAACGGTGTCTTGTATCATCGATTCAGTCCCCGGTATGTGTGATGCACTGATACTACAATGAGATGGATGAAGTAACCAAAAGCACGTGGTTGAAAAATAGCACACTCTGGAAGAAGAAACAAGCTTCTATCATACCGGAGTAAAGATCGCGTCCATTCCTAATGCGGAATCGCATTGCCTTCACGCGCGACTCGAGAGCGTGGGCTTCGGAGGCTTTTGCCCCGGTGAGTAGCGTCCAACTCCCATGAGGGAGGCCAATCCTATGGGTCCGGTATTCCAATGTGGTTGCTTGACATTTTCGATAGGAATCTTAGTTTGTTGGAATCACGCGATGCCGATCTCACAGTATTATTCAGGCATTCTGGATGTTTCTCCCGACCGGATTTTAATAACAGTGCAGAGTCTGCTATGAACACTTTTGAACAACTGTACTTTGGCAACTCTGTTAAGGGGTGGCTGATTGCACTGGGGATCATTATCGGGACGGTGCTGGTTCTGAAAATGATCCAAAAGATCATCGTCCACAGAGTGGGCAAATTTGCAGAAACCACCAAAACAGAGATCGACGACCTTGTGGTTGAGATCGTGGGAAAAACGCGGTTCTTTTTCGCTTTTGTCATCGCGCTCTATGCCTCCTCGCATAGCCTTGTACTTTCTCCGCAGGTTTCGCGACTGGTGCAGACGATACTTATACTCGGTATTCTGCTACAGACGGCGATCTGGGGGAACGCCATCATATCATTCGTTCTGAGTCGCGCTGTCAAGCGAAGACTTGATGAGGATGCGGCAAGCGCCACCACCATGTCCGCCCTCGGGTTTGTCGGTCGCTTCGTTTTGTGGTCGATCCTTTTACTTCTCGCCCTTGACAATCTTGGCATAAACGTCACCGGCCTCATAGCAGGATTGGGCGTCGGGGGTATTGCCATTGCGCTTGCGATCCAGAATATCCTCGGCGACCTTTTTGCCTCTCTCTCCATCGTGCTTGACAAACCGTTTGTCATCGGGGATTTCATCACCGTCGATGACCATTTGGGGACAGTCGAACATATCGGGCTAAAGACCACCAGACTTAGAAGTCTTTCCGGAGAACAGATCGTCGTCTCCAACGCAGACCTTCTCAAGAGTCGCATCAGGAACTTCAAGCGCATGTATGAACGTCGCATAGTCTTCAGCATCGGCGTCACTTACGAGACTCCGTATGACAAGCTCGCTTCAATCCCATCGATAATAAGACAGATCATCGAGACTCAATCGGATGTTCAATTTGACAGGGTCCATTTCAAACAGTACGGGGACTGGTCGCTGAACTATGAAATCGTTTATATCGTGAAGAGCCCCGACTACACCAAGTACATGGATATCCAGCAGGCAATCAACCTGGAGATCTACCGTCGTTTCCAGAACGAAAACATCGAATTCGCCTATCCAACCCGTACACTCTATATTCAGCAAACCTCGGAGGTTGACCTGAGAGAGACAAGTAAGTAGACCAGTCGCATGTGCAGCGAAGGGAGGTGAGGTATGGAGCGATCTACAAAGGGCAGCAGGGTCATCATCGTTTCCAACAGGCTCCCCATCACGGTCCGTAGGAATGGGGCAGTCCTGGAGTACCAACCCAGCACGGGAGGTCTTGCAACCGGGCTGAGTTCACTCCAGGAAGAATTTGAGACCATCTGGATTGGCTGGCCCGGCGCGGTGATCAACGATGACAGGAAGCAAGTCGAGATCGGACTTGTTTCGCAATTCAAGTGTCATCCCGTCTTCATCCCCGATCAGCTGGTGGAGATGTACTATGAAGGGTACTCAAACAGGACCATCTGGCCGATTTTCCACTCGTTTTCTTCATACGCAAAGTACTCGGCTGCTGAATGGGAAGCGTACAAGGAGGCAAATGCCCTCTTTGGACAAAAGATCCTCGATGTCTACAGACCGGGGGATGTTCTCTGGATCCACGACTACCATCTGATGCTTCTTCCGAAGTACCTGCGTGACCATGTTCGGAATATCACGATGGGTTTCTTCCTTCACATCCCATTCCCGCACTTCGACATGTTCAGGTTGCTGCCACAGCACCGTGAAATTCTCGAGAGTCTCCTCACGTTTGACCTCATCGGATTCCACACCCATGATTACGCCCAGGCATTCCTTGGAAATGTGAGACGGCTGCTGGGCTACGATCACACGCTCGGGCAGCTGCTCGTCGGCGATCATATGGTCCAGGTTGATGTGTTCCCGATGGGCATTGACTTCAAAAAGTTCAACTCTGCTCCACTCGATCCGGCACTTGAGCCCGAGATCGCAAGCATTAAGAATAGCCTCGGCAACAAGAAGTCTGTTTTTTCTGTTTCCCGTCTCGATTACACAAAAGGGATCCCGGAGAGCCTTGCCGCCATCAGGGAATTTTTTGAACAGCACCCCGAATGGCACGAAAAGGTGGTCTTCATTCTGGTTGTGGTACCCTCGCGTGAGAATGTCGAGCAATACGCGTCGCTCAAGCGCGAAATCGACGAGCTCGTTGGCCGCATCAACAGTTCCTTTGGCACACTTCAGTGGCAGCCAATCCGTTATATCTACAGGTCGCTTACGTTTGGCGAACTCATCGGGCTGTATTTCAATGCCGATGTCGCTCTTGTTACGCCCGTGCGGGACGGTATGAATCTGATTGCAAAAGAATACCTTGCCGTGAAAGGAGGAGCCGCTGGTGCTCTGGTGCTGGGAGAGATGGCTGGTGCGGCCAAGGAGCTTCTGGAGGCGATAATTGTCAACCCGAACAGCAAGGAAGAAATCGCGAACGCAGTCCAGAATGCACTCACCATGCCGGCGGAAGAGCAGCAACGACGCAACAACATCATGCGGGAGCGGCTGGAGACGCATGACCTCTACCATTGGGTCAGACACTTCTTTGTCCGCCTGAAAGAGGTTCAGGATACGTCAAATAGTCTGGCAGTGAAACTCCTCGATTCATCCAGCAAAGCACGGCTTGTCGCTGACTATTTCAGGGCATCATCCCGCCTTCTCCTGCTCGATTATGATGGAACGCTTGTGCCCTTCGCCGACGCGCCGGAAGGAGCAACACCTGATGAGCAGCTTCTCACAATTCTGCGGAAGCTTTCATCGGAAAGGAAGAATCGGGTTGTCATCCTCAGCGGGAGAGACCGGCACACGCTCACCCGGTGGCTCGGCCATTTGAATGTAACCCTGGTTGCGGAACATGGCGGCTGGCTCCGCCACGCGCGGGCGGCCGATTGGGTACCAACGATCACCCGCGGGCTCGAAGGATGGAAGAAGGACATCCGGCCAATTCTTGACTTGTTCGTCGGACGCATTCCCGGCTCGTTCATCGAGGAAAAGGACTTCTCCCTCGTGTGGCACTATCGCCGGGCCGAAAACGAGTCCGGGTCGGCCGCAGCACGCGAACTTCTCGACACCCTCTCAAATTTCTCGGCGAACTTTCACGTTCAAGTCCTTCCGGGAAACAAGACAGTCGAAGTAAGAACAATGGGCATCGGCAAGGGAATTTTCTTCACACAGTTCCTCGCGGACACCACGGGGAAATTCATCCTGGCGATGGGAGATGACTGGACAGATGAAGATCTGTTCGCAGTGCTTCCCACATCCGCGTACTCGATCAAGGTGGCACCGTGTGTATCCAAAGCAAGGTTCAACCTGAATTCGGTAAGCGAAGCTCGCAGCTTGCTGAACCGGCTCGCCAGCCGTTCAATCCTGCGGATGCTCCTGGCGGAAGTAGTTCTTATGGGCAGTCATTCGCAGGGCACACGAGGAGGGGATGACGATGAGTGAGTTTCGGTTCAACACAAAGCTGGACCAGACAATATTGCTCGGCAGGAAAGCCACGAACATTGCAGAGTTGCTCGACGGTGTCAAGACGGTTCCTGAATCATCCATCTACTACCATACACACAGGTACCTTCAACAACACCACTATCTTTCTCCTGAACCACCAAACGACTTCGCCTACTGGATCGCCGAGGTTTTGAATGACGCACACCTGAGCGAGGAGTTGTCGAGCGTTGACATTGTGCAGTTCGGCACGCTGGATGATTTGCGCGGGCGCTTTATCGAAATCCTCACGAGACATCTCCAATCCACTGACAAGTTGCGTGACTGCCCGCCGGG
The DNA here is from genome assembly GCA_963734955.1 of uncultured Bacteroidota bacterium. Taxonomy (GTDB): domain Bacteria; phylum Bacteroidota; class Ignavibacteria; order UBA10030; family UBA6906; genus UBA11986. The sequence continues at coordinate 179,304 of CAVTJO010000014.1, forward strand.
CGAAGATTTTCATTTTATGGCATGCAGAACATTTGTCCTTCATACACCCTACGTCGTCCATTCTCTGACGGACTTCCGGAATCTTTTGAGACAGATCTCCATTAACTCGCTCTACTACCACATCTTCGACGCAAAGTTGAGGCTTGCGAAAGGGGAAAATGACTTTTCGCGATGGTTCAGAGACTCCGGACGCACCGAGTTGGCCGACGAGCTGGCGCGCCTGGACCCGTACAGTTACACGCTTGAAGGACTGAGAAATAAAATTGTGAAGCTCGGAGAGAAGTATGACAAGAATTGACGAGTATGCCCCCATCGTCGGTCAAGCCACGATCGATGAACTGTTCCTTCTTGCGAGACACCTGGAGGGAAAGGTGATACAGAATATCAATTCGACGGCGGTCGGCGGAGGGGTTGCTGAGATTCTGACCCAGATGATTCCTCTTCTGAAACAATTGGGTGTAAACGCCAGGTGGGATGTTATCAAAGGAAATGAGCAATTCTTTATTACAACAAAGAAGTTTCATAATGGACTGCATGGCGTACCCGTTGAGATCAGCCACGAAGAATACAACGATTTCCTGGAAGTGAATCGTCTCAATGCCGAGGAAATGGAGTTCGGTGATATCGTGTTCGTCCACGATCCCCAACCGATTGCCCTTATTGAGAAACGGGCAACAATCGGGAGGAATTGGCTCTGGAGGTGCCACATCGACTTTTCCAGGCCAGACCCGGCGATCTGGAAATTCCTCGAGCGATATATCAAGTCGTACGATGCAGCGGTATTCTCTGCTCCGGAATTTGCACGCCCTCTCCCGATCGAGCAAATCCTCATCTCACCGTCGATTGATCCGCTCAGCAACAAGAACAGGGAGCTGCCGGAGGAAACCATCGATGAGGTGTTTCGTCGATTCGGCATCGATCGGTCACGACCGGTGGTCACACAGATTTCCCGCTTCGATTACCTCAAAGACCCCGTGGGAGTAATCAAGGCATACAAGCAAGCAAAGAAACACGTTGACATGCAACTTGTACTTGCGGGCGGGGGAGCCACGGACGATCCGGAGGGACCCGCAGTAATGGAACAGGTTCACAAGGAGGCAGAGAAGGACAAGGATGTATTTGTGCTCTTTCTGCCGCCGGCAAGCGATATCGAGATCAACGCCCTTCAGCGGGGATCAACCATCATTTTGCAGAAATCGCTGCGCGAAGGATTCGGCCTTACTGTGTCAGAAGCCATGTGGAAGGGAAAACCAACGATCGCATCCGCTGTGGGCGGCATACCCCTCCAGATCGCCCACAGATACTCCGGGATTCTGACGCATTCGGTTCAGGGTACCGCACATTGGATCAAACAATTGATCAATGAGCCGGAGTTCGCCAGGAAGCTGGGCCAGAACGGGCGAGAACACATCAAGAATAACTTTCTGATAACCAGGCACATCAAAGACTATATGCTGTTATTCATTTCGCTCTTCCACAAAGGGAAGGAAGTTGTATACTTGTAAAGGAAGATTGGCTTCTCCTGCGTCGTAACTGGTCCGGGCAGTTGCCAACATTTGTTTCGTCGGAGTTTATTGTACAATTGTATCTGCCCAGCCATGCCACCAACCCCTTCGCTGACCGAGCGCCTTTTCCATCGTCTTGGTCTTCTCCCCTCTCCAATTGTCGACACGTTCAGCAATATCGTGTTCGGAAGGGCACTGGCTATTGGGGTACGTCGCGGCGTGTTCGATACTCTTGAGGCCGTGCCGGCCACGGTCGAGGAAATTGCGAGGGCAACAAAGCTGAGCGTCCGTGGAACCAGTCTTCTTGTCGAATCGTCTTGCGTTGCGGGATATCTCTCGGAACACGGGGGGCGATATTCTCTCACCTCGGAGGCTCGAAAATGGCTTCTTCGTGATTCACCGTCGTACATCGGCAACCTCATTCGCTATTTTGAAACATTGTACGAGCGCTGGATGTACCTGGAGCAGTCCCTTGAAAACGGCATGCCGCCACGACGATACTTTGAGACATTTACCGCAGAAGACTGGAAGGTGTATGTCTATGCCATGAGGGATCTCGCGAGACTCTTGTTGGAAGATGTCATCAAGAAGATAACATTGCCTGGATCCGCAAATACACTCCTCGATCTTGGGGGATCACACGGCCTGTATTCCATCGGATGTTGTCGCCGCTATCCATCGCTGACTGCCACGATCATTGATTTCGAGAGCGCGGTGCAATTCGGCGAAAGAATAGTCGGGGAACTGGGGATGCGGGACAGGGTGAAGCTGGTGGCGGGAGATTTTACTGAGATGGAACTTCCGCTTCATCAGGATTGCGTCCTGATGTTCAACATTGTGCACGGATTCACTAAAGATGAGAACCGGGCGCTCCTTCAACGGGCGATCAACATCCTCAAACCGGGTGGCAAGATCTACATTCTTGATCAACTGCGGGCCGGGAAACGCCGAAGGGGGATTGCGGGATTCGTACCTCTTACGGTGGGGCTCAATATGTTAAACGAGATCGGAGGGAACGCCTACGCGTACGAACAGTTGCAGGATTGGTGCAAAGGCGTCACGAGTGTGAGAAAGATCTCTCTCCGTCTGCCGGGGATCGCACTGGTTGAGGTTATCCGTTGATACATCATCTCACCGCATTTCAATTGGCTGCTCAATTGTAGTACCGGCCGCAACCAACTTCACAATGTAAGAACCCGGGTGTAGCCGTTGCCTCGGAACACCAACGACGTAGGTGCCCGCATCCTTCTCCCCCTTTGCGAGAACCACGGAACCCTCCCCCGTCGAGTCTGCTGCTTGACGTTCAAGTATGAGGGACACGGACGAACGATAAGCAACCTTATACGCAATAAGGGCGCTCGATTCCTCATCCGAGGCGAGCGACGCTGAGAGGCTCGTAAACTCGGACAGTGTTCCGCGCAGCTCGGCCAGTTCCTTGAGCGTCACGCTTGCGACTTCCGAAAGCGTGCTTTCGTTGTTCCCTTTGTCAAGCGCCGACACGGCATAGTAGTATCGATAGCTTCCATTCGCCCGAACTGTGTCCACGAAGAAGGTCGCGTCCGTTGGAGAGATTGCCACGAGCATGCGCGCATCGTCCGAGAAGATCTTCTCTGACGCGGATCGATAGATGTCATAGCACCGGGGTGAATCTCCATCGCGAGCGGGCGGAGAAGCAAGCCATTCAAGATGAAAGATGTTCGGGCTCGTTTCCGTTACGGCCAGGTCCGTTGGGGGCAACGGAGGAATCGAATCCTTCCAGAACATCGGGGGAATGTTCGCAAGCTCCGCGTATCTCTTGTCAAAGATGCTCGTGTCGCGCACATGCTCATACCGGAAGAATGCCTGACCATCGAAGCCAATTGCACGCGACGAGTCGATCTGCGCGGCAAGCTCCCTCATCACTTCCGGTTTGTACGCAGCAATCCCCGCCCAGAGTTGTCGTCCGGAGGATGCACTCTTCCACGAATGAAGCAGGGCTGCAAAATCGGGATCATCCCTCGTGGCACCCAGATTCCAATACAATTGGGGGACGAGATAGTCGTGCTTTCCGTTCAGGAGCCATGCCCGGGAATCCTGATAATACGAATTGAGCGCGCCCCCTCCGCTCTCACCTGATCCGGTGTTGAACACACCAAGTGGTGCCGATCCCACCTTGAGCATTGGTTTCAAACGCATTGCGCTATCGTAAAACGCACTGACAAACCTGTCGATGTTGGATCTCCTCCAATCATTGCGATCCCTGCCATGGCCATAGTGATAGTACGTTTCATCATCGGGAAAATTTTTGCCGGGGTACCTGATGAAATCGAAATTGATTCCATCGAGATCGTACCGACGGACAAGCTCGAGGGAAACACGCAGGAGGTACTCCCGCACCTCGGGGATTCCGGGGTCCAGCCAGCCTTCCCCATCGACATCATGTATCCATGCCGGAAATCGACGGGACGGATGCGGAGGCACACTTTGCGGCACAGGCGAAAGCCCGCGAACCTTATAGAGGTTGAACCAGGCGTGAACTTCGATCCCCGCTGCGTGAGCTGCACGAATAAGAAATGCAAGTGGATCCCACCCCGGATCGGTTCCAAGTGTCCCGGTGAGGTTCTCGGCCCACGGCTCATAGCTGGATTGATAGTATGCATCACCCCGCGGTCGCACCTGGAACAGAATTGTATTGAAGTGAGCTGCCTTCAGATCCTCCACGATTTTCTTCAAGGAGGATTGCTGCTCCCCCCGATCTTGCGTCCTCGGCCAGTCCAATCCCGCAGCAGTGGCAATCCACACTGCGCGCACCTCTCGTTTTGGACCTCCTGAAGGGAGCCCGGCATGAGCATGATGGGTGTTCCAGGAAATCAGCGAGAGGGTTACGATGGCGGCGACGCCGACCGACCGGCGAATGCAAAACATACCGCACAGCCAATGGGTTGAGCTTGTCGAGGAAATCAAGGGTTGGTTTGTGAGAACGAACTTAGTCAAGAAGTCCGGAAAGGCGTTTCACAATCTGGTCAACGGTGATGCCGAGCTTGTGTTCATCGGTTGGAACGATGATGTCGGCCTGGTCGTAGAACTGCTCGCGTCGAACATACAGATCCCTGATGCGCACGCGGAGGTCTTCTTCGCTCAGGCGCTCTCCCGCGTCATCGATCAACACCGGTCGGTCGGTCTTGTGGTGCAGCCGTTTGAACAACTGATCGGGAGCCGTCTTCAGATACACGAGCACGCCGGATTCCCGGATCAACGGAAAACTGATCGGGTCAGCAATCGTTCCCCCGCCAAGCGAGATGACCAAATGCTCTCGTACGCGAAGTTCCTGAAGGAGAGCTCGTTCCAAGATTCTGAATGCCTCCTCTCCGCGATGTTGAAAGATCTCCTTCACCGATTCGCCGGTTCGTTGTTCGATCGCCTTGTCGATGTCGATAAAATCATAGCCCAGAGTGTTGGCAAGAATCGGCCCTATGGTGCTCTTGCCACTTCCCATGAACCCGGTAAGGTAAATACGGTTTGCCCGTTTTTGTTCCGGATCTTTCATTGGGGTCGACCCGCAGGCCGAAGTTCTCCGAGAAGGATGGTGCTGTCCGTTCGCCCCTCTTCCAACCGCCGGGCCTCGATGGACACATGGAATCCCTGTTGTTCGGCAAGTGCAAAAAAAGACATCACGGTACTTCTGTCGGGATCGGTGAATATTGCACGGCCATCCACCTTGAGAGTGCGACGCACAAACTGCAATATCGGAAGGAAGTTCCGGCGCTCGTACACGATATCCGCTCCGAGAATCAGATCAACCTGTCCCGGTGTTTCTTGGGAACGCCAGTCCAGAATTCGAAACGTTGCGCATGAGAATGCACCATGTGCGGCAAGGTTCTTCAGCGCATTGTGCCGGGCGAACTGAAGTGCATCCGCCTCATAGTCTGTGAAAAGAACATGCGCACCAGCCCTCGCCGCGGCAACGCCCGCCAAACCAAGACCGCAGCCAAGCTCGATGACCGATTTCCCTTGCAAGCTTGATTCTTCGAGACAATACCGCGCCAACTCGATCGAGGCGGGCCACACTTCCGCCCAGTACGGAAGGCGCTCATCCAGGGTAAATGCGCCGGCATCGAGACCTTCCAGCAACACATTCGTATCACGGACCCTGAGCATGTCAAAGGAACAGACGCCGATATGAACATCAACACCTACCACATCGTATCGACTGGCAAGGCCAGCGCGCAGGTGTTCACACTCAAGATGTTGATGGGAGAGGCAGGAGGGGTTGGGAATGGGTGACGAACTGTCTACTGCTGTCAAAGGGACCGCACTCAGAAGTTGAACACAGTGCCCAGTTGAAAAACGACCCCATCGGTGTGAACACTTGCGTCAAGCTGGTCAACCGGAATAATCGCACCTTTGTATATCACGGTCGACGAAGGAAACCGGTTGGACGTCTTGAACTGCAGATCACGAAACTTCATTTCTGCCTCGAGGGAAAACCACCCGGTGAACCTGTAACTTACGCCGCCCAGCACATGAATCCCAAACCCACGCTCAGCACTCGTTGTCGGCGCCTCGGTATCGCCAACCCTGTACAGGCGGTCACCGAAATATGCCCCGACTCCCCCACCCATATAGACCCCGAATGTTGGGCCCGACAACGGGATCAGAAAATAGCCTGTCAACTCAACCGGAATAACCCGATAGCCGTCTTCAATGGGAACAACTGTCGAGACAATGGTGACTGATCGGTTGTTCGTCGCGCGGATATAATCAGCTGAAAATCCCAGAGCAACGTTTGATTCCGGTAGTTGGTAGCGCACCTCAACCCCATAGCCGAAGAAATCCTCAATCCCAAGATACTGGCTTCGTTCGAAGGCATCGGGGGAATTGGGATCGGTGAAGAGTCGGGAGGAAGTTGTGAGGTTTGCTTTCACTGCAACGGAGAGGTCGCCTTCCTGGGCCATGGCATCCTGGATCCACATCATGCAGAGTGTGACAAACACTGCACAGACATTTCTACCCGTCATAGGCTGCCCCAGGTTACTGCCTATCTAAAGAACTCTTCCCTGTTGTCCTCAATATCGGCATTCTCTTTGAGTTTCGCAATCCAGTCGCCCAGGAATTTATTCTTCTTTTCCTGCAGTAACTGGTTTCGCAGGGCATCGTGTTCGGATGCGTATGCCGATGAATCGAACGCAGACTTGGAAAGCAATTGGATCAGGTATGCACCTCGAAGTCCGGATACCGGCGGCGAGATTTGTCCGACCGAAAGCCCTGAGACGGCCCCGATGAAGTCCATGTCGCGACCCACGCCCGGCGCCCCGACGGCAATCGTGAATTGTCCGGAATGCTGGACTCTGATTGCCGGGTTCAGTGTTTCAATCCTCGTAAGGCTATCCGACGCTGAAAGCTTGGCCCTCAGTGAAGCAGCGAGCTCCTCAGTCTTTGCGATCTTCTTCTTCCGCAACACGAGCGGCTTGAGCGATTCCTTCACCTCATCAAACGGTTTCACTCCGGCGTTCTTGATACCGGTAACGGCAAGCACGACGTAACCGTTGGGAACGGTAAACGGCTCGCTGACCGACCCCGTGCTGTTCTTGAATGCCCATCGAACGATTCCTTCATTGAGCCCGATGCCGGGAACAATCCCGCCTTTTTCCTGGACTTGAGTTTCTTTGACTTCAAGTTCCAGTGACTGGGCTTCCTTTGTGAACTCTGATTGCCTCGCATTATATGCAAAGTCGCGAGCACGCTCGAAGATGTCGTTCTTGGTCTGAGAACTCGCCGTCAGAGGAAGAACGATACTGGACAGCTTGAATTCCCGGTTGTCCTTTGCGGTCAACTTGATGATGTGAAGGCCAAACTGGGTGCGTACCGGACCTGAGACTTCACCCGCCTTCATCCTGAACACCGCATTCTCGAATTCCTTCACCATTCGTCCCCTCGTAAACCAACCGAGATCACCTCCCCGGGAGGCGGAACCGGGATCCTTCGAGTACTGCTTTGCGAGGGCTGCAAAGTCCTTGCCTGATTTCGCCGCCGCCGCGACTTCGCGGGCGGTCGCCTTGAGAGCATTGGTGTCCTTTTCCCCCTCAAAGGAGAACAGAATATGACTGGCGTGAACATACTCCTTGGTTGACTTCCGTTCATCGAGGATTTTCGTCAGATGATAACCGTCTGCTTCCAACCTGGGACCGATGATGTCGCCCACCTTGCCCGCAAAGATGACACTGTCGAGCGACGGCGTCAATTCTCCGCGGCTGAACCAGGATCCGCTATCGGTTTTGTCAGTGTAGGATGTCAATTGTACGAAGTCTGTCCCGCCGCGCGCTTTGGCCGCCTTGTCTGTGATATCGTCGCGGACGGCGGACGAGTCTGCCGGAGACGGTTTCTCCACAAACTGCGCGTACTTCAACGTACGAGACGCTTCCATCTTGTACTGATCCAGGTTGTCGTCATAGTACGCTTTCAAATCCGCATCAGTCACCTGAACATCTTCATCCTTGACGAGTTGGTTTGCATCGAAGAGCGCATAAAGCGCATCGTACTGTATGCGTTGATCGGCAAAGCGCGCATGCACGTCACCCTCGGTCACGCGGACTGACGCGAGGACAAGGCTCTGTAACTTCTCCTGGGACCGCCGCTGCCGCAGGTTTTTCTCATAATCAGCGAGCCAGCGCGTTCCGTAGTTGGGATCGGCTCCCTGCGGATCGCGAATGAACTCGTTGGGGTTGTTAAGAAATCGGTCAAAAATATCCTTGCGGAACTGCCCTGTCGAGTCAACAAAATTACGCTTCAGGTCCTCCGGCGGATTATCCCCGCGTACCCAATCGCGCAATTCATCATCCGTGACCGTAATCCCCAGCCGACGAATCTCATCTCCAACCAGACGTTGGGTGACAATCGCCTGCCATGATTGGTCCCGTGCCTGCTTGAGTTGATTCTCGTCCAGGTCGGCCTTGGTCTGGTTCTTCTGATTTTCCGTCACGGAATTGAGCACATCCGTGAATTCCTTGTAGGTGATCTTTTCACCATTCACCTTACCAACAATTTCCGAGCGACCTCCTTTAATGCCCAGGTAGTCCATCCCCCACTCGAAAATGATGGTGATAAGGAACGCAATAAGAAGTCCAAAGAGTACATACGGCATGCTGTCACGCATGCGGGTCATGATCGGCATAACGGGAAACGACCTCCGACAGGTGAGAAGGAAACGAAAATACTCTGTTCAATATAATCTAACCCCCCCGCAGATGCAATGTTTTTTTAGTTTGACTCTTGAAGTGGATTGGTTTATATTTGTAAGCTTAAAATTACGAAGAAGTTGTCCCTTCCATCTCCATTTTTCCCGTACGCTTGACCCCGGAGGTTTGTTGTGCGTAAGAATCGAGGTAAAATCCTTCTCATTGCTGCAACAGTGTTGCTGGCATTGTACTTCCTGTACCCCACGTACAAGGATTATCAGTTGCACAAACAGCTTTCATCGCTGCACGGAATCGACAGCGTTCAGTTTCTGGAAACCAAGGAAGAGGATATCCGGGGGGCACGGGCCAAGCGTATCAAGCTTGGGTTGGATCTCCAGGGTGGAATGCGCGTCGTCCTTGAAGTCAATGTGCTCAAATTGATGGAGGACATGGCAAAGAACAAGGATGAGACGTTTGCCGATATCATGAAGCAGGTGAGGGAGGATGTGAAGAAATCCGAAGATCCTCCGGTCCTGCTGCTGCGGAAGAGATTCGAGGAGCGACAAATACGGATGAGCAGGTACTACGGTAGTTTACGCGACGATAACGACAAGATTTACTCGTCGCTCTCAGACGAGGAAACGAAGGCAATCGACCGCGGTATTGAGATCGTGCGAAACCGTGTAGATCAGTACGGAGTCTCCGAGCCGTCAATCCAGAAACTCGGTGGCACGAGAATCATCGTGGAACTCCCCGGAGTGACAAAGGAATCCGAGGTGCGTCAGCTTCTCCAGGGAACCGCGCTGCTCGAATTCAAACTCCTGAAGGATTCGGAGTTGTCGTACAAGGTCCTCGAGACAATTGACAAGACCCTTGCCTCGGCGGGAGGCGTTACAGATTCAACCGACACCACCAAAACCGACACTACCAAGGGTTCCACCCCCGAAGGTGAAAAGACCCCGGAGCAGCAGGCAAAAGAGCACCCGCTGTTTTCCCTGATTGGCATCAGCCGGCAGGCAGGTGAAGTCGCTGTACCCGAGGAAAACAGAGACCGCGTGCGCCGGATCCTGGAGCAGGAGAATGTCAAGGCTCAGATTCCTAACGACATGCAATTTGTGTGGAGTGCAAAAGTGCACGTGACACAGGATGGAAGAAAATACTACAACCTCTACGCCATCAAATCCACGCCGGAGCTTACCGGTGGTGTTATTGTCAATGCCCATGCGACCATTGATCCCAACACCGGCCTTCCGATCGTCACGATGGAAATGAACAATGAGGGATCCCGGGAGTGGGCGCGCATCACGGGCGCAAACATCAACAAGCGCATTGCGATCGTACTTGATAATGCCGTATTTTCCGCCCCCGTTGTTCGGAACAAGATTATCGGCGGTCATTCACAGATTGAGGGCATGGACAACACCGATGAGGCACGTCTACTGGAGATCGTGCTCAAGGCAGGCGCGCTTCCCGCCCCCGTTGATATCGTGGAACAACGTTCCGTGGGTGCATCGCTCGGCGAAGACTCGATCCGCAGTGGAATCTTTTCATCCGCCCTGGCAACCCTCCTGACAATCCTGTTCATGGTGATATACTACCGCACGGGAGGGATTGTTGCTGATACAGCGCTCGTGTTCTGTCTGCTGTATTTGCTTGCAGTTCTCGCGGCCTTCCAGGGAACGCTCACACTTCCCGGTATTGCCGGTATTATCCTCACGCTTGCTGTGGCGGTCGATGCCAACGTGCTGATCTACGAGCGCATTCGCGAGGAGCAGGAAACCGGCAAGACCATGCGGGCGGCAATTGACGCCGGCTATGCAAAGGCATTTACTGCGATTTTCGACTCCAATCTCACAACATTCATCACCGGTCTCATTCTCTACCAGTTCGGCACGGGGCCGGTTCAGGGTTTCGCACTGACGTTGATGATTGGAATTGCCGCAAGCATGTTCAGTGCCATCTTTATCACAAGGGTGATCTTTGAAGTGCTGACCGAAAAATATGGCGTGGTGAGCTTTGGCTGAGTACCGATACTTTGACTGTGATTGAATAACCCGATCCACTGGAGAAAGAGCACATGAGGCTGTTTAAGAAAACCAAAATCGATTTCATGGGTAAGCGAAAGATCTGGTACTCCATTTCGGCGACCATCATTGTTGTCGGAATGGCATCTCTTGCGATCAAGGGGTTTGACTATGGCATTGACTTCCTTGGTGGAACAGAGCTGATCGTTGCGTTCAACGATAATGTCCAGATATCCGATGTTCGGGCCTCGATGGACAAGATCGGCATGACCAAGGCGGAAATCAAAACGTTTGGAACCGACAAGGATATCCTGATTCGAACGCCAGAGCAGGGCGAAGGGGGTTCAGTCGCAGACAAAATTAGGTCAGGTTTGCGTGCGTCGTTCCCCGGTAATCCCTTCAATGTCCTCAAAGAGGACAAGATCGGCCCCAAAGTAGGAGCCGAACTACGGCGCGACGCGTTCTATGCTGTGATCGCCTCACTGATTGCCATCGGTTTGTATGTTGCCTTCAGATTCAAGTTCATCTACGGTGTGGGGGCAGTCATTTCCCTGTTCCATGACGTGATTATTACACTCGGCGTCGTCTCGCTCTGCGATGGGCTCCTTAACCTCGAAATCAACCAGAACATGATTGCCGCCTTCCTGACTCTGGTTGGTCTCTCCATCAACGATACTGTGGTGATCTTCGACCGTATGCGCGAGAATCAGAAAATCTTCCGCGGCATGAGCCTCATCGATGTCATGAACAAAAGCTTGAACGAAACATTGAGCCGGACAATCATCACTTCGGGAACTATCTTCATCGTCCTGATGACGCTGCTGGTCTTTGGCGGAGAGGTGAACCGCGGCTTTGCGTTTGCACTCACATTCGGAATTGTTACCGGAACGTATTCATCAATCTACATTGCAAGCGCAGTCGTGCTGGAGTGGGCAAACCGCACAAAGAAGGAAGCCAAGCTCATCGACTAATTGATGCGGAGTATTAAGTCGGTATGAAAGTCAAAGTTGGTCAGCAGGGCCCGGTAACCATCATAACCCTTCAAGGGAACCTGATGGGTGGGCCGGACGCCACGAGCCTCAACTCGCAGATCCATGAATTGCTCGCAACAAACAAAAAGAGCATCGTCCTCGATCTGGGCGGCGTGGAGTTCATGAACAGCTCCGGGCTGGGCATGCTCATCGGTGGCGCGTCGACATTGAAGAATGCAGGTGGACGGCTTGCCCTTGCATGTGCATCCGAAAAGATTCTCTCTCTCATTAAGGTCACGAAACTCTCCACGGTGTTCGAACACTATGCCTCGGTGAAATCGGCAACAGAGAGTTTCAGGAAATAAATTGCTTCTCTCACATGAATCTCCGACCTTCCCATTGTAAGGATCGGGGATTTTTGTTGTCTCTCACAACTTCTGTTTCGCTCTTGCGGAGTACCTCATTTCATCAAGGCACGGATGGAATGCGGGATGTACATCGCTGAGCTTTGATGGAGAACTTCCTGAAGCATGCCAGCACAAATCATCGTTGGTGCCCAGTGGGGCGATGAAGGCAAGGGCAAGATTGTCGATATCCTTGCCGAAAATGTCGACATTGTGGCGCGGTACCAGGGTGGCGCCAATGCCGGCCACACGGTCTGTATCGGCGAAAAGGAATACGTCCTCCACCTCATCCCGTCTGGAATATTCCATCCTCACATTATATGCGTGATTGGGAATGGCGTGGTCATCGACCCCGTCGCCCTTCTTCAGGAGATTTCCCAGCTCGAGGCCGCGGGCATCAACATCAAGGGGCGGCTTCTCATCAGCCACAACGCTCACCTGATCATGCCGTATCACAAGCTGCTCGATACAATTCGCGAGCAGGGTTCATCCAAAATCGGCACCACGGGCAGGGGTATCGGACCGGCATACATCGACAAGTTCATGCGCACCGGGATTAAGATCGTCGATCTCCTTGATCGCGATGTCCTTGCCAGGAAACTCAAGGCAAGTCTGGAAGAAAAGAACCAGATCCTCACCAAGGTCTATAGCGAGACGCAGATCGATGTTGATGCACTCATCAGTGAGTATCAGGATTTCGACAAGACGATCGATGAATACATCACCGATACGGCCTGGTACCTGAATCACGCTCTCAAGGACGGCAAGAGAATTATCGCCGAAGGCGCCCAGGGCGCGTTGCTTGACGTTGACCATGGCACGTACCCCTTCGTGACGTCTTCCAACCCGACGTCCGGCGGGGCATGCACAGGACTGGGTATCCCCCCTACAGCGGTTACTTCCATCGTGGGGATTGCAAAAGCATACTGTACACGTGTTGGCAATGGTCCATTCCCGACCGAACTGACCGACGCAACGGGAGAACGTCTTCGCTCGCTTGGTCATGAGTATGGGGCAACCACCGGGAGGCCGCGTCGATGCGGCTGGTTTGATGCCGTGGCGATGCGCTACTCGGCAATGATCAACGGCATAGAAACGATTGCCATCACGAAGCTTGATGTGCTCGACCAGTTTGATGAGATCCGTGTCTGCATCGGATACGAGTACGGGGGAAAGAGACTCAAGACGTTCCCGTCCGACGTAAAGTCACTCATGCATATCACGCCGGTGTACGAGGCCTTCGAGGGATGGAAGACGCCCCTCGCAGGTGTAACATCATACGCTGATCTGCCGACAAACGCGCGGAGATATGTCGAGGCACTGGCACATCTCTCCAGCACACCACTCTGGATTGTCTCAGTCGGTCCCCGGCGAGACCAGACGATCACCATCGAGTGACCGACGCCCCCTAGCCCCCGTATCACCATGCCCACAACAAACAAGTTCAAGATCTTTCTGATGGCGATGGCACTCGCTCTTGTTGCCGCCATGCTCCTCTATTCACAGAAGATCATTCAACGCCTGTTGGATAAAGAGCGGGAAGTTGCAGACCTGTACGCAAAATCGTTGGAGAATGTCTCGACGTCAGCATCCGGGGACCTGACGTTCCACTTTGAAGTCATCCGAACCATAGACTTTCCAATCGTCCTCACCGACACAAAGAATACCCCCATCTATTCGCGCAACCTGCAAATCGATTCCACCATGAGCCAAACGGATAGCCTCGCGTTCTTCCGTGAGACGCTCGCCGAAATGGACGCGCAGAACAAACCCATCCCCATTGCCGTTAACGATACACTGGTGTTGAACTACGTGCACTACGGGGAATCCGACCTCATCAAAAAACTCCGTTGGCTGCCGCTGGTCGAGATTTCCATTGCCGCCATTTTCATGTTCGTCGCCTATATCGGATTCAGCTACATCAAGCGAAGCGAACAAAGCAACATCTGGGTCGGCATGGCAAAGGAGACAGCACATCAGCTCGGGACGCCGCTCTCGAGCATCATGGGGTGGCTGGAGCTTCTGAAATCCGATGCAGCGAATATCCCGGCATTGGCACAGACAGTAAAGGAGATTGAGAACGATGTGGACCGGTTGAACAAAGTGACAGCCCGGTTCTCAAAGATCGGCTCCCGACCCGACCTCAAGCCGGAAAACCTCGCCGAGGTGATTCAGGGAGTCATCCGGTATATCTCCCGACGCATTCCAAAATCCGGGAAGACTATTGATCTCACCATCGACACGCCGGGGGAATTCCGTGCAATGATCAACCGTGAGCTCTTTGAATGGGTTATCGAGAACCTCATGAAGAACGCGCTCGACGCCATGGACGGACCAACCGGGCGCATCGGTTTCTCACTATCCCGAAGCGGTCATCGCACCACGATTGACGTCACCGACACCGGGAAAGGGATCGATCAGAAATTGCACAAGGAGATTTTTCGGCCCGGTTACAGTACAAAGCAACGGGGCTGGGGGTTGGGATTGAGTCTTTCAAAGAGGATCATCGAAGACTACCACCGGGGAAGACTTTTTGTGAAGCAAAGCGCTCCGGGAATAGGAACGACGTTCAGGATAAAGCTCGTGAAATAGCCTGTGCTGTCATTTCCCGCCCTCCATCTCCACCTCTCTCAGCACTCTTCGTGCTTTCTCCCTTCCCATTTCAAATGTTTCCCCGAGCTTCGGCTGAACAAATTCCGTATCCTGCACAGGCAATTCCTCGTCAGGCGCGATGACGACAGGCGCGATGATATGCTTGTTACCTTCCTTGAACGAGAACTTCTCCTGCTCCCTCTCAAAAATCTCCTCCACCCGTGAACGGATCGGTGCGTCCGGGACAGAACTTAGTACGTCAGCCCTCAACCTCTGCAGAACCCCCAGATCGTTGTTCACGTCCTTCACCGTTTCCATATCCCGGAGGAAATACAGGTTCGGCAACAGCTCAACCGCGGTTCGTATCAGCAGAGAAAAGACGTTCGGGAACTGCGCCCTGATGCTGTGCTCCGTCTTGTTGGGGTAACTGGGATAGGTGTTGATGACATACAGTTCTTTCACGTCACCCGCATGGAAGATCGCCTTCAGCGGCGTCTTGTTCGAGATGCCTCCATCGGCGTACAGCTGGGGGATGGCGCGGAGGGAAGCGGGTATATCGGGATCGTCAACGACCGCTTTCACCGGGGGGTATGCCACGGTGGTAATGGTTGATGCCATGATGTACTCCATGGCTTTGCTCACATCGGGTTCCGATGATATCGATTTGTGGTATGCTTCGCCGGTGTTCAATGAACAGAGCGAGACGAAGAATTCATCGACGGTGTGGCGTGCCCTGATGCCGTCCATCTTCAAGTAGTTCTCCACAAACCGTTTGTACAGCGGCATGTTGTCGAACAGTGAATCGACACCGTGTACCGTGGGCCACAAATCCATCCGTGTAGTTGCGAACCTGAGTATCAAGCCAAAGATCTCCCACCCGCGAATCTGATACACGTCATCATTGGTGAGAGTTTTCCACTGGGATTCGATCTCTGCCCGTGCAGCCGCCAGCGTAGGCGACTGGGCCACCGCCATCCCGTTCAACGCGCCCACGGAAGTCCCGGAGAGAATGTTGATGCGCTTCCCTCTTTGCTCAAACCATGATAACAATTCAATCAGCGCGCCTGCCTGAAACGCGCCGCGTGCCCCACCGCCGGAGAGCACCAAAGCAAGTTTACCCACTATGGTTCCCTGGGAATATCCTTGAGTTGCCCGATGCACAGAACTATCAACAATGCAGCATAAAGATAAAAAAGTTGGGGAGAGTTACAAGAAATGCCGTCGATTACCTTTCAGCGATCGTCTTCCTTGCAGTTGAGAACACGCGGTCGAGCATTGACTCGGTGAGCTTTCCCGTAAAAGTATTCTGCTGGCTGGGATGATATGAGGCAATGAATGTGAACGGGTCGAAGCGATAAACAGCACAGTGTGCAAATACAGGCCTTCGTGTGAAACCTATCTTCGCTGCCGTTTTGAAGGCACTCAGCGCGGCGTCAAACCCGATTTTCCCGAGGCCAACGATGACTCGAATATTGTGCAACAATTCAATTTCCTGCAGGAGGTATGGCCTGCAGTTGGAGACTTCCTGGGGCAGGGGTTTGTTTTGCGGCGGTGCACAACGGCATGTTGCAGTAATGTAGCAATCGGTGAGCCTCAATCCGTCATCGCGGTGAATGGATGTCGGTTGATTTGCAAACCCCGCCTTGCACAAGGCGCGGTAGAGCCAGTTGCCGCTCTCGTCGCCCGTAAACATCCTTCCCGTTCTGTTGCCTCCATGCGCCGCAGGTGCAAGCCCGACAATGAGAAGACGGGCCCGTGGATCACCGAAGCCGGGATTCGGTTTTCCCCAGTACTCCTGGTCTGAAAATCGTTTTACCTTCTCACGGGCAACCTTTTCGCGCCAGCGGACAAGGCGCGGGCAAAGGCGGCACATGGTGATTTGCTGGTTAAGAACCTGGAGTTCCGTCACCGTCAATCCTGCGCAATGTAGTATGGGAGAGGCAACCGATCATGGGGGTGACTCAAAGTGCACGCATTTCAGAAAATCGAGTCAGAATTGTGTGCCCAGGACATGCGGTAACATTGAACGCCATGTGGGCCAGTCGTGCGGAATGTCATATCCCCAAAGATCGACACGATGCGGGATACCTTTGCCCGAGAGAATTCGTCCAAGGTGGATCGATCGTTCAGGGGCTTCATGGTCACCCTGCCCGGATAGAATGTAGATATGTTGCTTCGACCTGAGCTTGCCGAGGTAGAACTCGTCGGTCAAGTTCGGAAGATAATCAACCGGACTGTTGAAGTAGCAATTGTCGTCGTAGTAGCCGTTGCTGTACGATTTGATGTCGTACGTTCCGCTCATGGCAATGGTCCCATCAAACAGATCGGGCCGGCGAAAAAGCATGTTGGCAGCGTGAAGCGCTCCAAAGCTGGCTCCCGTGGTAATCATCGGGGTGTCCTGGCTGCAATGGTTCCGGATGAACGGCACGATTTCCTGAACCACGTACTCATTGTACTGTTGATGGCGGATTGCCTTGTGAGGAGGAGGAACGTGGTCATTCAACCAGCTTTCATTGTTGATACTGTTGATGGAAAACGCCTTGAGCTTGCCTGCGTCGATAAACGGTCCGATCGCATCGATGAGAGAGAAGCGTTCGTATTCGAGGAAATCAGCCGCAGCGGTCGGAAACATCAACAGCGCGAAGCCGTAATGTCCGTAGACGGCAATCTCCATTTGCCTGTTGAGATTTGGGCTGTGCCAGGAATGAATTTCTCGGTTCACGAAAAGTCTAGGTCGTGGAGATCATCATGCTTCAGTTAAAGTAGAATCGTCCCGACAGCAATGCGGAAGTATTGAATTTGATCTCCGTCTCCTCTTTCGGAAAATCACGTTTGAGCAATACCTGAACACCGAGGGCCTGCTTGAGTCCGATTGTGAACTTCTCGCTGAGGAAGTATTCGGCTCCGCCCACCACACCTCCGATGATGCTGTTCTTCGGATCCGGTACGACATTGTAGAACCCACCCTGCTTGTCGTATTGATACATTCCCTCGACTCCCACATACGGCGAGAACTGTTCCGGGGTAAGGTGAACGAGGAGCGACAATCCACCGCGCACGGTGAGTCCGTTGACCTTGGTCTGGCCGGCAGGTTCTGTACCGCCAGGGAGATCGACGTCCGCACCGACGATTACCTGCATCGCAAGCTGATTGTTGAAGAAGTATTTCATCAGCAGGTTCGGGGAGCCGCTAATCCCATCCAAACCAAGTCCGATTTTACCCGAATGAAGATATGAAGCCTTGACATGCGACGAGTCCTGTGCATGTGAATTATGTAGGATCCCGATGCAGAGTGCAAGAAGGAGAACGAGTGTTCGCATGCGTGTCCTTTCCTTTCGTTCAACTGGAGCATTGTACAAGCCGCCCCCGCCCTGGTTTACGGGGGCAGCATATGTGAAACGGGCAACATCTACGACTGGACGGCCGGCGGAGGAGTCGGCGGCACGTTCATCATGGGCGTCTTGGGTTTGTATACGTTGAAACCGATCAAGCCGCCGAGCAATCCAAAGAGAGGATCAATAATCAAGCTGTAAAGAAGGGACAATGCAATTGCAAGACCCGTGAGACTTTCTTGTTCTCCTATTTTCTTCTCGATTTCGTTCATCGCCTCGGGCGGCAGACTGAAGTTTCTGAGGATGTTCAACAGAATCTCATTTGATACATTTCCCACCGCAGCAAGTGTGATGATATGAAGAACCGTCCCAAACAATGCCCCGAACAACCCTGCGAGAGCTCCGAGCTGCATTCCGTCGCTGCTCGTGAGCGGTGGCATTGAAGGTGTGAGTTCATTCTTGTAGAACATGACGCTCAGGAAGCCGCCGAGCAGAATGCCCGCGCAGCAAAAACAGTTCACGATACTGAGAACGGGAAGCCCGGAGATGGCGCCCATAATCAACCCGCCATACAATGCGGAGGTAAGTTTGCTTGGTTTTTCAGGCATGAAGTGATCCTTTCTTGACTTCTGATGGTGAGAAGAATCGGGATGCTGATACAAGCTCCTGCACCGCCTGCTGCGCGGTGGGAATGATGTAGAACGAAACGACAACACCAAAAACGGTCCCGGTAATCAACCGTGTGACCTCGGTCGATGAGTGAATGCCCAATTCATCCATTACCACATCAACAACCATTGGCAATACCGCATACAACAGGGTATCGCGGCGGGACCACAGGGTCCGCGTGAAATCGCCGACGAGCGGAAAGAGCAGTGTACCAGACAGAAAGGCAACGTAGACCGACGAGCAGCGGATACAAACTGCAAGCGGTTTCCCGAGCACATGAAACGATCTCCCTTCCAGCTGATGGCAAATTGGATGAAAGAATTGATATAATGAACTGCCGATGATTCCCCATGCGCCGCCCCACGAAACGAGCACGGGCGCAAGGATGAACCCCGCACACCAGACAACCCCCCCGCTGAGGATGACCATATATGTTACAACCGAGGCTTTCACGAGATGAGAAGTTGCTGCTTGTGGATGGCGCTGAACCGGATGATGCGTCAACATAGCCGAAAAACTCTGGATTGTCAAGAGCCGGACCATCCAACGCTGCCGGGAGACCTCCCGTTACAAAAAAGGACGGCAACACCTGCCGTCCTTCTTGGATTCAGACCAATAACGGAGACCTACTTTCTCATCTTCTTCAAGATCGATTCCATTTCATCCATTACACGATTCATCTTCTTCATCGTCAGATCAAGAGGTTGAGACGTTGTCATGTCAACGCCTGCCTTCTTAAGAAGGTTGATGGAATAATCAGATCCTCCAGCCGCAAGAAAGTCAAGATATTTCTTCGTCGCCGTTTTGTCACCGGAGAGAACCTCTTCCGAGAGAGCGGCAGAAGCCGTGAAGGATGTCGCATATTGGAACACATAGAAATTCAGATAGAAATGAGGGATATACGCCCACTCGGACTTCACGACATCATCAACAATACATACTCCCTTATCGTTGCCATAATACTTCTTCGTAATCTCCATGTACAGATCGTTCAACTTGTCTCCGGTGAGCGATTCCCCCTTTTCCACAACGTCATGGATACGGAGCTCAAATTCCGCAAACTGGGTCTGCCGGAACACCGTACCCTTGATTCCCTCGAGGTAGTTGCCGAGCAGTGAGAGACGAACGTTGTCATCGTTGATGTGCTTCAACATGTAGTCAATGAGCAACGCCTCGTTGAACGTCGAGGCAACTTCGGCAACGAATGTCGGGTAGCCTGCCGTTGGATATGGTTGCTTCTTGTTGGAGAGATAACTCTGCATGGTATGGCCAAGCTCATGGGCAAGTGTGCTCATATCGTTGTACTTGCCGACATAGTTCAGCAGCATATATGGGTGGACATCGTACGCTCCGCCGTTGGAATACGCGCCGGCGCGCTTTCCATCGTTCGGGTACATGTCGATCCACCGTTCGTTCAGTGCCTTCTTCACGACCGAGGCATACTCGGGCCCTAGCGGAGCAACAGCGGCGAGAATGTTCTTTTCCGACTCCTCCACCGTATAGTTGAGGTCAACATCTTTCAGCAAGGGCGGATAAAGATCGTAGTAATGCAACGTATCCACACCCAACATGCGCTTGCGCAGGTTGAGATACCGGTAGAATGATGGAAGGTTCTTGTTCACATTGTCGATGAGACTATGGTATACCTGTACGGGAATATTGCTCCCATCAAGAGCACTTTCGACGCTTGAGCCGTACTTTCTGGCTCTTGCGTAGAACATGTCCTTCTTGACCTCGGCATACAACTGTGTACCGAAGGTACCACGATAGTCATTCAGACTGCCGAAGAAGGTAGCAAACACGCGCTTCCTGTCCTCTCGATTCGGAACGCCACGATAGAATGTGAATGCGGCCTTGTCCATCTTCACGGACTTCCCATCGGTCAGCGTCACCTGCGGATACGGAAAGTCGGCGTT
This sequence comes from uncultured Bacteroidota bacterium, assembly GCA_963734955.1. Classification (GTDB taxonomy): domain Bacteria; phylum Bacteroidota; class Ignavibacteria; order UBA10030; family UBA6906; genus UBA11986. The sequence continues at coordinate 199,871 of CAVTJO010000014.1, forward strand.
GGAAAAAACGTTGTACACATTCCCGGGTGCATCAGCCATCAGGGCTGCATCTGCGATGATCTTCTCTTCCTGCTCCGTGCCCGTATGCGCTTTGCGGCGAACAAGGTCGTCAAGGTACTGACGGTAGATACCCAGTTTCGGTTCCTGCTTCAGGAACGCATCGACCGTTCCATTGTCCATCTTGAGAATCTCCGGCTCGATGTAGGCTGCCTTGGCACCATAGTCCGCGCCCACCTGCTGCATTTCCTGGGTGATGGCAAGATGGGAAGCATCGCGTGTGTCCTGATCCGAAATGAGTCCGGCATAGACAATCAGACGCGAGAGTTCCTTCGATACGTTGGAACTGAAGTCAAGACACGCGAGCAAATCCTTCGAGGATCTGCCAAGAGTTCCCTTGAATTGCTCAACCTTCGGAATCTCCTTAACAAGACGATCCTTTGCTGCCCGCCATGCGTCATCCGATGGATAGAGGTCAGCAAGGTTCCATTTGTACTTGTCGGGAATTTTGCTCCGGTCACGCTCCTGCGCATTGGCCAGGATGAACACCCCAAGCAACAACACGATGGCGATGCTCCGGGAAAGGGCGGTTCGAGACATGGTTCTCCTTAATGTGGTGTGAGGGTATGATAAATCATGGGTAGCTGTAATACGGCTTCGGGGATTGAGGGTTGCGACCAAGATTGCCTAGTTGTTTCTCCTGCCCAGTATTTGCTCCATTTCATCCATGACCCGGTTCATTTTTTTCATTGTCAGCTCAAATGGAGCCGGGGTTGTCATATCCACGCCTGCCTTCTTGAGCAGGTTGATCGGATAATCCGATCCTCCTGACGAAAGCAACTCAAGGTAACGTTTCGTCGCGACCTTGTCTCCAGCAAGAATCAGCTCTGAAATGGCGGCAGATGCGGTGAATGATGTCGCATACTGGTATACGTAAAAGTTGTAGTAGAAGTGGGGGATGTTTGCCCATTCGCTCTTGATTTCATCATCAACGATGCATACTCCTGATTCGTGTCCGTAATACCTCTTGTTGATTGACTCATACAGCTCACTCAACGCATCACCGGTGAGTGCTTCTCCCTTCTCCACCTTCTCGTGGATGCGCCATTCAAATTCGGCAAACTGTGTCTGACGAAACACCGTTCCGCGAATGCCATCGAGGTAGTTCCCCAGCAGCGACAGCCGGATGTTGTCATCCGTGATGGCCTTCAGCATGTATTCCATTAACAGTGCCTCATTCAATGTAGAGGCAACTTCCGCAACGAAGATGGAATAGTCAGCGGTGGCATAGGGCTGCGTTTTGTTTGAAAGATAGCTGTGCATCGTATGGCCAAGCTCGTGCGTCAGCGTGCTCACATCATCGTACTTGCCGTTGTAGTTGAGCAGCATGTACGGGTGGACATCGTACACTGCTCCGTTGGAGTAGGCCCCGGAGCGCTTTCCATCGTTCGGGTAGACATCAAGCCAGCGTTCGGCAAAACCTTTCCTGGCAACATTCACATACTCATTCCCAAAGGGCGCAAGAGATGAGAGAATATGTTGCTGTGATTCCTCAATGGTGTATTTCAGATCCAGTTCCGCGACAACAGGACAATACAGATCAAAGTAGTGCAGAGGATCCACGCCAAGCATCTTCTGTCGCAATTTCAGATAACGGTGGAACGTGTCGAGATGAGTGTTGACATTGTCGATGAGTCCACGGTAGACAGCCGCAGGTATGTTATTGCCATCAAGGGCACGCTCGAGGCAGGAGCCATATTTCATGGCCCTCGCATAGAACAGATCCTTCCTCACCTCTGCGTAGAGTTGCGCACCAAACGTGCGTCGATAGTCGTTCAATCGGCCGAAGTAGGCGGCGAAGACTTTCTGTCGATCTTCCCGGTGTGGCACGGCACGGTGAATGCTGAAGTTCGACTTACTCAGTTTTACGGTATTTCCGTCGTGAAGCGTCGCTTCTGCGAAAGGGAAATCTGCATCGGAGAATACGCTGTAGATGCTGTGGGGAGAATCGGAAACAAGGCTCGCATCGGCAAGTATCTTTTCCTCCCCTTCGGTACCAGTGTGATCTTTGCGGCGCAGAATGTCATCCAACCCGTGCCTGTAGATTTCCAGTTTCGGTTCCTGCCGAAGGAACGACTCGATTTTCTCCCGCCCGATCTTCAATATTTCCGGCTGCATGTACGAGCTCCTGGCGCTGAAATCCGATCCGATCTGCCCCATTTCCTGTTCCATGCCGAGATACGTGGAGACGCGAGTGTCCTCATCGGAATGCATGCTTGCATAGCAGTGGAGACGCGTGTACTCTTTACTCAGATTCGTCACGAGGTCAAAGCAGGCGAGAAGCTTCTGCGGAGACTCGGCGAGCTTCCCCTTGTACTTCTCGATCTCGGGCAGCCGGATGACAAGTTTCTCTCTCGCCTGCTTCCACGCTTCCTCGTCCGGATAGATGTGGCTCAAGTCCCATTTGTACTTTTCCGGGACCTTCGCACGGTCCCGCTCCTGGACGCTGGAAGGCTGAGTCTCTACCTGCAAAAGGAGGAAGCGATGGAAGATATCAGATCGCATTGGGATGTTGGATGTTGGACTTCAAGTTATCGTGTTGATGTGGCGTTCGGAGAAAACCGGGTATTCAATGTACAAGGATTAGTGGGAAAGGGCAACTACAGAGAATTGAAGTTGGGGAAGAAACAGGTTGGTATTCCATGTGCAGCTACGTTTGCGGCAAACCGCGTTACAGATACAATCCGGCCGAGCTCCCCACCCATGTGAGATTCTTGTTGAAGTCGACCCCCATCATCTTCCCTCTCCCCAAGCGGACGAGATTCATCACAGGCATGAGCTCATCCAACCAGGTGAACATGATGCGCACCTCGGCCTTGGTCGGCCCGGGAGGAGCGTTGACAACCGGAGCGTACTCAACTCTCTCCTGGAGAATATACTCTGTTCGTTTCGACTCTGGGATCACATTAATATCATCGCGGTTCGGTCCCACAATCACGCCGCCCCCTGCAAATGAGTACAGCGGCTTCAACACGTAGTTGTGAAGATCGTCGGGGAGAGTCTCAATCTCGTGCAGGAAAGTTGTCCTTGGCACTGCAGGATGGTTCAGAAATGGAAGTGTGAACTTGCTCATGCGGAAGAACCAGTTCGGGTGTCCGGCCCACTCAACATCCAGCTCATCGCGAAAATTGAATGGAAGTGCCGCCCCAGACTTCATCAGCTCATCGGCGATTGCACGATTGTATATCCGGAGGATCTCTGTCTTCACTCCGTTATTGACATGGAAGAGACGCCTTCCCTCTTTGATGACGTGACGAATATTGACAGTCTCAATCCCGCAGATGCGTCCTGTGAGAATGAAGTCTGGACGGGTCTTTTGGCTTTCCGGGTCGAGTTCAAGCAGCACAACATTCTCCGGCACGTGTTCTCCGAGAATTGCCCTTCTGAGCAGCGCGTAGTAGCCATCAAGGTCGAGTCCGCCAAGAAGATACTTCAGCTCATGCGGCAGTCCATACACTTCCTTGAACAGTTGACTTTGCACGGGCTCAAACCCGAACAGCGATGGAAATCCCTGCATCTCAATGAGTCTTGGGACAACGTCCCCGTTCCCATCCCTTACCAGCCCAAAATCGACTGCTGCGAAAAGGGGATGTGCAGTTTCGTTGGGAACATTGAACTCTGAAGGAATTGCCTTTGCAGCAACATTCTGGTAGTCGGCTCTGGAAACAAGCTGCGTGATAATTTCCCTGCCAGCCTGTTCCATTGTCTTGACGAGGGAGGAGGGAAGAAACACCGGCGTCTCGGCTACGCGGAATTTGACATGGCATCCGCATATCGCATCGAGGCGCTTGAGGAACATCCCGTACTTTGCTTCGGTGAACCATGCGTTGAATTCGGAACGGAGGTTGGGGATCATGGAAATTGACGACCGAAAATTGACAATCGTGAAATTGTCAATTAGATCAAGAACTCGCCCTCCTGCATGATCTTCCTCTCATCAACCCAGATATCGAACTTGGTTCCCACAACGTCGATATGGGTCGTGGATTTCCAGTCTGCGCCGGTGTGTTCGGAATACGGATGTCCGAACGCAAGGTGGTTCCCGGGAATCTTCTCATCCTGCAAAATATGGCCGATGACGTGCTTCAACTGAATATTGGTCCCGATTGCAAATTCGCCAACCCGCGGGCTGTTCTCATCCGTGTGTGTATAGTCCCAGAATTCCCGTTCAAGCTCCTTGTTCTCGGAATACACCTGTTTGATTCTGTTGTCCTTGATTTCGATGGTGAGGGGGGCGTCACTCAGATCTCCGTATTTTGAACAGAGATAATCGCCAACCACACCATCGACGACAAACGTGCCGTTCACCATCTGTGGCGCGGTAAACACCTCGCCTCCGGGAAGATTGCCCCACTTTTCAGGACTGATGATACCGCTCGTCTTGATCCATTTCAATCCCGGACTGAACTCTGCGGTGATATCTGTGCCTGCCCTCGTTCTTGTGCGGATCGTTCTTGCCTTCCGGGCAAGATCCCACACATGCGTGCTGATCTCATCCACCTTGTTGAAGTCTGCCCGCATTCCTTCCTGCATGATCTGATGGTTCACGTTGATCATGTGCCCGTGACGGATGTGGTGATCGCCAACCACTTTCGTCATCTGCATACGTGTGCGCAACTCGCCCTGTTGACCCCACGCCGCGAAGACACTTACCTGGCTTGTGGCAAGATCGTCGAGAATTGGCTGTGGCATGTCAACGTGGGGACGAGGATCAAAATCCTCGAGCGTGAAGAAGCTGCATGTTGCCCCCACCGCTTTTGCCTCGCGGCAAATACTCGCTGCGATATCGCGGGTCCTCCGATCGGTAATGACCGTGACCTTTTCACCGGCCTTGACTCGCAGGCATACATTGACTGCGTTGTAGGCACCGGGCACCAGTGTTTCATCAATCTCAACGTCGGGCAACACAGGATCCATGCGGGCCCGCCTACGTTGTTCTGACTGGAATGGGCGATGGCTGGTCAAGCCCGACCTTGGTTTCTTCTATTATATAATCAACAACCGCCTTCAGATCTTGGGTCTGTTCAAAGACGCGAAGCTGCCGGTCAGCACCGGTACCCATTTCAAGGATCTTGTGGACGTAACTGATTTCCTCGCGACTGTCAAGTTCGTCCACAACATCGTCAACGAATTGGAGCAGCTCTCGAATCAACTCAACCGCCGGAAGTTCAATCTGCCGTCCAAAGTCGATCAGGTTCCCACGAATTCCATAACGGCTCGCCCGCCATTTGTTCTCCATGATCAACGCACGACGGTAGAGCCGGAAGCCCATATTCGAGGCATACAACCTGTACAGCTTCACGATCACAGCCTGCATTAACGCTGCGAGCGCAATGGTTTCATCGGCCCGCAACGGAATGTCACAGATGCGGAACTCCAGTGTGCCGAAGAACGGATGGGGGCGCATATCCCACCAGATCTTCTTGGCGTTGTCGATGCAATTCGTCTTGATAAGAAGATTGACGAAGCTCTCGTACTCACCGTAGCTCTGGAAGTAATCGGGAATATTTGTTCGTGGAAACTTGTCGAACACCTTGCAGCGATACGAATGCAACCCTGTGTTGCGCCCCATCCAGAACGGGGAGTTCACCGAAAGCGCGAGAATATGGGGAAGAAAATAGCGGGCCGCATTCATAAGGTGGATCGTCGCTTCCTTGTCGTCAATGCCAATGTGCACATGGAGACCGAAGATCAGATTCGCCCGCGCAACCTGCTGCATGTCCTCCACAATGGTCTCGTACCGCTTGTCCGGAAAGATGTCCTGCCGGTGCCAGTCAGCAAAGGGATGAGTCCCAGCCGCAGCAACACGGAGACCGCTTTCATACGCCAGCCCGACGATATGGCGGCGCAACTCGAAGACCTCTGCCTTCGCTTCCTTGATATTCTTGCAGATGCCGGTTCCCACCTCGACAACTGATTGGTGCATCTCGGGTTTTACGCGTTCCTGCAGTTGTTTCTTCCCTTTCGCGATGATTTCGGCGTGGATGTGCGAGCGGAGATCCCGCGTTTCAGGGTCAACGGTCTGGAACTCCTCTTCAATCCCAAGTGTAAAACTCGGCGGCATATCACACCCTACTTTCTGGAAGCGTTGACGCTCCGCGTTGGCGATGGCTTCTTTTCATCGGTCGGCTGTCCGTTGAGGAACCTCGCCCAGCGGAAGTCAGAGGCGGCTTTTTCCCCGTTGAGCGCCTTCTTCACGGCAAATTCAGCAACGGCATTGACAATCCAGGTGAAGTTTTCCGGTCCAACAGAATGGTAATCCGCATCCGGGGCAGGATTCAAAAAATCGATCGCGTAAGGGATGCCATTACGTACTGCAAACTCGATGGTGTTAATATCATAGCCCAGTGACCGGCAGATGGTCCGGCAGTCCGCGACCATGCGTTCGTGCAACTCCGGTTTGATGGCGAATCCATTCTTGACATAGCGACTGTCATGCGGCTGCCGTGGATCGTAGCGCATTACGTGCACATTGTCCTGACCGATGCAATAGCATCGGAAGTACTCATCGAAGTCGATATTTTCCTGCAGCGTCATCACCAGGTCCGCCGTCTGGTGATAGTAGTGGAAGAAATCGTTCTCATTGTGGACCTTGTAGACGTGTTTCCATCCTCCCCCGCTGTGTGGCTTGAAAAACGCCGGGAAGCCGACGTACTCGAACACTGCCTTCCAGTCGAGCGGATAGATCATGTTCCTGAACGATTGCGATGTTGTGCTCGGGGGATGTTGGTGTGAAGGGATCAACACAGTCTTCGGAATCGCGACACCGAGCTTCGACATGAGCGCGTAGTTGAAGAACTTGTCGTCGGCGCTCCACCAGAATGGATTGTTGGCAACAATGGTACCTCCAAGAACGGCATTCTTGAGATAGGAGCGATAATACGGGACGTCTTGCGATATGCGGTCAATGATAAGGTCGTAAGATGTCGGCTCTGCCATTGTGGTCGCGCCAACCTGAACGTTCTCAGCAATCACGCCGGTGTTCATCTCATTGATTCGTGCAACGAGCGCTCCGGGAAATGTATTCTCCATTCCGAATAACACGCCGACTCGTTTCATGCTGTCTCCGTTGATTGTAGGTTAGTACTCTGGTTGTTGCCATCAAGGCACAGGCCGCTGATTGGTCAGCTCTGCGTGACGCTATTTTATGAGTTGGGGAAGGTTTCGGGAAGCTTTGCCTATGATAGAGATTTCGGAGTAGAGAGTCAAGAAATGACCACTTCGTTGATTCTCACCACGGAATTCATAGATTTGTTGTACTTCCTATATACTTCGAGTTGGATCACCTCATGCAAAGTCGAGTCATTGGCTCATTGATTTTCTTGCTCTTCTTCACGCTATCGTTCATCCTCGTGCTGATTGGGCATGAGCCTCGGGAGAATGAGGCAAAACTCAAATCGATGCCCGGCGATTGGTTCTTCCGTCAGCGAGCATACCCGCAGGGGTACATTGATCCTGAGTTGAGAAAAGCCTCGTTGATGCAGGCCGAACAACTGAGGGCACAAATGAATCTTCGGCTGGCTCCTGCGTGGCAGCTTCGTGGTCCCACGAATGTCGGCGGGCGGATCACCACGATGGCAATCAGCCAGCAAAACCCCAATGTGCTTTACATCGGCGCTGCGGATGGCGGCGTGCTCAAGTCCACCAATGCCGGAGTGAATTGGACCCCTCTTACCGATGACCAACGCAGTCTTTCCATGGGCGCGATCGCTGTTGACCCGACCGATGACAACGTTGTGTATGCGGGAACCGGCGAGGCCAACTCGAGCGGCGACTCATACGATGGTTTTGGCGTCATCAAAACAACAAATGGAGGAGCAGACGTGGTTTTCGCTTGGACTTGAAGAGACACGACACATCGGCAAGATCATTATCGACCCAACGAACACACAGATAGTGTATGTTGCGGGAATGGGAAATCTCTTCACGGGAAACTCCGGGCGGGGAGTCTACAAAACCACCGACGGTGGTTCATCATGGACGCAAGTGATGTTTGTGAATGATACCACGGGCGTTGCCGACATCGACATCAACCTTCAAAACCCGAACATACTCATGGCTGCTTCATGGCAGCGAAGACGCGGCCCCCAAGGCCGGCTGTATGTTGGCGGCCCCGGAACAGGAATCTACCGGACAACAGATGCCGGCGCAACGTGGACACTGCTTTCGAATGGCCTTCCAGCGCCAGCGGCCAACATCGGGCGCCCCGGTATTGCTATCGCTCCATCCAATCCATCAGTCGCGTACGTTGAATACGCAGACGATCCCGGCAACTTCCTCGGTGTCTACAAAACGACGAACGGAGGAGACTCCTGGACAAGAACTTCCGACGGTTCTCTCTCGGGCATCGCGGGAGGCTTCGGTTGGTATTTTGGCAATGTGTTTGTCAACCCGACCAATGAGAACAACGTCTATGTGTTCGGAGTGCAGATCGGGAAATCCACAAACGGTGGAGCAAGCTGGACCGTCCAGAATACGTCGCATGCAGATAATCATGCAATGGCATTTGATCCGACGAACCAGAGCATTCTCTACATTGGTCATGATGGTGGATTCTCAAAATCCACAAACGGTGGCACGAGCTGGTTCAGACAGACGGACCAGGATTTGCCAATCTCACAGTTCTACGCAGGCTACATCGACTATCTCAATCCCAACGCAAGCATTGGCGGGATGCAGGATAACGGGACGCCGCGAACACAAACCGGCGGATTGAGTAACTGGTCAAGCATCAACGGCGGCGACGGGTTCTTTGCAGTGATTGACTACTCAAACTCGAATTACCAGTACGCGGAGTCACAGTATGGCGCCATCGTTCGCACGAGCAACAACTGGTCCAACTCACAAGGTGGTTCGAGTGGGTTCACCGGCAGGAAGAACTGGTCCACGCCAATCGTGATCGACCCGAATAATCCCCAGGTACTCTACACCGGCAGCGAGCGACTCCATCGAACCACCACGCGAGCGGCGAGCTGGTCGCCCATTAGTCCCGACCTGACGAACGGCCCCGTCCCGAATTTCTCAGCATACGCAACAATCACCACCATCGACATTGCAAAGACTGATTCCAACGCCATCATCGTCGGTACGGATGATGCGAATGTGTGGGTCACGACGAATCTCGGAAGTACATGGACCAATGTCAAAGCAGGGTTACCCAACCGGTGGGTTACGTGTGTACAGTTCGATCCGGGTAACCGGAATATCGCCTATGTAACGATGACCGGATACAGAGCCGACAGCTACCTTCCTCACATCTTCCGCACGACGAGTCTCGGATCATCGTGGCAGGATATCAGCGGGAACCTGCCTGAAGCGCCGATCAACGTCGTCGTTGTCGATCCGCAGTATACCAGTCGACTGTATATCGGAACCGATGTCGGAGCATTCTTCACAACGGATACGGGACAAACATGGGGTCCAATGGGCGCCGGGTTGCCAAACGTTGTCATTGACGACATGCACCTTCATCAACCAACGCGCATCGTGCGCGCATTCACCCACGGCCGATCAATGTGGCAAATTGGCATCGACAGTTTGGTGATAACAGACGTGGCGGACCGAAGCGTCCGGCCGGCACATTTCGAGCTCGCACAGAATTACCCCAACCCGTTTAACCCGAGCACAACGATCGCATACACGATTTCAGAGCGAGGCGCAGTGAAGATCATCGTCTTCGACGTGGCCGGTCGCGAAGTCCGAACGCTGGTGGATGAGGTAGTTCCCGCGGGAACGCAGAGCGTTACGTGGGACGGGAAAAACGAGCGAGGAAATACAATGAGTTCCGGAGTATACTACTACAGACTAACCACCGGAGGCTCACAGCAACTGGTCAGGAAAATGGTGATGGTGAAGTAATCCGTTCCACAACTAGGCGGACTCTCTGACCAGCGGGTTTGAATCAGAAGCACTCAACGCAACAAAACCGCCTTTTTCGTGTCAACGACCCTGTTCCCAATCTGAAGACGATAAAGGTACACTCCACTCGCAAGACGGGAGGCATCAAACTCCGCGGCATACTCCCCTGCCGGTTCAACCCGGTCAACGAGGGTTGAAATCTCACGACCGGCAGTATCATAAACCTTCAGCGTCACGCGCTCCTTATCCGATAGCGAATACGGAATCCGGGTTGTGGGATTGAACGGATTCGGGAAGTTCTGTGAAAGAACAAATCCGGAGGGCAATCGTTTGCGTCTCGTTCCTCGACACCGGTCGGAAAACTAGAAATTAGCCGGCGGGTATACACACCATTACTGTGGGTGGCGACTCTGATCGAATTGTTCGACGGAGAAATCACAAGATCCCCCACGATCACAGCTTCCGCCAGTCCATCATTGAAACTCGTCCATGTCGAGCCTGCATCAGTTGATACAAATACGCCGAGATCAGTTCCCACATAGACATCGTTTGTATTGAATGGATCGACTGCAACTGCAGTTGTAGGAACGTTGGGTAGCGGGCTGCGTATGTGGGTCCATGACACACCAGCATCGGTTGATTTCGCAAGGCGCGTAGTGTCAAATCCGCCGAATGCGATGTATACCGTCCTCGAATCAAGAGGATCAACCGCAATATCCATAGGGTAACGATTCGGGAGATCCCGGTTATGTCCGTCCAGATTGACTCCCCCATTTGCGGTGCCGAAAGATATGTACGTCTGCCCGTTCCAGGAACCGTTCCGACGAAGACAGTATCCTGATTCGTTGGTGCGACTGCCATTGATAGAGCAGGATTCCCATCCAGTGGCGCACCACCATTGGTGGCACTCCAGTTTGTGCCTCCATTTGTCGTCTTAAAGATTATGCTTCGCCCGAAATAGAGACAGTTTGGATTGGACTTGGAGATCACAAACGGGGTGTTCCAACATGAAACGCCGCCGGCGATTCCTGAACTTGAATTCGAGAACGATCCACCGCGGTTTACTGATTTGTAAATCGACCCACCTCCCCGATCGCCAGCATACATGATGTTATCATTTGACTGATTGATGGCGGTCCACCCAATCTCGTCAACTCCCCCACCCGGCCAGACGAGCGAGCCAGTGTACATGTAACCAAAGTGATCCTGAACCTGACCCAGGGCGCGCAACGAATCCTGCGCTGAACAGGAGAACCCATTGTAGAACTGCGAAGTAACAAGTCCGGTGTTAACGCTCTGAAATGTGCTGCCAAAGTTGGATGAACGCCACACGCCTCCATCATCAACGATATAGAGAATATTGGGGTTGGTGGGATGATGGGCGTAGTTGTGGAAGTCGGCCCAGCCTCCCGACGCACTGAAAGAAGAGATCCCGCCGTTCGTCGACCTGTAAAGATTCTGTGCTCCGCGGACAAGCGTTGTGGAGTCGACAGGGTTGACTGCCACGAACTGGGAATACCAGCCCTGCACACCGTAAATACTCTCACTGCTCAACAGGGTCCATGTTGCTCCGAAGTTCGTGGACTTCCACAGGCTCCCCGTGCCGATGGAACTTGAGCCGATGCTCGTATCGGCAAGACTTGCGTACACACTCCACGGGTTGGCACCATAAATTTCAAGCAATCCTTTCCCTGTGAAGTTCGGCAACCCCGGGACTTGTGAAAACGTTGAGCCACCATCGGTTGAGCGATAGACTCCGGCGCCCGTAGAGGCGAAGTTGCCACACGAGGCAAGGACCAATGCCGTGTCCGCCGGATTGATTGCGATATCCTCGGCAAGAAGAACATTGAGGACCATCTCCCATGTTGCGCCGGCATTCGTCGACCGGTAGACACCTTCAGAGGTTGCGGCAAAAACCGTCTGAGCGTTCGCCGGGTTGATCCTGATTGCTTGCACGCCGCGCTCCTGATTGTATGTCCAGTCAAGACTTCTTGTCCATGATGTTCCGGCATCGGTGGTTTTCAGAATCCCGATGCCATAGCTGCCACGGGTTGCTCGGATAACAATCCCACCAGTTGAACCACTATATCGGTACACCTCACCGGTGCCGATGTACATTGTGTTGGTGTCAGCAGGGGATATTGCGATGGAGTTGACACCGAGGACAGGAAAGCCCGTCACCACGCGCTGCCAGCTGCCACCGCCGGTGCGGGATCTCCATAAACCACCGGCAGCGATTCCAGCATAAATGGTCGCGGGGTTGAGCGGGTTGATTGCAATACCGATCGTTCTCCCGGCAACGTTTGTCGGTCCCAGGAGTGCCCAGGGCGATGGCACAGTGGAAAACGTCTCTGTTTCTTTTTTCATCCTCTTCGCGCCAAGGTAGGCATCGAAGTATCGATCAGCCGGAATATCTGCAAAAGGATACGCTCGCGAAGTCGTCCAGAGATCGAGCGACTTCATCGCATCCGAAGGATCACTTTCGCGTTCAAGGGGTACAGGCGAACTGTGAATGAAGAAGAGCAGCAGAAAGACAAGCAAAGAAAGAGAGACGGTAAAGAGAACCTGTTTTGTCATGGAGATGAACAGAGTATTTTGTTGGTAACGCTGGAGAAAATGTCTTCGAAAAGGTAGTAAGATGATCCACGTAAATCAAAGCAACTCGCTTGATCAATTCGTGTTGTAAGGACAGGCTGAAACGAGACGAGGTAAGAATGGGGCAGGTAGAATAGTAATCGCCGGGGTAAAACTTACTCCCTTGATGATGGAATCGCCACGGAAGTGAGCCGGGTGCCGCAAAATGACACTGGATTTGAAGACTCGGCAATGGGAGTTCTGCAGGCATCCGATTTGCGGACTAATTGATGCTGATATATACGCGCCGTCTTTTGACACACAAATTTCGAGGGACTGCTATGAGTGCGGGGCATACGCTAATCACAATATTTGCGATGATGCTGCTGACAACCATTTTGCTGAATTTCTACAAGCTCCTCAATGCAAATGGTGACGTCGTAAGTAGCGGCCAAGACGGCATTATGATGTCGACTCTTGCAACATCGTGTATGGAAGTAGCTTCAGGGCTGTCGTTTGATGCGGTAACGGATACTTCGACAGTAGCATTCAGAGATCCCACCAAGCTCACCCCCACATCCAAGCTTGGATCAGACACAGCCGACGAAGACAGCCTTTTCGATTACAACGATTTCGATGATTTCAACGGGCCCACCTTCAGTGGAACGACCATTGAACAGCAAGCAAACGGAACGACTCGCAAATACAAGATATCCTTCAAGGTGCAGTACGTGAACCCTCAAAATATAGAAACCGTTTCGGTGCCGCAGACATTTGTAAAGAGGCTTGACGTTAAGGTTTGGAGGACGTTTCCACCCGGACAGACCGACACCCTTAGAATGTCAACGGTAAAGGGATACTACACATTTCAGTAAAGGAGTCTTTGCATGGGATCGCTTCTGGACCTTATCGCGTCCACCGTTTTTGGTGGCGTTCTTCTGATAACCATTGTCAACGCCAGTGACATCGCGACAGAAAACAACAGCAAGTTCAACGGCGATGAAGTTGTTCAGGAGATGCTGGTTTCGACGGCCCGCCTCCTCGAAGGGGAGTTCCGAAACATGGGCTTTGGTGTTTCAGCAGACTCATCAGCAGTGATTTACGCTGATACAACCCGTATCTCCTTCTTGTGCGGCCGGCCGAACTCCATGACGACTATCGACACGATCAAGTACCGGCTGGGACCAACATCCGAACTGCTGAAAACCACAAACGAGCTCGACAGGTATCTCTACCGACAGGTTAACAGCCAGCCTGAGTTGGGGGTCGGTGTCGTCACTCTTTTCAGACTGAAGTATTTGAATATATCGGGCGATTCACTTTCGACTCCAGTCACGCCAGACAGGTTATCCGAGATTTACGTTGTCGAACTGACCCTTGAGGTCCAAAACCCTGCTGCCATTAGTCGACAAGCAGCGCTCATTCATCCAGGAGAACGTACTGCGCTCTATTCCAGTTCTCTCTGGCAGCAAACTAGGCTCGCCTCGCAAAACTATCGACGTTAACAGGAGGAAACAACCATGGTAGGGAAAGCTGGATTGATTGTAGTCGTCGGGTTCGCCGTCATCCTTGGATATATGACAATGAACATGGGAAGACTGGGAAGGAAAGCGGTGGACAATATGTCGTCGTACAATGACGCAACACTCTCGCATAACCTGGCAACTGCAGGCGCGAATATTGGCCTGGCGAGGTTCTATGCCGACACAACCTGGAGAGGAGACACCACCCAGAACCTGAACGGGCCGAAATTCTACGGTGCCATCAGATACGGTGTTGCCAATACCACCACTCCCAATTTGGTCCGAATGCAGGCGATTTCCAGTTACACGTCCCCCACATTGCCTCTTGCAGAAACTCTCCACGACACTGTAATAGTGTACTTGAACACTAACGCGTCATCAACTTTTTCCAAGTTTGCGTGGATGACAAATAATGAGAATGGAGTGAACTGGACAACTGCCGATACAGTCTGGGGGTTGGTTCACTCAAACGGTACATTAAACGTAAGCGGCCGGCCGGTGTTTATGAAACACGTCACCACATCCAAATCCTTCAGCCCCGCCCCTGGAAAAACCTCGGGCGGTAAGACGAACAATGCCATTTTCAAAGATTCGTATGAGACGGGTGTCCCAACCAGGGATTTTCCGAACAACCTTGCTGGCATGGACTCGGCAGCCACGGCGCACGGGAAGAAATACACCAAGCCTGATATCTACGTCACCCTCAATCCGGGAACAGGATCGAATGGTGATGGATATCGTCGTTGTCCGCAACTCGTCATTCACTACGGGAACGATCAATGACACAATCCAGCTCAATCAATCCGGCCTTCAACGGAGTCTTGTCGAGCACGGGGATCATCCACGTAAAGGGAACGTTGGATGGAATGCTCTCGCTCGCGGCGACCTCAACTACTGGTCTTGGAGATATTGTCATTGAAGATGATGTGCGCTATGAAAAGAACCCGATGACCACAACCAGCGATGACCTTCTGGGAATTGTGGCTGAACACGACGTCGTTGTTGCGGATAACGCAGCCAACAACGCCAACTGTGCAATCGATGGATGCATTTTCACACGGTCCGGTTCGTTCAGGGCTGCTAACTATGATAATTCATCTCCGGTCCACCTCAACCCATTGTACGGAACATTGAATATCCTTGGGTCAATCGTTCAAAACACGCGCGGACCTGTCGGCACCATCTCTGGTTCCACTCTCGCGACTGGATTCTCCAAGCGATACAGATTCGATGATCGCCTAACGGAGACATTCAAACCTCCATGTTTCCCCAACTATCTCTCGAAGGTATACGCCATCACGAATTGGTGGGAGAGCATGCGAGTGCCCAACCTCCGCGAGTAGGTTGCTTGCCATCGAGGCCTTACAGGCCCCCGGGGAACTCATCTCTGGGGGCTTTTCATTGATTTTGCACCCTCTTTTCTGTTAATTTAACGGTGGGTCCGGGGCGTTCTTCTCCTAAACTGAGAAAGCGTGACCCGCCCCTCCAAACGCGATCCTCCTGCAGCCGCCAGATGTCGACACCGTTGATGCAACAATACGCCCGGGTAAAGGCAAAGTATCCCGACACGATACTGTTGTTCCGAATGGGTGATTTCTTTGAGACATTTGACGATGACGCCCGCGTTACTTCAGCCGTTCTCGGGATTACCCTAACGAGACGTGGCAATGGGGCCGCGGGCGAAACTCCTCTTGCCGGCTTTCCCCACCACGCGCTCGATTCCTACCTCCCCAAACTCTTGAAAGCGGGGCACCGGGTCGCTATCTGCGAGCAACTCGAAGACCCGAAACTTGCAAAGGGCATCGTCAAGCGGGACGTTATCGAAGTTGTTACACCGGGTATCGCCTATTCAGACAAGGTGCTCGAACAAAAGCAAAACAATTACCTCGCAGCTATCGCACTACCCTCCGCAATTGCACATGCATCGGACCTAGTGGGCTTCAGCTTCATCGATGTATCGACGGCAGAGTATGGCGTCAGCGAGTTCCCGCTCAGGCAACTGGCCGAACAGGTGGCGGGGCTCTCACCTTCCGAGATCCTCGTTCAACGACGTGATGTCGATACGCTCAGGAATCTCCTCCGGGATTCATACAAGGGGATCTATACAAAGGCGGACGATTGGATCTTCAACGTGGATTTTGCCTATGAACTTTTGGTTACGCATTTCAAAACCCAGTCGCTCAAAGGCTACGGCATCGAAGATATGAAACAAGGGGTCGTGGCTGCAGGTGCCATCATGAACTACCTCCAGGAAACGCAGAAAGCGAATCTCCTTCACATCAAGAAGCTGACGAGACATGATGTGCGCGAGTTCATCGTGCTCGATCCTTCCACCAAGCGCAACCTCGAAATCACCTCGTCGCTCGCCGGAGCAACCGAAGGCACCCTATTCGCCGTCCTCGACAGAACCCATACTCCCATGGGCGGACGCCTGCTTAAGCGATGGATCAATCAGCCGCTGAATGCCCTTGAGCCTATCAAACGCCGTCTGGCGGCCGTGACGGAATTGACGTCGGGACCCGATCTGCGAAAGAGGATGCTGGGGATTCTCTCACATATTGGTGATCTCGAGCGGCTTAACACCAAAGTTTGCACTGGGCGGGCAAACCCACGGGAGATGATTACGCTGAAGCTCATTCTTGGAGACGTTGACAACCTCAAAGCCGCGATCTCCGAAGTGACTGCAGACGCCCTGTCATCCATCAAAACAGGACTCCACCCCCTTCGAGAGACTGTTGAATTGATTGATGGAGCCATCGAGTCCGATCCGCCACCCGCGCTTGTGGACGGCGGGGTCATCCGAAAGGGGTACAATTCGGAACTTGACGAACTGCGCACACTTGCCTTCAGTGGCAAAGCCTGGATCGCGGAGCTTCAGAGAAAGGAGCGGGAGCGGACCGGTATCTCGTCACTCAAGGTCGGATTCAACAATGTGTTCGGTTACTACATCGAGGTCACCCACACGCACAAGGACAGAATCCCGGCGGACTATATCCGCAAGCAAACACTGACAAACGCTGAACGGTTCATTACCCCGGAATTGAAGGTGTACGAGGAGAAGATTCTCCACGCGGAAGAAAAGATCATCGCTATTGAGACGCAGTTATATAACGATGTGCGGATGAAGGTGGCAGAGCGCGCAGAGGAAATCCAGACGAATGCACGCCTGATTGCCGAGCTTGATTGCTTCCTGTCTCTTTCATCTGTAGCGGTGCAATACAATTATGTGTGTCCCGACGTCAAGGACTCTTTCAGTCTTGAGATTGTCGATGGAAGGCATCCTGTGATCGAGCAACTGTTGCCACCGGGTGAGAAGTATACTCCGAACGACGTCCGACTTGATACGGAAGAGTGACCAAATACTGATCATCACCGGACCGAACATGAGCGGGAAGTCGAGCTACTTGCGACAGACAGGGTTGATTGTCTTGCTGGCCCAGATCGGAAGCTTTGTGCCGGCAGCAAAGGCAACGATCGGCATTGTTGACAAGATCTTCACGCGAGTGGGAGCAAGCGACAACATCGCCTCGGGAGAGAGCACGTTCCTTGTTGAGATGCACGAGGCAGCGCACATCGTCAACACTGCCACCCGGAAGAGCCTGATTCTCCTGGATGAAGTCGGCCGCGGGACCAGCACATTCGACGGAATCAGCATTGCCTGGTCGCTCACCGAGTACCTGCACGAAAAGGTTGGTGCGAGAACCCTTTTTGCGACACATTATCATGAGCTGAACGAACTCGCCGATCTCTTCCCTCGCATCAAAAACTACAAAGTTGAGGTTCGAGAATACGGCGATCGTGTTGTCTTCCTGCATAAAGTCACGCCCGGTTTTGCCGATCACTCCTATGGAATACAGGTTGCACAAATGGCCGGCTTGCCGGAAGAGGTCACCGAGCGCGCAAAAACAATCCTGAAGAACCTCGAGGGATCGGACCTGACCGTACACGGTGAGACGCCCGGCAGAGACCGCAAAGTGAAGGGTCGCATTATACCACCGGAGATCCAGATGACATTGTTCGAGATGAAGGATGATGTGTTGCGCGAGGAACTCGACAAGCTGGACGTAGAAACGATGACGCCGCTCGAGGCGCTCCAAAAGCTGGCGGAATTGAAAAAGAAGGTGTAGCAGGCAAATGCTGAAGCATTTCTATACCGAGCTCAAGACGCGGAACGTCCGCAAGACGATGACAATCTATCTCAGTTCGGCATTAACAACTGTCGGTGTGGTGAGGCTGTTCACAGAAGTTTACAATCTATCCACTGTTATTTTCCCCGTCGTGGTGGTATTCCTGACCTGCGGGGCGGCAAGCGCATTTTTGTTCGCGTGGTTTCATGGCTCTGGTCGCGGTCAACGGATGCAAGGCCGGGAAATCGGACTGCACGCTTTTGTGCTGATCGTAGCCATCGCGCTCTCGTTCAGATTCAGCAGCTCCCGATCCCTCCCATCACCGGTCCTCAACGCCAAGACCGTTGCAGTGTTGCCGTTTGAGAACATCAGCGACAACAAGGAAGATGAATACTTCACGGACGGCGTGACCGAAGACATACTCACGCAGCTTTCGAAGATTGGCGATCTCAAAGTAATCTCCAGAACCTCAGTCATGAAATACAAGAAGACCCTCAAAAACATCAAGGAGATCGCCGGGGAACTTGAGGCCGGAAGCATTCTCGAAGGCAGTGTTCGCCGCGTCGGTGACCGGATTCGCATCGTAGGGCAACTGATCGATGCGACCACCGACGAACACATCTGGGCCGAGACGTATGACCGGGAGTTGAGCGACATCTTTGCAATACAAACGGATGTGGCTCAACGCATTGCCGCCGAACTGAAGGCAAGACTCTCCCCGGACGAGAACCAGCGCATCGCAGCACAGCCGACGAAGAGCCTTGAGGCTTATGGGTACTATTTGCGCGGTCGCGATTATTACTATCGTTACACGAAGGAGAACAATGAACGCGCAATCGAGCTCTTTCGGAAGGCACTCTCACTCGATACCGGCTACGCGCTAACCTATGCAGGATTGGCGGACGCCTACTCGCGCAGACAGTATTACGATTTCTCCCCGCGTTCTTCCCAATACAAAGACTCTTCGTTCGCGTTTGCGATGAAAGCGGTGTCGATCGATCCTAACCTTGCGGAAGGACACAAGGCATTGGGCGACGTGTATGACGGCAGGGAAGAGTATCGCCATGCGCTTGCGCAGTATATGAAGGCTGTGGACCTGAATCCGAATTACGCTCCTGCCATAGGTAACATGGGTCATGAATACTTCAGGCTTGGTATATTCGACGAGGCGTTGAGATGGATGAAAAATGCCATGACAGTGGAGCCGGGAACAGCACGATGGTCGTCGAACGTTGGCCTGCAATATTTCTATCTCGGGGATGACAGTCTTGCCACCTTCTGGATGCGAAAAGCACTGACCCTCCAACCCGAGTTCTTCTTCCCCGAGATTATTCTCACCTACATTGATCTCTACACGGGCAGATACGATTCCGCTGAAACCCGAATCGACCGTGTAATTGCCGAACATCCCGGCGCTCTCTATGTGTGCCAGGCAGGAGGAGATGTTGCATTGATCAAAGGTAACTATGCACGAGCCAGGACGCTCTACGAAAAGGAAATCGAGCTCTCGTCACCTCAGAGTCAGTCCGGAATTCAACTGGCCTATGTCCTGATGAAGTTGCATAGAGATAAAGAAGCACAGGCACTTCTCGACTCGATTCTTACACCGGAGGCCGAAGATCTGAGTCAGTATCATGACGGATCGCTGACGTACTACTACGCAGGCGCTTACTGTCTCGTTCACAATTACCAGAAAGCGACAGCGCTTCTTCACAAAGCGACAGAGTTAGGATTTATTGAATACAGATGGATTATGATTGACCCTCTGGTCGACCCGTTGCGTAGCTCCACTGAATTCCAAAAGCTCTTGACGTTGCTCCGAGGTCAGCAGATGGAAATGAAAAATCGGGTCAGAGCCCGGGAGACAGCCTCTTCTCTATGACTGAAGACGGTTACTATCCTCCACAAGCAGTAGGGCAAGAAGGCATGAACACATTGCGCACTATAGACAACATGAACCACCGGTGTGCCGCGCGGCGGATGGGTCATCCCATGAGGAAAACGGCCTGATGGTCCCGGCCCTTTTGCTCGGTGTCCTCAGCGGGATAGTGCTCTCAATACCTCCCGGCCCCCTCAGCGCTGCGGTGACGAAGCACAGCGTAAGCGAGAGTTTTCGATCGGGCTTCATGGTGGCTCTCGGCGGAGCGGTCATGGATGTGATCTATGTGCTGATTGCAGCATTTGCATCGTCTGCCATCGTTACAACGATCATCAATCTCGTTACAGCGAACGGTTGGGTTCTTCTCGGATTTCAGGTTGCATGCATCATCGCCCTTATCGTCATGGGAATCCGGTACCTGAGACACAAACAGGATCCGGCCGAGGAATCCCACATCCTCAAAGTGGAAGAGACCCAGGAAGCAAAGGCCAGGCGACTGGGATATTCCTCACCGTTCTTCGTGGGCATTCTCATCGCCGTTGCCAATCTTGCGTCGCCAATGTTCATCCCATCCATGATCAGTGTGGTCAGCTACATCCAGGCAAACGGATTGTTTCATCGCAACGCCGGGGATAATGTTGCCTATGCGTTCGGGTTCGGTCTTGGAACAACGTGCTGGTTCACGCTCGTCGTCAGCGTGCTGGTGAAGTATCGGTCAAAGTTCTCCATGAACGTTCTATCCAATATCTACAGGTTTGCCGGCGGTACATTCATCGTTTGTGCATGCCTGCTGACATATCATGTGGTTATGTCAACGGACTGGTCGATGCTTCAATAATGGAACCATCAACTTCATAACCCCCCTTTCACTCAATCTTTTAATCACATGACACTCTCTGAACTCAAACTGCTCCACGCCTACAATTCCTGGGCGAACAATCGCATCTTTGATGCGCTTGCACAGGTATCTAACCGACGCGTACATGCAGGACTTCAAAAGCAGCCATGGAGGTATTCACGGGACTCTTGTTCACATCGTTGGAGCGGAGAAGATATGGCTTGAGCGTTTTCTCGGAGACCCCCAACCATTCCTCAGCAAAACTCCGCCAATGTCCTTGTCAGACCTGAAAACAGTCTGGGAGAAGGTCGGGTATGATACCGCCAAATGGTTGGGGACGATGAATGACAGAAAACTCCAGGAAACATTTACGATGAAGACCTCGAAGGGAGATACATTGGTACATGTTTTCTGGCAGGCGTTCCAGCACAAGGTGAATCATTCCAGCTACCACCGAGGGCAAATCGTCACGATGCTGCGGCAACTCGACGTGAAGCCTCCGTCCACTGATTTGATCCAGTTCTATCGTGAAACGGCCAAGGCGGGGTGAATGTGAACCATGAACAGGTTGCAGCCAAGGAGAGATGTACGCTTCCATCTGAGTGGGGTTTACACGAACAGACAGTCTATTCATTCACCGTGGTGCAACTTGCTGTTCAGGCCTTGCCAGCCCATTCCCGGAATCCATTTGCCATGATCTCCAGCGTTCCTATACCTGAATCCGCGGCCGAATGAAGTACTTCATCCTCACCCTGAAAATGTTGGTGATTATGTACTTCGGTTATCTGGTCACCTTTTTTGCGGAAACTGAAGGACCGGCGGTGGCAGGATACCACCCACCCTTGTTTCTCTGGATTGTCGACACGATCAACCTCTTCATTCATGAGGCCGGACATTTCTTCCTCAAGCCCCTCGGTCAGTGGATTTATGTGTTTGGCGGATCGTTTGTACAATGTGCTCTCCCGTTGCTTCTTGCAATTGTTGTGTGGAGGCAAAATCCCGCGAACGTGGCTTACCCCGCGTTTTGGTTCGGCGAGAACCTTGTCAATGTGAGCTACTACATCAAGGACGCCCCCTTCAAACATCTCCGGCTAATTGCCGCGGGACTCATCCATGATTGGAACTGGCTCCTGTCCGACAACCTCGATTCCGCTGAAACAATAGGAGATATTGTATGGGGCGTCGGAATAATTGTCTGTGTTGCAACTTTGGCTGCAGGAGTGTATTATGCGGTGCGTTCATTCCGTGAGTATTCTGAGGAGGCGATCAGTTGAATTCCCCGCCCTGACATACACAAGCATGATGACCAAGGAGGTATGTATGAGACCTTCATTCTCAACCTTCGTTCCTGTTCCTTTCATTCTTGCATCTCTTCTTTCCGGTTGCACAACCACCGAGTATACGCTGTATCTCCAGGATGTGGCCGTGAAGGGTCCGATCAGTCAACCACCGGTGCACATCACCAGTGATAACATGGAGAAGCCGCTCCGGATCACCCCCCACATTGCAGTCAACACGGCAAGTAATTCAACACTTGGCGGTCAGATCGACGGACATTCTCCGGTCGACGCGACCGGGAAGTACCAGGTTATCGCAATCGTCGACAGCACTGCACACACAGTGACGTTCCGTGAAAGCCCGGGGGCGAATACCCAGACCTTCACCGGACAGAATCTTCACTGGGAAATGCCCTCAGCATCGTTCGGGCTCGACGTCGACTACACTCTGAGCAACCACCTCGCGATCTCATTCGGCGCGACCTGCTCGGCCGTCGACGGCAGGGGACTCTGGGGCTATCATATGGGGCTGGGATTGTATTCTGAAACCAGCACGTCGGCAGTACGGGTTGACGGAGGAGTACGCTGGCAGGATCTTCTTTACGAGGCATCAACTGTTATTGTGAGAAGGGAATCGGAGGTCGCAACACCAACCGACCAGGTGGGGTTCTTTCGTGATCGTGGCAAAAGCACTCCGATGGACTTCTATGCAGCAATCACCTTCAATACCAAGCATGACGACTGGGTGACGAATATCTTTGCGCAGCTGGCCCTTAGCAAGCAGTCTCTCGCGAAATTCCAGCCGACCATGGTTGAGCCACTGTTACTCTATCCGCCAATTTTCACGCCAGTGGTTATTGTGAACGACCAGCGGGCCGAGTTCTCATCCACGTTCGTCATAATCACTCCCGGTGTGTACTTCGACTTTGACCCAACTGTCCGCATACTGGCAGGGGCCCGCATCAATGTGCAAACAGAGATCAAAGACAGCTCGCCGGGTACGTTCGTCCAGCCCTTTCTTGAGCTCGAGTGGATGATGTAGCACACTGACCGCATATCGCGACCGGAATAACATGGTGGTCTTGACCGCCGCGCGAGTGGAACACCACATCCCATGAAATTGGCAGCCTGATGGACCAAACGATTGTAATTCGCAAAGGAACCGCTGCCGATCTCGACATCGTTTTGTATCATCGCCTGCACATGTTCCTTGAAATGGGATATCACAACGATGAAAAGATGACCGAATCACAGCAGAACTCACACAAGTTTTTTTCAAAAGCGCTCAGCGAAGGAAGGTACCGGGCATGGTTTGCTGAAACCAACGGCGGCAAGGTAGTCGCGGGTGGCGGGATTGTTCTTACCATCCGACCGGGCCATCCAACGCATCCCGATCTGCAGAGAGCCGAAATCCTCAACATGTACACGGAGCCGGCCTTCCGGCGCCAGGGTCTTGCACGTCAGTTGATGCTCACCATGATTGCCTGGTGCAGAACGGAAGGGTTCTCATGGGTTGGTCTCCACGCCAGCGATGCCGGCCGACCGTTATACGAATCGTTGGGGTTCAAACCGACCACAGAAATGAGGCTCAACTTGAGATAATGCGCCGGCGGGCGTTCCCCTCTCTAGGCTATAGTCGCAAAGTCCTTCGTTTCGCCTAATCTCAGCAAAAATCTCTCCTTGAATCTCCCCCCCTCCTTCCGTATGTTATGCCCGTTGAACGCCTTCCCCTGTGAAGAGGATTGCAGCTCTTTTGAACCTTTCTGAATTAACTTCAACAACTCGACATGGGTCTGTATCCACAACCGAACAAATGGCAGTGCGGACCATTTGCATTGAAGCACGCACTGATCATGCTCGGTCGTATCGTCAACGAAAAGCAGGTCTCTCGCATCGCAGGCACTCACTGGTGGACCGGCACTGATGAAATCAAGCTTGCACGGGCTGCCAAGGCCTACGATTGCGAGCTCCGCATGCTTCGCAGGAAGAACGCGCTCCGCGCCAAGCGGGAGCTGTTGCTTTCCCTGAAACGAGGCCATCCCGCTCTTCTCTGTGTCGATGGATGGAACCATTGGATCACCGTCGTTGGAGCGGAGCGCGGGAAGTTCGTCTACATCGATAGCCGGGAAGCTCCGGTTGTGTGCGTGGACGAGTGGAAAACCTTGAAACGGCGCTGGATTTACAAGGAGGTTGATGAGGACGACCCGACACAGATAGAGTCGCTGTTCGACCTCCATATCGTTGTGCCGAGATTCAGGGTAAGGACAAAGGCACGGTTCTCCCTCAAGAGTGTTCGTTATCTTCGTCGTCCTGAGAACCACGCGTTCGCTTCACATTGGGACGAGTACTTCGATGACCTCTCACACATCTGTCACCCGCGCACACCGTTAAGTGAGAAGGTGTTTCCCATGGGCGAGCTTCTCCGCCGCCACGGGGCGATGATCCGTTCACAGATAGCGTTCTGGCACGGCGGCGTCAAGCCGAGGGAAATTGGAAAGATCCTCAAGAACCTTCAATTCGTTGCCGACACCTATGATTTTGTCGTGAAGAAGGAAGATGAGAAGCGGGCCATCGCCGCCATCAGTTCCATGCTCATGCTCTGGGCAACCAGCAAGCGAGGGGTAGGAATGGTATACGGTGCGAACTAACTGGATGACCACCCAGCGTAGCGTGACGGTCCAGGAAACGCAGCCAGACCGTCATCAGAGACAACCACCCTTTCATCAATAACCAACGTTCCAGACATCGTTGAATATTTTCATTTCCAATTCCACCGATATTTTCGCCGGTGGCGAAGACTACGTATTCATACTTGCCAAGTATCTTCAACAACGGGGCCATCATCTCTGGGTTTCCGCCAACCCGGGCCATCTCCTTCTGAGAAAATGTGAGGACGCTGGCATCGGCACAGTTCCGGTCTCCTACAGGGAAATGTCGCGCGTGTTCCGGGTAGGAGCTCAGGTCCGTACGCACCTGGAACGGCTTTCCATCGACATTATCCATAGCAATGCCAACTACGACCGCACTGCCGCCGGGATTGCAGCTGCATGGACGAAAACGCGGCACATCGCAAGCGTCCACAGTGCACACTCCATCCAGCACAACATCACGCATTGGTTACGCAATAGGTACGGCACGGATCATTTCATTGCAGACGCTGACGCGGTGCGGCTAGTTCTGGTTCAGGCGGACCATATCCCCGCCGGAAAAATAACAGTGATTCCAATTGGCGTTGAAAACAGTCCCAAAGATCTTGAAGAAAAATGGAGACATGACACTCGTGCACGCTTGGGCATCGCTCCAGAGACGTTCGTGATCGGGAACGTGGCAAGGCTTGTTCCTTTTAAGGGACATCGTTATCTTGTTGAGTCAATTGCAAAGGTGGTTCAGTCGCATCCTTCTGTACTTTGCATAATTGTCGGGGATGGAGAGCTGATGGGGGACTTGGAGCGGCAGACCCGAGCGCTCGGCATCGAACCCCATTTTCGCTTTCTTGGATTCCAGGACAATCTTCACGAGATCTACCCCGCGTTCGATCTCTACTGTCATTCGTCCCTGGAACTTGAGGCGGAAGCGTTTCCGCTTGCGATTTTGCGGGCTCTTGCAGCAGCTCTCCCCGTGGTAGCCACCCGGGTGGGGGGTATCGCGGCAATGGTGAATGAAGGAGTTTCCGGACATCTCACCCCGGCAGAAGACTCATCATCACTTGCAGCCGCAATAATGCACGTACTCGGCAATTCGGACGTTCTGGGTTCAATGGGAAAGGCATCGTTTGAGCTGTTCACAAGAAAATTCCACGCGTCAGCGATGGCAGAGCGTGTGGAACAGGTATACAAGCAGGCAATGGTTGTTGAACACTCATAAGCCCTGACCAAACCACGCTGAGCGGATGAACATCCCATCCCACAAACCGCAGTATGATGAGAACGACGAGGCAGCTCTTGTTGATGCATTACGATCCGGGAGGATTGTCGGAGACGCTGATCAGACAGTTCAGGCATCGGAACAGCTTGCGCGTTTCCTTGGTGTGAAGACCGTATTGCTTACGCCATCATGCACTCACGCACTCGAGCTTGCAATGATGGTGTTGCGGCTTAAGCCCGGTGATGAAGTGATCATCCCGAGCTTCACATTCGTGTCATCCTCGAATTGCATCATGCGGCAGGGTGCGCGGCCAGTCTTCGCTGAGATTGATCCGGCAACACTCACGATTGATGCCATGGACGTGGATCGAAAGGTCACTCCCCGGACCAAAGCGGTTATTCCCGTCGTGTACGCAGGTGTTGCCCCCGACATGGACGCGCTGATGGAGGTCGCCAGTAAACACAATATTACTGTCGTTGAAGACGCGGCACAGGCCCTGGGCGCCCGCTACAAGAATCGACCGCAGGGGACCATTGGACATATCGGATGCTTCAGTTTTCATGAAACCAAGAACCTCTCGACGGGAGAAGGAGGAGCGTTCGTCACTAGCATCGATGATTTTGCAGCGCGCGCCGAAATCGTTCGCGAAAAGGGGACTAACAGAAAACAGTTCATGCTGCATCTGGTCGACAAATATACATGGGTTGATGTTGGAAGTAGTTTCCTGCCGAACGATCTGGTAGGCGCATTGCTCGCCAGTCAGTTGAAAAAGATCGAGGGGATACAGGAGGCGAGGAAACAGATCTACCAACGCTACATGAATGAGTTCCGACCACTCGCTCAACAGGAAAAACTCGTTCTCCCGACTATCCCGAACCATACGTTGTCAAACTATCATATTTATCATGTGTTGATGCAGGATGAACAGACTCGCAATAGGGCTATCGCATTTTTCAAGTCACGTAACATCGGGACGACGTTCCACTACCTGCCGCTACATCTTGCGCCGCTTGGCCAGAAGTTGCTGGGGGGCAAACCGGGCGATCTCCCTATTACAGAGTCTGTCAGCGGACGACTGTTGAGGCTCCCGATCTATCCGGCATTGACGAGCCAGGAACAAACGTATGTCATCGAGACAATGTATGAATTCTTCAAGAGCCGTTAGGTATTTTCGCAGCGCGATATGTGTCATCAAGACACCGGGCCTCTTTCTTGTCTGTATGATGGTTGCAGGTATCTTGCTTCCATCCTGCGCCGGCAAAACCGCTCCGCCGCCATCTGCTTTGGCTGACAGCCTGACGATCGTGAACGATAACCTCGCTCATCGTGCCGAGGTTGATACCTTCTTCCGCTCCGATGCTGATTCGCCGTTCCTGAAGGATACAACAATCAGATACCAAGGCATCAAATGGTTTCCAATCGACACACGTTATCGCGGAGTTTCACAGCTTCACCGATATGCAAACCAGGATACGGTAATTGTATTGGGCACCAAAGGAGAGGAGCGGAAACAGGTAAAGCATGGTTTCTTCACCATCACCGTCCCCGGCGACAGCGGCCAACCGGTCGTCCTAAAGTTGAATGTCTACAAGTTCACTCCATACGATGCAAAGCGATACGCCCTCTACAGAAACGCGCTCAGCGTGGGGTTCACAGATGAAACAACAGGGAAGGAAACCTATGCCGTAGGGAGATATGTGGACGTCGGAGATGAGAACCCCGATCCTGATCACGAATACATTATCGATCTCAACAAATCCTACAACCCGTATTGCGCGTACAGCCATCTGTTCTCATGCGCCATCCCGCGCAGAGAAGATCATATTGATATCTCGCTGCGCGTCGGGGAAATGAAGTACCACGAATGACTCGGAACAGACAACCATGAACAAATCTCTTGTAACTGGCATTGTGTTAATCGTTATTGGCATCATCTTTCTTCTGCCCGGTTTCACTGACCTCACTCTTCGTGACTTGTGGCCCGTATTGATGCTGGCCCCGGGAATTCTCTTCTTTCTCGGATTCATTGCTGACCGCAAGAGCTACGGACTGCTTATGCCCGGCGCGATCCTGACCACGTATGGACTTGTCTTCTTCTACTGCACAATCGTCGGGTGGTATTGGATTCAAGACCTCTGGCCATTTTATATTGTCGGTCCTGGCATCGGCTTCTTGTTGATGTACTACTTCGGAAGGAAGGAAACTGCCCTGCTTGTTCCCGGGGCGGTCATGACGCTACTTGGCTTGATTTTCCTTCTTCATTCCACCGACTACGAATATCTCTGGCCGGTGGCTATCATCATAGCCGGCGCCTTGCTCATTCTCAAAGGGAGACGCACGCAACCGGTGGTGACGTCCCCGCCGGAATTCCGCAAGGAGGATTCAGCACCCCGATCATAGTGCTGATGACCCGAAGCACTCATTGACCGTCTTCATCCCATTTTCCGTAGCCCGAAAACCATGGATCAACATAAGCTGTATAGAACAATCAAGACGCTCGCTGAACAGAAGTTCCGGACAGAAGAGCAACTGTTGAATTTCATCCTTGAAAGCATCATCCAGATCGAGGAGATCCCGATCAAAGGTGGACGCATCTGGAAACTCGAGCTGGCAACAGGTACGTACCGGGTAATCAAACAGCACGGAGAGATGGAACCCATTAAGAAGAACTTCCGGCTTCGTGTGCTCGACTATCCGATGTTCATCCAGCTTGCACGCAAGGGCACATTCCTCGGAGCCGAGACACACCGGTATCTCCGCTCCAAAGGGATCAGGCATTACGCAGCAACCGGTATCGGGGAGCTGGCGCGATGGAAGCATTATGACCTCTATCCATACATCATCGCGATCAATGGAGAGTATCTCAAGCACGAGATGATCTTCGCGCTGAATATCATCAGTAATGTCGTCACAGCGGCGTTGAAGAACAGACGAATAGAGCATAAGGTGAAACAGCTCGCCGAGGACCTTGACAAGGCGAGAGAGATTCAGAAGAGCATTCTACCCGAACATGAGTTGCGGTTCCACAACTACGATCTCTATGGCGTTTCACTCCCCGATCGAGTCGTGGGTGGGGATTTCTTTGACTACCTCCAGGCCTCGGACGACAAGGATAGGTTGGGTGTAGTGATCGGCGATGCGGCCAGCAAAGGGCTGTCGGCTGCTGCGCAGGCACTGTATGTCTCGGGTGCGCTCCGCATGGGCATCGAGTATCAGACGAAAATGGGGACATTCATCGGAAAGATCAACAAGCTCGTAAACCGGACTTTTAACGCCGAACATTTTGTCTCGATGGTGTACGTTGAACTGACAAACTCAGACAACGGTCTTGTCTTCTACGTCAATGCAGGGCATAACAACCCGATTCTACTACGCGCCAGCCCGGATGAGGTCGAGATGCTGCCAGCTACAGGCCAAATCCTCGGACCGTTCCCTGGTGAAAAGTACGGAACCGAATTCACCACAATGGCTAAGGGAGACATCCTCCTGTTGCATACGGACGGCATTACCGATGCGTCGGATGACAACAGGCAAATGTATGGCCAGCAACGGATTATCCAACGCCTCCGGGAATTCCGCAGCCAATCGCCCCGGGAGATCTGCCAGCTCATTATCGAAGATGTCCAGAAATTCAACAGGCTTCAGGACTACTCCGATGACAAGACGCTGGTGGTTATCAAGCGAACGAGGTAGGCTCCTGATTAACAAAATTTCATCCTCGTTGTCTTGCTTTTGAAAAACCCCTTCCGCACCTTTGGGCGCACCTGTCACCTATTTATCAACATCACAATTTCTTATTACCTGGAGGGTTTATGAAAAAGGTCCTTGGAGTCTTATTGCTCCTCGGCGCGTTTGTAGCAGCGCAGTCGGTTGTCTTCGCGCAGGAAACCGAGAAAAAGGAAGAGGCAAAGGAGAAGGTCGGCGAGAAGATGGAGAAGAAGGGTGAGATGAAGGAAATGAAGGGTGAGATGAAAGAGAAGAAGGGTGAGATGATGGATAAGAAGGGCGAGAAGATGGAGAAGAAAGCCGAGATGACGGGAAAGAAGAAGGCGGAGAAGAAGGGTGAGATGATTGAAAAGAAGGGCGAGAAGATGGAGAAGAAGGGTAAGCACATGGAGAAAAAAGGTGAGATGATGGAGAAGAAGGGCGAGAAGATGGAAAAGAAGGGTGAGAAGAAAGAGGTTCCGGCGGAGGGTGAGAAGAAGTAACCGCGAGACAAGAATTATATCTCAGGGGAGGCACGCGCCTCCCCTTTTTATTTCCCTCTAAGAAACGTCCCTGCTGATCGACTAGCGCAATATTGTCAGCTTCTTTGTCTCGACGAAATCCTGCGCCTGGATCCGATAGAAGTAGATCCCGCTGGGAAGGTCGGCATTCTTGAACTCCACTTCATGCATGCCGGCGCTCTGATACCCTTCGAAAATCAATGCAACTTCCTGGCCAAGAAGATTGAACACGGCAAGCCGCAGGTGTCCGCTCTTTGGAATGGTGTATGTGACAGTGGTGGTGGGATTAAATGGATTGGGGAAGTTCTGTTCGAGCTTGTATTCTGCTTCGTCCCGTTTTTGCTCCTTCACCGGCGTCGTAAATGTGACAATCACGCGTCTGTGCTCGTAACTCGGTGTTACGACCCGTCCATCTGACGCCTTGACCCGCCAGTAGTAATTGGATGACCGCCGGGGAAAGGTGATTGTCTCCGACGTCGCAGTGCCCACAGTGGTGTCGCCCAGTGCCGGACTGTTGAACGTGCTCACGGTATCCGTTTCAAGAATGTACCTCAGGGTATCACGATCCGGGTCGCTGGCAGCATCCCAGACAAAGTGAACCATGGGGTCGCTGCCGACAAAATTCAACGTCGTGTCATTCGGAGGAGAAATCAGTCCAAAGGGATCGGGCGGATCGTTGACGTTCGTGACGGTGACGTTGACGATTTCGTCAGCTCCCCCCGCACCGTTCTCGGCGCGCAGATAGAACATCTGCGCTCCCTGTAATGCTTCCTGGTTGGTCGGGATCCACTCCACCGTCCACGATGATGTGTCAATAACCATTCCGTCGGGTCCCGTGAGGATCGTCAGTCTTGGTGGTGTGCCCGTGAACGTTGGTGTGTACGTATACCGAACTCCCTGCGTTGCTTCCGTCGGC
The DNA here is from genome assembly GCA_963734955.1 of uncultured Bacteroidota bacterium. GTDB lineage: Bacteria > Bacteroidota > Ignavibacteria > UBA10030 > UBA6906 > UBA11986. Next base: position 231,010 of record CAVTJO010000014.1, read on the forward strand.
GCCAACGATGTGAATGACGGCGCAACCGGGCGAAGCCTGAGAATTTTGCTGGCCGTGTGGGAACCGTTTGCAAGGTACAGGAAGCCGTCAGTACCTGCTTCGATGTCCGCAAATCCGGAGCTGTATGCGAAGAACGTCGTCAAGGAATTGGGCAGGATCGTATCACCATTTTCCGTCAACGTCAGCGTCCACACCGTTGGATTGACATTGCCGGTAAACAGGATTTTCCCCCGCAGGCGGGGAAAAGCCATTGCACGGTAAACAACAATTCCTGTCAGCGCAGGAAGTGGCGACCCGGGGAAATAGTAGAGCGGTTTGATGTACGTTGGATCGTTCGCGTCAGTGCAGTCCCCTTCAATCGGCCAGCCCATGTTTGCACCCTTCGGAACGCGGTCGATCGCGTCATTGCAGCTCCCCCCATTCTCAGAGCAATACATCTGTCCGGTGGAGGAATCAAACGTGAAATCGGGGCTGTTGCGGTGGCCGATTGACCAGAATGATTTTCCCGGCCACGGGTTATCGTCAGGAATTGAGCCATCCACGTTCAAACGGTGAATCTTGCCGAACGGGTTGCCCGCGCTCGAATCCTGTGCATTCGGCGCAGTGGCGTTCTCCCCAACGGACACATACAACTTCCCGTCCGGACCAAAATGAATGCTACCCCCGTTGTGTTTGGTCGCCGCGTTGAGTCGGGGAGCCAGAAAAATCGTATGCGGTTCGATACCAATACCTGCGCTGTCCCTGTAACGGACAACATTGTTGTACCTGTCTCTGGCGCGGGTAAAGTACAGATAGACAAATGGTGAATCGGGATAGTCGGGATGGAGGGTAACACCAAGAAGTCCTTGCTCCCCGGCGTTGGCAACCGGGACAATGACAAACGGTCTTGCGCGGAGCATTCCCTGATCGAAAATGCGCACACGTCCGTTGTTCTTTTCGGCGAAGAAGAATTTCCCGCTGTGATCACGGCGAGAATGCCATGCTCACCGGAGAAGCAATGTCCGGATTCGCGGCAAGTGTGTCCACTACGTATTGCTGTGCACGCGCCGCAACGGAAGAAAGGATAATCAGAACACAAGGAATGAAACGTTGTAGCAATCGGATCATCAACACCTATACTTGTGGTTGTGCAGTACTCATCACACAATGATGAGTTGTGGACTGTTGCCCGGAGGCGCCGAATTCCCAACAACCAACGGCCTGCCCGCTGTCCGTGGCAGACGGATACGGCCACTGACCCACCCATTCCCGGCGCTATTGGGCAGCCCCCACGGATGAGGATACAAATGAATGCTCGCAAAGTCAATATGTTGAAAGGAACAACTTGATGAAACGGATACTGGCCGCATCTTCTGTCAAGGAGTAGGCATTCCCGTCAATGAAATGGAATGCCCGACCATCAACCTGAAATCGATCGCCCAGGCGTAACGAATTGCACGGTCCTGCAAAATGTCACGGCCGTTCCAAAAAATCCACGGCGTGACGCCAAGGATGTCGATTCGCGTCCGCCACATTACCGATCGTAAAGGTAAGCCGATTCTATGAGGCGCGCCTCTTTCCCGTCGTGCACGGCCATTTGCCCGGACTTGAAGAGTGACGCGCTCCCAAACTCTCCCTTCCTGTTCAACGCATAGAATTTCACTCCAAAATTTGGCCGACCGTTTTCATCCTTCAAGCGACTCATTTTGTTGTGATCAACAATTCGCTGACAGGCTTTAAGACAGGCTTCTTCCGGAGATTTCCCTTGACGCATGTATTCAACAACCATGACGCTGCTGCAATTGATCAGATTCGCTTCTCCCCTGCCGGTCGACCCCGCAGCACCGACTTCATTATCGAGAAACAGGCCTGCCCCGGGTATGGGGGAATCGCCGACACGTCCGGGGATCTTAAACGCCAGACCACTCGTCGTGGTCACACAGGAAATGTTGCCTTTCAAGTCGATGGCACTGCAATGGATCGTGCCGTAGTGTCTGAAGAACGGGGCAAACAATCCACCGATGTCCTTTGTGGTCTCATCATGTTGAGGCAACCAGTCATCGTTTGTCGAGAGATTCTCCTTCCACTTCAGCCATTCTTCACGCGCCTTGTCCGTCAGCAAGTCCTCTTCCTTGAAGCCATGCGCTTTTGCAAACTGCAGGGCGCCCTGACCCACAATCAGCACGTGGTCAGATCGTTCCATCACAACACGAGCAACCTTCGAGGGGTTCTTGATGTTACGCAATGCAGCGACAGCACCGCCGCGGTGAGTGGGCCCGTGCATCACCGCCGCGTCAAGTTCAACCACCCCTTCCTCATTCGGCAGACCGCCATACCCGACGCTCGTGTCGTTGGGATCATCTTCCACAATGTTGACACCTGCGATTACGCCATCAAGCGCGTCCGCCCCCGATCGAATGACCTCCATGGCTTTGGTCACTGCCTGCAGACCATTGGCGCTGGCGATGACAAGAGGTCTCGCTAAACTCTGGGCCGAGGCTTTTTGCATCAGCGTCGAGGCAACGGTGGATGGTATGAGAGCAGCGGCACTTAAGACCGATGCGTGCTTGATGAATTCCCTACGGTTTGATGACATGGGGTCGGTCCGTTCTCTGTGGTAGGTGGTCGAGTGAATGCTGTACTAATGAGAAATTAGATAATCTCTCACCGAGAGTCAATCACTTCCGGCGATCTTGCGGGTCAGCAAACGGCGGGCTACATTGTAGCTGACATGAACCCTCAATTCCATTACATCCTCTTTCACAAACCCTTTGGAGTTTTGTCTCAATTCACTTCGGAATCAGGACATCGATCGCTTCAGGATTTCGGTCCGTTCCCCCCAGACACCTATCCGGTCGGTCGTCTTGACGTCGATTCCGAGGGATTGCTCCTTCTCACCAATGACAATCACGTGAAGCATCGATTGACTACGCCATCATTCCGTCACACGCGAACGTATCTTGTCCAGATTGAACGCACACCAGTGGAAGCGTCTCTCCAGCGTCTGCGTGACGGTGTGATCATCAAAAGCCGACGAACCGGCCCCGCATTGGTTCGCGTATGTTCCCGCGAGCCAAACCTCAAACCAAGAGCAATCGCCATCCGATACCGCAAGAACGTGCCAACTTGCTGGATTGAAATCACACTCACAGAGGGTCGCAACAGGCAGATCCGAAGAATGACCGCGGCAGTCGGTCATCCGACACTGAGGCTCGTTCGAAGCCGGATCGGATTTCTCTCACTCGATGGACTTCTCCCCGGTGAATTCCGCCGATTGACAGCAAACGAAATTGCCAGATTACGTAAGCTGGTTGAGGATAAGGGAGGTTCCTGACGCGCCGAAGCCCCTGCTTCCAGGGGCTTCAGAGCCTCACTCGGGTTTCTCGGGCGGGATGGGCGCTTCCGGTGCGCGCACACGTTCAGGGATGTCATCCCGGAACAACGTGATTCCCCAGAACTCCTGATCGTCGGGGGGATCGACATTCCAATCATTGTAGGAGTGTGAATCATCGCTCCGGTATCGAAGTTTGTAGTCTCCCTTGTCCAGAACAATGGTGGTGTTCACCATGCGATTCTTCCTGCCTCCTCCTGCATGAAACGTCATCGAGTAGGTCATCTCCCACAGGACCAAGCCGCTTTTTGCGTCCTCGATCCATCCATAGTCAAACATCTCACGCTTCTCCCCCTCTCCTATCGCATACACCCGCACTCTTGTCGTCCGGTCCAATTTGAAGCGTTTCTCTTCGTCAGCGTTGTCACCAACCCGGACGATCTGCGCGATGATGTTCTTGTCCCGCTGTTCCACGTACTGTGAAACCATTGAGCTGCTGAACCTGTCACCGACACCCATAATGGTAATACCATAGTGCTCGGGATCGAACGGAGGCTTGTCGTTCCATTCATCGTACGCGTGAGAGTCATCCGTGTTATATGTAACGACGTAGCTTCCTCTTGGCAGGGTAATAATCTGGTCAACGTAGCGGTTCTTCGATGCCCCACCCGCATACAAGGAATAGTCGACATCCATTGTCCACACCTTGTTTCTGGACTTCGCGTCAACAATAAATGCATAGTCTGCCATCGATCGCCGCGAGTCGCCACGCTCACCAAATGCATAGATACGTACCCTCGCGTCTTCCTTCAGCGTGAACCCCTCTGTCCTGTGCTCATCGTTCTTCATCTTGGTAAGCGCAACGATGACGTTCCGGTCCTCCTTGTACTGATACTGAGAAATGTTCCTCTTGTCCCGTTCATTCGCCACTGAAATCGTAATCCCCCAATTCAGAGGATCGTACGGCGGAAGTGCATTCCAATCGAGTGCCGAATGGCTGTCGTCGGTTACACAATACAACACATACTCTCCTTTCGGCAACAGGACGTGGTCAGTGCACTCGATGTTCTTGTCGGCTCCACCGGCATGAGAGCTCTTGCGGTAGTCCATTTCCCATACGCGGCTCCGGTCTGCTGTGTTCACAATCCAGGCGTAGTCATACATGTCGGATTCGCCGGCGGCTTCGCCAAGTGCGTACAGCTGAAGGGATGTTGGTTCCGCAAGTGTGAACCCGCGTTTCACGAGTTCATTCTCTCCCAGCCCGGTGACCTTGAGAACTATGTTTGGAAGCTCTTTCGGTGGGGTGAATGCAGTTATGGATCCTGCCTGGGATTCATCTGCCAGAAGCTCAATGCCCCAGCCCCCGCAACGCTTTTCCCAGTCCTTTCCAATATCGTCAGACCACCAATTCTTGAAGAACTCGATGAAGCCTTTGTGCTTCTTCTCCTGACTTCCAAACAGTGGTTTCTCCCTGTGGTCAATGTTGATATTGACATGAGTAAACGTTGTGTGATAGGAAAATGTCGGGACGGTGAAGTACACTTCATAGCTGCCGGGTTCGAGCGTCACCTTGTCATCAAACTCCCGATCATTCTTTGAGCTGGAAGTGTTGTCGACATCCATCTTCCACACCAGCTTCCGCGTGTCCGCGTTGATGATCCACCCGTACGCGAACAACTCATCGCTCTTGTATGTCCACCCATAGTCTCCTCCCGCACCAATAGCCTTCACGTGGAATGTTGTTGTCCGTGGCACCTGAATGCCTGCCGATTTCAGTTCCGTGTCACAGAAGTTTCTCAAGGATACAACTGTCTTTTCGCCGGCGAGACCATTTGAGACTGCCAGCAATACCAACATTCCAAAACCAAGTGTCCGATTCATTTCAGTGGTATCCCAAACATCATTTTTGCCAAAGTTGCTCCAGCCAAGAGAGACCGATCCGCCTGTAAGTACGCTTGATTCCTGCGTTTGTTGCAGTAGTGCCTGAAAACACCCGTCCGAAAGCTGGATTTCAGGACTGTTTTCGGTTATTTTGGTGTTGAACTCTGTATAGAATCCCCTCATTTGAGTGCCAAAGACTCCAGTTAATCCACCCTCAAGGGCAACGGCAACTTTTCGAAGCCAGAACCTTGGATGGATCAAGAAGGATTCATCACGGGAACATCATTGAAACCGCTCGAGAAGAACAAACTCCTTGCCATGCACTTCAGCCCATGCCTGAGCCACTTTTTGATACGGCTTGCGATTCCCCTTTTCCTTTCCCGATGTTCATTTAATGCTGATTGCCAGGTCCTTCCTCTGCAATATTACACCACCAGAGAAGGTCTGATCGCCAACCATATTACTGCATTATGCCAAAACTCTCTCGGTTACCTCTGGATCGGAACGGCGGATGGAGTAAGCGTCTATGACGGTGCGAACTTTACGAACTACACAACCGTCAACGGTCTGGCACATAATTTTGTCACCTGCATCGCGGAAAGCAAGAGGACACCCGGAACGATGTGGGTAGGAACATTCAGAGGTGGGATCAGCGAATTCCAGGACGGCCGGTTCACTACCGTGTCCGTTGCATCAGTGGATTCGATGAACAATGTTGTCGCACTTCTGGAGGATGCTCATGGAGTACTCTGGTGCGGGACAAGCAACGGGTTGTCAGTTATCCGCAATGGACAGGTGATTCCCCTGGGTACGCCCCGGAAGATGGGATCCATCAGCTTTGCACAATTGAACGACGATGAGATCTGTGTTGCCACCGACAATGTGCTCTCCATCTACTCCGCCTCAACGACTCTGCTCAGATCGAGCATGACTGCCTCAATGTCGGGGAAGCCTATCATGGGCATGCTCGTTGACGATGATGGCAGTTTCTGGCTTGCCGTCTCCGATAGCACCATCCTTCATATGCGGGACACGACATGCCTGGCCCGGATGAAGCTCGACTGCGGGGTTCTCAGCGATATTGTAGACGATCACCGCGGGCATCTCATCTGCAGTTCGTGGAACGGAGTTATCGAGGTGTCGAAGGCTCTCTTCCCGGCGGGGCACTGTATCACCTATTCGGTTGCGAACGGGTTGCGAGAAATGATCGCCCTGCCAATTCTGGTGGATCGTGAAAAGGACTTGTGGATCGGCAGCTGGTCGAAGGGCCTTGCGAAGCTTCCGAGCCCGGCTCTCATTTCGTTGCCGAATCCGGATGGTGAAAGATCCTTCATGTCTGTCACCGACAGCGCCGGTCATCTCTGGACAGCAACCAACCGGGGTCTTTGGGAAGCATTTCGCGACGCTGATGGCCGTTGGAATCAGCACCTCCATCACCGTGTCCGTGCCGACGAGTCCCTCCAACCCTCCACCCATTTCATCGTCTGCGACTCCCGGAACAGGCTTTGGGAAAGAACCGGGGAGCCTCCCGTCGTGAGGTGCTTTGAAATCTCCCATACGTTGGGGGGCCCTTCAACGCTGCGAACCATTCAGACACTCTCCTCCGGCATTGACTTCCCCCGGGGGCAACTCGTGACATTTACGGTTGACCGGCAGAATCGTTTCTGGGGTAGTATTCCGTCTGTGGGAGTTGTCGAGTTTGATTGCCAAGGTTCAGGTGGAAAGAGAATCCTTACTGTCCGCGATGGCCTGCCGAGCGAGTCGATTCCGGTCTTGTTTGAGGATCTTCGGGGACGCATGTGGTTTGGTGGATTCGACGGCGGGCTCGTGGTGCTGTCTCATGACCCTTCCGGCAGGGAAAACCTGAGGCGATTCCTGAAGTCGGATGGATTGCCGGACAATTGCATACGGTCCATGCTTCAGGATCGGGACGGGAATATCTGGGTAGGGACGCGCTATGGGGGACTCGCCTTGCTGCGGGATTCAACTTTCACGTCGCTGTCGCTTGCGGATGGACTGCTCAACAATGCAATCTGGGACATGGCCCAGGATCAGCGGGGAAGAATCTGGCTCGGGACCGATATCGGGATGGACTGCATCGATCCACGGACCCGTCGACCGGTGCGCCGGAACAATGATTTCCTGGGAGAACATATCTATTCATGCGGCGTCATCCGTGGTACCACCATGTGGTATGTGACAAGGGCAGGATTGACGTTGTATGAGAATTCACTTGACTCAGCAAACGATGTTCCCCCTCCCATCTACGTTACCGGGTTTCTGGTCAACGGAAGAGAAGTTCGGCGAAACACCCCATGGGAATTCTCGCACGACGAAAACGACTGCCAGTTTGATTTTGTCGGCATCAGCCTGAAGGATGAAAAAGCGGTGCGCTATGAGTACCGCCTGAGGAATGTCGACGAGGAATGGCACACCTCGAGCCAGAGATCCGTCACGTTTGCCGCACTCAGGCCGGGTTCCTACGTCTTCGAAGTCCGGGCGATCAACAATGACGATGTCAGGAGCGTGTCGCCGGCCTCCGTTTCCTTCGTCATCACCCCGCCCTATTGGCAACGGACATGGTTCATCGCCACATTGATCGTGCTGTCCCTCTCCCTCCTCTATGCCATTTACAGATACCGAGTTCAACGTGTATTGGAGATCGAACGTCTTCGGCTTCGTATTGCCAGTGATTTGCATGATGACGTCGGCACCAATCTCAGTAGTATCGTGCTGGCCAGTCAGATCATGGAGCGGAAATTTCCGCTCTCGGTGGACGAACGGAAAGAACTCTCCCAGGTCAGGTCAACCGCATCACAAACGCAGGACCTGATGAGAGATATAGTCTGGATGCTCAACCCCCAGAACGATTCTCTCGATGACTTCCTGAGGAAGATGAAGGAAGTGGCGGGGCGACTCCTGGCCGGAATTCCTCATACATTCAATGCTCCAAAAGAGCAACGCCTTGACCGCTTGGGTCTGGAGTTCAAAAGGAGCGTCCTGTTGATCTTCAAGGAGACCCTGAACAACATCGTACGCCATTCTTTAGCAACGCATGTTTCCATCGAGGTCCTGGATGAGGAGGGTGTATTCTCGTTGTTTGTTCAGGACAATGGTATTGGATTTGAACCCGGCACTGCCAAAACCACCGGGAGCGGACTTGAAAGTCTCCGAAGGAGGGCCGAGGGGATTGGAGGCACACTCACCATTGTGAGCAGCGTGGGCGAGGGAACGGCTGTCCGGTTCAGCGCAAGAATCACGTAGATGCGTAATAGCGGAATTCACATAGGAGATGTACCATGTCTGGGGCCTGGCCCCGAAAGGAAATGATAGGGATGCAACCTGAACTGGACACGAACGAAAAGCTCTCCGTCTGGGTTGTTGAGGATGACGAGCGGTTTGGCGGACAGCTTGCAGAGATCATCAATCTCAGTGAGACATTTGAGTGCGAAGAAGTGTTTCGTTCCTGCGAATCTGCTCTGGAGCTGCTCAGGGAAGGCACCCCTCCGGATCTGTTACTGATGGACATCGGCCTTCCGGGCATGAGCGGCATTGAAGGCGTCCGGGAGATCAAGACGATTGCACCCGCCGTCCAGGTGGTGATCCTGACGGTCTTCGAGGATGCTGAAAACATTGTCCGGGCAATCGGAGCCGGAGCGTCAGGATATCTTCACAAAGGGTCATCACTGGAAGAAATCGTTGATTCACTCAAGTCAGTACTCAATGGCGGTGCCCCGATCAACCCTCATATCGCCCGGAAAGATGCTCGACATGTTTGCCCAGCTCTCCTCACCCAAAGGGGAGTACCGCCTCACAGTTCGCGAAAAGGAGGTCCTTGGTTTGCTTGTCGACGGCCTTTCAAAAAGACAAATTGCAGAGAAGCTGTTTGTCACATTTCACACCGTTGACAAACACTTACGGAACATTTACGGCAAGCTGCAAGTTCAATCGCGCAGCAGTGCCATTGCCAAAACTCTGAAAGAACGCCTGCTGTAATTGCCCCGACATCAACTCTCTCTCTTCTCCCTTGGCTCTTCTCTGAAAAATCACGCACCTGCGTACTTACCACAACGTGCTGAATAGCGTAGATTGGGCTGGACGTTCTTTCGTAATCTGGGTTCATAACCGGGAGGATTGTATGAAATGCAGACGTTTATCCGTATCCCTTCTTCTTGTCGTTTCTTCCTTCACATATTCTCTCGCCCAGATCCCGCGCACGATATCCTATCAGGGTGTTTTGAGCGACACAACGGGAACGCCAAAACCCGACGGAGCTTATGCAATGACGTTCCGATTGTACACAAGTTCATCGGGGGGAACAGTAATCTGGGGTGAATCAAAAACCCTGCAGGTGAAACGGGGGCTCTTCTCCACCGCTCTCGGCGATCAGTCACCGTTTGCTGATTCAGTGAAGTTCGACCGGCCAGTACTGGCTGAGCCTTCAAATAGGTGCCGACCCCGAACTATCGCCCCGCATGCCACTGACAGCAGCAGGCTACAGCATCAATTCTCTCAAAGCAGACACAGCGCGCTATTCTCTCAATGCACCAACACTTGCCGTCGCCGATAGTGCGAGGATTGCAGGAACAGTCCCGAACAACTCCATCACGAGCGTGAAGATTGCGCCTGCTCAAGTGGTGAAGAGCCTCAACGGTCTCAAGGATGGAGTAACACTACGAGCCCAGGGTGGAGCCACGATCACATCAAACAACGACACTATCACGATCAACTCCGGTCCGGGGGGAGGAGGAACCGGCATCCAGGGAGTTCAGAACACCAACAACACGATCGACGTCATCAATCCGAACGGTCCGACTGCCACAGTGAACGTGAAGGTCCCGCTCTCATTAACAGGAAATGTCGATGGGAAGCAACGCACTGAGTGTCTCCAACACGTCAACGAATGGACACGGTATCTTATGGAAGCAGCCATGCAAGCGCCAACAATTCGAGCGGCGTTGCAGGCTCGAATGACGGAGGCGGCTGGGGTGTCTCGGGAGTCAGCAATGGCTTTGCCGGAGTGTTCGGTTTCGGTAATACCAATACTTCGAACGGAGTGTTCGGTCTGGTGAATAGTTCGGCTGGAAGTGGCGTCTACGGAAAGAACACCGCCGGCGGTTCGGGGATATTGGGCCAGGCTCTGGGTCAGGACGGAACCGGGGTTCTGGGGAGATATGATGGACCCGCATCCTGCCGGCGGGTGGGGTGTTTATGGATATAGCCCAACCGGGTTTGCCGGAGTCTACGGAAATGGTGGTCACAATGGTGTCTTTGGACAAACCAGTCAGTTCCTCTGATGCAGGGATCTTCGGAAGGAACGATGGGAGTGGAAACGGGGTGTACGGATACAGTAGTGCCGGATATGGCACCAATGGATTCTCCGCTACCGGGTTCGCCGGAGTGTACGGCAATGGTGGACATAACGGGATCTTCGGGGAGACGAGCAGTGCATCGGATGCGGGAGTCTACGGTAAGAACAACGCAGGAGGACTGGGTGCGTTTGGACAGGCGTTGGGTCAGGATGGCACGGGTGTCTTGGGCAGGTATGACGGTCCATCGTCGAGCAGCGGTTGGGGTGTGTTTGGTTACAGTCCGAGCGGTTATGCCGGAGTATTTGGGAGCGGCGGACACAATGGAGTGTTCGGTGCAACATCAAGTGCAAACGACGCCGGGGTGTACGGATCGAACAACGGCAGTGGCAATGGAGTGTTCGGATACAGCGTCGCAGGGACGGGGGTTCTCGGCATTACACCCACAGTTGGCCAAACGGCTGTTTCAGGCATAAACACTTCAACCGACGCAAACAGCGGGAGCTTAGGTGGCTCGTTCAATAATGGTGGGTTTCGGGAAATCACAGGCGTGGCAGGTGATGGTGGGGCTCCCGTGGGAGGGTTTACCCAGAACATTGCTATCTATGGACTGGCTCGAACTACCGCTGGCTATGCTGGGCTCTTCGACGGCCAGGTCCTGATCACGACTGATCTTGAAGTGGTCGGTAGTAAGAACTTCAAAATCGACCACCCTCTCGATCCCACAAACAAGTACCTCGATCCATTCCTGTGTTGAGAGCAACGAACGTATGGATATGTACAGCGGCAATATCATCACCGACGGAACCGGCGAAGCAACGGTAGTTCTTCCCGATTGGTTTGAAGCATTGAATATAGACTTCCGGTATCAGCTGACAATCCTTGGCGATCAGTTCGCACAAGCAAGGGTCAGCAAAAAGATCGATGGCAATCGCTTCTCGATCAAGACGGACAAGCCAAACATCGAAGTCTCCTGGCAGGTCGACCGGTGTCCGGAATGATGCTTATGCGAAAGCCCATCCTCTGAAAATTGAGGAGGCCAAGGTTGGGCCAGACAAGGGCACGTACCAGCATCCGGAGCTCTATGGATTGCCACCGAAGACTGCCCCTGTGATTCTTCCGGCTCCTACGAATATGGAGAAGAGGTAACATATGAAGTGCTTTGCTTTGGTTCTTGCCTTCGTGGTTTGTCTCAGCCTGCTACTTCACGCTCAGATCCCGCGTACGATTTCCTACCAGGGAGTATTGAGTCACTCCTCCAGTACGCCAGACCCAAATGAAAGGAAGCATCGATGAAGATAGCTATTCCCGTCATATGTCTGGTGTTAATTTCCTTCGGCCAGATCCCCGCACAGAACAGCCTCGTGTGGTTTTCATTTGATGGTGGATTTGTGCAGAGCTCGTCAAACACCAGCGTTGTTAAGTCAGGTGCGGGTCAGGTGATCGTTGGCCTCGCGCAGCAACAAGGTATCCAGATAGAAAGTGGCTTCTTCGCGGATACATTGTTGCGAGGGAGAGGTCAAGCATATACTGGACCGATCTACACCTTCCGAAGAACGTATGGTTACTCAGGCGGGGCAGAGTCAGGATACTCCGTGCAACAAACGTCGGACAGCGGTTACATTGTCGCGGGAGTTACGTTTAGCACGCCCGACCGTCAGGCCTACCTTGTGAAGACCAATGCGCGGGGCGACACAGTTTGGACACAATTCGTCGGTGGATCCGGCGCTGAAGGATTCTTCTCGATCCGTCAGACAGCCGACGGTGGCTACATCGCAACGGGCTACTCGAACAGCTCCGGTCAGGGAAACCTGGATGTGTACCTTGTGAAGCTGAATGGCAACGGCACGACAGCGTGGACGCGGACATACGGCAGTTCGAGCGAAGACGTTGGCCATGCCGTTCGGCAAACGGCTGATGGTGGGTACATCATTGCAGGCTGGACATACAGATTTGGGCCTCAAGCACCCTATCTCATCAAGACCAACGCAAACGGAGATACACTCTGGACACGAACCTTCTATATCGGCGGAGTGGACAGGGCCGCACTCTCTGTCGAGCAAACCATCGACAGGGGATATGTTGTTGCCGGATACCTTCACGGGTTCGCGGTACAATATGTTGATCTCATCAAAACCGATTCACTTGGGAACGCTGTTTGGACCAAGGATTTTGGTACCTTTGGCTCCGTGGCGATCGGGCGTTCCGTCCGCCAGACAATTGACGGCGGCTATATCGTTGCCGGCTCGAGGAACGTAGGCCCCGGATCGGTCATCCAGCTCATCAAGACCAATGAGAATGGTGACTCCTCATGGACCAGACAGTATGCGGGCGTCACTGCCTATGATGCCTATTCTGTCCAGCAAACAAGAGACGGCGGATACATCCTCGCAGGTCAGACGTCGATCAACAGCGGCACCTCTGATGTCTTCCTGATAAAGGCGAGCATCACCGGCGACTCCCTTTGGGCGAAAACAATCGGTGGGCCGGCTGACGAGCGTGGTTACGAGGTCGAACAGACTTTCGACGGCGGCTACATCATCGTGGGCGAAACGAGTAGTTTCGGGGCGGGCAATTATGATGTGTATTTGATAAAGACCGATGATGTGGGATTCGTAACGTCCGTAGGCGGGGCCGGTCAGGTCACATTGCCTGTGGAGTTCAGGCTTTACCAGAATTATCCAAACCCCTTCAACCCATCAACAACAATTGCGTACGACGTTAAAAGCGGGGCTACTGTTGACCTCGCAGTATTCGACATTCTCGGAAGAGAAGTCTTAACTCTGGAACATGGTTTCAAGACTCCCGGCTCATATCATGTGTCATTCGACATGAGTCAACACGCCAGCGGCGTCTACTTTTATCGACTCCAAGCGGGACGTTTTGCCGATGTGAAGAAGATGCTGCTCCTCAAATGACCCCGTGCCTCTGCATCCTCTATTCTCTTCTACTCGCCAAAGGCTTGCCATAACAAAAACTCCGGCGCCTTAGAAGAAAAGCAAGGCGTGATTCTTTCCATCTTTTTTTGTAGGTTGGTCGCACCTGACAGCCGAACAGCAACATGGATAGTTTACATGAAGATAGTTAAGCGGACGCTTCTGGTGCTCTGTGCAGTATTTATTATTGTTCAGTTCATTCGCCCGACACGAAACGTCACCGATGGCAACATGGCAAACGACATTGCGAAGTTCAATGTGCCGAAGGACATTCAGAACATACTGCATACGTCCTGTTACGATTGCCATAGCGATAACACTCGATATCCCTGGTACGCAGAAGTGCAACCGATCGGTTGGTGGCTCAACAGTCATATCCAGGAAGGGAGAAGAAACCTCAACTTCTCTGAGTTTGCGACATACAGACCGAGACGACAGTACATCAAGCTTAAGCAGATTGCCGAACAGGTGGATGAGGGGGATATGCCACTCCCCTCATACCTCATCATCCATACTGACGCAAGGCTGTCCCAAGAACAGAAGACCCAGTTGATCGATTGGGTGAACGTGGTAAGGGATTCGATGAAGGCGGTGTATCCGCCGGACAGTCTTGAGAGGGCACGATCGGGCAGGCGCGAGGAAAACCGATAAGCAGCCTCCGGGAAGTTGGTTCGACCTACAGCAACCGTTCCTTCAACGCTTTTGCCACCGCTCCGCTTCTGCTGTGAACCTGTAGTTTGGTGTAGATGTTTCTGAGGTGGGTGTCCACAGTATGAAAACTCACACCGAGTTGATGAGCGATCTGTTTCTTCGGCTCTCCATCCACCAGCAAGCTCAGGATTTCTTTTTCCGAACGCGTGATTTCATAATCGCCTTTCGGTGCCGCAATGTGCGCAAACATATCGAGCATCTTGCGTGCAATTTGGGCATTGATGGGCGATCCACCCGTAAGGATTTCCTTCAGCGACTCTATGATCTTATCCGGCGTAGCGCTCTTGAGCAAATACCCTGAAGCCCCGGCACAGATGGCCTGAAAGATCTTCTCGTTGTCGTCGAAGACCGTGAGCATGATGACCTGAATCGACGGGGCAATCGATTTCACCTTTCGTATCCCTTCAATGCCATCAACGCCCGGCAAACCGATATCCATCAACATGACATCAGGTGCCGCATCCACATTGAGACGTTCGAGAGCCTCCTCGCACGATTCGGCGGCGAGAGTACAAGCAAGACCTTCCGTTTCATTGATCAGATCCTGAATGCCTGCACGGAACCGCTCGTTGTCTTCAACTAACCAGATGGTCATTTCCTCCACGGCGGACCTTCCGAATATTCGCTCTATCATGAGTAACCATACGCCTGAAAATGCTTATTAGCAATAACGCATTTGCGGGAAGGAATCCCGGGCATGACGCTACATCTTCCCGCAAAAAACGACCGTCGTTCCACTGTGGGGAACGCTTGTAATCGTGCACGACCCGCCGATATGTTCTGCTCTCTTGCGAAGACTCTGTAACCCGTTTCCGCGGTGATGAGCAGTCGTGTCAAACCCTGTTCCGTCATCGCTGACGACCAGCTCAAAGACATGATCCTGCAGGGCCACCCGGATTTCAACTACGCTGGCCTTCGAGTGCTTTGCTATGTTTGTGATGATTTCTTTGAACGCAAGAAACACGCTTCTTTTAAAGTCAATCCCGATGGTGGTTGAGTCCAGCACGTCCGGAGAGTGGAATTCAACGGAAACATCTCCGAGCAATGTTAAAGCCGTATCTTTCATCCGCAGAAAGAGATCATCCAGTGTGTCGTTCTCCGGCTTGATGAGCCAAACAAGGTCCTTCATTCCCTCAGATGTAAGGACGGCGGTATCATAAATTTCTGCCAGCTTTTGCCTTGTCGTTCCTGCTAGTTCCGGTGCACGCTGGAGGGTTCTGCTCGCCATGGCAATTGCACTCAGGTTGCTGCCCACGTCGTCATGCAGGTCGTTTGCAATCCGCAATCGCAGCCTCTCAAGATCAAGGAGTCCCCTCAACCTGTATCGATATGCTGAATACGTCACCGAAGCAAAGAGGATCACCAGAGCACTTCTGAACCACCAAGTCTGCCAGTACGGCGGTGAGACTCTGATCCGAATGGATGTGCCTTTCTCATTCCACACATCGTCGCTGTTGGACCCCTTTACCTGGAACACATAGTTGCCCGGGTCCAGGTTTGTGTAGCTTGCGTAGGTACGGTTGCCGGCGTTCACCCATCCGGCGTCAAGGCCAACCATGCGGTAGGCATAGGAGTTGCGCTCCGGAGCAGTGTAGTCCAGTGCGGCAAAAGAGAAGGAGAAAGATTTCTGGTCATACGCCAGGTCGATCTCGGGGGCTCCGAATACGCTCGCCGGCATTGCTATGTCGAGAATGGAAAAACCCGTAATGGCAATTGGCGGAGGAGGCCTCGTTGTGGCCACGCTCTCGGGGCAGAATTCCGTGAATCCATCAAGTCCACCGACGAACAATGTGCCGCGCGAGCTTCGATGAAAGGATGAGCGCAATTCCGTGAAAGGGATACCGTCGTCTCTCTCGTATCGCACGGAAGTTCCCGTGGCGGGGCTGAATTTCCCGAGCCCGATGCCAGTGGACAACCACAGATTGTTGGCCTGGTCGAACTCCATTCCGAAAATATGCTCATCGTGGAACCGGTCGGTGGGATACCGTGTAAACGCCCGGGAGCGAGAATCGAATGCGATGAGGCCGGCGCGGGTACTGATCCAGATCCCCCCGTGACGGTCGGTGGCAAGAGTGTACATCCAGTTTTCCTGTGTTCCCGCGGAGTCTCCGGGAAACATAAAGCGCGTGAAGGTCCGGCCCTCCTCGATTCTGATCAGCCCATTGCCGCTTGTCGTAACCCAGAGGTTCGAAAGACTGTCGTCAAGAATGTCTGTTACCTCGTTGCCTCCCGCTGGATGCGCCTCTTCCGGGTGATTCAGTAAACTCCTGAACCGATGTGGGTTGCCAGGCATCAGCTGCGAGAGTCCCCCCCGAGTGCAGATCCAGATTGTCCCCGATTGATCCTCATAGATCCGGCTCACGGTGTTGCTTGCAAGGCTGAGAGATTCCCTTTCCACGTGTCGGTCCACGGTCATGTGTTTGCGTGAGGGATCGAGCATGGCCAGGCCGTCGAATGTTCCAATCCAGAGATTTTCATTCCGGTCCTCCATAATATCTTCCACATCATTAGCCGGCAACGTGGCCGCATTCAGCGCGTCATGTTCGAAATGTCCCACGCGCTGATATTGACCATGCCCATGCTGGAACACATCCAGCCCGCCACCCCACAACCCGACCCACAGGAGTCCCTTCCGGTCTTCACAGAGTGCAAGGACTGCTCCCCTGTTGAGCCGAAGAGATTGTTCATCCCGAAGATGATTCTCGAACGGGTTTGTCGAGAGCAGCACTTTGTCCACACCACTTCGTGTGCCCACCCACAGGAGAAGGGTTGCAGGTGTTGTCGCGACCGGATCCGGATACAAGACCATGACGGCGTTCAATGTTCGACCTCCGTCAGCAGATGTCCTGAATCTCGTGAACGATCCATGAGAATACGAGAGCAACCCCAGGTCAGTGGCGGCAACCCACATTCGTCCAGACGGGTCGCCTGCGATAGACATGATGGTGTGTGTTATGGGGGAATGAATGTCCATGCGACTCATGTGTCCCGAGACAAGATCGAGAATATTCAACCCGACGTCAGTCCCGATCCAGAGCTCCCGGCCATCACGTTCACACAGGGAGACAATTTGATCCGAATTCAGCGACCCTGTGCGGGATGCCTGTCGACGGTACTGTACGATGCGGCCGGTGGTAAGGTCGAGAGCATTCAGTCCGCCGGCACCGGTGCCGATCCAGAGCGTGTGGCCGTAGCCGGAAAGGAGGCAGGTGATCCTGTTGTCGCCCAGACCCTTGTCTGCTGTATACCGGTGCTCCTCCTGCGTGACAGGATTGTAGCTGAAAAGTCCCTCAGAGCTCGTGCCGACCCAGAGCGTGCCGTCGGGGTCCATTGTCATGGAGATGATTCTACTTCCGGAAAATTTTCTGCCGGTAAGATATGGAGTAGCCCGTTCCGTTGTCAGGTCGAATCTCCACAGACCTCTTCCGGTACCGAGCAACAGTGATCCATCGTCCATCCTGAGCAGTGCAAACACAAGGCCGACCTCTGGAGACTCTCCGGGAAACACCCGCACCCTATAGCCATCATATTTGTACAGACCTTTTGTTGTTCCGAACCAGAGGAACCCGCGGTCATCCCGGACGATGGCGTTGACTCGTCCGTTGTTCGGGGAGGGGATCTGGTCGAATGTTATCTGGTTTTGATCCGGGGTTGCCGGGAGGGCAAACGAGGGCACGCTCATAACCAGCAGAGAAAGGGCAACGAAGCGTGGCGCAATACGGATGTGCATTTTGATGAACGATGTCATCGTTTTTGGTCGTCGACTGCTGGCCTTAGTGTATGTCAATGCCTCAAGAGAATCAAGTGACCTTCTCCCCGCAAATACGTGATTGTGACGACCTTGCAGAGAGTGTACATTGATGCGACTGCAGTTCATTCTCATAGGCGTCTCCGTACTTTCTGACGAAGTCGACGTGATCTACTGAGAATGTCCAATTCACGATGGAGAAACATGTGGTCCGTTCGACATAACGTGAGCTTTTCGCCGCTCACCTGCAGTTCACACGACGTCACGTAAGGGAGATGCGCTATGAATCATCCTGCCTATTGCTTTGCTCTCGTCAGCCTCCTGCAGGGCACGGCTCTTTCGCAACAGGGGAACCTCACCCGGGGCCAATCCGAGCCGCTGGAGAGGTACCTCGGTCCGGACGGCACGCTCAACACGCCTCCCGGCTTCGCGGGGAGTCTCGATCCCAGAGGGTGGCGAATGACCACTTCCGGGGCGGATGGGGCACCACGTTTTGTCCAGGTGACAACAACAGTTCCCGAGGACTCGCTCTGGGACGATCAGTTCTGCTGGGATCCGCTCAATGGTGATGTGAACGCTCTCGCCGTCATCGGTACAGATGTGTACGTCGGAGGTGACTTCACACAGGCAGGGAACACTCCCTATGGTTACGTTGCAAAATGGAATGGCAGGAGCTGGTCGGCACTCGGAAGCGGTGTGAACGATATTGTGTACGCCCTCACCGTTATCGGAACAGACGTGTATGTCGGCGGAATGTTCACAACGGCTGATGGTGCCCCGGCAAACCATGTCGCCAGGTGGTCCAGCACCTCCTGGTCGGCACTCGGGCTCGGGACGAACGGCACCGTCTTCTGCCTGACAACCCGCGGGTCAAATCTGTATGTGGGAGGGTCGTTCAGTGCTGCAGGGGGGCTCGCAGCTAACAATATCGCCCGATGGGACGGCAGCAACTGGTCCGCCCGTGGGTGCAGGTGTGAATAATGAGGTAACAGCACTCACGGTCAGCGGCTCCGATGTTTATGCTGGTGGGTATTTCTACATGGCAGGAGGCATCAGTGCCAACAACATTGCAAAGTGGAACGGCACAACCTGGGATAGTCTTGGCCCCGGACCCGGGGGTGTGGTCTATACGATCAAGGTGGTCGGAAGCGAACGTGTATGCCGGCGGCGGTTTTTCCATTGCAAAATGGAATGGAACGACCTGGTCGACCCTCGGGCTCGGTGTCGACGGATCGGTCTACTCCCTTGCGGTTGATGGGTCGGATATCTATGTCGTCGGAACTTTTAACACCATCGGAGGCGGAACATACGTTTACAATGTAGCCAAATGGAATGGAGCGAACTGGTCGGGGCTTGGAACAGGAATAATACGGTCACGGTCAAGACCTGCGCGTTCAGCGGGACAGATCTGTACGCCGGCGGAGTGTTTACCCTTGCGGGGCCGGACACCGCGTTTCGCATTGCACGATGGCGGAATGGCAAGTGGGGTGCCCTCGGGTCAGGATTGAATGGAACAGTCAACGCTGCTGGCCGGCAGCGGAAGCGATCTGTACGTGGGTGGAGTGTTCACTGCTGCGGGCGGATTGCCGGTGAGCAACATCGCCAAATGGGATGGGCAGCTCCTGGTCGGCATTGGGATCCGGAACAAACGGGCCAGTCAGTGCAATTGCCGTGAATGGGACGGATGTCATTGCGGGTGGATCATTCGCAACGGCCGGTGGAGTCTCTGCCAATAATATCGCGAAGTGGGATGGAGTCAGCTGGTCTGCACTGGGAACCGGAATGGATGGGTCTGTCCTCACGGTTGCCTTCGTCTCAGGAAATCTCTATGCGGGAGGTACATTTACCAATGCGGGGACCGTTACGGCGAATCACATTGCAATGTGGAACGGGGCCTGGTCGTCCATGTCTACTGGATTAGGTGGTACCGTTTTTGCCATTGGTCCTTATGCAGACACAGTCGCCGTAGGTGGTTATTTCTTTGTCCATTTCGTGGGGGATAACTTCGCACTTTGGTCTGTCGGGCATTGGTCGGGTCCGCGGGGACTAATAACTATGTGGACGCTATCGCAATGTATCAAGGCCTGTGCATAGCTGGAGCTTTTACGTCGGCTTCCAGCCCCTTCCGTAATCGTGTGGCCATATATAACGGAGTCACGTTCAGGTGGGATAGTCTGGGCACCGGAATGAATGATGTCGTTACGTCACTCGCGTCGGATAGCGCCTATCTTTATGCGGGGGGGTACTTTGAGACTGCCGGCGGGTCATCGGCCAACAAAATTGCCAGGTGGGATGGAAACGCCTGGTATCCGTTAGGTTCTGGGGTAGACGGTGCACCCTCCTATGTGCAGGTATTGGCGGTAAGTGGTTCCGGCCTGTACGTTGGCGGGAATTTTACCTCTGTCGGGGGGAAGTCCTCCCACTATATTGCACGCTGGGGAGGTCCACCGTCCGTCGCTACGTTGTCCGTGCCGTTGCGTTCGGGATGGAATCTTGTCTCAAACCCGGTGATAGCGGCGAACGATTCCGTGAGGGTTCTGTTCCCGGGTGCGACCAGTAGCGCATTCTTCTATAATTCAAGCGGCTATCATCCACAGGCCATCATGAGTGTTGGCTCCGGATATTGGATAGACTTCCCTTCCGCTGGTTCCGTAACCCTCTCCGGTTCTCCGGTGCTGACGTATACGATTCCCGTTACACAAGGTTGGAACCTCATCGGATCGATTTCCCAGCCAGTGGCGACATCGTCCATAGGCAGCATCCCTCCCGGAATGACGACCAGTAGTTTCTACGGATACTCCGGCTCATATACGACGTCCGCGCTAATCGAACCCGGAAGTGCCTATTGGGTGAAGGTGAACGAGAACGGTTCACTCATTCTCTCCTCCGGACCATCGAACCCTGCCGGAGCGATCCACATTGTTCCCACCTCAGAGTTGCCTCCATCGCCTCCGCAAGTCACCGGGCTGGATCAGATCGTCCGCGTCGAGATGTTCACGCTTGAACAGAACTATCCCGACCCGTTCAATCCAACCACAACAATCAGGTATCAATTGCCAGCGGCCAGTCACGTCACGCTGAAGATCTACAATACCCTGGGACAGGAAGTGGCGACCCTTGTGAACGGTCCGCAGGAATCCGGATACAATTCGGCCGTCTGGTCAGCACGGAATGTTGCCAGCGGCCTCTACTTCTACAGAATTACGGCAACGTCAGGGCAAAACGTGTTCATCGACGTGAAGAGAATGCTCGTGTTGAAATAGTGGAAACCTGATATCACGAAGAAGGGAGTTCCTATAATGCGATTCTGCAGTAAAGCCGCACTTCTGTGTGCTATCTTGTTGGTCCATGTCCACGGGCAGGCACAATGGTCGACAGACCCGTCTGTGAACAATCCCCTTTGTACTTCGCCAGATGATCAAGACGCTTCTGTCATCGTCACCGACGGCGCCGGAGGAGCAATTGTTGCCTGGGAGGACTATCGGAGCGGCACGAATTCAGAAATCTACGTTCAACGGATCAATGCGAGTGGTGTCATCCAGTGGGCAACCAATGGTGTTCCATTATGCACGGTGGGGGGCAACCGATACGCTCCCGTCATCGTCAGCGATGGTGCCAACGGCGCCATCGTTGTATGGGAGGACAACCACGGTAGCGATCAATTCATTTATGCTCAGCGGGTTAACGCAAGTGGCGTGATCCAATGGGGAGGGAACGGCGTTGCTGTGGACACGACAGCGGGCGTTCAATATAATCCAACAGTCACGAGTGACGGTGCTGGAGGCGCGATCGTCGCATGGGTCCGGTCCGGAGACGCCCTCGTCTATGCTCAACGGATTAACGGAAGTGGCACGACTCAGTGGATAGCGGACGGTGTTGCTGTGTGCGGAACTGCAGGGTTTCAAGATTATCCAACGATTACGGGCGATGGCACAGGAGGTGCAATTGTGACATTCGAGGACAGCCGCGCAGGAAACATAGACATTTACGCTCAGCGAATCAACTCCAGTGGTGCGGTTCAGTGGACAACAGGCGGAGCTGCTCTTTGCGCGGCTGCAAATGAACAGGATTTTCCCGTGATCACAAGTGACGGCGCGGCAGGAGCAATCGTCACATGGCAAGACCGTCGCAACGGGGGGACCTATGACATTTACGTGCAGCGAGTCAATTCGGCCGGGGTGGTTCAATGGACACCCGATGGCGTTGCTCTGTGCGCGGCGGCAGGTAATCAAGAATTTCCCACCATCACGGGGGATGGCGCGGGAGGGGCAATCGTTACCTGGGAGGACCGCCGCAACAACGATACCTCTGACATTTATGCCCAGCGGGTCAATGCAAACGGCGTCGTGCAGTGGACAGCGAACGGCGTTGCCCTTTGCATTGCGCCCAAGAATCAGACGTTCCCCGTCATCGTGAGCGACGGCTCGGGAGGAGCAATCGTCACCTGGCCTGACTACCGGAGCGGGACGAATGATGACATCTATGCACAGAGGATCAACGCAAGCGGTGCCGTCCAATGGACTTCCAACGGTGTTGCCGTTTCCACCGCAGCGGGCAACCAATTTGGCGAGACAATTACTAGCGATGGAGCCGGAGGGGCAATCGTCACATGGACGGACCTTCGCAATGGTAACCGTGACGTTTACGTCCAAAATGTTCCGGCGGACGGCATTCTCCCCATCCAACTCTCTTCATTCACGGCGCAACAAGAGCCTCACGGCTACGGTGTTCTTTTGGATTGGACCACGCTGAGCGAAATCAACAATTATGGTTTCGAAGTCCAACGTTCATTTGAAAACGATACTCTGTATGCTGCGCTTCCCGGTGGTTTCATCCCCGGTCACGGCACCGCGAACGAGCCGCATCATTATACATTCATTGACTCCTCTGCGTACTCCGGCCACTGGTACTATCGACTGCGTCAAATCGATCTGGGTGGAGCGGCGCACTTATCGGAAGGAATCAGCATCCACCTCCTCACGGGAGTCAGACAACCCATTCTCCCGCAGATGTTCTCACTCAGCCAGAATTATCCCGATCCGTTCAATCCGTCCACTACAATCAGGTATCAATTGCCGACGGCAAGTCATGTTACACTGAGGATCTACAATACCCTGGGACAGGAAGTGGCGACCCTTGTGAACGGCCTGCAGGAATCCGGATACAATTCGGCTGTCTGGTCAGCACGGAATGTTGCCAGCGGTGTGTACTTCTACAGGATCGCGGCAACGTCCGGACAAACGACGTTTAGGGAAGTGCGCAAAATGCTGGTGGTGAAGTAGAAGGGATACCGTCAATCATTCTGACATCGAAGGAGAACAACATGAAGCGACGTTGGACTGCCAGTGCTTTCCTGTTCGCGGTGCTGCTGACATGTGCAAATGCACAGTTGCGGCAAGCCGGCCCGAAGCTCGTTGGTTGGGGGGAAACGGGAGGCGGGGAATTTGGACTTTCCTCTTCCATTTCGGCCGACGGGAATACTGCGATCGTGGGGGGGCCCGCCGATAACGGTCAGGTGGGTGCTGCGTGGGTCTTTACTCGCAGGGGAAGTGTGTGGAGTCAGCAGGGATTGAAGCTTGTCGGTACGGGCGCCATAGGCCAATCGGCTCAGGGATACTC
This sequence comes from uncultured Bacteroidota bacterium, assembly GCA_963734955.1. Taxonomy (GTDB): domain Bacteria; phylum Bacteroidota; class Ignavibacteria; order UBA10030; family UBA6906; genus UBA11986. The sequence goes on from CAVTJO010000014.1 coordinate 254,524, forward strand.
AGTCTCGATTTCTGCCGATGGGAATACAGCAATCGTCGGAGGAAATCTGGACAACACCCGTGTTGGCGCTGCGTGGATATTTGCCCGTAGCGGGGAAGTATGGACTCAGCAGGGCGGAAAGCTCGTTGGGACAGGTGCAGTAGGCACTCCCTTTCAAGGGCAGTCCGTATCCATGGCCCCCGACGGCAATACCGCAATAGTCGGCGGGTGGGGGGATAACGGCAACACCGGTGCAGCATGGGTGTTTGTACGAAGCGTCCCGCAATGGACCCAGCAGGGCTCCAAGCTTGTAGGCACGGGTGCGGTGGGCACAGCCGAAGAAGGCTGGTCAGTCTCCCTCTCCTCGAATGGAAACACTGCGGTTGTCGGTGGATGGAATGACAATTCGAGTACCGGTGCGGCATGGATATTCACCCGAAGCGGCAGCGTATGGACTCAGCAGGGTTCCAAACTCGTTGGCACAGGCGCAGTGGGTGCAGCAATCCAAGGGATCTCTGTCTCAATATCTGCCGATGGAAATACAGCCATCGTCGGCGGAAATCAGGACAACAGCAATATCGGCGCAGCATGGGTATTCGCGCGCAGCGGAACTGTGTGGACTCAGCAGGGACCCAAACTGGTTGGCACAGGTGGAGTGGGCATGATTAACCAGGGATATTCCGTCGCGCTTTCTGCTGACGGAAGTACTGCGATTGTTGGCGGGCCTGCGGATAACAGTAGTGTAGGCGCAGCATGGATATTTGTACGTAGCGGAAGCACATGGACTCAACAGGGTTCGAAGATCGCCGGTACAGGCGGTGTGGGTGCGACCGATCAAGGATTTTCGGTTTCCGTTTCGTCGGACGCGAACACGGCAATCGTCAGCGGCTACGGTGATAACACTGATATGGGTGCCGCATGGATATACATGAATGCTCCGCCAACCCTGAGACCTGTCAGAGACCTGCCATCAGATCAAGGCGGCACTGTTGTTGTCAACTGGGACAAATCGCTCCTCGATGGGCAGGTATCGACGGTCGTGACCGAATACTGGATCTGGCGCGGCATCCGTTCGCCCTCTGCTTCCCCACGCTCTGTCGTACTCAACTGGAAAGAATACTGCAGCGCTGTAGCAAGCCATACGTTGACCCCTCAAACGTTTTTACACTCGCGGGAAGGTGACTCACCTCTTGCGGGTGACATCTACTGGCAGTATATCCTTAGTCTTCCTTCTCTTGGACTGGACCACTATTCATACGCCTGCCCAACCCTTGCCGACTCGACATCGCAGGGTATTCCCTGGCGGCACTTCTTCATTACCGCTCGAACCAATGATCCCAATGCGTATTGGAACTCCCAGCCCGACAGCGGGTACTCGGTGGATAACCTCGCACCGTTGACGCCTGGCGGCGCCCTGTTGACTCCGCTGAACAATGCCCTTCGACTGCAATGGAACGTCGACCGTACAGATCCCGATGTCGGACACTATGTCGTCTATCGTTCTACCACAACCGGCTTTCCTCTTGCCGATTCCACGCGCTTTCGCTTGACCACCGATAGCACCGTCGTCGATTCCTCCACAATCGCCGGACGCACATACTACTACCGTATCACCACTGCCGATATTCACGGCAATGAGAGTCTGCCAACACAGGAACTCGGTGACTCTCCCCTTCCCATCCAGCTCACATCACTCAGCGCCCAACCTTCTCCGCTTGGTAGCGGCGTGCTTCTCGAGTGGACCACTGTCAGCGAGGTGAACAACTTCGGCTTCGAGGTGCAACGCTCGCTTGAAAATGAGAATGACTACACGACTCTCCCGAACAGTTTTGTTGCTGGTCACGGCACCTCGAACGAGCCTCATCACTACACATTCATCGACTCAACAGCGTCTCCCGGCAGGTGGTACTACCGGCTCCGTCAGATCGATGTTGATGGAACAGTCCATTTTTCGAATGGCGTATCGGTTAATACGCTGACCGGCGTGTCACAGCCAGAAATCCCCGACAGGTTCGCTCTCAGTCAGAACTATCCCGACCCGTTCAACCCCAGCACGACGATCACCTATCAATTACCAACGGCCAGTCATATCACGCTGAAGATCTACAACACCATGGGGCAGGAAGTTGTGACACTGGTTGATGGTGTACAGGATGCCGGATACAAATCGATCCGTTGGGATGCAACACGAATTGCCAGCGGGGTTTATTTCTGTACAATCACTGCCGCCTCAGGACAAACTCTGTTCACCGATGTGCGCAAAATGCTCGTGCTGAAGTAGCCTCCACCACCAACACCATCAGGAGCGGGGGGAATACTCTTGATCCCCGCTCCTTTTCTTATACCGATTCTCACAAAACGTCGTGGCATATTCCGGCGCCCCGATGCCCAACTGGGTAATCTCCTCGCAATAAGTACCTCAAGGACTGGCATTCCTGTTTGCTAAAGTTCGTTGCGGGATGTATATTTGAACTTTTCAAAGCCGAATGAGAGGAAGGTTTCGATATGAAGAGCTGGTGTGGTATTGGAGCACTTGTGCTGCTCGCCTTGCGCGTGCATGCTCAGGGAATTGATGTCACGTTCTCCATCAACACGTCACAGGACACTGCGCGGATAAGCCCGTACATCTACGGAGCAAACTCCCTTGCCGTTGACTCTTCCTTGAGGATTGCCGCCCGGCGACTCGGCGGCAACCGCATGACCGGGTACAACTGGGAGAACAACGCGTCAAACGCAGGAGCAGACTACATCCATTCCAGCGATGACTACATGACGTGGATCTTCGGCATCCCTCAGTCACAAGAGAACATCCCCGGAATCACACTCACGACATTCCACGATACCTCTCTGGCGCATGGCTGTTACACGTTGCTGACTCTTCCCGCTGCCGGGTATGTTGCAAGAGATAAGAATGGCACTGTGACCGTTTCTCAGACTGCCCCTTCCTTCCGATGGCGTCAAGTCAGGGACATCAAAGGCTCACCTTTCGTGCTGAACCCTGACACCTCGGATGGTTTCGCCTACGTTGATGAGGAGGTGAACTTCCTTGTAAACCGTTACGGCCCAGGCTCAAGTCCTGCAGGGGTGAAGGCTTACTCCATCGACAACGAACCCTCGCTGTGGCCGAGCACTCATCCGAGAATCCACCCCGATACAACCCGCTGCGCCGAGTTGATCGCAAAGTCCGTCGGAACAGCGAAAGCGGTGAAGTCTGTTGATCCTTCCGCCGAGGTGTTTGGCGGTGTCTTTTACGGGTTCGGCGGATACTACCAGCTGCAGTGGGCACCGGATTGGAACCGCTATGCTTCGTTCGAGAACTATGCGGCGGCCCTTCTGGCGAACATGCGTGATTCATCTGTCGCCGCAGGCCACCGGTTGCTCGATGTCCTTGATATGCACTGGTACCCCGATCTCTATGTTCCTATCATCAATGAGAACACGGACTCGCTCACCGTGTTCAACAGGATGCAGGTGCCACGAACCCTGTGGGATTCCACATATGTGGAAAATGGATGGATCGGACAATACTATCATCCACAGAGTTCGGCAATCATCCGTCGAACACAGAGGATCATCTCCCAACAGTATCCGGGGACGAAGCTTGCCATCACTGAATTCAATTACGGTGGCTCAACGCACATTTCCGGCGCAATCGCAATGTCTGATGTGCTGGGAATTTTCGGGACAAACAAGGTGTACTTTGCTTCGCTGTGGGGCGACATCACCGGATATACCGCATCGGCGTACAGACTCTACAGGAACTACGATGGCAGTGGAGGGACATTTGGAGACATCAGCGTTCATAGTGTCTCATCTGACAACGTCAACAGCTCGGTGCACGCAGCGACACCATCAGGCGGGCCATCGACCCTCCACGTCGTCGCGTTGAACCGGAACTTCACCCATCCCATCAACGGACATTTCGTCATTACATCCGGCACACAGTTCACTTCGGGAAGCGCCTATGCGGTCCTGCCAGGCAGCACGTCTATCCAAAATCAGCCTGCGATCAGTTCCATTCAGGGAAATCAATTCACATACACTATTCCTCCACTGAGTGTCTTCCACTTTGTTCTTTCGGGAACAACCGGTGTTACTGAGACGGCCCCGTTGCCATCATCCTTCGCATTGGAGCAGAACTATCCAAATCCGTTCAACCCAACCACGACTATACGATACTCTCTCCCTGTGACAACTCATGTAACTCTCAAGGTCTACGATGTCTTGGGGAGAGATCTCTCCACACTCATCGATCGCACGGAAGAGACGGGTTCTCATCAGGTGATACTTGATGCCTCGGGCTTTGCCAGCGGAGTATACTTCTATACAATCGCAATCGAGCAGAACGGGAGTTCACAAGGAGAAGTCATGTTGAGAAAGAAAATGCTCGTCCTGAAATGATTCTCGCTCCTCGCGCAGGGCACCCGCGAGTTGTTCTCTGATGTTGCTTCCATCGCCCGCGTGTAGTAGATTTCGCCACTGATCATCTTTCTTCTCAACAGCACTATCCGTAGATGCGCATACATTTCCCGCAACTGGCGTTTCTCTTCGCGGCCCTGTCATTGTTTTCGGAAGCTGTTCTTTGTCAAACTCTCCCCTTCCAAAGCTATACAACGCGCGACGGCCTCCCCTCCAACCATGTTACCGCACTCTGCCAGGACTCTCGCGGATACTTGTGGATCGGAACGGACAACGGATTGAGTGTGTATGATGGCACTGAGTTCAAGAACTTCACAACCGCCGACGGACTCTCCAATCTGTACATCACGGACATCATCGAGAGTCGCAAACAGCCGGGAACATTCTGGATTGGAACGATTGCCGGAGGTCTGGTGAAGATGCATGGTGGACATTTCACTGTCTACCACATCGGTGACGACAATGTCAGCAGCCTGTGCGAAGATATGGAGGGAACGCTCTGGTGTTCGAGCGGTGGAGGAAATTTCAGGATCAGCAATGACTCCGCTTTATTCGTGAGCGAGACGGATAGGCAGGGCTCAAGCATTGAGGAACTGAACGGCGCGGTTGTCATTCTCACAGGTCACACACTGACGCAGTTTCGTCTCGATGGATTGGAGAGTCGGCAACAACATTTCGACCTGCTGAAGCCAGGTGAAGTTTTAGCGGCAACGACAGTGGACCATTCAGGGGTGCTTTGGGCCTTTTCCTCAGAAGGGAGACTTCTGGAATTGGATAGTTCATTGACCCTCCGACGATCTCTGCAGACGCCCCTGAAGCCATCCATGGACACCCCACCCGGCATCATGGATGACGGTAAGGGATTGTTGTGGATTACTACTCCCCGGGGAATCCTCCTCGTCAGCAAGACTGATCATACATCGCGAACGCTCAGCGACCTCGGGATTCCATTCCTGCAACCTTCCGGTCAAATAATCAAAGACCGTGAGGGAACGGTGTGGTTTGGAACGTATGCTCATGGCCTCGTGAAGTTATTGGATGACCGGATCTTTCGGATTCCGCTTGATCCGGTAAGTGAAGCGGCGTACAATTTGGTTGCCTGTTCTGATACGAATGGTCATATATGGATCTCAACAACCTCAACACTGACCGAGGTTGCTCGCTCAGAAGCCAAACAGTGGAAGGTCTTCCGACATCCGATCGGCCGTGGGACGACGGCTTACGCAAGCTCAGCGTTGATGATTGACCCGCAGGACAAATTGTGGGTTGTGCCGATCTGGAGGGTACGAAAGCCGTTCTTGCGTTACCGGATTCGAGAACGAACCGATGCGATGTCAGACATGGACCAAGTGAAGTCCATCCTGCCCGAAGAACTTGCGACGCATGGCGTTGGATTGACATTTGCGATCGATCAGTATCACCGCGGCTGGTTTACATTTGGCCCGTCCGGCGTGGCTCTAGTGGACCTTCGCGAAACAAGCTCGTCCGAACGTTTACGCAGAGCGATGGCCTTCCGTTTGACTCTCCCCGTGCGCTCCTCATTGACCGGACGACAAGACTGTGGTACGGCACCTGGGCAACGGGCCTCTTTGTTATTGAACAGCATGGAGACACCTTCAGCGTACGAAAAGAACCGCGGGTAGCAGAAGGAGCAGGCGTGCGTTCGTTGTACGAGGATCGCGAAGGCACCATCTGGATCGGGACAAGGTATGGAGGCCTTGTTCGGTATCGCGACGGACAGTATGTGAACACCTCAGTGAGCGACGGCCTTCTGAGCAACTCTATCTGGTCCCTGGCGGAAACTGATCACAGGATATGGTGTGGTACGGATGTAGGATTGGAAGTTGTCGATAAGCAGACAGGCAAACCTCTCCCTCCCAAGACAGAACTTGTGGGGAATCGTGTGTACGCCTGCGGTTCCTACAAGAATGAATACGTATGGTGCGTGCTTGCGAATGAACTGGTGGTGTATGAACAGCCCGAAAGGATTGCAACAACTACTCCTCCGCCTGTATATATCAAGTCGTTTTCTGTCAATGGTATTTCGGTCCCACCAGACAGTTCGCACGAATTCGACCACACTCAGAACTCTTGTACTATTGATTTTGTGGGAATCAGTTTTAGAGATGAGCGTAACGTTAGATACCAGTACCGAATGTTGGGACACGATTCTCTGTGGACAAGACCGGGACGGGAGCACACCGTCACCTACGCTTCGCTCCGTCCGGGGGTTTATGAATTCGAGGTGCGAGCGATCAATGCCGATGGCGCAGCAAGTATTCAACCCGCATCAATTGCCTTTGTCATCGTGCCCCCCGTCTGGTCCCGATGGTGGTTCATCGTCGGAATGGCATTGCTCGGCCTCTCCATCCTGTATGGCCTGTTTCGCTATCGTCTTTATCATCTGATGAAGATGGAGCGTCTTCGTCTCCGCATCGCAAGCGATCTTCATGACGATGTGGGAACCAACCTGAGCAGCATTGTTGTCACCAGCCAGATCATGGAACGTGAGGGCTCCGTCCCGGACGGACTTCGGACCCAACTCAAGGAAATTGGCGCTGTCGCTGCGGCAAGTCAGGAGATGATGAGGGATATCGTCTGGATGCTCAACCCATCCCATGACTCGCTCGATGACTTTCTTTTGAAGATGAAGGATGTTGCCACACGATTATTAGCGGGAGTTACCTGGACGTTTGTCGCCCCAAAGGAACGCCTGCTGGAGAAGGTGAGCATTGAGTTCAAGCGGAACGTCTTCCTGATTTTCAAGGAATCTCTCAACAATATTGTGCGGCACTCCAGGAGCAACACAGGTAACCGTAGAAGTGTCACAAAACGGTGGAGCGTTCACGATGCGTATCAAGGACAATGGAAGGGGATTCGACGCCCATACCACTATGCCGGGCAGCGGTATTACCAATCTCCGTCGACGAGCCGCACAGATCGGCGGTGAGCTTGAGGTCGTGAGCGATCCCGCGCAGGGAACCGTTGTGTCGCTTTCCGTGCAGAATCACGCGAACGCGTAATGTTCAACAACCCGATGCCATCCATATATTGCAGTGAAACTGAGAAGATCCTGTGAGTGAATTGATTGATTCTGAACGCCGGACGGTGTGGATTGTCGAAGATGATGAACGGTTCGGCACCCAGCTTTCGCGTCTCATCAATCTCAGCAGTGGGTTCATGTCCGAGCGGGTCTTTCTGCGCTGCGAGGATGCACTCGTGCGTCTCGAAGAAGACGTGCCTCCCGACATTCTGTTGATGGATATCGGCCTGCCCGGGATGAACGGTATCGAAGGCATCCGCAGGGTGAAGGGAATTGCTCCCAGCATTCAGGTGGTGATGTTGACCGTATTCGAGGATTCCGACAGCATTGTTCGGGCAATCGGGGCAGGCGCCTCCGGATATCTGCACAAGGATTCATCGCTTGAAGACATCGTTGATTCCCTGAAGTCCATGCTCAACGGCGGAGCTCCGATTAATCCGCAGATTGCACGGAAAATGCTGGATATGTTTGCCCGGGTTGCGGCTCCTCCGGCGGACTACGGTTTGACAGTCCGGGAAAAGGACGTGCTGACACTGCTTGTCGACGGCCTCTCCAAGAAACAGATTGCCGACAAACTGTTCGTCTCGTTTAACACCGTCGACAAACACGTTCGCAACATTTACGACAAGCTGCAGGTGCAGACCCGCAGTGGCGCCGTGGCAAAGGTTCTCAAGGAACATCTTCTGTAACCCTCCGCTTCCCTTCCCCCGAATCACGCGTTCGCGTACTGTGAGACTTCACTCGCAGTATCTATATTCCTTCCGTCCCTGGTCGTCCATTTTTTTCACCGTTCTTTGAGGAACATATGAAACCACGTGTCATCCTTTGGGTGGTTGCCTCCTTGTTAGCCACCTGCTCCTCCAGGGCCCAGATTCCGCACACGTTGTCGTATCAGGGCATACTCACCGATACAACAGGTTCACCCAGACCGGATGGCGCCTATAGTTTTACGTTCCGGCTCTATGCGATTTCCTCCGGCGGTACGCCCGTCTGGACTGAGACAAAGTCCACACAGGTGAAGCATGGTCTCTTCTCCACCATTCTCGGTTCCGTTACCCCGCTCCCCGATTCGGTGACGTTCGACCAGCAATACTGGCTCGGGATTCAAGTCGCTCCTGATCCGGAGCTGTTACCGCGAATTCAGTTGACTTCCGTCGGTTCAAGTCTGAATGCTCTGCACTGCGGATGTGGCGCAAACAGTGCCGGACAATTCACTCACCTCCCCAAAGATCGCAAGCGGCCAGGTGGTCAAGAGTATCAACAACCTCCACGATGACCTGACGATGCGAGGGGCCAATGGTGCTTCGGTGACAACGAATGGCGACACCATCACGATCACTGCATCGGGTGGAGGTGGCGGAGGAATCGCCACGATCCAGAATACCGACAATACCCTGTCTATCACGAACCCCGGTGGGCCAACTGCAACCGTGAATGCACAGATCCCATTTTCACTCAGCGGAAACTGGACTGGCGAGCAGGGTGCCCTTCAGATTCTGGGCGACAAACCAACGATACGAATGACCGGTGGCAGCCTTTCGGGGAACCAGTCATGGATGATGCACGTCGGGGCTGATGGACCGGGAAACTTCGAGTTCTTTCAAGAACCGGACCAGCACAGTGGTCGCCGATGATGGCATTGACCAGGGACGGAAGAGTCGGCATCGGCACGACAACCCCGCAGTCAAAACTCGACATCAGTGCACAGGATGGATTGAGGATACGCGGGTACCAACCTTACTTGACGCTGACTGATGCCAATGCTGGAGACGCCCGCACAGTCATTCAAAACGCCAATGGTAATTTTGCTCTCTTTACGGCAGCCGATCTTCCGTCTGGCATACCTACTCTCACAATAAACCCTTCAAGCGGACTCTTCGCACAAAACCAGAGTACAGCAGCCAACGCAACTGCAGTCCTTGGGGAGATCACCTCATCAAGTCCCGGCAGCCTTCGGCAGCAGTCAAGGGGATCAACAACGGCCTCGGTGACAATGGTGTGGGTGTGTGGGGTGAGCAACACGGGAACGGCTATCGGTGTGTACGGCTCGGCTTCCAATGGCGCAGGCGTCTATGCTGTCAGTTCGACTGGCTATGGCCTCTTGGCTGGGTCAACATATGGAGTTGGAATAAAGGGCCTTACTGGTGGCGCATACAGTGTTGTTGGGCAAAACTACAATTCAGGAAACACGTTTGGCGCCCTGGGGTATCATGGTGACTTTCCGTCTTCCAACCAGTCTGCGGGTGTTTTCGCTTATGCGGATGGAAGCAATGCCATTGGAGGTGCTCTCGGTTGCCGCCAACAATGCTACACGCAGCGAACTTTTCAGGGAACGGTGTTTGTTGGTGGAGATCTTTTCGTCGTTGGAACCTTTAGTGTCACGGGTGAAAAGAACTTCATGATTGATCATCCACTCGATCCTGCAAACAAGTACCTCATTCATTCCTGCGTCGAGAGCCCGGACCGCATGAACATCTATAACGGCAATGTCACAACAGACGCAAGCGGCCTGGCAACCGTGGAGCTGCCGAGCTACTTCGAGGCACTGAACATCGACTATCGATATCAACTTACAGTCATCGGGCAGTTTGCGCAGGCGATCGTTGAAAGCGAGATTCAGAATAACCGGTTCACCATTCGCACCGACAAACCGAATGTGAAAGTTTCCTGGCAAGTAACGGGCGTCCGAAACGATGCCTACGCAAAAGCTCACCCCATGGTTGTAGAGAAAGAGAAAGATGTAAAAGATAGAGGCAAGTATCTGATGCCCGAACTTTTCGGTCAGCCGCCCGAGAAGGGAATTCATTACATGCCACCATCGAGGCTGCCCGGGCCGGAAAAAGTTCCGCCTGCAGGAGGACAGAACAAATGAATGGAAGTTCCCTTGAGGGGATGAACATGAAGATCTTCTCCAGTGGTACCGTGGCCACCTTGCCTGTCACAAAGTCGAAGAGCATGGGTGCACTCATCTGGGCTCAAGCAGTTGCGATTCTCTTGACTGTTCTCTTTACACGTCCTTCGTATTCGCAGATTCCTCACACGCTCTCGTATCAGGGCCTCCTTACCGACACAACAGGCACACCCCGACCTGATGGCAGCTACAGCTTCACATTCCGTTTGTATGACGTCTCTTCAGGGGGAAGTGCATTGTGGAGCGAGACGAAGTCGATACAGGTGAAGGGCGGCCTCTTCTCCACCATTCTTGGCTCTGTTACGTCGTTGCCTGATTCGTTGAGGTTCGATCGTCAATGCTGGCTTGGTCTGCAGGTTGCCTCTGATCCAGAGCTTTTACCCCGTATTCAGTTGACCTCAGTTGGTTCCAGTCTCAATTCCCTTCGCGCCGATGTGGCCCAAACCGTTCCAGATAATTCCATCACCGCAGGAAAGATTGCCGGTGGTCAGGTGGTCAAGAGCATCAACAACCTGCACGATGATCTGACGATGCGCGGGGCGAATGGTGCTTCGGTGACCACAAACGGGGATACGGTCATCATCGCGGCGTCGGGTGGAGGAGGAACTGGTATTCAAGGCATTCAGAACACGGACAACACTTTGTCCATTACGAACCCCGGCGGGCCCACCGCCACAGTGAACGCACAGATTCCATTTTCACTGAGCGGGACTTGGACGGGTGAACAGGGTGCGCTTCAGATTCTGGGTGACAAGCCAACGATACGAATGACCGGCGGCAGCCTATCGGGAAGCCAGTCATGGATGATGCACGTCGGGGCTGATGGGCCGGGAAACTTCGAGTTCTTCCACAGGACGGGACCGGCGCAGTGGTCGCACACGATGGCTTTGACCATAGATGGCAATGTTGGCATCGGTACGACCACGCCGGTGGCGAAACTCGATGTCCTCTCGACAAACAATCTCTACCCGAGTATCCAGGGACTAAACCAGAGTACAAGCGTAGTTGCCGTCGGCGTGCTGGGAGAGATCACATCATCAAGTCCCGGCGGCAACTCAGCAGCAGTCAAAGGAATTAACAACGGCCTTGGCGACAATGGTGTAGGTGTGTGGGGCGAGCAAGACGGGAACGGCTATGGTGTGTACGGCTCGGCACCGCAAGGTTCAGGAGTGTACGCAGCCAGCAGAATGGGCTATGGTGTGTTGGCCGGCTCAACGCACGGGGTCGGTGTCAAGGGCCTTACCGGGGGCAACTACAGCGTGGTTGGTCAGAATTATGCTGCGAGCAACACGTTTGGTGCCCTCGGGTATCATGGCGATTTCCCGTTTGTGAACATCAACGCGGGGGTATTTGCTTATTCTCCCTCTGATGGATTTTCCGGATACTTCGGTGGGAAGGTATACATAGACAATTACTCGCTCGGCGATTACGCGCTCGTCGTTAATCATGGATCTATCGGACAGTCGGCGCTCTTCTTTGGCCAAACGTATGTCGACGGTGACTTTATCGCCACAGGTCATAAGAATTTCATGATCGATCATCCTCTTGATCCGGCAAACAAGTACCTCATCCATTCCTGCGTCGAAAGCCCGGACTGCATGAACATCTACAACGGCACCATCGTAACGATGCAGGCGGAAAGGCGATCGTCGGGCTCCCGGGGTATTTCGAGGCGCTCAATATCGACTACGCTATCAGCTTACCGTCATCGGACAATTTGCCCAGGCGATTGTTGCGGAGAAGATCAACAACAACCGCTTTGTCATCAAGACGGACAAACCAAACGTCGAAGTCTCCTGGCAGGTCACCGGCATTCGCAACGATGCGTACGCGAAGGCCCATCCCATGGTCGTTGAGAAAGAGAAGGAAGCAAAGGACAAAGGCAAATACCTGATGCCCGAGCTTTTCGGCCAGCCGCCGGAGAAAGGTATTCATTACATGCCCACTCCGAAGCTGTCGGGGCCGGAGAAGCCCGACGGAAAGAAAGCTGAGAGGAGCAATCAATGAAAGCCTTTTTGTCTTTGGCTTGCGCCATGAATCTCCTCCCGTTCGCGGTGTTTTCTCAGAACACCAGGGTTGGCTGGTCAGCATTTGACATGGGCTATGGAGCGCCAGCATCGACATCTCAGCAAGTACAGTCAATAGCTGGACAGATTCTCGTTGGCACTTCGTTGTCAACGACGACAAGAGTCGAAAGTGGATTCCTTGTCTACGAGGGTAGTGGACCGTCCGGATACCCGCCCAACTCGGGAATTTTCATTGTAACGACCACGAGCGACTCTGGAGTCGGCTCACTGCGCAGGGCAATGCAAACAGCCAATACGACGCCGGGAGTAAACATCATCACCTTCAACATTCCTGGAAACGGCGTTCACACAATCACCCCTCTTTCCGCACTTCCCGAGATCACCGATCCGGTGTTCATCGATGGTTACTCACAGCCGGGATCCCATCCCAATACCAACGGTCCGGAACTTGGTAGTAATGCTGTCCTCCTCATTGAACTGAACGGCACAAACATCAATCCGGGTCTGGACGGCACGGCCCTTTTGATCCGGGACGGGAATAGCACAATTCGGGGTCTGGTCATCAATCGCACGCCCAATGCCGGCATCCTGATGCAATACGGCTCGAACAATGTCATCGAAGGAAATTTCATCGGCACGGACCCGACAGGTACAATCGCGATGGGAAATGTCTACGGCGTACTTGTCGAAACTCCCGGAAGCAACTATCGCATTGGGGGTACCACGCCTGCCGCTCGAAATGTCATTTCCGGCAATAGCGTCGTTGGAATCGGGTTCGGCGTATTGGCAGCCGGTGGATCAAACCACGTCGTTCAGGGCAATCTGATTGGCACAAATGCCGCTGGAACTGCCGCACTCCCTAATGGTGTCGGAATCTCCCTTGCCTTCAATGTCAATAGTGTCTTAATCGGCGGGACGACAACCGGGGCGAGAAACGTCATATCAGGCAACGGCACGGGTATTGGCGTCAGTAACGGCCTTGGCAGTCCACAGGTCTCACACAATCAAATCCTGGGGAACCTAATTGGCACTGACGTGACCGGCACCGTTGCACTGGGCAATACTCAGAATGGGATTGGCCTCGCTGGGCTGAGTAACGCCGTGGGAGGCATAGCCCCCGGTACCCGGAACATCATATCGGGCAACGGCGGGTATGGTGTGTATATCTTCACTGCAGATAGCAGCATCGTTCAGGGTAACTACATCGGCACCGACGTCACCGGCAATGTCCCAGTTGGCAATCACGACGGCGGGATCTATCTCGCTGGAAGCGATATCATGATCGGCGGCACTGAGCCAGGTACAGGGAATACTATTATGTTCAACGGGACGTCACCGAGTCAGCAGGGGGGCATCGTCGTGATCGGATCAAGCCAGAGGAATGTTATTCTCGGGAATTCTATCTTCGCAAATGTCGGTCTGGGAATTGATCTCGGCGGTGACGGAGTCACGCCAAATGATTCCTGCGATGTTGATACACTTGGCCCAAACAACTTTCAAAACTTCCCCGTCCTGTCCTCGGCGCTGCCGGGCGTAACGAATACGGTGATATACGGATCACTCAACAGTCGACCGAACAGCTACTACCGCGTTGAGTTCTTCGCGAGCCCCACACGTGACTCGACAGAATACGGCGAGGGGAAGATCATTTCTCGGATTCGCATCCGTTCTGACCAATAATGGCTGTCTGACGAGCTTCATTGATACTCTTCCGGCGCTGGTTCCCCTCGGCTATTACATCTCAGCAACTGCAACCGATGCCAGAGGCAATACGTCCGAGTTTTCAAGAGCCATTCCAGTCGGGACGACATCCGTGCATGGAGCCGGAAGTGAGCTGCCCAAGACGTTCGAGCTGAGTCAGAACTATCCGAACCCCTTCAACCCCAGCACCACCATTCGATATGCCATTCCCAAGGCCTCCCGTGTGACACTGAAGATCTACGACATGCTTGGCCAGGAAATCGTAACACTCGTTGATGCTTTTGAGGAAGCCGGGTACCGGGCAGCGGTGTGGAAACCCGTATCCGTGGCAAGCGGAGTGTATTTCTACCAGTTGCGGGCCGGAGATTTTGTCCAGACAAGAAAGCTCGTCCTCCTAAAGTAGCGGCAGTCCTTTCAAATCACGCGGTTGCGTACTGTTGAACCTACACAGCAAGACATCTCTTCCCAAGAAGCCACGTTCACCGATGTAAAAGAGATGATCGCTATTAAGAAGAACAGCAACCCCGTAAAGCCCTTCGATGATCAAGCTGAATGACGATTGTTGTCTCCCACAGTTCTAACCTGATTGCATTTCATCGACCCACTCCGTATTTTGGTCTCAGTTTCTGATTCTCCAAATTTCAAACGAAGTACCTGAGTCGTTTACATGCGCGAATATCTTGACCTTGTCGAGCGAGTGCTTACCAGGGGCACCTACAAGAGCAACCGGACCGGCGTCGATACTCTTTCGTGTTTTGCTGAACATTACACAGTTGACCTGAGCAAGGGATACCCCCTTCTTACGACCAAGAAGGTGAACTTCAAATCAATGTTGTACGAGGTCCTTTGGTACCTTTCCGGTGAAGATCACATCCGGAACCTGCGGCAGCACACGAAGATCTGGGATGCATGGGCCGATGAAAACGGGAATCTCGATACGGCATACGGACGTTACTGGAGGAAATTCCCGAGCGCGCAGATTAATCCCGAAACGGGGAAGTACGAGGTGGTTGAGATCGATCAGATCGGCAAAGTGATTGAGCTATTGAAAACGCAGCCGAATTCGCGCCGCATGGTTGTGACGGCATGGGAACCGGGAAACGCCTACAGCAGCAAACTTCCTCCGTGCCACTACACATTTGCATTCAACGTGCAGGAAAACAAACTCAACTGTCATCTCACCCAGCGATCGGGAGACATTGCTCTTGGGCATACCGTTCAATCTTGCATGCTACTCACTGCTCACGCAGATTCTCGCACAGGAGGCCGGGCTGGGGCTTGGCTTCTTTAGTCACACCATTGTCGATGCCCACATCTACGTCAATCACATTGACGGATTGAAAGAGCAATTAGCCCGAACGCCCAAGCCTCTGCCCCACCTCGAAATCGCACACAAGCCAATCGACCAACTCCAGTTTGAAGACTTCACGCTTGTCGGTTACGAATGCTACGAGCCGATAAAGTTCGAAGTCGCTGTGTAGGTCATGCACCGGAGTGCCCTCTCTCGATCGGATCTCGGATGAAACTCGCCATCATTGCTGCCATTGGCAAGAACAGGGTCATCGGAAAGAGTGGAAAGCTGCCGTGGCACATCTCTGAAGACCTCAAACGCTTCAAGCGACTCACCACAGGGCATGCGGTTTTGATGGGAAGGAAAACCTGGGCCTCGCTTGGGAAGCCCCTGCCCCACCGCAGAAATGTGGTCCTCTCCACCGCATCTCTTCCCGGCGTTGAATGCTATTCAACTATCAAGGACGCTCTCGAGGCACTGAAGGACCAGGACAAGGTCTTCATCATAGGCGGGGCTGCGATCTACTCAGAATTCCTTGACAAGGCGGACGAGTTGTTCCTCACATTTGTGGATCAAGAAATTGACGGCGACGCGTATTTCCCGCCCTACGAGCAGATCCTTCGGCAGAAATTCGGGATCGTCAACCGTGAGACGCACAACGGATTTGAGTTTGCGGACTATACAAGAGTTGCCTGAAAAAGAGAACGCCCCGCTTGACCGGGGCGCTCCTGCCTGACTTCGCTGTCAGATGATGCTATTTCATCAGAACCAACTTCCTCGTCTGAACGAATTCTCCCGCCTGGATTCTATACAAGTACACTCCGCTCGCCAGACCTTTGCCGTCAAACGTCACATCGTGATAGCCGGCTGCCTCGTCCCCATCGCCGAGCAAAGCAACACGCTGACCAAGCAGATTAAAGACCGCAATGTTCACGTGTGAACTGTGAGGCAAGCCATACGAGATGAGTGTGGTGGGATTGAATGGATTGGGATAATTCTGGCTCAGACTAAACACACTCGGAATATTCTTTTCGTCCGGCACCGAGGTCTGGGGATTCGTCGTGAAGTATGACGTCGTGGACCAGGCCGAAATTCCACCGGCGTTCTTTCCGCTGACCCTCCAGAAGTGTTGCGTTACCCCGGCAAGCGGACCCACCTGTCGCGATGTGTCGGTAATCGTTGAGTCATCAAAGACAATCGTCGTGAAACCGGCATCAGTGGCAACCTGGAGGTGATAGGTCGCGGCAGAAATCGCCTGGTTCCAGACCAACGTTGGCGACAGCGGCTGATGAATGGCACCTACAATAGGTGATACCAGCGTCGGAGCAGACAGCGTTGCGCCGACTGTTGTCGTGCCTTGCTTGATGACGATGTCATTGTTCGGATCAAAGGCAAGTGTTGTAGGCTGACGGCCGAACCGGAATCCAAACACCTGATTGTTGACACTATTCATTACGCGGAATGTGGTGTCGGATCCGGTGGTAAATGAGATCTTCAACGTGAGCGGCATGGGGAAGAAATTCGCACTTGTTTGACGCGCTTTGAACCCTACCATCCACTGCCCTCCACCGAGCGACGTGATATTGTACGTGTTCGCATACACCGGGTGGTTCGCCTGATACACCCAGGCAAAAAACCAGCTCATATCCTGTCCGGCAACCTCGCTGACCTTCGTGACAAAATCTGCCGTCACAACATTGCCGAACCTGAAGTTGACAGCATCAGCTGCATACGATTTCAGAACGGCGAAGAACAATGAGTCGCCAAGGGTGTAGCGCAACATGTGCAAGACACATGCACCCTTTGCGTATGTAATGGCATAGTTGAACAGCGTATTGTTATCAGGCGTAACAACTGCCCAGGATGGGTTGTACATTGGCCACCCGGGGTTGCTCCCCAGGTATGAGCTGGCATCGTTGAGGATGTCATTCTTGTAGCTTGTGGGTCCGCCGGTATACTCATACCATAACGCTTCGCAATACGTTGCAAAACCTTCGTTCTGCCAGATGTCCGCCCACGTTCCGCACGTGATCATATCACCAAACCATTGGTGTGCGAATTCGTGCGACATCAGATTATCGTCCCAGCATCCGGGACAGAAGCTTGTGAGAGTTTGATTCTCCATGCCTCCCCACACAAACCCGGCCCCCGAAGCAATTGTTGCGAAGCCATTCTTCTCAAACGGGTGCTCGCCGAACATGTCGGAATAGTGAGTCATCATGGAGATGATGGTTTGCTTGGAATGCGTCACGCTCTCTCCCGCGTTCCAATAGAACCTGACCGGGACACTATCGGCGGGGTGAGTCGGCGGATGCCAGAACACGATGTCAAGGTTATAGTTGACTTTTCCCGTCATGACGGTGAGGTATGTCGAAACCGGATCGCGACTCACCCAATGGAACCACGTCGTATCTCCGACAGTTGTCGAGTCTGCCAGTCTCCCGTTGGAACCAAGTTTCACATTGGCGGGAGTTTTGGCCGTCAGGTCCACGGTTGCCTTGTCCGACGGTTTGTCCCAGCACGGAAACCACTTCCGTGCACCTTCGGGTTCGCAATCCGTGAACACCATTCCGTTGTATGTGTAAAACGCTGCGTCCGCAACATTGTTGTGCCTGAAATAGATTCTGACCGTTGTGGTCTCGCCTGCCGCATACGTCCTGTCCAAATTCACCGTGAGAATATTTGATGCGTGGGTGAACGACGTTCCTGCAAGCTTCACCGAGTCAATCGTCAGCGATGTGTTCACCGCGTTCAGATTTATGCTGCTCAACGCAGTGTCAACCAGGAACCTCATCTCGTTGGTGGCGCTGTACGACTTTGGGAAAGGGGTGATGAAGCAGTTACGGATATCGAGATTCAGCTTGTAGTTCAGAACATCAAACGAGTGCCTTGGCGAGTTCGGTGAATCGTTGGCATTGAGTTCCGGCGTGTACTTTGCCGAGGATTTCTTCAATGAACATTGGTACGACCCCTGCGAGCTCACGTCCTGTGCCAGGCCCATCCCCACACCAACGAGGGATACAACAAAAAACAGTAGAATACTCTTCTTCATAACCATTCGTCCTTTTGATTGAATGACTGATGTGTCAACAACACTCTGCCGTGTCCTATTCAAGCAGCACAAACTTTCTCGTCTGTGTGAAACTTCCCGCAGTCATCCGATAGAAGTAGGTTCCACTCGACAACCTGTAATCCCACGCGGAGAATACCACGGTATGCTCGCCCGCGTCGACAACCCGATCTACCAACGTGGCGACCTCGCGGCCCAGCACATCGAATACTTTCAATGTAACGTGTTCGCTGGAATGGGTATCAAAACGAATCATCGTTGAAGGATTGAACGGATTGGGATAGTTCTGAAGAAGAGCAAATGAAGAGGCGTGACCTCCTTCTTCCGGGGCGCTGACGGTCGAGACCGTATCATTCACGAGCGCAGTCCAAACGCTCAGGGCGCTCCCATCGAGCCGCATCCAGATGGGGTAGACTTTCCCGTTAAACGCGGCAATGTTTGTATAGTCTCCGAAGAACACCCCCGATGTCGGAGTGAACGAGGACTGGCTTACTTTGAAATTGCTGAATGTATCACCACCATCCGTCGAGCGCGCCACATACACATCCGTCGCATTCCCGGACGTGGCCCGTCTGTCATAAAATACGGCGTAGACATAGCCGGTAATCTGATCAACCGTCATCCAGGTGAAGAATTGCTGCGTCGAGGTAATGTCGTCGTTAACCTGTATTGGCGCCGACCATGTTGTCCCACCGTCGGTGGATTTTGCAATGAAGATGTCTGTGTTGCCAAGTCCATGCCGCTGGTCCGACCAGTTCACATAAATGTTCCCCCGATAGGGCGACCCGCTGACATCGCATGCGGTAATTGGCAGGCCATTGCAGCGGTAGATTCCAGGGATCATGAAGTCCCATCCACCAGGCTGGTCGGACACAAAGATATCCTGCCCGAACGTGATCCCGTGATCAGTGGACTTGTCAAACATTATCCCGATCGGTCCCGACCATGCGAGATACACCTCACCGTTTGGTCCGATCGCCGGTACGGCTCCTTCAACGGTATTGTCTTCATCCAGACAGTCGCCCGCCCGATCGCTTACGCGCACCGGATCGCTCCATGTGATCCCGAAGTCGGTCGAGCGAGACAGACGTATGCGGCTGCTGTCCGAGGTTGATGAACTGCCATAGGAATCGAAGTCTGTCCACGAAACATAGATGGTGCTTGCACGCGGAGGGCGTTGTATATCCGCCGCAAGCCATGCTTTATCCTGTTCTGCCCTCGGGGGTCTGAACCCAACCCCGGCCCCGCTGTTCCAGGTCATTCCCCCATCGGTTGATTTCTGGACGACGATGCGATCAATCCAGTAACCCGGTGCAGGAGGATTTGAGAGATGAACGAAGTACAGGTTACCTGATTTGTCGAAGACCAAGCACGGATCACCCCACACCCCGTAGGTGGAACTCAGTCTTCCCTGGGTCCAGTTGAATCCGCCGTTCGTCGAATAGTAATAGTAATCGATGTTTGCCCCGGCGGCGAGGTTCAATACGTTGGCAGGATTAATGGAGATACTCACTTCCTCCGGATCACTTGCTGACGGGAGACTGACCCGTATGTTCTGGTACTGCGCTGAGACAATCTGGAAAGCGAAGAACAAAACGACGGGGGCGAAGAACAAACGTGTTCGTGGTGTGTGCATGATTGTTCCCAAAGATAAAAAAAGCCTCCGTCTTCTGCAGTGGACCAGAATCGAGAGGCCATAGTAATGAACTCGGTAGTGCGAGACGAAAAGCTGACGGCGTTCGCTACTCTAAAGTGTAGCACTCTTCGCTGAGAAAGTCAACAAGGAGAGTCTTGGGATTCAATTCAATTTTGCATATCTTCTGTCCATGAAGCAGGTTGCCGTCGGGATTATTTTGAATCAGAACAATGTGCTTGCGTGTCAGCGACGGCATGATGCACGGTACCCGTTGAAGTGGGAGTTCCCTGGCGGCAAGCTGGAAAACGGGGAAACGGCAATAGAAGCCGTGGTGCGGGAACTCCATGAGGAGTTGGAGATTACGGCAACTGTGGAGCGAGAGCTACATCGACAGGAATGGGTCTACTCCGATGGGGCTGTGGACGCCAGGAATGATGCTGCGTTCAGAGTATTCTACTTCCTGATTCGGACATTCGCCGGAACACCGATCAACCGGGCATTCGAGCAAATCCGATGGGTCACGCCACAAGAATTGACGACGATGGATATCCTCGAAGGGAACCGCGAGGCCGTGAATCTCCTCGTCAGGGATGAGGGATGGATTCTCCAACAACGGACCGCATGATTTGACTCCGCCGACTACAGTCCCCACACGCCGGGGTGTTCTCCAACGAAAGCTTCTGAGATGGTATTCCCGTCACGGACGCGCACTCCCGTGGCGTAACATCGACAACGCGTACAGAATCCTCATCTCGGAAGTTATGTTGCAGCAGACCCAGGTAAGCCGTGTACGTGTGAAGTATGGTGAGTTTCTTCAACGCTTCCCGACCGTCAAAAAACTGGCGCAAGCCAGACGAAGCGAGGTCGTTATTGCGTGGAGAGGAATGGGATACAACAACAGGGCAGTGCGTCTCCATCAGCTCGCGTTGGCCGTCCTCCAGGAGCACCGTGGTAGATTCCCACGAACCTATGAGAAGATCGCTCAGCTTCCAGGAATCGGCAGATACACCGCAAACGCGATTCTCTCATCAGCGTTTGGGCAGGATGTTCCGGTTGTGGATGTGAATGTCCGGCGCGTTCTGTCCCGGATTTTCTGGCGGATGAGAACATCGGCAGTCATGAGACCGCAGAATGAAATTTGGAAATTGGCGGAAACGCTGATTCCAGAAGGCAGAGCGTATCGGTGGAACCAGGCATTGATGGACCTTGGTGCCACCATTTGCACGGCACGGGCACCTCGCTGCAAGGATTGTCCGGTGCAGAGCATTTGCGTTTCCCGCTCCCGGATGAAGCCAACCAACCGGTACGTCATGAGGCACGAACCTTCAAAAGATGGAATCCCCAACAGGGTTTACCGTGGAAAAATCGTCGAGACCCTCAGGCTTCACCATGGACGCAGATGGCTTTCACCTGATGCCATCGGCAGAACGATCCACCCACGTTACTCCTTCAAGTACCGGACATGGCTTGAGAAGCTCCTGTTCGGGCTCCAGAAGGATGGCCTCATCAGCACCACAAAGAGCAGACGCTGGAACGACCGGAGAGTTACACTCGCATGAAGCTTCGATCATACAACGGAATTGACAAATTGCGGGAGGAGTTCGAGGAGAGAAAGGACGCCATCCACAGACGCCTGGCGGACTTTGCCGCAGTCAGATCCGAGGATTACTTCTACGAACTTGTGTATTGTCTCCTCACGCCACAATCAAGTGCGGTCAACGCAGGACTTGCCGTTGAACGCCTGAAAGCCGCCGGATTTCTTGAACGGGAGATTGAGCCTGCGTCGCTACTCTCCCGGAAAGACTCGTACATTCGCTTTCACAATACAAAAGGGAAGCATCTGAAGGAAGCCAGGCGGAAGTTCCAGGAAATTGTCTCAGCCCTCAGCAACGGGCATTCAAGCCCTGACCTTCGTGAATGGCTCGTACGGAATGTGAAGGGTCTGGGATGGAAGGAAGCATCCCACTTTCTTAGAAACATCGGACACCATGATCTCGCCATCCTCGACCGGCACATCCTCAGGAACCTGCGGCGACATAATGTTATCAGATCCCTTCCCACAACGTTGACACCCAAGAAGTACTTCACAATAGAGCGGAAGTTCAAAGAGTTTGCCGAGGCAATCGGGATCAGCATGGATGAGCTCGATTTGCTTTTCTGGAGTCGTGAGACCGGAGAAATCCTGAAATAGCAACACAAACACTTGACGAACGGACAATGAAATACACAGTGATCGGTGCCGGAATGATGGGAAGCGCTGCCGCCTATGACCTTGCTACTGCCAGTGCCGACGATGAGATCATTCTCGCAGACATCAACCTGCAACAGGCAACGCAGGCGTCGAAAGCCATCGGACCGAACGTCAAACCCACCAGACTTGATGTGAATTCCCCGAAGGACCTCGCAAGAGTTCTCGAGGGAAGCGGTGCCGTCATCAGTGCCGTGTCGTATTCTGTGAACTATCAGATTACGAGGGCAGCCATTCAGGCGGGCGTGCATGTCTGCGACCTTGGGGGGAACGATGAGGTTGTGAACAAACAGTTGTCGCTCGACGCCGAGGCAAAGCAACGCGGAATCACCATCATCCCGAATTGCGGGTTGGCTCCCGGCCTCATCGACATCCTGGCAATGGAGGGTGCGAAGGAATTTGATGAGCTTGATTCGATCCATCTCCGGGTCGGGGGATTACCGCAGAACCCGCGGCCCCCGCTCTACTACCAGATAGCATTCTCGGTCGATGGACTCATCAACGAGTACGTTGAGAAGGCATCGGTCATAAGGGACGGAACCATGATGCATATCGACCCCATGTCCGACCTCGAGGAGATCGAGTTCAAGGAGATCGGGAAACTGGAAGCGTTCAACACCTCCGGCGGGATTTCGACACTTGCCGAATTGATGAGGGGACGCGTCAAAAATCTGGACTACAAGACCATTCGCTACAAGGGGCATTGTGAGAAATTCAAGACCCTGCTCGACCTTGGATTTGCTACGAACGAGCCGATGATGGTTGGCGGGAGCGTAAAAACAAACCGCGAGTTCTTTGCCGAACTCCTGCGCAAAAAACTTGATCACGGCGACAGGGACCTCGTTGTTGCGCGGGCAACAATCACCGGACACAGACACACTGCAGAGAAAACGCTTGTGTATGAGTTCGTGGATTATTATGATGATGCAACAAGGATGACCGCCATGATGAGGACGACGGCCTTCCCCACCTCGATTATTGCACGCATGGTCGCACATGGTGTCATCACCGCGCGGGGAGTGCTCCCTCCTGAGGTCTGCGTCCCGGGCGACAAGATGATTGCCGAGCTCGGCAAGCGCAACGTCAGGATCACGAAACGAGTCACAGAGACCTGGAGTTGATGATGTATCCTTTGACCGTACACATTATCACGCGGGACACTGTGTTGAACAGGGAGGTCCAGCAACAATATGTCGTCGAGACGAGGCACCCCCGCTGGGAGATGCTGAAGATCTTTCTCCATGCATTTATCCATCTCAGGTTTCGTTAGTTGAGGTGAATTCTCCCGTCACTACTCTGAACCACTCATGGCCGACACAAGTTCATTCGATATCGTCTCGGAAGTCAACATGCAGGAAGTTGACAATGCAATCAACCAGGCGCGCAAGGAGATCGGACAACGATACGACTTCAAGGGCTCCCAAAGCTCCATCGAGCTGAGTCAAAAGGAAAAGACGCTTACGGTCGTCTCTGACGATGACTTCAAGCTGAAGAGTGTGGTTGATATCCTGCAGAACAAACTCATCAAGCGCGGTGTCCCCATCAAAGCCCTCGACTACGGCAAAGTGGAACCTGCCGCGAACGCCACAGTGCGTCAGCTCATCAATCTGAGGGTTGGCATCGACAAGGAAAATGCGCGGCTGCTTGTCAAAATGATCAAGGACAGTAAGATCAGAGTGCAGGTGCAGATCATGGATGACCAGGTGCGCGTCAGCGGGAAGAACAAGGATGACCTGCAGAGCATCATTAAGATGGTGCGGGAGGCAGAGCTGAACTTCGCCACCCAATTTACAAACTATCGGTAATGAAACGGCCATTCCGGACTTGTGGCTTGTTGTACCTGGTATTGATCCTCCGCGTTATCTGTCTCCCACCTTCCTTGTCAGCACAGACGAACATCCTCCGGGTCGAATTCGACGATGGAGCTCCGGCGACGACGGTGGGGATCTTTATGGTGAAAGGTTCTGTGTACGTTTCACTTGCCGACCTCGCTGCGGCACTGAAGTTCGCGACCTACGCGAATCAGGATTCGAGAAAGTTCGAAATCAAATCGCCCACCCTCAGGCTCGTGGCAACGGCAGACAATCCGTTCGTCACGATAATCAATCCGTCGGGAAGAAGGTCGATGTATCAAGTTCTCCTTCCGATCATCAGTGCAGCTAATTCGTACTTTGGACCCCTTGCATCTTTCGTCCCTCTCTTTCGCATCGCGCTTGGACGGTCGGCAATCTACGACCCTGACCGAAATGTGCTGCGGCTTTCTGCACCAATGGATCAGCTGGGATTCGATTTCACGACACTCCGGATGGAGCCAAAGGCCAATGGCATGCTTATCCGTATTCCCGTGAGCCGACCGCTTAATGACTTCGAAAGCTGGCTGCGACGGGATGGGTGGCTTTATGTGACAATTGCCGGCGCACGAGCGGATGTGGACGCGATCAACAAACTGCCTTCAGTCGGGATGGTGAAAAAGATTGTCGCAATACAATCTCCCACCTCGGTCCAATTAACGTTCAAAATTACCGGGAAGGTCGCGGCCTCAGAGATCATCAAGGCAGACTCATCGAACGATATTCTCATTTCGTTGCGTACGCCCGGCTCGGAAGAGAAACTCCTGCTGGAGAAGAAGCAAAGGGAGGTGAAAGCCGATCTTGAGGGGCAGCGCAAGCGCTGGGAAATGGATGTCATCGTGCTCGATGCCGGTCATGGCGGCAGGGATTACGGTGCCATTGGAGTCACAAGGGTGAAGGAGAAAGACGTCGCCCTTGGCATCACATTGAAACTGGGGAAGCTTCTGGAAAAGAATCTGAGGGGCGTCAAGGTGGTGTACACCAGGAAGACCGACACTTTTGTCGAACTGCACCGGCGGGGTCAGATCGCCAACGAGGCAGACGGGAAGCTCTTCGTCAGTATTCACTGCAACTCTCTCAGCCACAAGCCAAGTTCGACTCGGGGATTTGAAGTGTATCTCCTCCGACCGGGGAAGACCGAGGATGCAGTTGAAATTGCAGAGCGTGAGAATTCGGTGATTGAGCTTGAAGAGGGATATGAACAGCGATATCAGAAGCTGACCGACGAGAACTTCATCCTCGTGACGATGGCACAGAGTGCCCACGTGAAGGCAAGCGAGCTCTTCGCTGACGTTGCGCAGAAGGAAATCAAGGACCACACAGATATCCCTGACCGGGGAGTCAAACAAGCGGGGTTCTACGTCCTCGTGGGAGCATCAATGCCCAACGTGCTTGTTGAAACTGCGTACCTTTCGAACCGACAGGACGAACGTATCCTCAAAAGTGAAAAAGGCCAGAGGGAGATTGCCGAAGCGCTTTTTGACGCGATCAAGAAATACAAAGATGAATACGAGAAGCTGCTCCTCGAAGGGAAGGATCTCGGCGAGAACAGATAGCAGTCTTCCTGCACCCACCAGTAACCCTCCGGGATCGGTCTCCTTCATTGTCACCTATTGCACAACAAGCACTGGAATCGAAAGTGCGTGCCTGACCCGGGAGATCGATGCGCCAAAAAAGATGTCTTTCAGGCCCCGGTGGCCGTGTCCGCCCATTATCAGAAGATTGATTTCGTTTTCACGTGAGAGCCTGATCAATTGATCAGGAACCCGACCGAAGCCCAGCACAGGCTGTGCGCTCACTCCTGCAGATCGCAGCTGGTTGGCAACCCTGTCGAGGTGTTCCTTATCCTGCCGTGCTTCGTCATCAAATGCCATTGTGCCGAACAGTTGCCCGCTCACACCCTCGACAATGTGGAACAGGAAGACCTTTGCGTGATGTTGGCGGGCGAGCGTTTTCGCATGCGACAGAACCCTTGCATCCAACATACCATAGTCGAGTGCGACCCCTATCCGGGCGTACTCCTGTTCAACAAGCGTCAGTGCTGTCGGGACTTCACGCGCAACCCGCTTCCTGCGTCGCCGTGACGAGGGCAATGAAATGTACACCAACAGAACGGCACAACCAACTGCAACCGGAACTACAGTCAACCATGGCCACCAGGCCCCACGCGAACCTGCGAGGAGTTCTGAGATCGCTTCCATGACGAGTTTCGCATTCAATCCAACAATGATGATCGCCACGACCCATGCAAGAACACGCACCCACATCTTATTTGCAAACTCCCCCATCTTCAACTTGTCACTTGTGAATTGAATGACAGGAATGACTGCAAATGGGAGTTGCATGCTAAGAACAACCTGACTCAGAATCAACAATCCATACGAAGCCTGGTCTCCTTGGACGGCGATGACGACAACGGCGGGAACGATAGCAATGAGCCGCGTAACGAGCCGTCGCAGCCACGAACGCATTCTGAACCGGAGAAATCCCTCCATTACTATTTGTCCGGCAAGCGTGCCGGTAAGTGTGGAACTTTGTCCCGAGGCGATCAGCGCAATGCCAAACAGTGTGCTGGCAAGCGTGGTTCCGAGCAGTGGCGTCAACAATTGATGGGCCTGTTGAATTTCCGTGACTACGATACTGTTCTTAAAGAACACCGAAGCAGAGAGAATGAGAATTGCTGCATTGACAAACAATGCCGCGTTCAAAGCAACCGCGGTATCAATGAGATTGAATTTACAGGCAAGTCGTTTCCCCGCCGGAGTCTGCTCAACCACACGCGTTTGTACCAGCGCAGAGTGCATATACAAATTGTGAGGCATGACCGTCGCTCCGAGAATACCGATTGCCACGTACAGACTCTCCGAGTTGAGTTGCGGGAATAAACCCGGCAATATCTGACTAACCTCGGGTTTGGAAAGCAACAACTCAATCCCAAAACAGATGCCCATCGTGGAGATGAGCATCAGGATGAACGCCTCAATTTTCCGTATACCGTAGTGTTGAATGACAAGGATGAGAATGGTATCCAACCCGGTGATGACAACGCCATACAGCAAAGGAATGTTGAAAAGGAGATTGATCCCTATTGCGGTGCCGAGTACTTCTGCAAGGTCGCAGGCCGCAATGGCAATCTCACACATGACCCAGAGAATGAGACTCACCGGCTTTGAGTATTCCTCACGGCAGGCTTGAGCAAGATCGCGGCCTGTGACAATTCCCAGGCGAGCGGAAAGCGTCTGCAGGAGAATTGCCATCATATTCGACATGACAATAACCCAGAGGAGTTGACTGCCGAACCGCGCCCCCCCCTCCAGATCCGTCGCCCAATTCCCCGGATCCATATATCCAACGCTGACGAGATACGCCGGTCCGGCAAATGCGAACAATCTCTTCACCAAACCTACGTTCTGCGGGATGGATACCGTACGATGGACTTCGGAAAGCGAGACGGTCGAGGAGTCAACGCTGAGCTTCACGCTCTCGGTTCCTTTCCATGACCAAGCGGTCGGACAAAAATCGCCCCGGCCATCTGTTGGCTAATGACCTGTATCTTGTTTCCCACTTTGACGACCATTGATCCATCAAAACTCCTCTTTTCCTTCACGGTCAATTTCCTGTTCAACTCAACTCCGAGCGTTGTTGCGTGTTGCAGGATCTCCGGATGATCATCACTCACTCTCATGACTTTCACAATGTCACCGGGGCTATGTTGCCCGAGTGCTGTATACTCCGAATATTCAAGCCCTCCATCAACACCAGGAATCGGATCGCCATGCGGGTCAAACGCCGGAGACCCCAGGGCATGATCAAGCCTCTTCTCGAGTTCATCAGAGGTAACATGCTCCAGACGTTCCGCCTCATCGTGAACCCTATCCCATGAGAAGCCAAGAAATCTGACTAGGTACATTTCCCACAACCGATGCCGGCGCACGATCTTTAGTGCAGCGCGCTTGCCTTTCGCCGTTAGCTCGACACCTTGATATCGCTGATAATGAACAAGACCTTTTTCAGAAAGCTTCTTGATCATATCCGTGACGGAGGCATCGGCAATTTGAAGCTGAGCAGCCAGCGCAGAGGTAACGACCTTCCTTCCCTCCTGCTGAAGTCTGTAGATGGCCTTAACGTAGTCTTCGGTATTGACGGTTACCATTCGATATTGTTTAGGTGAGACTAAAAGGTAATTTAGTGAAATCTAAGGAATTGTCAACCCCCTCTGGGTCGGGATCATATCCCAGCCATGCGAACGCCGGACGAGAAGGTGGGATTGGGTGCTTGCGTTCCGTCCGTCCATCCGGCAGAGAAAATTGGAGTGATTATCAAAGGAATGGCGGCATTTGCGGGTTTCGGTTAATCAATATGAAGCGTGTGCCGGTTCTCCCCGGCGTCAGGGAAATGCGCCATTCCCGCCCCCGATCATCAGCGACCTGGGCAGTCCTGACCATTGGATCGTGCGCTCGTTCTTCCGATCCAATATGCATAACCGGGTACAATAACGAGCCGGCTCGTCCATTCCACTCGTGTCAACGTACTTCTGTAGCGGGGGAAAAGCCTGAAGAACTCTTCCCATTGGTGCACCATGACCTCATCGCTGTGGGATATTTCTTCGTTGAGGTCGCGGTTGTTGATACACTTGTTAAACTGTAGGACAATGAGTTTCGGGCCTTCCGCATTCACGTTTCCGGGTCGGACCTATCGCGGCCACAACCATCCGAAGGTACCGGCCGTGAGGAGGGCGTAAATCAACCCGTCGATGGTAAGCTTGATTGTCGTTACCCAGGAGCGGTGATACCAGATCGACATCTGCCACAGGGCGAGGGTATATCCGAGAAAGGCAGTGACTCCGGCAAAACGGAAAACGTGCAGGTATTCGGCTCCAACAGGCAGTGCGCGTCCGGCAACGTACGCAGCAAAAAGTCCGACGACAGCAAGATAGAGAAACCAGAGGACAAAAGTCGACCCCATTTGTATCGGACCACTTGGCCACACCGAGAGCATCAAGACTGGGCCCTTCTTCATCTTGTCGGCAAACTCGGCGGAACGCATCTCTTCTCTGCTCGATGGGCGGGGAACCATGTAGTCACCTGGCGGGATATTAAGGGGGCGGAGCGCGTCCATCACCTTCTCCTCATTTGTCATCTTGGGATAGTCGCTCTTGTGCCATGGCGACGCCATATGAATGATGGAACTTGCGACAAAGACGATCACTGCTGAGAGCAGAATCGGAAGCCAGAGTGCGGACAGTTCTACCATGATGGTTCTCCCGGGAGTGTTTGTGATTGAATAAACATGGAGACGATGCGAAAACAACTGGCATGTGCCTACTTATCAGAAGATTCGTCTGGATGTCGGAAGTGGCGGCCAAATCCGCCGTAGAACGACGATTCGGCTTGCGGCTCAACTTTACCAAATCTCTTTCAATCCGCATTGATTCGAAATACAATAATACGCATACGCATCACCGTTGAGCGCTCCTACTGATCTGATCATTGGGGTTTCATTTGACCAGAACCATTTTCCTGGTAGTCACCGTGACGCCGCCTTGTAACACGGAGAAGTAGATGCCGCTGGCAAGTTGGGAGGCATCGAACGAGATGTGGTATACCCCGGGGTTTATCTCTTGCTGCAACAGTGTCGCGATCTGTCGACCAAGTAGATCGTATACCTTCAGTGAGACGAATTGCTTTTCCGAAACCCGTACGTCGATCGTTGTTTTCGGGTTGAATGGATTCGGATAGTTTTGTTCGAGGCGGACTGATGATGGAACCGGTCGTTCTTCCGGTGCCGATGTGAGAAAGCCGATTGAGTTGTTAATACGAAGTTTACCGAATCCCCAGGTGGTATTCGGAACCGTTCCAGTGTATTGATCAGCGATGGCCCCTGCGCGCAGGAGGCGCCGAACATCCCGGTGTCGCAGGGTGGTATCAGCCTGGAGGATAAGAGCAGCCGCACCAGCCACATGCGGACCGGCAGAACTGGTCCCACCGAATGCAACATACGTCGTGTTCAAGCCAATGGAATACACAGTGCTTCCCGGAGCCGCCACATCAACTGTCCGTACCCCATCGATTCTCGTTCCCCTTCCACTGAACGTGTTGATGTCCGTGTTGTTCGATTTGCTTTTGTATGCAGCCACGCCGATTGCACTATCGGCAGTAGATGGCCAGGTTGCCGTGTTGTTCTCGGTCGGGGCACTCCACCGGGCGAGTCCGCTCCATGAGAAACCATTATCTCCGAGCATACCTTCCACTCGCTTTTGAGATGCGGTTGTGTTGATAACTCTGAGGTTGTACGTTGCGCCTCCGCTTGATGCGATGTACACCACCATCATCACGGTACCGCGGGACGAGACGCTCCGGTTTGAATAAACTGACTTCGTTCCAACCGTAATTGTCGACCCGTCCCCGGGCAGCGTGACGAAACTGCCGGCACCGACCTGCAACCTCACAGCAACGTCGCTTGTGTCTCCCATCCAGCGAACAGATGGCCATACACTTGAAGACGAACCGCCGGTAAATGTTGCGGTTGTCGAGTCATTCGCATTCACCATCAGTGTTTTTTGCATCGCGCCGCCCGTGAGGTTACCGGCCGGCATGACCTGCGTAATGCCGCTGGCTGCGAGCTCGTTGATCATGATTTCTTCATTTGAGGAACCGTCCAGATATTCCCACACCCATTCACCGTCCTCCACGAGCATGATATTTGCGCCTTCAGCCTGGGCCCACGTCATGAGCACCGGAAGTTCGGTGAAGAATCGTGGTGTCAGGGTATAGTTGATGGTTCCATAAATCATCTCGGCGCCAGGAGCAATACCGGCCAGGCGGTGCACACCAGGGACGCCCCCGATGGCAATACCTGAGACTGATGTCCCATGTCCCCCGTATCCCGGATTGTCGGGGGTGGCATTGATGAGATCGACCCCGCGTTGCCGAACAGTTCCATTTGATTCACGTATCGCCCGAATCTTCGATGTCTTCAATCCAACGAGACGTTCTCCAACGTCGAGACGGTTATTGTGGTTTGCATCCAACGTAATGAACCATTGTTCACCATACGTCGGTGACGCTTCCGTAAAACCGGCACCTGTTCCGTAGTCGCGAGTCCCATTGTTGTTTGCATCATTATAGAGAAAATCAAGATTCACGTCATAGACGCCTGCTGTATTTGCCGAGTACGAGATCTCCTTATAGCGCAGAAGTTCACCGGCGTCGGCGGTGCCGTTCCCATTCTTGTCGACAGCATCAACTCCCGGGTCAAATGTGCCGTTACCGTTCACATCGATCCAGCTGAGCGTGTCACCATCAGCAAACCAGAGCATGGGGTTGAAGAAATCCACGCCAGTATCAAAATCGGCAATCAGCACGCCCTTGCCTGTGATCTGTTGTCCCCGCTGATCGTTACGTTGCCATACCGTGTCCGCCTGAACTTGAGGGCGACTCACATCGAGCGGCGGAACCCGCACCGGCCTCCACGAAGGTTGTACGGCAACAATTGCCTCAATCTGTTCGAGCGCGGGCAACAGGTCCAGGGTTACACGGACGGGAAACACGGTTTCGGTTGCCAGCCGCGTGCCGTTGCAGTACTCAAACCGTACACCCATACGCTCAAGCCTTCCAAGAAGGCCCTCATCCGGATGATGGGCAAACCGAATCGTCGCCGGAACCGGATCGGCGAGCTGGTGCAGCGCTGCTGCCTGGCGTTTGATGAAATCAAACCGGAAATCGATTCGCGAAGTCTGTGATCCGGCCAGGGGAGCGCAACACAGAACAAAAACCAGAGCAATACCGAAATGCTGCTTCATTGGAACCTCCTGGCATGGGGCTTGGGAGAGACTACTTCTTGTTGAAGATGTCGTCCGGGAGCCCCGTGTTGATTTTATAGTTCGAGTAACGGATGGTAATTGAACCTCTGCGCGGCACCTGTGGGCGCTGAACAGGAGCCATCTCCTCTGCACCGGGGTTCTGGTCGGTTGTGTCGTTTGTCGCACTCGCGAACTGAACCGAGAGCAGAGACGGCATGAGATGACCGGCCTGTTCTTCATACTGAAAGGTTGCGGTCATTGTACGGCCGTCAAATAGAGAGGAAACTATTTTCGTCGGCTTCCAATTGGCGGGATCAACATAGAGCACAACCAACGTCGTACGCGCGCGCTCCTCTCGGGGTCGAAGCAGGAGCCTGAGTTGTTTTCCCCCTTCGACAGTATCTTCGACCACGCTTTCAATGGAAAATCGCTTCAGGAGACGTGCCG
The DNA here is from genome assembly GCA_963734955.1 of uncultured Bacteroidota bacterium. Classification (GTDB taxonomy): domain Bacteria; phylum Bacteroidota; class Ignavibacteria; order UBA10030; family UBA6906; genus UBA11986. Next base: position 286,947 of record CAVTJO010000014.1, read on the forward strand.
GATTGAATGCGAGACCTTCCTTGGGAACCAGGCCAAAGTTGTCGGACTCAAAGTGGAATTTGTCAGGTTGTTTGTAATACATCCGGACATTCATCGGCGGAACATTGAGCCTCTCAATGTCGGGTGCGATATCGAGGGTCACGGTGTAATCTTGGACACCGGGGAAGTTCGCTTCAAGGTTCTTGAGAATCTCATCTCCAGACAGCTGGGCCGATCCAACGACCGGAACAAGAGATACCAGGCATGCTATGAGAGTGCGGTCAATCATTCCAGTCAGGCAACGAGCTTTGCCTCCTGCCTCGTCACCACAATATTATAGAGCCACATCAACAACGTTCCCCCAATCCCAATACCGATGAGTGCAAACCAGACCATCTCCGGCTTACCCGCTGCCTTGGACGTTTGATACAACCATCCTCCGATCGGATCGCCGACGAAACGGGCGATCGCAATGGGCAGGAACGCATACCCCTGAAACAATCCTTGCTGACCCGGAGGCGCGATTTCCGAGATATACTCATAATAGCGCGGCGCTTGAATCATTTCACCTATCGAAAACGCCACCACACCTGCAACGATCGTCGGGATACTGGGATAGAGACCGATAATCACCCAAATCAAGCTGGACACCGCAAAACCAACGAGGATGGCAGAACGGGTGGGAATGTTTTTCGTAAGCCAGTTTATGGGGATTTGAAATGCAACAATTGCACCGGCCCCACCCCATGACTGAATAATCTGATACGGTGCCTTTGCATCAATATAATCGGTGATGTAGTACGGGATGATAATGTATTCCTGCCAGAAGATGATCCAGTAGAGAGAATAGATGAGAAGAAAGATCATGAACTTCAGGTTCCCCAATACGACAAATAGATTGGTGAGCTTCTTGCCCAGGGATTCTGTGGCGACGTTTACCTTGCTCTGCACTTCCTTGTACAGAACCAGATTCACAATAAGCATTGCGAGACAGCTAATTGCCGATACCACATACACAAACTCGTTGCCGAAACGATCGACAACAAAATAGGCAATCGTAGGACCGGCAATTGCCCCGACATTGACAAGCCAATAATACACCGCAAAGCCGACGGACTTTGTCTTCTCGGTCGAAGTAACGGAAACGGTCCCCAGCACCGAAGGTTTTATGAACGATCCACCGAAGGCCGTCAGCACAAGGAACACCATCAACAACCAGTACAGCGAGAAGCCCCCGTAAATGCCCGCAAAGGCACTCATGCCAACCGACCCTATCAGGAAATATCCGAGCGCCAAAATGGAGAATGCAACGCTGAACGCCCGCCGGAAGCCCCACTTATCTGCAAGCGTGCCGCCAAGAATCGGCAACAGATAGATCAACCCGCCAAACATCCCTGATAGTTGCCCGGCCTCCGACTCGGTGAAGCCCAGCTTGTTGCGCATGTAAATCATGAACACAATCTGTTGGCCGTAGTACGCCAGACGCTCGAACAGCTCCATCCCGTTTGCCACCCAGAATGTCGGGTGAAAACCGGCACGGATTTCCTGGATGCGCTCGGAAAGACTCAAGTGGACTCCCTTGTCTGATTGATGATTATGTGAATGAGAGTTTCAGAGAGATCGGCGGGCGCGGCATAGCCGCAAGCCCCGGACCGGGTAAGGCTCAGATCTTCACCAACTCTTCCTGCATCTCCCCGGTCACTTCCGGCACGCTGTCATGACGGATGAACATGTTGATTTCTGTTCTGACCGCCATGTCTCCTTCGAGGTAGATGCCGGGTTCGATCGAAAAGAGACACCCGGGCATCAACTGGCGCTCGTCTTTTGTTTCGAGATTGTCAATGTTCACGCCGTTCCCATGGACTTCGCCGCCGATGGAATGTCCGGTGCGGTGAACAAAGTTCTTGCCGTATCCCGCCTTCTTTACTACGGCACGACATGCATCATCGACCTGCCACCCATAGCATATTTTGCCCTTGCCAAAGTTGCCCTTCACAAACTGGATCGCCGCGTTGCGGGCAGCCTTCGCAACATTGAAGATCTCCACGTATTTCGCGGAAGGTTCATCACCGATGTAACCAACCCACGTAATGTCATAGTAAATGCCGCCTGGGACATTCTTCTTCGCCCACATATCAATAAGAACCGTGTCGCCGCGTTTGAATGATCGCGCATTCCCGGGAGTGTTCTCAAAATGCGGATCCGCAGGATGATCGTTGACGCCAACCATCGGTGGATCATCGGTCACCAGTCCACTTTCCTTGAAGCGCCGCATGATGAACTGCTGGATATCGTATTCCGTTGAGTCGGAACCACGGGCAACCGATTGGCGAATCTGGTCAAACGCTTCCGCCCGAACACGATCGACAATTGCCCCCGCCTCCTTGTGTAGCTTGTACCCTTCTTCCCCGATGGACGCCTCAAACAGCTGCACGAGATCGGCAGACGATACAACCTTGTGTCCGAAACTCTTCACAAGTTCCACAATACCCGGATCGACCAGATCGACATACGGGATATTGTTCTTTGAAGAGTACTGCATTGCGATCTTCTTCGGGCTGCCAAGCATTTTTTTGAGCGATGAGTGCAATTGTCCCCACGGCAGGTAGATCGTTTTGGCTCCGGGAAGGGCATCGATACGCGCTTTTTCGACACTGTGGGCAAGCTTGCGCGGCTCTCCCTTTGCCGGTATGAAGTAGAACCAACGACGCGTGGTCATCTTGGTGCTGTCCAAGCCAAGAATGCGATATGCGACGTGATCCCGATTATGAAAATCGCAGAACAGCCAGCCGCCGAGTTTTCGCTCGCGAAGAGCCTGTTGAATACGCTCGAGTTCCATGGTTAGGTCTTTCAACGACAGTTTATGAGAAGTGTGGGTGGAGAGCGGACTCAGCCCCGTGGCTGCATCAACTCAGAATGTCTTTCTTCACAAAAATATACCAAGTGATAAGATAAAATCCAATGCAGTGGCCGCCAAGCACCGCAAGATGGTTTCCGACCGCCTGCCACGGAATCGGGTTTTCAAGAGCTTTTTGCCAGACGTTCAGATAGCTCGTGAAGAGATACGGTCGAAGGTCTTTGAAGACATCAACGGGCATGTTGGAGACAATGAAGAAAACAATAATAACAGCCATCGTGCCGATAATGGGGCCGATTGCGTTTTCCACCAGGGACGAGAACAGAAAGGCAAGAGAGGCAACGCACCACATGCTGAACGTCGCCAGGCCGAATGCAATACTCATCCTCCATGCCAGCTCACCGGAGGGAATGACGGCAAGAATTCTGCCGGGAACAATGAGCGGACCGGAGCCGAACAGCACCAATCCCAACCCGAGACAGACAACCGCGAGGAAAGCAACAAGGGTAAACGAATACAAAAGCGTAGTGACATACTTCGTGAACAGCACCCGGGATCGCGAGGCGGGTCGAATAAGCAGTAACCGGAATGTCCCACCGGTTGCCTCACCGGCAAGCTGGTCACCCGCCACGAGGCTGATCAAAAACGGGATATGCACCCAGAGGCTGTTCATGATGAGCTGCGTAACGAAGTAGCCGTTGAAAATGTTGCCGACAAGCATGAAGTCCTCATCCAGTCCGCGTGTCATCCGTCTGACAATCGAACCCCCTTCAAATTTCAGGGCAATTTGGACGATGGGAACGAGGACACCAACGGCGACGAACCCGATATATGTTCGCCATTTGAGATACGTTTTCAGAAGCTCATATTTCACGAGCAGGAACATGGGGGAAATTTCAGCGTATGTCGGTTGCACCTTCAGTGATGGAAAGGAAGATAGTCCTCGAGCGATCGACGCGGCATCAATGCGTACACATCAATGCCGGCGCTCACCAGTGCCGCGTTTAAGGCGTTCACCTGGTCAAGCGGCATACTGACCTCAAGCATGTTGCCCGCATGTTGGACCTTCCGGACGAATTGTTGCTGACGGATAAGCACTTCCGCGGCATCAAGGGGCCGGGCATCGATCTTCACAATAGTCTCCCCGGTGTTCAACAGATCCGCAACTCTTCCCTGCACAACCAGCTCACCCATATTGATGATCGCCATGCTGGTGGCAGTCTGTTCGATTTCACTCAGCAGGTGCGAGGAAAGAAAGACGGTAAGCGACCGCTCGGCTGACAATCTCCTGATCAAGTCCCGGACTTCTTTGATCCCCTGAGGATCAAGACCGGTGGTCGGTTCATCGAGAATAACGAGCTCTGGATTGCCGAGAAGTGCCTGCGCGAGGCCGAGCCGTTGTTTCATCCCATGAGAATATGTTTTGACCCTGTCCTCGGCGCGGTGTCGAAGACCTACCAGATCAAGAACCTCGTCGACATCATTGTGTGGCAATCGTCCCCTCAACGCGGCAACAATCTCCAGGTTTCTTCGTGCCGAAAGGTATTGGTAGAAATCAGCGCGCTCGACAAGTCCGCCGACGCGTGCGAGCACTTCTCCCCGGTGACGACGAAGCTCCCGGCCGAACAGGGCAACCTGGCCGCGGCTTGGGGCAACGAGTGAGAGCAACATTCTGATCGTCGTGCTTTTCCCGGCTCCATTGGGCCCAAGAAACCCGAACACCTCGCCACGGGGCACTTCGAGATTCAGGTCCTTCACGGCCCATCTCTTTGCGTAGCGTTTGCCGAGGTCGTGGGTTTTCAGAACAACGTCTGGAGTCATCTGGCGTGGTTGATTCTGGAAGGTGATTTACCTATTATAACACGCAAATGCAACTCCGTGGATGCTTCGGCACCCGAACGTCTGGCAACCAGAATCCGTTTCAAATCTGATTGTGTTTGCACCTGCGTGTGCAACGTAAAATGAAAAAGAAATCCCCACCAGCAGCACGCTCCCGACGAAAATCCCAACGGACGGCATCCTCGCCGGTACACAAGAACAGCCAGCGGGTACCGAAATCCGTTGCGCGTCGTACCGCACCGAGGGGCGCGATTCTCGAAGCAATCCAGCGCAACATCCTTTTTTCGGGAGTCGATGCCAGAAGCCTTTCCTCGATCATCCCCGGGCTTACCGTCCGGCGGTTCAAAGCGGGTGACACCATCTTCGATGAATCCACAAAAGGAAGGTACCTTTACCTGCTTCTGGGCGGAAGGGTGAGAATATGGAAATACACCAGGAACGGTATTGAGTCACGTCTGGCGGTGTTACATGAGAGGGACTTCTTCGGCGAACTTGCCATTCTTGATCTCCTGCCGCGTTCAGCCCGGGCAGAGGCAGTCGATCCGTGTCTGATTGTCCTCTTCAGTGCTGCTGAGATTCGCACCCTGATCACAAAGAGCGATGCGTTTACATTCAACCTTCTGAAGAACCTTGCCCTCAGGCTGCGCACAATCGATCAGGCATTCGTGAGCGAGCTGGAGCGCAATGCTGTTTCCTCGGCGGCAAAGCTGGACCGGCTCAACCTGTTGATCGAGGCCAGCAAAATCGTCAACTCCACGATTGACATCGACAAGCTTCTCATCCTTATTCTCAACGCCGCAACCCACAGCATCAAGGCGGAACGCGGAACCCTTTACCTTCTCGACAAAGACAAGGAGGAACTCTGGGCGAAGGTGGCACAAGGGAAGGATATGATCGAAATACGTCTCCCCATTGGAAAAGGTCTTGCAGGACACGTCGCCAGGACAGGTGAAACGGTGAACATCCCCGACGCCTACAACGACCCGCGTTTCAATCCGGAGATCGACAAGAAGAGCGGCTACCACACCCGCAATGTCCTGTGCATGCCCATGAAGAACAAGGAGGGGGAGATTGTTGGCGTGTTCCAGTTTCTCAACAAGAAGCAGGGGGTGTTTTCCGATGACGATATCGCGTTCATCGATGCGCTGTCAGTCCACGCAGCGATTGCCCTTGAGAATGCCCGTCTGGCGCAGGAGATGATGAAGAGCGAGCGGCTTTCCACGGTCGGAAGAATGGCGGGCACAATCATCCACGACATCAAGAACCCGATGAGTATCCTGCGCATGTATGCGCAGTTGATCAAGAAACGTGTCAGCGATGCCGAGGTGTCACGTTTTGCCGACGAGATGATCCATCAAGTCGATCGGTTCGTGAAGATGACACAGGAGATTCTCGATTACTCCCGTGGAGTGAGCGAGTTGAACATCGAGCCGGCGGAATTGATCGAGGTCATGGAGGCTTCGCTGAAGTTCATTGAAGCAGACTTCCATGAAAGGCATATCGCCATCGTCCGCGATTTCCAGTATACGGGTCCATGCAGGCTCGATATGGAAAAGATGATGCGTGTATTGTATAACCTCGCCAGCAATGCCGCCGACGCGATGCCCGATGGTGGAACACTCACCTTCCACACCGAACGGGCTGAGAAGAACATCCGGATCACACTCGTGGATACAGGCAAAGGCATTCCGGACTCCATTAAGGCAAGGGTCTTCGAGCCGTTCTTCACGCACGGGAAACGTCAAGGTACCGGACTTGGACTCGCGATCGTGAAGAAGATCATGGATGACCACGGTGGACAGATCGAGATAGATTCTGCAGAGAACGTCGGCACCACGATACGGCTCGTGCTCCCGCTTTGACATACTCCACGGCGGCACTTCTGAGTCAAGAGGCCACTGCTCTAAGCTGAGCCAACCACCCGTTGGGAGTTCACCGTCGGTCCTGAACCGAGCCACCGTTTACATGATTGGCGACCCTTTTTCATTCAACACAACTCTGTCGGCAATTCGCCGGCGCTCCCGCCGTCAGGTTGAGCCGCAGGTTTAGGGGAATAGCACCAACAACTCGTTGCATCGCCGTTCAAAGTGTGAGTGCAAGGACAACATCATCGTAGTGGTTGTTACCAACTTTGAACCTTCGTTTGCCGACAGCCACATATCCGAGTCGTTGGTAGAACGCAATGGCGCCGTGGTTCCTGGAATGAACCCCGAGGAAAATCCGTCGGCAATTCTGAGCTCTTGCATGAGACAGTGCTGCACTCATGAGTTGTCTTCCTATGCCAGTACCTTGGAATGGGTGTAGCAAGTAAATCCGCTTGATCTCAAGGTCATCGTCCTGCGGATCGGAGATTGGGAGGTCAGGGGGAGTGAGAACCAAATAGCCGACCGGGGCGTTGCCGGGTTGAATCTCCGCCATCCAGATTCGAGCTTCCTCATCTTCAAGCCACCCCCGATATACCGCGAGCGAGTGTTTATTGGCACAGTGAGCGAGAATATCCATCCCGTCGAGCATTCCAGCAAACGATTCCAGAAAAGTCGCTTGACCGAGAAGTGACAGTGTGGTTTCATCACCAATAGTACAAACACGTATGTTCACTCTGTCCGTCATGCCGTGCTCGAAATCGTGCTGTTCCTAACGACCGGCGGCCAAGCTGCGGCAACGAAACACTCCGGAATGTACTGCCGCTACCGTGCCGATCCAACATTTATTGACGAACATCTGTCACTCCGGTTCACACTTGCCAGCAACTTGCCAACGCGCCCGCCGTCGGCTTGAACCGCTGGTCAGGCTTCGAACGCACGGGCAGACGGGGTCTTGCAACCGACAATCGCTGGAGCTTCTTGTATGAGGTCGTCATTTTCAAGCGCCGCAAGCATAAAGAGCGCAAAGTCCACACGGCGCGTGATATTGCTCTCAAGAATGGCATCGCCAACGTGTTTACTCCACACCGGCAATCCTTGACTCTCGCCTTCTTCCAGGTCACTTCCGCGAACAACTGTCCAACGTGTGTTGCTTGCAAATACCCGCCGACACGCTTCGATTTGATCGTCAATATCAAGTAACCGGGTAAGAGAACCTATCCAACGAGCGGCACGCTCTTGCCACTTGAGGGTGTTGGAAAACCTGTCAAGTCCGTCTCTCGTGATGTGCCACCCGCATGAGAAAATCAAGCGAGCACCTGGACGGGCAAAGTCGAGAACTGCTTGTGCTGTTCCGGTGGCGTATTGATCGCGTCCCCAAGGGACCAATACGGTCAGAATGCCATCACAATCTGCAACCGATTTTTTGATGACCTCGCGATCGTTCGTAGCACCGGGGAATATGGTGATACGATTCTTGAATGGTTCAAGCTTGGCGATGCTGGGCTCTCGACAGACACCATTAACTTTGTAGCCTCTGTCCAGGCAATGTTGAACCATATATCGCCCGAGTTTGCCTGATGCGCCGATAATACAGACAGATCTCATTCAGATGCTTTCTCTTTTGAACTTCGCGATGCACACCGCCTAACGGCTAGTGGTTAAGCTGCGGCAACGAACCGTCGGCATACTGTCGGTACTGTGCCGAGCCACCTCATATTAGTGACGTCCATTTTTCAATTCGATTTACACCAGTCAGTACCGCACGACGCTCCTTCCGTCAGGTTGAATCGTTGGTTAGGTGGCGGCTGATGCTAACATTTCTCGAATCCAGGTGCTCTGGGCAGAGTCTGCAACACTCTTCCCGTTGCCACCCTTTAGATTAGGATCTACACCAATTGCAAGAAACATCTTGATAATCTCACGTTGCGCACTAACCGCTGCTGGATCGCCAGTTCCACCTCGTCCAGTGTTTTGTACGGCGAGATGAAACGGGGTGGAACCTGATTTGTTCTCAATCGTCGGATCAGTACCGACTTCAAGCAGACACTTCACGGCGGCAGCACACCGAGTACGAACAGCTCGATGAAGTGGAGTTGCGCCGTTCATGTCCTGCAAGTGGATATCTGCTCCATTGTGACGGAGACAAAGAATTGTCGCAACCTGTCGTTTGGGGTCCCAAGCGGGGCCGGTGATGAACCCGTCTGCTGCGTAATGCATCGGGCTGCTTTTCCGCTTGTTCCTCGCCGCGTTCGCGTCAGCACCAGCTGCGAGCAAAAGCTTGACTATTTCAACACGATAACCAGCTGCAGCCAAATGCAACACGGTATCCCCAACATAAATCCAGTGGAAGATGGCTGACCTATAGAGTTTCGGTGTGCGAATGAGACGCGTTGCCACATCTCTATTCTTTTGGAGTAGGCTCTTTGCGACCCTCACATCGTCATTAACGATTGCGGTAATCATCTTGTTCATTCTACATCTCTTTCCTACTTTGCATATTCCCGCCGCTTAACCTTTGATTACACCGCGTCCCGCTGTGTAGTGCGCAGATCATTCTGCGGGTTTGCCGGTTTGTCAACAAACCTCAACTCAACAATAATGGAGGGAAAGCTTCCCGGGTAATTCCTTGCAACAACCATGGCAGTGTACTGCGTTGGACTAGCTCAAATGCCGTCGAAAGCTGCAGAAGAGAAAATTCTGTTTCGTGTTGAATGGGGTTGTGTGATCTTCAGTGATACACCTAATTCTATCGAAACCCTTGTGCAGCTCTGACGTAAGGAGGCGTTCATCGTACCGGCGTACGGGAAGTCCACTGCATGTTTTCGGGGCGCTGCTACTGAACGTTCCCAGAATGAGGTGTCCTCCGGGTTTGACTGATCGCTGTGCGATTGAAGTATACTGTTCGATTGATATCTGGTCAGTCAGGAAATGAAATGTTGCCCTGTCATGCCACACGTCGTACACGTTCTCACCCTGCAATTCGTTGATATCGCTGATCACCCAGTGAATCCGATGCGACTTGTTGCCGAGCCGGTGCTTCGCTCGCTCAATTGCCCTTTCACTGATGTCCAGCACAGTAATGTTTTCGAACCCCTCATCCAAAAGACAGTCGACCAGTTTGCTGTCACCGCCGCCAACGTCAATGATCTGTGCCGCCTTAGGAGTGTTGAGGGAATGAATAAAATCGAGTGATGTCTTGGGAATATCCTGCCACCAGCTGACCTCGTGAGGCTGCTTATCACGATAGACCCTTTCCCAGTGTTCCTTCATGTTCATACGGGTTATCCCTTCTTGCGCTTACAACTGATGTGGGAGTCTCCATCATGGAATTCGTGGAGCAGTTCGGGCAAGCGATGGTACTGGATACGGTACACGAACCGGTTGCAATCACCCTTGTTTCGAAAGGTATTCGGGTCGATCAAGCGTTCCGTCCGGATAGTCATTCATGGTCGAAGAGAAAACGCCCGATTCTCTATCGAGACCCTTTCTTCTTCTCCAGGTCACCGGTGGTTGACCAATATGACGCTTGAATGCATGATTGAAGGCAACCTCAGAAGTATAACCGATGCGAGCGGCAATTTCTCCAATAGAGAGATTCGTCTCCCGCAGCATGTGCTTTGCAAGCTGCATCCGCCAACCGGCGAGATACTGCATCGGCGTTTCGCCGACGAGCGAAGTGAATCGCTGCGCAAGACTTGACCGCGAGATGGCTGCTTCCGTGGCCAGATCCTCCACAGTCCAGATACGCTCAGGCTGCGTGTGCATCAATTGGAGGACATGTCCCACACTGCGATCCCGCACCGCAGCAAGCCAGCCATCATATGCCGATGGCAATTGCTGCATATATCGTCGCAGCACCTCCACAAACATGACCTCAAGTAGTCTTGCCGACATTGCAGCATTTCCTGGATTACCCTTGCACACCTCCTGAATTGTGTACTGCAAAGTTGTCTCGAGCCAATGGCCCTTCTCTATTGGTAGAATGCACGAGGGCGGGAAATTTCCATTCTCAGTAACCACGAGAGAGTCGTCCCCATGGTCATGGCAAAGCCAGAGGAACACCGGCAATGACGCGACTAACGGATTGAATCTCTGGTCACACTGAAGGTAGCCGCAGATGAAACGCGACCTCTCACCATCTCCACCGAATGCAAGGGATGGAATCCGGTCCTTCGAAGCGTTCATGATCAAGTCAATCGGGACAGGATGCACAGACGAGGGTGGGGGAGCCTGCAGACTGCTCATGATATGAGAACTGGCGTGAGGGAACACAATTGCGTCGCCCTGGTGCATCTGAAATGCCGTGACGCCGTCCAAAGAAATCCAGCAATGCCCTTGTTCCAGGATATGAAACAGCGTAAGACACTCGGATGATGAATGAAGGTGGCGACGGAGTTCCTCTCCCGGTGGAGAATAGAATGCCCATGGTGAAGAGAGCTCAGCATTGAAGAAGATCGCGCCCGTCAAACGGACAACACGCAACGCGTCCGACAGGATGTCCATATTCACCTCCTCACCATGACAAAGAACCAGCAACGTACTTACCCATCCTAACATTTTTTGTCGTTTCAATCAATACATCCGGAGCATTAATCATTGCCATTTTCTCCGCTCCACCATAACTTGCGCACAACAAACAGGTATTCCCGATAAAGGAGAAGGGGGCATTTCATGGCTTTCATCCAAACAATTCCCGAAGAGAAAGCAGGGGCTGAAGTCCTGGAGATGTACCAAAAGCAAAAGAAGCAAAGGGGTTATCTCCCGAACTTTGCACAACTCTTTTGTTACCGTCCAAAGGTAATGGAGGCATGGAGTGTTTTGATAAGAAGTATCAATGAACGAATGGAGCCCCGACGATATGAATTAGTGACTCTTGCTGCCGCCCGTGCACTGCGGAGTTCCTACTGCATGCTTGCGCACGGGACTGTTCTTCGCAAACAGTTTTATAATGCAGAAGAACTTATCGAGATTACCCGGAACTCTCATGCTGCACCGCTGACACCCGCCGAGATAGCAATGATGGAGTTCGCCGGGAAGGTTGTTCGTGACGCAACATCAATAGGTCAAGAGGACATCGATCTTCTTCGAAAGCACGGCCTTTCCGATGAAGAGATATTTGAGGTGGTCACTGTTGCCACTGCGCGATGCTTCTTCAGCAAAACCCTGGATGCTCTCGGAGCAGAACCTGACAAGGAGTTTTCGGGATTGGAAGATGCACTCCGAAAGGAACTCGCCATCGGAAGGCCATACCATATCTGACAGCATCTGTTCTTTCCTGGCAGACACTTGAACGCTCAATCAGTTCAAGCGAACGTCGAAGGTGGGAGTAGTGGAATCGTCAGGCGTGATGGTCATGACATCAACGTCTCTGTTCAAATGATGTGCAGCCTCGTGAGATGAACTTGCTTCCGATAATGACGATCAACAAGCCGGTGCTTGGAGGAGTTTTCGGGGTAGGTCGCCGGGGGTCTCGTCGGTGCGATTGATACTGACTCAGAATCTGATTAAATTCCCCACGAGGACAGCGGATGTTTGGGTATGTCCACCTGGCAGAAGTCCCCAAAAACCGCTGAGCTTTCTGGGCATATGGCGGAATTGGCAGACGCGCTAGACTTAGGATCTAGTGAGGAAACTCGTGGGGGTTCAAGTCCCTCTATGCCCACTTGGCTTCTTGCCACAGTGCTCTCACGAATTCCGGAAGCATCACCGTTTTCTTCCCATCAATCCCTCCGATCTCGATCCCGCTCCAGGGGATTCTTCAAGACTGAGATCCCACCTTCGTACAAACCCAATGCCGTCTTGGATGGTTTCAGGATTTGAAAGAGTGTATCCCCATGCATCCAGGAAGTGCGAATGGGCGGGTTCCCCGATTAGGGGATGGCAGTAACAAGCAGAGGATAAGGTAATTGCTTTTTTGGGGGAAAGCGTGCGTTCGCTTCTGTGTCGGCGTCAATGACTGCTCTGACAGTCGAAACGATCGCGCGGCGTCATCGTGTTTCCTGGCAAGAGCGATCATCTGTTGACTTGCGTTCAATGCTGGATGATTCAGGATCCCCCCCGACAGGTTGCATCCTCTCTCGCCGGTGGTGAAGTGAGTCTTGTACTGGAAATTCACAGGGAATATCCATACCATATTCTCCCGTAAACGGGCAATACGTGGGAACCGATCTCCACTATTCCAGTTGAACATGCGAGAACAACACACAGGGAACCAACGTTGGAAGTCCAGATAACAAACATCTCCGAAGTTCGGCATGAGGCCGAGATCAGCATGTCGAAGGAGGAGCTGCAGCCGCATTTCGAGAGCGCATATCAGAAGTACCAGCCGAAGGTGGAGTTGCGCGGGTTCCGCAAGGGAAAGGTGCCGATGGATATGGTGAAGCGACTCTATGGCGAAGCCATCGAATACGAAGCCCTGGATGAGGTTGCCAACGAGGTATACCGCAAGGCAATGACCGACCGGGACATAGCGCCGCTTGGAACCCCGTCCATGGTCGACATGGACTTCAAACGCGGCGACCACTTCCGCTTCAAGATTCAATACGACGTACGTCCGATAATCGCACTCGGCGACTACAGAAGCGTGATGGTGGAGAGACCAATCCACAAGGTCACCGAGGAAGAGATCGAATCTGAAATCCACCATGTCAGACAGGCCAACAGCACTACAACTGAAGTGCAGAGCGTAACCGACAACGAGCATTTCGTTATTGGTGACACGCAGGAATTGGACGACGCGAACACCCCGATCATCGGAAAACGCTCGCAGGACACACGCTTCTATCTGGCGGATCCATCGCTCGTCAAGGAAATCAAGGTCGCGCTTCAAGCCGCTGCGGTAGGTCAAGCCTACCGTGCCAAATTCGAATCGAAACATGCCGACCATTCTCATACAATCAACCTTGAAATTACCGTAAAGAAAATCGAGAAGGTCAATCTCCCGCCTTTCGATTCCGATCTCGTCAAGAAAATCTCCGGCAACACGGTGTCAACCCCTGAGGAGTTCACCGTCAATATGCGCCGCGACCTCGAACGCTACTGGCGGGAACAGGGAGAGCGAAAGGTCGATGACGCCATTGCTCAAGCGCTTGTGAACATGCACCACTTCCCTGCTCCCGAATCAATGGTGAACACGTTTCTTGATGCATTTGTTGATGACATCAAAGGAAAGTCACGCGACAAGAAGCTGCCAAAGGGTTTTGACGAGAAGAAGTTCCGCGAGGAAAGCCGCGACTATGCGATCTGGCAAGCCCGGTGGATGCTCTTGAAGCAGCGGATTGCGGAAGTCGAGAACATCAAGGTCACCGATGAAGAACTTGAGCGGATGGCAGAAGCAGAGTCTGCCCGGATCGGTGTGGAGAAGGAGCGGCTTCTGGACTATTTCAAGGTCTCAAATACCGGCACCGAGCGGCTGCTTACTGATAAGTTGATGGCATTTCTGAAATCCGAGGTAAAGATCGTTGACAGGGTGGTTGAGGATTCCCACACCGAGTGATCGGCGTGCCTGGAACCGCCTGATTGCGGAACTACTGAACAGAAAGGACATACAGATGAATTCAAGGATCGTGGACCAACTTGTGCCAATGGTGGTTGAGCAAACGGGTCGTGGCGAGCGGGCATACGACATTTTTTCCCGTCTGCTGAAGGAACGAATTGTGTTTATTGGAATGCCGATTGATGATAATATCGCCAGCCTGACCATCGCACAGCTCCTGTTTCTCCAATCCGAAGACCCGGACCGGGACATCAATCTGTACATCAACAGCCCCGGTGGTAGTGTTTCAGCAGGGCTGGCAATTTATGACACCATGCAGTACATTAGGCCGGCTGTTGCCACAACATGTATCGGACTTGCGGCCAGCATGGGTGCGGTACTGCTTGCGGGAGGAGCGAAAGGAAAGCGTGCAGGTCTTCCGAATGCCCGCATCATGATTCATCAACCATGGGGCGGCGTACAGGGAACAGCGTCCGACATCAGCATTCAGGCTGAGGAAATTCTGCAAACGAAGAAACGGCTGAACGAGATCCTGTCATTTCACTGTGGGAAGCCGATCTCCCAGGTGGAGAAGGATACGGATCGTGACCGCTATATGTCCTCGGAAGAAGCCAGACAGTACGGCCTGATCGACAGCGTGTTTACGAAGAAAGAGATCGAACCCAAAAAGTAATCGAGAGACTGAGCCAATGTCATCAACCAAGTCCAAGGGCGGTGAAAAGATCCACTGCTCGTTCTGCGGGAGGACTCCCGAAGAAGTGCAGAGCATCATCGCCGGACCCGATGTGTACATCTGTGACATCTGCGTCTCGAGCTCTGTCGATATCATCCGGAATAATCTGGCCGCCTTCTCCGCACGGCGTGGCCCCAGAGCAGCTCTAACGCCAATCCAGATAAAGCGGGCTCTCGACGAGTATGTCATCGGTCAGGAGCAGGCAAAGAAGAGTCTTGCCGTTGCAGTGTACAATCATTACAAGCGAATCGATGCCAAGGATCGGCTTTACGACATCGATGATGTGGAGATCGAAAAGACAAACATCCTTCTAATAGGTCCAACCGGCACAGGCAAGACACTGCTCGCCCAGACGCTGGCAAAGATCCTCGACCTTCCATTTGCCATTGCCGATGCGACGACGCTCACCGAAGCAGGCTACGTCGGCGACGACGTTGAAACAATTCTCGTACACTTGCTCCAGAACGCAGAGTACAACATCGAGAAAGCCGAGCGGGGCATCGTCTATATCGATGAAATCGACAAGATCGCCCGGAAAAGCGATAGCGCGTCGATCACCCGCGATGTTTCAGGTGAAGGGGTTCAACAGGCACTGCTGAAAATTCTTGAAGGCACACTCGCGGGCGTCCCTCCGAAAGGCGGCCGCAAACACCCCGAACAAAGCCTGATCAACATCAATACGCGCAACATCCTCTTTATCTGTGGCGGCGCATTCGATGGACTCGAGAAGATCATCGCGAGACGGGTCAACCAGAACCCGATGGGATTTGGCGCGGAAGTACGAAGCAAGAAGGAAGAAACCGCCGATGCATTTCTGCCCCTCGTTCAGCCGGATGATCTGGTGAAGTTCGGACTCATTCCCGAATTTGTCGGACGCCTGCCACTTGTGGCTCCCCTCCACTCATTGAACGAAGATGCCCTGCTCAATATTCTCACGCAGCCCAAGAACGCCATCATCAAACAGTACAAGAAACTGTTCAGGATGGAAGGGGTCGATCTCGACTTTCAGGATGGGGCGCTGAAGGAAGTGGTACTCAAAGCCATCGCACGAGGCACCGGGGCAAGGGCGTTGCGTTCAATCATCGAGGAGGTCATGCTCGATATCATGTACAACCTCCCGGACCGTGAGAAGGTGACGGGTTGTACACTGACCCGTGACTCGATCATCCACAAAACTGATCCACTCTATTCATACGAGGAGCGGAAACAGTCGGCGTAGGTGTCGTACATCCCTGTAATGCAGAAAGGGCAGACGGAGAGTCTGCCCTTTGTCATTTCGACTGGTGCTTTCCGGTCAATAGATGTCTCTCGCATTGAACTGCTTTGTCACCTTGATATCACGCAACTGCGGTGCCTTGAGTCTGATCTCCAATCTGTATCCCCTGTTGAAACCCGTTGGTGTCCACGAAAAATTCATCTCCCAGCAATGCAGATCGCGATAAACAGTCATTTGGGGCGTCAGGATCTCCCTATTCAGAACGTCATAGCTAAATGTCGCATTGATCTTCCAGAATTCCGTGAGATTGAACCCGAGTGCGGCTGAAAGGTTTGAGCTCCGGATCTTTGCAAGAGGATTGGACTGATTCTGATTGAAATTCCATGTAAGATCGAGGTTCCAGGGAATGCTGAAGTCCGGCTCAACCTGATCGTACAAACCGACATATCCGGACTTCTGCTTTTGCGCAATTGAATCTTCAGCGGACTTGATAGGCCCGGCCTTGGTTTCTTTCTTCTCGCCGCTCAGCCGTGTACCCACGCTGATTCCAAAGGTTGTCAACTGCGCGAGCCGCCCTTCCTCCTTAAGAAGAAATTTGTTTACGCGTGCACCTCTTCCATTCTGGTCCACTTCGAATTTGTAGAGATTGTATGATGCGTTCCCCCCAATAGTGAATGCGTCACCAATGCTGGTCCGATATGAAAGGCCAATCTCGCTGAACTTCAAGCTGTCCGCCACGAAGTTGTATGATATCCCGGCGTTCAGGTTTAGCAGGGTAAACTTCTTGTCTTGACCGGAAGTGTCGTTACTGGCGACCTTCATCTCAATGACATTCCCGATGTTCAACCCCAGCGCCTGCTGCTCACCTGCCGGGGCACCGCCAAATACTTCCTGCTCGTACAGACTGTACTTTTGTGCGATGCCTGAAGTGTCCTTATATGTTCCGTAGTAACCATAGCGCGGTTTGGAAAAATCTGGTTGATACGTGTAGGTCAGGCTCGGAGTGACTTGATGGCGAATGCCCTTGATCCCAAAGACACCCGGCTGAAAGATACCGTAAAGCTTCGTCGCTGCAGAGAGCCCCAGATTATAGTACCGCACGGGCTTGATCACCTTTACATCCCTGGTAACCGCAAGGTTCGTTGTTGAATCAATGGACCGGTCAATCTGCTTATCGTACCATTTCTCGGTGTAGTTGAAGAACGGGGTAATGGTGAAATAGCTAAGCTTGGGAGATGCGTTGACTGTGATAGAATGTTGAATACCTCGATGCTCCACGGTCCTGAACGAGACACTGTCGATCTTTGTCTTGGTTCTGGTATTAAGGAATTGCCCGCCATAAGTATACCCGATCAGCTCGAACCAGTTCAGCCCACCCTCTGAAGTGCTTTTCTTCGGCCTGAACGGAAAGCTCTGGCTCCGGTTGAAGCTAAGGCTCGGCAGAATTTCGCTGAGCTCACCTGCCTTCGAGCCTCCAATTACCTGGTCTCGCCGGATACCGATCGACATGCTGTTGGGCGTACCTTCCCATGATTTTGTCAACGTCGCATTCGAAACGATGTTCTGGCGCAAAAGGTCATCGAGGTTGTTGCTCGTCTGCTGGTAGAAGTTTCCGCTGGCGAAGGTGAAGTTCACCACCAAGCGTGTCGTGGGATTGAAATCCTGGTTATGGTTGATGCCCACGTTGAACTGAGTTTGTTTGCTGTAAGCAGGGTCGCCCGGCAAGCCTGAAATGGTCTTGGCGTAGGAACCACTGATACTCCCGGCAAAATTGTATCTCAGAGCGTACCGATAGTCCGAGTACAACACCCAGCTTCCCTTGGTGTAGCCATCTCCGCGAAGGCTCAGGTCCATGTAATCGTTCATCGCCCAGTAGTAACCAAGATGGGTGAGGTATCGCCCGCGGGCCCCGCTCTCACCGTAGGCAGGAGCGATAATGCCGGAGCGACGGCCGCGTTCACTGGGGAAAATCCCAAACGGGAGTGCAAATACAGGAACATCTGAAAGGTACAGGTAGACAGGACGAGCAACGATCTTGTCCTTCACGGTCACTTTCATTTCCGGGCTGCCGAAGTAGTAATGAGGGTGCTCAAGATCGCAGGTCGTATATTTCCCCTCGCCAACAAAAAGAACATCGGTGGAGATTCTCTTGATCTCCTCCCCGTAGTACAGCCCCTTCTCGATCTCGGTTTCTCCAAAGTCGATCTTCCCTTTCCTTGTCTTGAAGTTGTACATGACTTTCGAGCCGTGATAGTTCTCACCGCCATCGATAAGGTCAGGCTGTCCGCGGAATTTCTTGCCAGTGGTGTCCGCAGTATCCCGAACACCAACGGCGTTGAGGATTGATGTGTTCCAGTTAATGTCGATGTTCTCGGACTTCAGTCCGAGTTCCTTGTACTTGATATTGCCTTTGCCGTACAGGTACATTGTCTTGTTCTGAAGCGCATAGACAACCGAGTCAGACGCTGAGTATGTCACAACTGAATCGATCCCGGACGGCGACTTCACACTTCTCAACGAGTCGGGGATCACCCTTGATGTGTCTGCCACAACGGAATCCGGCTTGCTGATACTGGAGAGAGAATCAGAGGGCTCCTCCCCGAACGACTCATACTGCGCAAACAGGAAAAGACTTATGAGCGCAACCAGCCAGCGTTTCGGGTCGGATCGGCCCGGGATACCGGGAACGTGAAAAGCACGATTCACCGCTTCCTCGATTTCCACCATGCATTCAATCTATCGCGAATGCTTTTTTCTGCACCGTTCTCAGTGGGCCGGTAGTATATTTTGTCTTTGAGGTTATCAGGCAGGTACTGCTGCTCAACGAAGTGGTGTTGGAAGTCGTGACTGTACTTATACTCCTCCCCGTAGCCAAGGTGCCCCATGAGTTTGGTGGGGGCATTGCGGAGGTGGAGCGGTACGGGATCGTCGGGTGTTGCACGGACATCCGCCATCGCATCGTTGATGGCCATGTAGGAGGCGTTGCTCTTTGGACATGAAGCGAGATATGTTGCCGTCTGGGAAAGAACAATGCGCGCCTCCGGCATGCCTATGTAATCCACCGCCGTGAAGCATGAGGTTGCCAGTGTAAGCGCGTACGGATCGGCATTGCCGATATCCTCGGAAGCAAGAACAATCATCCGGCGTGCAATGAACTTTGGATCTTCACCGCCATCGAGCATCCTTGCCATCCAGTATACCGCAGCGTCCGGGTCGCTCCCTCTCACACTCTTGATGAACGCGGAAATCTGGTTGTAATGTTCTTCTCCCCCCTTGTCATATCGTACATACTTCCGCTGAAATGCCTCTTCGATTTCTTTCCTTCCAACAACACGTCGATGGTCGGTCGTTGGTTTGGCAAGACTGATGGACGTTTCCAGTCCGTTCAACATCATCCTTGCATCACCACCGGAGAGCAACATCAGGTACTCGCGATCGTTGACGGTGACCGGGTGATCGCTCAGGAATGAATCGGCAGTCAGCGCGTGGTCGATGATTCTGTTGAGCTGTTCGTTGGTAAGGGATTTCAAGACATAAATGCGACATCGAGAGAGGAGAGGTGAAATGACTTCGAACGATGGGTTTTCAGTGGTTGCCCCAATCAGGGTGATCACGCCGTCTTCCACACTGTGAAGCAACGCATCCTGCTGGGCCTTATTGAAACGGTGAATCTCATCGATGAAGAGGATTGTGCGTTTGCCAAGGTGCTTGCGATTGGCTTCTGCCCGTTCGATTACCTCCCGGACATCCTTTACACCGGATGAAACCGCATTGAGCTGGAAGAAATCAGCGTGCGTGTGCCTGGCGATGATGCGGGCAAGTGTTGTCTTGCCGCTTCCCGGCGGGCCCCAGAAAATGATGGAAGGAAGCCGGTCACTCTCGATGAGTACCCGGAGGGGGCCTCCCGAACCGAGCAGATGTTCCTGTCCCTCAAATTCCCGAAGTGTCTGAGGGCGCACGCGTTCTGCGAGCGGTGCCTCCACTCCGGTGGTTTGCGTTGATGGTGGGTGCGTTGGAGATGTTGGTGCGAAGAGATCCATGGGGAGGATTTCGGGTTACGGGCGCAAGATTACAGTAAACGGCAAGAGGGGGCTGCAATCCGAGGTCTGCAATCCGAAATCAGATGCGCTCTCAATCCTTCTTCCTGACTTTGTAAACCTTTTCCCCTTCGCGAACCATTCCGTATTTCTCTCGTGCCACCTTTTCGATGGCTTTCTTGTCGCCATCCAATGCCTTGGATTCCGCCTGGAGGCGCTTCGTTTCCTGTTCAGCCTGCTGAATCTTTACCTCAAGGTCGGCCTTTTGATTCTGCAATCGCACGCGCTGAATAATGCCGTGACTGCCAAAGAGCAGGAAGAGAATCAGAGGAACACCAACCACGAATCCGAGGGCGGTGCGTTTGTTTTTCTTGAGGGTCTTCACCATCGCCCGAAGGTCGAACTTCTTCCTGTCCTTCCGATAAAAGAGATTGTCCATGACCCGTGCAATGTACTACATAATTGGAGTGTTTTCAAGCGTCAGTGGATTCGCTATGCGGTTCGATTGATGCAGGGGAAAATCGACCCGAATGTCAAGGCCGGGGAGGAGTCAGGTCAGTGGTTGTTGATTCTCAAACTCAGATGATGATCGGCGCTGGTGACCCGATAATGAGCAGGAATCTTGATCGAAGGATTGATTACCCTCTGTACCATTCCTTTGTTGGTCGGTAGCTCGTTCTGATCGCGTTCTTCTCCCGATGGCGTTCAATGGCGAGGGCAATCAACCGGTCCAGGAGCCCGGAGTAGGAAATCCCTGATGCCTCCCATAGTTTTGGGTACATGCTGATGGATGTGAAACCAGGGATGGTATTCACCTCATTGAGACAGATCTTGTTCTTGTTTCGTGTAACAAAAAAGTCGACGCGAGCCATCCCCGCCAGATCAAGAACTTTGAAGGCCTTCACTGCAATATGCCGCACTTCCTTCTCCGTCCTCTTCGGCAACTTCGCCGGAATGACTGAAGAAGATTTCCCATCCACGTACTTTGCATCGTAGTCATAGAACTCATTCGAAGGGATGATCTCGCCACACGCCGAAGCTGCAGGATCGTCGTTGCCGAGTACAGCGCACTCGATTTCACGCGCGTCCCTCACCCCTTGTTCCACAATCACCTTCCGATCATAACCGGCGGCTACAGTCAGGTAGTCCGCCAGTTCCTTCCTGTCGTGTGCTTTCGAAATGCCGACACTGGATCCGGTATTGGCGGGTTTGGTGAACATCGGATATTTCAGTTCCCTCTCGATCTCGGAGATAACTGTTTTCAATCGGGATGCGACCTGCGACGAGAGAAACCAGAGATATCGGGCAATCGGGATCCCGGCCTGTTCGTAGAGTTGCTTTTGCACAATCTTATCCATGCCAACCGCCGAGCCAAGCACTCCCGCGCCGATATACGGAATGTTCGCAAGTTCCAGTAATCCCTGCAGTGTGCCATCCTCGCCATACGTTCCGTGCACGGCAGGGAAAATCACGTCGAGCTTCGCATCGGTTTCGCCGCTCAATGAAACAAGTGCCTGGCGATTGGGCTCGGGCGCGAGGAAGCGCTCGGGCTCCCGGTCAGCACCATCTTTCGACTTCAAGAGTTGCAGAGCCCGCCCGGAGCTGAGCCATCGGCCTGCCTGAGTGATGCCGATCGGGACAACATCATATTTCTCCTTGTCCAAGGCATTGATGATTGATGTTGCCGAGACCAACGAGACTTCATGCTCTCCCGAGCGACCGCCGAAGATGACGCCGATTTTCAGTTTTGCAGGCATGGTATAAGTCAATTCTGTACGGTGAAGTGATAAAAGGCCAGAGGCAGAGGAATCTCACGAGAGCCCGAGCCCTCGGAGTTTTGAAACAATGTAATTTCTCAGATCTTCCTCGGGAATATCGGAATCCTGGTCACCAAGCTCACATGCGATTTTGGCCGAGAAGTCTTTGCCGTAGCTTTGCACACTTACAGTACGAAGCTTGTCGATATCCTCACTTCCCAGAGAGCGTGGACCTCCCAACATCGTTGCCACATAGGTGATATGCGCCGCGTGCTCCACCTTTTCCATCTTGAAGTACGCCTCATATAACTCACCGCCATACGTTACAACCCCGTGGTTGGCGAGAAGAACTGCATCTGCGTTTTTCACATACGGCGCCAGTGAAGCAGCGACTTCCTTTGTCGACGGTGTGGCATATTCGGCAAGCGGGATTGCCCCGAGGCCGACGATGACTTCCGGGAACATGCACATGTCAAGTGCAATCCGTGCTGTGGCAAACCCCGTTGCATATATCGGGTGGGCATGCACGACGGCCTTTACATCAGGCCGCTGCTGATAGATGAACGCGTGCATACCGAGTTCCGTCGAGGGTTTTCCCTCTCCATCAACCTGCTCACCGGTCAGTGTCACTTCGACCAGATCGTTCACGGTGACCATCCCCTTATTGACCCCGGAACGTGTGGCAATAATGTTTCCATTGGCGAGACGGACACTGACATTTCCGTCCGTCGCGGTCACCATGCCGCGCTCGTACAGCCGGTGGCACACCTCCACAAGTTGAGATCGCACGACGCTATTCACAACACCCGGCATCTGGAACCCCGAACTGTCCTTAGGACTCGCCTCTCAATTCAAGAAATCTCAATGCCCTGAATATTTCAGGTATAGCGGTACCAGGGATGTACTTATCGGCAATTGCTTTTCACGAACAACGTATACCAGGCGCCTTGCGTCGTGATCCCACGAGATAATAGTTTCGTCTTTGTTCGTATGCGTGAGCTTGCCGTTCGTACGGATAATTTCTCTCTCGGGACTGAAAATCAACGACATCTCATCCCTGGTAACTCTCAGTCCGTCAATGGAGCTAAGGGACGAGAAAACATAGGTCACCTCCGCCATCAAGGTATCTCCGCGCACCTGGACTTTCTTTGTGGTTATTATCCGGCCAAATCGTTCAAACTCATCCACCTTTTTGGCCTTCAGTAGATGTATCAGGTCGTCAAAATCACGCCGCACAAGCGAATCAGAACGGGCATCAGACCGGATATCTATCAGGTGGATAATGCCTTCACCACTTCGGTCGTCGTTGATCGTGATGATGTGCTCGGTGGTGCGCACCATGAGACATCCTTGCAGTCCAGCCACCAGGGTGAATGCGATCACGGCCTGCAATCGACTCCACTGTTTCACCTGCCAGGGATGTTGTAGCACCATGTCATTTCCCTTTCAGCCATTCTTCTGCAATTTGCACGGCATTGGTTGCCGCACCTTTGCGCAAGTTATCCGAAACCACCCACATATTCAAACCATTAGGAACAGTGTCATCGCGTCGCAGTCGCCCCACGAATACCTCGTCCCGGTCGCATGCCATGGTCGGCATGGGATACCGGGCATTCGCCGGATCGTCAACCAGTGAAATACCGGGAGCCTGAGCAAGGGCAGCACGCATTTCTGCCAGCTCAAAGGGAAGGTCAAACTCCACGTTCACGGCCTCACTATGACCTCCCCGCACCGGAACACGTGCGCACGTTACAGAGACACGTATGCCGTTGTCCGCCATGATTTTCCTTGTCTCATCCATCATCTTGTGTTCCTCCCTCGTATAGCCGTCGTCGAAGAACACGTCCACGTGCGGCAATACATTGAACGCGATGGCGTGCGCAAACTTCATTTCCGGGACGCGGAGGTTCGATACTTCGGCCTCAAGTTGCGATAACCCCCTTTGGCCTGCGCCTGTCACCGACTGATAGGTCGCGACAACGACGCGCCTGACCTTCCAGCGATCGTGGAGAGGCTTGAGCGCAACGACAAGCTGAATTGTCGAACAGTTCGGGTTGGCGATGATTCCACGGTGACAGAACATCGCGGCTCGATTCACTTCGGGCACAACAAGAGGAACGCTATCATCCATGCGGAAGGCGCTGCTGTTATCGATTACCAGGGCCCCCGCCCTCACTGCATGCGGAGCAAACTCCCTGCTCACGGCCGCCCCGGCAGAAAATAGGGCGATGCTAATTTCAGAAAACGACTCCGGGGTCAGCAGTTCCACCCTCTGCGGGGTTCCATAGGCTGTGATTTCCTTTCCCACAGAACGTTCAGAGGCAAGGAGCCTCAGCGAATCGACTGGAAATCGTCGCTCCTCCAACACCTGGAGCATCTTTCTGCCAACAAGACCCGTGGCACCGACCACAGCTACATTGGATTTCCGCATGAAAGGAGCAGGTTTGTTGTGGTGGAGTTCATAGGTCCTCGATCACTTCACGTTCTCGAATAATCATCGTATCATTCCCGTCTATCAGTGTTTCAGCCGGTCGCGGCCGCGCAATGTAGTTCGAGGCAAGAGCGTAACCGTACGCACCCGCGCACATCACCGCCAGATAGTCTCCTCGCTGAACGCGCGGCAACATCCTGTCGACAGCAAGGAAATCGCCGGACTCGCACAGAGGTCCTACCACATCCACGGTCTCGTGCTTCGCGCCATTCAGCGACACGGGAACGATCTGATGATGAGCATTGTAAAGGCTCGGCCGGAGCAGGTCGTTCATCCCCGCGTCTACAACGATGAATGTTTTCCCCTCACTCATTTTACGATAGAGGACCTTTGTGAGCAGAGCGCCTGCATGAGCGACAATTGATCTGCCCGGCTGGATCGAGATGCGGCACCCCAGTTCATCCAGCAGAGGAACCACTTCCCGGATCAACGTCGATGCGGAAAGGTTGATCTCTTCCGGCAGTTCGAACGGCACATCCGGATGTACAACATATCCTCGATATTGAACGCCAAATCCGCCGCCAAAATCCAGATCGTATACCGGAACACCGGCAGACCGTAGTTGCTTCACCAGCACCGTGAGCGACCGCGTGGCCGTGTTGAATGTATTGGCTTTGATAATCTGTGATCCGATATGGCTGTGGACTCCACGCACCTCGATGCATGGAAGCCCCCTGGCCCATTGCAGAACTTCAAGAGCACGATCACGTGCGATCCCGAATTTGCTCTGCTTCAAACTGGTTGAGACATACGCGTGACCGCCTGCGTCGATGTTGAGATTGACGCGCAGAAGCAGACGGGCGGTTTTGCCCAACGAGCTGGCAATCTTGCTGAGAACTTCGATTTCTTCGGTCGACTCGGCATTGAACGCGAGAATGTCGTGTCTCAAAGCGTAGTCAATTTCGTCGTCACGTTTACCTACACCGCTGAACGTGATTCTCTCCGGCGGAAACCCTGCCGACAGCGCAAGGTACAACTCCCCGACAGAACCAACATCGGCGCCAAGGCCCTCGTTGGCGATGAGCTTCAGCAGTGCCCGGTTGTTGTTCGCCTTCAGCGCATAGCATGTTAAATGGTCGCACCCGCCAAATGCCCGCTCAATGTGGCGACAGTGATCAATGATGGAGCGTTTGCTGTACACGTACAGCGGTGTCCCGAATCTCTCCGCCATGTCACGCAGCCTGACCTGTTCAACCACCAATTCATTCTCTCGATACAGATATTCCTGCACGGCCTTCAGTCACTCACGCAAAGAATGAGATCAGCGAGTTGAATGGTGCGAAGATCCCCTTGATGACCGTGAAAAACGAGCTGTTCACAACTGGCACACGCATCAGGAAGATGAGCAACAGGATTCCGGCAAAGCCAATGCGATGATATCCCAGCGCAAGTCGGGGCGGGAGAAACGCGGCCAGGATATGCGATCCGTCCAGTGGCGGAACCGGAATGAGGTTGAATACTGCGAGAACGATATTCAGATAAATACCGCCGTAGAACATTTTCAACAGGAAGTGGACAACAGAGACAGCGACAGGTGGCTGAGATTCGCTGACGCCGCTGCCGGCCATCATCAAGGCGATTACCGCGAGGCTGCACAGAAATGCCATCACGATGTTCGATCCGGGTCCAGCAATCGAGACCAGGAAATCATCTCGCCGGGGACGCGCAAAGTTTGCACGGTCCACCGGGACCGGCTTCGCCCATGCGATGAAAACGCTCCCAACGGTCAGCAATGAGAAGACCGGGATGAATAGCGAGCCAATCGGGTCAATGTGCGGCAGCGGATTGAGCGTCAACCTTCCGCGCAACTTCGCGGTTGAATCACCGAGCTTCAATGCCACGTAGCCATGCGCAACTTCGTGGATGACTACCGAGAACAGGAGTATGGGAAGAATATAGAGCTGGTCAACCATGAACCGGTACAGTATGATGATTCGGGATACTATAACCCTGCGGTGATTACCCTCTCGGGTGAAACGTCCTGTGAACTTCCTTCAGATACTCACGGTCAATGTGCGTATAAATCTGGGTCGTTGAGATATCTGAATGGCCGAGCATTTCCTGAACTGCGCGCAGGTCCGCGCCTCCTTCCAACAGATGCGTCGCGAAGGAATGACGGAACGTGTGCGGGTGAACGTCCTTCGTAATCCCTGCCTTGGTGGAATACTCCCGTACAATGTTCCATATGGACATGCGCGTCATTGAGGTCCCACGTGCATTCAGGAACAGCGCATCCTGTGATTTTCCTCGCTTCAGAAGAAGGGGCCTTGCTTCCTGCCTATAGCGGGCAATCCATCGCAATGCAGAACCACCAATCGGCACAATCCGTTCCTTCGAACCCTTGCCGAACACGCGGACAAGCCCTTCATCTGCCAGAACATTTGCCTGCCTCAGCCCGACTGTCTCGGAGACACGCATCCCCGTTGCATACAATGTTTCGAGGATCGCCTTATCCCGCAACCAGAGGTGTCGCTTGTCTCGGGGCGATGGTGCAGGCCGATTCAATATTGTGTCGACCTCAGATTGGGTCAGCACGTCGGGGAGTGAGCGCGGAAGTTTTGGTCGATCGATATTCTCGGTTGGATTGGCGCGGACGACACCATCACCGACCAGGAATTTGTGAAATCCCTTGATCGCCGAAAGCGATCGCGTCACCGACCGCGGGGAGAGTCCATTGCGGTGCAACAACGCTATGTACCGTGACATGTGTCGTTCGGTTACTCTCTCCAGGCCCTCCACGTGTTGGTGCTGAAGATACTCAACATACCTTTTGATATCATGGGTGTAGGAGGCAATCGTGTTCTCCGAGACATTCTTCTCCAGCTGGAGATAATGCAGATAGTCTCTTACGTGGTCGTTCATGGTGATGTCGATGTTCGATCGATCGGCTCAGTCCCCGCCGTTTGAGATCCCGGGTCTTGTGTCCCGGGCTGTTGTGAGGCAAGTTCCGTTGGCCGTACCGGGCGCCGTGCTCTCGAAGGTCTCTTCGCTGTTTGTTCCGGATACTTGACGCGTGTGTGGTGGGCACCGACAAGTACACTCAAAAATGCCGCTTTAATTTTCGTAAGGTCCTTAAGCGTCAGAGGGCACTCATCCAGCTCGCCTTCTTCAAACCTTTTTCTGACCATCTCATCGATCACCGTCTCGAGTTTCTGTGGTGATGGGTCATCCAGTGTGCGGGTTGTTGCTTCCACCGTATCTGCGAGCATGAGAATGCCTGTTTCCCTGGTTTGCGGCTTCGGACCCGGGTACCGGTAATCCTGCTCGTTGATCTCTTCGATTTTTGTCTCATCCTCCGAATGGCTTGCCAGCTCGATGGCCTTGCTGAAGAAATATTCGATCCGGGTTGTTCCGTGATGCATCGGGATGAAATCCAGCACTTCCTGCGGCAGGTCGTATTCCTCACCCAGATTGACCCCTTCCTTCACATGGGCAGAGATAATCAATGAGCTCATGCGGGGTGTAAGCTTGTCATGCCTGTTACGTGATCCCTTCTGATTCTCGACGAAGTACATCGGCTTCACAAGCTTCCCGATGTCGTGGAAAAGCGCGCCCACGCGCGCGAGAACTTCGTTCGCACCAATGGCCGACGCGGCAGCCTCCGCAAGTGTCGCAATCGCCAGGCTGTGGTGGTACGTGCCCGGAGCCTGTTCCGAGAGCCTCCGGAGGAGAGGGTGACTGAAGTGCGACAGCTCCATCAATGTCAGGTCGGTCGTTACCTTGAATACCCGCTCGAAGAAAATGAGGAGCCCGTAGGTCAGCACTGGCGACATGATCGCATTGGCGAGGCCATACATCAGTTGTTCGGCCACAACATTGACAGCGACAAACCGTTCGACACCGAGTGCGGTGATCGAGAGCGCATACCCGAGGAAGATAAACCCAAGCGAGCGGAAGATCTGCGATCGGTTCCGCATATCCCGCACAGTATACACCGCGAGCGCCCCACCAACGATGGACGTCAACACAATGGTGTAGTCATTGCCCCGGATGGCGGCAACGAGAAGCGCAATAATGACCGTGCCGTAGAACCCGACGCGCGAATCAAAGATGATTGTCAGCAACATCGACGCCGCGGGGACCAGGATCAGCAGCTCAATGGGAGCGTTGACATCGAGCTCCCGCGTAACGTAGGCAAAGAAGCCTTCCAGCACAATCAGGAGCGCAATCAAGGCAAGGCGCCTGTTGTTCCAGAATATCCGCTTACGAAACAGGAACAAATAAATGCCAAACAACATCACAACAATCACAACATGCAGGCCAATCCCGATGCGTTGGAGCCTGTAGTCATTCTTTGATCCCTGCTCGGCCCGGGCGCGCGCGAGGGATTCGAGTTTCAACTTTGTCTCGGGGGTGATCCGTTCATGTTTGCTAACGATGCGCTCGTTTTCCTGAACGAAGCCGCTTGTGCGGGGAACGGTATTGACCGCTGCTTCTGTTGCCTGCTTCGTCGCGGCAGCATTGAACAGAATGTCCGGCTCACACAGTGTTACGCCGATCTTGTATCCTATGGCAAGTACCCTGGGGTCGCTTCTGTAGATCGTTGAAAGGCGATGATCAAGCAATTCCTTTACATCGTTGCGATCGTACATTCGCGCCTTGGGGACAATCTCCTCCTGCGCACCTTTTCTCAACGCAATGTCACTACGGGGCAGGTTGATTTTGGGAAGGTCGAGCACGCCGACCGAATAGAAAGTCTGAAATAATTCGGCGAGAACCCCCTTTAATTTCGTGAGACTCCGGGAGGTTTTAAGCCCTTGAAGTGTTTCCCATTCAGCATCATTAAGCGGTATCTCCAGGCGGGTTGAGAACAAGAGAAAGGAGGCGGAATCCCGGGAGTGCGATGGCAGGTGTCGTCTCTGGCTCCGCTTCATGAGGGCCCTGAGGTCCAGGGCTGAATCCATGCGGGCCCACATGCTGTTAAGCTCTTCAAGCCGACGCTTCTCGACTGAGCCGTCACGCTCAAAGACAGAATAGACAGATTGCTTTGCTTTCTCTACATCATTTTCGTATTCACGCTCATCGCGCAGAAGAGCGAAAGAAAACGGGGCGATCAAATCCTTCTGTGCCCAAACTGCACCGACCTTGTAATCGACATCTATTTCCTCACCGTGAGGAAACATCAGGGCAAGCAGCACTACCAGGGAGACAGCAATAACCACCCGGAGAACGGAATCCGATCGCCTCCGGACGCTGTTGAGTACTTCTTTGAAGGTCAGCTTCTGGTTCTCTTCAAGCATAGATCGCAGGATCGATCCGCAGAGTCATTCAAATAATATACACAATGGTGACCCCAAAACAAAAAGCCCCGAGTTGTATTCTCGGGGCCGCTGTCCATAAGTCGTCCGATGGGTTAGTTGTCCTTCGCCCCTTCTTCAATCCATGTGGCAATCGTTTTGATTTCCTCTTCAGTGAGCCACTTCCCTTTGCCGGCCTCAATCGTCTTTTTTGAGTTCAACGGCATCCTGTCGCCGAACGGCGGTTTCTCACTCAGCTTCTTGATGATCAGGCTTTCATTTGAGCTACCGGCAATCCATATCTTTCCATTCTTGCCGCCTTCGCTCATTTTCGCGTAGTCATCCATCGAAAGCTCGCTTGGATTGAAGTTGTCCTCCGCATGACACGGCAGGCATCTTTTTTGTATGATCGGGAAAACATTCTTCTTGAAGGAAAGCGCGCCCGCGGATTTCTTTGCAGGTTTCCTTCCATTGCCATCGGAGCCGGGCGAAGAATCCGGCGCGAACATCACGAGAACACCGACAATTGTATACACGATTAACCGCACGAGTTTCCTCCTTGGTTTCAGTTGTGAGAGTTGAAGAAAAACAGAACATCGATGGCTATCGAACAGCGATAGGGACAGTTACGGTTTTTGCCTGTGAGGTGGAGTTGTCCCTGACCACTACAGACGTTCCAACTGATGCCACGCTCACGCCAGTGATCCTTAGCGTCGACACTAGACTATCAACGTTCAACAACTGTGCTGTGGCGATCGCCGCGGGTGATGATGCGATCGCATACGGCGGTGTCCCTCCACTGATGAGAACATCCTGCGATGTTCCTGCACCTACGCTCGCCGACGGGGGGGTCGCTGTTAACGACTGACCACTCGGTGGCGGGGAGGTGGGCATCGCTTCATCTTTCTTGCAGGCACCGCATAGCAGGCTTAAACTCAGCGCGACCGCCTGAAGTACTATTGAACGTCGAACCATCTCGACCTCCCTCCTCTCAGATGAAACCATTCCGACTCAAATACCAACAGTGTCCGCAAAGGAAGCGTTCCACTATTGAGTCAGTGCAACCTCGGAAACAAACGTATGCGACTCATCTTAATGACCCGTCGTCAGATTGCCAACAATACCGATACTCATCAATTGTTCGCTGCCCCCTGGTTTATCCAACCCCGGATCAACTGGATCTGATCTGGCGGCAGAGGAGTTCCCCCCAGAGGCATCTGTAAGCCGCACGTGCCTTCGAGTCGCTTGATGAGCGCGCTTGCATCTGCATTCGATGCAAGGACACGCTTGTCTCCGGCACAGGGACCAGCGACTGCGGTTACGCCAACAAGATTGTTGTAGCTAACGCCCGCCTGTAATGGAAATGGCGCCCCTCCCCCGGGATGACAGCCTGCATTGACGCAATGAGCAGTGAAGATCGGCTGGACTTGCGTCGAGAATGAAATCGGTGTCCTTACAGTAACAGTGATCGTTGCTCGCAACGTGGACGCACTATTGTCACCAATAACAATCGTCGAACTGCCGACTCCCACGGCGCGCACGGTGAGGAGTGATCCTGAAATCGAAGGTACCACCTTCGTTGTATCACCACTGGAGATGACCGAGTACGGTTGGGTTCCTCCTGAGATTGTGGTTGAATCACTGTTGCCCATAAAAAGGTTGAATGAGTTTCGACCCACAGCCAACTCCACCACCGTAACGCTCACCGTTGTCGTCTGTCGCGGTGAGCCGTTGTCACCAATAACGATGGTTGAATTCCCAATCGCTACTAGCTTGCATTTTCAGCGAGTCGCCCACAATCAGAGGGACAACGACATTTGGATTACCCCCTGATACAAGAGAGTAGGGTGGAGTCCCACCTGAAAGTCCCGTCGCCGCAGTCTCTCCGGGCACCAGGGAAAAATTGCTCTGACTGATTGCTATCGGGGTCGGTGAAGGAGGGGGAGCCTCATTGCCCATGTCCTTGCAGCTTTCGATTGCGAGCAGAACACCGAACGTCGCCACAACAACCAGAGAGAACCGTTGCATCACCATCATGTACTCCTCATCATAAATAGAAATGGAACAGAAGTTGAAACTCGTCGTTCTTGATGTCCACCGGTTCATCCTTCACGATGTGGTAGACAGGTCGTACTTCGACTCCGGAGATGGGGAAGAATTCAAATCCGAAGCTGTACTTCGACTTTGACCCTGTTTTCAGATCCTTGTCCGGATCATAGAAATCGTAACCCACCTTCAGATCCAGTCCGGGGGTAAGAACATAATCGACCTCCACAAACGTCACGATGCCGGTGACCTTCACGCCCGAGGCCTTGTTCTGAATGAAGTCGCCTTCCCCCAGTACCGTCAGGCCCTCATAACTCAGTGACCCAAATCCTCCGAACAATGTTGTTCGGTCTCCCGCAGGATTCATTTTTGTGAAGACATTCCCACCGATGCCGACGTGTACATCCTCGGAGGCCTTGAAGATGCCCTCTGCCCTACCCAGGACTGCTTTATCACTTCCGGTCCCGGCACCGAATCCATCAGTCGCGTTATAGACACCTCCCGTAATGGACACAGGGCCGGGAAGAAACGCGACTTCGGCGCCCGTCAGTTCCGGACGACCAAGCTCAGGGCTGAAGCCGGTATACATGCGGATGTACGCGCGATGGTCATCCATCTTCGTCCCGTAGTTGGGAACAAATTTCCCAATCTTGATAAACCCATTTGCCGGGAGAATATTGAGCATCCCAAAAATCTCGAAGCCGCTGTAGAGGCCCTTGTCAAGATAAATGTTGACTTTCTTTGCGAGGCGGTAGTTCATGTAGATGTTGCCCTGCATCTGAAAGAACGCGTTGGTGGCCTTCACGGATCGGGGAGGAGTGCCCGTGTCAGGATTTTGTTGATAGAAATACAGGGTTCTGAAATCGGCGCCGATTGAAACAACGTCGGACAGTTTCGTCGAGAAATCGTCCAGTCCCAACTCATTAGACCACGTTGGGACGGGGAGCGTTTCCCGCCCGTATTGCACGCCAAAAGTTTGTCGCATTCCGCCACCTGACGGATTGATGTGGCATGACAGACACTTTGCACCGGTACGACTGGCGAATCGTGGGAGTGCAAACGCCGGAAAACTTACAAGGGCGCCAAGCATAAACGCAGCGATGAACTGAAGGGTGCGCTTCATCGAGTAGTTCCTTTCAGTAAGGATGGGAGAGAAGTGACGGCTTTCTGTGAGGCGCACACAATATATGAAGAGTATCGTTTGCATACAATATCATGCCCGCACCGATCGAATATCACCCCAACCCGCGCTGTTCGCCACAACTCCCCGACAGACCCTTCCGGTTTCTTCCATCATCAAACAACATGATGTGGTCTGGAGATTGCACTACTCCTAATGAGTTTTCTATTCATTGACTCATGTTCATGTTCAACGTGAAATGCTTTCCCTATGCACACATTTGCAGAAAGAGCGCAAACGAAACTCCAAGCAGCACCAACACGATCGCCAGCGTGTAGCTTGCACGGGTCTGACTCTTCTTGTTCGGTTTCATGGTCGCTCACCTTCTCTCTGATAACGAAGCTCGGTCCACAGCACGGCAGTCCGGAAAAGAGACGGGTTCAATTATGTGCCGATGAATGTTGCGCAAGATATCCTTGCGCGCGGGCGTATCCATGAAGTTGGCTGGCGAGCATTTTCCGCCCGCGATGGATACGCGACCGGATTGTGCCAACCGGTGTTTGCATGTATTCTGCAATTTCACTGTAGGTGTACCCCTCCATGTCGCAGAGTATCAGCACAGTTTGATAGTCCCCCGGAAGAGCTTCAAACGCCGTCGTCACTTCGTCACTCAAGACTTCCGTTTGCAAAGACTCAGAGTAACGCCCGTGAAACGCAATACGTACGCCTCTCCCCTCATCTTCAGCCCGTTCTCCGTATTCTCCCGTCTCCTGCTCCTGCAGATCCACTGCGACAGGCTGGAGCTTTTTCCGTTTTGCCTCGTTGATGTAGGAGTTCTTGCAAATCTGAAAGAGCCACGCGCGACAGTTCGTTCCTTCCCGGTACGTGTTAAAATACGTGTATGCCTTCAGCAGAGTCTCCTGCACAAGGTCGCGGGAGTACTGTTCGTCTCTGCATAGTTGCAGGGCGAAATTCTGAAGAGCGCCCACTTGCGGAAGAGCTTCCTGTTCAAATAATGTCTTTGTTGCCATGACTTCCACACACCTGGATTGGGTGGATCGAGTAGGTGACAGTTGCTGAGTAGAAGTCAAGCGGTGTGCCACATGAGAGTGTTGGGAAACATTCCGAAAACACGTCGATTGAAGGGGATGTATTGAGGAGTGGGACTGGTGTGCTACAACCTGGCGATTCTCCCAACAGTCGGATGGGGCGCGAATGCCACAGGCAGACGGTTATCCTCTAAAGGTGGAGGGGTCGAGGGAGTACTCAGCCATCTTACGATAGATGGTCTTTCGATCGACTTCCATCAGCTTGGCGATATGATTGATGTTACCCTTATACAGACGTAACATCCGGAGAAGGTATTTCTCTTCCGCGTCGCGTGTTATCGTTGAGAGATAGTCTTTGAAGGGTGTGTTGAGGTTTGGTGTTTGCGCCACACTGGCAGCAGGTTGTGCCGTTCGTTGGTCGCCTGTCGGGAGTTCGATGCCCGTCACGGTATCGGCAGATGTCTTGATGATGGCCCGTTTCATGAGGTTTTCCAACTCTCGGATGTTCCCCCGCCACGCATAGTTCAACATATCGCTCACGACACCAGGAGCGATAAATCTTACACGGCCGCCTGAGAGATCAGTATGCCGTTGCAGGAAGTGCTCTGCCAGGAGCGGAATATCCTCGAGTCGCTCTCGCAGCGGAGGGAGATGGATGGGGAAGACGTTGAGCCGATAAAACAGATCCTCCCGAAAATCGCCCTGCCGTGTCATCATTTCCAGGTTCCGGTTTGTTGCTGCGACCACACGGGTATCAACAACCAGAGGGGTGTTTCCGCCGACGCGCTCGAATTTCTTTTCCTGAAGAACGCGAAGGAGTTTTGTCTGAACAGCAGCCGAAGTGTCACCAATTTCATCAAGGAAAAGTGTTCCGGAGTCGGCATCCTCGAATTTGCCTGACTTCTGTTTTGTCGCACCTGTGAACGCTCCTTTCTCGTATCCGAAGAGCTCGCTTTCGAGCAGGTTCTCCGGAATAGCCGAACAATTGACGACAACAAATGGTCCACCCTTGCGGTTGCTGTTGTAATGCAAGGAGTGTGCGACAAGCTCCTTGCCTGTACCACTTTCCCCCTGAATCAGCACCGTGACATCTGTGTCGGCCACTTGCTGAACCTGACGAAGGATTTCCTTCATTTTGTCGCTGCGGGTAATGATCTTCCCGAAACTGTACGTGCTGCGCAACTCCTCACGCAGAAGCTTCAGCTCGCGATCCTTTTGTTGCGAGTCCAGAGCTTTCCGGATCTTCAGCAATAATTCATCGTTATTGCAGGGCTTGGTCAGGTAGTCCGCTGCACCGTGATACATGGCCTCCACCGCCGTGGAGATCGATCCGAAGCCCGTGACCATAATTACCAGAAGTTCAGGGAGCGCCGCCTTCACTTTCCTGAGCAGTTCAACTCCCGTCAAGTTTTCCATCACCATGTCGGTCAGCATCAGGTCGAATTCTTCCCGGTCAAGCGCCGCCAACGCCTCCTGCGCACTCGCTGCAAGGACAACACGATACTCGTTATCGCCCAGTAGTGTTTGTGTCGCCAAACGGAATGCCTTGTCGTCATCAACAACGAGAATACGTTCATGCCCGCCAGATTTCCGGATGGCCTCGCTTGCTACCATATCATTCATGACCAACACCGATTGTCGGAAGTTGAATTGTGAAAGTCGTTCCTGACCCAACGGTACTTGCCACATCAATGGATCCCTTGTGCTGCTGGATAATCCCGTATGTCACGGACAGTCCAAGCCCCACACCACTCACCTCTTTCTTTGTCGTGAAGAACGCGTCAAAAATCCGGCCGAGGTGTTCCGGGGGAATGCCGACGCCGGTATCAGTCACATCGATTGCCAGTCCTCTCCCGGCCGCGCGCGCCTTGATTGTGATGGTCCCGCCCGACAGCATGGCATCACGCGCGTTGGAAAGAAGATTGATGAAGACCTGTTTGAGTTTGTCGCGGGCACCGGGTATCATGGGAAGGCTCTCCGGCAGATCACGCACAATGCCGATCCCAAGTTTTGCAAGTGACCCCTCGTTCGCCCTGCAGACTTCGAGAAGCAATGTTCGAACGTCCACGGGTTCGTGGGGAATATTGACGACCGACCCCCGATAGAAATCCAGCATCTGTCGGGTCAACTTCGCCATGCGGGTGACCTCCTCGAGCGCAACGCCAATCAACTCACCTGCCTGCTGGTTGCCATTGACCTTTCGCAACGAGGATTCCAGCAGGCTTTGAATATTATGGATTGGATTATTGATTTCGTGGGAGAGTTGGGCTGTCATCTTTCCCGTGACTGCTAACCGTTCGCTGCGCACAAGCTCCTCCTGGGCGAGTTTTAGCTGTCGCAACGCGTCCTCGACTTCCTTGTTACGCTCGGAGAGGCTTGCATTTGCCTGATCGAGCTGGCCAATCTTCTCGCGAAGCGATTCCCTCATGGAATCGAACATGCGGGCAAGGAACGTCAGCTCATCATTCGACGGGATGGTATCAACAGGTGGAAGACCGCCCTTCTCCGTGTAGTCGAGGTTGCCTCTGCCGATTTCCTTCGTCGCTGCTACAAGTCGTTCAATGGGCCTGGATACGTAGCGGGTGAACATAAACGTGGCAACGGCGATGGCGAGGCCGGTAAACAAAAGGAAGATAATGATGGACCGCTTCCAGTTGCCCGCAGCAACGCGAGAGATTCGTTCCAGAGAAACGTGCAAGTCTGCGGCACCAAGCGTGTAGCCGACCGGAACTGCGTGACATTTCTGGCAGACCGCGCTGGCCGTGAACGGGATCACCGCCCGAAAATGATCACCTTCCCGGGTGAACAGGGGTTGCCCTGTCGCGATCGCCTCATGTTCAATGGCGTCTTGCGGTTGTAACATCTCATGTTGTGCCCCGAGCCGTTTGACGCGCTCCGGGGTGAGCAGCTCTTCGCGCAAGCGAAGATCGTTCACAAGAATGTGTACTGTATCAAATTGTTGAAGCGTGTTGACCCGTTCCAGAAAACTGTTGTCCACCTGGTAGTTGTTCACCATCATACTGACGAGTGATTCCTTGATGATGTCCGCATAAGTGTGCGCGGAAGCCTGTGCCTGCTCCATCATTTCCTGCTCCTGAAAATGGTTTTGCAGGACCACGCTAACGGAGATGAACAGGAGAAACAAGGGTACAATACCCAGGAGTATTTTTCTGGATAAGGGTAATTGCTGGAACAGATCCATAACCTGATACGATTGCTCTGATCTGACCAAAGTTACCCATTGCTCGCTGAAGAATCAATGCGGCGAGCTCATGCTTCCTTAGTAAAGATGGGGTGACCGGCAAAAAGTTCCACATGTTGTATCTGCATGTCGCATCTCCTATATTCCCTGCACGGATTCTCACGGACCGCCCGTTGAACACCCCACTTCTTCGTTCGCCGCAATGCAACTTGGTCAATCCACTATTGAGCTTCTCTCCTCGCTGGATACACTTTCCAACCACAAGCTGACCTGCCGGAATGATCTTGGCCTCCTGATCGAACTCGCCACCCTCCTTGAACGGCCGGATGTCCTCGAGAGGTTGAGCTTTCATGCAAAATTTCTATCGAAGACATACGACATCATACAGGCGCGTGGGCAAAGACAACCAAGGATATGAGAACCTTACCCGCGAATTCACCGCGGCGCTTGACCAGACCAGGATGCATATGAATACATTGCTCTCGTCTGCTCCCCCTGAAACAAAACTTGCATTTTCATCCAGGTATCTGAGTTTGACTCCCGAATCCTTGCGGAACTTGCTCGCACTAAGCTATGACCTAAGCTGGTACAAGAACTGGCTGATTGACCACCCTAACGAGCCACTCCGGTGAGTCGGATTTCTTGAAAACGCCCCCAAAAAATCGTACCTTTGAACCATGAGCGCACCGACTGATGACTCCACCGCTTCAGTCAGATCTTCCAGCCAACGAGCTAATTTGCAGTTGCACACGGAGCCGTGGACCTGGCGGATCTCGCTGTTCGTTCTTGTCGTTTCAGGCATACTCTGGCTCGGGGGCGCCTATGTCAGAGCGATTATCGGGAACGATTTGTTGAAATTCGGTACGCTGGAATTCCTGGAGTATATTCCTCCTGACGCTGAGCAGGAAATTTTCAGACTGCTGTCATTCGTGTCATTATCGATCATAATTACGTATGTCGCAGCCCTTGTGAGCAGTGTGGTCTTTCTTGCAACGTGTCCATTTAAGCTGAAAGAGCATGGCTGGCTGATGATGAGCGCCATTCTTTTCTATCTCTTCATCCCGGTCGAGGCGTTCACGATGTACCTCGACGGGAAAATGATCTACAATGAGTTTTTTACCACGGTCGACAACGTAGTGTTCCGGGAGTTGTTTCTCGCCCGCCTCGGTGCCCTGGCCGGAACGCCGTTTATCGCGACCCTCTGCTATTACACCATCATAGGATTAGCCGTGTTCCAGCCACTCAAGAAGAGTCCACCGTCGATACCATGAAACACGAAGAGTTGATCGCAGAGCTTGAACAACTTGCTGTGCAATTGGAGGTCACGGTACGATATGAGAAAGGGGACTTTGATGGGGGGTATTGCATTTTGAGGACCGACAGAGTTCTGTTGATCAACAAGAGACTTATGCCTGCAAAGAAAACGTCCGTGTTCGCCCTTGCGCTCAACGAGATTGGGCTTGATCATCTTTTTGTCAAGCCGGCAGTGCGCGAATATATCGAAGACGAGTGTACCCGTTCGGCGGCAAAGTCTGTGCGTTGATGTTGAAATGTTCTATGATCAAGGGCATTGTATTCGATCTGGATAACACCCTCGTTGACTTCATGAGGATGAAACGCGAAGCAGTCAGCGCGGCAATTCATTCGATGATCGACGCGGGGCTGAACCTCACTGCCGATGAGGCCCAGGCTCGAATCGATGCCATCTACAAGGAACGGGGAATTGAATTTCAGAATGTATTCGACCAACTTCTTTATGATGTCTTTCAAAAGGTCGACTACAAGATACTCTCTGCCGGCATTATCGCATATCGCAGGGCGCGTGAAGCTGCCCTCGTTCCGTATCCCCACGTCAATCTGACGCTCGTGGAACTCATCAAGCGCGGCGTGAAGCTCGCAGTGGTGTCGGACGCCCCGGACGGGAAGCGTGGCTGCGCCTGTGTTACCTCAACTTCCACCATATGTTTGACGCCGTGGTGACCTTTGAAGACACCGGAGAACGGAAACCAGGCTCCGCCCCATTCAGGAAAGCCCTCGAATTGCTGAAGATCCAACCGCACGAAGCCATCATGGTTGGGGATTGGGCCGAGCGGGATATCGTCGGTGCTGCAGCCGTTGGAATGACCACTGTGTTTGCGCGATACGGTGACACATTCGGGACGGTTAATTCAAACGCGAAGTATGAGATTAGCGATATCGCCGACCTTCTGGGGGTAATCGATTCCGAGAACAATCTTGCGGAACGCGCCTGAGTGCCATGGTGAAGGGCATTGGCGTCGACATTCTGGAGATCGAGAGAGTACAACACAGCATAGATCAGCTGGGCAGCAATTTCCTCGAAAGAATCTTCACTGCGGAAGAAATTCGCTACTGCCAGTCGAAGCACAATGCGGGCCAGCATTTTGCCGCACAGGTTTGCCGCAAAGGAAGCTGTCAGTAAAGCACTTGCCACGGGTTGGCGGGGTGATTTTGCATGGAAGGACGTCGAAATAATGAATGACACGCTTGGGCAACCGCATGTGACGCTCTATGGCAAGCTTAAGGAGAGCCTTGCCGGGGCATCAGTATTCGTATCGTTGTCGCATTCCAGAAGCCATGTTGTGGCAATGGTTGTTATCGAAGGGAAGGTGTGATGAGGACGACCATCTACAAAAAGACGATACTCGGGTTCCTGACGATCATTGTGATCATGATGGGGGTAAACGGGTACATGGTGTATGAACTCGATCTCGTCTCGAATGCCGCACACACAACGCTGTTCTCTGATGTCACATCCATCGATTTGGCCAAGGAACTCAGTGGACAACTCTATGACGAGGATCAGAGCGCTGGGAAGTACCTGGCTACACACGATAATGCCTACTTCGCAATCTTCACGGCTGCCAGCGAACGCTTGACCGAAGAACTCGATTCCCTTATCACCATGCAGTCGGACGCGCATCGATATGAATTGCTCCAGCAGGTGCGATCACAGCACGATGCATTTGTAATGAACCGTTTTTACCGAACAGGCGCTCTCAAAAACATCTCGGGCAAAATCCCGGCTAAACTCAGATCAATTTCAGGCCAAGGTATTTGACCTCTCTGCACAAGGGTCTGGATCAGTTTCATCAGACTTACCCAGGCTTCGATCGATCAATCCATGGCAAATGTGGAATTGACAACACAACAATCCACCCGCGTGGCATTAATTCTGACCTTTGGAACACTGCTGGTTGCGCTCACCATGGCGTTTTTCATCACCCGAACGATTACACGACCAATTGAAGCCGTGATCCGGGGGACACAACAGATTGCACGCGGGTCATTCGAACAAATCAAAGTCTCGTCTCACGACGAAACAGCCCTTCTCGCAGACGCTGTAAATCAGATGAGCAACCAGCTCCGGCAGATCAACGAGTACAAGGCCGCCATGATGCGCCAGATTTCACACGAACTGCGAACGCCCCTTCAAACAATCATGTCCGCGCAGTACATCCTCACGGAACAGAAGCTCGGCCAATTGAATCCCGAGCAACTTCGCATTCTCGGATCGATGGGGGGAAACATCGACAAGCTGATCAAGTTTACCAACGCATTTCTTGATATCGCGAAGATCGAAGCCGGCAAAATGGAGTATGAGCTGGTGCTTGCGGATCTTCTCTCGATCGTGGCAGCAGCGGTGGAGGACTCCCAGGTCCTTGCAGAACGGAAGAACATTCAGATTGCTGTCGCCGCCAATCCGATCCCTTACGTCATGGCCGATGTGGATAAACTCTCGCAGGTGTTCAGCAACCTGATCAGCAATGCAATCAAGTACACAGAGAAAGGGGGAAAGATCTCCATCACCTTGGACCGCCACGGGAACGGCGCGCGGGTCTCCGTTGAGGATACGGGCGTCGGTATCGATGCCGAAGACCTGCCAAAGATTTTTGTAAAGTTCTATCAGGCATCAAATGCTTCAAAGGTGGCAACCAGAGGCACCGGGCTTGGTCTTGCACTCGTGAAGGCATTTGTGGAAGGGCATGGGGGCGAAGTCTCGGTCACCAGCACGGTCGGAAAGGGGTCAACGTTCTTTGTGGACTTGCCGGCGGCAGACGTGGGCGCCATGGCGCCGGTCTCTCCAGTCAATATTCAACCTCAGAGGTCCGCGGATGTCTTGGTATGATGGTGTATGTCTTATCGCCGCTGCGTTCATCGTAGGGTGTTCATCTTCGGACAACCTGAGCAATACCGAGCGTGAAGCCCAACGACATATGGCCGTTGCAGACACACTTGAACGCGCTTCTGCCCTGAAGGAAGCGACACTTGAATATGCACTTGTGGCCAGGAATTACCCGTCGACGAGCGTGTATCCAACTGCCGTCAGGAAGACCGCGTTGCTTCTGAGCTCACCTGCAAACCCCGCCGCCAACGATAGTGCGTCACGATATTGGCTGTCTGTTTATCTCGGCCTCAGCCGCTACTCCTGAAGAAAGGCAGATCATCGAAATGTACTTGAATATGGTTGGCCGGGTGAAAACATTGCGGGATTCTTTGATCAGGGAGACGGCTCTCAGTGACAGCCTCGCGTTTGCCGTCCGGAAGCAGGCAAACGAAGCATCTGCCCGCGGGAAGCGCGTGCAGGAACTGGAAGCAGAGCTGCAAAAGACAACTGATGAGCTCACGAAGCTCAAGGAAATCGACGTGCGCATCTCGAAAAGCAGGGTCAAGAATAAGCCGTAAGATCCCGGGCGGC
Source organism: uncultured Bacteroidota bacterium (assembly GCA_963734955.1). Taxonomy (GTDB): domain Bacteria; phylum Bacteroidota; class Ignavibacteria; order UBA10030; family UBA6906; genus UBA11986. The sequence continues at coordinate 328,587 of CAVTJO010000014.1, forward strand.
GAAACACGGGCCGGTTGCAAATCAAATGGACATTACGTATTTTCTCAGCGAATCGATATTCCATACGTGCGAGGCACTATGAAATCTCTCGGCATCAAGAAGCTCTACTACTCAATCAGCGAGGTCAGCAAGATTACCGACCTTGAGCAGTATGTCTTGCGCTACTGGGAGTCTGAATTCGAGCAGCTAAAGCCTGCGAAGAACCGTGCGGGGAATCGGATTTACACCAACCGCGATATCAAACTCATTCTCTATATCAAGAAACTTCTGAGAGACGAGCGCTACACAATCGAAGGTGCCAAACAGGTGCTGAAGGGGTACACTCCCGAGGATGAAACAGGCGAACAGCTTGTGCTGATCGATGCACCGAAACCAAAAAGCAAAATCACCGACGAACAGTTGCGGTCAGATGTAATTGAAGTCAGAAAATTTCTGGAAGAGTTGTTGCAGAAGCTGAATTGAGATCGGTTTCACGCTCCCCCCCTCCTTGTGAGTCACACCGTTGTTTCCTCCGTTTGCGGAGGTCACTTCCGCCACTGCACTGCTTTCTTGGATCTGTCAAGAAGCATCTGTCTCGCCGGCAGTTTCACAAAACGAAAAGGCATCAGCAAGTCGCTGATGCCTTCTGTCTGTCGGAGCGGCGGGATTTGAACCCGCGACCCCTTGCACCCCAAGCAAGTGCGCTACCGGGCTGCGCTACGCTCCGTGCCGACTTGGTCAGTTCCCGTTGCGTCCTGAACTGACTTCCCCACTACTGCGTTGGTGACGTTAATGGCAATTCGAACCGCGCAAGGTAACTCCGCCTCCCTGTCAATAGTATTCTTAACATACGAAAGTCTGCCAAGGAAGGCAAGGCATGGGCGCTATCAAACCAGGATCAAGAGGGTCAGCTAGTGCAATTGTGGGACTTCCTCGTACCATACTCTCTTCTCCAACCACTGTGACAAAAGCAACTTGGTGCCGACCTGGTCTCCGGAGAGGATCTGCTCCACCAGCTTATCCTGCGATGGCCCATCCGCTTTCACCCATTGATAGTAGAAACCCCGGGTCTTCGCCACATAGGACCGGTCATAACCACCCGTCTCCGGTATGGCAGAGAATTCAATGTCAGCATACTGATCGCTGACGGTTACGTAGTAGCTGTTGTCTGCAGCTCTTAATGTGTTTGAAACGTCCTGCCCATGCTCGGATGTTGCGTTTGCCGGGATTAACTCGACCGAATGAACGGGGAAATCCGGCGAATAGTCCACGTACACCTGATCAACACACCACAGGTCAATCGTACATTCAAGTCGGATCTTGAGCATGGTTTCAGTAATATCACTGATATCCAGCATCATGATCTGCTCCTTGCAGAGCCCCGGTCCGACATCGATGAACGCGCCTCTCTCAACCCATTTGCCCTGCTGCCAGAGTTGAACATGCAGCATCCCCTGGCGCACTAACCATTCAGAAAATTTTGCTCTCTCGGCAGGATCAGTTTCCAACCGTCGGTACCACTCCATCTTGTCTCTTCCCTTCAACTGGAAGATCTTTGCAAGGGCGAAGTAACCGAGTCTGGTGTTCTTGCCGCTTACAATCAACTTGACACATTTCGCATCCGCGGGTCTGCGAAACCCGACCGTCAGACCATCACGAAAGGTTCGTTCATGAGCCCAATCCTTACCCGAAAGCGTGCTGGTCCAATACGCATTGTCCCGGGATAGTATCTCTGTCAATGCATCCCTTCCGTTATCAGTAAGACATTGTGTGGGATGAACCTGGGCTGCGATCGTGTGCATGACCCCGGTTTGATCCGGGACAATCGTCGTGCCGGCAGGATGATCGACGACGATGAGCGACAGCTGGTTGACATACTCTGTTTCTTCCCTCGCATTCAGCAGTTTGAGCTTGTACGCACCGTTCACCGGTTTGAGATGATGCAGCACATCAAATGCAGTTCGTTCAAGCCCTTTGAAGACTGACCCGGAGAAGGTTTCCGATTCAAAGTGGTACTTCGAGCCGTCGAATGTATAGATGAATGGGCATGAGAACTTCCCCCCCGTATAGGACGGCGGTGGAGGTGGGGGTGCTGATTCGTTTCCTCCATTGCTGACGGCAATAATCCCGGCGACACCGAGCGCGATTCCCCCGGCGAGGAGAATTGTCTTGCCTGTGTTGAATTCGCGTGTCTCGATCACAACAATATCGGAAAGACCGATCGGATCCTGAAATGGCACATCCTTGAATGGGGGGGAAAGTTTCTGTATCCCCACCCCGAATAGTGAATCGCCTGAGATGCTGTAATTCCCCTTCTTGAATTCGTATCTTCGGCACGACCTTGTGACAACCGAGATGTCGCTCTGGCCGTGAGATTGAATGAGGCTCTCTTTCGTAAGTTCAACGGAATCGTAGCATCCGGCATAGAACAGGAAGGAGACCGCAAGGCTGCACGATACGATTTTCTGTTTCATGGCAAACTTCCTATGCATGGTTAGACATCAAGAACTCGTTTGAACAGCAAGGAGGAATTTCTTCCACCAAAGCTGTAGTTGTTGGACATTGCGACATTCACGAACTTCCTTCTCCCTGATCGGGGTTCATACTCCAGATTGCACCCTTCATCCGGGGTTGAGAGATTCAAGGTCGGGGGAACGAAACTGTGCGTCATGGCGAGCAACGTTGTGGCGGCCTCGAGCGCGCCACACGCGCCGAGCAGGTGACCGGTGAACGGCTTGGTCGAACTGATCGATAAGTGTTCGGGATGTTCGCCGAACGCTCTTTTGATCGCACTCGTCTCGACGATATCATTTGCTTTCGTTGCAGTGCCATGTGCGTTGAGATATTGAACTTCTTCCGGACGGACGTTCCCTTCAGCCAGCGCGTTCTCCATCGCTCGAGTCGCCCAGGTTCCCTGAGGATCGGGCGATGTCGGATGATATGCATCTGTTGTCTCCCCAAAACCAATGATTTCTCCGTACACTCGGGCGCCGCGGGTGACAGCATGTGCTGATTCCTCAAGAATCAAAAAGGCCGCGCCCTCTCCAAGCACAAAGCCGTCCCGCTCACGGTCATACGGTTTCATTGCTTCACAAGGGGATGAATTGCACGTAGAAAGCAGACGCGCACAAGAGAATGTCGCAAGCACTTCCTCCGATAAAGGTGCTTCAGCGCCGCCAACAATTGCGACATCGATTCCTCCCGACTTGATGCACCGATAACCGTGACCGATTGCATACGCCGATGAAACACTCCCATCCGCAAAAGTGAGACTCGGGCCGTGAGCTCCCAACTCCAGTGCGATGAAACCGGATCCTCCCCCCATCATACTTGACATCAAGAGCATTGGATTTGCATATTGGCAACCAGACTGTAAATAGGTTTTGTGGCTCTCAAACGTGCTCACAAGCGGACCGAGTGATGTTCCCTCGAACACCCCAACTCTCGATAGGTCCTCAAGAGTGGCGTCCAAGCCTGCATCCTGCCAGGCCATATGTGCGGCTCCAACAGCAAACTGTGCCGCCCTATCGATTCGGTGGCTTGTCTTCCTCTTCATGTGGTCAAGCGGATTGAATCCGTCGACCTCTCCCCCGATGGTGCACGGAAGTGTTTTCGGATCAAAACGCGACAGGGTCGCAATTGCAGATCGACCCTGGGAGATGAGGTTCCAGAGTTGTTCTTTCCCAATTGCGCCGGGGGCAATGATTCCCATCCCGGTGATGGCGACTCGTCTTGAACTCGTGCAATTGACTATCCCGGGTTGCATGGCACAGTCTCCAGTCCGAATCAGTTTCTTTGAATGGCATATCCGAAAATCAAACCAAGTCTATTGCCGACAGGGCTCTTGACGAATGCAACATTGACGGGTATACTGACTCCCTGAAAATCAAAACTCTTGCCAAGGGCCAGCACGATCGCTGTGTTCATAACATCCTTCCCACCTATCAGCACATTGGGACCAAGCCCGAATTCAAAACCGCTTTGGAGCCGTATTCCCATTGCCAGTGAGACACTGGGAATGAACTGGCCGTATTCGACGCCGGTGACCATTGGAATAAACTCGACAACGAATGATGGGCCTCCGCCAATGGGAGTCACCTGGTGTTCTGAATGCCAGCCAAACTGGCTGATCCATCGACCCATATCCTTGGAGCGGAGCGCTTCAGCCAACGACCCATTGCCACCGACGTATGTCATTCCCAGTCGAGGTCCGCTCAAGTTCCTTTCAGTGACAACTGATGGCGGGTTTTGTGCGAGCGAGAGTTGAAATGGACTCAGGATCACCGTGAGCATTGCTGCCAGTGCAAGAGCGCGGGTTATTGTCATCATGAGACGCCTCCCTTCCGCTATATGTTGTGTCTCTAGGTTGTTGTTGCAGGAGATGGAACGCAGCGGCGACCCGCTGAACTCTCATTTCTCACAGTACAACCTGATATCCTATGCAAATGTATAGGAGTTCAGAGCGGGAGTTGTCAGAGAATTGTCAAGAAGGGGTAAGAGGTTTTCTTGATCCTGCGACAAGGGGTGAATGGGGAAATAGCAGGGTGGCCACGTTCGAAACTGAAAACTTCGTCCCGCTTCGTGGTACGTCTCGATGCTCAGATGCGAGATATGCTCGGAGCTACGAACTTATAGCCCGCTGTCGGGACAGTGATGAGGTGCCTGGGCGCAGACGCGTCATCTTCAAGCTTCTTCCTCAATTGGAGAATGCAGTTGTCGACGGTCCTGGTGCTTGGCGCGGTTTCATCTGTATATCCCCAGACTTCAGAAAGAAGCATGTCGCGGGTGACAACCTCGGGAGAGTGCTGAATAAGATAGTGCAGCACCTTGTACTCTTTCGCGGTCAGACTCAGTGCTTTCGTTCCTTTGGTCGCCTCCTGCTTTCTGAAGTCAACCCGCACATCTCCAAATTGATAGTCATCAATCTGCCTGGAAATTTCAGCTTTTCGCCGCAACAGGGCATGGATACGTGCCACCAACACCCGAGGGCTGAATGGTTTCGTGACATAATCATCTGCACCCATCTCGAGTAGAAGAACCTGATCCATCTCCTCCTTCTTGCTTGTTAATATCATGATGGGTGTGTTGAGTCCGGCTTTCCTCAGTTCGCGGCAAATGTTTTCCCCGCTCATATCGGGAAGTATAAGGTCAAGCAGTATGAGGTCAAGGCGCTCACGCTTTGCAAGCATCCGTCCTCGTTCGCCGGTCAAAGCGCACAGCACATTGAAATGCTCCGCCTTCAGCGTTTCCTCCAATCCTTGAACAACCATTGCATCATCTTCAACGATCAATATAGTCTTCATCTCAACCTCCGGATACTCTTTGCAGATTTGTTGGGTTCGAGAATCATATCTCTTCTCTTGCGCGCATTCGCTTTGTCCGTCAACTGAAACGAGAGTGTAAACGTGCTCCCTCTGCCCGGGATGCTTTCGACGTTTACTGAGCCATTGTGTGCGTCCATGATATGCTTGACAAGGGGCAAACCAAGACCTACACCCGAAATTTCCCCACTGTGTGCGGGATCCCGAAAGAACTTCTCAAAAAGATGAGGAAGTACGAAGGGGGAAATACCCATACCGCTGTCTTGGACCCTGCATAGAGCATGCCCGTTCCTACGCAGTAGAGAGACTTTCAAATACTTCCGGTCTCCCGAGTACTTGATGGAATTTGAAATGAGATTCGTCATAGCCTGTACCACCGCATCACGGTCGGCAAGAATTGGCAGTCTGGCACCGGATTGCAGACCTCTCCTCCTACGCCCAGCCCTGCACGAAAACTCAACCTGGAATCCCTGGGATTTGAGGTGATAGTCCATGATGTCAAGTGCGGCCTTCGCCATCTCCACCAGATCTTCTTCCTTCAACTCGTAAATCTTCAAATCCCTGTCGATCTTTGCGGAGTCTAGGATGGTTGTCACCATTCGGTCAAGACGATCTGTCTCACCCAGAATAACGCTGAGATACTTTGCCGCACGCTTTTGACGCTGGCCGCGCGTTAGCAATTCGGCAAACATCTTGATTGACGTGAGTGGTGTTCTCAACTCGTGCGATACATACGACACAAAGTCGGATTTGAGCTGGTTGAGCGTTTTGAGGTGCTCGCTTACTTCATGTTCGATGAACAATTGCCGCTGCAGGGTAATCCTTTCGATCGTCAACGAGGCCTGCGTGCAGACATTCTTGAGAAGATCAACGTCTTCAGCACTGAACCGCAACCCGGATTTTTTGTTCCCAAGAACCAGAAAGCCGAGTAGTTCGGAATTCTGTGAGAGAAGGGCGAGCGCGAGTGCAATGTTCCAGCGTCGAAACACTTCAACGTCTGCAGATTCATGCTGAATGTCGGCCTCAACGCTGTCATCACACGCCACCGGAAGCAGAAGACCGGACTTGAGTTTCTCAATCTCCAACCGTGGCGCGTGTTTCTCCAGAAGATCGAAACCCGCGTGCGCCACCACGTCAAGACGGTTGCCTGGTGCGCGCAGAGTGAAGAAGCCGATCCGTTCGACCGGGAGAAGATCGCTGGTCTCCCGCACCAGTGTTTCTCCCAGTTGAGGTACCGTCAGACTGCGCTTGATTGACTCGATGAAGTGCTGCTCTGCCTCCCGAAAATTGTACTGCACGCGGAAGAAACGCTTGTCGACGAGACGCTGGACACGGGAACGAACAGGCTCAAACATCAATGCAACAAGAATCGCCGTCCCCGCAGAGGCGGTCAGATTGCCAACAATCGCTGCCACTGCCGAGGCCACCACCACATACGCAACCAGCAAGGCCCCGATCACAATCGCATAGGCAGTTGTCCGACGGATGATAACTTCTATATCCAACAATTGATATCGGATAAACGAGACGGCAAATGAAATTGGGATGATCACAAGGGGAAGAAGGGCATACTCTTCGGGCACAACCTGATGCAATCCGATTTCGTGCGGAAGAATGAACAGAAACAGAAAGGGTGAAGGCCCGACGCAAAGCCCCCAGAGTATCCACTTGAGTTTCTTTCGTTCCTCGCTGGCCACAGCACCAAAGTACGAGCGAACAAAGTTGAGTATTCCCCCTGCAACGTACACGAGGAGCAACACATGAAGGAGTTGGAACCAGAAGGAGTACTGCACAAATGCTTCAGGAGATAAGGAGGTGAAGGCCCGGGTATTATAATAGAACATGAACCCCGCAACCACGGCTGGGGGTAAGAATACAAAAGGGGCGGTGCGCCAGGAAATGCCCCGTTTCCTTCGAGGGAAGAGCAGGGTGAACCATAGAAATGTGCTTGCCGTGCCGGCATAGGACAAGAAGAAAAGAAGACTGCTCAGAATTGGCGCGGGGTTGGCGGGTGTGGTCCCCTCATAGGCAGCCACAACAATGACAGCCATTGAGATCATGGCCCAATGTAATGTACTGGCAACGACGTTGTCCGGACGCGACACAAGAACGAAGACGCCAAGACTCCATGTAATGATCCCTATGAAACAGACAATGATGATATACACGAACGAGTACGATCGAACAAGCCGGATTGTGGAATGCATCTGGTGTGCATCCCGCATCAGCGTTAGATCAATGTGCTCGCCGATGGAAGAAAGATCTGCGAGATACTCAATAACGTCAGTGGTAGCCGGTCTTGTGTTTCGCCAGAGGAGCAGTTCATCGCCGGTACGGAGACCAACAGACGCCGTGGAATCGGTGATCTCGTCAATCAGGATCCTGCCATCGAGACTGTGGACAGTAAAGGGGGCCTGGGCCCGATGGATTAGCGACGGGATGTGGATGGCGCAGAGTGCCAACAGGGCAACATCAATTGCCAGAATGAGAAGTGTGCGCCGTGCAAGCCGTTTCATACGACCTCGGTGCAAGGAGAAGAAAGGCTATAACAAGAACACAATCATGCTTCCCGCCAACCGCAACTGCTTCCCCTGCTACCGCGGACGGGTGCAGATTTAGTGAAGATATTGGCTCCCGCTTGGTGGGGACTCCCCAATGGGATCTCAGAGTGTCGAAGAACGAAGCAAGTCGATGTGACAAAGGGAGAGCAATTCGACTGAAACGTAAGAAGAATCGCGAGAAAAGCCAAACTCTACTGCAATGCACGGATATCCCGAACTGACACGTCGGTCCGCTTACAAGACCGGTACAAGCCCGACGATGTGAACTGGTGCCTGTAGACCGATCCATCCCTAAGTTGTTGATTGGCAAAACGATGCGGTGGGAGATGTGTTTGTCTTTGCATTTGTTGAACCACCTTTGTACTTTTGCGTCAGATGTGCATGACTTGAGACTCTAACCAGGGACCTTGACCGGTTCGCGGGTTCAGACCTGAGAGCAGCACTCATCACGACACCGCAAGCATCACGCCCTCACCTCTCCTTCCAGAGCCGGAGGAAGCAAGTTCTCCAGCACATTGCTTCCATTTCAAGTTCAACGCAACTATAAGGTCAAGCCTCCTGCTTAGTGTGGTAGAATGGCCATGCCTTGCTTTAAGACAAATGTCCAGATCCCTTCAACGCCGAGTCAGAGTATCCCTGTAGCGCGCTAAATACAGCCGTTCATTCACACATGTGGCGTTACGGTTCGATGGTCCTACCCAAAGAGCGTAGGACAAGTCGGCGTAGCGCCACTGCAGTTTGTATCCAGCCAGGTCCGCCTGAGGTTTATTTTCATAACCATAGAGAGGGAAAGAGATTGCCGACGGCTTCATCCTGAACAACATAAGATTCTTGCAGACCTTTGACACTTTCATGACATGAGTATCTGCCAATGTTCTCATCTTGATCTCGAAAGAAGCTGCGCTTGGAAAGAAAGAACCGGGAGGGTGCACCAATGAAAACATTGCACATCATGTTTCTTCTCCTGTTCCCTGCAGCCTTGCTTGCGGGCTGCGTTACCGAAGAGTACACACTCTATCTGCAGGATGTGAATGTCAGCGGTCCTATCAGTCAGCCGCCTGTGCACGTCACCAGCAACAAGAAGGCAGGATCTCTGAGCGTTACACCTCATATTGCAATTAACACAAACAAGGGCCACACCGTTGCGGGACGAATTGACGGCCATTCCCCGGTGGATGTTAGCGGAGTGTACCGTGTCGATACTCTTTTTAGCAGCGACCATACGATTTCGTTCAGGGAGCGGGCCGGTGCTAATAACTACTCATTCATAGGCAACAATCTGTTGTGGACACTTCTAGATGCAACATTCGGTGTCGATGTTGACTATGCGATCAGCAAGCACGTTGCACTCTCGTTCGCTGCAAATTACTCATCCGCCGATGGAATTGGTCTCTGGGGATACGGTGCCGGGCTGGGGTTCTTTTCAGAAAGCGACAAATCCGCAATCAGGTTCGATGCCGGGATCCAAGTGCAAACGCTTGCCTATGAAGCGCACACAGTCGTGGTCACGAAAACAACCCCATGGTTTTCATCAGACACCGAAGAGAGAGTAGGCTTCTACCGGGACAAGGGGACGAGCAGCCCGCTGGATTTCTATGCCTCGCTGACGTTCAACACTAAGTACGAGGGATGGTCCCCGAACATCTTCGCGCAAGTTGCCGTGAGCAGACAGGCTCTGGCAAGTTTCAAACCGGCTGCGCCCGAGACCGCCCCAATTTCTCTACCCCCTTTCATATACCTCCCCGAAGTGATTGTTCACGATGCCCGGGGAAAGTTCTCATCGACGGTCTTCGTGATCACGCCCGGGGTATATTTTGAACTCAGCCCATCGGCACGACTGCTTGCAGGAGCACACATTGATATCCAAACCGATATTACAGACAGTTCGCCAGGCACAATCATCTTGCCCTTGCTTGAGCTTGAATTCAGCCTGTGAAGAAGAACGAACCCATTAAAACTGAACATGCATTCAGGTGGTCAAGGCCGAACGTGTCGCTAAGGAACGGAAAACAATCATGAAAACAATAAGACATGCATTTCTTCTTGTCCTCCTTTTGCTTACGCAGAGGCTATTTCCTCACACGCAGCGCGTGCACCAATTCATTGTGAAGGAAGCCTATGAACTTTTGTCTCATGAGCGAGGCGGTGTTCCTCAAATGCACGATCATATCGGCGGGGTGGGCCCGGCATTCTACGGCGATCACGCGTGGCAACTTCCTTTTGTTACCACAGGTGCGTGGCGGGAGGATGAAGAGGACGTGGTCTTTGGCTACCGGTTGTCGAATCTGCTGAACAACTATAGCCTGGTGAGTATTTCCCATTTCTGGGATGCGGACATGGGTGACCTCACCGGAAACCGTTTTCGCGTAAACCCGTTTCCGGGAATCGTGTTTGATATTCCGCCTTCGAATTTGTCTCCCTATGAAAATGCCTATGACAAACTCCTTCGATATGCGAACGGCGGGTGGATTCTCTGGTTTCCCGACACGACCATCGTGCAACGGGTGAGCAATGGCCACTACCTGCTACTGGCTTCTGTTCCCGTGCCGCCTCCAGCACCGACCGGCATCCCTCTTTCTTATTCGTCACTCACAGGATTCTACGTTTCCGACAACATTACGTTGCGTGCTGATGTGCCTGGCGCGTATGTAATTTTTGATCTGAATGATCAGAGAGTGATACCGCAGGGGGAGTTATTGGATGTGCAAGTTGATCAGGCTGCTCGTGACCGCATCGTTTGGGAAGTACTGGGAAGGATGTGTCACCTGCTTGGCGACATGAGTGTTCCCACCCATACACGCAGAGACGAACATGGTCTCGATCCGGATGCTTACGAAAACTGGGTCGGAGCTGATGGTGGTCCGTATTTGATGTGCACGCACGATTCCGCTGGTGAGAGTATTGATCCCTTCAACGCTGACAACGATCCGCTTCACTACCTCATGTATACAATGCAGCAACAGGCCAACCACTTCGGGAGCATGGGACCATATGAAGGAGTTGGAAACGATATCGTTGGAGGAAATGGGCATCCGTTGGAAACGGCATATCTGGCAAGTGTCAACCTCCCTGCTTTGGGTCCTCCTACCATCCCCAGCGGACCTTGGTCGGTGGAGAATATGCGGAACATCATGGATAAGACATTACCATCCGCGATCCGCGCAACAGCCGGGCTATTGTACTGGTTTGCTTGCGAGACGAATCTGATTCCGGCCGTTGGTGTCCAAACATCTCCGCCAACATTTCCTGCGGCGTTCAACCTCGAACAAAACTATCCAAACCCGTTCAATCCGAGCACGACAATCAAGTATCAACTCCCAATATCGGGTCGGGTCACACTCAAGGTGTACGATGTGTTGGGTCGAGAAGTCGCAACCTTGTTGAACGAAGTGAGGCAACCCGGTATATACACAGTGCAGTGGAATGCGGGCAGGATGGCGAGCGGCATGTACTTCTATCGCATGCAAGCCGGAAGTTTTGTTGAAACGAAGAAATTGGTGTTGAACAAATAGGGGCACACGCAACGTCTGAAATGTCTGCCCTCCCTTCCTGCCTGGTTCGTTGGACTTTGGGAGGGTGGCAATACTCCGTCGCGGGATTCCGTTGGCCGCAATTTCGGACTAACAAGTCCCCGAGAAGTGCCACGTCTGGTGTACAGTCTTCGCCGCCTATCGTGTTTTGTTGTTGGCTTGTCTATTCTTGAAGCGGCTACTGGTAGTCAGTCGGAATTGTGAACAGGGCATCTGCTTGGTTCACCGGTTCTGATCTGAAGGCGTTTGCCTTCTCTATCTCTGCACGACAACACCTCCACCTCTCACCCTTGAACCGTAGCAGTCCAATTTAATCCAGATAGTTTGAGTTCATTTGCAGACGAGGCGTTACGGTCTTCACACCGACGTGACGCTATCCTGTGTAGGTGGTCAGTGACCCTGGACGTCTTACTCCTTTAACAACGATTGAGAAGTTTGACGGTTAATTGACAATTGTCGGACAAATTCGAATCTGAACCTGTTAAGCTTATCCTTGGAAAGAAAAGTATCACGATGAAGATGGAGGATGATATGAAATGCAGTCTTCATGTCTTGCTGATGTGCCCTCTCCTTTCGCTTGCGAGCTGCACCAACTCATTCACCCGGGAAGACCTTGGCAACCTCAACAAAGAGGTGATTGTTATCTGGACGGTCGATGGATCGCATTATCACATTCGGCAGTGGACAATCGATGACCAGGGAAATGTTAACGGAGTAGGCCTGACGTGTACCTCGAAGTCAACAAGATTCGATCATCCGTATGAGAATGTTACGGACTTCTCCGGGACGATTCAGAAGAGTAGTATTGTCACGGTGAGAACCTCGTCAACTCACACGAGTTCGAGCGCCGTCATTTGGGTCGCGGTATTCGGTGTTATATTTGCCATCGCAGCGGCTTCGACTTTCAAAGTTGGAGGCATCATGTAACTCCGTGAGCCAAGAATACTGACGTAATATCCATATCGTTTTTCATGGGAGACGAAGCGCGCAACATCGGCCTTAGATTGAAAGGGAGAGAACATGGCTAAGCTCAAGCGATTCATCGACGATGCGACGATTTGCTTTTTGCTGCCGCAGTTGCTTCTCGCTGGCTGTAGTTTGATAGGTTTTGGGATCGGTGCAATATCGGATTCTTCGAGTCGGGCAGGAGAGGAGATGCCGCTATCTGAGTTGCGGGGGATGAAGATTGGAACAGGTATTACCGTCTTCATGCGGGATGCCCGACAAGTCGAAGGTGACTATCTCGGCATCAAGGAAGAAGATGCTGGTGAATACAGCGAATACTACATGGCAGCCGTGACAGATCTTCAAGCGGAGGGACGCGTGCCTTCCCCGGGAGACAGTGTTACATTTGCCTGTCGCAATACCCCACGGTTGAAGGAGCGAGGCAAGTTCAGGGGTGTCGATCCCGGCGCGATGGTTGTGAACCAATCGGGCCGCCGGGTGTTTGTGTCTGATCTGGCCCTACTCAAAGCCGATAGTTGCGCCGATATCGACCTACCCGCATTCTCTGCACTCGTTCGTGAGGAGAAGTTGCCGTTGGTTACAAAGAGTATTCTTCTGGACGTCAAGAAAGACACGACAGAGCTCTCCGCCGTCGATATCGTCCGGATAGAAATAACGGGTGGAGCCCGTGTCGGCAAGTTCATTGGACTGGGCATTGGTGCAGCGATCGATGCGATCGTCGTTGTCGCGATGACGAACTCGATAAATGAGTCTTGTAACCAAACAGCTAGAGAGTCCTGTGCCCGGGGGTCCTGTATCAAACCAGCCAATTGATGAATCGTGGACTGCCGAATCGAGGACAGCAATCATTTCATGTACCCTGTTCGGGATGAATCCTGAAAGTGGTATGAACTAGGATCTGTCTGCCTTTGGGGTCGCTGTTTATGAGTCAACGCATTCACTACACGGAGGAATGTCATGTTCAGAAAAATTGTCACCTGTTTCACCCTTCCTTGTTTTATTATCACCTTGTTTGGGTGTTACTCCGAGGAAGAAACCTCCATTGAGGCGCTGCCTCGGCTGGAAAAGAAAATCAGCGGCGTCGTTACAACCGACGGAGAAGTGTTTTCGTTTAAGGGCGACATGCAAGGAATCTATGCCAGAATTGAAGATAGCACTATTGTGGGGACTCTGGAAAATGGAAAGACAATCAGGATTCCAATGTTTAAAGTTGCTCGCATTGCAGTCAAACGATTCGATGCGGGAATGACAATTCTGGCAGTGTTAGGAGTTGCAGCGGCTGGCGGCTTGCTGTTTTTGGCAGCAAAGCAGTCTTGTCCGTTTGTATATTCCTACGACGGGCAACGATACGTGTTTGATGGTGAGCCGTACGGAGGCGCCATCTGTGAGGCATTGAAGCGCACAGACTGGTGTCGACTGGAACATCTGAAGCCTGTCTCAAACGAGTACCGTCTTCTTCTCACAAACGAGGTGGACGAAACACAGTATACGGATGAGTTTAAGCTCTGGGTTGTAGACCACCGGCCGGGACTGGACGTTGTCGTTGATTCCGAAGGGGAGATCTTCACCGTTGATCATCCCGTTGCACCATTGCGCGTTGTTGACAGCAGAGGAAAAGACCTTGCCTTGTGGTTGTCAACGAAGGATGAGCTTTTCTGGGAAACCGATGTGAACGCCAAAGACCCTCACAACACGGCTGATCTGCGTGACACATTGTACCTGACATTCGCCAAGCCAAAGGAAAAGTCACGCGTAAAACTCGTTGTGAGTGCAAGTACAACCCTCTGGGGTTCCCAGATGCTCAAGCGGATGACTGAGTTGCGTGGCGAGGAGATATCTCTTTGGTTCAACGAACTCAAGTCTCCAGCGACGCGTCAGATGCTCGACCTCTGGAACAAACGCGAGGAGTTGTATCACCTGCAGGTGAAGGTACGGATCGGAAACGAATGGGTAACACGGGGTGACATCATCGGGGGTGGACCATTTGTTACGGAGGACAGGATAGTACCTCTCGACCTGAACGGGGTTGAAGGCGACACGTTAAATATCCTGATGTCTCCACCGGCAGGATTCTGGCAACTTAACTGGTTCGGGGTTGACTACTCGGCCAACGAAACTGTTGAATTCAACGAGATAGCGGCGACGAAAGCCATCGGGGACGATGGCGCGGATTTGCTCGGCATACTTGACTCGACAGACGGCAGATACTATGTAGCACCCGAGACGGGACAGATATCAGCGCTTGTATTCCAGGTGCCCGCGGGAGAACCGGGTCGCGAGCGCACGATCTTCGCAAAGGTTTCGGGTTACTATGACATGCATATGAAAGCTGCAGGACCTGCGAAGCGCGAAACGTTGAACCGAATAGCTCTTGAGCCGGGGTACCCAACGCGATTTGCCATCGAAGAACTCACGAAGTGGAAGGCGGAGCTGGTTCAACCAAATCGAGCCCACCCTGGGGGAAGCAAATGACACCGACTACGGTTGAGCAGAACTCAGAGCCAAGAGTCCTTACACGCTGGGGGCTCGCAGCATTCCGCACCAGGTTCATACTTCACTGCTTGAAGTATATGCTCCAGAGAAGGAAATACCCACTCTTCCGGCTGGGTTTTGTGAACGATGGACTGTCAAAGACATTCAAGCTTGGCCACGACATCGGTCTCCGCAAAGTGGTGCAAATTGATGATCGATACTTTTTCGCTCTGACTTCCCCCCACTATCCGTCGCGCGCTTACGATCGCATGATCGCCCACGGCGGTATGAACATCGCAAGCGCAGGTACAAGAAACAATCAGCAGATTAGCACGGCTATTCTCGCAATCACGCGCAAGTGCAGGCTTCATTGTCAACACTGTTATGAGCGATTCAACCAGGGGATTGGGGAGGCAGTACCGATTGACCGCTGGAAGGAAGTTATTCGCGATCTTCAACGTCTCGGTACAAGTGTCGTCGTCTTGTCTGGAGGCGAACCGGTTCTCAGATTTGAAGGATTACTGGAGCTCCTTCAATCAGGTGATAAGGATCTGTCCGATTTCCATCTCCATACGTCAGGGCAAGGTGTGACTTACGAGAGAGCAATGCTGTTGAAAGAAGCTGGGCTCTCCGCAGCAGCCGTTGGTCTTGATGATTTCGACCCGGTCAGACATGACGGACTCCGGGGGGTTCAGGGTTCTTATCAGGAAGCGGTATCGGCCCTGCAGATCTTCAACCAAGCCGGTATCTTGACTTACGTTAACGTGTGCGCAACGAAAGAGTTGGTACGATCAGGAGGGTTGTGGAAGTATCTTGACCTGGCGAAGTCGATGAATGTCGGATTCATACAACTCCTCGAACCTCGTCCATGCGGTGGTTACATGACAGGTGGCGACGATGTGCTTCTGACGAAAGCCGACCGTGGTATTGTCATGGAGTTTGCTCAGGGGGCAAATTCGTCGAGTAGGTTTAGAGACTATCCCATCGTGTACTATGTGGCGCTCGCGGAAAGTCCGGAACAGGCGGGCTGCATGATGGGCGGGCTTTCTCATTTTCACATCGATGGTATGGGCAACGTCAATCCGTGTGTGTTCCTCCCCGTAACCTTCGGAAATATTTTGTACGAGGATTTTGAAACGATCTACCGTCGTATGCGAAAAGCCATCCCACGACCGTTGCACAAAGAATGTCCATCCCTTGAGCTCGCAGAGAGGTTGCAGACGTGTTACGGGGAACATGGCTCAATGCCGGTTCCATACGAGATGGTGAAAGAGGATTTGGGAGTGATGTACTCATCAGATTCCTAGCGGTTGAGGCAACTTGCTGGAATCCCCCGTACCTCTTCCATGGTTGCTTCAATAACTCAAGGCAATACTCGCCATCCGACGAGATCTGATGAAACGATCAGGCCTTCTTGCGTTTTACCCTGTTTTCACCTGTCTTGCTGCAATCGTCATGGCTCAAGCAGGGGAAACAGGCGCGGACACCACACGCAATCCCACTTCCATCGAGGCGTTGCCCATCTTTTCATACGACACAGATGCCGGCTTCGGTTATGGGGTGAAGCTATTCGCACTGAATCATATAGCGTACGATGAATCGTTCGATCTCATTCTTTTCAACAGCACAAGGGGGGAGCGCTGGTACCGGCTGGTGTTTTCGCTCCCCGACTTTGAGCGTCGTCAGGGTGCTGTTTATCCTCTGGCGGTCGATCTCACGGTCGATTATGACAAGTGGATTTCGAACAGCTTTTTCGGCATCGGCAACACTTCATCCTACGATAACCAGGAGATATACACCCGCGAACCTTTTGAAATCGGTCTCATCCTGAGTCGAGCGTTCTCTCCATTCGTCATTTGCCAGGGTGGGATGAAATACAAGACTATCCGCAACTTCAACTTTTCAGCAGAAAGTCGTCTTGCCAATCTCCAACCTGCTCTCAACGGTTCCCGGGTTTCATTTGCATCACTCTATGCTGCGCTTCGCTATGACACACGAAACGGCCATGTCAATCCTTCAAACGGCTACATCCTCATGGGTGAAGTTGAGTTCGTGCCCCGGATGGCAATCAATAATGTCAGATTCACCCGGGTTGCCGCCTGGGTTCAGAGCTACGCAGAGCTATTCCCTGACAAGATTATCCTTGCAAATCGGTTTGGCGTGCAAGGGCTGATCGGGGAAGATCTCCCGGTGCAAGTGCTCTTGCCCGTTGGCGGAAACAACACACTGCGTGGCTCACCGCAAGATCGGTTTGTGGATAAAGTTGCGGCGGTAGGAAATCTAGAGATCCGGTTTCCCGTATACTGGCGTTTCGGGGGAATTGTCGGGATTGATGCTGGCAAGGTCTGGAAGAAATTCTCCGAGATTGATCTCGCCCGCTGGGCGACAAATCCTGTCGCGGGCTTGAGATTCTACATGGACACATTCGTCGTGAGGGCCGATATCGGATTCGGAAAGGAGACCACCGGTTTCTACCTGAATTTTGGACATGTGTTTTGATACACGCCGTGAAAGAACGATCCGGCCAATGAGGTTGCCATCAGCAAATCCTTTACCAACGCCTGACAATTCTCTGACAAACTGTGCAGCAACACTCGGTATCATATCGTAGAAACCTCACATTCATCCGAGATCAAGCCACCAACACCATCAACACTCACTCAAAGGAGGCTCAACGATGAAACGATGTTTAACAACTCTGTCAGTACTGCTGGCATTCGCCTGCGGCGACATGTTTGCGTGGGGCAATGCAACCCATACGTATTTTTCAGACCAGGTTGGCCGTACCCACGGCGGAGCAAATCTCCACGAGATGTATGGGTCAGTTCTTGTGGATGCATTCAATCTCATGCTGGATTCGACAGGAGTATTTATGGCGGATCAGACGCACCATAGCTCCTCCCTGGTGTTGAGTGCGGCATGGCGATGTGATCTGAAGGCGGCGGCGTACGGCTTCGCGAGTCACAACGACACCTGGGGCGCTGATTTCACAGCGCACCATGCCGCCCGAACGGTGACCGGCGGAGGGTACGCTGTTGTCAAAGGAGCCGAGCTTGCACCTTTGCTGGTCCCTGACATCGTCACAATTCTCGTGGCTGCAGGTGTTCCCCAGGCAGATGCAGAGTACATTGCCGGTGCACTCGCACCGGAATTTGGACACGACCTTGTCGAAACAGCAGTCGATCTTCTGATCAAAAGAAACCAGGATCCCTCAATCGGACGCAAGATAGTGGTCGCAGCATTGACGCGTCCTCTTGACACACCACTACTTCTGGCAGCAGCGTACGCGGGGCCGCTCTCGCAGTATGCGCACATGTCAATGATCAAAGCAACAAGGTATATCGTGAACGCAGAGAGGGGGTACAGGCAACAGATGATCCAGTATGGCAACATATTCATGCTGAGCGAACCAGATGTCATTCAGGCGCTCGGGGTAATGAACGCTCAGATTGCCCAGGGGTATTTGGAATTCTATGCTGGAGTACCTGTAGTCGTTGATCCTGCCACGGTTGTTGGGTTCATCACAAACGCCCTGATGCTCGTTGCCCCGACGTACTCCGCAGAGATATCCGCAACTGTCGATTACGTCCGAAATGAATTGCAGATGAGAGATATCCATAGTTGCGGTTCGGGCTTCTGGAAAGAAAACGTTGCCGAGGGAGAGCGGCCAACACCTGCATCTGAATTTGGGCTCTTTGAGAACTACCCGAACCCGTTCAACCCGACAACCACGATCAGGTACCAACTTCCTAACCCCGGTCAGGTCACGCTCAAGGTGTACGATCTGTTGGGGCGCGAAGTCACAACACTTGTTGACGAACTCAAAGAGCCGGGAACATACGCTGTACAATGGAATGCGAGCGCAGTGGCAAGCGGCGTATATTTTTGTCAGTTGAATGCCGGTAATCTTGTCAACACACGAACGATGTTTGTGCTTAAGTAAAGGATCTGGAGAAAGCAGAGAGGCGGCAGTCTTAGGAAGATGGACTTCTGCCTCTCTGTGCCAATTCCAACAGGCGCGAAATAGAACTGTCTCTGGCGTCCCTCGCGCTCACAGCAATCAAACGTCATACCGGACATAACGTCGGAGCGCATTGATCGGCCCCTCGAAATACTCCCATGACACAGCGGCAAGACTCACTGTGAGCAGGAGCAGAAGACCGAGGCGAATGACCGGGACATTCAAGATCGATTCAATACCGACCCAACCAAGAGCCCATGACAGGAGGCTGAACATAAATGGGTTGAACATGTAAATCCCATAGCTGATCTTTCCCATGTACGCAACCGGCCGCCACTGCAACAATGCTCCGACCGGCCCATGGAGCCCCAACGATGCCCGCCGGACAATCCAGCCATAGACAAGTGCAAGTGCCGTGCCCTTGAGACCGATCTGGAGCGCGCTCATGAGCGGAATTTCTCCGATGACCCGCCTGAGAATCTCCAACACAATGAGGGTCGATACGCCGATCCATGCACTTGCGCGTGCGAACTGTTCTACCGAAAACGGCTTCGTGTTCTTGTAACGCGACAAGAATGCGAGAAGCGCGCCGACACCAAGACTGTCAAAGGAGGAAACCGGAAGCACGTAGACGGAAATGGGCGGTGCGGACAGCAGATGACCGCCCAGTCTGAAGAGCGGGGCAGAATAAATGAAGGCAAGAAGTACCCGGAGAAGCCATCGGTGAGGAAGAAAGAGAATAAGCCAGGCCCACGTCAAGTAGAACTGTTCCTCAACGCCGAGTGACCAGAAGTGGCTGATAAAATCGGGCCAGAACCCGAGAGTGCTGACGTACACGTTCGACAGATATGAAACATGCCACCAAATGGTTTCGCGGATAACGGGCAG
The DNA here is from genome assembly GCA_963734955.1 of uncultured Bacteroidota bacterium. Taxonomy (GTDB): domain Bacteria; phylum Bacteroidota; class Ignavibacteria; order UBA10030; family UBA6906; genus UBA11986. Next base: position 348,265 of record CAVTJO010000014.1, read on the forward strand.
ACCGACGACATATGTCACGAGCAGCGTTGCATAGAACAACGGGAAGATCCTGAGAAACCGGCGAATGTAGAACTGTCGCGCTCCAAACCATTTGCTCTTCCCTGCTACTTCACGTACTTCCAGGAGGATACCCGTAATAAGGAAACCACTCAACACATAAAACAAGTGAACGCCAAGTCTCCCCCAGTCTATTCCCAAATGGTATCTCGCTCCAATCCAATGGTCGATGAGAACAAACGTCACTGCAATTGCCCGCAGACCGTCGAGTTGCACCATGTGAGGCAGGATGTACGGAGCTTGACTTGCTCACGCCTCAATACTCTCCCGGGATGGTTCTTGAAGATGAAGAGACCGAAGTCTCAAACCGAAGCGATCAACATTGTATCGCCAAGCTCACAACGCAACATCTCGTTCCACGGTCTTATCCGAACCCAGCTACAGCTTCTCAACAGGGTACTTGTCCAGGATGTCAAGAATCCCCTCAATTGTCCTCGGCGAATTCCCTTCGGCTCGGTTGTTAACATACGCGTAAAGGATCTTCCCTTCCGCAATGCATTTGTGGACTGAATCGACGAGACCCATGCGCAGTTCACGGTTCTCTTCCTTGATCTTATCATACGGCTGGAATAACTCGACAGCCTCCTGATAGGCGCGACCCGGAACCAACAATGCCCGTGCGACGGAAAATGAGCTGGTCAGCACTCCCGCGATCTTGATCTGGTCAATGATTGGAGGCATCCGTGTCCAGTTGTTGAGCACATGGGCAACACCGTGCGCTGATAGCAAACGAAGATACTCCTCGGTGAGAAACCCTCGGTTCCGCAGCTCCATTGCGTATTCATACCCTTTGGGCAACCTCGACAGAAATGCGTCCATGAGGTCGATGAATTTTTTGTATATGATTCCGCTATTGGATTGAAATGTCGAAAACTCAAAGATGATTGCTCCTCGTTTCTGCTTCAACTCATCCAACGGCTTAAGGAAGGCATCCTCAAATAACTCGACATTCAGGAAATCGGGATTCTCCGTGCCGGCGAGTCGACCAAAGCGGGGCAACGGTGGATAGCGCTTGATGGTAATGCGGTCGGTAACCTTCAGGGAGACCTTGAATGTTTCATTCGTCGAGTCATGGATCAACTCCATCTGCCTGGGATCAGGAAAATCATAGAGGGCAAAATCGGCGCAAACGGTCGAGAACACCTCAGAGTATTCTGCCAGGCAATGGTCATTGAAGTCCTTTTTGGATTTGTATGTCCTGTTATAGATGATGCCGTTCCATCCGGGATATTTCCATGATGATCCTCCGAATCTGATCCCCCGGCTGGCCCAACGGCGCAATCGTTCCTTGTTGCGCAACAGATATTCGGACCCAGCATTTCCCTGCACCGGGATCTCTTGCTCGCCAAAGAGAGGAAGTGTTCCGCCGGGTTGTTTGCGTTTCCCCATGCGCCTAATATACCAAAGTACCTCAAAGAAAGAAAAAACGACAGCACATCGGGAGGCGAGTTGTGCATGACAATCCTATCATGTATCTTAGGGGCACCCCAACATGGCGGGGACTCAAGAACTGAAACACACACGTAAACTTCCGGAGTAGACATGATACTTTCCTTCAGAGTGCCTATATCATCATTCATGATCACTGTCGCGGCAATCTCGCTCGTCGCCGCGCAAGAAAAGAAGGATGCATATGCCGAAGAGACCGTGGCGCAGATTCCATCGCTCACAGAGTTTCACGAGGTGATTTTCCCCATCTGGCACACTGCATGGCCGGAGAAGAACACCGCAATGCTCATCCAACTCGCCCCGGACGTCAAGCGCTGCAGCAACAACCTCGCCAAGGCAACTCTTCCGGGCATTCTTCGGGATAAACAGGATATTTGGAACGAGGGCGTTACGAGGCTCCAGGCCATCACTGCTGAGTATGAGAATGCCGCGTCTCCGCTTGATAGCGTAAGATTGCTGGACGCTGCCGAACAACTTCATGCCCAATATGAAAAACTGGTGAGGATAACGCGACCGCCTCTCAAAGAGCTTGACGCATTCCATCAGGCCCTCTATATGCTCTATCATCACTATTTGCCTGACGGGGACCTTGGGGCGATCGCATCATCAACGAAGATACTGAACGAGAGGATGGTCGAGCTGAGCAACGCCAAACTGCCTGACCGCCTGCAGAAAAAAGAAACTGCATTCAACGATGCGCGGACCAAGCTTGCCGGATCCGTCGCTGCACTCGATGCATCGCTTGCGGGAAGAGACCGCGAGGCCTTTGCGGCCCAAGTCGAGTCGATGCATACTGACTATCAGGCGCTTGAGGCAATACTCGAGTGAGCTGGAGATGCGCCTGCCGGAGAGAAGGCAGTGACGTTTGGATTGATATGGAGCTGACGTACAGCTCGTGTTTCAGATGAAGCGTCGTACACTACAGAAGGTGACCGCGCATCACCAGGAATATCCTTTGGACCTCAAGAGCTTCTCCGCGTCCGCCGATCCGAGTTTTGCGGCGCGCATGAAGCTCGCCAGAGCTGCGTCCTGCTTCCCGAGATCCACAAACACGATCCCCATATTGTTATAGGCATTCGCATAGTTCGGTGAGAATTTGATGGCGGTTTGAAAACACCCCAGAGCCTTTCTCTTATCGCCCTTGTCATAAACCGCGATTCCCATATTGTAATACGAATCGGCGTCCGATGGATCGAGTTGTAATGCACGCTCATACAGCCCGATGCCGTCATCAAACCTGCCGGCCCTCACCATGATATTTCCGAGATTGACGTATGCATCGGTGTATGTCGGATCCGCCGCGAGCGCTCTTGTGTACATGGAAATCGCTGAATCGACCATCTGCTTGGCTTCGTAGGTGACCCCCGCGTTATACAGCGCATCGGCATAGCGGGGCTGCAACGCAATTGCTTTTGCATACATCTGCAGCGCACCATCGTGGTCACCCTTACCTTCGAGGGCAACACCGAGGTTTGCATACGGCATGGGAAGCCCGGGAGTGATCTCACTCGAATAGCGCCAGAGCGTCTCGGCGTTCCTCCATATCGGCAATTGTTGTATAGTCAAGTAGCTGAACACGACGACGACAACCACGACGCCCGAAGCTATGAGAATGCGTGAGAGAACTCCCCTTCCTGCGAACTTCTCCCATACGCTGATCACCCCTCCTCCAATCAAGATCGAAAGGCTCGCAGCCGGAAGATAGCTATAGCGATCTGCCCAGGGCTGGATTCCTGCTGAGAGTCCCGTCAGCGTCGGCATGATGAGCATGATGTAGACTAACCAGGCCAGCAGCCAGTGCGTCGTTCCTCTCCGCGCCCATGTAACCGCGAACACGGTTATGCCTGTGGTAAGAATGGCCGCAAGCAGCATCAGCGGTACGGCCGATACATCATAAACAGGTGTAAGGTGAACTGGCCACACCATCTTGACAGGATAGAATGCGATGGAATACAGCGGGAGCAAGACGGTCTGGGCACCGGAAAGCCTGGCGACGATATCGCTTAACTGGCTCCCCTTTGCTGCAACAATCGCCAGGGTGCCAACTGCAACACTCAGGAGAAGAAATGGTGTCTTCTCAACCAGCAACGGCTTCCACATCTTGCGCCACGTGTTCCTTTGCAGCAGAAGAATATCCAGAATAACAAACACAACCGGTGTTGTGATTGCAATTGACTTGGAGAGCAACGCAAGCACATACCAGAGGAGGGAAATCAAAAACCAACGCACTGCGCGAGGCGTTCCACGCACCACATCATACTTCACGTACGCAATGCACGAGAGAAGAAAAAACATTGCAAGCAACAGATCCTTCCTATCCGACACCCATGCAACGGACTCAACACGCATTGGATGAAGCGAGAACATCAGGGCGGCAACAAACGCACCCCCCAGGGTTACCATATCTTCTCGGGGCGAGAGAAACCCCGATTCTTCAGATGCACCTTTCACAGACGGGGTGCGAACCAGGCGCAGGATCAACACTCCAAGCAAAAACACGAGGACAGTATTGACGCTGTGCAGCAACAGGTTTGTAAGATGGTGGCCCCACGGATTGCCGCCCCATACTCCGTAATCGATTGCATGAGACAACAGCGCAACAGGCGTGTATGATCGGTAATATGGCCGGGCAAACATCCATGCTATGTTCTCAGCTTTCAAGGATTGAATGTTTGAATTCTCATAGACGTAGATATCGTCGTCATACTTCAGGAACTCATTCTTTAAGGCTGGTGAGAACACGGCGAACTGTATCACTACAAGAGCCGTTACCGCAATAGCAGTTTGCAGGCTGGGGGGAAGAGGCTTCGCCATCGGTCGTTACCATTTCTCCTAAGTTCGACAGCGACAATATACCACTGCCATTGGTGACTTCAAAGGAAGTTCAGCGGACCCTCGATGCGGGACCAGACATCTCTGGAAATCGCTGTTTCTAGAAAATAAGAACGCGTCCCTTGGTGGAACGCGTTGAGTATGAAATGATGGTGAAATATCACGCTTTCGCAGCTGGAGCTGCAGCAGCCCGCTTCCCATACACCACCGCCAGCAGGATGCCGTAGATGATGTATTCGATCACTCCGTAGAGAAACCACTGCAGGGCAAGCGAGTAGGGAATGCTGATCATGGCATAACTCCCGTACGCCATCCCCGAGCTCATCCAGATGCCGATATAGAGCCCATAGCGCACACCTTCTGAAATGCCTTTGCCTTCATATCCCTTGGAGAAGACAAACGTAAAGAAGAATGCTCCAATAATGGCGAGCACATGATAGATCCACATGAGTGACGTCATATCGGGTCGCCAGACAGATTGCGTGGCTTCGTAGGCGGATTTCAGGATCACGCCGTGGATGAGAATCATCATAATCTCCATCGCCACAAACACCACAACAAAGCCGGTCCAGAATTTCTTGTTCATAGGGGCTCCTTGATTGTGTGGAAAAATAGGGGCACTACAGGTGCGCCGCAATGCTACGAAACTCAGCGAAGAGTATCAAGAGCAAAGAAGAGTCGGACAGGGGCGGTCAAACCTTGTTGTATCTGAAGCATTCCGTTATATGGTCATTCACCATCCCGACTGCCTGCATGAACGCATAGCAGATCGTCGAGCCGACAAATCGAAAGCCGCGTTTCTTCAGATCCTTGCTCATGGCATCAGACTCGGGAGTTGTCGCAGGAATTGTCTTCATCGACTTCCGCTTGGCCCGCTGTTGCTGGCCCCCAACAAATTGCCAGATGTACCTGTCGAAGGATCCAAACTCTTTCCGAACGACGAGAAACACCCTGGCATTGGAAACAGCCGCATCGATCTTCAACCTGTTGCGAACGATCCCTTCGTTCTTCAGGAGCTCACGAACCTTCGTGGCGTTATAACGGGCAACCTTCTCAGGGTCGAAGTTGTCGAACGCCCTGCGATAGTTCTCGCGCTTCCTGAGGATCGTAATCCAACTCAGGCCGGCTTGAGCTCCTTCAAGGATGAGCATTTCGAAGAGTTTCCTGTCGTCATGCACCGGCACGCCCCATTCGTGGTCATGATAGGCAATATAGAGCGGATCAGAGGTGGACCAGCCGCAGCGGGTTTTTTCCTTCATATGTACATTCTCAGGGCAATGGAATCAAAAGAGTTTGATTTTCCGGATGGTATTCTGTTTCTTCTCGCCATGGATCTCGAAGCGGAAATCCTGAAAGAGCATTCCAAACGTCAGGCCGTTCGAATTGCTTCATGGATTGGCACGGACAGGACGCGTTTCAGACAATTGATGATATCTTTTTCTCAAAGGCGAATACCGGACTACCCAGAGATCGGCGTGGATCATCAACCTCTGCGCAGACAAGCATCCCCTCTTGATACGACCCTATCTCACGCAGATGATCGCGAGAATGCAGGAGCCCGGCGTTCATGATGCCGTGAAACGTAACGTCATCCGGATTCTCCAATTCATTGCAATCCCCGAAAAATTACTGGGAGTGGTGACCTCCGTGTGCTTTGAGTATTTAGCCTCACCCAATGAACCGATCGCAGTCAGAGTATTTTGCATGACCGTGCTTGCAAACATTGCACAGAAAGAGCCTGACTTGAAGAATGAACTCAGGCTTACGATCCAACGGCAGCTTTCTCATGGCAGTACGGGATTCTGTTCGCGGGCCAGGAAAGTATTGGATAGTCTTGAACAAGACAGCGCAACACATGTCAGATGACTCCTTCCGCTTGCACGGTGTCTTGTGCAAACGTGTGGTCCCGCCGTTTTGCCGTGTCAAACTAAATGTACTTTTCTTGCTGCGATTTAACAACTCAATTGTATGGAATGGATTGAGCAATCATATTATTGGCACGCTTCCTGGGAGCCATTACTTTGAATTCAAGACTGAGTTTCTCCACATCCCACCCCCACGGCAACAAGATCGTCTCCACCGCCTTCAGCGCCATTTCGGTGTACTTCTCAATATCATAACCGTCATCAAACGAATACAGTGAGAGAGGAATCGCTTTTTGCGGCTTCTTCTTTCCGGTCGCATCGACGAGAACATATTCGATTGACTCTCCGGGGGCGAGCTTGATGCCGGCCTCCTCGAGCGTTTTTGTTACCTCTGCGCTGGCACTCCGGTTCTTGTACTCGCCGGCCTCTTGCGAGATATGACGTCGGATTACCAGGTCGAGGGGATCAGCATGGCCCGACCGGAGAAGGTCGATGAATTCCTTTGCCGTCGCCAGCATCTGCGGCACACTCGCTTCCACCTCCTTCACACCTTTCGCAGGCTTGAGCACCTCCAGCATCTTCCCCTGCATGCGTTTGATGAAGATGGGAGTGTCACGACGTCGTACTTCGATGCCTCTCACTTTGATCTCCGTATCAGAGTAAAAACCAACATAGTGATTTGCCGTTGGTATGTGGGGATCCATTTTTGACGATGGAAAGAGAATCCAGTTGTAGATGCCTTCGAGAGACAGATCGATGCTCGTTGTTCTGCTGATCTCTGCCGCCAGCTCTTCGTAGTCCGCTTCCGTTGCCCCCTCCTTCTTGATCCACATGCAGTCCACGATGGCATGGATAAACTCATAGCCTTTTGCCTCTGCCATCTCTTTGGCTCTCAGGATGGCATCACGCGAGAACGCATTCACCGATTCATGCGCCTCGATGCGTCCGAAGCGCGCATTTTTGTAACCGAGATACCCGAAGCACGTCACGAGCATCCACTTGAGCGCATTCTGACGATGGTCGTACAGTTTCCATTGCTCGTCACCGGCTTTCTTGAATTTCCGCTTGAGCTGCTTGTACTTCTTCCGTTTTCGGACAACCGGACGCAGCGTGGATGGCACAATACCGGTACGTCGGCCGCAGATTGTGTATTCAAGTTCGGGTACAATTTCCCTCGCCTCTTTCCTTTCACAGCAGCGGCAATTTACCGTTTCCGGCGAGACGTTGTGCTCGACCATGATCGTCGGGTACATCGAAACAAAATCCAGCTCGGCAACCTGCTCGTGGTATCCCATCTTCGGCTGAAAGATGAGGCCACCGCGGTCTGCCAGCAACAGCGTGGCAGCAGATTTGAAATCCTCCGGCTCGCGTTTCTTCGCCGGAATCAGGTAGTTGTTCCGGATTGCCCACGAGAGTTGCATGGATGACAGCGCCGTCCCGATGGTCGAGCGTGACTGGTGCTGGACCGGCAACTGCGTCAGTCGTGCGATTTCCACCACACCATCCAGACTTGCCTCTCCCATCATAAATGAATTCTCAACGTCGAGATGCCAGCGACCCGCAAGCTCGAACGCCCCGTCCTTATGCACGATCTTGCCGTACTGAAAGTAGCTCGCTTCCTTTGTCACGATATATCCTGCTGACGTGTCACGATTCAGCAGCAGTGGAATATTTTGTTGCGCGGCAATATTGGTCAACATCGGCAGAAGAATTGCATCGCCATATTCTGTGAAGATAATATCCGGATCGCAGCGCTGGAGGTGATGGTTGAGAGCATTGAGAACGTCAGCCGGGTCACGATCCTCCAGACTGTATGTTTGTCCCTCGTAGCTTACTTCAAGTTGGTAGACTTTGCGGTGTTTGGGTGAGACAAAGTCCGGCCTGTTTGCAAGTTGTATCGTCGTGAGCGGTGGAAGTGTATAGTCTTCGGCATCGTACGTATCGTCAATCTTCCAGTCAACAAGGTGATTGTTCTCGTCGATATGGTACTCGCCAAACGCGAGAGGGAAAAGGCCGGTGGAATACAGGAAGAGCTGCTGGACATGAATGTCGGAATTGAAGAAGACGTAGTGAGGGAAATGCCGCTCAGCCTTTCGGACAACCTGCTTGAACAAGAGTGTGTCGTGTACATTCACACGCTGAACAGTCCATTCTTCATTGGAATAGATCTCCCTCTGTACTGCCTGATCGATCGTTACCCTGCACCCCACCGATTGCCCGATCGCTTCGACGTATCGTGCCTCCTCGTTCGATACGTGCATGTAGAATGACGGCACGTACGGCATCGAGCAACAATATTTCTTCGCGTTCCGATCGACGAACCAGAATGTCAATCCATGCGACGAAGGGTAGAGGTCGAAGAGCCAGGCTGTGAGGGTCATGGAAGTTGAACCGCCGGGACGCCAAGGGAGACAATGGTGATATTCTATTTGACACCTTTTCGGGAACAGATTCATCGAGTTAACCGGGAACCCGGTGAATTCTCACGCTGCCTTCTCATCCAGCTCGATGTGGCCTTGAACCTCACCCACGTTCTTTTCGATAGCTATCCGCTGCCGTAGCTCCTTGATCATCCGTTGCTGCATGATGAGCATGGAGATGACCATGCTTTCGAACGGAATGGGGCGTGCTGCGTATGCACTGCTTGCAAGTTGCAGGCGTGCTGCACGGAAGAGTTCATCCAGCGCTTCCTGATCCTCTTTGCGCAACCCGCGCCGGAACTTTGTCCAGGTTTCCATCTCGGCCTGGATCACCATGGTAAATGTCGGTACTGTGCGGCCCATGAGTGTTTCCCTCCATTTCTATGAAACGATATCCCGATGCATCCTCTACCACTTCCAGAACATGATCAAACGATGATGCCACTGTTGGAAAAAGCCGGCTGCGTTCCTTTGATTCCAATTTCACATCCAATGATGCAAGCAGCACGGCAACGTTGTCGACCTTCAACCGATGCAGTGCTGCAATGACGCGCCGGACGCCTGCCTGTACTTCAAACAACGGTGCCTGGTCGTCGTAGAACGTGTCGAGCAATCCAAAGATGACGGCAATCGGCGCGCCGGAACTCTTGAGAAATGCCGGCAGGCGCTCGGTGATTGTCGCTTCCATCTGGTAGCAGGTGAACGCACGTGCCACAAAAATCTGCCGGAGCAACTGTTCCGGCGTGACCCGTTGCTTCACCAGGCGCCGGCTTGTCACCTTGCGTGCAAACTCTGCGATGTAGTACGCATCGAACCGGTTTGTGCCGTCGACCAGTGCAACCGGTACACCGCGCAGTAACGCGTGCGATGCCATATAAAGTGAGACGCGAAACACACCATTCGTTTTCCCATGGAGACAATACAGCTTTCCCGGCGGGGCCGCGTTAAACTGCCGGACAAGCATGGAGTATGGTGTTCGCCCCTGCGTCACTGCACTCAAACCCTTTCCATTTTGTTGCCAACCTGCCTTCGTTTGCAATGTCAGGCTGCTTTCGTTGCCCTGATTGGTGAACGTTTTGCAAGATCCCCGCTCATCATCTCCATGAGTACTGCAAGCGACGGCATCATCTGGCATCCGATCGCCGAATCGAGGCAAATATACAGCTCCTTCCCCGCATCGATGCATCGTCGAACGATCTCCATCATTCCCAACTGCCATTCCACATCAAGCTGCGGCCCGGCCAGCACGACAGCCGCATCTGCTGTGAGTGCATACGGTAACTGAGCCTGATCCAACAACCCCGGCATTGTCCCGCCCGTGCAGAATACGTGTGCGATGGAGTACTCACGCAGAGAGTCAAAATATGCCGGCAGCAGGTATTCGCTGTTGCGTACACCCAAAGCATATCGCTGCCCTGCGGGAAGTGCCGAAAGAAATGGCACAAGCCTGTCAAGAAATCTCGGCGGTGCGAGTCCTTCTGTCCGATAAACATGGGAAACAGGTAATACCTCTACAGTTTTCAACGGATCAATTACTGAACGTTCCGGGAAGACCTTGTGCAACGCGGCGGGGTGAAGGAAGCCCCCGTTCAATTTTCCGCGCTTCGCTGTATCGGGATGACCATGAGAAAACCTATACGTTAACATATCATGATGTACGATGCGGATACCGGCCACAGGGTCATTGCCAAGCAACCAGCTGGACTGTACAGCATGTTGCGTTGTAAAGTACACACCCTGGCGCGCCCAGGAGCGCAGATAGGCTGAAAGCAACTCCACTGTCACGACAACTCCATCAACACAACATTCTGTGATACCTCCAATCTCTTCTTCGCTCATAACTCATACACCGGACTGTGCAACCGGTATCCTTCTTCTGACGACTGATATCGCTCGTGTAACCTATATGCAATACCCCACTGGATCGCGGTATAGCCAAACTTCTCCTGCAGCGCATCAAGCCGCGTGTGGAGGTGGAACCGTTTCTCCGTCTGTGCAACGTCCAATTGCATCTGCATGGTGGTGGTATCGGTAAGATGTGATACCTTCACACCAACCAGCCTGATCATTTGCCTGGGCGGAAGAAGCATATGGAGCATCCCCCGCGCAGCACCAAAGATGTCTTCCTCATTCGCCGTCGGCAGACTCAGTGTCGTTTGCTTCTGCACTGTGGTGAAGTCGGCAAAGCGGACCTTCGTGGTCACTGTTGCGCCGATCTGCTTTCTCTCACGCAGTGTTTTGCAACAACGCTCGGCAAGATAATACAGCGTTGACTCAATGAATTCCCCGTCGTTGGTATCGTGCCGGAAGGTGGTGTCCCGCGACATCGACTTCTCAACTCTATCATAGTGCATCACCTGGTCGTCATGGCCACTGGCGATGGTCAGGAGATAATGACTGAGCCAGCGCATGGAGGACTTTGGATTGCGGATTTCAGATTGTTGATTCAGGACATCGGCAATGGTGAAAATACCGAGCGCGTGTAGTTTGGGTGTGGTCTTTATGCCAATACCAGGCACCATCTCAACAGGAAGCGGCGACAGAAACTCTTTTTCCTGTCCGTGCGGTACAACGACGAGACCTCTCGGTTTTTTTAGTCCCGCAGCAATTTTTGCACAGACTTTGTTCGACGCGATGCCGATGGAAACACCCAGACCACAATCGTTCCAGATACGCTCCTGCATCGCCTTTGCCATACGGACAGCATCATGTCCCCACAAATGGAGGCAGCCGGTCATATCCATGTATGCTTCATCGATGCTTACCTGCTCGATATCGGGTGTGAAATCATAGAGGGTATTCATCACCCGCTCGGAATATTCGCCATACAGTTTGTGGTTGCCGGGCACGAATTCTGCTTCCGGCGGGAGAAGTTTTTCCGCCGTGCGAAGTGGCATCGCTGTCCTCACCCCATACGCCCTCGCCTCATAATTCGGACAGGCCACGATGCCACGTTCGCCACGGTGTCCGCCAACGCAGAGCGGTTTGCCGCGCAGCTCCGGATGAAGCGCCATCTCCACGGAAGCAAAGAAGCAGTCGATGTCCAGCAAAAAGATGGTGCGCATACAATTACCCGGCCAGAGCATATTCCCGCGCTGTACATTCTGCGCAGATGCCATCCACAGTATAACGACAGGAACACTCTCGGCATATAACCAGATATTGTTCAGTACAGCGATGACAATACACTGTGTCTTGCAGGTGTTCATCCACCAGACTATTGAATTCCTCCAGTTCCTGGATGGTCAAAAGATGATTACAGCCCAGACAAACTACATCAGATGGAGTGCGGAGACGATCAAAACGGGTCATTGTGGCACCTTTTGTCTGGAAATACCGCCGTTGTTTCCACAACCAAGATACGACATTTATGTCGTGTAGTCAACCGGCTGTGGACATATTTGTCATCTTGCGCTCCTGTGGTAACCCACCACCAACCAACAACTTGCGCAGAGTAAAAATCTTCTGTATCTTTGGTGCACTTCCTACCACAATGCGCGATGGGAATCGGTCACTAGAAAGTGACCGAAGCCACTGGCCCGCGCCCGCACAATCCCCTGGGGGTTGACGGGCTTCACTGCGTCTCATCTTCTCCGGCGTTATACTGCACACGCTTCAGGTTTCTCTCTCACGATCAATATTTACCAACGAGCGACTATGCGTCTTGAAATGGTTCCTCCTGTTATGCACTTGCGTCCGCGTTCATCGTTCAGGGCATTGGTGTTGCTCGCTATTCTTTGCACTTTCACTCCGTTGCCGGGATACGCTCAAGAGTCCGAGGATGAGGGTGAGTCCGGTGAAGAAATCATTGCACGTGAACTCTTCCTGAATATGCGGAGGGCAGGCGGGCCGGAACGAAGCATACCACAGGATGCGTATGCAAACGCTGTTCGCGAGAGACACCGGCTGGAGCACACCATCGATCTCACATCAAATCCCAGATCAACTTCCTGGACGTCCGCGAATCCAAACGGCATGTTCTACGCGCGGACAGGGGCCAATTATATTTCCGGAAGAACGAATGCCATCGCACCTCATCCAACAGACCCGAACATCATCTATATCGGTGCCGCGGGTGGTGGAGTATGGAAGACGACAACTGGAGGATCGGCATGGCAGGCACTCACCGATAACCTCACATCCACGGCATGTGGGACTGTTACGGTCGACCCGAACAACCCGAACACGATCTACTTTGGAACCGGTGAGCTGAATTTCTCCCTCGATAGCTACTACGGCGACGGAATCTATAAATCACTGGATGGCGGTCTATCCTGGACAAAGACCGCCACGACCGCAATTGGAAACAGGTTCTCACAAATCGCCATCGACCCGACAAACTCAAACGTGGTATATGCCGCGGGCTCCAACGGTGTGTTCAAGTCCGCGAATGCAGGAACCAGCTGGTCCTCTACGCCAAGTGGGAGCAATGCCAACTGCGTCTTAGTCGATCCGAACAACACCCAAACACTTTATACAACAACTGGCGGCTACGGCCCGAATGCAATCAAGAGGTCCACGGATGGCGGACTTTCATGGTCAACGCTGACGAACGGGTTGCCAGCAGCAGGAACCAGCCGCACGCAACTTGCAATGGCTCCGAGCAACACCAGCGTTCTTTACGCAAGCATTACAAATGGAAGCGGCTACGGATTGCTTGGCCTGTACCGAACCACCGATGCTGGGGCAACATGGACCCTTCAAAACTCAACGACGAACTATCTTGGCGGGCAGGGATGGTACGACAACGCGGTCACTGTGCATCCCACCAATCCGAATTTTGTCGTCGTCGGGGGACTTGACATCTATACATCGTCGAATGCTGGTGTCACATTGACAAAGCGGACAAGCTGGTCAACTGCGGCCTCTTCAAACATGTCCCATGCAGACATTCACGCTCTTGTCTATGACGGCCCGGTTCTGTATTGCGGTTCCGATGGTGGTATGTACAAATCAACGAATGACGGAGTCTCGTGGACAGATCTCAATGCAACGCTTTCGACGCTTCAGTATCAGAGTGCGGATTACGACCCGACGAATCCTATGAAACTCTATGGCGGATCGCAGGATAACGACCTCGAAACAACGACTGATGGCGGCCTCACGTGGATACAGAGAACAACAGGGGATGGCGGCTATTCGATCGTAGACCCGGTGAACACAAATTTCGTGTACGGTCAGTATGTAAACGGCTCTCTGAAGCGCTCTTCGAACTCGGGTGTGAATTTTGCCGAAATCAAGCCCGGCGGGTCAACCGGCGGCCTCTTCTATAACCCCTACGAAATGGCTCCCGGTGATCACAATACGATCGTTTACGGACAGGCAGACCTGTGGAAGACAACCTCAGCGCAGAGCGCGACCTCGTCTTCGGGGTGGACGCAAATCGCCAGCACCGCGACCATTGGCGGGAGCATCTCTGCAATCGGCATCAGTTATGCAGACGTCAACAAGGTCTATGTCGGGACAAGCGGCGGAAAGATCATGGTCACCACGAACAATGGTGCTTCGTGGACCACAACGATTGCCTATCCGTACGTCAGTGATTTTGCCGTCGATCCCGCTGATGATAATACCTGCTACGCAACGTTCACCGGATTTACTTCCACCACACACGTCTCTAAGACAACGAATGGCGGCGGTACCTGGTTCGGCATAACAAACAACCTTCCGAATATTCCTGTCAACACCATCGTTATTGTCCCAACCTCACCCCGATCTCTGTATGTCGGGACTGATCTGGGGGTGTACCAATCCACGAACGATGGAGCTTCGTGGAGTTCCTTCAACTCCGGATTTCCCACGGTCGCCGTTTTTGATCTGAAATACAAGGACGGACCTCAGATTCTACTCGCCGCAACACATGGTCGAGGCTGCTGGATATTCGATCTGAGCACCGGCCTGCCTGTTCAACTAGCCAGCCTGATCGCAACATCAATGAGCGCCCACCAGGTGCGCCTCGATTGGACCACCATTTCAGAGACCAACAATTTTGGTTTCGAAGTGCAGAGGTCTGGAACCTCGCAGGGCGACTACCAATCCATCCCGAACAGCTTCGTGCAAGGACACGGAACGACGGTTGAGCCACATTCGTACAGCTACACGGACAATAGTGCAGCCATTGGCAGGTGGTATTATCGTTTGAAACAGATTGACCTTGATGGCTCATTTCGATACTCTGACGGTGTCGGTGTCGACGTGGTCACGTCGGTGGCAGACAGATCAGTTCCCACAACATTTTCTCTTGATCAGAATTACCCCAACCCTTTCAATCCGATAACAGTCATCAAATACCAGGTACCCGTGGTCAGCAGTGTATTCCTTACGGTGTATGACCTCCTGGGCCGCGAAGTCACAAGTCTGGTAAGCGAACGACGTCAAGAGGGAACCTACGAGGTCACGTGGGACGCACGAAATATGCCGAGCGGGGTGTATTATTGCCGAATGAGAGCGGGAGAGTTTACGGACATGAAGAGACTGGTCTTACTGAAGTAGCAACGACAACACCCACTCATCCAGCCGGTCTAATCTTCGAGACCGGCTTTTTTATTTGCCGACTCGAACGGTGTTCAGGCTGTGGTGAATTTCAGCCAACGTTGTCATGATCTCCATGGGTACTCAGAACAGCCACACCACGCTCACGCCATTTTCCGTCGGAACAATTTGAAGCGAGTGTTCATCTTCACCCTCTGGTCTCTCATTCTCAAAGCGCTTCACAACCGAGTGGGCAACAGCCGTTGTGTACGCGGCAGAAAACACAACATCGGAGAGCCAATGGTCACGGGTGTACATCCGTGAGGTTGAAGCAGCAATGGCCAATCCATACAGGCCGACGGATGCCCATACATTCCTGATACGTGTAGCAAGCGATGCCGAGAGAGCGAAGGCCGCCGTTGTGTGGCCCGAAGGAAACGACATGAAGTCCTCCTTGGCTTTGAAAGGCCTGAAGGTATGTCTTCCAAACCCTGTGTATGGCCGCGCACGCCCAATCACGATTTTTCCGACCGTGGTAATTGCGCCGGCGAGAAGAACTGTGCTGCCAACAATCACGGCGGTCTCGCGGACCCATTCATCCTTGAACAGTATTCCTGAGAGGTACAACGCGGCCGGAATTCCTATCGCAAAATAGCCTGAGCCATACTCCGCGGCAACGCTGGTGGCATGATCATTGACGGCGGAGTGATTTCGCTCCATCAGGTTATACATTCGATTGTCAAGCGAGTAGCACACAGCCGCTACTCCGACAATCCCACCCGCAATAAGCAGATCTCTTCCATCCCACCGCATTGGAGCCGCCAGAACATGCCCCATCGTTCGTAGGGCCGCGACTCCGTCGTGGCTTATTGTTGAGAATACTGTCAGGGCCCGATCAGATCCAGGGGACATGGAAACAGTTGAATCTGTTTGTGCAATTGCCCTTCCTGCAACCAGGAGGATGATTGACAATGCAAGACAAACTTGTTTTATACCGCGGGTTGGCATGGTGATGTCCGTAAGTATAGCAGATTTGAGATTGGAAAGATAGGATTCCATCTTGTCTTGTGGATCGGGTTCCTCCCCTTGCCTCTCGTGAGATCGCAGCTTTTTCCAATGCAAGACCGGACGGTTCCAATTCGTATACGACCAGGATGAGCGCGCGACGGATGTACTATCTTCTGGGTCGGCTGGCCCGGGAATAATTAATCGCTTGTTGCTTATATTGGGTGAGTGCATAACCACTGCTTTCCCTGATTGTGATCCTTTGGTTCAAGCTGTTCGATAAATGCCCGACATTGCTCACATAGCTTCTGACATGTTCTCACCCACGGGGGCGCTCGCAACACTTGCCGGTTACGAGCATCGCCCTCAGCAGGAGACAATGGCGCGAGCAATCGCTGATGCCTTGCTGACTCAGGAACACCTCATCATCGAAGCACCCACTGGCGTCGGCAAGACGCTCGCCTATCTTGTTCCTGCAATTCTCTACGCGCTCGACCATGGCCGCAAAGCGATCGTTTCCACCCATACCAAGAACTTACAGGAACAACTCTTCAAGAAGGATATTCCTCTGGTTCATTCCATTCTGGGAAAGGACTTCCGGGTTGCCGTGCTTAAAGGCAGGAGGAACTACCTGTGCACCACCCGGCTGCGGAACACACTTGCGTCCACGGGGCTCCTCTTTGAAAAAGGCGAGCTTGAGCAGCTTCACCGCATCCATGATTGGTCCGTCGTCACAATTGACGGTGACATGGAGAACCTCGGGTTCGTTCCGGACGCGCGTGTCTGGGAGATGGTCTGCTCCGAGCGGGAGGTCTGCAGCTCTTCCCTTTGTAAGCCCGATTGCTTCTTTCAGCGCGCAAAGGAGCGAACCCGATCTGCCCATGTGATTATTATGAATCATGCGTTGTTCTTCACATTGCTGGCAATGCAGGAGACGGAAGACCATTTCCTTTTCCCTGATGACTTTGTCATCTTCGATGAAGCGCATACGCTGGAAGCCGTGGCGGGAGCCGGCCTCGGAACAAGTATTTCCCGGTATCAATCCCTCGCCGCCGTGCACAAGCTGTACAATAGCAGAACGAAAAAGGGACTGCTCGCGAAGGAATCAAGGGCACTCAAATCACTGTGTGATGAAACCGAACATGCTCTCGTTGAGTTCTTTGACCGAGCGAAGGAAGCCGCACTGCGAGTCGCGCCGGCCGAACGACGCAATCCCAGCAGCACCTTCCGCGAGGTGCGTATCAAAGAACCGCATCTTCTCGCCAATACAACCTGCAATACGCTGAATTCATTGGAAAAGAAAATCCTTGAGCTCGAAGAGTCGAGTTCTGAACAACGCAGGCAGGAGCTTGCCGCTGCCAGGCACTCATTGCGGGAAGCCAACGAAGCGATCAATCAGTTTCTGGAACAAACTGAATCCGATTTTGCATATTGGATCGAATTAGGGGGTACCCGTGGCGAAAGCGTCACACTCTGCTCATCGCCAATCGAAATTGCTGATCGAATCGGGCCAAGGCTTTTTCGCGACGCGGCATCGGTTGTAATGACGAGCGCAACACTGACGGTTGGAGGCAGCCTTGATTACTTTAAGGGCCGCATGGGCGCTTCACATATTGAAGGCCTGGTGCTTGACTCTCCGTTCGACCACATGAATCAAATGCGACTGATGCTGGCACGCGGAATTCCGGAGCCCGACAAGGATGGATTTGTCGAACAGCTCCCTGCAAGAATTCTTCAGAGCATCAATCGCTCACGTGGGAAAGCCCTGGTGCTGTTTACAAGCAACGCTCTTATGCAATCGACAGCGAGGATAGTTGCTCCCGAACTCGCCGACCGTGGTGTGACCCTTTTGGTTCAAGGCGGCAACACACAACGACACGAGTTGCTGGAAGAATTCAAGCGCGATATTCACTCGGTGCTTTTTGGATTGGACAGCTTTTGGATGGGTGTCGATGTTCCCGGCGAGGCACTCGAACATGTCATCATCACCCGCCTGCCGTTTGCTGTCCCAAATCATCCGTTAATTGAAGCACGCCTAGAATTGATCGAGCGACGCGGAGGTAACCCGTTTACCGATTTTTCCCTTCCTGAAGCCATTCTCAAATTCCGCCAAGGCGTCGGACGGCTCCTGCGCTCTCGTACCGACAAAGGCATGGTTACCATACTCGACTCCCGCATTCTCACCAAACGCTACGGACAGATGTTCATCTCTTCCATCTCCCGATGTCCGGTCGAGATTATTTCCGCGGACGGAGAAATAGAACCTGTCGACCCTGAAACATATTAGTCGACCGGGAGCTTTTCTTCTCTAACTCATTTCATCACTTAACATTACATCGGGGAGCAGCCGCGTTCTGTCCAGCTCGTTTCAATGGATGGACTGTGCGCACGACATTCGCAGAGAGGTGCGAGGCCAAGGTGATAGTCGCAGGGTCGCGTCACGGTCACATCAAGATCGGTCAGACTGTTCACCGGGTTTGTTGGACATGAGTTTCGCCCTTGCCATTATTCACTTTTTTTGTGGTCGGGGTTTGACAATTGGTGAAAATGTCGTATCTTCACATCCGAGTAGTCGCAGGGGCATTCAATGCGGCAACAAGTTTCGATCTCCCACCCACTATAACAAAACAAGGAGGAACAATGGCCAAGGCAATGTCGAAGGCGCAGATCGTTGCCCACTTCGCGAAGAAGTTCGATCTGAAGAAGAAAGTTGCGGCAGCGCTGTTTGAAGAGATTGCACGGCTCGCCTATAAGGAAGCGAAGAATTCGTTTACGATTCCCGGGATCGGCAAACTGGTGCTCGTTGACCGGAAGGCACGTATGGGTCGCAACCCGAAGACCGGCGAGACAATTCAGATCCCTGCCAAGACGGTCGTAAAATTCCGGGTCGCAAAGGCATGCAAAGAAGCCGTGCTGCCGAAGAAGGCCGCACCAAAGATGGCGCCAACACCAACCATGTAACTTGCGCCTGACACCGCAGCATTCAACAGTCCCGTTTTCGCGTGAATACGGGACTGTTTTTGTCTCCACCCACGATCCAAATTCCGTATTTCTGTGTTGTTACCTCACCTTGCCGGTC
Organism: uncultured Bacteroidota bacterium; assembly: GCA_963734955.1. Classification (GTDB taxonomy): domain Bacteria; phylum Bacteroidota; class Ignavibacteria; order UBA10030; family UBA6906; genus UBA11986. Next base: position 367,443 of record CAVTJO010000014.1, read on the forward strand.
AAATGGAAGAGAACATTTGTAACATCAAACGGAAATTCCTACCCCGGCAAAGGAGTATGGCGAATGGCAGCCCAGAGAACAATGCCATCGCCCGCTGATTTCATTGAATGTCAAAGCACCGTTTTGTACATTGCGTGCAATGAAGAATCCCATTGAGGGCATAAAAGGCTTTGTCAGAAGCCTCGGACTCGTTGAACAATCGCAGGTCGTTGCATCAACCGCGGTTGTTGTCTCCATGGGAACCATTGTGCTTGCACTTATAGCGATGGGGCAAGAACCGAGATTCATGGATCTCGTGAGCATTGTCGCCGTTGGTGTCATCGGTTTCACCGGTGTGTATTTTTCACTTCAGTACAGCCGCCAGCTCGACGACCAGCGCAGACAGCTGATTGCGCTGAATACGGTGGCAGCCGCCGTCAACCACTTTGTGGAGCTTGATCTGGTCCTCCAGACCGCGTTGAAGAAACTTGTGGAACTGTTCGATGTCCATTTTGGCTGGATCTATATGGTTGAAGACGACAGGCTGGTGCTAAAGCGCTCGGAAGGCATCTCCCGCGACTTCTTCACTCTGTATGACGGGCCTGCAGAATCCATGGCCACATGGCTTCATCAACCCCGCGTCCAGCGCGAGAGGCTCTCGGAGCATGCTGGTCGCATCCAACCTGAGTTGAAGACAGCTTGGTGTGCAATTCTGGGCATCAATTCCGCTGCGAGCAAAAGATACTGTTGCAGGTGTTCTTGTTGTGGCAGGCGATGATTACGATCTGTTCACCGGCAAACAGGCGGATCTCCTCGAAGCATTCGGGAATCAGATCAGCGTTGCTCTTAACAACGCTCAACTCTTCGATAGACTGAAGAAGTCAGAACACAAATACATTGACCTGTTTGAACAGGCTCCTGATATTTATCTGAACATCAGCAGCGAACGGACGATCGTCGAGGTAAACGCAACGGGTGCAACCATGCTGGGTTCTTCAAAGGAGGATCTCGTCGGGAAGCCGCTGGAGTTGCTGTTCGTTGAAGAGCGCCGGTATGAAGTCCGCAACATGCTGCAGGAGATGTTCACCCGTGGGGTCAATCTGCGGGACATTGAAGAACGCATGGTGCGCAACGACGGTGAGACCTTCCACGCAACGCTCAATTCTTCCCTGGTCGCTGACGAGCGGGGCGCGACCGTGTATGCCCGCATTGTCGCACGCGACATCACCGAACACAAAAAGATGGAAGCCGCCATCCTCCATGCACAGAAAATCGACAGCCTGGGAAACCTTGCGGGTGGTATTGCCCATGATTTCAATAACCTCCTTGCCTCTGTCCTCGGCGCAGCGTCCATCATGCGGCGCAGATTGAACGAAGACCATGCGCTCTATAAGTACGCGGAGATTATCGCAAATGCCGCGCGCCACGGCGCGTCACTTACCAGACAACTCCTTACCTTCGCACGAAAGACAAGCCAGGACACGAGGACTGTTGATGTCAACTCCATCATCAAAGAAACACTTGATCTCTTCGAAAGGAGCGTCACCAAGGAGATTGTCATTGAGACCCATCTGACGTCCGATGTAACCGGTGTGAATGGAGACGCAGGACAAATCCAGCAGGCGCTGCTGAACCTCTTCCTGAATGCACGTGATGCGATGCCCACGGGCGGCACCCTGGTTATTTCCACGCGTATCATCATCGCTGACGCTCACTCCACAAGTCAGTTCAATTCCGTCAAGCCCGGACCGTTCGTCGAGGTCGTGGTGAGAGACACGGGTTGCGGCATCGACAAGGCTTTGCAGAACAGAATCTTTGAACCGTTCTTTACCACGAAAGACAACGGCACCGGCTTGGGCCTCGCCGTATTGTACGGAGTTGTACAGAACCACGGTGGCTATATCAATCTCGACAGTGAGGTGGGGCAGGGAACGACGTTCTTTATTTGTCTTCCGAGAGTTGCGAGTGTGGCCCCCTCTGCAGCCCGGCAGACGCGACAACGTCTTCCGCGGGGACGGGAGAACATCCTGGTCGTTGACGATGAGATGAGCGTGTGTGAAATAGCACGCGATATGCTCACTGATCTCGGCTACAGCGTCGTCCTGCAACACGACGGCAGGGCAGGTGTGGATTTCTATCGCTCCCGGCAGGCGATGGTCGATCTCGTCCTTCTTGACGTGAACATGCCTTTGATGGGTGGAAAGCAGGCATTTGAAGAGCTGCGCTGTTTGAATCGTAGTGTCCGCGTTATCTTCCTGACCGGATATGGAAAAGAATCAATAGAGCTCGCGTCATTACCGGCTGATGCAAACGGCTTCCTCCAGAAACCGTTCCAAGTGGAAGAACTTGCTGCAAAAGTCCGATCTGTGCTGGACGCCAGAACCGTCCAGCATGCGCAACAGGCAACGAGCTGATACAACTACATACTTCGAGCAGTTTACCCTTAATTCCGTCCAGTGGCGATGAATTCCTTGTTTCAGGATCTGAAGCAGGCTCGCGAGGCGAAACAGTTTACGCTCAACGACGTTTCCGATGCAACCTTGATCAATGTAAGGTTCCTCGAGGCAATTGAGCAGGGAAAGACGGACATCCTTCCCCAGACATATGTCCGTGCATTCATCCGCGAGTATGCGAGTTTCGTCGGGCTGGATCCCGTCGAGATCATGAAGAAATACGACCAGGAGCGTCAGCACACCGTGTCTCCACCCGTTCCTGAACAACAACCGGTACCGGCAGCGCCCACCGCACGTGAAGAGAGCGTACCTCCCGATAGCATAAACCAGCCACTCGCGGAACCCGGCAGACCGACAATCTCGAAGGCTGCCCTCCCGGCAATCCTCGTTCTTGCACTTGCCGTCATCGTCTGGAATCTGACACGAACGAAAACGACTCCAGAACCAAGGGAAGTCGAAAGCATCGGCCAGCAATCCACCATTGTCGCCGACAGCGCCGTACAAGCACTTCCCGATCTCTCACGCCGGACCGCCCTGCCTGGAAGGGACAGCCTTACACTTCGCGCAACTGTTCTCGACTCATCATGGGTTCAAATCTCCATCGATAACCTGCCGCCGCAGGAGTACCTGTTCAGGCCAAACAGAAAGATCTCATGGAAAGCAAAGGACAGATTCCGCGTGACGGTGGGAAACGCCGGAGGGATCGATCTCACCCTCAACCAAAAGCATCTCGGGACAATGGGCAAGCGCGGGGGCGTGCGGACTATCGAGCTCAACCGCCAAACTCTTCTCCAGAAATAGCGTGCCAACCCTCTCTCCACAAACCATCCAGCGCATCGAGAAACTCCGCAAAGAACTGCTCGAACACGACTATCGCTATTATGTTCTCGATGAGCCCACCGTAAGCGACGAAGAGTACGACGGACTCATGCGTGAACTCCAGGCACTTGAGCATCAATATCCGCAGCTTCTGACCCCGGATTCGCCGACGCAACGCGTGGGGGGACAACCAGTCAAAGAGTTCGCAACGGTCGTTCACAACCCGCCAATGTTGAGCCTTGCAAATTCGTATTCAGAAGATGAGATTCGCGATTTCGACAGACGGGTGCATGAAATCCTTCCTGACCAAACACCTTCGTACGTGGCAGAATTGAAATTCGACGGTGTTGCCATTTCACTGCGATACCGAGATGGGGTATTCGCACAGGGTGCAACACGTGGTGACGGGAATCAGGGTGATGACATCTCACATAACCTTAAGACGATTCGCTCACTCCCGCTCCGGCTGCGACTAGAGAACCGGGCACCGGAAACCATCGAGGTACGCGGCGAGGCGTTTATGCATAGAGCAGAGTTTGAAGAGATGAACAGGCAACGCGCTGTTGCCGGGGAAAAGACATTCATCAATCCACGCAATGCAACATCGGGCGCGCTGAAGCTGCAGGACCCGAAGGTTGTGGCAGACCGCCCGATACGCATGTACGCATACGCGCTCGTTTGCCCACGAGGCAAACCTCACGAGCCATTGGGACAATTTGCAACGCATGCGTGATCTTGGTTTCCCCGTCAACGAGCAGGCGCGCAAGTGCAAGAACATCGATGAGGTTATCGGGTTCTGGAGAGAATGGGAAAAGCGGCGGGACTCGCTTCCGTATGATATCGACGGAGTGGTTATCAAGGTGGATTCGCTGCGGCACCAGGAAATTCTTGGGAACATTGCCAAGAGTCCCCGCTGGGCAATCGCATTCAAGTTTACGTCACGCAAGGCCGAAACGGTATTGCGGGAAATCAAGCTTCAAGTGGGGAGAATCGGCACCATCACGCCGGTTGCTGAATTGCAGCCCGTGTTTCTTGGCGGGACAACAGTCAGCCGGGCAACACTCCACAACGTTGACTACATCGATGAGCTCGATCTGAGGGTTGGCGACACGGTGATTGTGGAAAAGGGAGGAGATGTTATCCCCAAGGTAAGCGGCATCGTACCGGACCGTCGACCGGAAACATCTCACCCATTTGTCATGCCGGTCGCGTGCCCGGAATGCGGCTCCCGCATCGATCGCCCCGACGGAGAAGCAAATTACTTCTGTGAAAACGCCGAGTGTCCGGCGCAAGTGAAAGGCCGGATTGAGCATTTCGCCCATCGCGGGGCGATGGACATCGAGGGACTCGGCGAAGCCGTTGTCGACCAGCTTGTAGGGTTGGGGCTCGTACGAAGCTATGCCGACCTCTATTCATTGCACAAACACAAACAGACGCTTGTCGCACTCGAACGATGGGGGGAGAAGAGTGTTCAAAACATTCTGGAAGGTATCGAACAGAGCAAGAATCGGCCGTACCACCGTGTACTGTTTGCCCTCGGCATTCGTCATGTCGGACAGGGTGTCGCCCAGGTAATCGCTGACAGCTTTCCGTCAATCGAGGCACTGCAAAAGGCCACCGACGGGGAACTTCAGACAGTCAACGCCATCGGGCCAAAGATCGCCGATAGCATACTGCATTTCTTCAGGGAGAAACACAACCGGGAAATCATCAGACGGTTGAAGAGTGCAGGCGTGACACTTCAAGCCTCTGCGAGGAAACCCGCCGGCAAGCTCCGTGGAAAAATCTTCGTCCTCACCGGTACCCTTCCCACATACGGAAGGGAACAAGCCAGACAGCTCATCGAGAAACATGGCGGCAGGGTGGCTTCCGCAGTCAGCAGTAATGTGGACGTGGTTCTCGCAGGAGCGGAGGCCGGCTCCAAGCTGCAAAAGGCCAGACAACTGGGTATACGGATAATTTCGGAAGAAGAATTCTTGAAGATGATCACGTGACGATGATGTTTCAACAGACCCGGCAGTCAATCGGCATAAGGGTCGCGAAGTGGCGGTTCAGGCAAACGCGTGATGAAATGATCTCATTCACCACCGCCATCTCCTCGGCCCGGCGCGCCTTGCTCATCATGCCGTTAACCGCCCAGGACTTGCTGCCAACGGTGAAAGTGATCGAGATGTTGAAGTCTCAGTTCAAGGAAAAGAATCTCACAGTCGTCACCGGAGACCGTGGACTTGAGGTGATTCGGATGCTTCCGCACAGCAGATTCCTGCACTTGCTCGAGTCACAGGTATCATACTTCTATCTCCCGCGTGGTGACTTTCTCAACAGCATCCGGGAGAAACGGTATGACCTCGCAGTCGACCTGAACCTTGACTTAGTACTTCCCTCCGGCTATATTTGTAAGGCGAGCGACGCAAAGATACGCGTCGGGTTCGATCATCAGCAAGCTGACCTGTTTTATAATTTCCAGATCAAGCCGGATCCCACTCTCGGCCGGAAGCTCATCTATGATCGTTTGGTGCAATGCCTACAGAGGTTTTAGGCGGGAGATGAACCAATGAACTTTGACACACATAGGAACGGTGCCTCGGTCACCCTGAAGCTGAAAGAGAAGAAGCTCGACTCGACGATCGCCTCGGAGCTGAAAGGTGAGTTCCTGCTCCTCTGCAAGCCGAAGCTGGAGCATCTTGTCGTCGATCTCACCGATGTCGATTTTTGCGACAGCAGTGGCCTCAGTGCTCTCCTCATCGCCGACAGAAAAATGAAGGAGCATGGAGGAAAGGTAAAGCTTATCAATGTACACAAGAAAGTGGCGGGCCTTCTGAAAATCTCAATGCTGGATCGCGTATTTGACATCAAGGAAGATTAACATTGGAGATGTACGCACGAGTTCATGATACTTGCTCCACCTTGATGAAATTCGTTGAACCCTGGGCAAAGAAGGGCTGACCTGCGAGCACCACGACATATTCACCCCGCTCCACCATCCCGCTGCTGACAAGCTTTTCCTGAATATCCTGAAGAGCCTTGTCCGAATCGCCGGCCAGCTCATCAATCACGACCCCCTGCACTCCCCAGAAGAGATTCATGCAACGCAGAATCGATGGCGTGTCGGTGATCGCAATGATTCTGGGACCGCGGTCGGTAATGGGAAATGATTCTCGCTGTTTGACCCGAGCGTGTGACAACAACAATTGCCGCCGCCCGCATCTGTTCTGCAAGGACACATGCCGCGCGGCCGAGGGCGTCAGGCCTCCCTTCCACAGACGCAACGGATCGATCCAACACACGCGATCTGCCGACTCCTTCTGACTCGACCTTGCTGATGATCCTGTCCATAATCCGGACCGCTTCAAGCGGATAGCTCCCCACAGATGTTTCGCCGCTGAGCATTACCGCGTCGCATCCATCAACTACCGCGTTGGCAACATCACTTGCTTCTGCGCGCGTCGGCGTGGGACTGTGGATCATCGATTCAAGCATCTGCGTTGCGACAATCACCGGCTTCCCCACACGGTTGCATTTCCTGATGATCATCTTCTGGAGAATCGGCACATCTTCCGGTGGAAGCTCCACCCCGAGATCACCTCGCGCGACCATAATGCCGTCGGCAGCGGCAATAATTGAGTCGATATTACTGATGGCCTGCGGCTTTTCGATCTTGGCAATGATGGGAAGGGACCGCCCGTTCCCAACACGCTCGATGATTGCCTTGCGAAGTTCCCTGATATCCTCGGCCTTGCGGACAAACGAGAGGGCAACATAGTCGATGTCCTGTTGAATTCCGAATTCAAGATCCCGCAAGTCCTTCTCCGTGAACGACGGCGCACTTACCGCGACCCCGGGCAAATTGATTCCCTTGTGAGCGGACAGGGATCCCCCCACAACAACGGTGCAGATCACGTCGTTCCCTCTGATTTCGCGAACGCTCAGTTGAAGTTTTCCATCGTCGAGCAGCAGCGTGTCACCCGGCCGGACATCATTTGCAAGGCCGCTATAGGTTGTTGAAACCTTCGTTGGCCCGCCAATGACATGATCGGTTGTAATTGTGAACGGCGCTCCCTCTTGAAGCTCGATAAACGGCACGCCGAGATCCCCGATGCGAATCTTCGGCCCCTGCAAATCCTGCAAAACCGTAAGCTCAACGCTGCTGCGCTTCGCTGCTTCGCGAACATTCTTCAACGTCGAACGATGTTCCTCGTAGGTACCGTGAGAGAAATTCAACCGAACGACATCCATTCCGGCATGGAGGAGACTTGTAAGCATCTCAACTCCATTGCTGGATGGGCCGAGTGTACAGACAATTTTTGCTTTGCTTTGAGTGAATTTCATTCTGTCGGGATTGTCCTACCGCGGCTGGGGTATTTGTCGCGCCGTCACAGCGCAGGCTTGTAAAGCAGGAAGAACTACACCAGACAAACCCGGGAGGAATTCATCAGCGACATCGGTCAGTGGCGTAGGCTCCGGGTTGATTTCGACAATATACGCACCCTGTTCCCTGGCAAGCAACGGGATTGACGCCGCCGGGTACACAACCCCGGAGGTTCCGATGGAGAGAAGGAGCTCTGCGGATTCCGCGGCACGTACCGACTTCTCCCACTCATCCTCCGGCAGCATCTCTCCAAACCACACAACGTCCGGTCTGATCAGACCAGTGCATTTCCCGCACCGCATGGCGACATGCAATTGATCGTCGGGGTGGAGAATTTCTTCATTTGAGTACGGGGTTCCGCACTTCATGCAATAGTTTCGTTCGATGTTGCCATGTAACTCATAGACGGTTTTGCTGCCCGCCCGGTGGTGAAGGTTGTCGATGTTCTGCGTAATCACGGCAAAGTGAGGAAACACCCGCTCCATCTGAGCGAGTGCATAATGTCCAGGATTGGGTTGAATACCCGAGATGATCCTCTTCCGATGCGCGTACCACTCCCACACAAGCTCCGGGTTTCTCATGAAGCTATCGAGGTTTGCCAGTTCTTCCGGCTTGAATTTCTTCCAGAGTCCCTCGTTTCCCCGAAATGTCGGGACGCCGCTTTCGGCTGAAATGCCGGCGCCTGTAAATGCCACAACGCTCGTGGCGCTCGCGAGCATGTTGACCAGCCGGGCCGAGAACTGAATACTCATTGTAGCGGTTTCATCGTGAGGGTTTGCCATCGCCCCGATTCACGATTGGATGTTTCAATGCGATATGCACCGTGCAGCCACAACTGGGTTTGATCATCATAGTGCTGGTGCAGCACTTGCCCTGATTGTCCGGAGGGCAACACCGAGCGCCATTCACCCGGTGTGCTGAAATCGAATATCTGCCGGAACGATGCTCCCACGGTAACCCGGAACGGCTCGTTCAGGCTGAATTCTCCGCTCATCAGCGTTGTTGTTCCTCCGCTATAGGGGAAAGGCCCGATGTTGAAGAGCCGATCGAGGGGCTTGACCAACCCGAATGGATGCCTCAGCGTCACGGTGTGCACATTTCCCCACCGCCAGTTCTTCGTCCGGGTGCTTACACTGTCGCGCAGTGTGTGAAGCGCATCTCTCAGGCTTTTCCTGATGATCTGATCTCTCGTTTCCACAGAATCGGTCCTTACATCGTCAAACCAATTTGACGTTCCTTCCTCAACAAGTCTTGTCGTGACACGCACTGGAATGTTCGTGAGCATGACCCAATCGTGGAAGAGACTGTCGCCCATTTCGTCCTTGTAGATGTTCTCGATGAGCTTCACAAAGAATTCCTCGTAGATCGTCGTTGCGATGTCCTCTTTGACGAACGTGAAGTTCCAATTCTTCAGATACTCCATCACCACCGCATCATCCGGTCCGCCAAGAGCACTATCTCTGCATGCAGCGAGGATATACGGCATCATGCGTCGTGCCTGATGCGAGAACATATCATTCTGAAGCCTCTCGAAATCGGACACAGAAAAGGTTGTCCGTGTACCGAGAACTTCCCTCAGCCTCACTATCCGCGACGCCGGCTCCCACAGGTCCGAAATATGGTAGGGATATGAGTCATCAACGATCTTGTTGTTGGCTGTTGCGATGTACCCTTCGGGAGGATTAAACATGTGGGGAAGCTTGTTGAAGGGAACAAACCCTTTCCACTCCACAGCGGGGTCCCATCCCGGCAGCGGAAGCAACGAGCTTTGTTTTCCCCGAACCGGGAGTCTCACACCACACCAATACCCGATATTTCCGTCTGCATCCCCGTACACAAAATTCTGTCCGGGACAGGAAAACTCACTGATGCCCCCGATGAATTCCGACCAGTTCGTTGCCCGGTTAATTTTGTTGAAAGCCTCGACCTCATCCGAGATGTCGGCCCCCGTCCACCGCATGCTGGCAACATATGGATAGGTGTCCTTTTTAAGAAATGTGTGGATGTCGGTAACGATGGGTCCGTGCTGCGTTGCGCGAATTATGACAGGAATGGTGGTGTCGCCCTTTACGCGGATTTCCTCCACATGAATCGCAACGGGCCGCCACTCACCATCATAGAAATACTTCTCTCCGTTCGTTGTATCGATACGCTCGATATAGAAGTCGGCATCGTCTGCCATGACATTTGTCAATCCCCACGCAATGTGCTGATTCTTGCCGGCGACAATGCCCGGAACTCCGGGAATGGACATCCCGCATACGTCATAGCCGGGCGCCTGTAACTGCACTTCGTACCATTTGGACGGCGATTCAAGTTGAAGGTGTGTATCGTTGGCAAGAATGACCTTGCCGGTTGCCGATTTCGAAGGTGCGATAACCCACGCGTTGCTGCCGCCGAGAATGCCGGGGGGGCCGCTTAGCGAAGCAAATGCCTGTGCTGTCTTGAGAAAGTCACCGGTCAGAGAAGCGTATTTGTGCCACACTTCAGACGGGACGATTGGTGCAACATCCTGTGGAAAAGACGGGAAGATGTCGAGGGCCTTCTCCAAGCCCACACGTTCGGCTATTGCGCCGTACGTCAGGTCAGTCCACCAGGAGAGGTTCAGTTCCCATGCCATCATTCGAGCAATGATAAGGCTGTGAAGGGGTTGCCACGGTTCCGGGTCGTAGCGCAGCATATCAAATTCCACAGGGTACTTTCCCTTGTGGGTATTGATGAAGGCGTTCACTCCATCGGCATACCACTGCAGGCGGCTTCGGGAGGTTGGTGTGATGTGGTGTTCTATTTTCTCGGCAATCGCGCGGATACCAATGATGCGGAACATCTTGTCGAAAGGAACCGTCTCGAATCCAAACAGCTCCGACAATCTCCCCTCACCCACCCGCCGCACCATGTCCATCTGCCACAGGCGATCCTGCGCGTGAACATACCCGAGTGCGAGCATCAAGTCGTGTTCGCTTGTCGCCTCGATCCGGGGAACGCCGTAGCTGTCGCGACTCACCTGTACCGGATGCTCAAGGCCGGCAACAGAAACAGTGCCCGTGGTCTGCGGGAACGACTTTCTCACCTGGTAGCGCAAAAACAGAAACACGGCAACCGCAAGAACCACTACAACTCCCGCGATGCCAATAGCGAGTTTCGACCTTTTGCTCACAAGAGTTCGGCGTAGAAATACGAAGTCCGCCTTACGGGCGGACTTCAATATATCGAATGCCGGCTAATCTTGCAATGAATCTGTCAGAATCGGAAGGCGAGAGTTGCGAGGAAATTATTTGTGGTGATCTTCTCGTCCACCTTCGGTCCGCCATTATAGTTTACGCGAAACGTGTTCCACCATCCGTGTGCATAGCCAAAGTCAAGCATGGCTGATTCACCAAGTGGAACACCAATCCCCGCCGTCACATACTTCTGGTCAAACGTAGAGGGATCGCCCTGATAGGGAGATGTGTTATACATGAAACCTGCTCGCAGACGAAAGCCGGAGTCCTGAAGTTCGTATTCAGCACCGGCTCGCAGATTTGCTGTGGCCCGAAGGTTGTCCTTGATTTGTCTATTCAGGCTCGCCATAAGTATCGGATCCCCGTTCTGAAACTCCAATTCAGTCCAATCCTGATATTCGACATCACCCGAGAGAACAAGATCGCGAATGGTAGCCGACGCACCTGCACTAAACACCCAGGGGGTAACAACATCATACTGATCTGATCCGGGGCTATCGATCGGGCCGTACGATGACACGCCGGTGGAGTCGGGAGTGTCAAAGTAGCTTTGGGCCGTTGTGTTAAATGTCTCTTTGGCGCGGAACGATGTTGGGGTTTTGATTGTCACTCCAAATCTGAAGCGGTCAGGTTCCCTGTACATCAACCCGAACTTCGCATTCACACCCGAGAGATCGCTTTCAACCACATCGTCGACCACTAAGCGGTCAAAGTCATAAGGGTACGAAGTGTAGGAACGATTGTTGTCCTGCTCCTGATAGTTCCGGGTGTATTTGTATGTACCGGTCACATACGTCAGCGTAACTCCCACGGAGACGTTTTTCGCCACGTCCATCGCACCGCCGGCAGACCAGTTGCTCAGCCCACCCTCCTCGGTTGTTTTGGCAAGCTGAGTCAATCGACCTGAAATGGGACTCCGCCATCGACCGCCGGCAGTATCAGCGAGAAACAATTCCCACGCAAAATTGCCAGCGGGGTCACCCGCGTTGGCACCATCCGGTGCCCATGATTGAATAATACTCCCGGTTGGGTTATAGCCGGTGAATGTCATACCGGTTGTAAAATCGCTCTGCCGGTTGTAGCCAAAGGCAAGCACAAGAGAACCTCTGCGCACTGGAACAGGGTACGCCAACCCAAGTGAGTTCAGTTTGAGCGCATTGCTTGAGAACGATTGCGGATTCGAAAGGAATGTGCTGCCATCAAGATAGTTGAGATCCGACAACCCGAAAGAGAATTCCCCATACTCCATCTGCGCAAGCCCCGCCGGGTTCCAGAACAGCGCGCTGTAGTCGTTCGCCACGCCGGTGTATGCTCCACCCATTCCCAACGCACGAGCTCCCACACCTACGCCTGGCGTTGCAAACCGCAAAGCATCATCGACGAACTGTGCTGACGCAAGGGAACCGAGCCAGCATGTTATTGTCAAAAATCCTATGAGCCGTTTCATATACTCCTCTGCACTTTTCCTCTAAACGAATTCTTAATGAATCCCGAGTGTGTTGTGTTACCGCCCCCTGCCGCCGCGTGATCCACCGCCACCGCTCGATCCTGAAGACGACCTGCCGCCACCGCTGCTTGGTGGGGTGCTCTGTGCTGGTGGTGCCGGGGGTGGAGGAGAATACGAGCGTCCGGAGCCGCCGGTGTTCCGTGGTGGCGTGTATGTTCTCGGCGACTGACCATGGGTTGATCCTCTTCCAGGGCTACGCGTTGTTCCACCGCGGCTTCCTGAACGGACAGCCGATCCGCCACGAGAACCGCTGGTGCTTTTCCTGCCTGTAGAGACCCTCGGTGTCGCGGCAGGAGGATTGCTGCGCGTTCCTGAGGATGACCTGTATCCCGTCGGTAGACTCGATGTGCCAACAGCGGGCGCACCGCGATAGCCGCCCTCATTGCCGCCTCGTATGGCACTGCCACCCCGTGTTGATCCGATGGTTCTCGTCCTCCCATAGCCGCCTCTTCCGAATGTCCCCGCGTAAGTCCCATGGTGATTATTTGGATAAAAATAGAATCCTGGATGATGCCAGTAAGGATACCAGCCGGCATAAATGGATGGATAGTACGTTCCACAAATGAACGGATCATAGTAGTACCATCCATTATATCTCGAGTACCACGGGTCGTATGCAGAGAATCCAAACCCGATAGATGGGTAGTAATAGTCAAAGCCGTACCGATAACCCGGCATCCCGTCATTGTAGCCATTCGAATCGTACGAGTCGCTGTATCCTGTGTCCGCATACGATTGATCGTAGTTACCACCCGTCGTGTCGTTCTCGGTGGCTGAATACTCTTCGGGATATGTATCGCGTGTCGTGGCAATTTGTGTATAGCAACCCGAAAGCCAGAGCAACGATCCAAACATTAGCCCTGGCAGCAGAATCCGGCGTAAATTTTGATCCATGATAATACCCTCACTTCCGTAAACAGGTTAGTGGAACCATCATACTAATCACAACATTGGTGCCATCCAGGGGATGGAAGACCTACCCAAAAACCCCTGGATTCAAGGAGTTAGATGGAGTCAAGATCCAATCTTGTGTATATTACTGTACAAGATAGCAAATTGGCGTTCAGAATTCACAACACTAGAACATTTTGACATATTCGAGCTTCATGACCCTGTTTGCAACGGTTATATCGTCCCTGCTGTTCTTAGCCAGATCCTTGAGGCACACAGCAAGAGTCAGTCCTCCCCCAATCGAACATTTCACCCCCGCATTCAGATACCCACGGCCTTTCCCAAGAGCTTTTCCGTTGCTGTCATTTGCTCCGAGATTGTATTCCACGACAAGTGAGATCACCCCCCCCACAGACTTCTCCACGCCTGCAAAGACATTGAAGTCCCTGTCATCATCTGCGCGCTCAAGGCTATAGTTCACGCCAGCGTGAATACTGAAGAAGCCCAGGAGCTCGTAGTTCTTGCTTGCAGCGACATAGAACCCCGGCGATTTGATCACGTAGCGACTCAATGACTTGATATACCCATCGCGGCCTTGAGAGTCGAAGCCCAGTACAATCGCGGGAAGTGCGACATTCTCTTCAATAACCCGAATCTTGAGATTGACACCGGGCACCGGGTTCATTTCAGGTTCGCCGGAGCCGATGAGGTCCGAGCCTCCATAGGAAATGCCGAAGCTCAGCCTGTCAAGAATACCCGCCGAGAGACCGAGAAGGACTCCACCTTCCTGATAGAAATCCATATCAAGGGCAAAGCTGCTTTTCGGTAGCATGCCTGCTGTCGGGATATCGACAAGATAGCGCGGCTCCAGGGTGCCGGCAGATCCGGCAGATCCCTGAGCACTTGTCGGAGCAGGCATACCTGCTGCAAGTAATGCGCACGCCATCCAATACTTCACGCGCAGTGTCACTTCTTCACCGTGATGAAATCAGCTCATGTAATGTATGAGAGCGGAAACGAACCTGCAAGTGAGAATCAGAAATCTTCATCCTCACCGAATGTAAGCCAGGACTCCTTGGGTGGATCCTGCTTCCGCCGTGGGGTGTTCTGTGATGGGGGTGTTCCGGTTGGAGGTTGAAGGTTGATGTTTGTTGGTTTCATCTCGAACACTGAAGGGGATTTCTCGTCAACCTGAAATCCGGATTCAAAACCTTCATCTGGCTGCGATGCCCGACTAACGGGAGCAAAGGAGAGGATCTTGGGCGCGACCCCTGCGGCGTTTGTCTCGGCGTTGCCTGACCCGGGCCGCGGAATCTTCTTCGCCTCACCCTGATAAAACTTCCTGAATGTGCTGCGAAATCCTTCCTGAATCTCCTCCTCCGCCATGGTCATAACCTGTCCCTTGGCCACATAGAACTCGCCGTCGATCATCACGTCCGATATATCGCGGCTCGTCAGATGATTCACCAGGAGTGACGACAGCGATTCGGCATCGGTATAGTCCGATATCACCGGAAGGCGCAAATCATCCAGTGAGAAGAATGCGAGATCGGCCTTCTTCCCGGCCTCGATTGAACCGGTTTCACCGGACAGACCGAGTGCATGCGCGCCATTGATGGTCGCCATCCTCAGCAACTGGAGCGAGGAGAAGGGTGTAATCCCCGAGATCAGCAAGTGCAATTGATTCAGGAATTTCAACTCCTCGAGCATGTCAATGTTTCCCCAATCCGTCCCGACGGCAAGTCGTATCCTTTGTGTTGCGAGATGCCGCAATGCCGGGTATCCGGTGCGCTTGAATGCAGCCGAGCGGACACAAACGACTGCTGACGCACCTGCGTCGGCCAGTGTTTCCGTTTCCTGGCTGCTCAGATGGTTCAGATGGACGAAGACGTTTTCCGGACTCACGATATTGTAGTCCTGAAGTACGGCAAGCAGATTCTTCTGGAAGGCCTTCTTCACGAAATCCGTTTCCGCACGCTGCTCGCCGACATGCGCCAGCAAGGGCACATTTAGCTCCTTTGCAGCGCGTACAAGATTCTCAAAACTGTATACCGTGAAATCCTCCGGCTTGCCGATGCTTACAAGAAACCGATGCCGTCCTCCTGTTACATCACTTGCCTTGACAAGCTGATCCCAGTTCTGGAGGGCAACAACATTCCTCACCTCCGTGCGCTCCATTGCCTGCAACACGTGGCCGAACGTCTCCTCGGCGAAAGGCAGGCCAAATTCACCAACGCATGTTGTACCCGATTTGAGGTGGCTGAAATAGGATGTCAGATAAGTTGTGCGGACATCACCGTCGTTTGCGGGTTCGAGAAGCCCCTTGATGCACTCCTGGGTTCTCAGGTCGCTTTTCCAGAGAGAACAGTGCAAACCATCTGTTCTTGCCCGCAAGAGAACGCTCTCGGAATGAAAATGCGCGTTGACAAACCCCGGAATGATCAGTTTGTTGGATGCGTCGACGACTACCGCATGCGGATGAAGCGATGTGAAGAGATCGAGCCGGTCGGAAACCTCCACAATTCTATCATCGCGGATCAAAAGGTTGTAAAGGCCGGCCCTGTTGTCGGGATCGCAAGTGATAACGCGGGCGTTTGCTATAATTTTGAATGAGTCCACGCTGGCATGTTAGAAGTTCGGTCGAAGGGACAGCCCCAAGAGGTGTGGTGATTTCATATCTTCCCCATCCCGGCGGGAAACGTCACGAGGTTCGCTTCCACGATGTGCCATCCTTTTTGTCTTCCAACGCGATCCCCAACTTCGCCAACCCATCCCGTATCTTGTCGGAGAGTGACCAGAGTTTTTGTGAACGGATTTCCTGCCTCAATCCAATAATAAGCTCCATGAGCTTGTCGTCCAGACTTGAGGCAACACCCTGAAGTGGAGTCACCTCCAGAAGACTGAGCCCGAGAACATTTCCCAACACCCGATACAGATTGAGTATCTCTTGCAGCGAGACCTTGTCCGGCTGTGACCCGGAGTTCAGGAGATGATTCACTTCACGGCTCATGTCAAAAAGGGTGGCAACGGCTTGGGGAGCATTGAAGTCGTCGTCCATTGCCAGAAGAAAGTCATTTTTGAACTTGGCAAGATCAACCCTGGTTCCGCCTTCCGAAGCTGTCCGCAGTTGCCCCTGCAAATTGCGGATCGTGTTGACGAGCCGATCCATCCCTTTGGCCGCCCCATCGATGGCCTCATTGCTGAAATCCAGCGTACTGCGGTAATGGCTCTGGAGAATGAAGAATCGAATCACCTCGGGCCGCCACCTCTTGAATGCGTCCTTCAGCAGGATGACGTTGCCGAGCGATTTACTCATCTTCTGCCCGTTGACCGTCACAAGATTGTTGTGGATCCAGTACCTGACGAATGGTTTTCCTGTTGCAGATTCACTCTGCGCAATTTCGCATTCATGGTGGGGGAATTGGTTGTCAATACCGCCACCGTGGATATCGAATGTTTCGCCAAGGTACTTCATCGACATCGCAGAGCATTCGACATGCCAGCCCGGGAAGCCGACACTCCACGGACTCGGCCATCTCATAATGTGTTCCGGTTCGGCCTTCTTCCACAACGCAAAGTCGTTGGGATGCCGCTTTTCGCTTTTCACCTGCACGCGGGTCCCGGATGCGGCGTCTTCAGTACTTCTACCGGAGAGTTTTCCGTAGGATGGATCTCTGGAAACATCGAAGTACACGGAACCGTTCACCTCGTAGGCGTACCCTTTCTGGATGAGCTGCCTGATGATTTCAATCTGTTCGATGATGTGGCCTGTGGCGCGCGGCGAAATATCGGGACGAACCACACCAAGCGCATCCATATCCTCGAAGTAGCTGCGAGTATACTCCTCCGCGATCTCCATCGGATGCTTTTGTTCGAGGCGTCCCTGTTTCAGCAGCCTGTCCTCGCCTTCGTTGGTATCGCCAAGCAGGTGACCAACATCGGTGATGTTCTGAATGTAGGTAACTTTGTAGCCGCGATAGCGGAGGTAACGAACGATGATGTCAAATGAAACATAGCTCTTTGCATGCCCGATGTGCGAGTGTCCGTACACGGTGGGACCGCATACATACATGCCAACGTGGCCTTCATGCAGAGGCCTGAATTCCTCCTTCTGCCGGGTGAGTGTGTTATGCAATCGTAGTGACATATCAATTGGACCCGGTGACGTTCATCAGTTCCTTTGCCCCTTTGATTCCTGCTTCAGTCACCTCGGCGCCGCTCATCAGTTTGGCAACCTCGTGCACGCGCTCATCAAGCGAGAGCTTTTGCATTGTCGTCTTCGTCCGTCTGCCATCCTCCGACTTTGAAACGGCGAAATGAATATCGGCCAGTCCCGCGATCTGCGGAAGGTGGGTAATTGCGATGACCTGATGAAACGATGAAAGGCTCTTCAGACTCACTCCAACTGCCTGCGCCACACGCCCGCTCACACCCACGTCGATCTCATCGAAGATGAGCACGGGCAGCCGGTCGGACTTTGCCAGAATGCTTTTGAGAGCGAGCATGATACGAGAGACTTCACCACCCGAGGCCACTTTGACCAGCGGCTTTACATCCTCGCCAAGGTTTGTTGAAATCAGGAACTCAACATCATCACACCCGCGCGAGTTGAGGGCAATGCTTTTCCGACCTGCCTTGATGAACTGCGCGGTCGCGGAGCCGTTCTTGATCTCAACCTGATTGATCCGCGTGACAAATGCCGCGTTTTGAATGCCGAGTTTCACCAGTTCCGCAACGATGCCCTTGTCGATCCTTTTCGCCGTTTCATTGCGCTTTGAAGTCAGCCTATTGGCGAGCGTCGAGCACATCGAGCCTGGACGCTTCGACATTGGCCGCAAGCTGCTTCATGACCTCATCGAAATTCTCTGCGAGTGCCGCCTCCTTTCCAATCTTCTCACGATGAGCAATCATGCTTTCGACCGAACCGCCATATTTGCGCTTCAGCAAGGCAAGCTTCCCAAGCCGCTGCCTGATCACCTCAAGGCGCTCCGGGTTGAATTCGATCCTCGCATTGTAGCTCTGCGTGAACTTGGCCAGTTCACTGATAATGGCCACGCCCGAATCGCTTTCCTTCGCTCCTGCCTCGAACTGTTTGTCGATCTCCGCCAGGTCCTGGATCTGGTTCCGCACAAGGACGAGCATGTCGTGGATCGACTGCTCTCCTTCGTACAGCATTTCATAGATCTTTCCCGTGGCGGTGTAGAGCAGCTCGGCGTTCTCCAGAATCTTCAGCTCGGCTCCGAGCTGCTCTTCCTCGCCGGCTTGCGGAGCGACCGCATCAATCTCCTGCATTTGAAACTGATAAAACTCACGCTTCTCGCGCAATCGTTCTTCACGAGCGCTCATGTCTTCCAGTTCGCCCGATGCACTGACAAGTTTCCTGAATGCCGTCTGGTATTCCTCAACCAGACCTGTGAGGCCGCCGAATTCGTCCAGCATCTCGATATGCATCTCGCGCCGGAGCAGCGACTGGTGTTCATGCTGGCCATGGAGATCGACGAGCAGCTCTCCGATCTGTTTCTGCAGGCCGATCGTAATCGGGGTATCGTTGACGAAACATCTGCTCTGGCCTTTGGTCGAAATTTCCCGACGGATGACAATGTCATCTGTGACATCGAGATCATTTTCGTTCAGCAATGACCGGACGTTCCTGTTTCCTGCAACTGCAAAGATGCCTTCCACAATCGCCTTTTCGCTCCCTGCCCTGATGACCTCGGTGCTTGCCCGTCCGCCAATTATGAGGCCAAGCGCATCGATGATGATCGACTTTCCTGCACCCGTTTCACCCGTAATGATAACGAGACCATTGGAGAACTCGACCGAGAGCTCCTCAATGAGAGCGTAATTTTTGATGAAAAGGGACTTGATCATGGACGAGGGACGATGGATTTGGCACCAATCTACCCATCTTTTCGGAAAGATTCAATTTGTGTCGCGGCACCGCAACGGTCAGTTCAGAGAGGGACCCGCGAGTTGTTCATCATCTTCTCCCTCAAGCGGATACAAATTGATTTCAGCCACATCCGGAAGGACACCGTGGTAATACGCATAGCGAAGAAACTCGGCAAGCGCTTCTTGCTCTTCGTCGGTGAAAGTGAATGAAAAGCGTTCGAGATACTGCTTCAGCGCATCCGGCGAATATCGAGTGGCAAGCATCGTTGATGCAGAGTGCGCAAGTTCGTCCAGCGAATTCCTACCACGGTCGCACGCACTTTTGATCGAACCAACCTCATCCTTCGTCATATCGGTGGACCTTGTACACCAGAACCCGTGGACATACGGCAGGTCGGTCAGATCATGCCACTCTTCGACAAGATCGATCACGTTTCGATGGAGGCCGGCTTGTTCAAGAGCGGAATCTCCGACGAGGAGTGCCGCATCTGCAATTTGCAGCATTTTGTCAGGAGGGCCCACGGTGGGTATGATTGTTGGGCGTATGTCGAACTCTTCACCCAGGAGAATTGATGCAAGAACAACCTCCGAGGTCGATCCCGGGTGGACGGCAAGCGTCTTGATGGTGTGCAATCCTTCCTTGAAAAGAAGGTCAATGGTGTTCGTGGCAGCCCGGGAGGAAACGGCAACATCAGGAATGATGTAATAGTCGGAGCTTTCACGCGCATAGTCGACGGGCGAAAGGAAGGCAGCTTCAAGATCGTGCCCGCGCAACCGGGCGGCGTTGCCAGCAATCACGTCCACCGTGCACTCGAAGTTCTTGTCCCCGGAAAGCCCAAAGAACAAGGGTGTGCAATAGAGGTCGGGATTTATGCCGAGACGTTTTCGAGCTGGCAGTGGCACTATTCAATCTCGAAGGTCAAGCACAGAAAGCATAGCCTCAACCGTTGACGGCTGAGGCTATACAAAATACATTCGATACGACTGAAGAATCAGCTAAGGTGATCCACGTCTTCTCACTTCTTACGCCGTTGTCTTTTGCCGGATTTGCTTTGCAGCAAGATCTCGCAGGTAGTACAGCTTCGCACGACGTACCGCCCCTTCCTTCACTTTCTCGATCTTTGCAAGGCGCGGCGAGTGGAGGGGGAAGATACGCTCCACACCAACACCATCCGAGACCTTTCGGATTGTGAATGTTGCGTTCATGCCGGATCCGTGCCGACCGATAACGACACCCTGGAACTGCTGGATACGCTCCTTGTCCCCCTCGACAACGCGAACATGCACGTTGAGAATATCGCCGGGAGCAAACGCCGGGATGTCTGTTTTCATCTGGGCTGCGTCGACAAGCTTTATCTTTTCCATGGAATTCTCCGATGCTTCAGTGGTGTGTATGTTCAATGAAATTGTTCCGCCGCTGCCTGGTGCGCTTGAGCGACTGCTCTTCCCGCCACGATGCGATTTCGCGATGATTTCCCGAGAGCAATACGTCGGGGACCTTCATCCCCCGATACTCCGGGGGCCGCGTGTACTGCGGTCCCTCAACAAGGTCTGTCTGAAATGAATCCGTCAGCATCGACTCACCGTCATTGATCACTCCGGGAATCAACCTGACAACAGAATCAACGATGACCAGCGCGGGGATCTCACCGCCGGTCAATACATAGTCCCCAATGGATATCTCCCGTGAGATGAGCACTTCCCGAATCCGTTCGTCGATCCCTTTGTAATGCCCGCACAACAAGAGCAGATTCTGCTTGAGCGAAAGCTCATTGGCAACACGTTGTGTCAGTTGCTCTCCGTCTGCGGCGAGGTAGATCACCTCATCGTACGTACGTTCCCCCCGGAGTGTCTCAATACAGGAAAACACAGGTTCCGGCTTAAGAATCATCCCAGCCCCTCCGCCATATGGTGTGTCGTCGATGGTCCGGTGTTTGTCAGTCGCGTAGTCCCGGAGGTCGTGCACGACGATTTCCACAAGCTTTCTGTCCTGTGCGCGCTTGATGATGCTCTCCGACAAGGGACTCGTCAGGATTTTTGGCAAGCCGGTGACGATGTCGATTCTCATCCCTGCTCCATCATTCCTTCAATCAAGTGTACTCTCATGGTCCTTGCTGCAACATCAATCGATCTCACAAATTCACGGACCGCCGGCATCATCCATTCGCGCCCGTCGTGTTCGATCACGTACACATCCTGTGCAGGGTACCGAAGTACGTCCTTAACGACGCCGACAGCCCTGTTATGCTCATCCACAACGTGGAGTCCGAGCATGTCGTGAATGAAGTGTGCTCCCTTCTTCGGCGTGATCAGGTGTTGTTGATCCACAAACAGAAGAGCGCCCACCAACGACTCAACGCTTGTGCGGTCATGGGCTTCTCGAAACTTGATGCGCACACCCCGTTGTCCAATCCTTATGGATTCGATTCCGTACGTCGTAACGTCGCCCAACCCTCCGCCAACATACGCCCGCTTGAGCCTTTTGAACCTCTCCAGCGACTCGGTCATTGGCTGTACAACGACCTCCCCTTTTATGCCAAAGGCCTTGACGATTCTGCCGACGGCATAGAGGGACTGTTGCGTTTTACTCAATCGTTGATTTCCAGGATTGCACGTTTGCCTTCTTTGGCTGCCACGGCTGCCAGCAATGTTCTCATTGCCTGAGCCGTCCGGCCTTTCCGGCCGATCACTTTTCCAACATCCTGTTCTGATACACTGAGTGTGAAAATCGCCTTGCTGTCCTTCTCCACAAGCTCAATCTTCACCTTGTCCGGATTATCTACGAGATTCCTTGCAATAAATTCCAGAAAGTCTCTCATCGGGCGCCTCCTCTCGTGTTCTGATCCCAGCCCATATAGATACGATTGCCAGATCTCCGCAGCAGCTGTTCTGTTCAGCGTGCCAGCATTGACGCATTCACTTGCGCTATGCCTGAGTTGTGGGTTCAACGGGAGCCGGTACAGCAGCCGGCGCAGCTTCGCCTTCGGCGGGCTTCCTGGCCTTGCGGGCTGCGCTTCGTCGTGCCTTCCGGGCTTCATCCCTCTCGCGTTTTTCAACCTGGCCCATCTGCCACTTTTCCATCGCAGCGGCAATGGCGGCCTCGTCCGCGCCTTTCTTCATCAGGCCCCATTTCAGCCAGAGGCCCGTTCTCTGAAACAGGCTGCGAACGGTGTCCGTAGGCAGTGCCCCGTTCTTCAACCAGTAAAACACCCTCGGCTCTTTCGTGGTCACCTGCAAGGGATTCTGCAATGGATCATACCGACCGACGATCTCCAGAAACTTCCCGGTCCGCGCCTTGCGCGAATCTGCCGCTACGATATGATACACCGGCATTTTCTTCTTGCCAACCCGCCGTAGTCTTATTCGTACTGCCACGCTGCTTCTCCTTTAATTAAATACAGTTGAGTTTATTCTGGCACTCATGAGAAACCGGCCGGCATTCTTCGTCCGTGCATCAACTTCCCCACACCCCCACCCTTGCCGATTGACTTCATCATCTTCTGCATCTGTTCAAACTGCTTCATCAGCTTGTTGATATCCTGAACCGTGGTACCGCTCCCCATTGCGATTCTCTTGCGGCGGCTGCCATTGATCACCTGGGGGTTCCGCCGTTCCTGGAGCGTCATTGATTGGATGATCGCTTCAATCTTCACCAATGCCTTGTCATCGGGGACAACATCCTGGGGAACTCTGTTCATCCCCGGCAGCATTCCCATCACCTGACTGAGCGGTCCCATCTTTTTCACTTCCTGCAATTGGTCAAGGAAGTCCTCCAGGGTAAATTGAGCCTTGCGGATCTTCTGTTCGAGCTTGATCGCCTTTGCCTCATCGAAGTGCTCCTGGGCTTTCTCCACCAAAGTGACGATGTCACCGTAGCCGAGAATTCGTGACGCGAGTCGCTCGGGGTGGAACTTCTCGAGCGCATCAAGCTTTTCGCCCGTACTGATGAATTTGATCGGCTTACCAACCGTTGCGCGAAGTGAAATCGCGGCACCACCCCGTGCATCACCGTCCATCTTGGTGAGTACTGCACCGTCGAAGTTCAGCCGGTCGTTGAATGCCTTCGCCGTATTCACCGCATCCTGACCGGTCATTGCATCCACAACAAAGAGGATTTCGTCGGGATGGATGGAGGCTTTGATCGCCTCAACCTCCTTCATCATCTCTTCATCAACATGCAGACGTCCGGCCGTGTCGATGATGACAACGTCCCGCGCATTCTTGCGCGCATGCTCAACGGATTGATGGGCTATCGCAACAGCACCCGCTTCCCGATCCGCGTACACAGGCACGTCGATCTGGTTTCCAAGCGTCATCAGTTGGTCGATGGCGGCGGGGCGATACACATCCGCTGCCACGAGGAGAGGGTGCCTGCCTTGCGACTTCAGGTGATTGGCCAACTTTGCCGCGAATGTTGTCTTTCCCGAGCCTTGAAGCCCAGCCACCAATATGGCAGTGGGCGGCATCGATGAATACGTCATCTCGACCTTCGATGTGCCAAGGAGTTTTACCAGTTCGTCATAGATGATCTTGACAATGAGCTGGCCCGGGGTAATACTTCGAATGACATCCTGACCGATCGCCCTCTTCTGAACATCCTCAACAAACTGCCTGGCGACTTTATAGTGCACATCGGCATCAAGCAATACCCGCCGCACTTCACGGAGAGTCTCTGCAATGTTCGTCTCCGAGATCTTTCCCTGACCTCGAAGGCGCTTGAATATGCTTTCCAGCTTTTGACTCAGGTCTTCAAACATTTCGTCGTTTCAGCCAACATTGAGGAATTCCGGCACAATTCTCCCGCCAACGGGGTTATAAAGTTAAGCAAAACACGGTACTGATGCAATACGCAGCACGGCGCCTCCAAACATCAAAGCACCGCTGGAGGAGAGTCCCGGCGGTGCTTGCATCGTTCGCTCGTGACTGATCAACCCGTCTTCTTCAGTGCCTCCGCCCCTGCGACGATTTCCAGTAGTTCCTTGGTAATGGATGCCTGACGGGCCTTGTTATAGACAAGCTGAAGAGAGGAAATCAACTCATTGGCATTTTCAGTGGCGTTATCCATGGCAGCCATGCGAGCACCCTGCTCAGATGCGTTGGACTCGAGAAGTACACGCCAGAGCTGAAAGTTCAGATGCCTCGGGATCAACGAATCCACAATTTGCCGGGCGGAAGGTTCATAGATGTAATTCACGGCAGTCTTTGAGGAGGCCGATTCTACATCGGGTCCATCCGTTTCGGGCGGCACCGGGAGGAATTGTTCAATGGTGATCTTCTGCCGCGCGATGGATTTGAATTCATTATACACAATCTCCACACGGTCGAATTCCCTGGCAACGTATCGCTGCACAATCTCACGTACAATCGTTTGCGCCTGGCCAAACACAAGGCTGTTGTACACGCCGATGTGCTTGGCAGCAACCGTATAACGCCGTTTGGAGAAAAAGTCGAATCCCTTTCTGCCGACGCAGAAGAGCTTCAACTTTCCCTCTGCCTGCAGGTGTGCATAGTTCTGATCGACGTGATGTACAACCGCCTTGATCAGATTTGAATTGAATGCACCACACAGCCCCCTGTCCGCCGTGACCACGACCAGTGCCACAGCCTTCGCATCTCGCTGAACGACAAATGGATTTGTCGAAAGGTCGGCCGCAGCGCTCAAATGTTGGAGCAAGTGCTTCATCCCAAGTGCGTAAGGACGGGCGGCAACAACACCGGTTTGAGCGCGACGGAGTTTCGCCGCCGCCACCATCTTCATGGCCTTGGTAATCTTCTGGGTTTTCTTCACCCCGGTAATCCGGGCCCGCACTTCTCGCAACGTTGCCATCGAATCCCTATGCCTTCACTGATCCTTTAAACGTGTTGGTGAACTCCTTCAGCACCTCTTTGAGCCTTGTGACAATCTCTTCGCTCAGGTCCTTTTTCTCCGCGATGGCTGCAAGAAGATCGGCGTGTTTCAGCTCCATCATCTCCAGGAACTCCCGCTCATATCTCTGAACATGCTCGGCGGGAATTTCGTCCAGGAAACCGTTCGTCCCCGCGAAGATACTCACGACTTGTTTTTCCACCGGCATCGGAAGATACTGACCTTGTTTCAAGAGCTCAATCAGCCTGGAGCCACGGCGAAGTTGCTGCAACGTTGCCTTGTCAAGGTCAGACCCGAATCGTGCAAACGCTTCAAGCTCGCGGTACTGGGCAAGCTCAATACGGAGACGGCCTGCAACCTTCTTCATAGCCTTTATCTGCGCATTTCCTCCCACACGTGAGACGGAGATGCCAACATCGATGGCTGGCCGGATACCTCCGTTAAACAAGCTGGACACCAGGTAGATCTGACCATCGGTAATCGAGATGACATTTGTCGGGATGTATGCCGACACGTCACCCGCTTGCGTTTCAATCACCGGCAGCGCTGTGAGGCTGCCACCGCCGAGTGATTCGCTGAGCTTCGACGCCCGCTCCAGCAGGCGTGAGTGGAGGTAAAACACATCTCCCGGATATGCTTCGCGCCCCGGGGGACGCCGCAGAAGCAATGAGACTTGCCGATATGATTGGGCCTGCTTCGAGAGATCATCGTACACAACAAGTGCGTGTCGACCGGAATCCCTGAAGAACTCTCCAAGCGTCGCCCCAGCGTAGGGGGCAATGAATTGCATCGGGGCCGGATCGCTTGCCGTTGCCGCGATGACTGTCGTGAAGTCCATCGCACCTTCCTGTTGCAGTTTGTCGACAACCTGCGCGACGGTCGAGCTCTTCTGGCCAATCGCGACATAGATGCAATAGACCGGTTTGACGCCAAGCTTCTTCGCCTGCTCCGTGTGCGTGAATTTCTGGTTAATGATTGCGTCAAGGGCAACAGCCGTTTTTCCTGTTTGTCGGTCCCCGATAATCAGCTCGCGCTGGCCGCGTCCAATGGGAATCATGCCGTCGATTGCCTTGATGCCGGTTTGGAGAGGCTCCTTCACCGGTTGCCGCTCGATAACACCGAGGGCTTTCCGCTCGATCGGAAGGACCTTCTCCGTGTGAATGGGTCCGCGGCCATCCAATGGCTGACCAAGTGGATTGATGACACGCCCAAGCATCTTTTCACCCACGGGCATTGAGGCAACACGGCCCGTGCGTTTAACGGTATCACCTTCCTTGATCTCGCTGCTCTCACCGAAGAGAATGCATCCGACATTATCCTCCTCAAGATTCAACACCATTCCAAATACCCCGTGCGGGAATTCCACAAGCTCACTCATGAGGGCTTTGGAAAGGCCGTACACACGGGCGACACCATCACCCACCTGCAGGACGGTCCCGACATCATACACATCTGTTTCCTTCTCAAAGCCTGCCAACTGCTTTCGGAGTATTGCGGAGACTTCGTCCGGTCTTACTTCAGCCATTTTTGTTTCCTCATTCTAATCATGATGTAACTGCTTAGGCAGCCCGTCCGGCAATAAATCGCTCGCGCATCCGTTCCAACTGGTGGGCAACGCTTCCATCAAGAACGGTATCGCCGATACGGATGACAATACCACCCTTGATTGTGGTATCAATAACAAACTGGAACCGCACTTTTTTTGCAGTCATTAGTTCCAGCTCAGCCCGGAGGTCCTTCTCCTGCCCATAATTAAGCTCGACCGAAGTCCGCACTTCGACATTCACAATGCCGAGCTTCTCGTCGTGCAGTTCCTTGAATTGTTCGGTGATATCCTGCAGAATTGCTTCTCGCGACTTTGATGTAAGCAGGTTGACAAATGTCATCGTTTCCTTGCCGACGCGTGGGCCGAACACCTCGTTGAATACTGCCCGCTTCTTGGATGGGGACACAATCGGGCCGGCAACAAAGAGTCTGAATTCACGGGATTCTCGAAGAACCTTTCCGATGAATTCCATGTCCTTCGCTGTACCTTCGATATTCTTCTGCTGCTCAGCCGCAGTCATGAGCGCCATGGCATACCGCCGCGCAACACGGGTGTTCTTCATGGGCTAATTCTTCTGAAGGTCTTTGATTGCTGCATCGACAAGTTGTCGTTGTTTGGGTGTATCGAGATTCTGGTCCAGAATTTTTCCAGCCACACCAATTGCCAAATCTGCAACTTCGGCGCGGAGCTGTATCAGAGCCGCTTCCTTCTCGCGTCGTATCTCATCCTTTGCCTGCTCGATCGTCGTGCGGGCACTGGCATTGGCTTTCTCAACGATCTCAGCCTTCAGTTTCTCGCCCATCTCACGACCTTCTTTCATGATGTGATGGGACTGTTCCTCGGCTTGTGCGAGTTGGCGCTTGTTCTCCTCCAACAGTCGTTGAGCTTCCCGCTGCGCTTCATCAGCATGATGGAGTGCCGTCCTGATGTGGTCTTCACGATCTGTGAGGGCTTTGAGCAGTGGCTTCCAGGCCGCCTTCTTCAGGACCACGAGAAGAATGATGAACGTGATGATGGTCCAGATGATCAGCCCCGGATTGATTTCCAGCATTGATGTCCTCTGTGGCTACTTGGTGGCAAGGATAATGCAAATGACTTCGGCAAACAACGTTACACCTTCAATGAGTGCTGCAGCAATGATCATTGCCGTCCGCACCTGACCCGCAACCTCGGGCTGACGACCGCTGGCTTCCATTGCCGCTGCAGCGAGCTTCCCGATCCCGAGCCCGGCCCCGATCACACTCAATGCGGCCCCAATTCCACCTGCGAGATATGCTAATGCGTTTGCTTCCATTGTGTTCCTCCTGAGTACAAGAATTGTGTATGATAGTGGGTTCTACAATTTTTCGTGTGCGGGGGACTGGCCATGCTCCCCGTGCATCTCGTGCTCCGATTGCATTCCAAGTCCCATGAAGAGAGATGTCAGCATTGTGAACACGTACGCTTGCAAGAACGCGATAAAGAGTTCAAGCATATTGATCCCCACGGCAAAGGCAACGGGCCCGGGGGCAAGGAGATAGGACTTGTACATGAAGATCAAACCGAACAATGATGCAATCACCACATGCCCGGCGGTCATGTTGGCAAAGAGACGGATGCAGAGTGCGAACGGCTTGGTGAACAACCCGATAATCTCAATCGGAACCATGATGATCCAGAGCGCCCAATGCACACCACCGGTCAGGTGGGCAAAATAGTGCCCAACTCCCTGCGACCGGATTGCCGACGCCTGTATCATGGCGAAGGCAATGATGGCGAGCCCCGCAGTGACGCTGACATTGCCCGTTGCCGTTGCCCCGTATGGAATGAGGCCGACGAGGTTCATGATGAGAATAAAGAAGAATGTCGTGAGGAGATAGGGCATGTATCTCACACCGCCGGATCCCATGTTGGGGATGACAATCTCGTCCCGCATGAATTGCACAAACACCTCCATCAAACCCCCAAACCCTGATGGTACTTGCTCTCTGCGATTCTTCCGCGCTGCGCTGATTGCGAGAATACAGAGAAGAAGAGCCCCCACCCAAAGAAAAACGACATGCTTTGTAATCGAGAAATCAATCTCCAGTCCGCCGATGTGAACCGGTGCGAATGAGGGAAGATGAACCTGGCCAAACGGGAACAGATCAAGTTCGTGTGAATCCCGCATATGGTGGAGGAGTTGCGTAAACGTGTTACCATCCCCGTGCGAACCTCCGCCATGTTCAGCGGCCGCGGGTACTGTGAGGCGTGCCGAATCGGCTGCGGATGCGGAATTGAAGAATGCTGACATTAACCCTGACGGTTCTTATTGATGAAGACTCTTCTTTTGAATAAAAACGACTTCGAGTACCAGGAAGATGATATAGAAGCAAAACAGGGAACTTGTAAGGGCGATGATGTTGACCCCGGCAAGCTTAATCAGGACGAGCATTGCGCCAAGCAGGAACACCATGCGAATTCCCATCCCCCCCAGCACGACCTTCAGGAACGTTGTGTGTGACCTGCCAAACGAATACTCAATCGCGAGAAACCCTGCAAGCACATTCACCGTGCTGAGTGCCGCACCGATGGCCACAGCCACCGTAACGTCGAACGAACCAAAGCGCAGCAGTGGATACGCAGCCAGCGCGGAGACAACTACCAGAACGCCCAGTACCTGCGTGGGAAACTTCTTATCAATGCTCAACCCGGCTCGTTCTCCTTGTGCTCGTGTTGTTCTCTGTCCTCACGACGTCCCATTTGTATCGCCGTCATAATGAACTTTATCAATCCGCCGGCAATGCCCAATACCGACCCAAGAATAGTGAGCCACGGTGCTGTTTCGAACTTGCTATCCAGCCACCGGCCAAGAAAAAAGAAGGCAACGACAGCAAACGCGAGCTGCGCTCCAATCGTGAGATACGGACCGTACTCCACGAACAGTCCCTTCCCGTCGTTCTCCGATCCCTTGTTACTGACGGGGATATTCATTCCTCACCAGACGGTTAGGTACCCTCTGAGGATTTTGCTCCTTCTCCGGAATCGGAGATCATTGTGCACCGTCCATCAAAGGTCGCGCCTTCATCCACAACAAGCCGTGCCGCCTTGATATCTCCCTGAAGCACGGACTTGCTTTCCAGAATCAGCTTCTCGGTTGCAGTCACTGTTCCTTTTACCCGCCCGGCAAGCGATACATTTGTTGCCGAGAGCGTGCCTTCAAGGGTTCCCCCGAGTCCAATGGCCACGTTGGTCTTTGCAATAACGTCGCCAACCATTGTTCCGTCAATCCGGATACTCCCTTCGGTGGCGATTGAGCCTTCCACCCTGGTTCCGGCACCAATCAGGCTCAGTTCCCCTTCTCCTTGACGTTTTTCTGCCACGCGTATCCTCCGGCATTTATTGATTCTTGGGCACTGTCAGCAAATAATCCTGCGGGTCCTGCTGCACGCCATCCTTCCACACTTCAAAATGAAGATGCGGACCGGAGCTCGTCTGCCCTGTCGAGCCACTTTGCGCAATCAATTCACCACGCTTCACAAATGCTTGTGCGCTCCTCAGCAAAAGCTGATTGTGCTTGTACACCGTCAGATAGCCTCCGCCGTGCGAGAGTATGAGCATGTTGCCATCATCGTACGTCCAACCCGCGAAGACCACGTATCCGTCAGTGGCGGCGTAAACGGGCGTTCCGCGTTTCACCGCATAGTCGATTCCAAAATGTCTGCGCGACGGATCAAATCCTTGTGTGATGAAACCCGCTGTCGGCGCGACCAGGGGAAATGCCGCGCGAAAGCCCTTCTGACCTGCCGGCACAGCGTCGAACGATCCCGCATTGAGATCAAAGCCCTCGTCCCCGCTGCTTCCCGCATAGTCAGCCGGTGACCTGGCGTAGCCTGAATCCTCGACCGTTACAGGTTCAGCATGACTCGGTTCCGGCGTCTTTGTTACAAGGGATTTTGCCTTGCTCGAGTCCTTCCCGCTGAATTCCCCGAGAGCCTTGCGCAACTGCTGGTTGTAATCTCTCAGCACAAGAACGTCCTGTGCCAGGTCGTTCAATTGCCGTTGAGTGTCGAGGATCTGTTTTCCGTATCGCCGCTCAAGGTCCGGGTTCTTGATTGGTATGTACATCACAATCGGCGTGTACATCAACAGTGCAAGGACAACCGCCGAGGTCAGGGCAAACGCCATGAGCCCGTACATCCAAAGCCGGATTCTGCTCGCTGTGAATGATCGTTTCTTCCCTCCTTCCCCGTGCGGAACCAGAAGAATTTCATACTGAAGGGGATCCTTCTTGCGTCGGCCTTCCTCGGAGGGCATATCTACCAGTGACAATTTTGAATCGAAAATATACGGAAAACGGGGTGGAATGTCAACGAAGGGACACGATAACTTATTCTCTTTTCAATGTTTGGGGGGAGTGCCCGCAAACTCAATCCACTTCCGTTCAAGATACTGTTTCATGTTCCGTTTGAAGACCTCACGGTCAAACGTAAGGGCAAACGATCGCAGTGCTTCAGGATCGAACCGCGTCCGCTTGACAGTCTGGACCGCAGATAGCAGTGATTCAACGGTTTGATGCTCAAAGAGAACACCCGTCTTCAGGGTATCTGATTGAATAACCGTCTCGAGTGCCCCTCCCTTTGCATACGCAACCACTGGCTTTCCGGATGCCATTGCTTCAACGGGAACGATCCCGAAGTCTTCTTCGCCGGGGAAGATCACAGCGATGCATGCGGCATAGTATTCTTTCAGCTTCTCGTCGGTTTGCCAGCCAACGAACTCGATGTTTTCACGAGCCAGGGACCGGAGTCGTCGTCCGATCAGGTCCGTCACCTACTATGATAAGCCGGTCGCCGAGTTGGTTAAATGTCTCGATGGCGAGATCAACCCGTTTGTAAGGTACCAATGCGCTGACGATCAGAAAGTAACCACGATCGGTGCGGGAAGGTTGAAAGCAAGATGTGTTCACGGGAGGATAGATGACATCTGCAGACCGGTGGTAGATGTCGTTGATGCGTTGCCGGATGTGCTGCGAGATTGCGACAAAGTGTCCCGGGTTCCCGGCTGTCTTTACGTCCCATCGACGCAGATAGTTCACGAAGATCCGCATCCCAACACGCGTAAGCAACCCTGCCCGCCCCGTGCCGAAGTACTCATCGTATAGTCCCCAGATATACCGCATGGGAGTATAACAGTAACACACATGCAATGCGCCGGAAGATACGCGGACACCTTTTGCGACACAGTGGTTTGAAGTGATGACAAGGTCGAAACCGCTCAGATCGAACTGTTGGATGGCCGTTGGAAAGAGCGGGAGATAGTGCCGGTAGCGGTGTTGCGCAAATGGAAGCCGCTGGACAAATGAAGTGTGGATCGGCATGCGTTCGATCGTTGCCGAAACAGATCCCTTGATATGCAGAAGGGTGAACAGCTCGGCATGAGGGAAAAGCTCGCACAGTGCCTCAACACACTTCTCTCCTCCCCGCATCGAGGTAAGCCACTCGTGCACAATTGCCACACGTCCGGGTTGTGCTATTGAGCCGGAATGCTCAGCCATGAACTGTTACACCAACCTCTGGTTATCGCGTCGCCGGGTCCGAAATCCTTGCCACGGCACTTCGCTTCGTGCAGTGGCGATGAATATACAAAGACGCTACTGGAGAAGCAAAATCGACTGATTGCTTCCGTGGATCCCGCTGACTATATTTACGCACAACAATTTGATCACAGCCCCGTGATAGTTTCTTCATGAGTGTGCTCCTCGCATTGATCCTCGCCGTTGTATTGTTCATGATCTTCCTCTCGCTTGTCCTGTTTGTTATCGGACCGATCATGCTGCTGCAGCCGAACCGGCGTACGGTCGAATACTACGGCAGGCACACGACCCTCCTCCATCCAAACGATGCCGGTCTGCCGTCGGAAGAGATCATATTGAAAACGGCTGAAGGCATACACCTGAGCTGCTGGCTTGTCAAGTCGCGGCGACCATCAAAGGGGACGGTCATTTATCTTCACGGGGTCAGTGAATGCAAGATCGTTGGACTGCCATTGACGAAGCTCCTGCATGATAACGGGATCAACGTGTTCCTGTATGATTCCCGCCGGCATGGCAACAGCGGTGGACGATATTGCACCTATGGGTTCTATGAGAAACACGATGTCAGTACGGTCATCAACTTCCTGGAGCTACGCACCGATATTGACCTGGGGAAGATTGGCCTGTTTGGGAGCTCGATGGGATCCGCTGTAGCGATTCAGGCGGCGGCACTTGACAAACGGATCCACGCGGTAGTCGCAGAGAGCGGGTTTGCAACTCTGCGCACCGTCTTCGACGACTATCAGAGGAGGATGATCAAGATGCCGTGGCATTATCTGCGCAACCTCGTGATCAAGCGCTCCGAGCATCTCGCACATTTCAAGGCCAACGCTGTCTCGCCTCTCGACGCGGTCAGGGAGGTTCACGTTCCACTGTTCATTCTTCACGGCACGGCGGACAATCTCATTAAGTATCAATACTCAGAACTTCTTTTCCGGAACGCCGCTCCTCCGAAAGAGCTGTGGCTCATCCCCGGTGCAAGGCACAATGACATGGCGGAAGTGGGGGGAGAAGACTATAACAGCAGGATTGTGGAGTTCTTCAGGAAGAACCTGTAAGATCACCGCGCTGTTGATGTGCAGGGAACTTTCTTCCGCTCAACGGCAGCGAACTTGCACGCCAAGCCGAGGCAGACTTACAGCGGCAGCCAGTAACTTACCTTCAGCAACAACACGTCCTCGTGGGGTACCGCAAACGCATCATTGAATCTCCGGCCAAACCCCGTTGTGTACACCCCGCTATCATCAAACCGTCCCTGTGTCCAGACAAGATACAGTGTGCTGCCCGGCAAATACTCCCACCGGAGAAGAACATTCGCATTCAGTGTTGCCTCGTTGAAATCCGCACCTTGAAACGTTGCCGTCGGGATATATGATGCGAGATCGGTGCTGCTCACGAGCCGTCGGTAGTTACTGTAGCGCCCGCGGGCAAGAAACACCTGCGTGAAGAATTGAAAAGATAGATCCCGGGTGAACGTCACAATGCCCCGCAGCTCAATATCCAATTGATCGATGTCCCTGTCGCCAAAGACGCTGAAGGGGGACGCGGATACAGAGGTATCGATGATGTTCCCGCCCCGGAACACCCACGCCTCTTCGTTACGCGTGCGCGTATACAGCATGGCGGGCGTCAACTCCATCCACGATGCAGGCCTGATTGTCAGTGCCACCTGCCCTGTCAGGTTCCTCTTTCGTTTGACATCCGTATCGTAGATGCCGACAACAGTCCCCGACAAGTTCTTGCGTTGATCTGTCGTGATGGACAACTGGAACGAGTGTCCAGCCGGGCGTCTGTACGTACCGATGATTCCACGCTCGGCATCATCGTAGGCGGGATATGCGTAACTATACTTTGCGGTTCCCAGCCAGAAGTTTGTGAACTCAGCAGAGAGCTCTGTATTAAGAACAGCATGAGTGTTCACGCCGTCCCAATTCCACCTGTATTCGGGGTTCAGTGCTGAAGAGTATCGCCTGAGTATCCCTCCTGCAAAATTCTCACGATACACCAATTGAGCGTAGCCACCATGATCGTGCGGTTGAGCAAAGAAGCCAATATCGTTGGGATTGAAGTATCGTGAAGAGAAGTCGTACGATGTTGTGTAGAGCCAGTGTTCTGCGGCGATCTTTGAGATGAGCATCCTGCCGGTGAGACCGTCCCGGTCGAGCGCTGCGCTCGAGCGAGCCCCCGAGATGTAGCCGTCAGTGGTATACGCACCGTCACCGAACCGAACATTCCAATCGAGTCCACCCGAAAGAGCCGGCAAAAGATTCTCACGTGAAACCGCGGTCGCAATTGCTCCAATCCATGAATCACCATTGAAGTCCTGCTTCATTCTGATAACGTTGTACGTGCCGCGTGGCTCAGTGCGAAACGAAGAAGCGTGTCCGATGGAATCCCTGATCACCGCTTGTTCTTCATCGGTGACAGCAGCGAGAGCGCCAACAGACAGCCCGCTATTCGAGCGCCCCGATACTTTTGCGGCACCCAGTATGGTGGTTACCAGCGGATTCTTCGTCACGGTCCCGCCGGGCGGAATGGACACCGATGCGGCACCAGATGGCGGCTTCCCTATCCGGCGCGAGAAGAACAACGGCATCGAGGTGTTATCCACACCCGCGCCGAATGTAAACAGTTGAGATCCTTCAACAAAGAACGGACGTTTCTCCGGATACAGCGTCTCAAACACTGTAAGGTTGAGGATTGCCTGATCGACCTCAACCTGTCCAAAATCGGGATAGACAGTTCCATCAAGTGTGAAGTTGCGTGCGATTCCATACTTCAGATCGAGCCCCCCCCGAAACAGCCGGTCGGATGCGTTTGACCACGGCTGATTCGATGGATGAAACGTGGATGTGCCCGATACATACGGTGACAGATTCAGATGCAGTGGCGGGGTGATGTTTTTCAATCCTTCCACGTGACCCCATCGCGAAATCTGAAGCCGCTCACTACGGGGAATCATCACCCATTCATCGGTTTCATGTTTCCGGCTGATGTACCTGCGAAAATTGATCCCCCATTCCATTTGACTATTTTCCTGTTCTGCAAACCTCAGGGCGTTAAAGGGGATTTCAAACTCTGCCGACCATCCATCAAGATAGGTCGCTGTTTTCACACTCCACACCATGTCCAGTGTGATGTCATACACTGCCCCATCCTGTGAGAGGACACCATCGCTCTGCACACCGGAGACGTTCGTGGAAAAGACAAATGCTGTCTGGCGATCATGATATGAATCAATCATTACGGTGAATCTGTCCGCTTCCGAGCTCCGGTCGCGCCGTGTCAGTTGATGCACGACAAGTTGCGGTTTTGAATCGTAACAGATGACCCCAACATACAACGAACGGTCGTCATAGAGCACGCGCACGGAAGTTTGTTCAGTAGGAAGTGCTCCTTCGTTGGGATCATACTGCGTGAAGTCCAGAACGGCGGGGGCGTTCTGCCATTGAGGATCATTGACCATCCCGTCAAGTACAGGGGGGCGGTCCGTGCGGACAGCGGTGACAACCTTGCTTGAAGAACCGGCAAATGTCTGCATGGCAGAGACGAGCAAGGCAAGTATCAGGATGACCGTTCTCAAACGCGCAAGCGCAAGTGTGTGTGAGAATTTGTCTAACCGATTAGAAGATAATTTGTGACCCTCAAACAAGCAATGAATAAAGTCACGCGCAAGGGATGCGCTGGGAAACGCGTTTGCGCTGCTACACCAAGGACAACGCAACGAGGTTTTCAATGTGGTACGTATGGGGAAACATGTCAACGGGTTGAACCGAAGTGATTGCGTAGGGGGCATTTGAGCAGAGAAGCTTCAAATCTCTTGCTTGCGTTGCAGGATTACAGCTCACATACACAATCCGATCCGGTCGTAGTGTGGCAATTTCAAACACCACCTTCTCGTGCATGCCACTGCGTGGAGGATCAGTGATTATTACGCTGGGCTTTCTGTGGCCTGAAAGCCATGAGGTGTCTTTCGTAAGTTTATCCTTGAGGTCACCGTGGACAAACCTGCAATTATCAACATTATTCAATTCGGCATTCCTATTTGCATCGATGACCGCAGATGCAACAGATTCGATCCCAACAACCGTCTCCACCCGATCACAGATGTGCAAGGCAATTGTGCCTGTTCCGGAATACAGATCGAAGACAAAATCGTCTGGTTTGAGTTCGGCAAGCGTGGCAGCGGTATCATAAAGACGTTCGGCCTGAAGAGTATTCGTCTGGAAGAATGAATTGGCTGAAATGTGGTAGGTTCGTTTTCCGATGACTTCGGTAATGTATCCGGGGCCGTGATAGACCCTTTCGAACTCACCCACGGCAACCTGTGACTTTCGTACGGTGATGTTGTTGACGATGGTGGTAATTGTTGGAAACGATCCCAGAAGGATTGAGCAAAGAGGCTGCATCACGTCGGGCCTGTCTTCCGAAGTTACAAGATTGACCATCACGCCTTCACCCCGCTTGCTCTCACGAATCACAACGTTCCGCAGATAACCGGTGTGCGTGAATGTTGAGTAGATTGAGAGAGTATGATCCCGGCAAAACGTTCTAACATGATTGAGAATCTTACTGCTGAGTTCGGACTGAAGGTAACATTCCTCCAGGTCAAGCACCTTGTCGAAACGCTGCGGAATATGCATCCCGAGAGCAAAACGGTCTCGAACTGTTCCCTGGCTCTTCTCGACCTTCCATTGCTCCAGTTGTTCCTTGTCGAGCCATTTCTCTCCAAATGAGAACTCCATCTTGTTGCGGTAGAAATATTCATCCGGAGAGCCGAGGGTTGGGATTGACGGAAATATCCTTGAATCCCCCAATGCGCTCGAGCGCATCAACGACATGCTGTCGTTTGAAATCGAGCTGGGCCTGGTAGCGTACATGTTGCCAGGTACAGCCACCGCACGTCCCGAAGTACTTGCACCGGGGCTCTGTTCGCAGCGGTGATGGTTCACGAATGCCAAGAACCTCCGCTTCAGCGTGCTGTTTCTTCGTTCTGGTGATCCTTGCCTGCACCACATCGCCCGGCACTCCGCCCGCAACAAACACCACCAAGCCATCGATCCGGGCAACGCTTTTGCCTTCAAAGGCAACACCCTCAATGGTGAGCTCTATTTCGTCGCCATACTTCACTTAGACTTTTGCCGACCTGATACTCTTCTTAAATTCCTCGTTGAGTCTTTCAAGGTCTCTTGTCAGTTCGTTCCATTTGAAATACGCATCCCGCACTTCATCTTCAAGCAATTTGTATTGAGCCGTTACGCGCTTCACCTTTTCACCATCTCTGTAGAACTCAGGGTGAGCCATCTCCTTTTCCATTTCGCCTTTCTGCCGTTCTTTCAATTCAATCGTCCGTTCAATCTTGTGGATCCTTTCCTGGAGCGGCTTCGTCATCTTGTAGCGCTTCTGTCGCCATTCCGCTTCGAGGCGTTTTCGTTCCTTCTCACCGGACTGATCATCCCGCCGCTTGTCGTTGACAACTTCAGCTGCCGCCGTGATCGTTTGTTCCCTTTGTTTCGCGTAGATGTAGTCGCTGACATTCCCGGGGTATGTCTTGACCCGACCGTGGCCAAACTCCACCACCTTGTTCACAATCGGGTCAAGGAAGTCGCGATCGTGCGAAACGATGACATAGCTCCCCTCAAAATCCATCAACGCCTGTTGCATCACCGCCTTCGAGCGCATGTCCAGATGGTTCGTCGGTTCGTCCATCACGATGAGGTTGCACGGTTGAAGCAACATCTTTG
This sequence comes from uncultured Bacteroidota bacterium, assembly GCA_963734955.1. Classification (GTDB taxonomy): domain Bacteria; phylum Bacteroidota; class Ignavibacteria; order UBA10030; family UBA6906; genus UBA11986. The sequence continues at coordinate 405,284 of CAVTJO010000014.1, forward strand.
CAAGGGCCAGCCGGCTCTTCTCTCCGCCGGAAAGCACCCCCACCTTCTTGAAGACATCGTCGCCGCTGAAGAGAAAACACCCCAGCAGGTTGCGAAGCGATTTTCGTATGTCTCCTACCGCGACCTCATCCACTGTACCCAGCACATCATTCGCTGGATTCAACTCGTCCGCCTGGTGCTGTGCGAAGTATGACACGATGACGTTATACCCGACGTTCCGTTCACCGCGTTCAAACTGCTCAACCCCGGCAATGATCTTCGAGAGAGTGGATTTCCCCGCACCATTCACACCAACGAACGCAATGCGATCGCCGCGATCAATGTTGAAATCCACGCCGTTGAACACGTGTTTATCACCGTAGCTTTTGTATATTCCCTTCAATTCCATCGCCACCCGTCCGCTCAACGGCGCCGGGGGAAAGGTGAACCGGATGCCGCTTTCTTCGTCTTCGATCTCCACCAGATCAAGTTTCCCCAGCTGCTTGATCCGGCTCTGGACCTGCCGCGCTTTCGTTGCCTTGTACCGGAACCGCTCAATGAATTGCTCTGTCTGCTTGATCTGCTGCTGCTGGTTTCTGTATGCCGCAAGGGTGAGCTGCCTGCGTTGCTCCTTCTCCTTGACAAAGAAGGAATAGTTGCCGCTGTACTCGGTGAGTCTGCCAAGGCTGATCTCGTACGTTTTTGTCGTCATGTTGTCTAGAAAGCGACGATCATGAGAAACAAGGATGACCGCTCCTTCATACGATCGCAAGTACTCTTCCAACCACTGCAACGAGTCGAGGTCGAGATGATTGGTTGGCTCGTCGAGGAGCAGAAGGGAGGGTTGGATCAACAGTAACTTCGCCAGTGCGATTCGCATCTGCCATCCGCCGCTGAACTCCGACGTCGGGCGATCCATATCCTCAACCGAGAAGCCCAGGCCGAGCAGCACTTTCTCGATCTTGGCCTTCATACGAAATGCGTCGCTGTCCTCCAGCTTGTGCTGCAGCTCGCCGTAGAGCTCAAGCAATTCGGCAAACTCTTCACTCTCATGCGAGACGTCATTCATGCGCTGATGCACTTCCTCAAGTCGCTCTTGTGCTTCCAGCACATCACCAAATGCGGTTTCCACTTCTTTGTAAAGGGTCCGCCCCTCGACGTGCATTCCTTCCTGGGGGAGATAACCGGCGGTCACATACTTCGCTTTCGCGATCTCTCCCTTGTCGGGAGAGTTCTCTCCGATGATCATCCGAAGCAGTGTGGACTTTCCTGCTCCATTTGATCCAACGAGCCCGATCCGGTCGTGCGGTCCGATGCGGAATGAAATCTCCTTGAAGAGATCTCTTCCACCAAAGGAAAGCGATATGTGCACGGCAGAAATCATCGAGAATCAATATACGAAATGAGAGCGTACCGTGGAAATACCATTGTGTGGTGTATTGACAAATTGCATTTCTCTCTCGAATCGCCTACCATGTGTGCAATTTCCATGTGAAGCAACGCGAGCACATCGATGACGGGAAACTTGCCGAAACCTGCTGACACAGCATACCAACCGCGATGGTTGGGGTACGTCCTCATGTTCGCAGCCACCACATTTCTTTCTTCGATCTTCTTCTCCATCGCCGTGAATTCGATCGCATTGGGATTGGTGGGAATCTCGTGGCTTGGGATGATGCTGGTACAGAGAAGAAACCTCATCCGGTCAACGCCCCTTGATTGGTACTTCCTTGCCTATGTTGCAGCCGAACTGCTCTCGACAGTTTTTTCCGTCCGACCCGAACAGTCACTGACACTCTCCCGCCGCGTCTTGCTTATTGCCGTAGTCTATTTCTTCGCCTCGATGACCGTGTCTGAACGAAAGGCACGTTGGTTCGTCCTTGTATTGCTTGGCTCGGGGGCGGTGGTGGCAACAATCGGGGCGCTCAAGCTCATCTTTGCTGATCCAAACACCACGAGGCGGCTTGGCATCTTCCAGTTCTACATGACAACGTCCGAGCTGATGATGATGACCGCATTGCTCGTCGTACCCTTCATCATCCATCCCCAAACACCACGGAGAATACGATTGATGGCGGTGATCGGCCTTGTGCCCGTACTGATTTCGCTTTATGCCACAGTGACACGCGGGGCGTATCTCGCAACCGCCGGAGGACTCCTGTTTATCGCGTTCGCTCGCAACAGGCGGCTGATACTCCCTCTGATTGTGCTGACGGTCTTGCTCTTTATCTTTGCACCACCGTACGTGCAGGACAGACTCAAGAGCATCGTCGACATCAATCATCCTGAAAATGCATCCCGGATCATGCTCTGGACTGCAGGAATCAAAATATTTGCCGATCATCCGATCGTTGGCGTCGGCGATATCGATCTCCACGATCTTTTTGTGCAGTACATACCTTCAAATCAAACCATACCGTGGGGACACGAGCACAATGTCTTGATGCAGGTTCTGGTGACGCTCGGAATTGTCGGGTTCATCGCGGTTGTGGCAATGTTCATTCAGATCGTCCGCATCGAGTGGAGGGTCTACAGAAAATTGAAGGACCAGTGGTTGGGGGGTTCCTTTGCTCTGGGCGCCGTTGCGGTGTTCGTCGGTTTTCTCGTTATCGGCCTGACCGAGTGGAGTTTTGGGGATCAGGAGGTTGTGCTTCTGTTGTGGTCAACGTTGGGTATTACACTGGCGTTGGGGAGAATCCAGAATGGTGGAACGGCATACAACAATCCACCACGTATCACTTGAGGTAGTATTTTAGAGGGTTGGGATCCACCCGGCACTCTTCGGCAATACGAATCCGATCGATCTTATTCTCGTCGCGAAGCGCGTACAGCCTGGGCACCAGCCTGTCCCTCAACTCAATCGGCGTCATCGGGTTAATGTAGATGCTTGTCCCGCCTTCAAAGCCTGCGGGCACATTGATGCGCCACTTGATGAGAACATGCCACGGCATCTTATATACCGCATCCACCGGCGTGTAGTACCATTCCTCGTTACAGGAAATCTGACTCCCCATCGCTGCGTGCAGGGCATGCACCAGATTACTGATCCCGCGGATTTCTTCGTCCGAGTGTTCGTACGGTCTTCCCGCTACGGCGCGGGAGTAGATCTCGATGGTCGGGGAGCGATGGCCTATCCCTGAGAATGCGATCGCGTGGTCATTCTCGGCAAACACCAGATTATGGTGAGCGGCAAAATTCGCCCCATATTGGTTGAACACGTTGGGGTCTTCGCGCAGCATGCGAATTTGATTCTCAATGGATGCACCCCACTCGTCAAGGGCTACCATCTGTTTGTGCAGATGGTCGAACGATGCGCCGGCCGGCCGCAGCCAATTCTGAAACACACTGACATAGCGGACATATCTGTTGGTCTGGATGACATCCTGCAGTGCATCAATCGAGAGCTTGAAATACCGGTAATGTTCCTCGATACTCATTTCACCGGAGGAATAAAGATCTGAATCGAAGCGCGCCCCATCCCTGAAATGCCGCCGCGCAATGATGAGTTCATGCCCACCGCCAAAAAATGCATCCGCGATGGCCAGCTTTTCCGTCATCGGGATCTTTTCAATCTGCTCGTCTGTCCGTCCCTCCTGATGCAACTTGTAATGAATGATATCGGTGATATGCTTCAGCCCGACATTGTTGGCAAGATAGTCCTCTTTCCATTTTTGCCGCGCCGCGATCATTTTATAGGCATAGTTCTTCCGCCAGTAGTCAAGGGTGACGATCTCAAACATGTTCCCTACACGTCGGAATTCTGCCGTGGTCTCGTGGTACTTGTCGGGCGCCAGGAAATCAACCTTCTGCCATTGGTCGTGGCTGCGTGTCAGGCGTGACTTTTCGGGTGGCGTTTCAAAGTAACGCTGCGAGCAGAAACTGCAATAGTCCTCAGGCGCATGGGGTTCGATGGGTTTTGCTGTTGCAGGAACTTCATTTGTGATAGGTCTTGTTCTCCGCCCCGGGACAGCCCACACTTCAGTACCGGTGAACGGGTTCAGCTGCTTTACGGTGCCGTCAGGCATCACGTTGTAAAAGCTCGCTGCCTGCAGAGCACTACCATCTTCTATGGGACGGTGATTCATGAGCGTGATGTCGCTGACTGAAGTAACAAGTCGACTTTTTCCGTGCTCTCCGCCTCTGCATAGAACCTGATGAGCGGCTCGGTGCCCGACGAGCGGACCAGCACCCACCCTCCATCAACAAAGAGCTTGTGCCCGTCGGTATCCTTCCTGCCGGCAACGGCGAATCCTGCAATGTCCTTCACACCCCTCTTGAACCGATTCATGATCGTCGTCTTTTCCTTTTCCGTCACGTGCAGGTCCACACGCTTGAACTCGTGATGACCGAACTCTTCCATCAGCTCACTGACGAGTACGCTCAGGCTCTTCTGTCGCACCGCCATCATCTCGCACAACATCAATCCAAGGAAAATGCCGTCACGTTCGGGGATGTGTCCCTTTCACGCCCAGCCCTCCGCTCTCCTCTCCGCCAATCAACACATCATGTTCCGTCATCATCCTGCAAATGTGTTTGAAGCCGATCGGTGTCTCGTGGAGCGTGAGTCCGTACTTCGCACACATCTTGTCGACCATCTGAGTCACTGAGAATGACTTCACGACTTCTCCGGTCATTCCTTTTTGCTCGACCATGTACTTTAGCAGGAGGCAGAAAATCCGGTGCGAATCCACAAAGTTGCCATTCTCATCCACTGCGCCAATGCGATCCGCGTCTCCATCGGTTGCAATGCCAATGTGGTAGCCGCCTGCTTTGACATTCTGTGAGAGCTCGGTGAGGTTCTGCGCCAGCGGCTCAGGGTTCGTGCCGCCAAAGGACGGATTGTAGATTTCATGAATCTGCTTGACATCCGGCAGGGTCTGCGCCAGAACGCCCTGTCCGGCACCGTACATCGCGTCGTACAGAATTCGGATGCCGGACCGACGGATTAGGTCAAGGTCGATCTTTGTCGCGAGGTCGTCGAGATACCGCTGCTTCATGCTGATGTAACTGACCTTCCCCTTCGCAAGAAGCTCTTTGAGAGTATATCTCTGCGGCGGAAGATTCTTCAACTTCATAACCCGGACCAGCTCTTTCTCGACCCTGGCGATCATTTCAGGATGTGCTGGTCCGCCAAAGTCACCCTTGATTTTGAAGCCGTTGTATTTGGGTGGATTGTGGCTCGCCGTGATGACGATACCCCCGGCAGCATTGTCCAGCTTTGTCAAAAGCGAAATCATCGGGGTTGTGACGATGCTGTCCGCAAGCTTCACTTTGATACCGGTGTTTGCAATCGTCTCAGCGGACTTCTCGGCAAATTCGCGCGACATGAACCTTGCATCGTACCCGATGACAATGCCGTTCTTGATCTTCTTGTGATTCTTGAAGTACCTCGCCGTCGCAAGTGCGACCTTCTCGAGGTTGGCAAATGTATAGTCATCGGCGATGACTGCACGCCAGCCATCAGTCCCGAATTTGATTTCTTGAGCCTTCATCTGTATGCCTGGTTCTCTGTTTCTTATCTGTTGAACGCCGCCATTCCCGCGTACTTGCCGGTCTCCCCGAGCTCTTCTGCAATACGGAGAAGCTGGTTGTACTTTGCAATCCGGTCCGTTCTGCTGGCTGAGCCTGTCTTGATCTGCCCGGCATTCGTTGCCACCGCGATATCAGCGATTGTTGCGTCTTCCGTTTCGCCCGAGCGATGACTGATGACACACGTGTAGCCGGCACGCTTCGCCATCTCAATGGCATCAAGGGTTTCCGTGAGCGTCCCGATCTGGTTCACCTTGATCAGAATCGAATTGGCGACACCCATCTCGATGCCCTTGTTGAGGAACTCCGTGTTTGTCACAAACAGGTCGTCACCCACAAGTTGTATCCTCTTGCCAAGAGCGTCAGTCAGTATTTTCCATCCGTCCCAATCGTTCTCTGCAAGCCCATCCTCAATTGAAAGAATCGGGTACTTCTTCACCCATTCTTCGTAGTAACGCACCATCTGCTCGGATGTTTTCGAAGACTTGTCCGACTTGCTGAAGACGTACTTCCCATTCTCATAGAACTCGCTCGATGCCGGATCGAGTGCAAGATACACATCCTTTCCCGGTTCATAATTCGCTTTGGTGATTGCCTCAAGGATTACTTCGACGGCCTCCTCGTTCGACTTGAGGCTGGGAGCGAATCCTCCTTCATCCCCCACGGCGGTGTTGTACCCCTTCTTGTGCAACACTGACTTCAGCGAGTGGAATACCTCTGCTCCCATGCGGAGAGCCTCAGAAAAGGTCGGAGCATTGACCGGCACAATCATGAATTCCTGGAGATCGACATTGTTATCGGCATGCTTGCCCCCATTGAGGATATTCATCATGGGTACAGGAAGATATTTCGCATTCGTCCCGCCAATGTATTTATAAAGTGGCACCTTCATTGAAAAGGCCGCAGCTTTGGCAACAGCAAGCGAAACGCCGAGAATGGCATTTGCGCCGAGTTTTGATTTCGTCGGCGTACCGTCAAGCTCGATCATCAGTTTGTCGATGGAAACCTGATCGATGGCATCAAATCCGGTCAGCTCCTCTGCAATGGTATTGTTCACATGCTCAACAGCGTTCAGGACACCTTTGCCGAGATAGCGGGACTTGTCGCCGTCACGCAGCTCGACTGCCTCGTGCTCGCCTGTTGACGCGCCACTCGGTACAGCAGCTCGTCCGAGGATGCCGTTTTCAAGCTCAACATCAACTTCAATCGTTGGATTACCGCGGGAATCGAGAATCTCACGGGCATGGATATCAGTAATTACGGTACTCATGATTTATCTCCGATGGTCAGACCCTCTGGAGGGTGCGTTGGTGCTGGATGAAATGAAAACAAATATGACAAAAACCACGACAAAATCAAACGCTGTTGCTGGTCCAGTGTGTCGATGAGGTTCTGATATTCGTGTGTTACCTTTAATTCCAATTTACTATATTCATCTGCCCATATGAAAACCGGCAATTCTCTTTGCTCACCAATCTGTCGACATTGCAACGTTATCCATGAATTCTACAAGAACAGGCACTGAACCATGACTATCGATCATATTGGTATCGTCGTGAGGTCGTTGGAGCAGGGAATATTGATGTGGGAGAAGGCATTCGGATATAGGAGAATGACACAGCCTGTGACCAACACTCGACAAAAGGTGAGGGTTATCTTTCTCAAGAAAGAAGGATCTCTGCCCGTGAAGTTAGTGGAACCTGCTGATCCGGGTTCACCCGTGGCTGCGCTTGCCTCCCGGGGTGGAGGGTTACATCACATCTGTTTTAAGACAGACAATATGGAAGAGACCCTAAAACATATTGAGCGGGAAGGCGGGAGGGTTATCGTTCCCCCGCAACCTGGCGAGGCATTCGAGAACGAGCCCATAGCATTTGTGTACATGCACGGACTGCCGACCGAGATCATAGCGACGGATAAGAAAGCGATGCAGATAGCCGGTTCCTAATCTCAATCGGAATTTTACAGTCGGGAAATCTACGGTTGCACTCTCACGATAGGGCCAAATGGACAGAATACGATCCTTCACTCAACATGATATTCCAATTGTCGCCGCGCTTTTTCAGAGGATATTTCGCCGCGAATCTGATATGGTACCCGAATCCCTCAAAGCGTATTTTGCTCATCTCTACTTTGAGAATCCCTGGTATGACGCAACGCTACCCTCGCTGGTCTACGAGGAGAACGGGACCATACTTGGTTTTGTAGGCGCTCTCCCTTTCCCTTTTCTTGTCCGCAGCACCAGGATCATGTCCGTGTTGGCGGGAAACCTCATGGTGGACCCCAATCTTCACAACCCGCTTGCCGGGGTACGCCTCTTAAAGAAGCTGTTTGCCGGACCACAGGATGCAACGTTGACAGATACCTCCAGTGAGGTGGCACGAAGAATCTGGGAAGGGCTCGGAAGTGCGACAATTCACACCTATAGTCTGCAATGGTTACGCATCTTGCGCCCGTCGCGGTTCGTGACATCCACGTGGATAGGAAGCAACGCCACGCTGAGGTCTCTTGGTTACCTCGCTCGACCGGTCACCACAGGACTGGACTGGCTGTTTGGCCAGGTGCCCAAGAGTCCGTTACGACTTGAGCCGTCGGAACTTGAAGCCCGGGAGCTCACTACGGAGATTCTTCTGGAGGGAATTGGGGAGTTCTCAAGGAAACAACGTCTGGTCCCGGATTATGACGTCAAATCACTCGGATGGCTCCTGTCTGAGGCATCAAGCAAACAGGAGTTCGGGCCACTCAGGAAAGTCGCTCTCTTTGACAATGCGGCCGCGTTGGCAGGGTGGTACATGTATTACCCCAACTCCGGGAAGGCCGGTCAGGTTCTGCAATGCGTTGGAAAACCAGCGTTGATCAGCAACGTGCTTGGTCATCTATTTGATGATGCTCTTCAACACGGGAGCGTTGCCCTTATTGGAAGGTTTGACCCCAGAATCGCAAAGGAGTTGTCCGGGATGCTGTGTATGATTGTGCAGCGCGGGAGTTATGTTCAGGCAATCTCCAAGAACCCCGATGTGCTTGAAGCACTCTATTCAGGCAGTGCATTTTTCACGCGGCTCGAGGGTGAGTGGTGGACACGCCTGCAGGGGGATACGTTCTAACGGCCTTTCTTGACATCCAACGATTTCTTCGCGACCTCAAACACTTCTCTCACCGTCAACAGTTTCATGCATTCCATATATCCGTCCCCTTCACGATTGCAGAAGTCAAGATGACACGGATGGCACGGAACATCCCTGCGCAATGCATTGTGGCCGCTTGCCGCGGTATAAGGGAACCAGATATTCTCCTCACCGGGGCCGAATAGCCCAACGGTTGGCGTTCCCACTGCGGCCGCGATGTGCATCGGTCCGGCATCGTTGCCGACAAAGAGCGAACAATGAGAGATGATTGCAGCAAGCTGACGCAGCGGAAGGGCGTGAAGCACTTTTACGTTCGAGACCGAGCGCTTGAGGGTGGAATTGATCGCCGCTGCATCGTTCGTGCCACCAATCATAATTACCTGGACACCGAGTTTTGCCACAAGAAGATCAGCAAGCTCGCCAAAGCGATCCGGCAGCCATCTCTTTGCCGGCCAGGTCGCGCCGGGATGGATGCACACCATCGGCTTGTTGATATCCAGAGGAATGTTCTCATGGTCGAGCCAACGAAGATAAATGCGAGCCTCCCGACGCTCATCGTCCGACAGGACAACCTCTGTCTTGTCAGAAGTCGGTTCAATTCCAACTGCCCGGATGAACTGATTGTGAAAAGCGATCGCCGTCTTTGGAATTCCATCATCCTTCACCCGAATCGTATACAGAGACCCGCGGCCCTTGCGCTCTGCACCGACTCTCGTTTTCGCCCCGCTCAAATACGTAAGCAGGGCGCTCCGCGGATTATTGAACAGATCAATGGCGAGATCGAATTTCCGGCGGCGGAGATTAAAAGCAACCCGCGGTTGCTCGATCACAGTCGGGCGGGAAAAATCAAACGGAATGATTTCGTCAAGGCAGGGATTGCGCTCAAGCAATGACACCGCGTGCTTCTCTCCGAGATAGGCGATGTAGGCATCCGGGAGCGCATTGCGAATAGAGCGAATGACGGGAGTAGTCAGCACCACATCTCCGATGAACTTCATACGCGTGAGAAGGATGCGCTGGAATGCCGCCTTCGACTCCGCTGCATTCGTGACACTCATTGTTGGCCGTGCCCCTCCATCCATTCACACCGGTCCACCCATTCGTTGATCTCGCTCTGTGCGACTTCAGTTGACAAGAAGTTCAGTGAATTCCAGAACATGACTCGCGCGTCTTGAAAGCTCCTCAAACGAAAGAGGTTAACGCCAACCATCCTCAAGCGAGCTGCTTCGAGCAGCGAATCACGATGGGCAACATTGAATGAGGTGAGAACCCGAATCGACTCATCATACCTTCGGTTGCGCAAAAGAAGCCGTCCCTTCAGATACTTCACGAGCCACCGGTCAGGCACCTGGGATAGTGCACGGTCCAACATGTTGAGCCGCGCGGAATCATTCACATCCGATATGAAATACGAACGCAGCAAATTGTTCTGTTCTGTGTCTCGTACTGCAAATGACCTGAGCGATGCTGATTCATCCAGTCCAGGAGAAAGATCCGCCAGGCGCACGCGCGTATACAGCTCAACAGCCTTGACGTGATTTCCCGAAGTCCAGTACGCATCCCCAATCGTAATAAAGAGTGGCAGATATTGCGCCGGGTGCTGCTCTCTCATAATGATTGTATCAAGTGCCGACGTGAGAACGTCGATGTCGCCTGCCTTCAGCGCACTCACAAGATAGCCATTGAACGCTTCGTATCCTCTACCCTCCAGATAAGATTCCTTATAAAGAGACTCCGCCTCACCGAACCGCTTCTCTTCAAATTCCTTTGTTGCCCTGATGTTACGCTGTGCAATCACGCGTGCACACACCTTTTTAAAGATGGGAGGCCGGCGGAAGATTACGTCGATCGCGTCTCGATCCTGATCCGTAACTACGATGCGGTTAAGGAATCCGTGCCACTCTTCGACGAGCTGGTGGAGCGATCTCCCATACGTCAGATTGTAGTCCGTGTTCCTGTACACCTGCGTCATCTTTCGCATGCCATATCGATCAATCAGGAAGCGGCAGAACGATCCGCACACGACGTAACTGATCGAGGATGCCTGTGACGCAAAGCCCGCAAATTCCATGAGCGGCTCGATATCCGGAAGAACCCCGAATACCCGCATCGCGGCAGCGTACTGATGAAGAGTCCGATTGCCCCAGTCCCACTCGACTGCCATGGCAAGACCTTCGACAAGTCCGGTGCTCAGACTCGCTCGAATCACCGGCACGCCAAAGCGGCCTGCAAGAACGTGAACCAACTCATGTTTGAGTGTTGCATCCAGTGATTGTTGGGTGATATGGACCTGACCACTCCATGGCTTCGCAATGTTGGTTGTGCCGGTTCCGATATATCGTTGCTTGAGTTCACTGGATGGGTAGATGTACGATTCAATCCTTCCATGATACGGGATGAAGAATGCATCGGATACCTGCTTCAGCCGGAATTCATGCTCCTGCCCAACCCATTTGATTTCGTTGTCATCGTAAGAGCCTTTGGAGTAATAAATGATGAAGTGTTCCGTCTCATGTCTGGAGCCAAGCCCGGACTGAATGGACCCGCTTGTCGACTCCAGGCCCAGAGCGCCGCGAAAAACCCACACAAGGACTATTCCAATGATGAGCATTCCTGTAATTAGCAAACGGCCGCGAGCGAACAATGTGTTCAGAAGAATGCGTCCTTTGGTCCACATGGAATCCCTGGGTGACGAGTGTTTCAGGAGAAGCAGGGCACACCACGAAAACATCGCCCCTGCAACCACGGTAAGCGCCCTGAAGAATATCAAGGTCCACGAAATTCCCAACGCTTCATCGTACGTCAACCCCGGGAAATAGCCGTAGAGAAAATTGTACGAGAAGATCGCCGGGGTGAAGTACCCTTCTCCCACACTATACAAGAGAAACGCTCCGCAATACAATATCACTGCTGTCTTTGAAAACTTGTAATGCACGGCGCAAAAGAGTCCAAGACAGGAGCCAAACCAGACGCTGATAACGGGAATAAGAAGAAAGAACGCGGCGCCTTGCCAGAGGGAGCAGTTCTTCACAAACAGCGCATTCGTCAGGATGATGACAAGGGGGATAGCAAGAGCGACGACGTTCGCCAGAACCACCGTCTTGAAATCTGCAATGACGCGAGATGCGCTACCGTTGCCGGGTGGTTGATCCCAATAGCGCGGCCTGATGACATGGATTGTGAATGTCGCCGACACTACACTGCCGATAAGCCCGAAAAGGGCAGAGAATTCGTAGCCGAGATAATTGAGAAGAGGAATCTGTGTACAGAGAAGGGTGATTACCGCGTAAACCAATCCGGTGACAGCAAAGCCCCGTGATTTGATCAGAAACATTGATGAGCCGGCAAATTAGAACTCCTCGCCCGCCACACGTCTGATGTCGGCACCGAGGGCCTGCAGTTTTTGCTCGATTGCTTCATAGCCTCGATCAATATGATAGACACGAAGAACCTCGGTCGTTCCTTCCGCAACAAGGCCCGCAAGGATCAACGACGCGGATGCCCGCAGGTCCGTGGACATCACTGTTGCCCCCGTGAGCTGCTTCACACCCCTGACGATTGCGGCATTCTCCTTCAAGTCAATGTCAGCTCCAAGGCGGATCAGCTCCGGCACGTGCTTGAAGCGATCGAGATAGATGGTATCGGTCACAACCGATGTTCCTTTTGCAATGGCCATCAACGCGATCCATTGTGCTTGCATATCGGTGGGGAAACCCGGATAGATACTTGCAGTGACATCAACCGGGTTAATCGGTCCCAAAGAGGAAACGGTGATCGTATCAGTCGAGGTCGTTACGTTACACCCTGCATCTTCCAGCTTTGACGTCAACGATGAGAGATACTCGGGGTTGACACGTTGCAGTGTAACCGTCCCACCCGTGATTGCCCCGGCGACGAGAAATGTCCCCGCCTCTATGCGATCAGGAATCGTCTCGATATCAACCGCGTGAAGCTCATCAACGCCATTAATCTCCAGCCTGTTCGTGCCGATGCCTTGAATCTTCGCACCCATGCTTTGCAGAAACGACGAAAGCTGTGTAATCTCCGGCTCTATCGCAGCATTCTCAATGAGGGTTTCTCCCTTTGCCAGGACCGCTGCCATCAGCACGTTGCCGGTGGCTCCAACGCTGGATACATCGAAGTGAATATGTGCCCCTGTCAATCGTTTTGCACTTGCGTGAATATAACCGCGCTTCAACTCAATGCTTGCACCAAGCTTCTTCATTCCCTCAATATGCAGGTTCACCGGACGCGGGCCCCATGCACATCCACCCGGCAGCGAAACCTTGGCTCTTCCATATCTCGTTAGCAATGGTCCGAGCACGTAGATTGACGCACGCATCTTCTTGACGTGTGCGTAGGGTGCTTCCTGTTTGTTGACCCCGGTGGTGTCGAGCGTAAGAACATGATCTTTCAGATCAATCTTCATTCCCATCGTCTTCAGAAGAGCTCGACATTGTCGAGACATCACGCAAGCACCGGCGTGTTGCGCAAATGGAATGTCCCGCTGGCAAGAAGAGCCGCGGGCATCAGGGCCAACGATGCATTCTTCGCGCCGCTGATAACAACGGTGCCGCTCAGTTTTCTTCCCCCCTGGATGACAAACTTATCCAAGATCTGAAACTCCTTGAGCTTCGTTATTCGTCGATGTAGTAGAACTATCCAGCGCCAATTTCTACAAAAAATGAAGGAAAGTCAATGAACGCTTCCTTGCTTCTCGCATTGCTTCAACATATATTGACCATGCAATTTCTGTCAACGCGATCTTCCCGCTTCACTGCCATGCACTTCCTTCCCCGTTTTACCATACTCTCGTTGGGAGCAGGCTTCGCCGCAACGGCGCTTGTGGCGGCAGAAATTTCCGTAGTGGACGATCTCAACCGAACCGTAGTTCTTCCTTCACCACCTCATCGGGTAGTTTCGCTTGCACCAAGCATCACCGAAACGCTTTTTGCTCTTGGCGCCGGCGCCGAGGTCGTCGGGGTTACGGATTTCTGCAACTACCCTCCGGAGGCACGGACGAAGCATCGTGTTGGCGGAATCACCAACCCAAGTATCGAGACAATCATCAGCCTGAAGCCTGATCTTATTATTCTCAGCATGGAAGGAAACGTCCGGGAAGACTTCCAAAAACTGCTTGACCTTGGTGTGCCTCTGTTTGTCACGAACCCACGCACACTCGCCGGCATTCACAAGTCCGTGAACGACATCGGTGTGCTCACCGACAGGAAGGGGAACGCCCTTCGACTGGTCAACACAATGCAGCATCGCGAAGATTCCCTCACCTCGCTTGCCAAAGAACCCAGGCGCGTTCTCTTCATTGTGTCACTGCAGCCCCTCATTGTTCTTGGAACGAAGACATTCCTTGCCGAAATGGTCCGACTTGCTGGTGGGGAGAATATCGTTGGTGATTCCCCGTCCACTTACCCAACGCTAAGCAGGGAGGTGGTTGTCGAAACGAATCCGGACATCATCATTGTCACATCCAACATTCTGGAGGACGTGAACGACCTTCTCGCGTTGTTTCCAGAATGGACAGAACTGAGCGCAATTCGCAGCCGCCGGGTATACCGCATTGACCCGGACATTATTTCCCGTCCCGGTCCCCGCGTTGAGGATGGACTGGAAGTGCTCTACAATATCATCCAGGAAGGACACGAATGAAAACCCGAAGAATCTCAAAACGCAAACCATTGAAGAATAAAACCACTCCAAGGCCTCATCGACAGCGAAGGAGAAAGTACTTCATTGCCGTAGCTGGAAATATCGGAGCCGGAAAGTCGTCGCTGACAAAACTGCTGAGTGAACGCTTTGGATGGAAACCGTTCTTCGAGTCGGTGGCGGACAACCCCTACCTGAGCGACTTCTACGGCGATATGAAGCGATGGTCGTTCAACCTGCAGGTGTATTTCCTCTCGAACAGGTTCCAGAGTCACAAGTCAATCACCGAGGGACCGGACTCAGTCATCCTTGACCGGGTGATTTATGAGGATGCGGAGATTTTTGCGCGGAACTTGTATGAGATCGGGAAGATGGATGAGCGCGATTACACCAATTACGTCGAGTTGTACAAGGTGATGACGGAATATCTGCGGGCGCCTGATTTGTTAATCTATCTCCGGGCAAATGTGGATACCCTTGTCAAGCAGATTGCATCGCGTGGCCGCGACTTCGAGCAGGGTATTCCACGGGAGTATCTCGAGCAACTCAACACACACTACGAAAACTGGACCAAGAACTATGCGCTCGGACCCCTGCTAACCGTGGAGTCTGACAGCCTTGATTTCGTCAATAGAAACGGAGACTTGGACAAGATTGTCGGGATGATCGAGAAGAGGCTGAAGATGTAGCTTCCCGGCGCCTTCGGGTTTTAACCACCTGAAACGTCGTACTTTTGCACGATACCTTTACATTCCCCAAGTCCAATTCGTGTTGCGCCTTCCTTCTCGCAGTAACCGCGCATGATTACTTCATCACCATCCTGAAGGAACACCCGCCGTTCGCCTGTCGGGAGCTCGATTGGTTCGCTGCCTCGCGAGGCGAGTTCAAGCATGCAGCCGCGAGAATTGTTCGTTGGTCCGGATACTGTGCCGCTGCCAAGCAAATCTCCCGGGCGCAGGTTGCATCCGTTGCTTGCGTGGTGTGTCAGCATCTGGGCGAATGTCCAGTACATCTCTTTGAAATTCCCCCGACTTAACAGCACCGGCGGGATGCTCTTGTCTCTCATGTGCTTCGAGCTCAGATACACTTCGAGCGTGAGATTGATTCCGCCATTTTGTTGGTCATCTTGAGAAGAGAGATACGAAAGCGGCGGGGGATCTCCTGCCGGACGCGAAAAGGCGGGCGCTCGAAACGGGGCAAGGGCTTCCATCGTAACGATCCAGGGAGAAACCGTGGACGCGAAATTCTTGGCAAGAAATGGCCCGAGCGGCTGGTACTCCCATGTTTGGATGTCGCGGGCCGACCAATCGTTGAGAATGCAAATGCCGAAGATGTGCTCCTCCGCCTTGCGTATGTTAATGGGCTCACCCATCCTGTTGCCGGGGCCAACAAAGGCGCCCACTTCAAGTTCGTAGTCCAGCCGTCTCGAAGGTCCGAATATCGGAACCTCGTCTTTCTCGTCCTTCAACTGCCCGCCCGGTCGATGCACAGGCTCACCACTGACGACGATAGACGAGGACCGTCCGTGATAGCCAATTGGTACATATTTATAATTCGGAAGCAGCGGATTCGTCGGACGAAACATGCTGCCAACATTCGTTGCATGGAAGATGGACGCGTAAAAGTCCGTGAAGTCGCCGATCGCCGCCGGCAACATCAACTCCACACCGTTCATCGGGACAAGCGCAGATTGGACGCGGCCACGGTCCTTTGAGTTTTCTTCCAGAAGCTCGCTCACACTACGCCTCAGCGCCGACCAGACCGAATGACCCAGCGACATCAATGTATTCAGCGACGGCTCCTCACACACAGCCGCCGCATCGCTGGCCAGCCCACTGAACAGCCCCGCCCTCCTGCACACACTCACATCAAGCACCACGTCGCCGATCGCGATCCCTACGCGTGGCACTTCATTGGACCCCTTCCTTCTGAACACACCAAATGGAAGATTCTGAATCGGAAAATCTGTCGCGGGAGCATTTGCGGATTCAACCCAGGATCGCAAATCGGGGTTGTGTGTGTCGTTGAGCGCAGGTTTCATAGAAGTCCAAGTGATTGCAGATCCTGAACGGGTTCGGTGAACGAGCAGGAGCCAAATGAAATGGCAAACTCACTTCTGAGAGATGCTACGTTTGCTTCGTCAATGTGATATGACCGCCAGGAAAATCCACCACCGTTGAAGTTGAATGCGGTGATGTCTTGCTCCTCAAGCACGGCAGCGACATCTTCAACGTTGCCTCCGGCATACGCTGCTCCAGCTGCGACGAAAACATTGAGGAATCCAAACATCATCCCCTGGGGACTGTTCGGTTCATAAGTGAGACGGTACCTCGCCCGCAACGGATGGTGAAGTCCCGCAGTTGCCTTGAAAGCAACACCTGCCTTTGCACAAGCATGAATGAACCGTGCGAGATCGGCGGTTGAAGGAAACGCGTCTTCCGTAATTCCCCCCGTTCTGACTTTTGCGCGCAGGCCTGCTCCGTGAATGGCCGCAATCAACGGAGCGGGATCCTGGCTTATGGGTATCTCCACGTATGTTGTCAGGGTTGATGGGATTGCCGTGGTTATCGCTCCAATTTCATTCACGGAGGACGCCTTGAGTTCTACCGTACTGATCACTGTCCCTTTGGTTTTATGTCGATTGTTGAAGTTGATGATGGCGGGAACGTCTTGTTTCAGTTCTGCACCAACGAGCGCGCTGAGCTCACGCCGGGCTTTATCACAGCCGGGCAGTTCACCTATGGCTTTTTCAAATTCTGGAAGTCGCGGAACTGGCACGATGAAGCGTCCGAGAGCCCACGAGTGTTTCGACTGGAGATATGAATCGTGGTTTCGTACAGCAGAGATCATGTCAAACGATGCCGGGGGAAAGAGTCCTGCGTAATCAATGGCACCAGCAAGGAGAGCGCGAAGTGAATGCATCGGTGAGAAAGGATTCAGTTGTGCGACTTTGGAGGTGCCCACTTTTTCAGGAACGCCATTACCTTGCCGGGGTCGTGCCCTCTTCCCGACTCCAATTCCCCGGTGTCCTGCGAACATAGGAGGCTGCCGTCGTTCGCGAGGACAAAAATGTGTGGGTAACCGGGAATTTGGGGGTAGTGCGAGAGGAGTTTCTCGTTCTTGTTCTCTTTACTGTAGTTGACCTTCACGACCACAAAATTCTCATGCAGAAATGTGCTCAGGTCAGGATGGGTCGCAAACAGTGTATCCAGCCGGTGGCACCAAATGCACCACTCGCCTCCAACGTCAAGCAGAACCCGTTTACCTGTGAGCTTTGCTTTCATCACCGCATCGTGAATATCCTTCGCGGCATCCCGCTTGGGATCGAACTTGTCCGCGTGGTTTGCAGCCTGAGCGTTTGCCGCGAAAACCGCAGCGATGCACAACGCAAACAAGGTTCTGATTCTCATGGCGGATCTCCTCAAGATTGGCTTACTCCTCAGAAAATGATCAAACAAAAGACTTGCGCTCATCCTTCAAACCTGCAATCTCTTTCATGTTTGGCGGGGGGGGAAACCTCCCAGGCTCACAACGCGCGTTCGTTTACTTGATCAATACCATCTTTTTCGATATTGCCCTGGCACCGGAGCGACGCAGTGATAAGGCAAACAAAAGGAACGAAGAGAGAAACCACTTCTCATGAGTTTGGAGGGGTGGGTTCATGGGTCCGACGATGCACCAATCGCCTGCCGGATGATGATCTTGGTCGCTTCGGGAAATTCTCCGTCAAGAACCCATCGGGTATAATCAGGTTCTTGCGTAATGGTCTTTCCTTTGTGCTTGCCGAAATTGAAGATAATCTCCCCTTTCTCGTTCCTGGTCAGATAACGTGCGAAGTCCACCACCTCCTGCGGGTTGCAGAATCCATGGACCTCATCCACGGTGTCGCCAAGATCGCGGTAGCGCTCGATCTGGCTCTTGAAGATCTCGAGTGTCGCCCGCACGTCAGATTCAGCGTCATGTGCATTCTCAAGAATCTTGTTGCAGTAGAATCGATACGCTGCCGAGAGGGTTCTCTCTTCCTTCTTGTGATAGATTACCTGTGCATCGATCACTCTGCATCCCGGATCCGGGAATCGTATGCCGCACCGGCCAAACTCCTCAACCAGAAGTGGAAGATCAAACCTGTTCGAGTTGAATCCGGCAATATCGCAACCCGAGAAGAACCCACACAGTGATGATGCGATATCACTGAACGCGGGTTTGCCGGCAACGTCCGAGTCTGTTATGCGATGAACAGCAGTCGCTTCGGGGGGAATGGGAATTCCGGGGTTGATCAGTAGCATGTGGAGGTCCTCGGAGCCGTCCGGATGAAGTTTGAGCGCGGCGATCTGCACAACGCGGTCACTGGCGATATCGGTGCCCGTAGTCTCAAGATCGAAGAACACAAGAGGACGTTTCAGATGCAGTTTCATGTGGGTATGCTTCCGGACGACGACGCGATTGAAGCGTCTGTATTTTCGTGGTTAAAGGAGAAGCATCTCGACCGCAATGACAATGAGGAGGACCGCGAATCCTCTCTTGAACCTTCCAGTGCGTATCGTGCGAGTAATCGACTCACCTGATATCACCCCCGCTACCGTGCCGATGATAAGTGGGATCGCGTAAACGTAATCGACGTAGCCAGCCGTATTCTCCGGCAGGAAGGCATGTCCCCATCCCTTTGCCATGTAGCCGAGGGAGGCGGAGAGCGCGATGATTACAATGGCGGCGCTGGATGTACCGATGGCCTTCTTGAGCGGGAACTTCATAGTGTTGTAAAGGGTGGGATTGAGAAACACCTCTCCACCGATGCCGGCCAGAGATGAGACGAACCCGATTGCCAGTCCAACGCCACTGAGCGCAGGAGAAGCAATGCGCGGCGGCGCGTCCCCTCTTGCCTTCTGATTTTCAAACAGCAACCTGATTGCAGCAACCGTGACAATCAGAGCGAAGACTATCTGGAGGGTCTTTGCTTCCAACTCTCCGGCGATACCGCTTCCAATCGCGGCACCAACCACACCAGCCGCGCCAACAAATATCGCCGCTTTCCACAGAACATGTCCACTCCTTATGAACCGTGAGGCAGCCGGGAGTGATCCAACAAAGACAACAAGGAGACTCGTGCCCATCGCAAGGTGTGTCGAGACGAGAGAAGAAACATCACTGCTGCGGTAAACAATAATCACGACCGGCACGAGAATGATTCCAACGTCGACAGCGAAGACGCTGGCAAGAAGCCCTGCCACACCCCCAGTCAGGAGCAGCAGAATGAGGCTCAGAAGGTCCATAGCTTCGTGTTGTCCGCTTACAATTCACCCACGCGTGAACAAATCGGATACGGCGCGTGCTGCACAGACCAACATCGAGCGCTACCCTTTGATCATCTTCTCGTAGGATGCCGTGTCTTTCAAAACGCTCACCGCTGCGTCAAACTGCGAATCGTCTTTCAGTGAGGCTGCAATCCTCCCCTGCTCGCCTTTTACACGCGACATAAACTCAATGTCCAGCTCACGGGATATATGATCCTTGTACCGATCGAAGCCGCGGGCTTTTTCCTTTTCCATTGCTGTCCGGAGAAGCTCGATGTCCGCAAGCACGTCCTTTCCGTAATGGGCGCGTTCTGAAATCTTCCTGATTTCATCGATCCTCCCATCCGCTTCTTCCTGATAGTCAAATTGCTGATCGCTCAGAAATCTTCTGAATGATTCGAGGATGGAGTTGGTGATGCCGGTATACTGCTCGCCCTTGTGATCACCCATGTACATGTTGGCAAACTTGAAGAACATTGATTTGCGGTACAGCTCGCGGACCAACGGCCCAAGGTCGTCCTCCTTTACAACGGAGTCGGGAGCGATGCCACCATATTCATAGACCTTGCGACCGTGTGCGGTCTTGAACATGCGTCTGAGGCTGTCGGGAACCGTGGCGAAGACACCGTTGCCGTCTTTGTGCATGTAGTCAATTTCCTGAATACTGCGGCCGCTCGGGATGTAGTAGCGCGCCGTGGTGATTTTGAGCTGTGAATCAAAGTTCAAGCGTACGATGGTCTGCACCAGTCCCTTTCCAAAGGTCCGGGTCCCCACAACGAGTGCCCGGTCCAAATCCTGCAATGCGCCGGTAACGATCTCGCTTGCACTTGCACTGTTCCGGTCGGTCAGGACGACGAGCGGAGTGTTCGGCAGCAGCGGCTCTTCGACTGATGCATATTGCCGATCCGTTTCAGTGCGACGGCCCTTCGTCGTGACAATCACACTGCCCCGTGGGACGAACTTGCTCACCACGTCAACGGCGGATTCCAGCAGCCCGCCTGGGTTGCCACGCAGATCCAGCACCATGCCTTTGATGTCGCCCTTCAGTTTCATTTCCTGAATCGATTCGCGGACTTCATCGCCAGCAGTGCGGGAAAACCGCTCGAGGCGGATGTACCCGATTCCATCCGGCGAAAGACCGGAGTATGTGACATTCTTCAGTTGGATCTCTTCGCGAATCAGAACGAACTGCAAAGGGGCTTTCTCGCCCTCCCGTTCCACCGTTACGTGAGTCTCGGTACCCGGTTCACCACGCGTCAATGCGCGCACATCCTCGGGTTTCTTGTTTGCCACTTTCAGCCCATCCACGTCAGTGATGATGTCCCCCGGACGAATGCCTGCCCGTTGCGCGGAATATCCATCCATGACCGTGATGACCTGAATTGCGCCATCCCTCTGGCCAATCGTCACGCCGATGCCGCCGTATTTCCCTGTTGTCAGAAGTTCAACCTCATCGCCGTTCTGCTTGTCGATGTACACCGTGTACGGATCGAGTGAGCCAAGCATCCCATCGATACCGGCCTCCATGAATTTCTCGGGATCAACTTCATCGACATAGTTCATCGTGATTTCCTTGTACACACGACCGAAGGTGTCGATACCCTTGTTGATCTTCAGGAAGTAGTCGGTGTCTTGAGATCCGGAAAAACCGGACACGATGATCAACAGCATTGACAATCCAGCGATCAACGCGGACCTTCTCAGAAACGTCTTTCCACAAATTCGCTTCATCCCTTACGTCTCCCTCAGTTTATTGACTAATGACAATGAGCTTCTTTTCAACACTCTGCCATATCTTACGAGCAATATCGTCAACCGCCAGCGTCCCGTCTATGGCTATAAACCTCTGTGCCTCATTTCTCGCTATCTCAAGATATCCTTTTCGCACGCGTTCATAGAACGACCAGGCCCGAGCTTTCCATCCTATCGAACATTATCCCGGCTTTTTTCTTTCTGCGTTCTATCTCATCAACAGGGATATCAATGAAGAACGTCAGGTCCGGGTCCAGGCCGCCCGTGGCAAGGTTGTTGATGCTCTTCACCGCATCGAGCGGGAGATCACGACCGTAGCCCTGATACGCTGTCGTTGAATCATGGTACCTGTCGCACAGCACGATCTCTTCCCGCCCTAATGCTGGTACGATGACCTCTTTCACGAGTTGCGCACGTGCCGCGGAGAAGAGCAGAAGCTCCGCCGAATCGTTCATTTCGAGATTCTTTTTATCGAGGAGGATATCCCGGATGCGTTCTGAAATTCCTGTTCCCCCCGGTTCCCGGAGAAGGTGAACAACCGCGTGCGTTCTCTTTAGCTTTTCAACAAGGATGGTGGCTTGAGTTGACTTGCCGCTGAAATCGAGGCCTTCGAACGTGATGAACATGTCAAGACAGTTGTGTGAAACCTATTGGATGCAACATAACGATTTTGGTTTGGCGAATCAACAAACCTGACGTGGCAACGTATTCACTGCCGCTCCCAACCCTCAATACGGTTTTTGCTTGCTGCGCAGAAGCGACGGAGTTCTCGTGAAAACAAATAAGGGTGAGACGCGAGGCTCGCCCTGTTTTCCCGGCAAGCAGGATCGATTACCTAGAACGTCACTCCCAACGACACCGGCACAAACGAACTTGATTCTCCATCGGTGAAGATGACGGTGTACTTTGCTTCAAGATAGAGCGTGAGCACAAGGTTCAGCTCGACTCCGGCTCCAATATTCAACGCGGTTTTTGTACCGGTGCTGACATTGGGTGAAGGAATGGGTAGGCCTTGATACTTCACTGTGAGGTCAGACATGCTGATTGAAGCCACACCAACTCCACCAGTAAGATAGGGTGATATGACTGGTGTTGGCAAACCGAATTTTGCATTTGCCGAGATGGAAAAAATATTGAATCGACCGCCATCAAGCTCAATGCCTGAGACATTTCTTCCGGTGTAATCGGCCACCGCGGTCCGAAACTTGTCATTGTCCGGAGCATACGTCGTATAGTCAGCGGCAATACGGATACCGAATACCATGGGAAGATTGATGTCCAGATGCACACCGCCACCGTAGCCAGTTCCATACACAGTCTTAAGCGGCTCCGGAACATTCAGCGCCGCGCCGGTTGCCTGGACTCCAAAACCAATGAGACCGCCTGCATTTGTCGTGGAGCCGAGCACGACAAGTACGAGGAGGATGAACGGGAATCGTTTCATGTGTTCTCCTGATTGGTGATGTGGTTAGGTCTTTTGCTGTTTCTTCTTTGCTGCCGGAAACAAGATGTTGTTCAGAATCAATCGATAGCCGGGTGAATTCTTATGAAGAGAAAGATCCGTCGGGGGGTCGCCAACAGCGTGCTGATAATCCTCGGGGTCGTGCCCTCCGTAAAACGTGAACGTCCCGCGCCCGTAATTACCGTGCAGATACTTCACCTGGTCGAAGCCCTCCTTCTCTGCGAGAATAATAACGTTCTTCTTGATCAGGCTTTTCTTGAAGCTGGTGGTTTGACCGAGAAACCCCTTGATCACGTTGACGTGATCCTGTGTCAACATTGTGGGAACGGGGTCGAACTTCGCCGAAAACTCAAAGAGTGTGAAGTAGTCATTCTCCGGATTCTGAAGTCCGAGCAAATCGCTCGGTGGCTGGTCGATATCGGAGTACTCATAGCGAAGGGGATTCTTCTCCAGCGTGAAATCCGTGAACGCGAGTGTTTTTGAGAAGTCCAGCTTCTGCTGTGCATCGGGGTCGGGAGGATCACCATCGTACATCACATCGCAGATATCCGTATTCTCCGCAGCGAGCGCGATGTCGTACGTGTCAGTGGCGGAACACATGGCGAACATGAACCCACCGTTCGCAATGTAATCTTTGATCTTCCGGGCGACAGCTTTCTTCAGTTCGGAGACTTTCTTGAAGCCGAGTTTCTTCGCTTCCTTCTCCAGCGTCACCTGTTGCTCAATGTACCAGCTCGCGTTGGCAAATGAAGCGTAGAACTTTCCATACTGGCCCGTGAAGTCCTCGTGGTGCAAATGAAGCCAGTCATACTCGTAGAGTTTCCCCGCCATGACTTCGTCGTCCCACAGTTTGTCGTACTTGATCTCAGCATACTCAAGCGCGAGCGTCACGGCATCATCCCACGGTTGGAACCCCGGCGGTACATACACGGCGACCCGTGGGGCTTTTTCGAGCCGGACGACGTCCATATTGTTGTCTTCGCGCTGCACGTCGGAATAGATCTGCGCAGCCTCGGCTGCGCTGAGCCGGGAAAAAGCAACGCCGCGTATTCGGCATTCTGAAGCCACGATATCGAGACCATCAAGCATGAACGAGCCACCGCGGTAATTGAGCAGCCAATCAACATCGATTCCTTTCGTCAGGGCCCAGTAGGCAATACCATAGGCCTTCAGGTGATCGGTCTGCTCGAGATCCATATAGATCAGCACCTTCTGCTGGCTGAATGCCAGGGACGCAGCGGCCAACAGCACCAGCAATGTGGATTTCCATCGACTCATCTCAACCTTCCCTTCCTTCTCTTCCAATTCCCAACAGTTGTTTACTCTATCGCGTTCTCCAGGTCCACAACGGTTACGGGACCGTATTTCTGCACCTTCGGGGATGTCTCCTCGGATGGCGTCACCAAAACGATCAATATGTCATCCAACAGGAAATACTTCTGCGCAACACGTTGCACATCGTCCAGCGTCACAGCTTTGAGCCTCTGGATATAGGTTTCGAGGTGATCCTTCGGGAAACCATAGAGCTCGATGTCGGTAAGCCTGGCGGCCAATGCCTCCGGCGATTGAAGGCTGCGCGAGAAGGTTCCCGCAATATAGTTTTGTCCCTTCTTCAGCTCCTCGGCTGTCGCGCCTTTCGCACGGAACTTCTTCAACTCATCAAGAACTACATTTATTGTTTCGTCGATTGTCGTATTCTTGGTGAACGTTGCAATGGAGTAACTGCCTCCCCAGAGACTCGAAGAGAACCCGCTGTATGCCCCATACGTCAGGCTTCGCTTGACACGAAGCTCATCAACAAGCCGTGAAGTAAATCCGCCGCCGAAGATTGTGTTGGCAACCTGGATCGCAAAGTAATCGGGGTTCTTGATGTCAATGCCAATGTTGCCAAACACCATCTGTGTTTGGGTCGCGTCGGACTTGTTGACGAGAACGACCTTCCTCCCCTGAAGCCTGACAGGTGGTGTCACCGCGATCTCAGGCTTCTCTCCCTTTTTCCAGCCGCCAAAAGCCGCGGTGATCTTCGCCAGCATCTCGGAGGACACGAAATCGCCGACAACAACAAGCACTGCGTTATTGGGAACGAATATCTTGCGATAGAAGTCCACGAGGTCCTTACGGGTCACGTCGTCGAGCGATGATCTGGTTCCAACCGATTGGCGTCCATACGGGTGCGATCCGTAGACGTTTTTGCTGAACGTAATCGATGCAACACTTGATGGGTCTTCCTTCAGTGCCTCCAAATTTGCAAGGCGCTGTTTGCGTTCCCGCTCGATTTCCTCCTCGGGGAATGAGGGGTGAAGAATAACGTCGGTGAACAGGTCGAGACCGGTGGTGACGTCCTTTTTTAGGACCTCCGAGTTTGCAGCGCAATAGTCAGCCCCTGCGGCGACGGACAGAGAGCCGCCAATGAAATCGATCGCGTTCGCGATATCTGTTGAGCTGCGTGTCTCCGTTCCTTCCCGCATCAATGAGGTCGCAATACTTGCCACGCCCTCGAGTTCCGGCGGATCAAGCACGGAACCACCGCGGACAATGAGCCGGAAATCCACCACCGGGACCTTCCTGTATTCCATCAGAATGACTGTCAGCCCATTTTCCAATGTGTGCCTTGCGGTTGCGGGCAGCTGGATCTTCTGAGCGAACACCGATGAGGTGAGCAGAGCACAGAGAATGAATTGTTTCATTGAAGTCATCATTGAGATTGTTGGTCGGTCAATTCGATGCTGTTGCAGCCTTTTCTGGAACAAGAATTACCACAGTCCGTTGCTTCGCCGTCAAATACTTCGAAGCAACCCGTTTGATATCATCAACCGAAACTCTTGCATACTCATCCAATACCTTGAACGACTTCCTGTAATCGCCATACACCACTTCATAATACCCCAGTCGGCCCGCGACGCCTTCATTGGTTTTGAAGTTACCCACGTAGTCCGCTTGCGCAATGTTTTTTGCCTTCTGGAGTTCTTCGTCACTCACCCCGTCTTCTGCAGTCTTGTTGATGATTTTGTAGATTTCCTCCCCGACATCATCGACACTTTTTCCGGCGTGCATCTGGGCAAAAATCGTGAAGAGCCCGGGGTCGATGAACTCATCGAGCCCGGCGCTGACTTCCGTGCAGATCTGCTCGTCATAGACAAGATCCTTGTACAGTCTTGAGCTCTGGCCACGAGCGAGAATTGTCGCGAGGACGTTCAGCGCATAGATGTCAGGCGAAGATACTGCTGCACCCTTGTAGCCGATGGCCACCGCCGGGAGCTCGGCAACCTTGTGGAGTTTCACTTGTTTCTCTCCTCGTTGCTCCGGTTCCGCATTCACCACTGCACGGGGTGTTGGTTGACGCGGGATGGTGCCAAAGACCTTCTCGATACGTTTCCGGAGCGTCTTGGAATCAAAATCGCCGACGACAAATGCCGTTGCATTGTTGGGCGCATAATAGATTTTGAAATAGTCCTTCGCATCCTGAAGCGTGATGTTGTCGATATCCTTCATCCACCCGACGACCGGGTTGTGGTAGGGATGGGCGACAAATGAGGCGGCATACAGGTCTTCAATCATTGTGCCGCGCACGCTGTTGTCCGTGGAAACACGGCGTTCCTCCTTCACGATCCCGCGTTCCTGCTCGATATTTGCTGTGTCAAGCTTGAGAGAGCGCATACGATCGGCTTCCATATCCAGCACTTTGTCCAACAGGTCGGGGTTGAACTCTTCGTAGTAGAATGTGATGTCGTCGCTCGTATAGGCGTTGGAATAGCCGCCACCATTCTCCAGAATCTTGTCGAACTCCATCGGCCTGTATTTCTTCGAGCCGTTGAACATCATGTGTTCGAAGAGATGAGAAATCCCCGTGATGCCCTGGCGTTCATTTCTGCTGCCGACGTGGAATGCGAGTGCAAAGCAAACACTCGGCACCGTGTGGTCTTCAACCATCACCACTTTGAGCCCGTTGTTGAGCGTAAACTCGTCTGTTTTGATCGATTGTCCAAACGCGAGAAGAGGGATGATCATCAATGCAAAAAGCAACGTTCGCTTTGGTATCATAACGTCTCCTGAATAGTCGGTGGTCACAGGGAATCCCCCCGTAGTTCTCTGATCCGCTTTCTTGCGGCTGTGGCAAGGATTGATTGGGGAAAATCGGCCAGCAGTTTTTCGTATGCCGCGATGGCTTCGTTCTTGTCGTTCATCTCGAACTGATAGATCTCGCCAATGTTGAACTGCGCCTTGTCCAGTGCAATGCTGCTTTCCTTGAACTGCGTCAGCAGACGCTGGTAGGATTTGATGGCCTCGGGAAACAACCGTGCCTGGGTCTGCAACGCCGCCACTTTCATCAGCGCATCATCGGTAAGCAACGCCTGGGGGTATTTTTCAACGAGACTCAGGAACATTGGAATTGCCTCCGTGTTCCTCCGCTGCCTGGCAAGGAAGTCTGCCTTGGCAAATGCAATGAGTGCATCCTCGCTTGTCGTCTTGTTCTCCTGCAGGAATGAGAGAAGTTGCAGCGCATCATTGGCGTAGTCCGCCTTCAGGTTCATGGTAATGTCACTCAAACGCTGGATTGCATTCTGGAATTTTCCCTCGAAGTACTCAAGCTCGGCGAGCCGGTAGGTGGCTTCATCGTGTTGATCCGGGGTGGCATCGGGTGCGTCGGCCACAAAGCCGTACTTCACCGCGGCCCGCGCAGTATCCCCCTTTGCCGTGAACACTTCACCGATTTTGAGGGCAACATCATAGTGGATAATGTTGCGCCCGGGGAAGTCACGTTCGACACTTTCGAACGAGGATAACGCCCCGTCAAGATCAAAGAACCTGTCAAACTGAATTGTCCCGATCTGATAGTACGACTTTGCCGAGAATTCACTATGGGGATACTGCTCGACGATCCCTTTGAAGTAGGCAACTGCGCCGGCGTATTTCGGCTGGGATTCCGTCGCGGGAAACTGGCCTTCGGTGAGCGATTCCTGCAGCGTGTCTGTAACGTCGCTCATCTCTTTCAATGCACAGGCATAGCCGTACTTTGCATAGGGCAGCCGGGCGGGCGCAATCGGAGTGTTGATCGCCTCGAGGTACGCGGTTGCAGCCACAGCAAATGCCCGCTCATTGAACGCACGTTCCGCAAAGGCATAGATCTGACTGCCGCTCGCATTCGTCAGCTTGTCGAGCTTCCGATAGGCTTCAAAAGCTTCGGGATAGTTCTTTCCCTCGAGATAAATCCACCCGAGAAGCTCATACAGTCTCGGGTTATCATTGTGCCGGATCTCACGTTGCACAGCCTCGATAGCAGCACTTCGCCCCTCCTCCTTGTTTGTGTACGACGCCATTCTCGCCTGCACAAATGCCAGCTGCATCGGATTCTGTTGCAGCCATGAGAGGAATTCAACACTTGCGCCCGAGTAGTCCATGGAAACTGCGAGAAGCTGCGCGATGTCCAGTGTGAAAAGATTCGGATCGTTGCAGGCAACACGTGCACGACGATAGATCTCAACGGTCTTGTCCAGCAATCGATTCTCGATCATACTCTGTGCAACAAGCCGATAGACGCCCGCATTCGTTGGGTCTGCTGCAATTGCTCGGTCCCACTCCTGAAACGCCTCTTTCTCTTTGCCTGATTTATAGTATGTGCTTGCCAGGGTTGCGCGCGTCGGCAGGTCGGTTGGATTTGCAGCAAGTCGATCCTGGATGAGTGCAATAGCTTCGTCGTACCGCTTGAGCTGAAGGTACACACGCCTCAGCGATTCGAAGTACACATAGTTGGTCCGGTCCTTCCCGTACAGCTCTTCATACAGCTCTACGGCGTTCTCAAGCTTGCCCGCCTGTTCGTAGCTTTGGGCAAGTCGGAACTTCGTGGCTGCGTCGATGGACTGGGGGTATACGTGAGAACTCGCGCAGACCAACAGCACGAGGGCAATACGAAGCGACCTCGAAAAGGGGTTCGTCATCCTTTGTCGTACATCTCCTCTACCAAAAGGTTTCATCATTACACGCACATGAATATAATGAAAAGGAAGAGCAATTCTACCCTCACCCCTACGGCATTGCCGGACGTTTTCTTGCATCTCTCTCTGTTTTTGGTTACTATTTCAAGCAGAAAAACCCATCAGACGCCCATCTGTACCATCAATAGTGGAGTTCTTGACAGTATGAGTCGCATTCGAGTATTGAAGCATCTTCCTGTCCTGGCCGGTTTGATTCTCGCCGGCTGCTCATCACAACGCGAGGCTCTTGTTGCCACCATCGGGGACAAGCCCGTGACGCTGAAGGAATATGAAGACCTCTATATAAAGAGCAGCGGTGACAGAGCGGCCGCAGCGAAGTCAACACAGGAGGAACGGGAAAAATTCCTTGACCTCGTTGTGAAATTCAGACTCAAACTCGCTGATGCCTACAGGCAGGGGCTTGATAAAAAACCCGAACTCCAGGCTGAGATTGGCCAATACAAGTCGAGCCTGGCTTCTTCATTTTTGACCGAACGCGAACTTACGGGCCCGGGGGCAAAGGAAATGTATGACCGGCGCCGGTTTGAATACCGCGCAAGCCACATCCTGCTTTCACTCAGCCCGACAGCGGCAAAACCGGAATCGATTGCAGCGTACGCAAAGGCAGATTCGATTATTGCCAAGCTCAACGCCGGAGCGAAGTTCGAAGACCTTGCCGTGCAGTATTCACAAGACCCCTCGGTCTCACAGAACAAGGGTGACCTGTATTACTTTACCGCCGGGCAAATGGTGCCGCAGTTTGAGGACGCAGTGTTTGCGATGAAGGTTGGAGAAATTACCCGGAAGCCGGTACGAACCCAGTTCGGGTTGCATATCATCAGGCTGGTTGACAAGAAACCCGCCCGCGGTGAGATCAAGGCAAGCCACATCATGATCAGGTTTGACAAACAAGATCCGAGTCCTGAAGATACGCTCGCGGCATACCAGAAAATCAAAGCAATTCAGGATAGCTTGAAGATTGGGATCGACTTCGCCGAGTTGGCAACGCGCAACTCGGGCGACCCCGGCTCAGCCTCAAAAGGTGGAGACCTTGGCTGGTTTCAGAGACGGCGCTGGATTCAGTCGTTTGACGAGGTGGTCCAGACATTGAAGCCGGGTGAGACGTCCGGCATTGTCCGCACAATTTACGGTTACCATATCATCAAATGCTATGACGAGCATCCGCCAAAGACATTCGAAGAAGCAAAGAAGGATATGCAGCAATTGTACCAGCAGTCCCGCTACCAGGAAGACTACAAAGCGTACTATGCAAAACTCCAGAGCGAAACCCAATTCAAGCTGCACGAAGATGTACTGAAGATGTTCATCGAAGCGTGCGATTCAAACAAGACAACAAAGGATTCCCTCTGGTGGTCCACAATCCCTCAACCGGTTGCCTCAGCTGCTCTGATTACGTTTGGTACCCGCGCTGTGTCCGTTGATAGCGTTGCAAAGCTTATTACGGTGCGCCCGGATTTCAACAACACTCCTTTGAGGGCTCCCGGGATCCGTAACATGGTTGACAAGATCGCAGAGTCGCTTGTCTTTGCTGTGAAAGCAGAAACCCTGGTGAAGGAGAACCCTGAGTTCGCAGCCATCATGAAAGAGTACACCGACGGCATCCTGTTGTACCAGATCGAACAGGACCGTGTCTGGAACAGCGTTACGGTGAAGGACTCCGCCCTGCAACAGTACTTTGATCACAACCGCGACAAGTTCATGTTCCCAGACAGGGTGGACTTTACGGAATTGCGCGCCGCAGACGACTCAGTCGGTCATCTCATCTATTCTGAAGTGAAATCTGGAACAACACTGGAGCAGGTTGCCGTGGCCGATTCAATTCGAATGGCAAAACCGTCCAGCTTCCAGATCGAGTTCGGCCCCAACTCCTCGAGCGTCAATGCCTCGATCTCGAAGATGCTTGCTCCCGTTGTTAATGAGCTGAAAGCGGACGTACTCCTCAGAGTCCAGCTTACCACTCATCCCGATACGTCCGCAAGCAAGATTCGGAACCAGGCCCTCGCTTCCCGGCGCTTCGACGCAATCAAGACGTACCTCCAGAAGCAGGGAATCGCCGCTGCACGGATTCTGAACCTCACACAGCCCTATAACGCCAGAGGGATGGGCGGGACATCAAAGGCGAAGGGCGCGCTGAATCAGCAGGTGAACACAAACATCATTGGGCGCCGGGCAATGGTGGTCGGAAAGATCGAGACTGCCGTCCTTCCCATCACGACCGATGAGCGTACGATGAAGGCCGATTCGTTGCAGATCGGAGAGACCTCTCCGCCATTCAAATCAAAGAATGGACTCTCTCTCGTTCGGCTCAACAAGAGGGATCCCCTCAGGCAAAAGACGTTTGCCGAGGCGGGAACCGAGGTGTCCAGCTTGTTCCAGGAATACGAATCGAAGCGTCTCGAACAAGAGTGGATCGACGGACTCCGCAAGCAGTACCCTGTGGTTGAGTATAAAGATGTTCTCAAAAGCGCATTTGCTCCACAGAAGTAAGAAGATCGGCTGCGGCGTAGCCGCTGTTCTCGTTCTGCTGCAGGCGTGTTCAAAGCAGCCATCGCAAAAACCCTTTGTCGCCCGGGTCGACCAGGAAGTTCTGACCGAGGAAAACCTTGACGATTCGCTCGACTCTCTCCGTCGGACACCCCGGCAACGGCGGGAGTACATTAGCGAGTGGGTGGATAATGAGCTTTTGTATCAGGAGGCGCGACGTCGCGGCCTTGAAAATAATGAGCAGCTCCGCCACCAGATCGAAGCGGCAACACGAAAGCTCGTCATCGGAGAGCTCCTGGACCGGGAATTATATCACGAAGAGAACGTTAGCGACGATGAGATTGTTGCACTGTATAACGGAGGCGGCGAGGCGCTGCGGCTACGCGAGGATGTAGTGAATGCAAGTTATGCACTGTTCAGTGATCGTGATGCAGCAAACTCGTTCCGGGGGCGGCTCGTCCGGGGAACTCCCTGGAATATCACCGTTGAAGAGGTTCAGACGGATTCGCTATTGAAGTCGCATCTGCTACGAATCGCGACGCGCCAGTACTGCACACAAAGCAACCTGTATCCGACCGAGCTCTGGAGGCTTGCAAGAAATCTAGGGAAGGATGAGGTCTCCTTCGCCGTGAAAACCGATGCAGGCTATTACATCATCGTGGCCCACAGCGTGAAGAAGCAGGGTGAGCTCCCGGATCTGGATTACATCCATGACGAGTTGCGCAACAGGATCCTGATCGAACGACGACGGATGACATATGAGAAGCTGCTGTCGGAACTGCGCTCGAAACACGCCGTCGAAGTCCACCTCTCTGAAGACGACACATCCTCTCGTGTGGCTGAATAGAGTTTTGCATGAAGGCAACACCATGAAGCTTTTGCCAAAGATTGCTGTGTTCACGATGCTTGCTCTGCCGGTCAGCGGGCAGATACTTGACCGCATCGTTGCCGTTGTGGACAACGAGATCATTCTCGAGTCTGAATTGAACGCGCAGGTGCAGTTCTACATCTTCAATAACAAGGTAGACCCGAAGACCGCTGGCTTGAAGAACCAGGTGCTCCAATCGATGGTCAACGAGAAGTTGATCCTCGCAAAGGCGATTGAAGACAGTGTCACCGTCACCGACGAGGAGGTTCAGCAACAGCTCGACATGGTCGTTCAGCAACGGATCCAACAATTTGGCTCAGAGGCAAAGCTCGAAGAAGTGTACGGGATGCCGATTTCCAGAATCAAACGTGAGTTCCGTGATGAAATGAGAAAGAATCTCCTCACGCAGAAGCTCCAGCAGCAACGGTTCGGCACAACGAGCATTGGCAGACGTGAAGTTGAGGAGTTTTTCCAGACCTACAAGGACAGCCTCGGCAAGGTACCCGAGGAGGTGGAGCTCGCGCATATCTATATCAAGCCCGGCTTCGACAAGGCAGCCCATGCAGCCGCACGCTCAAAGGCGCAGGCAATACTTGACAGCGTAAAGGCCGGCGCGGACTTCGCCGATATGGCAAAGCGATATTCAGAGGACCCCGGGTCGGCATCCCAGGGCGGCGATCTCGGGTTCGTTCGACGCGGACAATTTGTGAAGGAGTTTGAAACCGCCGTCTTCTCCCTCTCGGAAGGACAGATCTCCGGGCTCGTGGAAAGCGAGTTTGGCATTCACATCATCCAGTTGCTCGAGCGGAGAGGCGATGCCGTCCATGCTCGTCATATCCTGATTCGCGTTCCCCGGACGGAATCGAGTGATAGCACCACAATTGCATTGCTGGATTCACTCCGTGGCGCTGTACTTCCCGGTGCGAGCTTTGCCGAGCTTGCACGGAAGTATTCGGAGGACAAGGACACCGCACCACTCGGCGGAGACCTCGGTACTGCCGAGCTTGACGGCATCCCCGACAAAACCATTGCCGAAACCGTTCAATCGATGAAGGAAGGCGAAATCAGCAAACCCGTGAAACTCGTCTCAGGCAATAACTATGGGTATCATATCATATGGCTGAAAAAGCGAACGCCTGCACATGACCTCACGCTCGATGGTGACTACCAGCGCATTGAATCGATCGCGCTAAACTACAAGCGAACAAAGGACTACCAGGCATGGCTGGAGGAATTGCGAGGCAACATCTTCTGGCAGTCAAGATTGTAGTCCCGCTCTGTTTTGATAAGGAAGATACTCGGTGCCCAAATCCCAGATCGTAGAGAAGGAAAGTGACGTTGATGCCGCGCGAGAACTGAGCGAAGCGGTCAACCAACTGCGGCAAGAGATCGCAAAAGTGATCGTCGGGCAGAACGTGATCGTTGAGCATCTTCTTATCGCGTTGCTTTCCCGCGGTCATTGTCTGCTCGTTGGAGTTCCCGGACTGGCAAAAACCCTGCTCATCAAGACTCTTTCGCAGGTACTCGACCTGAAGTTCAGCCGTATCCAGTTTACGCCGGACTTGATGCCAAGCGATATCACGGGTACTGAGATCATCGAAGAGAACCAGTCGACGGGCGCCAAGGCATTCAAGTTCATCCAGGGCCCCGTCTTCGCAAACATTGTCCTCGCCGACGAAATCAACCGGACACCACCCAAGACACAGGCTGCCCTTCTGGAGGCCATGCAGGAACATCGAGTCACGGCCGCAGGACATACCTATACCCTGAGTGAACCGTTCTTCGTCCTTGCAACCCAGAACCCGATTGAACAGGAAGGGACCTATCCGCTTCCCGAAGCGCAACTCGACCGGTTTATGTTCAACCTGTGGCTGAACTATCCTTCAAGTGCCGAAGAGGCACAAATCGTGAAATCAACGACAAGCATGTTCACGCCGCAGTTGAATCATATCCTCACCGGACAGGAGGTGATGCTCTACCAGGATCTGGTTCGTAAAGTTCCGGTTGCCGACAATGTGATTGAGTATGCCGTACGCCTCTCAACCCGTTCCCGCCCAAAGGTGGACGGAGCCCCGAAGTTTGTAAGTGACTGGCTCAGTTGGGGTGCAGGACCTCGTGCATCGCAGTACTTGATTCTCGGAGCAAAGGCCCGCGCATTGATCTCAGGGCGCCATACCCCGGACATTGACGATGTAAAACAGATGGCCGGTCCGGTGCTGCGACATCGCATTGTGCCAAATTTCAACGCCGAGGCGGACGGCGTTTCAGCAATCGATATTGTCGAACGATTGGTGAACGAAACCACATAGGATTTCGAGTCGCGAAGGGCGTACTCGTTGGTCTTCGCATTCCATCTCATGCCCCAAATTGATCTCAGCTTCACCACCTCCCCCTTCATCATCATCCTGCTGCTTGCTGCTGCCGCCACGGTTTCGTTTCTTCATATACCGGTTCACCATCCCACCCATCCCGGTTGCCAGGCGAGTCCTGCTGACCCTGCTCCGCACCGTCGCCTTGTTTCTTCTCCTCATGTTTCTGTTTGAGCCCCTTCTTCGGATCGTATTCACATCGCAGCAGATGCCCGTCGTCGCTATCCTCGTCGATGCCAGCAGGAGCATGGAAATCAAGGATAGAATAGGCGATCGCCGGGAAGAACTTCACAGAATCCTATCATCGCCACAGATGAAAAGCATCGCGGGCCACGGCGAGGCCAGGTACTACATGTTCGGCTCCACAGTCAAGTCAGTGGACCCTGCCATTCTCGACTCTCTGCGCGGGACCGAGGATGCAACCGATATCTCTTCCGCGCTTCGCGCCCTGTCGACCGATAGAGAACAACAGAATATCGATGCCGCGTTGCTTGTCACGGACGGGTCGTACAATCTCGGACAGAATCCAATCTATGGTGCAGAACAACTCGGCATGCCGGTCTACACGGTTGGCATTGGAGATTCCTCCGAGCAGAAGGATGTTCTTGTGACTCGGGTAGTGGCAAATGATCGTCGTGTACAACGATACACAGGCTCCTGTTGATGTCACGATCAAAAGCTCAGGCTTCAGTGATGAACATGTCGAAGTGACGCTCAATGAGGGAGCGCGGACACTTGACCGGAAGGCCCTGGTGCTCGGCGCGGGCACACGCGAATACCGGTTGTCACTCTCGTACACCCCGGAGGGCGAAGGGCTGAAAAAGTATACGGTGAGGGTGTCCTCACTTCCCGGCGAACTGACAACGAAGAACAATTCCAGATCGTTCTATGCAAAGGTGTTGAAGAGCAAATTGCATGTACTCATTGTTGCGGGGACCCCTTCGCCCGACCTATCTGTCATCAAACAAACATTGAGCGAAGACAGGAATATCACCGTTCACTCCTGTACACAAAGGCTGCCTGCTGGTTTCTATGAAGGCACACTGACAAGCCAGCTGGTGGACTCGGCGGATTGCATCATGTTTATCGATTTCCCGACGCCATCAACGAGCAGTGCATTGCTCGACCTCATTGCCATGCCGATCATGCAGCATAAGAAGCCGGTCCTCTTCATCGGGGGCAAGCAGGTTGATTTTGGCAAACTACAGACGTTTGGCGGCATTCTGCCGTTCAGGGTTCAGGCAATCTCAACAGAAGAAGAATATGTATTCTTTCAGCCGTCCGAGTCACAGCGGTCAAACCCGATTCTCTCGATCCCCCAAAGTGAAGACTTGAGCGCGTGGAACAAGCTGCCCCCCATTTTCAAGACATTGACATCGTTTGCCGCCCGACCTGAAGCAACTACACTTGGGTTCTCCCGTGTTCAAGGCGCGCTGTTGAAGGAACCTTTGATGCTAACGCGTAACGTGAACAGACAGAAATCCGTTGCTGTGCTTGGGTACGGGCTATGGCGGTGGAGATTGATGACACAGGGAACACCCGAGACAGAACAGTTGCTTTCCACGTTTCTAGTCAACGCAGTGAAGTGGTTGACTACGCGCGAGGACTCCAAGCTGGTGACAGTCGCAACCACTAAGGAATCATACACCCAGGGCGAGCCGGTGGAATTCGTCGGACAAGTGTACGACGCGAACGCCGAACCAGTCGACAACGCGCAGCTTCGGGTGACGGTACGCCAGGGAGAAAGGGTGTTCCCGACGGACCTGAGACCAATCGGAAGCGGACGGTATGAGGGCTCCATCGACGGGCTGGGTGAGGGTGACTACATGTTCAAAGCAACGGCCCTGGCGGAGGGACAGCAACTCGGCGAGGACAACGGTCGCTTCGCTGTCGGTGAACTGAACCTGGAGTTCCAGGACACCCGGATGAATGCCCCATTGCTGCGACAGATAGCAGGAAGAACTGGAGGACGGTATTATTCGTCGAATGATATCTCTACTCTTGTCGATGACATCACGACGCAGCCTTCGTTCGCATCCCGAAAAACTCTCCACGCGACAGCTCTCGAGCTCTGGAACTGGCAGTACTCACTCGCAACCCTCATCCTGCTGTTCGGAGCAGAGTGGTTCGTCCGCAAACGAAGCGGGATGCTGTAGATTTTCGTGCCGCTGGCTTGACAATCGCTTCCGCATTTGGTGGGATTGATGGTGGTCGAAAGGCTGTACGATCTTTCCATACAGGTGGCTTGTGCGTTCAATTCGGGCACCATCATCCGGTTTCGCGTTGGAACGGGCGGTTTCGTTTCCCTGAAGGTATTTGATGTGTTGGGTCGTAAAGTCGCAACATTGGTGAACGAAAATCTCCCGGCCGGAAACTACGAGAGGATGTTCAATGTAACCGATCTTGCGGGAGGTGTGTACTTCTATCAAATTGTTGCTGATGGGTTCGACAAAACGAAACGCTTGCTGTTATTGAGGTAGCAGTTTGAGGCGTTCTGCAAAGGTCGATTCTTTACTTTCTACCCTTTTGGGGTGGGGCTTTCGGCGCTTCCTTTGAACCGGACTTCGACGAAATGGGAGGTCTCTTTCCTTCAGACTTCTTCTCAACCGGTGGACTGGATTTCGCGCTCTTTGTGCCCGCAGAACCTTTCTTATCTAAGCCGAACAAGCTGGTCTGCCCGGGTTTCCCTTCATCGCTTCCATTCACCTCAGGAGCAGGTGGCGTTCCCTTGTCCCCGTTTCCGTTGGTCGGTTCCTCATCCTCAGGCACAACAACCGCGACGTCAGAGATCATGTCACCCACATCGAGTTTGATAAGCCGAACACCCTGAGTGTTCCTGCCGGCAACCCGGATCTCGGATGCATGCTGGCGTATCACGATCCCGCCGCTCGTCACAACAACAACGTCTTCCTTCTCCACCACCTCACGGATCGTAACCATCTTGCCCGTCTTCTCCGTTGTTTTCACCGTGATAATGCCTTTGCCACTCCGATGGCTCACCCTGTATTCGTCGGTCTCACTACGCTTGCCATAGCCAAGCTCGGTGGCAACAAGTACGGTTGTGCCTGCGCGCCGGAGCGCGACTGCGCCAATCACCCGGTCACCTTTGTCGAGCTTGATCGCACGAACGCCTGCAGCGGAACGACCCATCGGCCGGACTTCCTGTTCGTGGAACCGGATCGCCATCCCTTCCCTGGTACCAATTACAATGTCCTGGGTGCCGTCGGTCAGGCGCGCATCGATGAGCCGGTCGCCCTTGCCGAGCGAGATTGCCGTGATGCCGTTTCGCCGAGGGTTGCTGAACTCCGACAGTCCCACCTTTTTGATCAATCCGTGCTGCGTCACCATCATCACGAAGAGCGGATCGGCAAAGTTCTTGACGCTCACGAACGAGGCGATGGATTCATTTGGGTCTTTGGCAACCAGGTTCACTATCGCCTTCCCGCGGCTGGCCCGTCCGCCTTCGGGGATTTCAAACACCTTCAACCAGTAGCATTGACCCGTGTCGGTGAAGAGCATCATGTAGTCATGCGTGCTGGCAACGAACATGTGCTCAATGAAGTCGTCTTCCTTTGTCGTTGCACCGGTGCTTCCCCTGCCGCCACGCGTCTGTCGACGATAGCCACTCACCGGGAAGCGTTTGATGAAGCCTCCGTGGCTGATCGTGATGACTACCTGCTCCTCGGCAATCATGTCCTCGATGCTGAACTCTTCGGCCTTGTAAATGATCTCCGTCCGCCGCTCGTCGCCATACTTTTTCCTGATATCCAGAAGCTCCTCTTTGATGATCTCAAGCTGCAACTGCTTGCTGCCGAGAATGGCCTTCAACTTCTGGATCAGCTTGATTGTTTCCTTGTATTCATCTTCAATCTTCTTTCGCTCCAGACCGGTCAGGCGTTGCAGGCGCATATCCAGGATCGCTTTTGCCTGAATTTCAGAGAGCTTGAATTTTTTCATCAATCCGGTTTTCGCGGTCTCGGTATCTTTCGACGCTTTGATCAGCTTGATGATAGCGTCGATGTTGTCGAGCGCGATGATGTAGCCTTCGAGAATGTGAGCACGCTTCTCGGCCTCTTCCAACTCGTACTTCGCCCGGCGTACAACCACATCATTTCGGTGAGCAACGAACTTCTCGATCATCTCCCGGAGCGTCAGCACCTGGGGGCGGCCATCCACCAACGCAAGCATGATCACGCCGAAGGTGGTTTCCATCTGTGTGTGCTTGTAGAGATTGTTCAGGATGACCTGGGCATTCGCCTCCCGCTTCAGCTCTATCACAACCCGCAACCCATCCCGGTCGGATTCGTCGCGTATGTCAGAAATGTCATCCAGCTTCTTCTCGTTGATCAGGTCGGCGACACGTTCAATCATGCTCGCCTTGTTGACCTGGTATGGAATTTCCGTAACGATGATGCTCTGCCGATCTCCCTTTCCTGTCTCGATGTTCGCCTTTGCCCTGACGACTATTCTCCCCCGCCCTTTCGTGTACGCTTCCTTCACTCCGTCGTAGCCGTAGATGATTCCACCCGTGGGGAAATCGGGGGCCTTGACATGCTTCATCAACTTTTCATTTGTCACCGTCGGATCGTTGATGAACGCAATGCAACCATCAATTACTTCTGTCAGATTGTGGGGGGGGATGTTTGTCGCCATGCCAACTGCAATTCCGCTTGACCCGTTGACAAGCAGGTTGGGCACCATGGCCGGAAGGACCGATGGCTCTTTGAGAGTGTCATCGAAGTTGGGAACGAAATCGACGGTGTTCTTCTCAAGATCCCGCAGCAACTCCTCGGCAAGGCGAGAGAGACGCGCCTCGGTATACCGCATCGCCGCAGGAGAGTCACCATCGATGGAACCGAAATTGCCCTGGCCATCAACGAGAGGGTAGCGCATGGAAAAATCCTGTGCCATGCGGACCATCGTATCATAAACCGCCGAGTCTCCATGCGGATGATACTTGCCAAGCACCTCGCCAACAATGCGGGCAGATTTCTTATATGGCCTGTTCGACGCAAGTCCGAGATCCTGCATCCCATACAACACGCGGCGATGGACAGGCTTCAGACCGTCGCGCACATCGGGGAGCGCCCGTGCAACAATAACCGACATCGAGTAGTCGATGTACGACCCGCGCATTTCATCTTCAATATCTACCGGAACTATCTTGTCGTTGAGTGTGGCCATTTCTGTTGGGGTGATTTCTGATGATGTTCGGACACGTTCTTCGGCGTGCGAACGCCTACACGTCCAGGTTCCTCACGTACTTTGCGTTCTTCTCGATGAACCCACGCCGCGGCTCCACTTCGTCACCCATGAGAATGGAAAATGTACGGTCGGCATCAGCCGCATTCTCGATCGATACCTGGAGCAGTGTTCGTGTTTCCGGGTTCATCGTGGTTGACCAGAGCTGCTCGGGATTCATTTCCCCGAGGCCTTTGAACCGCGAGATTGCGATGTTGTTGCCAATGACCACCGCCCCCTCTTCAGGCATCTCAGCGACATCTTCCACATCCCCCTTCTCTGCCTTTTTTCCTTTTTCGGTGCTGAGCCTCTTCACAATATCATCGCGCTCATCTTCATCGAATGCATAGTGTTCCTGCTTCCCTTTCTTCACTTTGTAGAGAGGCGGCTGCGCAATGTACACATGGCCGAGCTCAATCAGTTCTTTCATGTGCCTGAACAGCAGCGTCAGCAGCAGCGTTCGAATGTGGGATCCATCGACATCGGCATCACACATCAGGATGATCTTGCCGTACCGAACCTTCTCCGAGTTGAACTCCTCGCCCACGCCAGTGCCAATCGCGGTGAAGATGTTGCGGATCTCCTCGTTCTCCAGAATCTTGTGGAGGCGCGCTTTCTCGACATTCAGAATCTTTCCCTTGAGAGGAAGGATTGCCTGGAATCGTCGGTCTCTTCCCTGTTTCGCACTTCCACCCGCGGAGTCACCTTCAACAAGATACAGCTCGCAATGCTCGGGATCTGTGATTGAACAGTCGGCCAGCTTCCCTGGAAGCCCGCCCGATGTCAGCGCGTTTTTTCGACGTGTGAGATCACGTGCCTTTCGCGCCGCCTCGCGTGCCTCTGCCGTACGCAACGATTTCTCCAGCACTCTCTTCGCATCCCCGGGATTCTCGTCCAGCCACGTTGCAAGGGTTGAACCAACGACACCTTCAACAATGCTCTTGACCTCACTGTTGCCGAGCTTGGTTTTTGTCTGGCCCTCAAACTGTGGTTCCGGCACCTTTACGCTGATGACCCCGGTGAATCCTTCCTTGAAGTCGTCTCCGGTCAGTTGGATCTTCCCTTCTTTGATGATGCCGTTCTTATAGCCGTAGTTGTTCAGGGTCCGCGTCAGGGCAGTCCGAAATCCGACGAGATGACTCCCGCCTTCGTGCGTGTTGATATTGTTGACGTATGTGAAAATATTCTCGCTGTACTGGTCGTTGTATTGAAATGCCACTTCCACCTCCACGGCGCGCCCATTCTCATCCTTATCGGATCCGCGTGCGTAAAACACCTTCCGCATGATGGAAGGACGCGTGGAGTCAATGTACTTGACGAACTCAACGAGCCCCCCCTCGAAGTGGAATGTCTCTTCCTGCTCGTTTTTCGCGCGGAGATCCACAATACGTAGGGTTACCTGGGGATTCAAGAACGCCAACTCTCGAAGGCGCTCTGCAATAGTCTCAAACTTGAATGTCCGGTTCTTGAAGATCTTTCCATCCGGCATGAATGTTGTACGCGTACCCGTCTGGTTCTTTTCCGCCTTGCCGGTTGCCTTCACCGGTGCTGTCGGCTCGCCCCGTCGATACTCCTGGAACCACGTTTTGCCATCGCGGAAGACTTCCACCTTCAGCCATTCACTCAACGCATTCACAACAGAAACGCCCACACCGTGAAGCCCGCCGGAGACCTTATAGGTGTTTTTGTCGAACTTGCCACCGGCATGGAGCAGTGTCATAACAACTTCAAGAGCCGATCGTTTCTCCTCCTTGTGAATGTCCGTCGGGATGCCGCGACCATCATCCAGCACAGTGACAGATCCATCCTTGTTGATTGTGACAAAGATGCTTGTTGCATATCCGGCAAGCGCCTCGTCGATGGAGTTGTCGACAACCTCGTACACAAGATGATGCAGTCCCCGCGCGCTCACGTCGCCAATGTACATCGCCGGACGCATGCGGACAGCCTCAAGTCCCTTGAGGACTGTGATGTCTTCCGCGGTGTATCCGTGGTTGCTCTTGCCGTTTTCCTTATTCGGTGATCCCTTTTGGGATGGTACCTCAAGGTCCCGTGCCATTGATTCCTTCGTCACTGAGTATTGTGTGCTATCTGAATTTGATGTCGAGTATCGCTTTCCTGCCGATACGGCCGTTGATTTTCTCGATGATCTCCCGTCTTCGGAGTGTCAGTTCGGCACGCCACGGCGCGCTTGCCACAGCAACGAGCAGTATTCCGTTCTCCACGCGTTGCGGTTTTGCGATCTTTGCGATCTGTTCTCCCACGAGTATTTCCCAGGAGGTGATGACACTGTACTCCCGAAGTTTCCTTGTGATACCCAAACTGGCCGTAAATTCGTTCAATGCTGCGTCAAACGCCAACGGTTGCTTCCTTAACGCTGCCGCTGGTGATCGGTTTGCACGTCCCTTGCTCGACATACAACTTCCTGTGTTTGTCCCCCCATTCAATGATACCGTTGAATGGTGAGTCATCTGTTGTGGTGATGATGGTCTGGCCAAGTTCTGCCACGTTGCTTAGCAAACGTTTCGACCGCGTGCCATCGAGTTCGCTCAACACATCATCCAGCAGAAGGATTGGCGCCTCATCCATCCTCTCTTTCAAATATGAGAACTCTGCAATTTTCAGTGCAACCAAGAACGTCTTGTGCTGCCCCTGTGATGCGTACCTCTGCAGATCTGTCCCGTCAAGCTGAAATTGCAGGTCGTCCCGATGTGGACCAACAAGTGTTATCCCCCTTCGGCATTCCTCCGGAAACACTTTTGCCAATTGCCGGCGCATGTTTTCCGCGATCGCTTCGACATTCTGTTCTGAGGTTCCCTCGATTGTTGTTATATAGCCCATGCTGGGTAGTTCGGGCCTCTCAACCAT
Organism: uncultured Bacteroidota bacterium; assembly: GCA_963734955.1. Classification (GTDB taxonomy): domain Bacteria; phylum Bacteroidota; class Ignavibacteria; order UBA10030; family UBA6906; genus UBA11986. The sequence continues at coordinate 447,906 of CAVTJO010000014.1, forward strand.
ATCCGCGTATGAACAAACCATATGTTGGCGGAATTCGCTCACGAATTGTGTGCGCTTGTGAACTATCCGGGCGCCGTAGCTGGCAAGGCTGTCATTCCAAGGTTCCAGACTATCCTCACGAAGACCTCCCTGCATTCTGCCGTCACTGAGAATTTTGTTCCGCTGTCTGAGAGTATGCCTGTACTCAAGCAAATCATCGAAGTAGGAACGGCTTAGTTGACACAACACCATATCAATGAACTTTCGCCGATCCGCGGGGCCGCCGAGTGTTATCGCCCCATTCTCGGGTGAGAGGACAACCAATGGAAACATTCCGATGACTGACGCAAGCCTGGTGAACCGCTCACCATTCGCCGTGTATACTTTGTCCGCCGGATCCTTCACAAAGGCAAGCCTCACATGGCTTTCAATACCTGCATCGCTGACAAATGTTCCCTCGGCAAGAAATGAGTCATGCCCGAACTGAACCAGAGTTGTATCATTTGCAGCATAAAAACTCCTCGTCAGCCCAAGACAAGAGATTGCCTCAAGTATGTTGGTTTTTCCCTGTCCGTTCTTCCCCCAAAGCACATTAACCCCTCCGCCAAACTCCAGAACACTATCCGCATGGTTGCGGAAGTTCCGGATATTCAAACTCTGAACATTCATGGAAGAGCCACATTTAATACGGTAGCCCCGTTCTGCGGGGCTACCAACACAGCATCGGTGATACCAGCACCCTTATGTTGTAAGCCGCACTGGCATAACCAGCATTGTAATGTCTTCATCTCCACCTGCACCTTCAGGAGAAATTATTCCTGCTCGCGTTGAAGAACTGAACCTGAATAATACATTTTCCGATTCAAGATGAGTCAACATATCTATCACGTACACTGAGTTGAACCCGATCTCAAGTCTTTCCCCCTGATATTCACAATCAACTGATTCCTTCGCCTCTCCACCGAAGTCGAGGTCCTGCGCACTGAGGGTCATACTTGACTTGCTAATGTCGAGCTTTATCTGGTGTGTGGTTGCACTCGAATAGAGTGAGACCCGCCGGATGGAAGCTATCATCGAATCCCTGCCTACTTTCAATACCTTATCATTCTCGGAAGGAATAACGCTTTCGTAATTTGGATATGTTTCATCTATTAGTCGCGAAACAAGGGATGTGCTGTTGAAGTTGAATTGTATATGTGTATCGCTCATCGCTACTCTTACGTCACCGCTGTCGATTGACTTTGACACTACATGTAATGCCTTCGCCGGAATAATGACGTCTCGTTTGAATGCAGTTGCCGTTGATAATTTATGCAAAACCTTGACGAGACGATGACCATCCGTCGAGACGGCGCGCAGTTCAGCCCCTGTCGATTGAAACAACACCCCCATCATTGCCGGTCTCAGTTCGTCGGTGCTCACAGCAAAGGCTGTTCGATGAATTATTTTTTTTAGTGTTGCCACAGATAATGCTGTTTCCTCTGTTCCCTTAAACTGGGGAACAGAAGGAAATTCCTTCGCTGCTTCTCCTGTCAATGTGTAGTGACCATTTGATGTGGTCAATATTATTTTATTCGTTGTCACATCTGCAGCAAAGGCCGGAAAAGTTTTGTCATCGAGAGACCGTACTGTCTCCATGAGACGCTTGGCGGGAATTGCTATTTTTCCATCCTCCTCACCCTTAACCTCCACAGATACAGTTAACGACACTTCCATATCTGTGGCAGTGAGTGTCAATTTATCATTTAACAAATCAAACAATATATTTTCCAGTATTGGTAATGTTGATTTCGTTGGAACTACTCCACCGAGTTTATTCAGGGCCCGTTGAAGGTCTATCGTATTGGCGGTGAATTTCATTCTACTTCTCCTGAGGTGAAAGTAGTGACTTCTGCTGTCTGTGAATATATTTTACAAATACCTCAAAACCTTGTAAATTTACGCATTATTCTGCATAAACACAATTTTCTGCGGTACTGGTTTTTATGCTGGCAGGGTTCAATAAAAGAAGAAGTATCTTATATATTACTAAATAATAATAGTTATAAAGGGTGTGCACATGTGAATAAATGTAATAGCAACATTTTATCTTGGCTGACAGTAATACAAACATGACAAGTAACTAAATTAATCTATGAGCTTTCAGCGTGTTGATAGATTATAAGTTTTGAACAATCACATATTCAGGTAGAACAGCAAGAAGAAAACAATCTCAATAAGAACCCGTAATGAACCAGAGTCAACACGTAATCAACCAAGTAATGAGCAAGTTGTGCACAGTAGAAATAAGATTGACCAACTAAAAATTACACCCTCCCGAGTAAGGATAATCTTCGCCTCACTTGTGTAACGTTGCCAAGATATTTTTGATCAAGACGCATTTGGTCCTCAACAGACTGATATGCGTGAATGACGGTGCTATGATCTCGCCCCCCGAAGTGTAGACCAATGGTCTTAAGCGACGAGTTTGTGAGTTCTTTTGCGAGATACATTGCGATCTGTCTTGCGTTGACAATTTCCTGCTTCCGGGTTTTTCCTCTGATAAGATCTTCGGGGATGCCAAAGTACTCACACACAATCCGCTGAATGTCTTCGATGCTGATCGGAGACTTGATATCACCAACAACGGTCTTCACGACATCTCTGGCAAGGTCCAGGGATAAGTCCCTTCCCTCCAGAGACGCTTTCGCAAGAAGACTAATCAGGCATCCTTCAAGCTCGCGTACATTTGTCGTGACATTCGTGGCAAGAAATTCTACGACGTCCTGAGGCAGCTCAATTCTATCGTCCTCGCTCTTTTTCCGCAGGATTGCAATTCGAGTTTCAAGGTCAGGTGGTTGGATGTCCGCGGTAAGTCCCCATTGGAAACGAGAAAGCAGACGATCGTCAAGACCCTTGAGTTCCTTGGGCGGTCGATCAGAAGATAGAACAAGCTGCTTGCCAATCTGATGCAGTTCGTTGAATGTATGGAAGAAGTTGTCCTGGGTCTTCTCCTTTCCCGAGAAGAACTGGATATCATCCACAATGAGCAGATCCATGCTTCGGTAGAAACCGGAAAACTCCGAGATGCGGTCGGACTGAATAGCTTCTACAAATTCGACGGTAAACTTCTCGCTTGACACATAGATAACTCGCTCCGCTTTCCCATTTGCAAGTGCGTAGTTGCCGATTGCCTGAATGAGATGGGTCTTCCCAAGTCCGGTGCCTCCATAAATGACGAGAGGGTTGAAAGATGTTCCACCGGGGTTGTTTGCCACTGCCGATGCTGCAGCCCGGGCAAGTTGGTTGCTTTCCCCCTTTATGTAGTTGTCGAATGTATACCGTGCGTTAAGGAAGCTCTGAATCCGGCCATTTCCGCCAGCACCCGAGCTGGAGGTTGTGCCAATCTTGAAAGACGTTGGCTGCTGCGGGAAAGAGCGTTTCTCGGTTTTTGATGGCGGGGGTACTAAGGGAACATGTTCGAACGGGACATCGGATAGAGGCTCATCTTTTCGGACGAGGTATTCGAGTATTGCCCCTGGCCCTAGAACCCGCGTAACAGTGTTATTGATGAGATTGTAATAGTGCTCCTCCAGCCAATCAAAGAAGAACTGGCTCGGAACCTGGATGGTAAGCTTCCCTCCGTTCAAACCAATTGGAAGAATGGGCTCAAACCAAGTCTTGAAGCTCTGCGTGTTTACTCCATCCCTAATCAGATCTAGACAGGCGATCCATACATATCTTGCTTGTTCGGGTTCTGTTGGCTGAGTGAGTTCTTGAACATACAAGTCCATGTCGAGTGGCCCTCCAGGGTTGGTTATCCACACTGACGGTAAAGTTGTCAACATCATTATTCACAGAAGTGAATAGGTGCATCAAAGTCCTCAAAGAGCAATCAAGACCTTATCAACAGGCGTAAGGAGACGGAATATCTGCAAGACACTTAAGATTAAGCACGTTAGAGACCATCGTCCGCAGATATCCACAGAAGTCAGAAAACCACAACAGGGTCAATGGAACAGGCGTGGAAACGGCGCAGCATTATTCACACTCTTTCAACACTCCCGACGGCGCGAACTCCATTCAAATTATAACACATGAACTTTCGGTTAGCAAGCGGTTAAGGCAGCATGGCAAAAATTAATCTTGTATCTTTGCTTCAATTTCAGTACCGTAGGTTGATTTTCAAAGACCAGCACGCCGAGGATTGTCCAACAGGGGCAACCCTTTTTTTTTCATGGTCTTTTTAGGCCAGTCAAGGTAGGAGAACCCCGGAATGAAACGGACATTTCAGCCTCACAACACGAAGCGGAAGAACACACACGGCTTCAGAGCTCGGATGAAGACCAAGAACGGAAGACGTGTGCTTGCGAGCCGGAGAGCCAAAGGTCGCTGGAAACTCACGGTGAGCGACGAGCACTAAATCAGCCTCACCTTTTCGGTTAAAACCCTTGGAACCTCTTGGAGGCCGAGAGACCTTTCGAAGGATCAGAACGAAGGGCAAGGTCTTCGAAGCAAAGTTCTTGAGATTCTATTATGTCAGAAACCCGGACCAACCGGCTCCATTCTATGTTGCTGTAAGCGTTGGCAAGAGACACGGGAGCGCTGTTCGACGAAGCCGGATCAAGCGTCGGATCCGCGAATCGTTCCGGCTCTCGATTCGTGAGTACAATGAAGAGTTGAGAACCCACCGCCCCTCCTTCTCGGTAGTGGTTGTGTACAAAGGCATGAAAGGCGATCTCCACGACAGTGCAGAGTTCGCTGATTTCAGACGCGATACTTCCGGGTTCATCAATGCAGTTCACGGTTCGAATGGGGAGAACTAGATGGCAAGCGTGTTGATACTATTGGTGCGCTGCTACCGGCTTCTCGTATCGCCGCTCCTTCCGGCTAACACTTGCAGGTTCTATCCCACGTGTTCCCGTTATGCGATTGATGCCTTGACGAAGTATGGTGCAGTGAAAGGAAGTTGGCTCGTGACAAAGCGAGTTGCGAAATGCCATCCATGGCATCCCGGTGGGTTCGACCCTGCGTAGGTGTCATGCCATGAGAACGTTCTGTTTCTTGGAGAATCAGAGAAATGGATAAGCAAACAACAATGGGCTTCGTGCTGATCGGACTTGTTCTGATCGTGTGGATGTGGCTGCAGGCACCTCCCCCACAGCGTGAACGCCCGGTTCCAATTGATACAGCGCATGTAACAAAGGCCCCGCCCCAAGAATCGCAGCGTAACGACGTAGCCCAAAGAATCCCGAGATCGGTTGCGCCGCCATCCGATTCGCTCGGGAAATTTTTTACGCGCCTTGCCACGGGTGATGAGAAGATCATAATCGTCAAGACGGAGTTATACACAGCAGAGATCACGACGAAAGGGGGGTTGATCAGGAAATGGGAACTGTCAAATTATAAGACGTGGGACAAACATCCGGTGCAACTTGTAGATTTCGACAAAGGTGGAGACCTAAGCCTGTTGTTCTCTTCAAAGGACGGAAAGCTGATCAACACCAGGCTGCTCTACTTCACATCGCCTTTACCAAACTGGACAACGATAACATTGAGCGGGAATCAATCGTACAACCTTGTTCTGGAGCTTCATCTCGGGAACGATAAGAGCATCACCAAACAGTTCCTCTTTGAGAACGGCAAGTACGCAATGACCGCGGATTTTATCTTTCGCAATGTGCAGGACATTATTCCCAACTATGAATATCAAGTTGTGTGGGAGGACGGCATTCGATATGCCGAGAGAAACAGTGTAGATGAATCGCAGTACGCGAAAGGGTACGCGTACTCCGGCGGCGAACTCATAGATGTTGACGCTACACGCGTTGATGAGCCGGTCGAACGGGATATTACCGGAGTCACCGATTGGGTCGCGACCAGGAACCGGTACTTCGCTGCAGTACTGCTTTCCACTGATGGAAAGGGACAGGGAGCGTACCTTAAGGGAACCCACATCGCGCAGCCGAACAAGGGAGCGAAGAAAGTTTACTCCCTTGCGCTGAAGATGCCCCTCCGCCATTCCGTGGATTCGTCAAGGGTGGTTGTATTTCTCGGTCCTCTGGACTTCGGTACAGTGAAGTCATTGGGGCACAACATCGATGAAATCATGAGTCTCGGCGCCGCGTGGGTGATCCGACCCATTGCGGAGTACATCATGATACCACTCTTCAATTTCCTGCATCTGTTTATTCCAAACTATGGGTTTGTGATCATTGTTTTCTCGATCATTATCAAAGTTGCGCTTCATCCTCTTTCAAAGACGAGTATGAAGTCGATGAAGAAGATGCAGGCATTACAGCCCCTGATGACGGAGATTCGCGAGAAGTACAAGGACGACCCTCAGAAGATGAATCAACAGGTGATGAACCTGTACAAGGATTACGGTGTCAATCCCGCAGCCGGCTGCCTGCCGTTGTTGCTGCAGATGCCGATTCTTTTTTCGCTGTATGCCGTGTTCCGTTCATCAATCGAGCTAAGGCAAGCAAATTTTGTGTGGTGGATTCGCGACCTTTCGATTCCGGATGTCGTGTTCACGCTTCCCTTCACCCTTCCCTTCTTCTCAATAACCGAAGTGAGTGGTCTCGCCCTTGCAATGGGTATCACGATGTTTGTTCAGCAGAAGATGACCGTCACGGATCCGCGGCAAGCCGCCATGGTCTGGGTGATGCCCATTATGATGACGTTGCTGTTTAACAGCTTTCCTTCCGGCCTCAATCTCTATTACTTCGTGTTCAACATTCTTTCCATCGGTCAGCAAATGTGGCTGAACAAGCAGCACGGCAACGAGCCACTCAGGAAGGTGGAACGAAAGAAGCAAGGTGGTTTCATGGCGCGCCTGACAAAAGACCTTCCCAAGTTGAAGTAGTTTCTGTTAAGCCCAGTCTGTGTCTTGAGCCCGGCTCCAGTGAGTCGGGCTTTTTGTTGTTATGCCCGTCCCGAAAACCCAACCGTGCGGCGTTGTTCCGTTCCGAATGAAAGACGATCGCCTCGGCATGATTGGCGACTCAGCACCAGGGCTATCCCGAACGATGCGCAATTTGTGTCTTGTGATTGATAGTGAAAAGAGAAATCGGTAAGTTAGTTGCCTTGACGAGTTACTCATGAAGCTACAATCCCCGGACACAATAACGGCCATTGCAACTCCTACGGGAGAGGGGGCGATTTCTGTCCTGCGGGTTTCGGGTCCCGATTCGATCGGGATTGTCGACCGGGTGTTCAGAGGAAAGAACCCGCTGCGCGGGACGCCCGGCTACACGATAAAGCATGGAGCCATCGCCGATGTGAACGGGCAACAGATTGACGAAGTCTTGGTATCGGTGTTCCTGTCGCCGAACTCATACACCGGAGAAGACAGCGTAGAGATCAGTTGCCACGGCGGGGTATTCGTGACAAGGAAGATTCTCGCAACGCTCATTGCAGCCGGAGCGCGTCAAGCAGATCCAGGCGAGTTCACGAAGCGGGCATTTCTCAACGGAAAGCTGGACCTTTCCCAGGCCGAGGCCGTCGCAGACATGATTCGGGCAAGGTCGGAAAGAGCGCTGAGGAATTCAAAAGCCCAACTCGGAGGGTCGCTCGGCGGGGCTGTTCGAGCGCTCAAGAATGACCTTCTCCAGTTGGTATCCCTACTTGAGCTACAACTGGACTTCAGCAACGAGGACGTCCCAATAGCATCCTCAAACATCATCAGGACCCGAATCGGTGCATGTAAGGAACGGCTGGAGGGGATGCTCTCATCGTTCCATCTTGGCAAGATTGTCCGGGACGGGGCCTCTGTTGCGATCATCGGCGAGCCAAACGTTGGGAAGTCGAGTCTGTTCAACAGGCTTTTGATGGAAGAGCGGTCAATTGTTTCTCATACTCCAGGGACCACCCGCGATTTTCTTGAGGAATCCATCGAAGTGGATGGGCTTCAGGTGAGAATCACTGACACGGCGGGCCTTCGAACTGCGAACGACGAAATCGAGGCAGAAGGCATATCTCGAACGAAGGCTGTCATTGGTGCAGCTGACATCATTTTGATTGTGGAGGATGCAACAAATCAGCGGGATCAGTTCGGCGGTGTCGAGCCGAGTTCGCTTTGTGCCTTAACCGAGGCAAAGACGATCAGAGTATTGAATAAGGTTGACCTGACGCGTACGGCTCAAAACTGGACTCCAGACCGAGTGAGGGTCTCGGCTCTGACTGGGGAAGGGATCGACGAACTCAGACAAACAATTGGCAAACTACTCGTCGGGGATACTGCCGCGCCCGACTCAGATTTGTACATATGCTCATCACGCCACCGCGAAGCTTTGGCTATGTCCCTGCGCTGCTTAGGGGAGGCAATGAAATCTGTTGAATCCAAAGTGCCGACAGAATTCATAGCCTCAGATCTTCGCCTCTCGCTGGACTCACTCTCGTTGATCACAGGCGAAGTGACGACAGACGAAATACTCGACTCGATATTTTCGAACTTCTGTATCGGAAAATAGGATGTTTCACATGGAACGTGAAGTAGGTGCCGATTTTGACATAGTCGTTGTTGGTGGTGGGCACGCCGGCGTAGAGGCTGCTTTGGCGTGTGCTAGGATGGGGTGTAGGACGGCACTGGTCACGAAAGAGATAGATGCAATTGGCAGGATGTCGTGCAACCCTGCGATCGGAGGAACCGCAAAGGGCCACCTTGTAAGGGAAATTGACGCCTTGGGAGGCGAGATGGGGAAGATCGCCGACGCAACAGGTATTCATTTCAGAATGTTGAACAAGTCTAAGGGACCGGCGGTTTGGTCACCCAGATGCCAAAACGATCGAGATTGGTACAGTCGGGAAGCTAAGTCTCGAGTCTTGGCTCAAGCCAATCTGATAGTTGTGGAGGACTCCCTATCTGACATAAGGATATCATCCGGGAGTGTTTCTGGGGCGATGCTCTCAAGCGGTATTGAGGTCGCTTGTCGAGGTTTGGTTCTATGTAGCGGCACATTTCTCAACGCCGTTATGCATACCGGAAAGACCCAGTCTGAAGGTGGGAGATTTGGCGAACAAGCAGCCAACGGTTTGTCGGAGAGGTTCCGTGCCATCGGATTCACGACGGGAAGACTTAAGACGGGGACGCCACCGCGAATCAGAAAATCAAGCTTGAAGTTTGGTGAAATGGAGATTCAATTACCCGACAATCCTCCGATTCCGTTCTCTCATCAAACAAAAGCGATCACAAACAGACAGATCCCGATGTACCTCTCCTATACAAACGAGGAGACGCACAACATCCTGAAGCTTGGGTTTGGTGATTCTCCGATGTTCACCGGAAGGATCAAAGGCGTTGGACCTCGCTACTGTCCATCGATCGAGGACAAGATCAATCGGTTCTCTGACCGCAAGCGACACCAGATTTTCCTTGAGCCTGAAGGATATGATACTGACGTTGTCTATGTGAATGGATTCTCAACAAGCCTCCCTGCGGAGATTCAATTGAGAGCCATGAGGACGATTCCTGGTTTGGAAAATGCGGAAATGCTAAGGCCAGGCTATGCGGTAGAGTATGACTACTTCCCCCCTCATCAGCTGTCTCACACCCTTGAGACCAAGGCCGTCGGTGGTCTTTTCTTTGCTGGCCAGATCAACGGAACGAGCGGCTACGAAGAGGCTGCTGCACAAGGGCTCATGGCAGGAATAAACGCAGGACTCAAGTTTCAACGGAGGGAACATCTGGTTCTTCGAAGGAGCGAGGCCTACATTGGTGTTCTGATCGACGACCTTATAACCAAGGGCACCGAGGAGCCGTACAGAATCTTCACGTCTCGGGCAGAGTACAGGCTTAAACTTCGGCAGGACAACGCCGATAGCCGGCTTACCCGATACGGTGCCGAGGTTGGAATTGTAAGTCAGGAGCAGGTTAAGGACCTGAAAAAGCGTGAAGGTGCAATCAGTCGAGCAATTTCGTTTCTTGAAAGTACATACATCCGCCCAAATGAAGTGAATCGCCTTCTCGAGAGAAACGGTTTGGAATCTCTTCAAGAACCGGCTTCTCTCCTCCAAGTTCTTAAGCGCCCGGGACTAGGAATGTCCCAATTGCTTGACTTGGAAGTCATCAAACAGGATGGGTTTTTTGCTGAGATCCGGCATGACCGGACCTGCATGGATCGCGTCGAGATCGAAGCCAAGTACGATGGCTACATTCGAAGACAGGATCAGCAAATTCTGATTTTTGAGAGAAGCGAGAAAACTCGCATACCCTCGGAGTTTGACTACTCCAAGGTCAAATCCCTAAGCAGGGAGGGAAAAGAGAAGCTTGAACTAGTCAGGCCGGTGTCAATTGGCCATGCCTCACGAATCAGCGGCGTGACGGCAGCGGATCTGTCCGTCCTTCTTGTGAGTCTCAAGGGCGTAGGTTCCACGTGCAACCTCGGCTAACAATGAAGGATGGAACCGAAGTGTGGAAGGAAATCATCAACGAGAACAACGTCCCCATGACAGACGGGCAATTCCAGCATCTTAAGCTCTATCACGATCTTCTGAAGGAATGGAACGCCAAGATTAACTTGATCTCGAGGAAGGACGAAGGTAATATCTGGCCAAACCACATTATCCACTCTATCTCGCCACTCTTGGGACTTGAACTGCCCACTGGAGTAGCCATTGCTGATATTGGGTCTGGAGGTGGACTCCCTGGCGTGCCTTTGGCAATCATGTTGCCGGAAGTGGAAGTCGTCATGATAGAATCGATCAAGAAGAAGTGCGTTGCCGTTAACGACATCTTATCCCGTTTGCAGATCCGGAACGCGCACGTGGTGAATGGGAGAGCTGAAAATATTGCCAAGTCAAGGGAATACAGAAACCGATTCGATCTCGTCGTGGCAAGAGCCGTTGGCACATTGAAGGATCTGGCACTCTGGTCGCTCAAGCTCGCGAGGAGCAACGATCACCTTTCCATCCGGGCAAGGAGTAATACGGCGAATGATAAAGCCGCCATTGCTCTCCCTGCCCTTCTTGCCTTCAAGGGGGGCAACATTGAACAAGAGGTCGCGGCCTTAAATCGGATTGCAGGGATCGGGAAAATTCGCTCCTATGACATTCAATTTCGAGGAATTGAGAAGACGGGTCTCGTTGACAAGAAACTTGTATTCGCTGAACTCTCACCCATCTAGCCATGAAGCCATCGAAATTTGAAGAGTTCGCCATGCTAACCACTGAGAAACGCAATGCTCGATCACGCGACATTGATTTGCTTCCGATCATGGCAACCCTAATGCTCATTAACAGTGAAGACAAACTCGTCCCTCAAGCGGTTGAGAGGGAGTTGCCCTACATCGGCCAAGCGGTACTATTGGTAACCCGGGTACTCAAGCAGGGGGGAAGGTTGATTTACGTTGGAGCCGGTACAAGTGGAAGGTTGGGAGTTCTGGACGCTTCCGAATGTCCCCCGACGTTCGGAACAAATCCGGACCTCATTCGGGGGGTGATTGCAGGCGGACCTCAGGCGGTCTTTAGCTCACAAGAGGGCGCCGAAGACAATGGATCTCAAGCGGCGCGCGATATTGATCAGCTGAACGTGTCAGCAACCGATGTTGTTTGCGGAATAGCGGCAAGCAGACGGACGCCGTATGTGGTTGCCGCAATCCAAAGAGCAAGAGAACTTGGGGCGGCGACCATTTACATCACAACGAACCCGCGTGCTGAATTCAATCTCGAAGTGGACATCGCCATTTGCCCCGATGTTGGTCCTGAAGTAATCATGGGCTCCACAAGGATGAAATCAGGAACAGCTCAGAAACTTGTACTCAACATGATCACGACCGCCTCAATGATCAGACTTGGTAAAGTTTATGAAAACATGATGGTCGATCTCCAACTGGCCAGCACAAAGCTTGTTGAGCGCGCCAAGAGAATTCTTATGATTGCGGGCGAGGTATCGTATGCCGATGCAGAGAAGATCTTGAGCGAAGCTGGCGGTCAAGTAAAGACCGCGATCGTGATGGCAAGAACAGGTTTCTCGGCGACCGAAGCCAGGGACGCGCTACTGAAAAACGATGGATTTGTTCGGCCTGCTATCCTGGGTTCGACATCGAAGAAACGATGAATTCCACGCTCATGAATAAGACAGGCCTGAACTCCTTATAAGCGATGTTCGAACGACTGCGAACAACGATCGAACAGTCCGCTCAGTTCTCTCAACTTGTCAATTCAGTTACCGACTCTATCATCGGCAAGGAGACCGCGGTCGGTGGAGTTGCCGGATCTCTTCTCGCATTCCTGGTTTCATCCCTCTCCAACAAGCTTGGACAACAACTTCTCGTGGTTGCAGACCGACGCGACTATGCGGAACAATTGGCAGACGATCTTGGACTCTTGCACGGTGACTCAGTCCGCCTCTTTACCGCCGGCAACGAAAGTACGGCCCAGCATGTCCTTCATCCAGCAAGTGCTGATGTTGCGTCAACACTTCGATCACTTCTTGAATTACCTATCGATATTGTTGTAGCAACCGGAACATCCCTCGTTGTCCGGCTGCCCGACCCCCAGTCTCTCAAGTCCGGGGGCATTACCCTTGAAGGCTTAAAGGAATACTCACTGCCGCTGCTGGTGCAAAAGTTGAACGAGATTGGATTCGAACGCAGAGATTTTGTCGGCACTGCGGGGGAGTACTCACAGCGAGGGGGGATCCTGGATGTATTCTCGTACGCTGGCGACTACCCCATCCGAATGGAATTCTTCGGTGATGTTCTCGAGTCGATCAGAGAATTCGATCCCCTTTCGCAGAGGTCCATTCGAGAGATCTCCGTTGCAGCAGTTATCCCCAACCTCTTTGGCGGTGACCATTCTCAATCTGTCACTCCCAGCGATTCCTCGTTGCTTGCGTATCTGAAGAATGATGCAATTGTGATTATGATCGAACCGGAAATTGTCTGGAATGACCTCGAGACAAAATCTGCGAGGGAGAGAGAAACAGCACTTGACGCGAGTGTGCTGCGTGAGCATATGGCTCGACATGTTCAGGTGCATCTCACCTCCTTGTCTCATTCGCCCGACAAGATCGATTTCAAGGCAATCACACAACCGTCGTTTAACGGAAACATCAGGCTTCTTCGGGACAACCTTATAGACCTTCGAAGGAAGCAGGTGGAGATAAGCATTGCGTGTGACGGGCAAACCGAGCTCAAGCGACTTCGCGAGCTTGTTTGTGATCCAATCGCCGATTCAACTCTTGCCGATCAACGATCCCTTTCGGAGGAAGAGAGCGGTGAACTTCGGCGGATCGAATTTGTCCATCCCAGCCTTCATGCTGGGTTTCTCCTGCCCGAACTACGTGCGGGGTACTACACAGAGCACCAGGTGTTCGGGCGTCACAAACGCAGGGGCAAGTCACGCAAACTTCGGCAACGCGGGTTCTCCCCCAAGGAGCTGCAACAACTCCACAAGGGTGACTTTGTCGTTCATGAAGACTTTGGAATCGGGAGGTTTGATGGACTGAGGAAGATTCGTGTCCGTGAGGTTGAGCAGGAAGTGATGAAGTTGTTGTACGAAGAGAAGGACACGCTTTATGTGAACCTCAACTACCTGAATAAGGTCAAGAAATACTCCTCAAAGGAAGGACATGTACCCAAGCTGACGCGACTCGGGACGCAGGAATGGGACAGGCTGAAGGCTCGTGCAAAGAAGCGCATTCAGGATATCGCCCGAGACCTCATCCGCCTTTATGCTCGACGACGAAGTGCCCCGGGGTACGCTTTTCAACCCGATACCACATGGCAGAAGGAGTTGGAAGCATCATTCATTTACGAAGACACGTTTGATCAGGCGAAAGCCACACTGGACGTCAAACGGGATATGGAACAAACATATCCGATGGATCGACTGGTTTGCGGCGACGTGGGATTTGGAAAAACAGAAGTCGCGGTGCGCGCAGCGTTCAAATCCGTTCTGGGTGGCAAGCAGGTTGCCGTATTGGTGCCAACCACGATTCTTGCGATTCAACACTTCGACACATTTCTCGATCGGATGTCGAGGTTTTCCGTGCGCGTGGTGGCCCTCTCACGCCTGAAAGCGAAGCGCGAGCAGCAACAGGTGCTCGAACAGATGCAGTCGGGAGCAGTGGATGTCGTCATTGGCACACACCGGTTGTTGTCGAAGGACGTTCACTTCAAGGATCTTGGACTGTTGGTTATCGACGAAGAACATCGGTTTGGTGTCGCCGCAAAGGAGAAACTCCGACAACTCCGGGCGACGGTGGACACGCTTACACTGACGGCAACACCGATCCCAAGAACCCTGCACTTCTCCCTCATGGGTGCCCGCGATCTCTCGATTATTGCCACACCACCCCGCAACCGCCTGCCCATAGTCACCGAGATTGCCCAATTCAGTGAAGATCTGATACGGGAGGTCATCGTTCGCGAGATGAATCGGGCAGGACAGGTCTATTTTGTGCACGACAGGGTCAGCGAGATAGAAATGTGGGCAAGAAAGTTGCGCGCATTACTTCCATCGGTTCGCATACATCATGCGCACGGACAGATGCACGCCCGTGATCTCGAGAAGGTGATGATTGAGTTCCAGGAAAAGAAGGTCGATGTTCTCGTCTGCACAAAGATCATCGAATCAGGTTTGGACATCCCGAATGTCAATACGATCATCATCAACCGTGCGGATCGGTTTGGTTTATCGGAATTGTACCAGCTCAAGGGGAGAGTTGGCCGCTCAAATATTCAGGCCTACGCGTATCTCCTGATTCCGCCAGTCTCAGTGTTATCGAAAACAACCATTCAACGACTCCAGGCAATCGAGGAATTCACGGATCTCGGGTCCGGGTTGAATCTCGCCATGCGAGATCTTGAGATCCGTGGTGCCGGGAATCTACTCGGTGCCGAACAGAGCGGGTTCATCGAATCGATGGGGTTCGAAACATACACGCGAATTCTGGACGAAGCTGTTGCCGAGTTGAAAGAACAGGAGTTCAAGGGCCTGTTTCCCGAGATCGAGGTCAAGTCAAGGTCAACGCCCGAAACAATTATTGAGGTCGAATTGGAGGCACTCATCCCGGAGAACTACATCCAAAGTGGCACCGAGAGACTGGAGATCTATAGACAAATGTACGCGCTGTCCACTCATGAGCAGTTACTGGAACTTGGCGAAGAGTTGAAGGATCGGTTTGGACCATACCCGCCCCAGGTACAGAATCTCTTGAATGCTGTCCGTGTACGGTTGGCAGCTGCAAACCTCGGGTTCAAAAAGGTTCTGATGGGCAAGCAGAGTATCGAAATGGAATTTCCCGATGACTCAGAATCATCGTTCTACGAGGGAAATGGATTCCAAAACCTCATGACAGAAATTTCACGCTGGAAGAGTCGGGGGGTTCATCTCAAGGAGGAATCCAAGTCACTAAAACTGATCCTCGAGCTTCGAGACAGCCAGCAACTCACCGATCCAATCGGCGCGGCGCTTGATTTTCTCAATCGGTTTGGGAACGCAGCGAACCCGTCGAGCCGACCACTGCTGGGTCTGAGTAACCCAAGCGGGTAAATACTACATTCCTTCCCTTGATCCTCTGATCATCCCCCAGAAACCTGCGGATTTAACCGTTTTTCCCTTGACTTTCAAAACGAAAAAGCTATCTTACTTAGCGTCGTGGGTAAAAGTGGGTGGTGAGTGGGTAGAAAACGATTCGTTTTGCGCAAAACCGGTCGAGGGAGAGGTGTCCTCATTCAAAGGGTCGTACTCGTATTCCGTGGACAGCAAAGGTCGAATCAACATTCCGGCCAAACTGCGGAAGTATGTTTCTCCAGATGCAAATGACACATTTGTTGTCACGCGCGGCTTTGAAAAGTGTTTGTTTCTCTATCCCCTCGATGAATGGAACGCGCTTGAAAGTTCAATCCGCGAACTCTCCCCCTCCAATTCCCAACATCGGTTTATAACGCGAACGCTCCTGCAATATGCGACCGAGACACAACTCGACGGTCAAGCACGCATCACCATACCGAGGGAGTTATTGCAGTTTGCCGGCGTTGAAGATCAAGTACTGATCGTTGGTGTTCTTGAACGAATTGAAGTTTGGAACCCGAAGGAGTACGAAGGCTATATGGGCTCACAAACCGACAGTTACGAAAACGTCGCCCAGGCAGTTCTCCACAGGAAGTCTTCGTAGCGTTTCGAAACACGCGCGTTGGGGGGCAACGAAAGGGATCCATGTACCATGAGCCAGTACTCCGCGATGTTGCCCTCGACTATCTTCTTGCACCGAAGGGGAGGGTTTTTGTAGACGGAACGCTCGGGGGAGGTGGACATGCGGAAGAGATTTGTCGCCGCATGGACCCGGCTGCGACGCTTGTCTGCTTTGATGCGGATGCGGATGCAATTCGGTTTGCAAAGAACCGATTGTCGGCGCTTACACCGCATGTCGTTTTCGTTCATTCCAATTTCAGGTTCCTGGAGTTGGAGCTTCGGTCACGCAACATTCACTCCGTGGACGGCCTTCTTCTTGACCTCGGCGTTTCGTCGTTTCAACTGGATACTGGATCGAGAGGATTCAGTTTTCGATCAGACGGGATGATCGACATGAGGATGGACGCAAGTCAGGCAACGTCCGGGCGGAATATTGTGAACGACTATAGTGAGGAGGAGCTTGCGGATGTGCTGTGGAGATACGGTGAGGAACGCAACTCCCGACGTATTGCAAAGGCAATTGTGAAGCGGAGGCCGATCGACACTACCGCTTCGCTGCGCGACGCGGTCCGATCGGCAACCGGTGAGCGGTTCCTTGTAAAGGTCCTGGCCCGTGTGTTTCAAGCAATCCGGATCCAGGTGAATGATGAGCTTGGAAGCCTCACGAAAGTATTGCACGACTCCCTGCACGTGCTCGCTGTGGGCGGTCGACTCGTTGTTATCTCGTATCATTCGTTGGAAGACAGAATTGTCAAGGACTTTCTTAAAGTGAACTCGTCCTCGGTGGTCCCATCGGGTAACAAATACGTCCCCGATACAATCAAGACGCCAACGTTGCAGATTCTTACCAGGAGGCCGATCACGCCGCGCCACGATGAACTGGGGCGAAATCCCCGCGCCAGAAGCGCGAAGCTCAGGGCGGCGGAACGCGTGAACGCCCCAACATCGAATGGTTGTTAGGCCGGGAGCGCAAGGAGAAATGGCCAGGAAACTGCCTGCAGACGTTGACGAACTTGTGCACCGTGCGCACACCGATACCACGGAGCATGAGCACCGTTATGTGTACAGTGGTTCCCCGACTATCGCCGGGCCTGGGTATGCCATCAGGCCGAACAAAAAGGCAGCCGGAAGAAGGATCTCCACCTTTTATCTCATCGTTCTCCTGTTCGGTGCGGGGTTTGCAACCGTCGGGTACATCAACAACATCATCGTTGTGAACAAGCTCTCGGCTGAAATCAATCGTCTGCAGATGCAGTGTGACAAGATCTCAAATAACAACGCCGTCCTTAAAGCAGAAATTAACCGCAAATCCGGCTGGGAGCGGATCGTCAAGATCGCGGGCGAGCAGGCTGGTCTTCGGTATGCAAAGGAGCAACCTACGTTGTTCGATGTCGATGTTGATTTGACCGAGCGCGCAGAGGTGATTGCGCAAGAGAAGTAACTGATTTCATTAAGCACGGACATGACGCGGAACGCAGGAAACGAGTCTCTATCACCGCCCCCGAATCCTGTCGGGGAATCATTCATGAGGATGTTGGTGGTGAAGATCATTCTGCTTCTCTTCTTTGTGATTGTGGCATTGAGGCTCGTGCACATACAGGTGATCGATGCGGCGAAGTATCAGGAGATTGCAAAGAGGCAGTACGAGTCGAAGGTTGTCTTGCCGGCCGAACGGGGAAACATCTACGATCGCAACGGGAAAATACTTGTATCGAATTCCATGTTTGTGTCATTTGCGGCTGATCCTCGAATTGTTGGAAGAAACGCGAATGACGTGGCCGAACGATTCTCCCGCGTCTTCGGCGATCCCCGCTCGTCGTACGTTGCGAGGCTGTCCGATTCGAATCGCCGGTTTGTGTGGTTGGAACGCCGGGTGAGACCTGATGTCGCGAAACGATTGCAAATGGACGATCTGGAAGGCGTAATACAGTTGAACGAGCCAAAGCGCATGTATCATTATGAATCCGTGGCGGGCCAACTCCTCGGGTTCACAGATATTGACAATGGGGGGCTGAGCGGCATTGAGCTTCAGTATGACGAACAGCTAAGGGGAACGGACGGCTATGTTATCATGCAGCGCGACGGGCTTGGCCGTCGTCGTCCGTCAGTTGACTACCCGCGTATCGACCCGGTGAATGGGAACAGCATAGTCCTGACGATCGATCTTGAATATCAGTCCATAGCGGAATCCGAGTTACGCAAGGGAGTTGAGAGAAACAGGGCGGAAAGCGGGCTCGTTGTGATGCTTGAGCCATCCACGGGGGCGGTGCTTGCCATGGCGAACTATCCCGGGATCGACCCGAATTCTGTTGAGGGAATCAATCCGGCGTTGTTCAAGAATCGGGCGATTACGGACATGTTTGAGCCGGGGTCCGTGTTCAAAATCGTTGCGGCATCCGCTGCAATCGAGAATTCACGGGTGAAGCTGGATCAGAAGTTCTTTGCCGAGAATGGAACCTATGTTGTGAAATACGCCGGGGGCCACTCGCGAAAGATCAATGACACGCATCCGTATGGGATGCTGACATTTCAGGAAGGCATTGAGTATTCCAGCAACATCGTTGTTGCCAAGGTTTCCAATTTGATCGGGGACGAGTTGCTGTACACCACAGCCCGAAACTATGGCTTTGGGATTGAGACAGGCATTGAGTTGCCAGGGGAGGTCAGCGGTGAGATGAAGAAGCCAAATCAATGGTCGGGCGCGACCCTTAATAGCATGGCGATCGGCTACGAGGTGGGAGTGACGCCTCTCCAGATTGTTGCCGCATACGCCGCGGTCGCGAACGGCGGTGTGTTAATGAGACCGTATGTCGTGAAGCAGGAGCTGAACCAGCATAACGAGGTGATTGCGGAAACCCGCGCCCAACAAATCCGGCGAGTAATCACGAAACACACCTCGCAGGCGCTTACGAAAATATTCGAGGGGGTTGTGGAACGCGGAACGGGCGCCTCTGCCCGCGAGGATAACGTGGCAGTCGCAGGCAAAACGGGAACATCGCGTAAGTTCATCGACGGCAAATACGAAGTCGGGAATTATACGGCATCGTTTGTCGGATATCTTCCGGCAGACGATCCGAAGATCGTGTGCCTGGTGATGCTTGACCATCCCCGTGAAGGAGGTTATACGGGAGGACTCGCCAGTGCGCCCATCTTCAAATCGATTGCCGAGAAAATCGTTGCCAGTTCTTCATGGGGACAAACGTCAGATCATATCATTATAGCTGGAAGGGAGCAGGTCGCAGTTCCCGATGTAGCGGGTCTGGATGTCGAAGTTGCCGAGGCAGTGCTCTCGGGAAGCGGGTTTGAGGTGCAGCAGTTTGGAAATGGTAAGATCGTTGTGAGGCAATCTCCCGGTCCGGGAACACGAACTCTGCCCGGGACGGCAGTGAAGATTGTAGCAACGGACTCCAGCCCGTCTGTGCCCAGGGGGTTTGCCATGGTTCCGGATGTGCGGCGAATGTCCATACGCCGCGCAATCAATCGTTTGACAATGGAAGAGCTTGATGTGGATATTAGCGGATCGGGGGTTGTGGTGAGTCAATCGCCTGCTGCTGGCCAACAGGTGAAGGTTGGAACCCGTATATCGCTTCGCTGCGAGGCAAGGAATCCTGGCGTCGTTGCGATGAATTAGGCCTGGGTGTTCGAGTTGGTCCCAACGTCTCGTTAGAACTGTTCTCTATCATAAGGAGTGAGCCATGTCATCAACGCTCTTCGCGCGCATTGACAGCCTGCTTGAGGAAAAAAGTATGCTCAAGCATCCATTCTATCAGGCCTGGTCAAACGGAAGGCTGACGCAGGAGATGCTGAGAGAGTACGCTTCTCAGTATTATCACTTCGTGAAGAACTTTCCACGCATGGTCAGCGCGGTACATTCAAACACGCCGGATATCGCGGTCAGGCAGGAACTGCTTGTGAATCTCGTTGATGAGGAGCTGGGAGCTGAGAACCATCCATCGCTCTGGATGAGGTTTGCCACCGCGTTGGGATCAACCGAGGAGGAGGTGAACGGAACAGCATCCCTCCCGACGACCAGTGAGCTCGTGGAGACAATGATGGGTGTCTGTCGCAACGGTTCATTTCAGGAAGGAATGGCCGGACTGTATGCCTATGAGGCTCAAATACCGGAAATCTCGCACGTGAAGATCGAAGGGCTCCGTCAATTCTATGGTATAGATGATGCCGAAGCCATCAAGTTCTTTTCGGTGCACAAAGAGGCGGACATTTACCATTCACGGTCCGAGAAAGAAATGATCGAGCAGCACTTGTCGACCAATACCGAAGAAGGAATATACAACGCGGCCGACAGAACGGCTACCGCGCTCTGGAGATTTCTCGATGGCGTCCATCAGGCCTTTGTTGCGGATACTGTTGCGGTGTGTTAACGATGGATGAAAACCGTGTATGATGTTATCCAGACTGTTGGACGGGCTTCCGATCATCAAAATGTTTCAAAGCATCTATGGCGGGATGGTCGTGACCAACGATATTGAGGTGCGCGGCGTTGGCTACAATTCGCGCAACATCGGGAAGGACTATATGTTTGTCGCCATCCGCGGCGCTTCGACCGATGGGCATAAATACATTGACCAGGCGGTGAACAACGGAGCGAGAGTTGTGGTGGTAGATGATGACGGGGCATTGCCCGATTTCTTTTTCATGCACACCGGGGTTACAAAGATTGTGGTGCAGGATTCGCGGAAGGCGCTCGCCCGCATCGCGGCAAACTTCCATGAGCACCCATCGAAGAAGTTGCGCCTTGTTGGGGTTACAGGGACCAACGGGAAGACAACAACAACTCACCTGATCAAATCGGTTCTGGCTGCATCAGGTGAGCTTGCCGGCTTGATCGGGACAATCGGATATGTTATCGGTGAGGAAACGATTCCCGCAACGCACACCACACCGGAATCGCTTGAACTGAACGAATTGCTGTCCACAATGGTGACAAAAGGATGTTCGGCGGCGGTAATGGAAGTCTCCTCCCATTCGTTGGCGCTTCACCGGGTGGATGGGCTCGAGTTCGGGGTCGCTGTGTTCACGAACCTGACCCAGGATCATCTGGACTTTCACCAGACCATGGACGGGTACTTCGCCGCCAAGCAGATCTTGTTCGAGACCCTTAGCAGTTCGTCAGTTGCCGTGCTGAACATTGACGACAAGTATGGCGCCAGGATTGCAGAGCGTTCGAAGGCCGCGGTGATCACGTACGGCACCACCCCATCGGCAGATGTGAGCGTTACAGGGTTTGAAATGAGCATCAACGGGGCGAAGATCCAGATTAAGCACGCAAACGCAAACGTGCTAATATCTACCTCCCTCACAGGACGGTTCAACATTTCCAACATTCTTGCTGCCTATGGTGCCGGTGTCGCCCTTGGAATTCCGACCCCGGGGATTGTTGAAGGGATTCAAAACCTGCGAACGGTTCGTGGGAGGTTCGAACAGATCACCTCACCGGACGGCTGGACAGCAATTGTGGATTATGCTCATACACCCGATGCGCTTGAGAATTGCCTCCGGACGATTCGTGAGGTGCTTCCTGCCGGGCGGCGGGGCAAAATCATCACGGTCTTCGGATGCGGCGGAAATCGCGACCGTGGCAAACGGCCGTTGATGGGAAGAATAGCATCCGAACTAAGTGATGTCACGGTTGTTACTTCTGACAACCCGCGGGACGAGGAACCCGGGATGATTATCGGGGAAATTGCTGAAGGAGTTGTGCGGGGAGCGTCAGTACACACCGAGGTTGAACGGAGAAATGCCATTGCGCTTGCTCTCGACATGGCTCGCAGCGGCGATGTCGTTCTCGTTGCCGGCAAGGGGCACGAGGACTATCAGGTCATCCGTGGTGTGAAACACCACTTTGATGATCGCGAAGAGATTGAACGTTACATCGCAGCGCGCCAATGAAGCTGACCCTGAGGGATTTGGACCAACTCATCATTGTTGATTTCCGACACAGGGAATTGCTGAAGGGCAAGACAATCTCCGGTGTTTCCACAGACTCACGTACTGTGAGTGCCGGAGATATCTTTGTTGCCCTTGGGGGTGAGACCTTTGATGGTCATCGATTTGTGGAAGATGTGTTTCGGCGCGGAGCCGCGGCAGCAATCGTCGACACCTCATTCACCGGGGCAAGGGATAGACCTGTAGTGGTTGTCAAAGATACAGCTCATGCGCTTGGAGAGCTCGCCCGTATCCACCGTATGAAATTTGACATTCCTGTGCTCGCCATTGGCGGGAGTAACGGGAAGACAACCACCAAGGACATGATTACGGCAGTGCTCTCGACGTCATACAACGTGTTGGGCACGGAGGGAAATCTCAATAACCACATCGGTGTACCGCAGACATTGTTCCGCCTGAAGAAGAAGCATGAAATGGCTGTGATTGAGATCGGAACAAATCATCCGGGAGAGATGGAGTATCTCTGCAGCATTCTTCTGCCTACGCACGGACTGTTGACAAATATCGGCAGGGAGCATTTGGAATTCTTCAAATCCGTTAGCGGTGTAGCTCGCGAGGAGGGTGCTCTCTTTGGCTCCCTGAAGCGGAAGAGCAAGTCGATTGCCTTTGTGAATGCCGACGATCGACGCATTCGCTCAAAGGCGACAGGAATTCGCCGCAGGATAACTTACGGGATGAAAACGAATCGAGCTGATGTGAAGGGAAAAGTCGGGAGGGCAGATGAACGGGGATGCATCAGCTTTGCATATATGAGCAAAAGGCCGGCGGCACACGATACAATCCAGCTGGGGATTCCGGGCGTGCACAATGCGATGAATGCTCTGGCCGCGGTGGCTGTTGGGTTGACATTCAAGGTACCTGCAACACGTATTCAGCAGGCGCTCGGATCCCTCCATCCCACATCAAGAAGGATGGAGCTTCTCAACTATGCGGGGGTCAGAATCTACAACGATACATATAACGCAAACCCGGACTCAATGATCTCGGCACTCAAGACACTTGCATCGGCAAGTGTTTCGGGGAAACGGATCGCCGTACTGGGCGATATGCGCGAGCTAGGTGAGCATGGGAAGGAAGAACACACGCGCATAGGCCGTGAGGCTGCACGACTTGGAATTGATTACGTGCTGACGTACGGAGAGCTTGCGCGATCGATCCATGAAGCGGCGGGTATGGACGGTGCTCTTCACTACGATCAAAAGAACATGCTTGCCGAATACCTTGCCGAGCTGGTTACTCCCGGCGATACCGTTCTCGTGAAGGGCTCGCGAGGAATGAAGATGGAGGACATCGTAACGTTCCTTGAAAAGCGTCTCTGCCCGGTCGTTATTCCCAGGGCATGATGGTATGGAGTAACTTTATCTGATGCTCTATTACATTCTTGAATTGCTGGAGAGAATCTACCATCCGCCGGGATTTGGATTGGTTCGGTACATCACGTTCCGGGCGGCCGCCGCTGCAGTTACCGCTCTCGTGATTGCGTTTTGGATTGGTCCGAAAATCATTCGCAAGCTCAGGGAGAAGCAGATTGGTGAGGCTGCAAAACTGGAAGCACCAAAGACGCATCTGACGAAAGCGGGCACCCCGACCATGGGAGGCTTCATCGTTCTTGCATCCATAATCGTACCGACATTGCTGTGGGGAAATATCGGCAATGTGTATGTCGTACTGATCCTGTTCGTCACGGCCACGCTTGGTGCCGTTGGATTTCTTGATGACTATCTCAAAGTCGTGAAGAAGAAACCCAAAGGCCTGGTTGGCAGGTATAAGATCGTCGGTCAGGTGTTCGTTGGTTTGGTGGTCGGTGGAGTTATTTACTTCTTTCCCCATTTTATAGACCCTGATCTTTGGAAAGTCAACTCTTCGACGACAGTGCCATTCCTGAAGAACCAGGAGTTTGATTTCGGAGCGCTCTACATTCCCATGGTTATCTTTGTCATCACGGCGACATCGAACGCCGTGAACCTGACAGACGGACTCGACGGGCTCGCCATCGGAATTGTAGGAATTGTCGCACTGACCCTCGCGGTGATCAGCTATATTTCGGGTAACGCAGTGCTGAGCGAATATCTGACAATTCCATTTCTGCGCGGCAACGGTGAGCTTGTGGTCTACTGTGCTGCGATGGTCGGTGCCGCGCTTGGTTTTCTCTGGTTCAACGCCTATCCAGCCCAGGTCTTCATGGGAGACACGGGCTCACTGGCGCTCGGTGGTGCGATCGGCGCGCTATGCGTTCTTATAAAGAAGGAACTCCTGTTGCCGACACTTGGCGGTGTGTTTCTTGCGGAAACAATCTCCGTGATCATTCAGCGGCTGTACTTCAAGTATACAAGGAAGAAATACGGTGAAGGCCGTCGGGTGTTCAAGATGGCCCCGCTGCACCACCACTTTGAAATGCTTGGCTGGCCGGAGCCCAAAATCGTCACGCGGTTCTACATCGTTGCCATCCTGATGATGATCCTCAGTCTGGCAACATTCAAGGTGAGATAAACTCAGGTGAATGCCGGGGAGGTCAGGGGAAAGCGGTTCAGCGTTCTTGGTGGTGCGCGGAGCGGAGTTGCAGTGGCAAGACTTCTGAAAGATCATGGGGCGTGGGTATTTCTGAGCGACAAGTCAGTGGCGGAAAAAATGCAGGAGACAATCAGACTGCTCGAGAGCCAGGGTATAGAATATGAGTTTGGTGGGAATACGGAAAAGGTGCTCGATGCGGATGTTGTTGTGGTAAGTCCCGGCGTTCCGTCCGATATCCCGCTCGTAACGTCTGCCCTGGCCAATGGGCGTTTGGTCCTAAGCGAGGTCGAGGTTGCAAGCTGGTTCTGTCCGGCACCGATCGTCGCTATTACTGGAACCAACGGAAAGACCACGACGACAACACTTGCAGGCAGAATGTTCGAAGACGGACGCCGTCCGTGCGTCGTTGCGGGGAATATCGGGACGGCTTTTTCGCAGGTGGTCGATCAGGTCGGACAAGACGGTGCGGCGATTCTCGAAATCAGCAGCTTTCAGCTCGATCACATACAAACATTCAAACCCAAAGTCTCCGTGTGGCTGAACATTACCCCCGATCACCTTGACAGATATGACCACTCGTACGAGAAGTACATTGCGTCGAAGTGTCGCATCTTCGAGAACCAGGGGAACGGGGATGTTCTGGTATATAACGCCGACGACGAGACCGAGCGCGTGAACGTAAACAAGCTGGCACCAGCCGGGGTGAACAAGCTGCCGTTTACCGTCCGGACGAGGGTCGACCGCGGTGCATTTGTGGAGGATGGCTACATGAAGATCCGGCTGCAGGGAGCGGATTCTGACGTGATCGGTGTGGATCAGATCAGCATCAGGGGAATGCACAACCTGTACAATGCAATGGCAGCAACGCTGGCAGCAAGTGTTATGGGGATTTCAACGGCGTCGATTCGGGCGACGCTCAAAAACTTCAAGGGCGTTGAACACCGGCTTGAGTTCGTCGCTACGGTGAATGGCGTGGAATATGTCAACGATTCGAAGGCGACGAACGTGGATTCGGTATGGTATGCCCTCCAGAGTTTTGACAAACCGATTGTCCTCCTCCTTGGCGGGAGGGACAAGGGAAATGACTATTCCAGGCTGTTTGAGCTTGTCAAGAAACACGTGAAGGCCATTGTTGCGATAGGAGAGTCCGCAGGCAAGGTCATCAACGCATTCGGAGGATTTGCATCGGTGACGAAAGCCACAAGCATGAATGAGGCTGTTATGAATGCTGCCGCAATTGCTGCTTCAGGTGATGTCGTACTGCTCTCTCCAGCGTGCGCTTCATTTGATTGGTTTGAGAATTACGAACATCGTGGAAGGGTGTTCAAGCAGTTGGTAGCGGAACTGCAGGTTAACTGACGCAATGAAGGCGGAACGCAACCATATCGATCTCGCAACTCTTATAGCAGTTCTTGTGCTGATGGTGCTCAGTCTTGGTGTGGTGTACAGTGCAAGCTCTACATGGGCGTTGCTCAAGTCGGGCAGCAGCGAGCATCTTTTGGGAAGCCATGCGATCAAAGTGCTTCTGGGCTTCATGATGATCATTGTGTTCATGAGCATCGACTACAGGAAGTACAAGAAGCTCTCCAAGCCCGTTTTGATTGGCGCGGTGGTGATGCTCTTCGTGACACTGATGCTGGGTGGCGAAATAAAGGGGGCATCGCGATGGTTGCGGTTTGGAGGGTTCGGACTGCAGCCGTCGGAATTCGCGAAGCTTGCACTCATCTTCCATTTGTGCACCCTGTTTGCGGAGAAGCGAGAACTCGTGAGGGATTTCAAGAAGGGCTTTGTCCCGATGATGATTTGGATCGGAGGAGTCACGCTACTGGTACTGGCCCAGCCGAATTTCAGCAACGGCGCCATGATCTTCGCCATTAGTTTGATCATGTTATTCGTTGGTCGCGCCAGGCTCGCCCACATTGGGGTTACGCTCGCGGTGCTTGTTCCCTTGCTTCTTCTGTATATGATGAGCGCGGAATACAGGATGAAGCGCATACTGAGCTACTTCAACGGTGGTGCAGAGAGCGGGTCCCATGCAAATTATCAATTGTGGCAGGGCATCATCGGGTTCGGGAACGGTGGCATTTTCGGTCTCGGTCCGGGGTTGAGCCGGCAGCGTGAATTATTCCTGCCGGAGTCGTATGGCGATTTTGTATTCTCCATCGTGGGCGAAGAATATGGCTTGATCGGGACGCTGTTTGTCCTCCTCTTGTTCCTCACGATTCTGTTGAGAGGGATGAAGATCGCAAAGAGCGCACGGGATGATTTCGGACGTTATCTCGCTGTTGGCATTACAACTTCCACCACACTCTTTGCCCTCATCAATGCAGGCGTTACACTTGGGATTTTGCCGACGACCGGCCTCCCGATGCCATTTATGAGCTACGGCGGATCGGCCATGCTATTCTCGTCAATTGCGGTTGGCGTGCTATTGAACATTTCATCCCAGACTGATATGCACCCAAAATTGCCGAAGGCGATGGGAACTGCACGGTCGGTTGACCCCGCCCCGGCTGTTGGGCAAGTGTATTGAAGAACGAATCAAATGTGCAACACAATCAACTCAGCATAGTGTTTGCGGGCGGAGGCACGGGAGGACATCTGTTCCCCGGTATTGCCATCGCCGACGAAATTAAGAACACCGAGCCCGATGCAGTGATCACGTTTGTTGGAACGCGACATAAACTTGAGTCAACGGTTGTGCCTCAACATGGATACAACTTTGAGACAATCCTGGTGAGCGGACTCAGGAGGAAGTTGACACTGGAAAACATCCTGTTCCCTGTGAAGTTTGTAATAGCGCTTGTGCAATCGTTCTTCCTAATCCGGCGGCTTCACCCCGATGTTGTTGTGGGCACAGGAGGGTACGTGTCCGGACCACCATTGTTTTTGGCATCACTGCTTGGCGTTCCGACATTGATTCAGGAACAGAACAGCTACCCCGGCATCACCACGCGACTTCTGGCATCGCGTGCGAACGAAGTTCATCTCTCATTCAGAAGTTCGGAACGGTTTCTCAAGCGGAGAGATAACATTCATATGAGTGGCAACCCTGTCCGCAGCGCGATCGGGACGATCTCGAAGGAGGCTGCGAAGAAATTCTATTCACTCGACATGACAAGACCGGTGTTGCTTATATTTGGAGGAAGTCTGGGGGCAAGTTCAATCAACAGCGCTGTTCTTCGAATTCTCTCCCCATTGTTGTCGCTGGGGATTCAGATTGTCTGGCAAACGGGTGAGACTGACCACGGGCGTGTTGAAACTGAAGTGGCCAAACTCCTTCGGGATCCGGGGAACATAGTGAAGGTTCACAAGTTCATCAATAACATGGAATATGCCTACGCAGCGTGCGATCTGGCCGTGTGCAGGGCGGGAGCCACGACCGTGGCGGAACTTGCGAATGCAGGAGTGGCGTCGGTTCTTGTTCCGTATCCATATGCCGCAGCGGATCATCAAACTGAGAACGCCCGTGCCATGGTTGAGTCGAATGCTGCAGTGGCAATCCGTGACTCAGAACTGGAAGAACAATTGCTCCTGACAATCAACAGACTGCTTGGAGACCCGGCGGGTTTGCAGACGATGAGAGAGCACGCACGGAGTGTTGGAAATCCAAATGCCGCCGTCACAATTGCCCGTTCAGTCGTCCGTCTTGCACGGTTGAAGTATGGAAGAGCCTGAGAACGTATTCAAATATAAACTCGACTTCTATTACCAGTCCGCGCTCATCTATCTCATCACGCTGATTTTGTATGGGGGGATCCGCGGCAATTTTGTGGAGAAGAAGTTCGAGTACGTGCTGAGCGATCCGCTGATGTATGTGATTGTATTCTTTGTGTTGATGTCGTTCGTGGCGCTGGTTCTCAACCGTTTCAGGAATCGACGGCTCATCATTACGGGAGAAACAATAATATTCAAGAACCGCTGGCATGAACGGAGCATTCATGTGAAGGACATCGATTGGATTCACATAGGCCGCGAAGCCGGTGTCAGGACAAGCGGCAGGTTCCAGGTGATCATGTTCAAGTTGAAAGACCGTCGCCGGGTGATTCGTATTCGTGTTGGACGATATGAACGGGAAAGGGATCTGGTGAGGGAAATGCATCGATTGGCTGAGCGCATTCCCGGACGTCGCCGGCGCAGATGGCAACGCCCCAAAGTGACAGACAGGTAACAGAGAATGTTTTCATCAATTAAGAAGCTCCATTTTGTCGGCATCGGCGGGATTGGCATGAGTGGTATTGCCGAAATACTGATCGATCAGGGATTCAAGATTGTTGGGTCAGACAAAGCGGCAAGTGACAACACCGAGCGCCTCCAGTCTCTCGGAACAAAACTGTACATCGGCCACGATGCAAAGAATGTCGAGCCCGACGTCGATGTGCTCGTCTACTCATCTGCCGTGGCGTCGGACAACCCGGAAATCGTCGAAGCGCAGAAGCGCAAGATCCCTGTGATACGCCGCGCAGAGATGCTTGCGGAAGTCATGCGCCTGAAATACGGCATCGGTATCGCGGGTACTCACGGAAAAACGACGACAACGTCGATGGTAAGTCTTGTCCTCATGGAAGGTGGCATCGATCCGACAGTGATTGTCGGTGGCAGGTTGCACGGGCTCGCCGGCTCGAACGCCCGCCTTGGCAAAGGAGAATTCATCGTTGTGGAAGCAGATGAGTTTGATCGTTCATTCCTTTCGATCACTCCGACGATCGCTGTATTGACAACGCTCGAAACGGACCATCTGGACACCTATCGCGACCTTGACGACATCAAAGGCGCCTTCATTCAGTTCGCCAGCAAGGTGCCGTTCTATGGTTCCGTGGTGTTGTGCCTCGACGAGCCTGCACTGCAGGACATTATGCCGAAGATCAAGAAGAAGATCACCACCTACGGGCTCAACGGTCAAGCTGACTTGCAGGCGGTTGACATTGTTCATAGACAGAACACGTCAACATTTCTTGTTCTCCAGGCAAACAAGGAACTCGGCGAGGTGAAGATTCAGATTCCCGGCAAGCACAACGTGCAGAATGCTCTTGGCGCGATTGCTGTTGGATTGGAACTCAAGGTGCCGTTCGAGAAGATCAAGACCGGCGTCGAAAAGTTCAGCGGTGTATTCCGGCGGTGGGAGGTGAAAGCCGAAGTTGATGGAATCACCATCGTGGATGACTATGCGCACCATCCAACCGAAATTAAAGCCACACTTGCCGGAGCAAAGTCGGGATGGCGTCGTCGGGTTGTCTGTGTGTTCCAGCCGCACCTGTATTCCCGCACTCGTGATTTCTATGAGGACTTCGGGCGAGCATTCTTCAACGCCGACGTGTTGATTCTTACGGATGTTTATCCGGCGCGCGAGGAACCCATACAGGGAGTATCAGGCGAGTTGATTGCAAACGCCGCAAAATCACTCGGCCACAAGAATGTTCACTACGTGCCGGACAAGAAAGACATTCCCGATTTCCTCACAAAAGTCAAGAAGCCGGGTGATATCATCATCACGATGGGAGCCGGAGACATCTGGCGGTTCGGCGAGGAGTTTATTAAGAAACTAACGACGAAGAAGTAGGAATGACACCGTCACACGGGGTCGAACGGAGACATATTCTCGGAGGGGCGCTGCTCCTGAGTGTGCTTGTTGTCGCGACAGCAATTGCGGTGGTGTGGGCAAACATGTGGAAATCGGATCTCAGGGTTGCGGGTGTGCATGTCGGGGGAAACACAATCCTGACGGACAAGGAAATTCTCGCGCTGGCAGATATCACTCCAGGTCAACGGTTGTACGGCGTGGATTTGCGTGCGGCGCAGGACCGGGTAATGCACAATGCATTTGTCAAATCTGTTGCCGTCAACAGAGAGGCGCCCAACAGGATTTTCATAAGAATCAAAGAGCGACTGCCAATCGCCGCCGTCGTGCTTGATAGGATCGAGTATCTCGATGATGAGGGTGTTGTCCTTCCCCCGGTGCGTTCCGGGAATGTCTTTGATCTGCCCGTTGTGACGGGGGCATTCCAACCGGCCGACTTTATTCCCGGGAAGCAAATTGTTCGGACCGATGTGGCCGAAGCCCTTAAGATTCTCTCAGTTGCAAGGCAACTCAGTGACGAGCTGTATCGACGAATCTCCGAGGTTCACTCGGAGCCAGGCAATGACATCGTTCTGTACACAGCGGAATCAGGGGTTCCGATCGTATTCGGTCATGGTGGGCCCGCGGTGAAGCTCGTGAAGTTTGAAGGATTCTGGAACGACATCGTCCGCCATTACGGTGCCGCTGAGCTCAACTATGTTGACCTCAGGTTCGAGGACCAGGTGGTTGTACGCTGGAACCACAACGTGGATGGGTCGCAACCGGCAAAAACGGTAGCTGACAAGCCTGCCTCAAAATGAAAATGTCACATGCCCTGTCGTTTACATAATCTAAGAGGATGAGTTATGGAGAATATTATTGTAGGCCTTGATATCGGGACAACAAAGGTATGCGCTGTGGTTGCCGGTATGGATGAGAACGGCAGGGTCAATATCCTCGGCTTGGGGCGCAGCCAGTCCGAAGGAATGATGCGGGGCGTGGTGACGCACATCGACAAGACCATCAAATCGGTGACGAATGCCGTTGCCGAGGCGCAGTCACAATCGGGCGTGGCCATCAAGTCTGTCATCGTTGGAATCGCGGGCGATCACATCCAGAGTTTTCAGAGCCGCGGCGTCATCAGCATCAGCGGCAATGAACATGAGATAACCCAAGCCGACATTGATCGCCTCATCGAGGATACAAAGAGGATTGCCCTTCCCACCGACAGGAAGATCATTCACGTCATCCCCCAGGAATTTATCATCGATGGACAAGATGGGGTGTACGACCCGCTCGGTATGTCCGGCATCCGCATGGAAGCGAACGTGCATATCATTACCGGCCTGGTAAGTGCAGCGCAGAACATCTACAAATGCGTGCAGCGCGCCGGACTTGAGGTAAGCGATATGGTGCTGGAACCACTTGCGTCGAGCTACGCGGTTCTTGACGATGAAGAGAAGGAAGTGGGGATTGCATTACTCGATGTCGGTGGTGGGACAACCGACCTGGCAGTATTCGAAGAACGAACAATCCGTCACACAGCGGTCATCGGCATTGCTGGCAAGAAAGTTACGGATGACATTCGAAAAGGTCTTGGCATACTCAATGATCAGGCGGAGAAGCTGAAGAAGGAGCACGGACACGCATACGTACCAGGGGTTGTGAACAATGACCCGATTGTGCTGCCCGGTGTGGGAGGTCGTGCGCCGATCGAAATCGACTCGAGACTGCTTGCGACCATTATTCAGCCGCGCATGGAGGAGATATTTGAAATCGCCGCACTCGAGATCAAACGTTCGGGGTATTCCAAACACCTATCGGGAGGAGTTGTGCTGACCGGAGGTGGCGCCCTGGTGAAGGGAACGGCGGACCTTGCCCGCGAGGTACTCGGCATGCCGGTGAAGATCGGCATTCCAACGGGGTTCTCGGGCGGCCTCGTCCGCGAAATCGAAAACCCGGCGTACTCGACAGCAGTCGGCCTTGTTATTCACGGACTCAAAAACTTCGGCAGAGCCCCGATGCCACAGGCCGCGACCGGGAGAGAGCGTTCGGTAGGGGCCATGGCCAGGAAAATGAAGGAATGGTTTGACCAACTATAACGATGATACAGGAGACTCGCAGAGTATACTCATTTTCATCCCACCACATCCAAAGGAGATATGATCAATGATCGAACTCGATTATGGTCTCGATCGCGGAGCGAAGATTCGTGTTGTTGGCGTTGGCGGCGGCGGCGGTAATGCCGTCAACAGCATGATCAAGCGCGGACTGCATGGCGTTGACTTCTTCGCTGTCAACACGGACACACAGGCGCTCGATCGCAACGATGCGCCCAACAAGATCCAGATTGGCAAGAACCTAACCCGCGGCCTGGGTGCAGGCGCCGATCCCATCATCGGCCACCGCGCCGTTGAAGAGGACCGCGATGAAATTGCGCGCGCATTGGCGGGCAGCGATATGGTGTTTGTTACCGCCGGTATGGGCGGGGGGACCGGCACAGGTGGCGGACCCCTTGTGGCAAACATCGCAAAGAGCGTTGGAGCCCTCGTGGTGGGAATCATCACAAGGCCTTTCCAGTGCGAAGGGAAAAAACGCATGGGCCAGGCCGATGCCGGGATCGAGGAGATGAAGAAGCAGGTGGACACGCTCATCGTCATCCCGAATCAAAAGCTCCTCAACATTGTCGAGCGCACCACCCCGCTCACCGAGGCATTTGAGATTGCAAACCAGGTGCTCTATGGAGCAACGCGGGGAATCTCCGAGTTGATCACCGTCCCGGGTCTTATCAACGTTGACTTTGCCGACGTGAGAACCGTTATGAAGGAGATGGGTGATGCGGTGATGGGTTCCGGCATTGCCAGCGGCGAGAACCGTGCGGTTGAAGCGGCACACGCTGCAATCTCCAGCCCACTGCTTGATGACGTCTCGATTTCCGGTGCGCAGGGCGTTCTTGTGAATATCACCGGTGGTACATCGATGTCGTTGGTTGAGGTCGATGAAGCGACGGAGATCATCCACGATGCGGCAGGGGAAGACGCCAATGTTATTCTCGGAGCCGTGGTCGATGAGAACATGACAGATGATATCATGGTCACGGTCATTGCAACGGGGTTCAACCGACGCGGACCGGCCGCAACATCAGTAGCGGCTCGATCAGGAAAGCCTGTACGATTAATTGACCGCGTCCCCACAGGTGCAGCCGAGCTCCAGAAGCTTGATGAACCTGCATTCATGCGTCGCGGCGTTGACATCACCATCAACCCATACCGCCCCGACGATGGCGGCTATGGCCGTGAGAAGATTGACAAGGCCGATCCGGAAAAGCCGGCCTTCCTGAGGAAGATCATGGACTGAAACGTCAAGGGTACAACGTATGTAAGGGCCTGTCCCTCACCCGGGGCAGGCTTCTTTTGTTTGCTTCTTCCTTCTCTGTTTGATAACTTAGTTGTGTCAACAGAGGAAGGATGTGTTGTGTAGATGAGGATCGTTCCCGTAGTTCTCGCGGTTGTGCTGCTCACTCCCATCGGTCAAGCCCAGCCTTCCCACGTTTCGAGTGCGTTTAAGATTGCCCGTCTGAAGTATTCGGGTGGGGGGGATTGGTACAACGACCCGTCGGCGGAAGTCAACCTCCTGAATTTCATCAAACAACATACCGGTCTCGACGTCGATCCGAAGTATGAGTTTGTCGACATCAACAGCGAGAACTTCTTTTCATACCCATTCATCTTCATGACCGGACACGGCAACATCGCTTTCAGCGAGAACGAAGTCCGGAGACTCAGAACCTATCTGGAGAACGGCGGCTTTCTCTACGCCGACGATGACTACGGGATGGACAAGGCGTTTCGAAGGGAGATGAAGAAAGTATTTTCCCGCACAGGATTTGGTGGAGCTGCCATTCAACAGCCCCATGTATCACTGCCAATTTGATTTCCCGAACGGGCCACCCAAGACCCACGAACACAATGGCAAACCGCCACAGGGCTTCGGGCTGTTCCACAACGGGCGACTGGTTGTGTATTACACATACGAGACGAACCCCAGCGATGGCTGGGCCGATCCGGAGGTGCACAATGACCCGGAGCCGAAGCGGCAGGAGGCGCTTCGGTTCGGAACGAACATCGTGATCTACGCGTTGACCAATTAGGTTGAATGCCCGTGAGTCCAACAGCACCCGACACTTATTCTGAGATTAGAGCCCGACTCGCTGCTGCGAAACGGAAAGAGGATGTTGTTGCGCTGGCGAACGGCCTCGTTTACACTACGCTTGTTGTTCTCACCGTCGGCCTTGTGGTAGTAGTGTTCGAAGAGTTACTGTACTTTTCTGTCGTGACCAGGACGATTCTTTTTTGGGGCGTTGTGACTGCAACTCTCGTTCTCGTCGCAACCCGTATCGTGCGACCGCTACTGCGCCTTGGTGGTGTTCTCAAGGGTGATAGCGATAGCGCGATTGCCCGGAGAGTGGGATTGGCAATTCCCGCGATCCGGGACCATCTGGTCAACATCCTCCAGCTACTCACCGAACGCGAAAGAGCACACTTCTATTCTCCCGAGCTCATCGATGAATCATTTGCTGATGTGCGGAAAGAGACCGAGCAATACGATTTCACCTCCATCGCGAACTATACCGACACAAAACGGCTTGGGAAAACGCTTGGTGTCGTTAGTGGAGTCAGTCTGTTGCTGGTTGTATTATTTCCGGCATCCTTTTCTGCGTCATTCCATCGCCTCGCTCACTACGATACGTCCTTTGAACCACCCGCTCTCTTCAAGTTCATCGTTGAACCCGGCAACAAGGAAGTGGTGAAGGGACAATCTGTCCCAATCACCGTCCGGGTTGAGGGCGCCCGGCAGAAGGATGTCACGCTTGCAACAAAACCGGAAGGTCAGCTTGAGTTCGAGCATCGCAAGCTTGAAGCCATGGCGAACGGGATGTTCAAGTACGAGGTCCCTTCGCTCAAATCCTCAACCCGCTACTTTGTGAGTTCCGGAGATGTCAGAAGCGACGAGTACATGCTCAGCGTGATTGACCGGCCGACTGTTGGATCATTGCTGTTGCGTCTGGTGTTTCCGTCGTACTCGAAACTATCTGCACAGGACCTTGACGAGAATGCCGGTGATGTCACCGCCCTGAAGGGAACGCGCGTATCATATAAGGTCAGATCGAACAAAGAGCTGTCTTCCGCCATTTTGGTTTTTGATGACATGAGTACGCTACCTCTCGATGTTCGAGGCAACGAAGCGTCAGGAGGCATTGTCCTCCAGAACGATCATACATATCATATTCCGCTGAAGGACAAGGAAGGCATTGGTAACGCAGAGCCCATTGAGTACACACTGAAAGTCGTTGCTGATGCTTATCCCACCGCGACAATCGAAATACCTGGGCAAAACATCGACATCGCCGGGAATACATCGCTGAATATGCTCTTCAGAATCAATGATGACTACGGGTTCACGCAACTGCGGCTCGCGTACAAACTGATTCAGTCCCGGTACGAACAACCGGCTACCGACTACACCTATGTTCAGGTGCCCCTTCCCGGGGAAGCGGGCAACGAAGTGTTGCTTCCATATGTCTGGGATCTCTCCCGGCTCAGCCTGGTCCCGGAGGATGTCGTCAGCTACTACATTGAAGTGTTCGATAACGATGATGTCTCCGGGCCCAAATCAGCCCGCAGTGAAGTGTACACCCTCAGGCTCCCGTCACTGGATGAGGTTTTTGCCGATGTGGACAAGAGGCCACGATGTGAGTCTGGAAAGTATGAAGGAAGCGCTGAAGGATGCCCAGGAAGCCAGGAAGGAACTGGACGATCTCCAGCAGCAAATGAAGAAGAACCCGCAGAAGATGGATTGGCAGGATCAAAAGAAAGCCGAGGAGGTGGCGAAGAAGTACCAGGAGATCCAGAAGAAGATCGACGAGGTGAACAAGACCGTCGAGAAGATGGTGGATGAGATGCAGAAGAACCAGGTGCTCTCCCAAGAAACGCTGGAGAAGTACCAGGAACTTCAGCAGATGATGGAGCAGATGAACTCTCCCGAGTTCGCCGACGCCATGAAGAAAATGCAACAAGCAATGCAGCAAATGAACCCGGAACAAATGAAACAGGCTCTGCAGAATTTCCAGTTCTCCGAGGAGAATTTCCGCAAGAGCATTGAGCGGACAATGAACCTGCTGAAGCGGATCCAGATTGAGCAAAAGCTGGACGAGGCAGTGAAGCGCACCGAGCAGTTGATGAAGCAGCAGGAAGAGGTGTGCAAAAAAGACCGAACAGACAAATCCGGAAAACAGGCAGCGAGTTAAACGAGCTGGCTGAACAGCAGAAGGATCTTGCAGAAGCAACTCGAAGCAGTTGCAGAAGGAACTTGCCGATCTGCAGAAGAAGATGGAGGAGTTCCCAACTGAAATGCCGCTGCAGGAAATGCAGCAAGCACAGCAGCAGCTGGAAGAGAGTCAAGCTTGAGCAACAGATGGAGCAGATCGCGCAGCAGATGCAGCAACAGCAGATGCAGCAGGCGATGCAGAACCAGAAACAGGCCATGCAGAAGATGGGGCAGTTCCTCCAGCAGATGCAGCAGGTTCAGAAGTCCATGCAGCAGAACCAGCAACGCCAGATCGTCAACGAGATGCGTCGCTCGCTGCAGGATATGCTGGAGCTCTCCAAGCGGCAGGAAGGACTGAAGGATGAATCCCATGGCCTCGCTCAGAACTCGCAACGCTTCCGGGACAATGCAGCGGAGCAGATGGAGGTGATGCGTGACCTTGACCAACGTCGCCAACAACATGGGTAAACTGTCGCAGAAGACATTTGGCATCTCACCGGAGATGGGGAAATCGATTGGCGACGCAATGAGAGAGATGAACAATGCCATGCAATCACTGGAACAGCGCAACGGCCAGATGGCCGGACAGCAACAGGGCTCCGCCATGGGCTCACTGAACGAGGCCGCCAGCCAGCTGCAAAGCTCGATGAACGCAATGATGCAGGGCCGGGGTGGCCAGGGAATGGGGATGGCCGGACTAATGCAACGGTTGCAGCAATTAACAGGACAACAACAAGGGATCAACCAGGGTACTCAGAATCTCGAGATGAGTCAGCAACAGGCAGCAGAGATGGCGAGACTTGCCGGGGAACAGGGCGCCGTGAGGAAATCACTGGAGCAGTTGTCAAAGGAAGCTTCGCAAGCCGGGGACTTGAGCAAAATTCTTGGAGATCTGAACAAGGTTGCGCAAGAGATGCGCGAGGTTCAGACAGACCTTGCACAGGGCAATGTCAATCCCGAGACGTTGCAGAAGCAGGATCGGATACTTTCACGATTGCTCGACTCGCAACGCTCGGCACGGGAGCGCGACTTTGAGAAGCGGCGGAAGTCCGAATCCGGCACAGAGGTTGCCCGCAAGAGTCCTGGGGCGATTGATCTTACCTCACAGGAAGGAAAAAACCAGCTCAGGCAGGATATGCTTAAGGCCCTTGAGGAGGGCTACGCCCGGGACTATGAGGAGCTGATCAGGAAATACTTCGAACTGCTGGAACAACAGCAGAAGGAAAATTGATGGCGTCCTCATTTGCACGACCCTTGTTACCGATCGGTCGATGAAGTCGGGTTCAGAGCCTCTTCGCGAAGGGCACGTCATCGCATTTTCCCACCTACTCTTTGGCAATTTTCGCATCATTGCCGTATATTCCACACACCTTTCCCAGTCCATTCGTCCGTTATGACCTCGAACGCACTCGCCAGGCATTTGTTCTCAACCCATGAGCGCTATCGTCTCAACCATCTTACTCCCCGGAACTGCAAACACGATCAGATCTTTGAGGAACTGATCACCATGTCGGTGAAGAGCAACAAATTGATAGCAGTGGAGGAAATAGGATCCTCGATTGAAGAGCGAAGCATTCACATGGTCACGGTTGGCAGGGGGCAGAAAAAGGTTCTACTCTGGTCACAGATGCACGGGGATGAATCGACGGCAACCCTTGCATTGATGGACATCTTGAATTTTTTTCTCCAGCGTTCCCCGGAAGAAAAATGGCTGAACGAGGTGTTCGACACACTGACACTCTGCTTTATCCCGATGCTCAATCCCGACGGTGCCGAGCGTGTTGATCGACGAACGGCGGTTGGTCTTGACATGAACCGCGATGCGCTCGAGATGGCCACCCCGGAGGCGCGGGTCCTTCGGGACACACAGAGACGCCTCAAACCGGTATTCGGATTCAACCTGCACGATCAGGAACTCAGCTCCGTCGGGACGTCGACGAACGTAACTGCTGTTGCCCTTCTTGCACCGGCACTGGATTGGAAAAAGACACAGCCGCCTGTCCGTGTGCGTGCAATGCGGGTGGCTGCATTGATTTCCCGTGCCCTCGGCCAGTTTGCAGATGGACACCTTGCAACGTACGACGATACCTTTGAACCCCGGGCATTTGGGGACAATATGCAGCGCTGGGGAACAAGCACCGTGCTGATCGAATCGGGTCAATGGCCGGATGATGGCGAGAAGAACTTCATTCGCAGGCTCAACTACGTGGGAATACTCACAGCGTTGCAGAGCATATCGACTGGATCATTTCAGGATGTGGACCTTGATTATTACCGGCACCTTCCGCAAAATGCAAAACGAATGTACGACATCATCATCAAGGGAGTAAAACTGCACCACATCTCCGGATGGTCACATACTGTGGATGTTGGCGTTCTGATAGATCCCGTCCTGAACAGGAGGGGTGATGGCATTGTTGTCACCATCAAGGACCTCGGTGACCTTAGCACGTTCGGAGCATTGAAGACCATTGATGGTTCGGCACGAGTAATCAGCACGGAGACATTTTCCCTCAACCAGTCCATGCAGCTCTCACAGCTGCTGGATATCCTTCAACTTCCGCACTAGCGAGCCGGTCGCGGGTCGTGCTTGAAAGTGCCACTGTATTGTCTTACCTTTAGCACAAGTATCACTCAGACAACCGCAGCACATTTTGATGCCCGTCACTATGAAGCTATCGGCGAAGAGCGATAGACATAATGAATTCGAGCGGGAAGCCCTCCCTCATATGGATTTGTTGTACAATTATGCCCTCCGGATGACAAACAACGCCCAGGACGCCGATGACCTTGTGCAGGAAACGTACTTGAAGGCATATCGGTTCTGGGATTCGTACGAAAAGGGAACCAACATCAAAGCTTGGTTGTTCCGAATCATGAAGAACTCGTACATCAACCGCTACCGAAAAGAGACTAAAGAGCCCGATACGGTTGACTACGATGAGGTAAAGGATTTCTATAGCACGGTCAGGGATGAGTCAACCGAGACAAATGATCTTCAGGAGACGCTGTTCGGGAATCTGCTTGATGATGATGTAACCAAAGCGATTGCGGCGCTGCCGGATGACTTTCGGACGGTGGTGATCCTTTGTGATATCGAAGGACTGAGCTATGAAGAGATTGCCGAATTTGTCGATTGCCCTCTCGGTACCGTGAGGTCGAGGTTGCACAGAGGAAGAAAGCTGCTTCGCGAACAGTTAATGCAATATGCAAGGAAACGCGGTTACGTTGCAGAGGACTAATCCAGGGAGATACCAGAGACAGTCTTGCTAACAATTGTGGTTGTGTAGAGTGGATTGTAGTGCGTTTCAGGAACTGATCAGCCCGGCGGTTGATCGTCAACTCACCGAAAGTGAGATGGCGGTATTCAAGGAACACGGTCGATTGTGCCCACCGTGTCGCTATGAATACGAAGCAGAGCGTGCAACCAAATCCGTGGTGCAGCTGCGTGCACGCCATGAACGGACACCTGATCGTGTTGCGCACCGTGTTATTGAACAGGTGGGGCGCGACGGATTGTACGGGCGCGCTCGGTGGTTTTCGGAAGTGCTCAGGAAACCGCTGGTCAAACCTGTGCTTGGCTTTTCCCTTGCGTTCATAGCCGTTCTCGTGTTCCTCAGCAGCCCGCCCTCTCCTTCGCCGATCTCGGAGGCATCGCTCCTTCCCAACGATGTTATCCTGCAGTCGCTGATGAACCACCGTGCTGTGCTCGATGGAACCATCAAACCCCAGATAATATCCAACGAGCCGGCACAATTGGAAAGCCTGTTTGCGCAGATCACCGATTACAGCGTACACATGCCCCGCATGAAGAACTGCAGGCTGGTTGGCGGTGTGCAGAATGAATATGCGGGTGCCAAGCTTGCGCATCTCGTGTACCAGCGGGACACCGATATTGTGTATGTGTACCAAACGTGTCTGGCAACCGTGCTGAAGGGAGAAAAACTCTGCATTCCATTTCAAGCAAAGGAGGCGCTCGAACGCACGGGCTGGTTCATCGAATCTGAACCTGATGGGCGCACCGTTATCTTGTGGGAGAAGGGAAGGGCGTTATGTGTGGCCGTTTCCCGGATGAGCAAGGACGACTTGATGGCATGCCTTACGTCCGACCAGGATCGATGGTAATCCGCTCTCGCAGCTTCGCCGTTTAATCCGCGCCGAGTTGAGCGCGGATTTTTTTTTGCTTACCTTGAGTTGCCCGTAGTGCGTATTGTTCATCAGAGCATTCACCACCCGCAAACCAGTTGCCCGAACACAACCCTCTTCCCGCCCCACCTCCCATTGGTAACGGCCACCCCCGCTTTCGTATGCTCGATTGCGCCAGGGGTACAGCCCTGCTGTTGATGCTCGTTTCGCATTCACTGGAGTTGTTTCCCGGAAATTTGGATGCTGGCGATTGGGCTCGAATCAATGCAATCCTTCTTCTGACAAAGGCGGCGACCCCCTTGTTCGTTTTTGTATTCGGCACGACCATGGCATTTGTGTACTCCAACCAGATGCTGACGCCGGAAGGTTTCGCGAAGATCAAACGGCGCATGTGGCGCCGTGCTCTGTTCGCATTCCTGTCGTTTGAATTTCTCGTGATTGTCATAGAAACAGCTGACAAGACGCCGCTGGCTTCAATATGGGAGCGCATGATGTACCTGCGTCCCGGGAATTGGGCAGAAGTCCTCAACTTCTATATCGTGGTGCTATTAATTGGTCCATGGTTGATGCGGTGGTGGAGGGGGACATCAAAGGCGATCCGTATACTGGTCGTACCTGTTTTGTACATTGCCGGCAGCCTTTTTGCTCGACTCCCTGTTCCATCATACCTATTTGTTGTGAAAAACATCATCGCGGGATACCCCCCATCAGGATCTCCAGACATACCTCTTGATACTTTTCCGTTATTGCAGTTGTCGTCGTTCTATCTCGTGGGTCTGTCACTGGGAGAATATCTCCACGCAGGGCAACATATAAACCGATGGCGTCAGGCGTTCCGGCTCGCCGGTGCGTGCATTCTTCTCGGACTACTGCTGAGCTACTTTGCGTCCGGCGATTCAATGATTGTGTATATGAAAAACCTGGCACTCGATCACTACCGATTTCCTCCGCAGATTTCCTACGTCCTGTTCGGACTCGCCTCCGTTCTTGCAGTTACACTCTGCTGTTTGTGGCTGGTCCAGGTGAAGAACTGGACGGGACTGCCGGTTCGCGTGATTGAACTACTCGGACGTCACTCGCTCTTCACATTCAATCTCCAGTATATATTGGTGTTCACAGTCTATCAACTTATGCTTGGCCAACTGCATCGCCAGACGCTTCTTTTGTCATTGGTTCACACGCTCATCGTGACGGGAGCTTGTGTGGCAATGGTATGGCTGTGGGAACGATGGTGGAAAATGCAGGCCCGGGTCGTTCCCCGTGTCCTTTCTTGACAAAGGCCGCTTATGTTGGTATATTTTTTCTGACCAATATCCGAAGGTGTCAGGCCGACACCTTTTTCCGTCTTTACTATTCACGTGACGATGCAACAGGAAACACTGACATCTCAACACCACGCTCACTCCGAAACCATTCCCACACGGCTGCCGGTTTTGCCATTGCGCGATGTGGTGGTTTTTCCATACATGATTTTTCCCGTGCTTGTGGGAAGGGAATCATCGTTGCGGGCGGTCAATCATGCCCTCGAGCATAACAAGTTCATCTTCCTTGCTGCGCAGAAGAACTCGGTGACGGAGGAACCCGGCATCGCAGACATCTATCACGATGGAACCGTTGCAAAGATCATCCAGATCCTCAAGCTGCCGAACGGTCTCATGAAAATCCTGGTGGATGGCGTTGTGCAGGCCGCCATCGCAACAGTTGTCCCCAATGACCGGTTCATGGAAGCTGACGTGACAGTGAAACACGATCGGGTACAGATGGACTCGGAGCTTGATGCTCTCCTTCGCCACACGTCGAGCCTGTTTGCAGAATATGTCCATCTGAACAGAAACGTGCCGAGCGAAGTGCTCGTGGCATTCGAGAACACCAGAGACGCCCAGCGCAAGGTATTCTATATTGCTTCCAACATCCTTCAAAATGTCGACGTGAAGCAAAAGGTGCTCGAATTGACAGGCATCCGTGAGCAGCTCCACGAGCTAATCCGGATCCTGAATTCAGAAAACGACGTTCTGAAGATCGAAAGGGAGATCGACTCGAAGGTCCACGACAATATTGCCAAGTCGCAACGCAAGTACTTCATCCAGGAGCAGATCAGGATCCTGCAGGACGAGCTGGGCGATGAAGAGGCATCACCGGAACTTGCAAAGCTGCGCGAGGACATCACAAAGGCAAAGATGTCCAAACTCGCGGAAGACAAGGCACTTGAGGAGTTCAACAAGCTAAAGAAAACTCCTTCCCTCTCACCGGAGTTCACCGTTATCCGCAGCTACTTGGATTGGATGATCGCTGTGCCATGGCATAAGCGGACAAAGGATAATCTTAACGTTGAGCATGTGCGAAAGATCCTCGATGATGACCACTTTGGACTTGAAAAACCGAAGGAACGGATTCTTGAACATATTGCTGTATTGAACCTTGTTCGTGAAATGAAGGGGCAGATACTCTGTTTCGTGGGGCCTCCGGGTGTTGGCAAGACATCGCTTGCAAAATCCATAAGCCGGGCTTTGGGGCGGAACCTTGTCCGCATTTCTCTGGGCGGCATTCGTGATGAAGCGGAAATCCGTGGGCATCGACGAACATACATTGGCTCCATGCCGGGAAAGATCATCCAGTCGATGAAGCGCGCGGGGGTTGTCAACCCGCTAATGCTTCTTGACGAGATCGACAAGATGAGTATGGATTTTCGTGGGGATCCGTCATCGGCGATGCTTGAAGTCCTCGACCCGGAACAGAACTCCACGTTCAACGATCATTATCTTGATGTTGACTACGACCTTTCGCACGTCATGTTCATCACCACCGCAAACATCCGGTACGCGATTCCACCGCCGCTCCAGGACAGGATGGAAATCATTGAGCTGCCCGGTTATTTGCAGCATGACAAGAGGGAAATTGCAAAACGCCACATTATTCCGAGGCAAATGAAGGAACACGGCATTACCGACCACAACATCACGATTAGCGACCCCGCCATCGACAAGATCATCAATGAATATACGCGGGAGGCAGGCGTGAGAAACGTCGAGCGCGAGATCGCATCAGTATGCCGGAAAGTCGCCAAGGACATCGTGTTGAAGAAACAACGGAATGGAAAGCGCATGCCAAGGAAACACATGGTGGTCGATGTTGAGAAGGTCGAGGTCTACCTTGGCGTTCCGAAATTCAGACCGCGGGTCCGACCCGAAGAGTTGCGTGTTGGTTCGGTGACCGGCCTTGCGTGGACCAGTGTTGGTGGGGATATCCTGAGTGTGGACGTGACCATCATGAAAGGGCAGGAGAAACTTACCCTTACGGGTCAGCTCGGCGAAGTGATGAAGGAATCGGCGCACGCAGCGCTGAGTTACTTGCGCTCCAACGCTGCCAAGCTCGGCCTCGATCCGGCATTTAACAAGGGAAAGGAGATCCACATCCATCTGCCGGAAGGTTCCATTCCCAAGGATGGTCCTTCGGCGGGGATTACAATGGCGATGGCAATGTACTCTGCGATCGGAGGCAAGGCTGCACGC
Source organism: uncultured Bacteroidota bacterium (assembly GCA_963734955.1). GTDB lineage: Bacteria > Bacteroidota > Ignavibacteria > UBA10030 > UBA6906 > UBA11986. The sequence continues at coordinate 492,021 of CAVTJO010000014.1, forward strand.
AGTGATGTCGCGATGACAGGCGAGATCACTCTTCGTGGGAAAATACTTGCAATCGGCGGATTGAATGAAAAGCTGATTGCCGCACAACGCAATGGGATCAAAACAGTGCTGATCCCGCAGGAGAACGAGAAGGATCTTACTGAAATCCCCGAGCGGGTGAAACAAGGGCTGACCATCCTACCTATTGAACGAATAGAAGATGCGTTGCCGCATGTGTTCGTTTCACGCAGATCGCGTAGAAGTGGACACAGGCGGTAGGTGTGCTGAGAGCAATCGGTTACATCCCTGCAGTGACCGTTGATCCCGGCACAACCCAAAATGGCCCGCGCTCTTACATCACGATGCGCGTCCAATGCGCGGACAGGATGAAATCGACAGTGTTGAATATCAGAGGCGATTGGGATATATTGACAGAACATTTTTGATCAACGTTTGTTGCACAAACTCAGATGAGTGAGTATATCGTTACCGCCCGGAAGTGGCGGCCCATGAAGTTCGAAGATGTCGTCGGTCAGACCCACGTTACGACAACGCTGCGCAATGCGATTGCGACGAAGCGGCTTGCCCACGCCTATCTCTTCTCAGGGCAGCGGGGCTGCGGGAAAACCACGACCGCCCGCATTCTCGCCAAGGCAGTCAACTGCTTGAATCCCAAAGACAATAATCCGGACAACGAATGTGATATCTGCAAGGAGATCACGGAAGGACGAAGCTTTGACGTGTTGGAAATCGACGGTGCGTCGAACCGAGGCGTGGAGGAAATCCGTAACCTGCGGGAGTCTGTGCGCTACGCGCCTGCAAAAGGAGCGTACAAAGTCTATATCATTGATGAAGTACACATGTTGACGAAGGAAGCCTTCAACGCGCTGTTGAAGACCCTTGAAGAACCCCCCTCACACGTGCTCTTCATTTTTGCGACAACAGAAATCCATAAGCTCCCCCCCACCATCCTTTCACGCTGCCAGCGCTTTGATTTCCGTCGCATAGCAATCCACGAGATAACAACAAATCTCAAGGGGATCGCAACAGTGGAAGGGCTGCAGCTCGATGATGACTCACTGATGCTTATTGCAAAACGGGGTGATGGGTCGTTGCGCGACGCCCAAAGCATCTTTGACCAGGTGGTGTCCCTCTGTGGAAAGGACATCACGCATCACAAGATCCTGCAGGCGCTAAACATTGTTGATCAGGAGGTGTATTTCCGTGTCACTGATCTCATCAAGGCCAGGGATCCGCGTGGAGGTCTGGCGCTTGTGGATGAGCTCATGTCAGGTGGACACGATATCAAGGATTTCCTGGGCGGGCTGATCGAGCACTTCCGCAACATCCTCATTGCCAGGACAACCCAATCGACCGAATTGATCGAAGCCTCTGACCTTTACAGGAAACGCTATGCCGAAGAGGCCCGTCATTTTGCCATTACAGATTTGCTGCGCCTGCTCCGGCTTGTGATCGCGACCGAGTCTGCCATTCGCTGGACCGCGCAACCTCGTTTCAAACTCGAGGCCGATATGATTCAGATGATGACAATGCCTGCGGCAGCAGAAGTTGGAGAGTTGATTCAACAGGTTGAGGAGTTGAAAAAAAAACTCGTTAGCACTCCGTTCGCAGCACAGGTGCCAATAGTCTCGTCGGTGCCGGCGTCGTCCATTGCAGAAAGCGCTGCAGCGAAGGTTGTTGTGCCTGCTCAACGCGCAGGATTTGCACGACCTTCCTTCCTTCGGTCAAAACCCGCTCAGCCGCCCGCTTCCGCGGCTTCTTCACCCCCTTCACAGCCCCCAACTCTGACAGCAGGAGAACTCACATCACGGTGGCAGGAACTCATTCATGAGATTCGCGCCCAGAAGATTGCCCTCGGATCGGTGATGGATGCAGCGACCCCGCTTGGCGTGAGCGAAGGAGTCATCCGGATTGGGTGCGCAAATGAATTTCAGGCGTCATCGATCAAACGGAACAGGGACCTCTTGAGCGATATCGTGGAGAAAGTATTCAACATCCCGGCGCGCGTTGCTGCAGAAGTTGTACCATTGACGCAAAATTCGGCAAACTCCCCGGGTGACACACCTGTACCTCAACAGCCGGAAAACGAACACCCCATTGTCAAGGCAATGATACGTGAATTGGGAGCGGAACCGCTTCAATAGAAAACTGCCCCGGATAATCGGCTTTCGAGCTGACTGCTGTGACCAAGCCAACTGGCAGAAGTGACGAACCCGACATTACGCGGGACTTTTCTTGACTTTTACTGGTGATTTTCGGACTTTGAACTCAGCACAATATGACAGGAGAGACCACACAGTAGTTTGATAACGGTTGGACGGAGGTACATAACTACCTGTTGTGGTCCACTAAGTCCGGACAGCTTTCGCATCCGGCTTTTTCGTCAAGAGGTGAAGAATGAAGACATATGTGTTGATGCTTGCCGTGGCGATCTCGATTCCTGTGCTTTCAGTGAACGCGGAAACGGGAATCGCGAAGTACGCGGGCGACTTCATGTCGCTTGGGGTTGGCGGAAGGGCTCTGGGAATGGGGGGAGCATTCGTTGCACTTGCGAACGATGTAACCGCCGGATATTGGAATCCTGCAGGTCTCTCCCAGATAAACTATCCTCAGTTCACGCTCATGCACGACGAACAGTTTGGCAGCCTCGTGAACTATGACTATGGGGCAGTCGCAATTCCTTTCGGATCTCGCACGAGTCTTGGCTTCAGTGTCATTCGCCTCGGCGTTGATGACATCGCCAATACTGAGAAGGCAGGTATCAACGGTCTTACTGGTGATCCACTCTCCGATCCGCGAGATCCAAATTTCCGTATCGATCCGAACCGGATTACGTACTTCAATGCCGCCGACTGGGCGTTCTACTTCACCTATTCGAAAAAGGAATCTGATGATTTCACGTACGGTGCAAACGTAAAGATTATCCGGCGTGAGTTGGGCGACGCTTCCGCGACAGGCATCGGCCTCGACGTTGGCGTCTGGTACACACCTTTTGAGAATGTGCAACTCGGTGCCAACCTTCAGGATGTGACGACGACATTCCTTGCCTGGACCACCGGGAGGAACGAGCTTATCTCTCCTACAATGAAGGTCGGTTCTGCATACTTTATCGAGGCGTTTGGCGGGAGGTTCGCACCGGCCATCGATTTCGACATCAGGTTCGAAAACCGCCAATATGCTTCAACAGCTCATCTCGGTCCCGTGAGCCTTGATCTTCATTCTGGACTCGAGTACCAATTCAAGAATCTCATCGCCCTGCGTGTCGGCTACAGCGACGTAAAGCAGCTCACCATGGGTGCAGGTGTCCGGTTGCCGAAACTGAACATTGACTACTCGTTTGCAAAGTTCGATGGGATTAATCAACTCGGCAACACACACCGCATTTCGCTGATGTTCACACTGGAGTCAGAGCAGTTCAAGCGGGTTGGCGAGCTGTAATGCCCCGCTCCTCAAGTACGTCTCCACGTCGCTGGCCTCTATTGTTCTCCCTTTTGCTGGCAGGGTGTGCCAGCGCACCGCGCGCAGTCGATCATCGCTTCAGTCCGGAATATGTCACTGCCACTGACGGCCGCTTGCGCTATAGACTCCCTGAGGGGTGGCTCAACGCAACCAAGGATTCTCCGTCGGCAACCGACATCGTGTGGCTGGTTCGTAGTGACTTTGCGGCCACACTTTCTGTCCGCGAGCTGAAGGTCGATGCGGAGGCAAGGCGGGAGATAAACCGTGGGGGGTTGATGCGGCTTGCAGAGTTGACCCTGGCGCTGGAGTCAGGTGAACGTGGCATACATATCGCACGAGAACCGCAGTCCTCCTCCACGCGTGGGAAGAGCGTGTGTATGTACGAGTACGTTACCGGTCAGCCTACCAACAGGATTCGGGTTCTTCTGGTCGACACCGGAACAACCGTATACGAGGTGAGTGTGCTCATGAAGGAAAGCGTCAGCCGAGAACCAGGCGACAATATTGCCGCGATGCAGGATCTGTTCATTCAGAATCTTGGCTGGTGAGATCACTTTGTCTGCATGACGAACACACCATCCCAGTCTGCTGGAGGAGAGTTTACAGCGTAATGGGATGCTCGTTCGACATAGAGTCGCGATGGATAATCGATTGGCCTGAGGTGCAGCGCCCGCTCAAACTCTCCGCGTGATTCTGCCCACCGTTGCTCCCTATAAAAGGACAGTCCTGAGTTGTACGCCGCAAGGAACTCCCGCGTGGTCCGGTCGATCTCATGCGGGTTGGCCTGCAGGAGCTCAAAGATCCTCAATGGAGCGGAGCGCCCCTTCACAGCGATAAGGTCGAGCTCCCGACCGAGGATCGATTCTTTGACGAGCTCGTACGTCTGCTCGCTCACCATGATCTTGGATTTGTATTGCTTATTGGCACCTTCGAGCCGTGAGGCGAGGTTGACGCTGTCCCCGATCACGGTGTAATCGAACTTGCCCATTCCCCCCATGTTTCCCACCACCATCTCGCCGGTGTTGATGCCGATGCGAATGTTGAGCGGCGGCTTTCCCTGTTGCATCCACGCGGCGCGAAGGGCAACAAGCCTTTCCTCCATTTGCAGAGCGCTGATGCATGCGCGTAAAGCGTGGTCTGCCTGCGGGATCGGCGCCCCCCAAAAGGCCATGATCGCATCTCCCTCGTATTTGTCCAGCGTCCCGTCGTTCCTAAACACAATGTCGGTCATTGCACTCAGGTATTCATTCAAATCGCCAACAAGCTCTTCCGGGGACATGCCCTCGGAGATTGTTGTGAACCCTTCGATATCGCTGAACAGCACGGTAAGCTCCCGCCGCTCACCCCCAAGTTTCAGTTTGTCAGGATTGAGGATGAGCTCTTCCACGACAGACGGATTGACATAGGTACTGAACATCGCCTTGATAAGCATCCGTTGTTTACGCTCGACAACGAAATGGTAAACCGTGCTGGAAACGTAACCCGCGAGTACTGCAAGTATCGGACTGATGGCCGTCATCAAATAGTTGTATTTGTTGAACAGCAGGAGAGCGACGAAGCCGACGACAAAGACTTCCGCCACGGCGAACAAGAAACCATTCAGCTCGACCAGGAAAGCGTGTCTGGTCTTCGAGCTCTTCAGCGCTGAGGTCACCAGGAACGTGATGATGGTAAGAATGATGACCAGAAGGATCTCTGTGGTTGCGGATTGCTTGCGCAGGAACTGGTTGCGCAGCACGTTCTCAATCACATTGGCGTGGATTTCCACTCCGTACATCAGATTGTCTCCCGGTTGTCGACCGCGCGCAAATGCAACAGGGAACAAGTCGTGCTCTTCGGGAGCCATGGACCCCACGAGAACAATCTTGTCTTTGAAGGTACCGTCGTACAGGTATCCCATGTCAGGATCGCTGAACGTGTTGATTTCAGCCCCCGACTCCTTCTCCTCGGTTGTCTCCAGGGTTTCATCGTCAATGACGTCTGCGAATTTTACGCGACGGAAGGTTCCCGGGGGACCGTAGAAGTTGATCAGAAAGCTCGAAGCGTCGTACTTGGGGATCTCGGCATTGATGAAGACGAAGTGGTCGGCATAGTTCTCGACAATGCTGAGGGCCGGGAGCCCGAAGTATTTGTCGAGAATCGCGAACGCAAATGAGGGGATCAGCAGGCTGGTGTTCGTTCCCCACATCGGTCTGTACCGGCGCAGGACACCATCGGCATCGCTCAAAACATTCACGACGCCCAGGCAACTATCGGCGTCAAAAAATATGTTGCCATAGTTTTCGTTGGATGTGACAACTCTGTAGTCCTGTTCTTCTTGTGGTGCTTTGCCTGCGAGAACGGCAATTCCAGTTTCACGAATCGCCGCGCGCAATTCGTCGTCGTCCTTCTTACTGACCAGGCTCCCGCCGAGGATAAGGTCAATGCCAACTGCTCTTGCACCGGCGGCCTTCAGGTTACGAATGAGATGGGCATAGTAGGAGCGAGGCCACGGCCATTTTTCCGGAAGTGATTTGAAGGACTCTTCCGAGATTTCAACAATGACGATCTCGCTCGAATCCTTGAACGTCGGATCGATTCCCCGGGATTCGAAGCGATAGTCGATGGACGCAAGCTCAAGACGCTGAATAATGCCGAGCTTGAGAATATTGTCCTGCGTGATGACGATGATCAGAAATGCCACAGCCGTGGCGAGGCTCAGCTTTGATATCCAGAGGCGGTATGTAGGAGAGAGACGCAGCCGTTTCATGTGGTGTCACGCCCTCGCTATACGTCGTAGCGGTAGCGCAAACTCCAAATGGTATCTTTTGATATCCCGTGATTGTTGTAGAGACCGAATTGAAGCTCAAAGGTCATTGTCCGCATGGCGTTCCATGAAGCGCTCGCGTCCCAGGCCGTACGTTCAAAGTCACCAAACGTTGGGCTTGCGGTTGCCGCAATGGAGAAGATATCCTGAACAATCGCATACCGGGCGTTCAGAGAAAGAGTTGTGTAATTGAAATCCTGGCTTGTCCCTGTCGTGCCGATGGATGGAAGAGTATTGGTATTGATGTTCACATCAATGCTTGTCTGGAGTGGGACGGCATACCTGGTACTCAGCCCGAATCCGACAGTAAGGTTCTTCACGTTGTAATGACGCGGCGACCTATCGTCTCTGTTCGATGTGGAAAGGCTGAACGTGGCAGTATGATGTCCGGAGAGAATAAAATCGTACGCTGACTGAAGAAAAAACCTGTTCGTGGCATCATCGATGGAGTAATTGGCATTCAGCGTGTCGGAGAGGGAAATCCCGTTGTCGCTGGCGTACCGTGCAAATCCTGCAGTGACATTTGGATACTCCGGGTCAGGGTAGTAACTCACCGCGATGTTGAAATTCGTGAACGCCGTCGTTGCCACCTTCGTGTCGCTTGTATTGTCTTTCAGTAATTCCAAACTTGCTGTTGTAAGAACGCGGTTGTCCGCAAGCCGCACCCTGTCTGTAATATTGACGCCCCGGATGTCCTTTCGAATGAATGTCTGCCCGAAGGAATTGTAGTCACTTCCCCTAAAGAGATAGGTGAATTTGAGAGCGTTGTCGAAATAATTCAATCCAAGGCCAAGTTCATACGCGATCGTTGACAACTTCTTGAAACTGAGAGGGCGCAAGTTGTCATTGACTGTAATGACATGCTCAAGGATATTCCGCAACTGCTTGATTTCTCCGACCTGATTGGGATACACAGAATCGATGTAAGCATCGGTGAATGTGCCGCTTGAGATGTCTGCGTTAAAAGCACTGAACGCTCCCTGTCCGGAAAGCTCAATGTGTTTTTCATCGAACCGTGCAATGAGATCGGAGCCAAGTACAAAATTCTCTTGAGGGCGGACACCATATTTTATGGAGCCAACATCGTCCTTCGCTTTGAGCCACGTAAGACCGAATTGCCAGTCTCCTCCCGAACCGAAACTCGGCCGTATCGCGAAGAGATCCTGAGCGTATGTACCGTAGTTGAATTTTCCCCATGTTGTCGGGTCGATCGGCGCATAGGCTGCACCGGGATCTCTCAGCTGCTCGGCTGTCAAGCTGTCCCTTGCGATAACCTGCAGTAGCGATCCTTCGACAGCACGGCTCGTCTTTCCAAGTGTCATGTCAAGATTGAACCACCCGAGTCTGACGGCCGACGTAAGTCCGCGGACCCTTTTTCCACTCAGGATAAGGTTCGGAAATGAGGGATAAGCATCGCCATAGCCTACACGAACCCATGGAAGCTCGGCGCTTACAAAGAACCTGTCCTGTGGTTGACGGTCGGCTTTCTCATCGGAGGTGACGAAAGTGTTCGCATTGAAACGCCAATCCCCTGTCGATCCGGAAAACATCAGGTTGGCCCGATTGTACCAAGTTCCCACAGAGCTGACATCTTCATGGCGTGATTCAAGTTGAATTGAAGTATTGTACCGCCATTCCTCCGTTGGTTCGACCGGCGCAGCACTCCCCCCCAGGATGGTGAATGCGATTGACGAGCTGCGATGGAGATTGCCCTCACGATTAAAAAGCCTCACCGTCAATCGGTGTCTGCCCGGCTTGATTGAGAGTCCCATGTTCTCTGGTGCTGCAACGATGATGTCGCCGCTGACCACTGCCGTTTCAGTTATATCAGCGCCGTCAAGGAGAAGCTGTGTGGCGCGTTTCACAACGATCGAATCAGCTCGAAGAAGTGAGACGGAGATAAGAAAGTCGTCCGGGGAAAGGCGGGAATCCGGCTCCGGGCTCAGGAACATGATTTGTGCGTCTGCCCCCGATTCTCCACTCACTGTGATCTGAAGAGTCTTTGCAGGCGGCGCCTCAAATGGATCCTGTGTCTCGCTGAGCGGGTACGACTCCAGTTTGCCCTCGCGGTTCACCAGAACGATGTAATACTCGACAAACGGCGGCAGGACGTCCTCTGCGGCGATGGTGGCGCTTGCAGTGTTCCCGATAATGTCCATCTCGACCCTGTCATAATCGCTTGAGCCGAACGGACGATAGACAAGAAACACCTTTTCTATTGTCTCTCCCTGCTGAAGCGCAACACTAACAGTGAGAGGGACTCTCGGAGCGGCAGAGGTTGGTAAAACAGATGCGACTTTCGTGGAAATCTGTGCTCGTCCCGGCGCAACCAGCACGATACAAATGGCCAACGTGGCAAGCAGCGAGAGCACCAATGGTCTGAGGACCCATGTCCGTACCGGAGACACGAGTTCTGTATGTGGGGAGTTAGTATTCAAAGACGTACCTAAACAGAGGAGGCCCGTTGGTCTATCTCCCGCTGGGCCTCCACACAATCCTTACCTCACTCTGGCGTTGAGAGAACGAAGAGGTTCATGCAGTTCCCACTGTTCCTCGCGGCTCGAGTCTTGTCGATCAATCCTTGTAGTCTATCTTGAGTTTCTTTGAGTTCCCCTTGCCATCCCTAAGCTCGAACTCGAGCTTGTTATCCTGGTCGCTCACTCTGGCAGCCTGTTGCGCTGCCGCTTTCTCTTCCGGTGTGGATGGACGCGTGGCAATGGTTCCGTCCGGATTCGAGATGCCGGTGAAACCAGCCAGAACACTAACCAGGTTCGACGATATGGTATTCTTAAACTCAATAACGCCTTCTGTAACGATCAGTGTATCAGAAAGAGTGTTCGCCGTAAATGAGCCGCCGGTCCCCCGGATCGAAGCAACTGATGTCGGCGAACTGAACCGGAACTCCTCACCGGGTTGCTGCTTCTTAATGTTGAAGCCAACCACGCCGCTCTTCATTTCAACCTGTTTCGAAAATGTCGAGCCATCCGTTGCTCCGGTCACGGTCAATTCGGTCAGCTCTCGCACTCTCACAAGGCTGTTATCCTTGAACTTGACCACCGCAACGGATTTCGCCCCCGTTTTGACCCTGTCCCCCGAAGAGAGTGTTTCCCCCTTCTTCGCGTTCTGCCAGTCCTTGCCCTCTTCCTTGCGGGTGACATCAAGGATAACCTTGCTGATCAGGGCGACCGGGCTTGCAGTGGGGGGAACGGCACCGCTCGCTTGTACAAGCACCATGACGCATACCATAAGTGGGGCGATATAATGCTTCACACTTTTGTTCATGACCATCCCCCTTGTTTATTCTGATTTCACCGATGTCACCGCGTCAGGATCCTGGCGCAGCTTGTTGACAATCTTCAGAAGGTCCGACGTTGAAATTGCACTGTCGTTGAGCCGAATGGATCCCGCTGCGGTGAATCCTTGTGCCTTGAGTTCATCAAATAACGTCTGGTATTGAGGCAATGCGCGTGCCAGTTCGTCAAGGATTGACGAGAGCGATTGCCCGTTGCTTGAAACCACAGAGAATGAACGAAGGGCACTTTTGCGTGTGACAGTTGTTCCGCCTGTAGCGCCGGCCAATCCCTCAACGAACCAGACATACGTCTTCCCGGGCTCGAGGACACGTGTTCCTGACGATGGATATTGAAGCGAGTTCGTTGACGTTACGGTGGAATACTGGGGAACACCGGATGCTGCTTCCTCAAGCGAAGACTGGCCGGGGAGCTTTTCAAAAATCGAAATCCGCGCTGAAGGCCCGTCGTACTGCCACTGGAATAATGGAAACTGAGTGACAAATTGGTCGCCGTCGATTGGGGATATCAGCTCCACGGTGGTTGGATTGGAGAGAATAATCGGGAATTCAGTCAGGAAGAGATGAGATTGTCCCATCGACGGACGTTACTATCACCGTGAATGTGTACGTCCCCGCCGGAATCTGACCCGAGGGCAAGGCCGTCTCTTCAAGCCGCCTCCGGGCGTTGTTATCCACATTATATTCTTCAAAATCGATTTTGCCAGTCCGCTCCAAGATCGAGATTTGAGACCGTCTTAGTGCCGATTACCCGGAAATGCTCTGTTCTGAAATTCACAGCCATTCTATGCGCTTCGCCATTCGGTAATACGAAGCCTGCATTCACTGTCATCTTGACCCAAAGGGTGTCAACACCTATCACATTGATATTTATTGTGAAGAGCCATTTGGGTGTTGTCGAGTGTCTGAAGTCGATGTCATTGACGGACAGCTGGTTTACGGGTGCTACACTGTGGGTGACGATGATGCTAATGGGGGATTGGCTGACCGCGATGGAAAAGGAAGAGAGCAGGCAGCAGAGTAAAGATACCCGTAGTGGAATACTACGATGGATCGTTCGCATACTTCCCCCTCTTAAGAGTGTTTTGTTTGACAGGCCCAACACCTGTGCACGGCGGAAAGTATAGTGAATTGTGCTCAATATTGCAAACGGAGGGTGGATGGTTGAGACCATCGTCACATTGGGCAGGCCGAAATGCGGGTCACACAGAGAGCAGTTAGCATATCCCGCTAAAAGTTGATTATATCATTGATGACGACAAACGCCATGAACGCAAGGAGTAATGCAACACCGGCCCGCTGGATCATGAGCTTGATCTTGACGGGTATTTCTCGTCTGAATACGGCCTCGTAGATCAGGAAGAACAAGTGACCGCCGTCGAGTGCGGGGAAGGGGAGGATATTGAGGATAGCGAGACTGATGCTCAGTAGTGCGACGAAGCCAAAGTATGTGATAATTCCGTGCTCGGCCGTTTGAGTCGCAATTTGTGCAATCTTGATCGGTCCCCCAATATTCTTTGTGAATGCAATTCTTCCGCTAACCATTTGCCAGATTTGCTGAAACGAGAGGCTGGTGACATTCACGATGTCGTTCAGCCCTTGCGGTAATGCCGAAATGATGGAATACCGCAGCTTCGTAACCGGACCGGTATATCGCGTTTCCAATGAAATGCCTATCCGTCCCTCTGGCGTCGGTACAGCGACTCCGCTCATTGTTTCAGCCCCTCGCCTCCATTCAACCAGCAACGGCTTTCCCACATTCGCCTTCACGAGTTCAATCACCTTCTGATTGAACTTCACAGGCGTTCCGTTGAGAGAAAGCAGAATGTCATTGGACTTCAGACCGAGCTTCTCTGCGGGTGTGCCGGGCTCGACCGTGGCAATAACAACCTCCGTGTTCGCTGGAATGATGCCGAACGAAATGTCCGATGGTTCAGGAAGCAAGGTATGCGGGAGAAAAAGGTCGACCTCTTTATCGTCGCGCATCACCGTGAATCGCAAGTCCCGGCCGTTGTTATCAATGTACACCTTGTTCAGGATCATGTCCCAGTGGCTGATGGCATCGCCGTTGATTGCCACCACCTTGTCGCCGGCGAGCAGTCCTGCCTTTGCCGCGGGGCTGTTCTCCACGACGTAGCCAATTTCCGTAGTGTCACGGATGCTTCGGCCCTGAGAGTAATTGATTCCCCAGAAGATGAAGATCGCAAGCAGAATGTTCATCAAGACTCCGGCGGATATAACGACCATCCGTTGCCACATTGGCTTGGCCCGGAACTCCCATGGCTGGGGAGGTTTTTCTGCGAAGTCTGTGTCGAAGCTCTCGTCAATCATTCCCTCGATCTTCACATAGCCACCTATGGGAAACGCAGCGACCCTGTAGTCGGTATGGTTCTCCAGATCAATTGTCTCGTCAAGGGTCCAGAAGCTGAAGCCATTGACCTTGTTGTATCCAAACAGTCTGTATCCCATTCCGAGTGCAAACACCTGTGCCCGCATACCACAGAGCTTTGCCGCAAGGAAATGTCCCAACTCATGCACGAAGACAAGTATCCCGAGTGTAATGACAAAGTAAAATACGGTATCCAGAAACTGCATTGGTAATTCCCCTCTCCTAGTGTGTTACTGCTGCCGACGATCGGCAGAGCTCGCGCGTATCACGGTCAGCTTTTACGACATCCTCCAGGGAAATGTTGTGGACAGGCGTGTGGGCTGAGAGTGCATGTTCGATCATGGACGGGATCGCATCGAACGACAGCAGCCCGTCAAGAAAAAGTCGCACGGCAATCTCGTTTGCGGCATTCAAGACTGCCGGGGCGGTACCACCCATCTCAAGCGCACTGTACGCTAGTGCAAGGCACCTGAACTTCGCGGTATCAGGCATTTGGAATGTCATCTGTCGGAGTGTTGTGAAGTCAAGCCGTTTGTAGCCCGCAGCGGGGCGTTCGGGGTACATGAGTGCGTACTGGATCGGCAATTTCATGTCCGGGAAACCAAGCTGTGCCTTGATGGATCCATCAGCGAATTCCACCATTGAGTGAATAATGGACTGCGGATGGATCACCACCTCGATCTTTTCCGGAGGGAGGCCAAATAGCCAGAACGCCTCGATCACTTCGAGTCCCTTATTCATAAGCGTGGCAGAGTCGATCGTGATTTTGTTTCCCATCTTCCACGTCGGATGATTCAACGCCTGCTCGACAGTGATGGTTCTGAACAGGTCCTTGTCCAGATTAAGGAATGGGCCTCCCGATGCGGTAAGAATAAGCCTGTCCACAGAACGGATGGTCTCACCGCGCAAACATTGCAGGATTGCGCTATGTTCACTGTCCACAGGAAGCAACTGAACACCCCGTTCCCGCACCTGACGCATGATGATCTCACCAGCTACAACAAGCGTTTCTTTGTTTGCGAGAGCGATGTTTTTGCCGGCATTGATGGCACCGAGAGTAGGTTTCACCCCGGCGAACCCAACCAGAGCACTCAAGACAATGTCAACGTCTTGGCGTTGGACAATTTCCATCAAACCCTCTTCTCCAATCAGCACTTCTGTCGTACCATTGACGAATTTCCTGAGTAGAGATCCCTGACATTCATCAAGGAGCACAACACCCTTGGGTCTAAAGTGGCGTATCTGTTCCTGCAGAAGGTCGACGTTTCGGTTTGCAGTCAGGTACGTTACGCGAAAGTGGTCCGGAAGATTTGCAATAACATCCAGCGCACTGCGCCCGATGGAGCCGGTGGAGCCGAGGATGGCTATGTTGCGGGGTTTGTTCAATATCTATAGACCAATGAACCCTGTTCGAACAAGTGATAGAACTGGGACGATGCACTTGTCCGTTCGAAAACGTCATTTAAGTTACGTAAAACCGTTATGCTTATCAAGACACAGTCGCGCTCATGCCCGCCGCAATGCCTGGGTAAAGTCTCCCTTCAAATCCTCTATACCCTCAACTCCGACGGAGATACGGATCATTCCCGGTGTAACGTTATGGCTCGCCAGTTCTACAGCGCTCATGTTGACGTGGGAGGAATAGACCGGAATGGAGACAAGGGTCTCCGTGCCGCCAAGGGACATCGCGTTCAATGCGACATTGAGCGCGTCACACACCCTCACGGCAGCCTTCACTCCACCCTTCACCTCAATGGTAACCATTCCACCAAAGCCGCTCATTTGTTTCTTTGCTATGGCGTGTTGTGGATGGGATGGAAGCCCCGGATAAAGCACGCGGTTGACCTTCGGATGATCCTGCAGAAACTTTGCCAGTGCCAGTGCGTTCTCATTTTGCCGCGTCACTCGTAACTCAAAGGTCTTCAGACTCCGCACCATCAGGTATGCGGCAAATGGATCCGCGCAACCCCCAAAGTACTTGAGTTGTGTGTGGACACCCGAGATAAACTGTTCCCTTCCTGCTATTACGCCTGCCATGATATCACTATGCCCACCGAGATACTTGGTGCCGCTTTCCATAATCACGTCTACACCGAGCGCAAATGGGTTCTGGTTGATAATCGATGCAAAGGTGTTGTCAATCATGACGGTAATTGTTGCCCGCGTTCTCTTCTCCGCTCGGCGGGTTTCGGCAACGAGTTTCTCGATGTCAACAATTCCGAGCGTGGGATTGGTCGGAGTCTCAAAGTACACAAGCTTCGTGGTACGCTGAACGAGGTGCTTCAGTTCCGTCAGCGATTCCGGCTGCACGTACTTCACATGTATACCGTAATTGGGAAGGATGTCCCTGAAAAATCGATACGTACCGCCGTACAATCCCGGTGTGCTGATGATTTCGTCGCCTGATTTCACAATGGAGAATACTGCCGACGAAATTGCTGCCATACCGGACGAGAACAACAACGCACGTTCAGCATTCATCATCAACGCAAGCCGCTCTTCCGCTTCCCTGACTGTGGGGTTGTGATAGCGCGTGTAGACATATACGTCCGGGTCGCCCTCTGCATATCTGACGGCGTCACGGGAATTTGCGAATCGGTAGGTTGTTGTCTGGGCGATGGGGGTGGACACGGTTCCCTGGTACGGGTAGAGTTTCCGGCCGTGGATTGCCTTCGTGGCAAGCGACATACTCTCGGGAGAGATCTTCGATGTCTTATGACGGTTCATCGGTGGTGTGAAGTAAGTAGGTGAATGTTTGGCGACGGCTACGTGCGACCGAGTAAATGTTTTACGTGATGAGGGAGAAGGGTGGCATAGATCATCCGATGCGTCGGTGTAGGAATCCCCAGTCGTTGTCCATAACGGACAAGGACCCCCGAAAATGCTTCAATCTCGAGTGGTTTCCCATTGACGAGGTCATGGTACATGGAGGAGTATGTGTTTGTGTCCATCGACTTCAGTGTCTCAAACATCTTTTTGATGATGTGTTCCTGGATATTCACTCCAAGGGCTCGCGCAATGGATTCTGTCTCCCTCATGGCATCCTCAAGAAGCGTCCTGGTTTCAGATACTGCAAGGATCTCGCCGAGTGTCAACCGGACCATGGCAGTAATCCCTCCAACCGCAGAGATGAAGATGAACTTGGTCCAGAGCGTAGCATCAACATCATCGGTGAGTCGGACATCGATTCCCGCGGCGACCATTGCCTCACGGATATCGTTGGCCCGTCGACTCTCCTGATCCATTGGCCCGAAGACGATCCTCCGTGGTCCGCTCGGTTGAGTAACAACTCCGGGTGCCGTTATGGTCGAATAGATATACGCAGCACCGCCATAGACTGCAGCCTGAGGGAGTATCTTCTTGATCTTCTCCTCATTGTCGACACCGTTTTGCAGACATACCACAGCGGAATTATCTGTCACGATTTTAGAAAGCGTGGAGGCTGCAGACTCTGTATCGTATGACTTCACACAGAAAAGGACAACGTCAACCTTGCCGATGCCGTTGGCTGTTGCGACCATCTTTCCGGGAGGAACCACGAACGTCTCATCACCGGCCTTGATGCTGAGGCCGTTTCGTTGCATTGCGGCAAGGTGAGCGCCGCGGGCGATGAACCACACGTCCTCTCCCTTTCGGGCCAGCTTTCCGCCAAAGTAGGCGCCAACACCGCCCGCACCGACCACCACGAAGGTCATAGTGATAATCCGACAATCAACAACGATATAAACAACTATTTCCCCGGCAACGCCGGCTCAGCGAAGATCACCTTCTCCCGCTCAAGTGTCACAGTTCCAGGCGATGCCCCTTTCGGTTTGCGAACATATTTCCTTTCGGTCATTGCGACAGGAACCATCTTCGCGTTCCTCATCTTACTATAATAAGCCGCAATGCCAGCTGCCTGCTCCTTCGCCTTCTTTCCCGGATCGCCTTTGCCGGTGTTATTTCTCAGAATAACGTGAGATCCGCTCGCGCCTCGTGCGTGAAACCAGAGGTCACCCGGTCTGGCATACTTCATCGTCAGCTCGTCATTATTACGGCTGCTTTTGCCAGCCCAGACTTCAAATCCCCCATCGACGGTGAAGATGCGAAACGGAAGCTGTTGGCGTTCTTCTGCTTTCTTTCCGATCCCGAATGACTCAAGGTCTTTGCCATGCTCGACAAGGAACTGTTTGAGATCGTCTCTTGTGCGGACCGTGTCAAGGTCCGCCAGCAGCTGTTCGGCAAGACCAAGCGTTGCTCGCAGTTCTTGAAGTCTCTCGCGAGACTGTCCATATGCAGCTTTCGACTTCTTTGCCCTCTCATAATATCGCTGCATGTTCTGAACGGGTGATAATTTCGCGTCGAGAGGTATCGTCACACCTTCATCAGCCAGTGTTATCGACTTCATGCCTTTCTTGATGCGGTCAAGGTTCGACGTGAGGAGGATCGCGAATCTTTCGTACTCATCAGCCCGTGCAGTGTTCTTCAAATCCTCCTCAACGGCTGTTAGTGTCCGCTTGAGTTTTGCCTGCTGTTGCTGAAGTGAAGCGATGACATCCCCGGCATGAGAGGTTACCGCCATTGACGATCTGACGCGCGCAACGAAGTACCGGATTGCCTCATGGATGTCGTCGAAGAGCCTTTCATCGAATCCGGCACATTGTTCAAGCTTCACAATCGAGAGCCGGCGGGGGATATGGGGAGGGTCCTTGTCGAGATAGACTCTTGGCGAGGGATGCGAGATTTCGGCGAGCACACCCATGAACGATTCTTCCAGCCGGGCAATCTGCTCTTCGTCCACATCCCGGGCGATGTGCGAGAGGGCCAGCCCGCTCCGGACGAGGATCTCGGTGGTCAGAGTGGTGCCGAGAACGGGAAATGCCTGCTTCAGGATAGCGTACAGTGTTGCGTCAGGTTGTTGACCGATGGCAGGTCGAATCGCGGTAACATCGTGCAGAAGTCCTCCTTCGCGGGGAGCGTAGACTGTTCCGACAAGCGCGCGCGAATCCTTGAATGCATCAACGATCCGATATTCCGGATCAACAACCAGCACATTCGCCTTCGATCCAAAGAATTGGGCCTGCATCGTGAGCCCACCGTCGAGCGTGAATGAAATCACCCTGTCCATTGGTTGAATGCCAATTGAACGAGTAATCCTTCCTATTACAGCCTTTAGGACATCCGCGGAATTTGTCCGGGCCCTCGAAAAGGAAGGGCGCCAATAAAGAGAGTTTACTTCTGGAGTGCACGAAATGACAATTCCTCCAGGGATCCCTTCATACGAAAGAACCAACTCGTTCTTATCCTGTGAGTATGCTTCAACAAGAGTTCTTCCCGCAAGTCTGGCCGCAAGATCATTCGCCACCGCCGCCAGAGTGTAATAATTGCTCAACATGGTTATCAACAATATATCGAAAAATGCCCCGTTTGCCAACGAAGCCCCACTTTGGTGTGGATAACCTGTTGATGAATGTGTGCGGAAGATGTTCCAAAGTTTCCATTGCAACTCCGACGCACTTTTCGTACTTTTCGTGTGAAAAGGCCAAAAATAGAGGACGCATGATAGCCAGTATGACCGGCTACGGGCGTGGCGAGGTGGCAAGGAAAGGCATTTCGGTCGCTATCGAGCTCCGCAGTGTTAACAGCCGGTTCCTTGAAGTTACCACCCGCTTGCCCCGCTCACTTACCCTACGAGAGAACGATATCAAGGAAATCATCCGGAAGAAAATCTCCCGGGGGAAGGTGAACCTTCTTGTATCTGTTGAACGGGAAAAGAATGGGTCGCTTCCCCTTGCGATCAACGCCACGGCGGCCCGGGAATACTATAAGTTGCTCAATAAGCTCCGCAAGACGGTGAAACTCAAGGAGTCGGTCAAGCTGGAGCACCTCCTGAGATTTTCCGAAGTGCTTGAGCAGCCTGCCATGGACGGTGCCGATGAGGATGAATGGGCCGTGACGCAGGAAGCGCTTGATGGGGCGTTGGATGACCTTGCCCGAATGCGAAGAAATGAAGGTGATGAGTTAACCAAGGACTTCCGCGCGCGCATTGCGACAATCGGCGAGACATTGGACAGGATTGAGATCCTCTCGAGGGAACAGGTCCCTGCGGAACGAACGCGCCTGAGAGAGCGCATCAAGCAGCTTCTTGACGCGGAGTCGGTTGATGAGGGGCGGCTTGAGATGGAGCTCGTTTTGCTTGCTGACCGGTTGGATGTAACAGAAGAATGTGTGCGTTTCAGGAGCCACAATAAGTTCTTCATTCAGGCACTGACCGACAAGGAGCCTGCCGGGCGAAAATTGAATTTCCTGGTTCAGGAAATGAACCGCGAGGCAAACACGATCGGCTCGAAGTCAAACGCCTCGGACATTGCCCACCTGGTTGTTGGTGTGAAGGAAGAGCTGGAGAAAATACGCGAGCAGTTGCAGAATATCGAATGACACATGTCGTCGGGAAAGCTGATTGTCCTCTCCGCTCCGAGCGGCTCCGGCAAGACCACGATCGCGAAGGAAATCATGAAACGATTTCCGCAGATCGGGTTTTCGGTTTCAGCAACAACGCGGGCAAAACGGGCGGACGAGGTCGATGGCAGGGATTACTTCTTTCTGACGAAGGAGGAATTCAAGAGACGGGTTGATGCGGGCGAGTTTGTTGAGTGGGAGGAGTTGTACGGGGATTTCTACGGCACGTTGAAGGTTGAGGTGGATCGTGCAATTGACAACGGACGCGACCTCCTCTTCGATGTTGACGTAAAGGGTGGATTGTCAATCAAGAGGCACTACCCTGCGGCACTCCTGATCTTCATCCGGCCTCCGAGTACTGATGCGCTGAAAGACCGCCTGGTGAAGCGCCAGACCGAGGATCCCGAAACACTGCGAAAACGGCTGGCCCGTGTGCAGATGGAGCTTGAGCTTGGGAAACAAGTTTGACCACCAGGTCGTGAACGATGAGCTTGAGAAGGCCATTGAAGAAGTCCAGAACTTGATAGAACAACATTTCAAAAAGTAACCACAGGGAGTACAGTATGCCGATCAAACCGATCGATCTCGATATCTTCATCAGCAAGGCAAAGAACGTTCATGAGGCGATTGTCGCGACCTCGAAGCGAGCGCGTCAGGTGAATGAGGAGACGAAGATTGAATTCAACCAGAGGGTGGAGATGTTTGCGCCGAAGCTCGAGGTCGAGGGTGAGGAAAGCGAGGTCAACCCGGATCAACTGAAGGTAAGCCTTGAATTTGAGAAACGCCCGAAGCCGACCGATACCGCTCTCGATGAGCTTATGCAGGGGAAGCTCGAATGGCGCTACAAGGAAAAAGAGATAGTCCCCGCACCCGCTGCTGAAGAAGAGCCGGAAGTTGAAGACGAAGAATAGGCTGGAATGCTCAAAGGGAAGCACATTGTTCTCGGTGTCACGGGCGGAATTGCCGCATACAAAACCGCGTGGCTTGTCCGTGAGTTCATCAAGTCCGGAGCTGATGTCCAGGTAGTAATGACGCGGAGTGCGACCCAGTTCATCACGCCGCTGACACTCTCCACCCTCTCGCAACGGGAGGTGCTCATTGAGATGTTCCCCCCTTCGATCGAACAGACAACCGCACAGCGGACAAAGCACATCGATGTTGCGTTGTGGGCCGACATCATGCTGGTTGCTCCGGCGACAGCCAACACCATAGCGAAGTTCGCCAACGGTCTGGCCGACGATTTCCTTTCGACCCTTGTACTTGCTCTTCGCTGTCCCCTGGCGCTCTCGCCCTCAATGGATGTCGATATGTATGTCAGCGAGACCACGCAAAAGAATCTTGCCGCCTTGAAAGAAACAGGTTGCTTTGTTCTCGACCCTGAATCGGGTGAGCTCGCAAGCGGACTCTCGGGCCCCGGACGGCTTCCCGAGATTGACAGAGTTGTTGCCTTTGTTCAAGCAATACTCGATAAGACGTTCCAGGATTTTAAGGGCAAAAAGATCCTGGTGACCGCCGGACCCACGCAGGAACCCATCGATCCGGTAAGGTATATCGGCAATCGATCGTCAGGCAAGATGGGCTTTGCACTCGCAACTGCTGCCTCTTTGCGCGGAGCGGAAGTGACACTGATCAGCGGCCCCGTTGGACTGAAAACGCCACGGAACGTCCGCCGCATCGATGTTCAAACAGCATGTGAGATGCAAGAGGCGGTGCAACAGGAATTCAGTTCGGCCGATGTTGTTATCATGGCTGCTGCCGTTGCCGACTACGCGCCGAGCCAGCCGTCGGATCGAAAAATCAAGCGCGAGATGCAGGAAAGCGATATACTGACGCTCTCACTCAGGAAGAATCCCGACATTCTCAAATCACTTGGAGAGCAGAAAACACACCAGGTGCTCGTCGGCTTTGCGCTTGAGACCGAACGACGGCATGGAGAATGCACGAAAGAAGCTGTCGTCCAAGCACCTTGATCTCGATCGTGCTTAACAACGCGAACGAAGAGGGTGCCGGCTTCGACACCGACACGAATATCGTCACCATTATCGGAACGACTGGACGATGGAACAGCTTCCGAAGCTCCCCAAGTTCGATGTCGCGAACGAGGTGCTGAACCGTATTGCTCCAATGCTGAAATAGCTGTTACCTTCCCATGCTATGCCGATAGAACTTGAAGAACCTCGCGCGATAGCCCCGGATGACGGCATGGCGCGAATACTTGACGATGTAAGACTTCTTCCTGGAGCAGGAGGAGGCGTTGTTCGGCCCTACCCTGCTCGCTGAACGGTCCAATTCAGAACGATCCTGCGTGACGACGAAGAAAGACACTGTTGCAGAAGAACCGACGCTGTTTGAGCTTCCCACTCCAAGCGTAGCCCCCCTTACCGACCGAGCCATGGGGAAAAGCTGAAACGCTGGATGATCTGAACGGCCAGATTTGCACCTGCCAGAAGTGCCAGCTTGGCGGGACGCGGACGAAGTTCGTGTTTGGCGTCGGCAATCCAAACGCCACGCTGATGCTTGTGGGTGAGGCCCCCGGCGCCGATGAAGATGCGCAGGGTGAGCCGTTCGTTGGGCGGGCGGGACAGTTGCTGAACAAGATTCTCGAAGCGATCAGTTTCAAACGTGAGGATGTCTACATCTGCAACATCCTGAAGTGTCGCCCACCGAACAACCGCAAGCCGCAGCCGGATGAAGTCGAACAGTGCATTCCGTATCTGAAGAAGCAGATTCAATTGATCAAGCCGAAAGTGATCTTCTGTCTCGGTCTCACTGCTGCCGAGAATCTGCTGCAGACAACTGAGTCGCTTGGGCAAGCTGCGGGGACGGGTTCTGCAGTATGAAGGGATTCCATTGATGGTGACGTACCATCCCGCCGCATTGCTCCGCAATCCCAATTGGAAACGTCCGGCGTGGGAGGATGTACAGGCGGTGAGGAAGTTACATGATGAGCTGACCAAGAGTTGATTCACCAGTCGTTGATGACTCAGGTGATTCATTTGAAAAGGACTGCGAGCATGGCTGAACCAGTGTTGTTACGAAAAGCAATAGAGTCACCCCTCCACAGCTGAAGGCCGTGTGCCACCGCAGGCAGTCGATATCGAGGCGCAGGTACTCGGCGCGATGTTGCTTGAGCGTGAAGCAATCTCGAAGGTCATCGAGGTGCTTGATGAGGATGCCTTCCACGCGGATTACCACCGGAAGATCTTCCAGGCTATCATGGCGATGTTCGAGCGGAGCGAACCGGTTGACACCATCACGCTTGCGGAAGAATTTCGTCGTCGCGGCCATCTTGAGTTGATCGGTGGTGAGCCGTACCTCGCCGAGCTGTCGATGAACGTGACCTCGGGTGCGAATGTCGAGTACCATGCCCGCATCGTGCTCGAGAAGTCGCTGATGCGTGCGTTAATCACCGCAAGCTCCGATATTGCCAACCGCGCCTACAGCTCCACTGAGGATGCATTCGATTTGCTGGATGAATCGGAGCAGGCGATCTTCACCATCTCCGAGAAGCGTCTGAAGCGCAGCTTCACCTCCATGCACACGGCGGTCCATGATACACTCGAGATGCTGGAGTCGATCCACGGCAAGCATGGCGGTGTGAATGGCGTGCCGACCGGTTTCAGGGACCTCGATTCACTCACCGGCGGGTGGCAGAATTCCGACCTCATTATTATTGCCGGTAGACCGAGCTCGGGCAAGACATCGTTTGCACTTTCACTTGCCCGCAACGCCGCGTGCGCATCCCGAAAAGCCGACAGGTGTCGGAATCTTCTCGCTCGAAATGTCCACGAACCAGCTCGTGATGCGTTTGCTGTGTGCTGAGGCGAAAGTCGACGCGCACGCCGTACGGACGGGCAGACTCCCTGAAGAGGAATGGAAGCGGCTTAGCCTTGCCGCTGGCAGGCTGACAAACGCGCAGATCTATATCGACGATTCTGCCAGCCTTGGCATTCTGGAACTGCGCGCAAAGGCAAGACGGCTGAAGGTTGAGAGGAGCATCGGGCTTGTGATTGTTGACTACCTGCAGCTCATGCAGGGACCGAGGGCGGCAGAGAACCGGGAAAAGGAAATCTCGGCAATCTCCCGTTCTCTGAAGGCACTGGCAAAAGAACTGAGCATTCCGGTGATTGCGCTCTCGCAGTTGAGCCGCGCAGTTGAAAGTCGTACCGACAAGCGGCCGATACTCTCGGATCTTCGCGAATCCGGCGCGATTGAACAGGATGCCGACGTTGTCATGTTCGTGCATCGACCGGAAATGTTCCTCGACCCGAATTCCGAGGAGGGGCAGAATTCTCAGGGGATGGCGGATATTATCGTAGGCAAACAACGCAACGGTCCGATCGACGATATCAAGCTCGCATTCGTCCATCGCTACGCGCGGTTTGAGAATCTTGCGCCGGCGGTTTTTGATACTGTGCCAACGGGCCCGGATGAAGAGACACCGTTCTAACATGTCATCAAGCAAGGAGAACGCAGCTACGTCACGGCGCAACTTCATCCATCAGATGGCCTTAGTGGCGGGAGGAATGGCGGCGCCTGTCCTGTTTCGTGATCGGGCTGCCGGGAAGGAGGGCTCGTCCGATGAGCAGATTTGCAGGCGCAGATTCACGCTTGCAAAAAAGGAATCTCTCGCGCAACGGCCCATCGGTGAGGTGATGGTTGCGATTGGTGTATCGTTCCTTGGAACTCCATACGTTGCGAGGTCTCTTGAACAACCCGGCGAAGAACATCTTGTCGTCAATCTCCTGGGTCTTGACTGCGTAACATTTGTCGAGAATACGCTTGCACTTTCGCGCTGCGTAAAACTTGAAAAGCAAACGTTCGACGATTACAGGCAACAACTTCAGCTGATCCGGTATCGGGGAGGAATCATCGATGGGTATCCTAGCAGACTGCACTACTTCTCGGACTGGATTGATGACAACGAGACGAAACACGTCGTGACAAACATCTCGAAAAGAAATCGGAGGAGCAGTTTACGAGAAAAAGCTTGACTTCATGTCCTCTCATCCTTCATCTTACAAACAACTCAGTGACCCGCGACTCCTGGAACGCATGCGTGAGACCGAGACTACTCTCCGCGCCCGACGACATTACTTCGTCCCCAAGGATCACCTTGCGGCCGTTGAGAGGAATATCGAAGCGGGGGATATCATCGGCATTACAACATCCATCGAAGGTCTGGACATTATTCACACGGGGATTGCGGTCCGCGCAAATGGAGTATTGAGGTACCTGCACGCACCGCTGAGCAATGGCAAAGTACAGATCAGCGACAAATCCCTGGTTGACTATCTCATGTTACACGAAAAACAAACCGGCATCATGATTGCACGACCGCTTGAGCCTGGTTTATAGTTCATTCATTCAATCAAACCCAACAAGGAGCATCAATGATCACGAAGAGAATTTGCCTGGCGATGGCTATTCTGTTTGCCTTCGGACTTACTGCGCCCGCGCTGGCGCAGGGGCTGTACTGGGAGTCAACAATGACCGGTGGCCCGATCGGTGAGCGCACTGAAGAGATGTGGGCCGTGCCGAAAATGATGAAGGGGGTGACAAAGGAAACCGGCGAGACATTTATCATCCGCCTCGATAAAGAATTGTTCATCACCATTGATCCGAAGGAGAAGACCTACTCGGAGATGACGTTTGCCGAAATGGAAGGAATGATGAAGAAGATGGGCGGGCAAATGGACGCGAGGATGGCTGAGATGCAGAAAAAGCTTGCGGAGATGCCCGAAGAACAACGAAAGATGGTCGAAAAGATGATGTCCAGCAAGATGCCGGGCATGTCGAAAGACGCGAAGGTGGAGGTTGACAATACGGGCGACAAGAGAACGATCAACGGGTTCGTGTGCTCGAAGTATGCTGTGACTCAGGATGGCAAGGAAGCGATGACCCTCTGGGTCACGAAGAGTGTCAAGGGATTTGAATCGATGCGCAAGGACTGGCAGCAATTCAGCGAACGTATGATGGCAATGAACCCGATGGGCGGCAAAGGATTGGGTGAGGCATTCAAGAAAATCGACGGGTTCCCGATCCAGACCGAGATGGGCCAGGGTATGATGAGTACCGTGACAAAGATCGAAGAGAAAACGGCACCAGCGAGTGCATTCGAAGTTCCTGCCGGGTACAAAAAAGTAAACCCGAAGATGATGGATGACATGGACAAGATGAACCAGAAGGAAGAGAAAGACTGACGTCGGGAATTCTCACTCCGATGTGCGTCCTCCAATGCTGAAGCCCGGCACGTCCGGGCTTCAGTGTCTTGTATCTACGGAATCATACTCATCGTGCTTTTTCGTGGATCAACCCTACCTTGCATCGTGGTTCGCTCGTCTTTCTTCACCATCTCAAACCTGTCCCAGCAGGCGTCGGAGACTTTTGTCAGAGGATGCCATATGTGATACTGGATGGCAAGATTCCGGAGCGATTTGCCGGTGACGCCGATCAGGGAGAGCCGGTACTGCACGTCCGAGTCTTCACCACAGCCCGGACCGTCGTAGAGCTCATCGAAGCCGTTGATGGCAACGATATCCTTCCTTGCGACGGAGAAATTGCTGCCAAGCATTCCACGAACATTTCGCAGAAGGATCCTGCGTGTGAAGCGACTCGGTATTCGGATACCATCCTCAACACGCAGCGATTTTCCCTTGAATCCATCCATCCACTCATCCCAGCCATAACGCTCGAATTCACCGCTCCTGATCTTCTCAAGGGTCAGGCCGCGGGACCAGCGCTCGCTTGTCTCCACTCTGCGACCGAGCAATACGTTGCCGGGTTCGCGCTCGTTCCAATGATCGAGAAGGAAGTGCCTGCCAGGCAGGCAATCGCCGTCGATGAAGACAAGATGCTCTGACTGAGAGCAACGGATGGCGTTGTTGAGCATAACATTCTTGCGCCATCCTCTGTCTTCATGCCAGAGGTGGTTGATGGAGAAGCCGCAGGACTTCGCGTGCCTCTGCTGATTACGTCGCGTATTGCAGGACCCGAACCATCGTCAGCGACAATCACTTCAAAGTCCATGAACACTTGCCGTGCACATGCCGCGAGGACAAGGCGGAGATTGTCGGGCTTGTTGTAGACTGCGATGATAAGCGAGAGTTTTGGGGGAGGCGTCAAGGAAAGTGAGGAGAAGGTTAGTTCCACACACCCGGAATAGGCGTGGCGCATTTCGGACACGATCCGTGGTTCAACCGATTCTTGCGGACACGGAAGCCGAAGCGTTCGATCAACAGGTCACCACAGGAATGGCAGTAGGTGTTCTCATGGTTGTCGACGGATCCGGGAATGTTGCCCGCGTACACATAGTGAAGCCCTGCCCGACGGCCGATCTCTGCCGCACGTAACAAGGTTTCAACTGGCGTATCGTCGGGAGCGGTCATCTTGTAGTCCTGGTGAAATGCCGTGACATGCCAGGGTATATCAGGAGACACCGAGGCGAGGAACGCTGCAATATCATTCAGCTCTTCGTCCGAGTCGTTGAATCCCGGAATTGTGAGTGTCACAATCTCAAGCCAGATGCCGAGCCTTTTGATGGTTCGGATTGTCTCGAGCACATTGTCAAGCTTCCCGCCGAGCTGCTGGTAGTTCTTCTGACGGAAGCTCTTCAGGTCGATCTTGTACAGTTCAACATACGGCTTGATGTATTCCAGGACTTCGGGAGTTCCATTACCATTGGACACATACGAGCACTTGATATTGTACTTTCGTGCGAGCTTGAAGATGTCGACCGCCCATTCGCTGGTAATGAGCGGCTCATTGTATGTGCTCGTAATGACAGGTGCCTTGTGCTCGATCGCCAATCCGACAATCTGCTCCGGCGTCATGAACTCGGGTGCTGCCGTTGCTTCAGGATCGCGGATGGCCTGCGAAGTAAACCAATTCTGGCAGTAGGCGCAGTGATAGTCGCAACCCAGCATGCCGAAGCTGAGCGCGTTGGTTCCGGGCAGCGCGTGAAAGAACGGCTTCTTCTCGATCGGATCAAGAGCTACACCAGCAGCGTAGCCGTGCGGGACGTACAGAACGCCGTTCTTGTTGTAGCGGACTTTGCAGATGCCGTCATGGCCCGGGGCAATCTTGCAACGGTGGCCGCATGCAAAGCATCGCACCCAGTCATTCGGCATCTTCTCGTAGAGATCTCCCTCGCGGGTGTGCCGCGCAAGAAGTTCATGAAGTGTCAAAGTCTCGGACATGCCAACACCTACTCTGCGTCTAATATACTATTGCTTTCTGACAGATGTCAAGCCATTACCCGAAGGTCAGCGGGTGCGCCGCATTGGGCCATTGGGAGAAGCAAATCTGCGAGATGAGGATGTAACGCGCCACATCTTTTCGTCACCCCAATCCAGCCGCGAGGGCTGTGGAACGACACGTTGGGAAGTCCTCCGATAGCTATCGGATCTCCATCTCCTTCAGCAGATTCTCCGCCCCAGCGTACTTGTCAAGGATGAAGAGAACGTATCGCACATCCACGCTAATTGTGCGATCGTATTTCTCCTGAAACAGATAGTCCCCGACAATCCCATCCCAATTGCTGTCGAATGCGCAGCCGATCAGTTCTCCATTTCCGTTGATCACGGGGCTGCCAGAGTTTCCACCGGTGATGTCGTTGTCGGTCAGGAAGTCCACGGGAATATCATTGAGCGTTTGATCCTTATAACGGCCGAAGTCTTTGGCGTTCCATAGACTCTTGAGCTTTTCCGGAACGATGAACGGCGATTCATCAGACTCCTTTTCCATGACTCCCGAGAGGGATGATTCGAATGAGTAATGAACCGCATCGCGGGGAGACAGGGAAGCCACTTTCCCGTATGTAAGACGGAGCGTCCGGTTCGCATCCGGGTAGGCGGGGTTGGGGTGTTTCCATCTCATCCACGCAGCAACGTACTGTTTGCGGAGCGTATCCAGCGATTTGTTGATTGCCTGTGACTTCAATTGAATGGGTTCACGTTCCCTGGATAGTGTGCCTGCGAACTCGACGAGATCATCTTTAAGGATTTTGCGGGGACTCTTCTCGAGGAGTTCTTTGCAGCCGGCAATTGTCGCAAGGGATGTTCCATCGTAGAGATCGCGGACGAAGTCCTCCATCTTGCGCTCTGCCTCCCTTCCGGTCCTGCTTCCGACGATGTCCGAAACAAAGGAAGGACGCTCCGTTGCACCTATTGCTACCGCGAAGTTTAGCAGTGCGGTGAGAATCTCCTTGTCAATATCGGGATCGGTATCCTTGAGAATGGATTCAGCATAATCCACTGCGGCCTTGCGTTGAGCTTCGGGCGGATCGATCGTGTTTCCGAGCGAGTCTGTGTAGTGTGCGCCGGCAAATGACGCAAAACGGTTGGCAATTCTGATGAGATTGACCCCGGTAATGAGATTGCCAAAGAGAATGTCCCGTCTCTCGACGGCTCCCAGTTCTGCACACGCCTTGTCGAGATTGGCAAACAGCGATCCATTTTTTGTTTCGGGTTCGGCGTGAGAGGAGATATACGCGGAAAGTTCACGCTCTTCTGCTCTCTTCGAGGCAATGACATTGCTCCGGCGCATACCTTCCATCATACCGAGATATTTCTTATATGGATTCTGAATCCTGCGAACGGCACTTGCGTACTTGATCGCTGTTGATCTATCCTTGTCCATGGCTGCGGTGATAACATCAATTCGTGTTTTGTAGAGATCGCATGTCAAAGGCAATGTCACTTCAGTGGTGACTGCAATCTCCGCAGCATCCCGGTAACGGTATGTTCGCCCCGGATAACCAAGGATCATGGCAAACGAGCTGTCCGGGCAACCACGGGTGGAAACCGGGAGGAATTTCTTCGGGGCAAACGGAATGTTCTGCTTCGAGTATTTTGCGGGCATGCTATCCGGACCGACGTACACGCGCATGATGGAGAAGTCCCCCGTGTGACGCGGCCATTCCCAATTGTCAACTTCCCCGCCGAAGTTGCCAATGGAGCTTGGTGGCGCGTATACGAGTCTGACGTCCGACAGCCGCAGGTACGTGAAGAGGTAGTACTTCAATCCCTCGTACATTTCAACCACCCTGCTTGTACGCCCCGGTTCATCAGCAACGGAGTCTTCAACCTCCTTGATTCTTGCATGGATGGTGCGGAATCTGTCGGCAAAGGAAGGAATGGTATCCGTCCCGACGAGAATTCTCTCCGTCACATCGTTCATTGATTCAACGACTTGAGCAGTGTACGACGTTGAGAGTTCTTCGGCACGCGTCCTTGCCAGAAAACCTTTCTCGAGATAATCTTCCTGCACCGAGCTGAGTTCCTGAATCGCCGAGAATGCGACGTGGTGGTTGGTGATGATCAGTCCTTCGGGAGAAATGAACGATGCTGTTCCCCCGCCAAGGAGCACGATAGCATCTTTCAAGCTTGGACCGTTGGCATTGTAGATTTGTTCGGGTGTTAGAACGAGACCGTGTCGCCGCATTTCAGCGAGGGGGAGTTGCCGTATGGCGTCAAGAAGCCACATTCCCTCGTCGCTACGGACAGGCGATGGAACTAGAGAGAAAAGTGTGACCAGAAAAATTGAGACCTGACGTTTCATGATATTCTCAGTGGGTGTGGTTGACAGGGGAAGAACGGAGTGTGAAGCGCTTCTATATATATGATAAAGAAGTGTACGATTCAACTGTTTTGTCTCACAGAACTCTCGATTGCCTGTGAGTATGGAGGTTGTCAGCGAGTCTACGCGGAAAGTATCCTCTGGCGCCGATTCACATTCGTCCTTCCCACTCCGCAAGAAAGCGTTCAAGGTAGTCACGAAGGAATCGGTGTCGTTCCCCGGCACGACGCTTGCCTGATGCGGTGTTCATCCGGTCTTTGAGGAGGAGGAGTTTTTCGTGGAAGTGGTTGATGGTTGTGCCTCTTCCCTTCTTGTATTCTTCAAATGAACGATGAAGAGTCGGAGGGATTTCCGGATTGTAGATCTCGCTGCCCTTATGCCCCCCATATGCGAATGCGCGGGCAATCCCGATTGCGCCAAGTGCATCGAGGCGGTCGGCATCCTGAACGACTCTTCCTTCGAGAGTTGTCGGAATGGTCTGAACGCCGGCACCCTTGAACGACACTTCCTTGATGACCGTGCACACCCGGTCGATGACCTCCGGTTCCACCTTGAGTTTCTCAAGCCATAGCCGGGCTTCACGCGGTCCGGCAGAATCGTCGCCGTCGTGAAATTTCCAGTCGGCAATGTCGTGGAGCAGCGCGGCAAGTTCGACAACGAACATATCGGCGTGTTCTTCCTCCCCGATCCGAGCAGCATTCTTCCAGACGCGCTCGACGTGCCACCAGTCGTGGCCGGTGGGTCGGCGGAGAGGAGATGCTTCACATGATTCCGCCGTTTGCTCGATGATCGCTGGACTTGTCCATTGCTAGAGGAGTTCCAGACTTCTTCAATACCTCCTCCGTGGTTCCCCGCCGCGCATCGCCGAATGAATCTGGAGCCGGGTCACACGCTTCGATGTTCGTCGCAAAGAAGTAGACATTCCCGCCTTGTTCAGATATCCAACGAACCATCCGTAGTCGACGCTGTCGATAACGGACCAACCAGTATTGCCACGCAGCGTATAGGTGGTTGTGTCTTTCAGAATGAGTATTCTCTTGACAATCTCGCGACGAGTGAGTTGAAGATGTTGAATGTCGACGCGGGAATGAATCTCTGCCTGCAGCGGGCGGTATCGTACGCGGTATAGGAGTTCTTCTGTTTGTTGAAGAGAAGAAATGAACCGTTGACGAGGTACTTCGCAAAGTAGGGCCCGAAATCAACGACGCATGTTGAGGATGTTGCCGCTGTCCTCCCGTCTTGTCCCGCCAAAGGAAAAACCGCGGTAATGGAAAGGACACAACCATAGATAAGGAAAAATGACAGCTCCGCGATTGCCTCTACCAAATCTTCACTCTCAAGCTATCGGGCCGCCACATTGGGTCACCGGGCTTGACACGGAACGCACTATAAAATGCCGGAACATCAGAGAGCGGGCCATTCACACGAAGGAACTGGGGCGAGTGAACGTCCGTCATCACCTGTCGCGCAAGCGCTGCGTCACGGATATGTCCCAACCAGGAGAACCCGTATGCGAGGAAAAACCTCTGATCCGGGGTCAGACCGTTGATCAGTGTGTCGCTCTGTCCTTCCTTTGTCTTCTTGAACGCATCGTAGCCGATTACGACACCACCAAGGTCTGCAATGTTCTCTCCGAGGCTCGCCTTGCCATTTACGTGGAGACTGTCGAGTACAACGTAGCTATTGAACTGGTCAATCATCAGTTTTGCGCGGGCGTTGAATTTCTGTTCGTCCTCCTTGGTCCACCAGTTGCGGAGGTTGCCCTGTGCATCGAACTGACGCCCCTCGTCATCAAAACCATGCGTCACCTCATGGCCGATTGTCGATGCCCCCGCGTAGCCGTAGATAAAGGCATCGTCCGCAAGCGAATCGGGAAGCCCGGGAATGAGAAGTCCTGCTGCGGGAAGGACGATTTCGTTGTTTGATGGATTGTAATACGCGTTGTACGTCTGGGGAGTCATTTCCCATTCGGTGCGGTCAACGGGTTTACCGAGCCTGTTTGCGTAGTACATATACTCCCAGCGCCTGGCGCGCATTTGATTTGCACAATACGAGGTCCGATCAAGTTGGAGGGCCGAGTAGTCTTTCCACTTGTCGGGGTAACACACTTTCTTCGTTACAGATTGGAGTTTGGTGAGGGCCTTCTCTTTTGTTGTTTCCGACATCCAGTCGAGCCTCTTTATACGCTCGGCATAAGCGGCAAAAATATTGTTTACTAGCTGCTCGTAGCGCTGTTTCATGGACGATGGCACGTAGCGCGCAACGTAGAGCTGCCCCAGCATGTCACCGATGGCACGCTCTTCCGCATCGAGCGTACGCTTCCATCTCGGCCTCTGCTCCTTCACACCCGATAGAATGGTACTATAGAAATGAAAGTGTTCGTTGTCAATGGTGGAGTCGAGCGTCGATGCAAAATCGCTGACGAGGTTCCATCGAAGATATGCCTTCCAATCATCGAGGGCAACAGTCCTGAGCGTTTGCTCCACCTCGCGATAGAATTCCGGTTGCCCGACGATGACCGAGTCCACCCCATTGATCGACATTGCGGGAAGGAACGCCTTCCAGTTCACCGTCGGCGAAAGCCGGTCGAGTTGAGCAACGGACATCTTGTTGTAGTTCCTGTACGGGTCCCGCAAATCCTCGAGCTTGCGGGAAGCTTTTGCCAGTCGGGTCTCCAGCTTCATGATAGCATCACTGTGGCGCCGGGCTGATGTCTCATCCTCGCCGGACAGTTTCAGCATTGCTGCAACATGCTTGATGTATTCGTTGCGGATGTTCTTTGTACGCTCGTCGGTATTGAAGTAATAGTCGCGGTTGGGAAGTCCGAGCCCTCCCTGCCACAGGTGATATGCATAGACGTTGCTGTTCTTTTCATCCTGGATGACAAACGCGGAGAATAGCGGACCGACATTGTTCATTTGCAGAACCCCGACTTCGTCAATCAGACCCCTGATGTCAGTGATAGAGTTGATCTTCTCGAACTGATCGCGAAGGGGAGAAACGCCCAGACTTTCAATCTTTGCCGTATCCATTGCGGTGGAATAGAAGTCCCCGATCTTCTGGGTATTGCTGCCTCTGGGGGAGGTAGTGTTTGCCGCGGCATCCTCGCAGACACTTCGGAGTTGTTTGTAGATCTCTTCCCGGACAAGGTTTCCAACACCCCAACCTCGTTCGCTTGCCGGGATCGGATTTGCCTTGAGCCATGCGCCGTTGGCATAGTGGAAGAAATCAACTGCAGGCGAGAGTGTGGTGTCAATATCGCTTGCGAGAATGTCCTTGGAAGCAGATGGCTGTGCCGGACGTCCACACGATAGAAGGAGCACGCTGCACGCAAAGGAGATAACAACGAAAATTGTTTTCATGATGAGGAGGCGGAATAGTTGATTGGATGTGGCAAGTTGACGCCCACATGATAGCAGGATTCTTCACGATATTCAATCCGTACCACGAGCAAGTCAGACCTCGATTTTCTGAACAGTGGGTCTGCTGACAAACATGGCGACAGAGTGCAGGTGTATCATCAATTTGTCAATGCCCACGAATGGACAGCACCCATCCGGTCCCGGGTGAAAATGACTTGAGCAGACAGGGTTGCTCGTTCGTAGACATCATATCCCATCGACTTACACGTGCACCGATACCTTGAAAACCACATTTCTCCTCTCCTCCCAGCTTGCTGCGCTGAAGTACGCCCCCTTGATCAAGTGATTGTGATCCAGGAGATTCGTGATGAAGAGGGAGGGCTCAAGTGATGTGCCGCCAGCGAAACGAAACGTGTACCCGCCACCCAGATTGAAGATCCATGATGGTGGAGTGTGTGTCGCGGTGTTGAAGTCAAACAGTCCCGTCTTGTACGGGACGCCATCGGGATTACCGTTTGTCAGACCGGAGCCATAGATTCCCACAAGGTTGACGAACCAATTCTCGGGTTGGTAGTTCACTCCCGTGACGATGGAGAGTCGCTGATCGTGGTCGAGATCTGTTGCAGGGCCGTCGTCAGCCACATCAAGGAACCCTCCTGTGACGGCACCCGATCCATACGCGTGTATCAGTGACGCATTCAGATAGCCGGAGAACGGTGACTCCTCGCTGCTGTAGGTCAATCCAATTTCCAGCCCCGTGGTCTTTACGACCTCAATATTCACTGGCGTCTTGATGGCACTGGAGCCGATGGTCTGGTCGTCAAGCCCCGGAGTTCCCTTCTTGTAGAATGCCGCCACCTTGGTCCTCAAACCAAACGGAAAGCTCCTTGTATATGCAAATTCATAGAAGTCATCTCGCTCCGGCAATGTTGATTCGAGGGTGGTGGAGACATTCGCTGCAATCGTCCGGAGCCCTTCAATATTGGTTGGCATAAACAATCGACCATAATACAAATATGCCGAGTTGGACTCATCAATGATGAAGTTCCATCGCACCCGAGGGCTCACCTGGTGCTGCATGGAAACATCTGGAGCAATATGCTGATCGTACCGCACACCAAGATCAAGAAATGTCCATTCCAATGGATGCCAATCGGACTGTACAAACAGTCCAAAGTCCGATCCCTTGAAGTTGGTGACAATGGATGGTCCGGGATTGTTTGCGCTGTCCCGGGACGTGAAGTCTTCTGTGCCTGAGGTCGCGCTGAAGTTGAGTCCGCCCTTAAACATAAGTTCATGGGAAAGCCTTTTGTCCAAAGTTGACCTGAATCCGATTGTTGTGAAGCTCCTGTCTTCAGAAAGGTTGTAGTTGTTTATTGTATCGCCCGCAAACTGAAAGCCGGGCGGGTCGATTTCTCCCGGGGTGTAGACCAATTTCCCTTCACGGGCATATCCCCCAATGAAGAAATTGCTTTCCTCGTCGACATCGGAATTCAATATGCGGAAATAAGAAAGCGTCTGGAACGCGTTCGTTGTGACCTGCTGGTCCGATGCGATCTGCTCATTCGGGTCATACGGGACCTGAGTACTTGTCTTCCCGAAATTCAGGTTCGACGTGAGATAATCGATGTCGCTCAGCACGTAATCAAACTTTCCATACAGGAAGTAGTCGAACCCGTGATCGTGAAAGAGATTGGGGACGGGAGGATCAATTCGCCGATCGGTTTCCTGACGGGAACCTGACAGAAGGAAGCCCAGATTTCCTATGTGATCGCTGATGGAGAGAGTCTGTCCATTTGAATTGAGAGCACGAAATGGGCCGACTCGCCCGCCGAGTGTGTCACCAGCAACGGAGCTTGACGCCCCAAGTGGGGTCTCCATCCCCGGTGAAAGCGGCTTGGCGCCATTGAACACAAGATAGCTTCCCACATACGTCGAAGCGTCAAGTTGAAACCTGCCGGTAGGCACGCGGTTGTTAAGGTCGATGATCGCCGACATCTGTCCGCCATACTCGGCCGGAAATCCGCCAGTGATGAACGTCGCGCGCTCGATCGCCTTGGGATCGACAACCTCATTCAAGCCTCCGAACACACCAAGAGGAACCGGAATCCCATCGATATAGTATGTGAACTCACCATGTTGACCGCGGATGTGTACCTCACCTGTGGGAGCGCGGGCGGCGCCCATCAGATTCTCCTGGATCAGGTTCGTCATGCGTCCTGTTGGGGGAGCATGGTACGTGGACGATTCAAACACCTGGTTCCCTGTCAGGGGATCGATATGTGAGAGAGGTATTTCCCGCTGTCCGATGACTTCGAGCTCTTGCTGTTGGCCTCCGGAGGGCTGCATCCCGATTGAATCGATCGTATGGGATTCATCGACAAGGATTGAGTCGGAGAATGTCGTGTAGCCAACAAACCAGGCGGTGATATTGTACATCCCGGGCCGGATGTCCCGAAAACGAACTTGTCCGGCGGGATTAGTTGCATTCTGGATGATGAACCGGCCTTCGCGTCTCAACGCCACGCGGGCAAGCTCAATGGGTAATTTGGCCTGAGCATCGTAGACCGTGACTCTCAGTTGTACTCCCTGTTCCGGAGTTGTGAAAGGCTCATCCGCTTCAGCTGAAAGGGTTGTCGCGAGCAGGCATGCGAGCACCAGAAGTGCTGTCTGTGGTCTCATGGTTATCCCTTCTCAATAAGTAATTGTCTTCATCGGCGCACCATGAGGAGGGCACGCCAATGACCCAGTTTCATGTCCGGGTGTCGGACATAAAGAAAATTGGAACGTTAGATGAGACCGAAGGGAGGAGCTCTGGGAGAAGATCGAACAGGCTGTTGTTGAACACAGAAGGTGGGGATCCATGAGGGGATCTCGTTTGTGAAGGAAAGATGCGGGCTTTGCGGCGTTGCCTGGGCTAGATGGCCGGCAGCAAACAGACATGCAAGGCAAAAGCCGTCGTTATGTCCTGTGTGAACAGCTCGTGACTGGGTAGTCCTCACGAAGGATTGCCCGGTACCGTCTTCACAGAACTCATCTGTGTGAAGCAACCCAATGAGCACTACCGACGGCAAGTATACCGCCAGCAAAAATCTGGAGATCGATTTTTGGACGTCCGGTTGGACGATGAGTGCAAGGTTACCCATGGTACCGCTTCAGATTGTTGTGCATGTGAAATCGTCCCAATGCAGCCTCACCAACCTCGACATGGCTCAGAAATGAGCTGTTGTGCTGGGCAAGATGGTTCTGATTGGAAGAGGAACGCGTTACAACATCAAAGCGGGAGGACCACGGAGGAAGAGAGGAGCAGATGAATCGAAGAAGTAGGTTGTTTCTCGTGTCGATACAACAATGAATTCTACCGTGTCAACCGACGAGAGCTGACCGAAAACCACAAACGCAACGAAGAGTGTTGTGCGTGAACACAACAGGCAGTCGCTGTGGTCCTTGATGTCTTTATGAGTCTCGTGTGCACCACAGGTGTGCGTCTCGAGCACAGGTTTATCCCCGAGGCAAATCAGATCCTCGGGATGCCCGATGTGCGGGTACACCGTCACTGCCAAGTTCAGCAAAACGAGAACGGCGGCGACTACTCTATTCAAAGGACGAATCATCGGTCGCTAATATACGACAACGTTTCCAAACCCGCAAGACGCGTTTCGCCATTGTCCAGCATCTGGGCTTTTCGAAACTGCCCTTGCGTCCTCCGTTAGACGCATCAAGCTCATGAAAGTTTCCGGGCAGCACCAAGAATAGCGCATAGGCCTCCCAATAGTGCTTTTAGAATTGATAACTCAATGTAGAATTAAGGAGCCATGGGGATATCAGTTGGTAACCGTGGATGTTCGAATAGAGTGGAAGACCAAATTCAAAGTCGAAGTGGACCGCCTTAGCAAGAATCACTTCAATGCCCGGCGAAAAGAATATGCGAGCATAGCCCGTATTGTCTGGATCGGCCTTCGGCCCAGTGTCTCGGCCTCGAAAGCTTGTGACAATCGAGGCGATCGGGACTATGCCGAACGAGGAAATCAGGCGGTCATAGTGAGCTCCGAGGGCAGCGTTGAAATCATTTCCCGGCTTGTAACCGTCTCGTTCATTCATCGGGTAGACAAGAGATCCCTGTACATACCAACCCCAACCGTCCTCCTGGTCCATCTGGTAAGCCGAAAGAAGAGCGTCTGTCGTCCCGGTCCCGATTTGAGTGTCTCTATCCAAAAGTGTCTGATTGATCGGACCAGTCGGGAGTTTTACTCCTGCCATGACTGCTGTTGACATATCCTCTGAAAAACCGGTGTACATACCCATCAGCTTTGCATCTCCGAGCGACCGATGTTGTATGGTAAAGGCATTGCCGTCATCATCGACACCCTCGCGATAACGATCCCAGACCGGCACCGTTGCCATCAATCCCCATTCTCTGTTCACCATGTACTGCATTCCCAGAGTATAGAAACTTGTTGTGATGAGTTTATCGGCATTGAGATCCGGAGACACGCGTCCGAGGTTTGACCAATTCCGGTTCTGATCAAGATAGGAGTACTGAAGGAATAGACGGGGCCCTGGTGAAGTAATCATCATCCATCTTGTGCCAACGGAAAACACACCGCAGCCGCATGCACATCCGATGGCTTCGGGCGGCAACGAAGTCAAACAGAATGTTACAAAAAGTAGAGCCTTGAGAATTGTTTTCAAGAAAGAGCCTTCCCTCTCAAAAGAACCGATCATCCGGCTCTAATATATGCAAGTATTTCTCGATTACAATGGGTTTTGCATAGCTCGTTATCAATGGAAACGTTCAAGCCTTTCGGAACGTTCCTTGCATCTCCTGCGTTAGACAGCTATATTAGATACAGCAACGTCGTGAAAGTTTCCAGACCCAAAATACCCGCATTTCTCCTCATCGTCACACAACTCTCATTCAGCGTTCTGATTGAATCAGAACATCGTGACGAAGTTGACCTGTCCTATCACGCGCATGAATCTCTTGCGCAACACCAATGTGGTGCAAGAGAGATTCATATACCTATTGATCGAGTCCAGTGCTGTCAGGCATGTGTTTACTCAGCCCAGCGCCTTGGTCTGGAAACGTCATCCTGGACCGGTGTCGCTACACTAAGCTTTGTTTGCACAGTCATTTCCTTACCTTCTGATCCGGTAATCGAAGCTGACTTCGACCACACCGGTAAACGAGGACCACCTCCTCCAATAGTGTAATTCCATCTAAGCAAACGCAGTCAGTGGAATGCCGTGCTCTTGTCCGGGGCGCGTACCTTTGGAGGATCAATTTCGTGGCTCAACTCAAATACGAGGCAATTCAGGTTCTTCTCGTGGCGGTTCTCTCTTCGATGGGAATTGCTCAGCAGGATTCGACCGCCACTTCCGATTCGCTTCTTATCAAGTCGCTTGAGCAACAGATGGCTCAATCGGCACCAGCGCCGATGGCGGCCGCCGCACCGAGGAGCGCGCCATCAACAAATCCCAACATGAGTGTCATCGGCGACTTTCGAATGGCGTATCAGTCACCTGCTCGGAGGCACATCGATGCGGAGTTTCATGAAGCGGAGATTGCTGCCCAGTCGGTGGTGGATCCCTATGCCCGCGCGGATTTCTTTTTCTCGATTGCCCGGGATCCTGAGACCGGGAAGTTCGGACTGGATCTGGAGGAAGGATATCTCACCAGCCTTGACTTGCCGGCGGAGTTGCAGCTCAAAGCAGGAAAGTTCCGGAGCACGTTCGGCAAGATCAACAACATTCATCCTCACGCACTGCCATTCATTGATGTGCCCAACGTCTATGTTCGCTATCTGGGGGAAGATGGATTGAATGATGAAGGCCTCTCCCTGAGCTGGCTCGTTCCAAACCCGCTTGATTTCTATCAGGAGTTAACGCTCGAAGCGACGGTGGGTCCGGATGGCAGCCCGAGTTTTACGCGCAGTGCTTCCGACCGGTATCTCTATCTCACACATTTGAAGAACTTCTGGGATCTGACTGACAATGCCACGCTCGAGCTTGGCCTCACCGGTGCCACAGGTCCAAATGATTCAGCGTTCACCTCTCTGCTGGGCGGCGTTGACGTTACCTACAAATGGAAACCGGTACAGTTCAATACATATCGGTCGTTTGTTCTACAAGGTGAGGCAATCTTCAGCCGCACGGGCATAACGGGAGCGAAGACGGAGAGGTCGTGGGGAGGGTATCTTCTTGGGACGTACCAGATTGGAAAGCGATGGTTCCTCTCGGGGCGATTTGACTATTCGAATCTCCCGGACAATCCGGCGTTCGCCGAGCGGGCGTATTCGGGCGTGCTAGGATGGTATGCCACCGAGTTCCAGAAAATTGAAGTGCAGTACAAAGCCACCACCTCAAATGCCTACGCCTCCATCAACCAGGTAATGTTGCGATCGATTTTCGTCATCGGGGCTCATGGTGCCCACGCATACTAGGACGGAGGTTCAACATAAGAACAGGAAAACAATCATGAAGAAGCATCTCTTTTCGATCATCATTCCCGTGCTCACGCTTCTCCTTGGGGTCAGTGCACCTCAGGCCAGCGGCAAGATTCGCGTGGTCACAACCCTCACAGACCTTAAAAGCATCACAGAAATTGTCGGTGGTGACAAGGTTGACGTGTTCGCCATAGCGACGGGTTTCCAGAATCCCCATTTTGTTGATCCCAAACCAAGCTACATTCTCAGGCTCGCCAAAGCAGACATGTTCGTTACCATTGGACTGGACCTGGAGATAGGATGGGTTCCACCATTACTCAACAGTGCACGCAACGCGAACATCCTGAAGGGTGGCGCTGGCTATGTCGATGCCTCGATCAACATACCACTTCTGCAGGTGCCCACAAGCATCAACCGCGGCGAGGGGGACATTCATATCTACGGAAACCCGCACTACTGGCTCGACCCTGCCAACGGGAAAATCATTGCCCAGAATATCGTTGACGGGTTAGTGCGGCTTGATGGAGCAAATGAGGCCTTCTATCGGGAAAATCTTAAGAAGTTCGACGAACAGATCGACCAGAAAATTAAAGCATGGTCAGCCAGAATGGAGCCGTTCAAGGGAACGAAAGTGATTGCATATCATAACGAGTGGGCTTATTTCGAGCACCGGTTTGGCCTCGAGATCGTCGATTTCCTCGAGCCAAAGCCGGGTATTCCCCCAACTCCTTCGCAGCTTGCCAAGGTGATCAACGAAATGAAACGCGATCACATGAAGATTATCATCACATCCCCCTACTTTACGGCGGAGTCGGCAGACCTTGTCGCGAGGAATGTCAACGGGAAAGTGGTTACCCTTGCCACATCGGTCGGAGCGGATGAAAGCATCAAGACATATTTCGACCTCTTCGACTACGATATCGGTAAGGTTGTCGAGGCGCTGAAGAGGTAAATCAGGACAGGAGCCGCTTTTCACACGTTTGCAAGGAGGTCGTGCCATGTTGGACATGTTCACCCAGGACTTTATTTTTAACGCGCTGAAAGTCAGTATCATTATGGGATTGCTGCTCTCGTATCTTGGGGTTCACGTTGTCGGGCGAGGCATTGTGTTTGTCGATCTTGCGCTTGGTCAGATTTCGATGCTGGGGGTGGCGTTTGCCAACTATCTTGAAAAGGATCCCACAGTCATCTCGATTGTCTTCACGATGGTTGGAGCATTTATCCTTTCGTTTGTCAACGTGAAGGATAAACGTTTGAAGCAGGAGGCAATCATCGGCATCGTATATGCAGTGGCGTCCGCTGCAACGGTTCTGCTCATCTCAAAGGCACCGCACGGGGAGTCGGACATTTCGGAAGTCTTGTTCGGAAGTCTCTTCACCGTAACGACAACACAGATTATGATCATGGCCGCTGTGTTTGGCTTGATCGGGTTGTCGCATGTCATCTTCCGGAAAAAGTTCTTTGAGCTCACTGAGAAGTTCGAGAACCACCAGGTTGAGCACATCGGCGTGTTCAATCTCTGGAACTTCCTCTTCTACCTCTCCATCGGACTCACCATCGTGCTTGCGGTGCGCGCAGGAGGAGTGATTCCCGTGTTCTCGTACATCGTTGTGCCGCCTGTGGGCGCAATCCTCCTGACGAGGAAAAAGGGGAGCCTTGTGCTGATCGCAATGCTTGTGAGCGTTATCGGGAGTTTTTTCGGCATCTACTTTTCAACACACTTCGACTTTCCCGCGGGATCATCCGTTGTGGCAGTATTGGGGGCGATTTTCCTTCTGGCTGCAGGAGTGAGGCTGGGCAAGGGAAGGTCAAACAAAGCCGTGTGATGACGGAGTCGAGTGCTACGACTGCACTTCGGTCGGGTTGGTGCGAATGGTTCTCTTCCAGCCAGTGATCATGGATAGGAAATTATCCCAGCCGGAGATCACAACCATGAAGAGATGTCCGCTGGTGAAGAGGACGAACACCGCCGTACAGAAGAAGTGAAACATTCGCGCATACTCGTACCCGCCAAACAAGGACGTTATTCCGCTGAACTGCACGGGCCAATAAATGGCAATCCCGCTCATGATGCTGCCAATTCCCGCAAACGGGATTGTTGTATAGGCAAGCTTCTGCAGTGCATTGTATTTCTGTTGAGGCGGATGAACTTTTCTGATTCTCAGATAATACAGGATCATCGGCATTACGCCCGTGACATCGGTTTTGCCGAACAGTGTTGTGCGGCGACCGTGCTTCGTGAGGATGTTATAGGCAACATACGATAGGCCATTGACCGCGAGGATCCACATTGCGAAAAAGTGCCACTGACGAGCCCCCGCCAA
The DNA here is from genome assembly GCA_963734955.1 of uncultured Bacteroidota bacterium. Lineage (GTDB taxonomy): Bacteria > Bacteroidota > Ignavibacteria > UBA10030 > UBA6906 > UBA11986. The sequence goes on from CAVTJO010000014.1 coordinate 533,133, forward strand.
CCATCCCCCCAGCGTAAGGGTGTCCGGTATCTTGAAGCTCCACAAGGGAGAGGCGTTGTATATCCTCAGTCCACTTGTGACCATTATTGCCAGTGCGACGAAGTTGAGCCAGTGAGACAGCCGGATAAACAAAGGATGTTCGCGCCGCTTTGACACCTGAGTCTTCATGTTCCCTTTTCAGGCTTGCAGTATGGGCAAGGTTTCATGTGCTCTGCGATGGCGCTGTCGAGGCTTATGCGTTTGGTTTCTGCCATATTCACCTTCGCACAGCTCTCCCGGTGGTAGATATTCGTTTTCTCAACTGCAACAACCCAATGTCCGGCACCGGTTCCACACGAGGTAAAGAACGCCAGGAGAAGTAGGACCAATATCCACGGGTTCAAAGAAGCGTGTCTCATATTCCTGCGAACCACTCGTATCCCTGATCTTCCCAATACCCGCCGGGCTTTGTGTTTGTGACTTCAAGCGAAGAGATCCACTTCGCACTCTTGTAGCCTAACTTCGTCGGCATCGTGATTCTCACAGGGGCACCATGCTCGAGCGTAAGAGGCTTGTTGTATGCCTCGTAACACAACAATGTCTGTGGATGAAGCGCGCTGGGCATGTCGTACCCCGTGTAGTAGTCGTCTCCGCACTTGACGGAGACGTACCGTGCATTCATGTCGGCGCCGACGAGGTTCAGAAAATCGCGCAACGGTGTCCCGCCCCAGCGCGGAATCATGCTCCATCCTTCGACGCAACAATGACGGGTGTTCATCACCCGCTTGGGCAGAGCCGCAATCTGCTCGAAGGAGTACTCTCCCGGTTTGCCCACACGGCCTACTACTGCGAGCGTCCAGCTCTGAAGGTCGATTGGTGGAGTGTCAGTGTCGTAGTCGTTGACGCGAAAGTCTTCTTCCGGAGTCAGTTCCGTCTGCGAATACTCGTGAGCAAGCTTTTCGGGATCAAAGACCTTCGATTGGATCCAGTCATTGAATTTCTGAAACGATGTGAGAAATGATTCCGTAGTTCCGGACGGAGTAAGATCACAGCCGGCAAATAGTACGAGAGGCGAGAGTTTGATGAGATGGCGCCGCGAAACAGAATACAACGGTACTTGAAGTTTGCTGGATTCGCGGCGCATGAGATGCGTTCCAGAATGAAAAAGAGCGTCGTCAGAAAACTCAGACAAATGTAGCGAGACACACAATCAATGTCAAACAAAGTCCGGCGGTCCGCCAGCTTTCGTCCGCAACGACGCCGGAAATATCAGATTTCATGGGGCGGGGCTTCAGACGTTATTCCTTCCCGACAAACTCTTCAGCAAAATATCTGGGCGTCAGGCGTTCACCGGTTGCGTGTTTGAGGAGGGCATTCCACTCCAGGCTCGCCCCGGGCTTGAAAACCTGAGTCTTCAAGAACTCGCCAATTGTGGGCTTGCCGGCAAAAGATATCTCTGTAATCGTCGGCTCCTTCTCCACGTTCGTTGCGATGGCATTGAGTATCTGTGATGCAGCGAGCTCGCCAAGCATATAGTTGTGATAGTAGCACGGGTATTGAGCGAGGTGAATCTTTGCCGCCCAGTCGGGTTCGTTGCGGTTCTCGGGCCGATTGAGGAGCTGGTATTTCTCGACAAGATCCCACCAGAGTTTGTTCAGGTTTTGGTCGGGATTCTGATACATGCTTCGCTCAAACCGCACCATCACCTGCGTCCAGCGACTGAAGACAAGTTCTTTGGCCCTCAGATTCGCGTGCTCAGTTCTCGCCACTGCTGCTTTGTCCTTCTCATCGATGTTGACCATGGTCTGCAGCCATTCAGGACTGTAGCACTGACGCTCCATCAACTCCGCGATCCCTTCGGTGAGGAATGTGTGTGCCTCCACGCGTAACAGGTATGGGAGCGTGCGGTCGACGTTCTTGGAATACACCCCATGGCCCAACTCATGAAGGAGGGTTGACATCCACTGTTGATTGTCGGTAATGTTGAGCATGACGCGAATATCTCCCGTCCGGTCCATGTCATTTTCGTACGCATGTTGGTACTTGCCCTTGCGTGGATACAGGTCACTTCTCTTCAGTATGTCATCGGCGGGCAAGCCAATGCCTGTGTAGAATGTCCGCCCCAGGTCCTCGATATTCTTCCCCTTGAAGAACTTATCGTAATCCACGGCGGAGGATTGGGGTGGTTCCTGGAAGAACGGATCCTGATAGTGCCATGGTCGAAGCTTGTCGATCGCCACGCCGAACCTCTTTGACAGCTGCTCGTCCAGATTGTGTTTGAACTCGCTGAACGGCTCGTCAGTGAGTTGTCCGAGGTTGTCGAAGATCTCGATAACATCGCTTGCGTTCTGTTCATCGGTTGCAAGCGACATGACATAGTAGTTGTCAAATCCCAGTTGTTTCGCAGCCTGGTTCCGCAGCTTCACCAGTTCCGTGACCATTGGTGCAACGGCCCGTCCGACTTGCTTACCTGCCTCCCATGCTTTCTTCCTTTTCCCGACATTGGTTTCGTTTTTGAGGATGTTGGAAATATCATTGTCGCTTACCTCTTGCCCGTCAATTTTCCCCCGGAAGGTGTTAAACACGCTCGCTATGGCACTCTGCTTTGCAACCATTGCGCCGAGGAGTGCGGTATCGATCTGGTTCTTGAGATAATTGTTGTACAGCAGAATCAACTCGCGCTGAAGCAGAGAGTCGTGAATTGCGTTCCGGTCTTTGAGCTCCTTGAGAAATGCAAATTCTGCTTTGTTCGACCGAATCCGCTTGACCTCCAGGTCGAGTGCGGCGTTTTGATCGTAGTATCTCTTCTCGCCAGTCGCATTGGCGTTCCATTCGGCGATATTCATCGCGGTGATCTTTGGCGCAACCTGTTTCAGATGGTTGGCGATAAACTCGCGAAGGCGGCTCTCATCGGTTTGTAAGGGGTTACACGACATCATTGCGAGCGACCAGGACAGAATTGATGTGATAATGAGTGTTCGTTTCAAGTGGCGCCTCCTTCCTATGCATGGATGCTCAGGGTTGGTTGACTGGACTTCGTTTAGACGGTGCCCACCACGGCATTGATAGCAGCGACGTTGACGATATCGCTTACACTGCACCCGCGTGAGAGATCAAATGCCGGCTTGCGCAGCCCTTGCACAACGGGGCCAATGGCCTCGGCGCCTGCCAGCCGTTGGGCCATCTTGTAGCCTATATTGCCCGCATCCAGGTCGGGGAAAACAAGCACATTTGCCCGTCCTCCGACAGGACTGCCGGGAGCTTTGCTCTGCGATACCTTCGGGACAACTGCCGCGTCAAGTTGCAGCTCGCCGTCGACGATAAGATCGGGACGCTTCTTCTTCAGGATTGTTGTTGCCTGTTGGACCTTCTCGACGTGAGCGTGAGAAGCGCTCCCTTTGGTCGAGAATGACAGCATTGCAACGCGTGGCTGCTCCCCGGTAAGTCTCTTGTGGTTGTCGGCGGTTGAAGCGCCGATGTCTGCAAGTTGCTCGGGTGTGGGATCGGGGACAACGGCACAATCCGCGAATGAAAATACCTGTTGAGGGAAAATCATAAGGAAAAAACTCGAGACCACGGTAATGTTTTCAGCGAGCCCGATAGCCTGAATCGCTGCGCGCAGCACATCGCCGGTTGTGGAGAGTGATCCTGCGACGCTCCCGTCGGCCAGGCCTTCGCGGACCATCATTGCTCCGAAGAAGAGAGGGTTGGTCATCTGCTTTTGAGCATCTTCGAATTTGATTCCTTTCTCTTTTCGCAGGTTGAAGAACACATGCGAGAAATCGCTGAGCTTATCCGACTTTACAGGATCAACAACCCGGATTCCAGAAAGGGGCGTGCCGACCTTTTTCGCCTGTGCTTCTATGGCCTGAGTATCGCCGATGAGAATGGGTGCAACAATCCCCCCATCGACAAGTATTCTCGCTGCTTGAATTGCGCGTTCGTCCGTCGCGTCGGGCAGGACAATGGTTCTTCTTAACGTCTTTGCTTTCGAGACAATACCGTTCATCAATTCTGAAGGTAACATGATTGAAAGTTCTATTGGTGATCAAAGATTGAGGCTTTGCGTGACGGAGAGAAGATACGAAAGTCTGTCAACGTGTGCTAACGGTGTTTGGAGGAGAAACCCCTCATTCGTGGTGTCGGTATTCCACTTGGGGTCGATACATGCTGACTATCAGTATGATTCAGTCTCGGCAAAGAGATCAGCTTTGCTTTTTGGAGTTTCTACTCCTCAAACATTTTGGCAGAAGCGTCGGGCAAACCTCAGCGAATTCTTTTGTGACTATTTGGCATTTCCCGGCAGTATCCGGCCAGAACCGAAGCAATTAAAAAGAATTAACCGAGATTCAGCCGTTCAATTTTGCTTTTCTGTCATTGGATGGGTAGATTTCTGTGGCTTTTTCCACCGTTCCATTCTGTCATAATCCATTGGCAAAGAGAGTCTACATCGAGACGTACGGCTGCCAGATGAACGTAGCCGACTCTGAGATCGCTGGCGGTATCCTTCAAGATCAAGGGTATACCCTGACAAAGGAATTAAAGGACGCCGACGTCATACTGGTCAACACATGTGCGATCAGGGACAATGCCGAGCAGCGCATCTATGGTCGGCTGGGCCTCTTTGGCCGGCATAAGAAAGAGCGTCCGGGCGTGGTCGTGGGTTTGCTTGGGTGCATGGCTGAACGATTGCGTCTACAGTTGGTGGCGGGAAGTGGCATTGTTGATCTTGTTGTCGGCCCTGATGAGTACCGGAAGTTGCCAGCGCTGATCGAGCAGGCAAAGTGGGGTGAAAAGGGAATCGCCGTCAAACTCTCTCGCGTTGAGAACTATGAAGATATCGTTCCACTCCGGACGGATGGTGTAAGCGCCTGGCTCTCCGTTATGCGGGGGTGTGACAAATTCTGCACCTTTTGCGTGGTGCCGTTCACGAGGGGTCGGGAGCGAAGCCGTTCCTTGAAAAGCGTCGTTGACGAGGTTCGCTCACTCGCCGACCGTGGATTCAAGGAAATCACTCTCCTCGGACAGAATGTAAACTCTTACCGGGATGGCGGTTTTGACTTCGCAGACCTGATGCAAAGCGTCGCGAAGGTTGATCGGACCGTGCGCATCCGTTTCACGACCTCGCATCCGCAGGACATGTCGGACAGGCTCATCGAGTCCATCGCTTCAAACGAGAATATATGCAAGTACATTCACCTGCCGGTGCAATCCGGATCAGATCGCATTCTTGAGTTGATGAACCGAACATACAGTGTCAAGGACTATCTCTCTCTCGTTGAGAAAATCAGAGTTGCAATCCCATCGGTCAGTCTTTCAACCGATATCATTTCCGGCTTCCCAACGGAAACAGTTGCCGACCATGAAGCCACGATCGCTCTTCTCAAGCACATCCGGTATGACGGAGCATACACATTCAAGTACTCCGCCCGGGAGAATACCAAGGCATGGCTTATGGTGGATACTGTGGGTGAAGAAGAAAAGGGGCGACGGGTGAATGAGATTGCGAGCCTTCAACATGATATCTCTGCGTCGCTCAACAGGAAGATGATTGGCACAACGGAACGGGTGTTGATTGATGGAGAAAGCAGGAAATCTCCGGACGAATGGTCCGCGCGCACGGATACAAACAAGGTGGTTGTGTTTCCCAGGGGAGAAGAACACGCAGGTGACTACGTTAGCGTGCTGATCGATCATGTGAACTCGGCAACACTTTTTGGCACGAGGAGTAATTGCACGATGGAGGAGGCGGCATGAAATGTCTGCTTCCCATGACGCTCACAATCCTCATGTCCTTGACGGCTTCACGGGCTCAGGATCAATCCCCGGACATAAATAAGTATCTGGAGAGAATCGAGAGCGGCCATTCAGATGAAGTGCGGACCGAACTTCCTTCATTGCTTTCGACGTATCCGAACAATCCCGGCGTGTTGTACCTGCAGGGTGTGCTCACACCAGACGGGACCGAGGCGGTCAGGATTTACCAGAGCATCGTGGATAACTTCCCCAAAAGTGAGTGGGCAGACGATGCGTTGTACAAGGTATATCAATTCTATTATGCGATCGGTTTGTATCGTACTGCAGAGCTCAAGTTGAATCAGCTCAAGACTGACTATCCGCAATCAAAATACGTGGCAAGTGTCGCCTTGCATGATGTGAAAACCCTGCCGGACGAAACCCAGAAGTCTGATTCAGTGCAGGCAGAGCGAGCGCCAGCTCCGGCGGTTGCTTCCATGCCGAACGCGGAGAAGCCCGCTGTGGAGGAACGGGAAGCTGCACTCGATGAAACGCCACGTGGGCAATATGCATTGCAGGTTGGAGCGTATTCACAGCAGGTGAACGCGGAGAAGCAGAAGCTCTTCTTTGAAGATCTTGGCTTTTCGGTTGACGTGCTTAACAAAGTGAAGGATTCACGCTCGCTGTTTGTTGTTCTTGTCGGTGAATATAGATCCGTGGATGAGGCGAAAGTGAAAGGTGCGGAGATCAAGAAGAAGTACAATATCAATTCCATGGTGGTAACGAAGTAACATGCAGAGCGCAGTCATGAAATCTGATCTCCGGAATTCCCGGGATGATTACGGGATTCTCGGTGAATCAGTCGAGATGAAGAAGATCATTGAAGTGATCGAGCAGGTTGGCCCGAGTGATATCACCGTTCTGATCAGCGGCGAGAGTGGCGTTGGGAAGGAGCTGGTTGCGAAAGCGATTCACACTGCCAGTGAACGCAACAAGAAGCCGTTCGTCACGGTCAACTGTGGCGCGATTCCCGAAGGGATCATCGAAAGTGAGCTGTTCGGTCATGAGAAGGGTTCGTTTACCGGTGCTTCGGACCAACGGAAGGGATATTTCGAGTTGGCTGACGGGGGAACGATTTTTCTTGATGAGATCGGTGAGTTGCCCCTCGCCGCACAGGTGAAGTTTCTCAGGATTCTTGAGAACGGCGAATTCCAGCGCGTTGGATCTTCCGCACCACGAACGGTTGATGTGCGCGTCATTGCCGCAACCAACAAGGACCTCGAGGCGGAAGTGCGCCATGGACGTTTCCGGGCGGATTTATTCTATCGTCTCCGATCTGTGAACATCCATATTCCTCCTCTCAGGAATCGTCCGGAGGATGTTGACGTGTTGTTCAAGCATTTCGTGGAGGGTTTTTCAACGAAGAACAACTCGAAGTTTGGCGGTATTGCCGATGAGGCGATGCAGCTTCTCAGGTCGTATCACTGGCCCGGCAATGTACGTGAGCTGAGGAATGTCGTGGAAAGCATGCTGGTGATTGAGGGTGGGAAGTACCTCGAAGCCGCGGATGTCAGGAAGTATCTCAAGGAATACCGCGAGCTGCCGGAGGAAAGAAACCTGCCGGTCCATGTCGGGCGAAGCGTGGAACAGGCGGAGCGCGAATTGATCCTGCGGGCATTGCTCGACATCAAAGGAAACATTCTGGATCTCAAGAATGTAATTGCCGATCAGATCCAGGGCGATTCGCGTGGCAATTCAGGGGTGCGTGATCCACACGAAGAAACAAGTCTTTCCCTTCAGGAGATGGAGAAGCGCATGATTGCCGAGGCACTGCAGAGGTTCAAAGGCAACCGGCGCGTCGCGGCGAGGGCGCTGAATATCAGTGAACGGACCCTGTATCGCAAAATCAAAGAATACGGATTGGCTGACTGATGCGGACCGTGTCCATTTTATTCTCGCTGTCATTCATCCTTGTGTGGTGTACAGGGTGTCCCTACTCGTTCACGGGCGCCTCTGTCCCCAAGCATCTCAAGACGATCGCGATTCCTCTCATTGATGATCAATCAGGGTTCGGGGAGGCAGGTCTTCGTGAGCAATTCACAACCGAGCTGACAAACCTGTTTACAGGTGACAATAGTCTTGAGGTTGCGGACCGGACGACGGCGGATTCCATCTTGGAAGGGGTGATCACATCCGTGAGCGATGCGCCGTCGGTGGTTGCGCAGGGAGAGGCTGTTACGAAACGGCGGATCACCATGACCGTGAAGTATACGTATGAAGACAAAGTTCTGCGCAAGAAGGTTTGGGAGAAGACGTTTTCTCAATGGGGGGACTATGATTCCGGAGGGGGGTTGTCGCAACGAAACGCCGGTCTCACCGATGCCATCAAGAAGATCAGCGAGGATGTGCTTTTGGAGACTGTTTCGGGCTGGTGATCCCGGGCCGGCAAACACCATCAATTCACTTATGCGAGGTAAACCAAACTGATCATTATGGAAGAGATTGTTCTCATAGCTTACATCACCTCCCTGTCCGTCTTGTTTGTGTTCGGTTCCCACGGGTTCATCATGATCTACTACTACTTGAAATTCCGCCACCGAAACCAACAGCCCACGGAAGGATTGGACGAGTATCCGGTTGTGACCGTACAACTCCCGGTCTTTAACGAGTTGTACGTTGTCAGCCGGTTGATTGACGCGTCCTGCGCCATTGTCTATCCGAAGGACAAGCTTGAAATCCAGGTGCTGGATGATTCAACCGATCAGACGGTCAGTGTCGTTGAATCCTGTGTGGAGAAGTATCGCAGGCAGGGATTCGACATCAAGCATGTTCGCCGTCTGAACAGAACGGGATTCAAGGCCGGGGCACTGAAGGAGGGGCTTTCGATCGCACGGGGCGAATTCATTGCAATTTTTGACGCCGATTTCATTCCCCGTCCGAACTTCCTGCTGAAGACCATTCCACATTTTTTCGTCGACCCCCGGATCGGGATGGTCCAGACACGATGGGAGCATATTAACTTTGATTACTCGCTCCTTACCCGAACACAGGCCATGGCTCTCGACGGACATTTTGTTATCGAGCAGGCGGTGAGAAACAACGTCGGCTTCTTCATCAACTTCAATGGGACGGCTGGCGTTTGGAGAAAGTCATGCATCGAAGACGCAGGGAACTGGCAGGCCGATACGCTGACGGAGGACCTTGATCTCAGTTATCGTGCACAGCTCCGTGGCTGGAAGTTCAAGTATTTGAATAACGTGACTTCCCCAGCCGAGCTCCCCTCCGAGATTAACGCACTCAAGTCGCAGCAATTTCGCTGGACGAAGGGCGCCATTGAGACGGCACGCAAGATGCTCCCGGTGTTGTGGAAATCGCCAATCCCCGTGAAGGTCAAGATTCATGGAACCTTTCACCTGACCAACAACCTCGTCTTTCCGTTCATCCTTCTCGCGGGCATTCTTAACGTACCTCTTGTCTTCATCAAACATACCGGGATGTACAATGCCTATTTCGACTTTATGTCGATTTACGTCTTTGCATTCATTGGTTCGTTTCTCTTCTACATGTTCTCGCAGCGGGATGTGCATGCGGATTGGCAGCGACGTCTGTTCTTGTTCCCGGTATTCATGGCGGGAAGCATGGGCTTTGCCGTGAACAACAGCAAGGCTGTATTGGAGGGTCTCTTTAAAAAGAAAAGTGAGTTTGTGCGAACACCAAAGTACAGTATCAGGAACAAGAAGGATTCGTGGAACGACAAAAAGTATGTTCCACTGAAAATCAACTCCACCGTCGTGATTGAAATTGTTCTTGCCATCTATTGTTTGTTTGGAGTTGCATCTTCGATTTATTTTTTGGAGATTGCGGCCGTTCCGTTCCAGCTCTTATTCTTTCTCGGATTTGCATTTGTCTCGATGATGTCCATCAAGCACGCCTGGCTGGCACGTCGGATGGATGCCGCACAATAAGGATCAACGACGCGTGTACACCAACAAAGAATCCGCACTGCACGTACCTTCGCTGGAAGCTCGACTTGCGTCAAACCCAAGATCAGCTTCCTTTGCCCGGCTGGCATCGTACTATCTGAAGGAAGGACAGGTCCAGAAGGCGGTGGATATTTGTCTCGAGGGGTTGAAACATTACCCGACATATGCTACCGCTCATCTTGTGCTCGGGAAGTGCTATGAAACGATGGGACGTAACATCGAGGCCATGTTGGAATATCGAAGGACCCTCAAGGCAATGCCTGACAACCCGACCGTACAAAATCTGCTGAAACAGGTTGAGCTGCGCGAGCAGGAATCGTTCCGCGCGTTTTCCGAGGACCGTATCCGCAAGTTGAAGGAGCGGAAAGATACTGTGACCTTTGAGAAGTACGTCGAGGAGGAAAGCACGCCCAAGGAATCGACGGCGGAGTTTTTGCTTCGTCGGCTCCAGGATGTCAAGATGACTGTGCCACGCACGACGGTTGAAGGCGCCCCACCTGAGGAAACGCAGGCACCGCCAGTTGCCCCGAGCAAGATCGTTACTGCAACGCTGGCTGAAATCTATGCGACCCAGGGCGAATATCAGGAAGCCATCCAGGCCTACAAGAAACTTGTGAGCCAGCGACCCATTGAGGCGGAGCGATATGTGAAACGGATAGCACAACTGGAGGAGTTGAGCAGGGTGCAGCAGACGGAACACCAATAGTAGTCAGCAAGGAAACGCCGAAGAAAACACGAAAGCCTCTCTTTGAGAGGCTTTCGTGTTCAATAGCAGTTGATTCGACCTATTACTTGATCTTGTTGACGAACTTCGTCAGACTGGATTTATTGTTCGCCGCCATGTTCCTGTGGATGATCCCCTTGGCCGCGAGTTGATCCAGCAACTTCACCGTTTTCTGAAGCTCGACCACAGCCTTGTCTTTTTCGGTTGCGGAGCGAACGCGCTTGATTGCTCCCCGCATTCTTGACTTCCACTCCCGGTTCCGGGTTGCTCTTCGTTTCGCTATTCTTGCGCGTTTTTCTGCTGACTTGTGTTGTGCCATTCACCTTTTCCCTTTGAGGCTCACGAAATTTGGTGATCAAAAATACCAAAAACGGGGGACAAAGTCAATGTGACTTTCTGCTCTGCGCAAGCGGAGTTCGGGCAAACCGATCGGATGTTCTGCTTGCTACTGGTTGGTCTTTTCTGTAACTTTTGCCGCGACAGCCAATCCTATGAGTGCAGACATCCTCCCGGTACATGCCTAGATCTTCCAGGCCACATATTCCTGCGGCCCGGGCACCCGTTGATCCCAAAGTGCAACGAAAACTCGATTCCCGCGCGGAGGATTCCTCCCTTATTCAGCAAGCGCTTGCCGGGAATGATCAGGCCTACAAACGGTTGATGCAGAAGTATCACGATGCCATCTTCAATTTCATCTTCAAAATGGTAAGAGAACGGCAACAGGTGGAGGATCTGACCCAGGAAGCTTTCATCAAGGCATTCTCTTCTCTCAGGAACTTCAATGACGAATATGCCTTCTCGACATGGCTCTACAAGATTGCAACGAACAACAGCATTGACTTCATCCGGAAGCGGAAGCTTCAGGTGTATTCCATCGACAAGCCCATAGAATCGAAGGACAGCGATTACACTTTCGAACTCCCCGATGAATCCTACGAGGCCGACAAGGAGTTGATCAGCGGCCAAAAAACAAGGCTGTTGAACGAGGCAATTGCCAAGCTTCCGGAGAAATACAAGAAAGTGATACGTCTCCGGCATGTCGAAGAACGGAGCTATGAGGAAATAGCGGAGATCCTGAGGCTGCCAATCGGTACCGTGAAAGCCCACATTTTCAGGGCCCGAGAGGTGCTTTATAGATCACTCAGAGACAAGATCCGCAATTATTGATGAAACACCGTTGACAGATAATTCGTAGTAGACAATAGGATGAAATCGCATTTATCCATAGTGGTGGGTGGAACAGTACTCCTGGTAGTCCTCGGGTCGGTGGCTGTTGGCCTGGGACTGCTTGACGACACCCCGGTCCGGGAAATAGGACGGACGACCGAGAAGGAACTCAAGGTGGTTCTTAGCTCCTCCTTCGGAAGCCTTCACGTATCAAAAGGTGAACCCGAGAAGATCCTGGTTGCTGACGCTGCTCGAAAGAGCGCCGATCCTAAAATGGATATCGAATATGATATCCGCAACCGCATCGGCTATATGGACGTCACACTGGGAGAGACTGAGGGAGATCACGAGCACCGGAAGGGGTCCTTCAAGATTTCCGACTTCGAGGGAGGAAAATGGTACCTCAAATTCAGCAACACACTTCCAATCTCATTTGATGTGGAGTTGGGTGTGGGGAATGGCGATTTCGATCTATCCGGCCTCCAGGTGAAAGACTTCACGCTTTCGACGGGCGCGAGCGATGTCAGCCTTTCGTTCGACGAACCGAACAAGACGTTTATCGACAACCTGAGCATCGAATCGGGTGTGAGTAAATTCAATGGTCGCAACCTCGGCAACGCAAACTTCAAACGATTCAAGTTTCAGGGAGGTGTGGGATCCTATACGCTGGACTTCGCCGGAAAAATCACGAATGAGGTGGACGTGGATGTGAGTGTGGGGCTCGGCGTTCTCACGATTATTATTCCTGCGGATGTTGGCGCGAGACTCTTCTATGAGAAGAGCTGGGTCTCACGGTTGGACTGCGATCGGGATTTCCACACGGTGAATGACGACGAGTATGAAACTGACAACTACGATGATGCTGCCGCCAAGATGAACCTCAGGATTGACTCAGGCCTGGGCAGTATCAAGGTGAGGAGGTGATAGCCCCGCGTCGCTTCAGGTCACTCTTTTCCCCAGCGTAGGAACGGGGCCCAGTTGGACGGCGAGGCATAATCCTTGTTCTTGATCATTTCGAGCATGGCCTGCCGGTATCCCTCCTCAGACGATTTTCCTGCCAGCAAGGTTGTATAAAAGATTTCCCCGAAGAGCTTCTTTGCCTTGCGTGATGTTGGGTACATGGTAAGAATGACGGACGAGCTCCCATTTAACAGGAAGATGGAGGGCAAGAGGCCGTCCAGCTGTGTGCTGTCGGCGCGAAGGTTTGATACAATGACAGTTTGAAACGCCGGGGTCGCCAGGAAATCACCCCATAGGACCTCTCTGATGGTGCCTGGGGTTGCTCCGTCGGACAGGAGAACATTCGCGTTTCCAGGCGCGCCCGCCGAAAATCGCAAGTCCACTGCGAGGTGCAGCACGTCTCCATGTTCCCGGCGTAATGTTGGAAGTGATGCCTGTCTCCCGAAGTAAAGCCTTGCATCCTTGTAGAATGCTCTGATATCGCGAAGCTCATATTCGACATCCCATGAAGTTAGCCCCGGAAGGCCCAGCGCAACAATGTCATGGGAAAGGACGGGGGTGGTGGAGCGGAATTTAAGCATTGCAACAGTCGGTAGATAACCTACACCAAACTGTTCAATGCAATACGATGCTCTTGATCCCCCTTTACGCAGAGCGTGGAAGGGCACGCCCACGATTTCTTCATCAGGCTGAACGAGAACATTGGTCGCGCCATCAAGTGTATTCTCAACGGGTCGTATGAAGACTGCATACAACTGTGACGCAATTCCCTGCAAGTGTTGGTCAAGCGCTTTTCGTTGCACCGAGGGTGAATCCGCCAGCGCCACAAGCTGACGCACGGTATCACCGTACGCATCGATCAGGGCATGCAAATGCTCCCTGTCAATGGCGGAGACCTGCATGGTGGTCTTCGCGTTTGTCATTGCGAACGAATAGAGCGAACGGCTTGTTACAATGGATCGTAGAAGTGCTGTTCCCGGTGGAAGCTGACGTTGCACGTCCTCTACTGCAACTTCTCCAAAACGCACCGCTGGCTCGAGACGGGGACTTGCTTTTACCACTGCGGATGCGGTTTCCTGGAACGCATTGTCCGCTCTTTGCATTGCAGTGAGAATATCCTCAACCAATTCCTTCGCATATGGGCCGCGCGCAAGGGTGGTTGCCAGTTGTCGTTCACAACCAATGTGCAGGGCCCGGGCATGGTGGAGATGAGCGAGGAGCGTGGCTACTTCCTTGCTGCTGGATTTGAGGTCCAGTGCATTGAATTCCTCGAAGAGTCTATGCTCGGATTTCCTCTCTGCATACGAAAATGCCTCATCATTGCGGCCAAGCTGTAACAGGAGTTCGATCAGGGGATCATAATATGACCTCTGACGCAGCTCCACATCTTCACACTCAGCGAAGATGTCGGGCGGTGGGGCATCGCAGCGCTCTCTGTTCTCTACTGCAGCCTTCAAATACGTGACTGCATCAATGGGCTGCCCGGCATGTTCGCGGACAAGACCCATGCTAAGGTTCGCGTATGCAACCCCCCGACTGTAGCCCACCGAGGTGAATAAATCCATCGCGTTCTGAATGTTCCCCAAGGCCTCGTCATTCTGCCGGCTGCCGGCCGCACAATATCCGAGTTGGATGAATACGTATCCTTCCGCAAGCCTGTTCTTCTGGACGATGGCCGAGCTGAGGGCGGCCCTGTAGAAACGCGCTGCTTCAGTGAACTGCTCATTCCGCAGGTAAATATTGCCAACCTGGATGAGCATCGCAAGCCTGATATCCCTTGCGCCGGACGTATGGTCCGAACGGGTCAACGCATCGGTATATGTTTCGAACGCCAACGGAAGATTGCCCTGGCGATAGTACGAATCTGCAAGGGTTCCCAGGATTGTGACAACGAACAGCGAATCTCTCGCCTGGTCGGCAAGAGTCAGTGCCCGCAGCAATGGCTCAACCGCTTGTTGGAACTCATTGTGGTGGAGAAAGGAGAGCGCGGATTCATAATGAGGGCGGGCCTGCATTTTCTGGTTGCCTGAGTCGACGTATGCTTTCAGAAGGTCATTGATTGCACGAGTCTGGTCCTCGGAGTTCTCCAGTGCGCGACAGGCGGGGAGCATGGCCATCTGGATATCCCTCGCCCCCTCCACGTCATTAAACACATTCGCAAGGCGAAGTGCTTCGACGTACATCCCATAGGCGACCCGCTCTTCACCCATCTGCCGGTGGAGTGAAGCTATATCGAGCAAGAGGACACGGGCGTTCGTCCTGTCGGTGAGTGATCTGTATTGCTCGATGGCATTGTTAAAGTAAGTGATCGCGCTGTCAAACTCTGCCGAGAGTACGCTGACGCGGGCGAGCAAACTGTATTCGTCCGCGAGTTGGTGCGTCCGGTTCAGCCTGAGGTCCAAAGTGAGTGCTGTGTGGAGGAGCCGGCGCCCGTCGTGGAATCTTCCGCTATCGAGCCGGGTTTTTGCCAGCGCAAGAGTGCTGTCTGCCTGTTTCTCTTCGGGCGTGGGCTGCCTGCTGCAACTGCCGGAAAGAAACACAAGGGAGATGGCAAGAGGTGCAACGAAAAAGAGGGGATGTCTGAATCTCATCTACAATGACCCGATAGTTTCCCGCAGCAGAATATAGAGAAGTCTGAAGGGAGATACAATGAAATCGGGGCATTACACCTTGGCATCGAGAAATCGATGTTTAGCGAGTGACAATCCTGTTCGTGAGCTTTTCCGGCCAGTCTGTTACCACAGCGTCGACGCCGAGCTTCGCTACTTTCTCGAAGTGCCGGACTGTATTCACGCCATAGGCCGCGATTGACAGATGGTGGCTGTGCGCATTGGTTACCATCCGCGGGCGCAATTGTGTATGCCTGCAAATAAACGTCGTGGCACCGATGCGCGAGCAGAGTGTGGACGGCTTCTTCCTTGCATCTCGAACAGGGTGGTAGAGGGCCCCCGTTCTGATGTCCGGGAACAACTCGTGCATGCGCTTGATGAACCTGTGATCGAACGAGGATACGAGTGCCCGTTCTTCGAATCTCTTCTCCATGATTATCAAAATAACGCATTCCTCGAAGCGGATGCGTTTGCGTGGGTCACCATCGGTCTTGACCTCGATGTTGAGGCTCACGTTGGTGGGGAGGAGGAACTCCATGACCTCGCGGAGTGTCGGAATGCGCTCACGGCGAAATGTTGGGTTGAACCACGATCCCGCATCGAACACCCGCAATTGCTGAAGCGTAAGGTCGCAGATGTTCCCCTTACCGTTTGTGGTGCGCCGGACATTACGGTCATGGTGTACAACGATATGGAAGTCTTTTGTCAGCCGGACGTCCAGTTCAATCATGTCTGCCCCGGCGACGACGGCTTTGTGGAAGGCGGCCATCGTGTTCTCCGGAGCGGAACCAGATGCGCCACGGTGAGCAACAACCAGGGTTTTCTTGGAAGTGGACATTCAGAACGCTCCGCAATGAGCACTGGATCGATGGAACTCAGAAAAGTCCAACGCGTCCCAGCTTGCCGCTGCCGCCTTTGCTGGAGAAGCGCGCATCATTCTCACAACAGCATCTTTATTTCCCGGTTCACAACATCGATTGAGCTATCGGCATCGATATTGACAACAACACCGCGCGAATTATAGTACTCGATGACCGGCGCAGTCGAAATGTGATACACCCTAAGGCGTTTGCGTACCGTCTGTTCCTTGTCATCATCGCGCTGGTAGAGCTCTCCGCCACACACCGGGCAGGGGGCGCCAAGGGCAATACGATCAATTTCGGTGTTAAAGATCCTTCCATCCTTCTTGCACACCAGTCGGTTGCTCAAACGTCGGACCAGCTCGTCATCGTCGAGTTCAAAGTTAATCACTTTGTAGTCACGCATGCCGAGCTCTGTAAAGATGGTTGTGAGCGCCTTTGCCTGCGCTAGGGTTCTGGGAAAGCCGTCGAGGAGAAACCCGGCCTTGTTCTGCGGAGATGCAAGTGCCTCGCGAACAATTCCGATCATGATGTCGTCCGGTACAAGCTGACCCGTGTCCATGATGGCCTTGGCCCTCTTCCCGAGTTCCGACCCTGCCACGACGGCTGCACGGAGCATGTCGCCCGTCGAGATATGATTGATGCCAAACTCCTCAGCGAGAAGTTTTGCCTGTGTGCCCTTCCCTACGCCTGGTGGTCCGATAAGAATCAATCGCATGAAGTAGCCTTTGATAATAAGTCCCGTTAGCAGGGATGCAAGACGCGGGGGCGTTGTCGTTGTGCGCTGCGGGCCACTGCCCGCCGTTGATGGTTCGTCGCTACCGCCAGTTGACCGCAAGCGGCGGCGATGTCCTCGCCCGAGTTGCTCCTGACAAAGACCGTCAGGTTGTGGGCGCGAAGCTTCGCGACCACATCTTCCACGCGCTGTGATGGTCTGAGCTTCGCCGAGAATCCGGTTGGTGAAGTAAAATCGATGGAATGAAATGGGATAACGTTGATTTTGCTGGGCACCCGGCGTGCGAGCCTGATCAGGCGGGTGACCGCGGTGTCCGAATCGTTTACGCCGTCAAAAAATATGTATTCGTATGTTACGCGTTGCCTTGTTCTTGCATAGTAGTATTCCAGCGAGGTAAGGAGCGCCTCGAGATCGAACTTCCTGTTCACGGGCATAAGGGTTGTCCGTGTGCTGTCGTCGGCACTGTGGAGTGAAACAGCAAGCTTGACCCGTCGTCGCTCTTCGGCCAGTTGGCGTATCCGGTCGGCCCATCCGGCAGTGGAAATCGTAATGTGACGTGCAGCGATACCTATTCCGGAAATGATGATCTCGACCGCCTTCATGAGGTTGTCGTAGTTCATCAATGGTTCACCCATCCCCATAAACACAATGTTGGTGATATGCGTGCCGGAAATTCTTCCGACCTGCAGAATCTGGTCAACAATTTCACCGACGCTGAGATTTCTCCTGAATCCCATCGTGGCAGTTGCACAGAACGCACAGTCCAAGGGGCATCCCACCTGGGTTGACACGCACAACGTGAGACGTCGCTGCTCATCCTCACGTGCCGCCTCCTTGTCTTTGAACGCGGCTGTAGGAGGGATGAGCACACTTTCGACTTGGGCGCCATCCGCTAGTTCGAACAAGTACTTTGTTGTCGCATCTCTTCCTGAGCGCTGCTCGCTGATGAGGCGAGCTCCTGTAACGGTGGCGGTGTGAAGCAAGAGGGTTTTGCACGCCTTCCCGATATCCGACATTCTCTCGAATTCAGAGACGCCTTTGCCATAGATCCATTTGAAAAGTTGAGTCCCCCGGTAACGCGGTTCTCCGATGGCTTCCGCAAAATCCGAAAGCTCATCCTTCGTAAAGCCTAGGAGGTTGGTCGGGTTCATGGTGCCCAAATTTACGAAAGATAGGCACGGCAATCAAGCGAGCTGAGGGAGGCAGAAAAGCAAAGCCCCCACCTACTACAGACGTGGGGGCTCAGAAGATGGATACGTTGGAGCGTTGCTTCAGGGGTTCGCGTCAGCTTGAAACTTGAGGTCCATACAGACGTCAAAGTTCTGCGTTACAGCGGGACCTGAACCTGCGCCTCGGAGCGTGACTATTTGAGGGAGATTATTGACGTTGCCAATTGCACTGATGAGAGCCGCCAATCCAGCCTGGTCATAGGTCACAAGCCCACCCGGGTTCAATAATGAAACACCATTTGCATAGGACGAGTATTGGCCACTGAAGTGGAGTAGATGATGCTCCGTGCCGTTATCAAACGTGAAATATCCATCGCCCGTCACTACCCCAGTTGGATAAGGTCCTGAGGCACGAACGATGATATCATAAATGCGGAGTTTCTTGATCTTCCCTTTGAATGATGGATCAATAAAATTGCCGATCTCAAACGGACCTGCCGTGTCGTTAAAGGACCCGTTTCCGGTGTTCACGGACCAGCAGCCGCTAATCGGGTCGAGATTCAGCGTGATGGTGATCGGGTCGTTAATACATTCAAACCCCATTGTGGCTATCGCAACAAAAAGGGCAGCGAGTACTAATTTGGTTTTCATGTTACTCTCCTGATTGAATGATAGTCCGGGGAGACTTGAGTCGTTGCCTTAGAATCCGAAACCGATACCGCCGGAGAAGTTTGTAATTGATCCAACATTTGCATCAACAAAAAGATGGAACACTGTCAGGTTAAGTCCCACACCTGCCGTGGCGCGAAACGTGTTTGCGCCATCAAGGCTGACACTTACGTTTGGATTGCCCGTTGTGGTTGATACATAACTTATGTCTGTCGTGCTCTTCTCGTATGCGATGCCACCATACACCTCGAGAACCGAAAAACTCTTGCTCGCCTGAGCGCCAATCGAGAAGCTCTTCATCGTGACCAGGTCGCCGAAGTCAATATGATTGTAGAAAACTCCTGCCGCAAGATCGACAGGCACCTCAGGAAGATATTGGCTGATACTGTGTCGCACTCCAAAACCCAAGTACGTGACTTTCGGTGCGCTACCGATCTCCGGAAGAGGAACTCCACGGATGATGGCTTCGGTTCCAAAAATGCTGCCGACATGAATTTGCAGGGTTGCAAGAGGAAACATGGGGGTGTTAAAGACTCCACCCGATGCGCCATATGAAAGCCCCCCTGGACCGCTGGCCTCTCCGCCTTGACCGCCAAAAATTGTGGCTGTTTGGAATGTCGCGGGATTGTACCCCGCGGGCGCAACGGCGGTAAAGGTCTTCTGAGCGTCTTCCACCAGAGATCCCATCGCAATAATGTTGACAGATATATTCAGCCCGGTTTGTGGAATCGCCGCTGAATGATACCATCCGGCACTCATGTTGGCACCGAAATAGTCCGCCAAAGGCTGTATATAGCCGCCGATATTGTTTTGATCGAAAGCCTTGATTGCATTCTCGACCTTCGATTGAGCGGCAGCTCTGGTCAAACACAGCAGAAATGTTAGGATAAAAAGGAACAGAGTTCTGCCCTTCGCGAGTGGTCGGGGTGGAATCATTGAACCTCCTTTGTGATGAATGGGTTTCTTTCGAAAAAGGATTGGGGTGAAATTCCAGGCAACCTCAATATAGGGATTGCGCCTTTCACAGGCAATCCAACGGTGACCTGCAGCACGGGTTCGGCGAAAGTCTAACCGCGTGGACAGCAGAAAGTAAGAATCTCGATTCGTCTTGTCACTCCCCAAAACATGTAGTTTTGAGGAGATGATCCATGACCAACGTCATATCACCGGGCAGCTCTGAGTCGAAAAGGACAGCGTCCCGGGTTGTGGGGTGGATGAAACCGATTGTTTTCGCATGGAGTGCTTGCCGCGGGATCATTTTCAGCAAAGACTGCACTTCCTCTTTCTGATTTGTTGTTCCGGGTCCCGCCACGAGGTGGCGCCCGTTATAGATCGGATCACCAAACACGGGGTGATTAATGTACGCGAGATGAACCCTGATCTGGTGCGTACGGCCGGTCCGCAATCTTAATTTCACAAGAGAGAGGTAGGGAAATTGCTCCAATACCGAGTACTCAGTGACTGCATGTTTGCCATCTGTCACGACAGCCATCTTCTTCCTGTCGGACTTACTCCGACCGAGCAGCGTCTCGATGGTGCCCTGTTTCTTCTTGAAAGTCCCCCAGACGATCGCCCAGTACTCTCGCTGGATTGTGCGTTCGGCAAACTGCTTTGCGAGTTTGACATGCGCCGGGTCTGTCTTCGCGATCACCATCAGGCCGGACGTGTCCTTATCCAGTCTATGGACGATTCCCGGCCTCGTAGGATCACTGATAGCGGAAAGGCTCCGGCAGTGATGAAGGAGTGCATTGACGAGGGTCCCGGTATGATTCCCGTAGGCCGGATGGGTAACCATCCCTGCGGGTTTGTTCACAACCAGAACCTCGTTGTCCTCGTACACAACTTCGATCGGTATGTCTTCAGGGAGCGCTTTCTGTGGTGGTGGCCTTGGCAGCGTAATGTGAATAACCTCACCAGGAGAGACCTGGTGACTCGCTTTCACGTTCTTGCGATCGACGAGGACAGTCCCTGCCAGAATAGCCTGTTGTACCTTGTTGCGGGTGGCGTTTTCGACGTGATTGGTAAGAAACACATCGAGACGTTCCTTCTTCTTGCCAGCCGGAACGACTATCTCGATCTCATACGGCATGGACAAGCCGGAGGTTTACTGTGGGGTTGAGACGTCTCGTGAATCCGAGGTCACAGGATCATGGACAGGACGTGGTGTGTTGGCCGCGATCGTCTCAGGTGAGATTTCGTCCTCTTCTGCGGTGCGGTGAAAGAAAAGGAGCAGGAGCACTCCAACGGTGACTGCCGCATCAGCCACGTTGAATACGGGCCAACGGGAAAGACGGTAGCCGAGAACACTAACATTGAAAAAGTCAAGGTCAAGAAAATCGACAACCCTTCCATAGAAGAGCGAGGACGTGCCAAAGAACACCCCATAGAACACGCGGTCGATCAGGTTTCCGACCGCTCCGCCGAGGATCATGGCCAGTGAGATGCGAAGCCCGAGAGATTCCTCGCGCGCCCTGTACAGATAAAATAGGATGGCAACACTTGCAAGGATTGAAAAGAGCGAGAAGAACAGTTTTCCCCCTATGTCGATACCAAACGCCATGCCTGGGTTTTCGATGTACGTGATCCTCAAAAAATTCCCGAGGAGCGGCTTGCTGGACCCGTACGGCATTCCATCAAGCGAAATACCAAGCGATGGAAGAGTGACACCTTTGACGAACAACTTACTGACTTGGTCAGTAAGGACGATGATTCCTGACAGTATGAGCACTCGCACGCGAGACCCCGATCATCAACTCTGACGTTTCTTTCCGAGGGCGAGGCGACCCCGTTCGCACACAACCCCCGTGTTCTTATACTCGGCGCAAGTCGTAGCTGTCGGTACTGCAATAAGGCGCTCTTTTGGGATGAGGAGCTGGCAGGCCTTGCACATGCCGTAGGTTCCCTCGCTTATGCGCTCCAACGCATCATCCAGCTGGTTGATGAACTTGCTCCCGCGGGAGGCAAAGAGGAACGTCTTCTCTCGCTCCATTGCATCGGTGCCCTGTTCCATGTGCAGAGAATAGGTTGAGTTCTCACTGACATACTCCCCCGTGGTCACGTCCATCATGCTCTCCTTCAGCGTGTCGAGCTCCTCCATTGTCTCCTTCCTTTTTTCCAGGATAATCTCCTTGAACGATACAAGCTCTGCCGCGGAGAACCGTTTTGGGCCGAGCAACCTGGCGAGCTTGTCATCCATCGCTTTCTTGGATGCAAGTTTGGCATTCCTGATGGCGAGAGCCTTCTTGAGGTTTGCCTTCGCCTTCTTCACCTGCTTTGACCGCTTGGCCGCCCGATCTTTCATAATCTCAACGGTGGATTTTACAACTGCTTTCGATCCCTTGGCTGCCATGTACACTCCTTGTGGGTTAACGTTGTGGACGACGCTCTATTCCGACTTCAGCTTCCTCTGTATTGACCTCAAGCTTCTCTGAATATTCACCCGGGGAAAACGCATCCGAAAGTTCAACGGCAAGTGTTTCGCTCTTTATATATGCGCTCATCAACTGCACGGTGCTGTGAAGCATGTTCGACCCGCGGTAGAAGATAGCAATTCTGTCTGTTATCTGGAACCCGGCCTCCTTGCGCATATTCTGGATCCGGTTGACAAACTCGCGTGCAAAACCTTCGGCAACGAGCTCATCCGTCAGTGCGGTATCGAGAGCCACCGTGAGAGACCCATCGGATTCGACCAACCAGCCCGGGATGTCCTCACGACCTATCTCGACATCGTTTTTCCCAATGGTGAAGGTGCTTCCATTTACAGGGAGTTCGAGCGTGCCGGAACTCTCGAGCTGTCCGATCTCCCCCGGGTTGAGTTGTTTGATGCGTTGAGCAACCTGTTGTACAGATTTTCCAAATTTTGGTCCGATGGATTTGAAATTCGCCTTCGCCGATTTCTTCACGATTCCCGATTCATCAGTCACGTACTCGATTTTCTTCACGTTGATCTCATCGAGGATGACATGTTCCATTTGCCGGATGATGTCACGCTCCTTCTCGTTCGTAACGGGGAGAATGATCCGCTTCAGCGGCTGTCGCACTTTCAGATTTGATTTCATCCGCATAGCCCGTACAAGCATCACGATCTTCTCGGCCCGGTCCATTCTTTCTTCAAGTCCAGCATCAACAAGTCGATCATCCGCTGCGGGAATGTGCGCAAGATGCACGGACTCGGCTTGCTCGCGGGTTGTCACGGTGTTCAAGTTGCGATACAGTTCATCACTCAGGAACGGCGCAAACGGAGCGGTCAGCTTGACCACCGTGCTGAGACATTCATACAATGTCTGGTACGCAGCGGTTTTGTCTCTTCCCTTTTCGCTCTTCCAGAAGCGGCGACGGTTCCTGCGAACATACCAGTTCGAGAGCTGATCTATTGTGAACTCGCTCACGCTTCGTGCGGCCTTCGTTACGTCGTAAGCATCCATATACGTACCATACCGTTTGAGCAGCGAGTTCAGCTCGGAAATGATCCAGCGGTCAATTTCCTGACGGTCGGCAACGGGAACGGCAGCTTCGGTGAATGTAAAGCCGTCGATATTTGCATAAAGCGCAAAGAACGAGTAGGTGTTGATCAGGGTACCGAAGAACTTTCGTTGGACCTCACCGAGTCCATCCTCGTCGAACATGGTTGGACGCCATGGAGGGCTCGTGGCTACAAGGTACCACCGTGTTGTGTCGGCTCCGTACTTGGAAAGTATTGAGAATGGATCGACCGTATTGCCCTTTGTCTTGGACATCTTCTGTCCATCCTTGTCAAGAATCAACTCATTGACGAGGATGTTCCTGAATGCCGGTTTGTTGAACAGGAACGTTCCGATGGCGTGAAGCGAGTAGAACCACCCGCGTGTCTGGTCGACTCCCTCACAGATATAGTCTGCCGGATACTGCTCGCCCGATTCGATGAGTTCCTTATGCTCGAACGGATAGTGCCACTGTGCAAATGACATTGCCCCTGAATCGAACCACACATCAATGAGTTCGGGGGTACGTCTCATTGTCCCGCCACAGGAACAGGGAAACGTCACAGTATCAACCGATGGTTTGTGCAGGTCAAGCGGCTCCTGAACATTCTCCCCGCGCCGCAACTCGTCCATGCTACCGACGCATTTCTGCGTTTTGCATTTCTCACATATCCAGATGGGAAGGGGGGTTCCCCAGAACCTGTCACGCGAAAGTGCCCAGTCCTTGTTCTCCTCGAGCCAGTTGCCAAATCTCCCTTCGCCAACTTCTGGAGGTACCCAGTTGATCTGCCTGTTCATTGCGATCATCTTCTGCGCGTACTTCGTTGTACTGATGTACCACGACTCACGGGCATAGTAGAGGAGCGGTGTCGTGCACCGCCAGCAATGCGGGTAACTGTGTGTGATCGTTTCTTTCTTGTAGAGAAGATGCCTTGCTTTGAGATTCTGAATGATGAGGGGGTCGGCATCTTTGACAAACTTCCCGGCGAAGTCCGTCACTTCCGGACCAAATTCACCGCTCTTGTTCACCGGATGGATGGTCGGGAGATCGTGTTTCCTGGATGTCTGGTAATCATCTTCACCGTACGCCGGAGCGATGTGGACGATACCGGAACCATCCTCTGTTGTGACAAAATCGGCCCCAACAACGTAGTGGGCTTTCTTGTCGATCGGGAAGAACGTAAAGAGTGGCTGGTATTCGAGTCCTGCAAGTTGGCTCCCCTTCATCCGCTCAAGAACCGCGTATTCACCCTCAAGGACAATGAGACGTACTTCTGCAAGAATCAGTTTTTCCCCCTTGTGCTCAACCTTCACATAGTCGACTCTCGGTGCGACGGCAAGGGCGACATTTGAGATCAACGTCCAGGGGGTCGTTGTCCACACAAGGAAGGATGTGTCGGGGTGGCTTTTCAGCTTCATTTTCACGTACACGCTCACATCCTTCACATCCTGATAGCCGAGCGACACCTCGTGGGATGAAAGTGGCGTCTCGCAACGGGGGCAGTACGGTTGAATTTTGTAGCCCGTATAAATCATTCCCTCGTCGAAGAAGCGTTTCAATGCCCACCAGACTGACTCGATGTATTCGTTCTCGAAGGTGATATACGGCTTCGTCAAGTCGACCCAATACCCCATCTGCTCCGTCATCATTTCCCAGTCGGCTTTGTACTTCCATACCGATTCGCGGCACTTCGTGTTGAACTCCGCGACGCCATACTTCACAATATCATCCTTGTGTTTGAAGCCGAGCTGCTTCTCAACCTCAATTTCCACCGGGAGTCCGTGTGTGTCCCATCCGGCTTTGCGATGCACCTGGTACCCGCGCATGGTCTTGTATCGACACACAAGATCCTTGAGTGTCCTGCTCATCACATGATGGATGCCCGGTCGCCCGTTTGCAGTGGGAGGGCCCTCGTAGAACGTGAACCCGGGATTGCCTTCCCGGGAAGAGATGCTCCTCTCGAAGATTCTGTTCTCCTTCCAGAACGCGAGAACCTGCTTCTCGATCTCGGGGTATGAGAGCTTGTCGGTGAGTTCTTTGAACATCTTGTGCGTCACTTCAATTCGAACGTTACAGAAACTTCAGCGTTAATGGTGAGTTCCCCGGTCATTACTGGCGCTGAGGCTGCCGTTGCATCCACCATCGCTCCCCGCATCGCCGGCGCCGGTGAGTTCACCGATTCCGATATGGTCATGACTTTGCCGAGCGTTGCATTCAGTTCTTTGGCAAGGACCCCGGCTCGTGCTTGCGCGTCGTCGGCGGCCCTCTTGAGAGCATCCCGCTCCAGCTCTCGTTGCTTTGATGATTCGTACATCAACCCGCTGAAGCTGGTCACACCGCTGGCCACTGCCTTGTCAAGGAAGTCCCCCACCTTATCCATCAACCTTTCCTTAAAGAGAACGGTGAATTCATTCACCCCGTTGTACCCGACAATTGGCGGCGGCTGGACGTTGCGCTGATAATCGATGATCGCAGTAACCGTAACGCGCGATGTCTGAATATCCTTCGCGTCGATGCCGTAGGCTTTCAGCATTGCAAGGACGTCGGAGGTTTTCTTGTTCGCCTGCGACATTGCTTCCGAGGCAGATTCCGCTCTTGTGCTGATTTGTACATTCAAACGCACCTGATCCGGAACAGTCATCAATTTCCCCTGCCCCTGGACGCGGACGGTGCGCATTGCAGCCTGCCCGGGAAGCTCTTGTTGAGCAAGAACCGGTGCAGCGCATAGCAAGACGGCGAATAACAGTTTCATGACTTCACTTTCCCTTGAAATGAGAGAACAGCCAGAGAATCAGGCTGAGAACAACACTGATGATGATACTGCTGGTGATGGGGAAAAGGAACCGGAAGTTCTCCCGTTTGACATCGATGTCGCCCGGCAGTTTACCGATCAACGGAACCTTATCGAAAAACATCAGAACGAGACCCACCCCCGCAATCACCACCCCAACGACGACCAGCATCTTTCCCATCGGCTGCATTGCAGCATTATCCAGACATGGTTACAGTTTCTCCACAACACCCTTCATGATTGCAGTGAGTTTTGGCTCCGTTTGTCCCGCGACCGCAATAATCTCCTCGACGTTGGCGGGTTGAAGTGAATCGGGGAAACACTCATCGGTAATGATGGAGAACCCAAGCACCCGCATCCCCATGTGATTTGCAACGATATTCTCCGGTACCGTCGACATTCCGACCGCGTCGGCACCGATGAAGCGAAGGAAACGATACTCGGCGCGCGTTTCCAGGTTTGGCCCGGGAACGGCAACGAAGACTCCGCGCTCGGTACGGATTTTCATATCAAGGGCAACCCGTTCGGCAAGGGCAATCAAATCCCTTGTGTATGGCTCCGACATATCCGGGAAGCGCGGCCCCAATGTATCATCATTTGGTCCGATCAGCGGATTGTCGCCAAGCAAGTTGATGTGGTCGGTGATGATCATGATCGTACCGCGTGAAAACTGCGGGTTCATACCACCGGCTGCGTTGGAAATGAGCAGGGTGTCAACCCCGAGGAACTTCATGACTCGCACCGGGAAGGTCACCTGCCTCATTGTGTAACCTTCGTAGTAGTGGAACCGTCCCTGCATTGCAACGACACGCTTGCCTGCAAGGATGCCGAATAACAATTTCCCATGGTGCGATTCAACGGTCGAAATCGGGAAATGGGGGATATCGCCGTAGTCGATGACCGCCTCAGTCTTGATCTCCCTGGCCAGTCCGCCCAGACCCGTCCCCAGGATGATACCAATGGGGGGCTCCATGCTGGTTTTCGTCCGGAGAAACGAAGCCGCCTCATCAATTTGCTTACGCAGATCGGTCATTGTCGATCGTTTTCAGGATTTCTTCAAGCTGGATCGAACTCTTCCCGGTGCCCTGGGATCCGTGGCTACTCTCCATCGACTCGCTGCCCATTTCGAGGGTCTTGATAAGGTCGAGCTCGGAGCTCAACAGCACCCGTAAGCGGCCGATCAACGAATCCCTTTTCGACTTGAGCTGGTCGACTTCGCGGGTGAGTCTGGCAAGATCGCTCGTGGCCTGGTTCAGGAGTTGCGACGCCTTCAACTCGGCCTCCCCCGTAATCGACTCTGCCTCACGGCGCGCGGATTCATAGGTCTTTGCAGTTGCTTCCTGTGCCTGGAGGAGGGTCTGCTGGAGTGTCTTCTCGATCTGCTTGTAGTCCTTCAACTGGGTCTCTGTTTCCACTACCTTGTCGCGCAAATCCTTTTGATGTTTGAGAACCTCCTCAAACTCGCTTGCCATCATCTCCATGAAGGTGTCGACTTCGACGGGATCGTACCCGCGCATGACCTTCTTGAACTCCTGTTTCTTGATATCGAGTGGCGTGAGTTTCATGGTTCCTCCTGTTGGAGAGTGCCCCTCTTTCCGTTCTGGCTGTTAGTCCGGCTTCTTCCTTGACCCAAAGATTGCAGTTCCAATGCGGAGAATTGTTGCACCTTCGTCAATGGCAACCTCGAAATCTCCCGTCATGCCCATTGAAAGATGCTTCATCGAAACATTGTGCTGATGAAGATCGGAAATTTCGTCTTTCAAGAGTCTGAGTTGTCGGAACATCGGTCTCGAACCTTCCGGGTCGGGAAGAAACGGTCCAATGGTCATGAGTCCGCAGATCCGGATATTCTCCAGCGCTTCAAGCTGCTTCACAAATGCGACAGTACCTTCCGGCTGGAGTCCGAACTTGGAGCGCTCTCCCGTGGTGTTGACCTCGAGAAGAATGTCTACCCTCCGGTGCGCGCTGTGTGCCCTGTGATTTACCTCTGTCGCAAGCCCCACGGTGTCAACAGCATGGATCAGATAGATCCAGTCGATGATCTGTTTGACCTTGTTGGACTGCAGATGCCCGATGAAATGCCAGCGGATTTCATCTTCAGCAAGAGACGATCTCTTCCGGAGCAGCTCTTGAACATAGTTCTCGCCGATGTCTCTCACACCATGATGAACAGCTTCCGCGACATTATCCGCCGAAAAGGTCTTGCTTACTGCCAGGAGAATTATTTCCTCGGGGTTTCGTCCGGTGGCTTGACATCTCCCGGCAATGCGGTTCCGTATTTGCTGTATGTTGGAGCCAATCATCGAAAACTAAACATTTAATATAATCCAATACCCCCTCAAAATCAATTTGAAACCAGGCGCTTCCAGCAGATCACGCCGACCGATGTGTGTGGAATTTCTCTTTCTTGACTTAGGGTGCTTTTTTGATTTACTTGGGTTCGAAGAGAGCAATCGGGTCGGCGACTAAGCAAAGGGGCTCCGATGGGGATACTTGATTATTGGGACTTCGACGACGAGCCGGATAACGACGAAGGCAAACGTCGTGATGAGGAGATGAGCAAATACCGGGACATGCTCAAGGATGGCTCCTCGGGAATCTCCAGTGTCGAAGCTCTTGAGGAGTTAGTGAATTACTGTTACGAGAAAGAGAAGTATGAGGACGCGCTTCATTTTGCGAACCAGCTGCTCGAACTCATGCCCTACAGTGCCGACGCGTGGCAGCGCAAAGGTCTTATCCTGAACAACCTCTTCCAATACGAAAAGGCGATCGAGTGTTTTGACCGGGCCCTGAGTCTGAACCCCGTTGACCCCGAGTTGCTCAGCAACAAGGGAATCACGCTTGACGACCTTGGCAAGAACGAGGAGGCATTGCAGTGCTTCGAACGGGCGCTTGAAATTGATCCATCCAACGATGATGCGCTCTTCAACAAGGGGATTAGCCTTGAGAAGATGGGTCAGTTCGATGAGGCAGTCCGGATTTTCAAGTTTATCCTTGATGGGAACCCGAATCACAAGGATGCCTGGTACGAGCTGGGGTATTGCTTTGACTACCTTGACAAACCACAGGAATCGCTCCGGTGCTATGATGAACACCTGAAGCTTGATCCGTACAACCATAATGCATGGTACAACCGGGGGATCGTGTTGAACAGGATGGTGGTGTACAGCAAGGCCATCGAGAGCTATGACACAGCCCTCGCGATCCATGAGAACTTTCCGGCGGCCTGGTACAACAAGGGCAATGCATATGCAAACATGGGTCGCCTCCATGATTCGGTGCAATGCTACAAAGAGACACTGAGACTCGATGAGAAGGATGTTCCTGCATGGCACAACTTGGGCAACGCGTATGAAGAGCTTGGTGAGTACGACGAGGCGATCAAATGTTTCAGCCGGGCGCTGAGACTCGATCCGGAGCACTACGAATCATACTTCGGGCGGGGAAGTTGCTTCGACTCTTTGGACCAATATCGCAAAGCACTCGCTGATTATAACCGGGCACTCTCGCTGTGCAAGGATTATCCGGAACTTTGGTATGCGAAAGCCGACCTCCTGTACAACATGGGCCGCGTGCGGGAATCCGTGATCAGCTACAGGATGGTGACACGGCTCGAGCCCACAAATGCCGAAGCGTGGTTTGACTATGGCGAGACGCTTCTGGAGCTCGGGTATTACAAGCAATCACTCAAGGCGTTTGAGAAGTCCATTGAATCGAATCCCGGCTCCGCCGATCCGTATTACACAAGAGCAAAGGTCCTGCTGGTGCTGAACAGAACGTTTGACGCAGTAGAATCACTCAAGCAGTCGTTCATGCTGAACCCCGAGAAAAGAAAAGAATTTGAGCAGGAGTTTCCCGGGGTTCGGTCGTTGAAGGAATTCAAGAAATTATTGAGCCGATGATCGAGCGGTTTGTGCTGGCGTGTTGGCGTAGAATCCTGTCCTAATTTGAATAGTGACGGGATTTTGTTTCGATGACGTTACGGGTTGGGGAATGATTTCACACATTGTTCGTGCAAAGCACGAATCACTCCGGACCATCTTAAAGGAGATGGGAAGCGTTGCCATCGGATACTCCGGAGGAGTGGACAGCACACTGCTTGTGAAAGTGGCGGTTGATGTGCTTGGCCGACAGGCGCTTGCGATGATCGGGCGTTCCGAAACATATCCCACCCGGGAGTTTGAAGAAGCAGTCTCGCTCGCGCAGGCGATTGGTGTTCGATACGTCGTCGTTGAAACCGAAGAGACGGATGCCCTCAAGTTTCAGGAGAACCCGCCTGACCGGTGCTACTACTGCAAGACAGAGTTGTTCGGGAAGCTCGGTGAGATTGCAGAGCACGAAGGTATTGCCTGGATCGCCGACGGCACAATCACCGACGATGTGGGAGACTTCAGACCGGGGATGAAGGCAAAAGCTGAGCGTAATGTCCGTTCACCGCTGCTGGAAGCGGGATTGAGCAAGGCGGATGTGCGCGAGCTATCCAGACATTTGAATCTGTCCACATGGGATAAGCCCTCATTCGCGTGTCTTTCATCGCGCTTTCCCTACGGAATGGGTATCTCCAAAGAGAACCTGACAAGGGTCGATTCTGCAGAGACCCTCATTCGCGATATGGGCTTTCGTCATTTTCGGGTTCGCTTTCACGACGAGCGAACCGCACGTATCGAAATCGGGGTGGAAGAGATCAAGCTCATTGTCGAGGACGAGACCCGAAATCGTATTGTGACTGGATTGAAGGAACTCGGGTTCACGTATGTGGCGTTGGACTTGCAGGGTTATCGCACCGGTTCAATGAACGAAGTACTTCCTGTTGAGTTGAAGCTCCAGTACTGCGGCTAATCGCGGCGAAGTCGGCTTCCCCCCATTCCACGGATTCTTCAAAATAATGTCGTTGCCGCATCTTGTTGTTCTCGGTACGGGGTTCGCCGCGTTTAATCTTGTCAAACACCTCAAGGGCGACTATCGTATCACCGTTATCAGCCCTCGTAATCATTTTCTGTTCACACCTCTGTTGCCAAGCACGACGGTTGGAACGATTGAATTCCGCAGCATCATTGAGCCGATACGGCACGCGAGGAGAGGCCTTCAGTTCTACCACGCGTCGGCCCAAAGCATCGATCCCCCAAAGAAGATCATTCAATGCGAAGCTGTTGGTGGCAGCCACACGTTCACGGTTGGGTACGATGTGCTCGTTATTGCGGTCGGTGCTGTGAGCAACACGTATAACGTGCCGGGCGTGCAGGAACACGCGCTCTTTCTCAAGGAACTCCACGATGCACGGGAGTTGCGGCAGCGCATAATCACCTGCTTCGAGCAGGCGAGCCTTCCCGGCATCAGCGAAGAGGAGCGCCGGCGCTTGCTTCAGTTTGTCATCTGCGGCGGAGGGCCGACAGGAGTGGAGTATGCAGCGGAGTTGAATGATTTTCTGATCGAGGACCTGCGGCGATCCTACCCCGGGTTGGTCTCTGAGGCCAGGATCTGCCTCGTGGAGGCAGGCAAGGAAATCCTCAACACATTCGACCGGAAACTCCGGAAGTATGCAACGGATCTCTTTCGTCGGGAGCGCATCAGTGTTCTCACCGAGTCTCCGGTGATCAGGGTTGATGAAAGGGTTGTCCATCTGCAGGACGGATCGGAGTTACCGTATGGCCTTTTGCTTTGGAGTACCGGAAATGCCCCGTCAGTATTTGCGGTGGAGACCGATTTGCCCAAGGACCGCGCAGCGCGCCTCATTACGGACAACTACTTCCGTGTGAGAGGACATGATAACATCTATGCAATTGGAGATTGCGGTGTGATTGAACGCGGTGAACTCCCCGCAACGTCGCAAGTTGCACAACAGGAGGGCCGGTATCTTGCAAACGCTCTTACACGCAACGCCCGGAACAAACAGCTGAAACCGTTCACGTACTTTCACCTGGGCATGCTGGCGTACGTCGGCGGCAACAGAGCTCTCGCCGACCTCCAAAATTTCAAAGGTCGGGGATGGGCGGCCTGGCTCTTCTGGCGTTCGGCATATCTGTCGAAAATTGTAAGCATGAAGAACAAGGTCCTTGTACTGTTCGACTGGATAAAAACATTGGTTTTCGGCAGGGACACAAGTCAGTTCTAACTCTTCAGCGGCCGCTGGTCCAATCAAAAACAAACAAGGGATGAACAGAAATGTCTTCGTGGTCGTTTCCCCGTGCCTTCTGGACTTCCAACCTTGTCGAGTTGTTCGAACGCGCTGCGTATTATGCAGTGTTTATTGCCATCACGCTCTACCTGACAAATGTTGTTGGCTTTAGTGACATCAATGCTGCCTGGATTGGCGGGGTCTTTGCGGCCGGTTTGTACTTTCTCCCACCGTTCACGGGAGCGTTCGCCGACAAGATCGGGTTCAGAAAAGCGATCATCCTGGCGTTCACTCTCCTCACGATAGGCTACTTCGGGCTCGGCGCCCTGCCATACAAATCCGTGGTGCCGGGTTCGATTGTCATCTTGATGTTTGGCGGGTCCTTCATCAAGGCAATCATTACCGGCACGGTAGCCAAGACATCCACATCAGAAACCCGCGCGCGTGCGTTCTCGATATTCTATGGAATTGTCAACGTAGGCTCGTTCACCGGGAAGACGCTTGCGTATCCACTCCGGCTGAACCTTGGCCTGGAGTCCATCAATTACTACGCCGCATTCATGACACTTCTTGCACTGATTGTTGTCTACTTCTTCTACAGAAATGTCGATGTTCACGGCGAGGGAAAAACATTCAAGGAAGCGTGGGGCGGGCTGGTGCGCGTGGTGTCGAAGCCGAGGCTTGTCATCCTTATTCTTATTGTTCGCGGGGTTCTGGATGATTCAGATACAGATGTACGCGACTATGCCAAAGTATGTTCTCCGGACAGTCGGAAGTCATGCTGCGCCCGAGTGGATCGCAAACGTGAACCCCCTGGTGGTGATGACATGCGTTGTGTTCATTACATCCATCACGAAGAATGTGAAGGCCATCGTGGCAATGAACATCGGGATGGTGCTGATGCCCCTTTCTGCATTGTGTATGGCATCAAGCCCCGCGCTTGAGTCTGTGTTCGGTACATCCGTGCCTCTTTTGGGCCTTGCCTCCGCTCATCCGATAACAGTTATGCTCATTGCGGGCATCGTTGTGCAGGCTCTGGCTGAATGCTTCATTTCCCCGCGCTATCTTGAATTCTTTTCACTTCAGGCTCCCAAGGGAGAAGAGGGCGCGTATCTCGGGTTTGCGCAACTGCATTCCTTTGTTGCATACATCCTCGGGTTCGGAATCTCAGGCTACTTGTTGACGGCGTACTGTCCAGACCCAAGCACTCTATCTCCCGAACAGCTTCTGCACGCCTACGACAATGCAAACTACATCTGGTACTATTTTGCAGCGATCGGATCCCTCTCGGCAATCGCCCTGTATGTGTATGCATTAGCGGTGAAGAGGTTTGATCTTCGGAGGGGTACAGCATCATGATGTGGCCGAGATGATCCTGACGTCATAGTGCATGCATTGCAGTGAATCATGGCCCAGCCCACCAAACCACCAAGTGAACGCGGCGCGCCTCGAAGTCGCCGGGTCAAGCCCATTCAACGTTGGAGGGATTATTGCATCTCCCTGTCGTTTCGCTTATCTTTGCGGCATAGGGGTACACATTGATGATCAAGGGGGAAAGCCATGACAGTGCGTATTGTTGTTGCCATTCTCGTTCTCGCTTCGGCGCTTGCCGGATGCACGAGTACTTCACAGAAGGGAAGAATCGTGTTTCAATCCAACCGGGACGGGAACTTTCAACTCTATTCCATGAACGATGACGGCACATCGCTGCGGCGGCTCACCAACTCACCTTCGTATGATGTATCGCCTTCATGGTCGCCTGACGGCAAGCGTATTGTATTCGCTTCGGATCGCAGCGGCAACTGGGATATCTACACAATGAGCTCAGATGGTGAAGGAGTGAGGCGCCTTACGTCTCCGCCGGGATCGAATATCTCGCCTTCCTGGGCGAACGATGGAACAACAATCCTCTTCGTGTCAACAAGAGATGCTGTGAACGGAGACCTGTACATGATGAACACCGATGGGAACAACGTCGAGAGGTTGACCCGGGACTCAACAGTGAAGGATTCCCCGGTGATGACACCCGACGGTCATTCGGTGATCTTCGTGATCGATGGCCGTGAAGGGTCCTTTATTGCAGCATTGAACCTCTCCAGCAGATCAATCACTGCACTGATTCCACCATCATACAATGCAGCATCGCCGAGGATATCAGCCGATGGGAGTCTCATTCTCTTTGCAGGAACACATGACGGACGGCTCGGTATCTACACGTCCACAGTGGCGGGGGATGATGTCAGGTTCGTGGGAACGTCGAATGAAGATTGTCGGACCCCGGCATGGAAAGGATCACAACGGGAAATAGTCTATTCGAAAAACAGGGGGTTGTTCATGCTGTCCCTCGACACAAACAAAGAAGTAAAGCTTTCCACCAAGGGAGATTTCGCTCCATCCTGGATAGCCGAATAATCCAAGGCCCATCTCTTCACATATGAAATTCTACACGAGAGTTCGGGAGATCCAGAGGAAGCATTCCAGTCTTCTCTGTGTGGGCCTTGATCCCGATGTGAACAAGCTCCCACCTCATCTGCTTGATCAGGAAGATCCGGTGGTTGAGTTTTGCCGTTGGATCATCGATGCCACAAGCGATCTCGTGTGTGCGTATAAGCTGAATCTTGCGTTCTTTGAGGCTCTCGGCGCGAGAGGGTGGTCCGTGATTCATGGCGTATTATCATGTATTCCGCCGGATGTTCTTACGATTGGCGATGCGAAGCGAGGAGACATCGGAAACACGGCCGAACTGTACGCCCGGGCACTCCTGTCTGATTTTAATTTCGGTGCCACAACGGTGAATGCATATATGGGGGAAGACTCGGTCAGGCCGTTCATCAGGGATCCGGAGCGTGGCGCGTTTGTGCTTGCCCTGACTTCGAATCCGGGAGCAAAGGATTTTCAATACCTTAAGGTGAACGGGAAAGCGGTGTACGAGCGTGTCACTGCAAAGGTAAAGAAGTGGAATAACCTTGAAAACATCGGCATCGTTGTTGGCGCGACGCGCCCTGCAGAATTGCAGCGTGTTCGGCACCTCGTTCCCTCAATGCCGATTCTTATCCCGGGTGTCGGTGCTCAGGGGGGCGACATGAAAGCCGCGGTCCACTATGGGTGTGACGCGGATGGGGGTATGGCGATTATCAATGCAAGCAGGAGCATCATCTATGCATCGAGCGGGGAGGATTTTGCGGATGCTGCCCGTCGATCGGCTCTGGCAATGCGTGATGGAATCAACGCGTACCGGCAACAGTATTTCTGAATCGCTCTCGATCAGCATTGATCGCAGCAGTTACTCAACCACTCCCACGGCTCCGGGAGCTCATCATGACCACTCCACACATCCACGAACGATTTCTCCGCCACATCTGGCAACATCAACACTTCAATGCATCGAATCTCCACACCGCTGATGGAAGAAAGGTGGAGATTCTCTTTCCGGGAAAACCGAACTTCGACGGTGGACCAGACTTCACAAATGCACGCATCCGCATTGGCGGCATTACGTATGTGGGTGATGTGGAACTGCACCAAACAGCGGATGAGTGGCGTTCGCATCTCCACCACGCCGATCCGCACTACAACCGGGTCATTCTGCACGTGGTGCTCACTGCCAACCCTCTCGCCCCGCCTTCGCGTACGATCAGTAAACGGTCTCTTCCACTCCTCGTTCTTCACCCGTACCTTGATGGTACCCTCCGCTCTGCCTGGAGGATGGCAATCACCGATGAGCGAAGTGAGCGCCATGCGTCCATCGCCTGTCATACGCGCAACAATGCTGTGCCTGCCAACGTAATCGAGCGATGGATCAACCGGCTCGCGCATGAACGGATGGAGATGAAAATTCGTCGGTTCGAAGAGCGACTGAAGGAGCTCATCGATGAACAGAGGCTTGTCGTCCACGAACCGTATCCGCGCTACTACGGAAACGCTGATGAGATCCCGCTGCCAGAAAGAGAGTACACCCGACGGGACTACTCAAACAGGTCGTTGTGGGAGCAGTTGCTCTATGAAGCGATGATGGAAGGACTTGGGTATTCGAAGAACAGTGAACCATTCGTGACGCTCGCGCAATCGATGCGGCTCTCCGTTCTGCGCCAGCATGGGATTGGCAACACGATGAATGTCATGGCTCTGTTGTTCGGCGCGGCTGGTTTGGTACCATCGGAGAGGGGAATCGTTGACAAAGAGGCGCGGGTATATGCTCGGGCGTTGCGCGTGCGCTGGAAGGCTCTTCGCCACGCGCACAAAGGCAGAGTGCTCCAGCCCGGCGATTGGCAGTTTTTCCGGCTGCGACCCGGAAATTTTCCAACTGCCCGCCTTGCCGTCATGTGCTTCCTTCTGCCAATGATCTTTTCGGAAGAAGGATTTCGCCGGATCATCGCACTGTTCAAGAAGGAGACGGGCACGATGAGGGTAAGAATTGAAGCATGCCGCGCGCTGTTTCAATTTGAAGCGGATCTCTTCTGGCAACATCGGTATCGCTTCGACAAGAGATCATCGGCCCGTGGCGCGTCTCTTGGTCGCGAACGCATTGACGACCTTCTCATCAACGGCCTGTTACCTGTTGTGCTCCTGTACGCACGGGTGTTCAACGTTCAGGACGTACGGCGAAACGCGCTCAGCATGCTCGCCGCTCTTCCACACATCCAGGAGAACACCATCACGCGATTGCTGCAGCGTGAATTGTTGACAAAAAGAACTCCGCTCGCCTCCGCTCTTGCACAACAAGGAGGCATTCACCTCTACAGTTTCTACTGCGTGCCTGCCCGATGTTCCGAATGTGAAATAGGAAAGCATCTCTCCATGTGACGCGAATCTTCGAGGAGCAGTCATCGCACACGGAGTGTTGTATTTCTTCCCCTGTCTCCCTATATTTCAGCCCAGAGAATGTGACCTCATTTTACATGTGAACCACTATGAACGTTGTCGTTTGCGTCAATCACGTTCCGGACACTGAAACAAAAATCAAACTTGCCGCGGACAATGGGTCCATCGATAAGACCGGTGTAAACTACATGTTGAGTCCTTACGATGAGATCGCTGTCGAAGAAGGACTGAGGATCCGGGACAAATTCAAAGGCGAGGTTGTTGCAATCAGTCTCGGAAGCGATGCGCACAAGGAAACGTTGCGCAAGGCTCTTGCAATGGGTGTCGACAAGGCTGTATTATTGAAGGATGACGGGTGTGAGGGATTCATTCGCCGTTGCTTTTGGACTTGCGGAAGAGATCAAGCAGCGCAAGCCGGACGTGATTCTCTTCGGGAAGCAGTCCATCGACTACGATGACGCTCAGGTGGGAACCCTCGTGGCGGAACTTCTCGGGCTCCCTTCGGTTGCGGTTGTCGTCAAACTCGATATTCAGGATGGGAAGGTTGTATGTGAGAGGGAGATTGAAGGGGGGCATGAGGTCGTTGAAACGAAACTCCCCGCGGTGTTCCTTGCACAAAAGGGATTGAATGATCCGCGCTATCCATCGTTGAAAGGAATTATGGGTGCAAAGAGCAAGCCCATTGAGGAAAAGCCTGCGGCGCAAGCGGAACTCAGGGTGGAGACTGTTCAAATGAAGAAGCCGCCTGCAAAGGGAGCGGGAAGAATTGTTGGGACCGACAAGTCTGCTGTTCGAGAACTTATCCGCCTTCTCCACGAAGAAGCCAAAGTGATTTGAGTTCATCCAACCCTCGGTGTTTGCTGCGGGGAAACGAAAACCCATAGACCAATCCGATGAAGATCGTAGTATTTGCAGAGCAGCGCGACAACAAATTCAAGAAATCATCCTTTGAGAGTGTGAGGGCAGCGAAAAGTATTGCCGATCAACTGGGTGCCGAATGTGTTGCCCTGGTAATTGGCAGTGGCGTGGAGAGTGTGGCCGCTCTTCCGGGAGCATATGGTGCATCCCGTGTGCTTGTGGCTGACGACCCGGGGCTTGCCCGGCACTCGAATACTGCGGTCGCCACGGTAATTGCAGATGTTGCGGCAAGGGAAGGTGCACAATGCGTGTTTCTTCCGGCAAGCCAGATGGGAAAGGACCTTGCCCCGAGGGTCGCGATCAAGCTTCAGGCCGGACTTGCCTCCGATTGTGTTGCGCTCAAGGTTGAGGGGGGGGACATTGTCGCGACGCGTCCGGTGTACGCAGGCAAGGCTCTGATTGACGTTCGGGTGAAGACGGCGACCAAGGTGTTCACCCTGCGTCCAAATGTTTTTACTGCAGGAGTTCCTTCGGGTGTCGCGGCAAAGGTCGAGAAAGTGAAAGTTGCTCTCAGTGGGAACGATTTCGGAAGTGTCGTCAAGGAGGTCAAGGTTGCCAGCGGTCGTCCAGACGTGACAGAAGCGGACATCATCGTCTCCGGAGGGCGTGGACTCAAAGGTCCCGAGAATTTTCATCTCATCGAAGCCCTTGCTGATGTTCTGGGCGCGGGGGTTGGTGCGTCGCGGGCAGTTGTGGATGCCGGATGGCGGCCGCATGATGAGCAGGTTGGTCAGACCGGGAAAACAGTTTCACCGACAATGTACGTGGCATGTGGCATCTCCGGGGCGGTCCAACATCTTGCAGGGATGTCGTCGTCTAAGTATATTGTTGCGATCAACAAGGACAAGGACGCACCCATCTTCCAGGTCGCTGACTATGGAATTGTGGGTGATGTGTTTGAGATTCTCCCGGAACTGACCTCGCAACTGAAAGGAACGTTGGGGAAGCAGTAGCGTTGAGCATGCGATCAGAGGTCCCTCAATATGAACGGGATCAGAAGTGTGGAGTGTGCTGTGGATAAGGTTCAAGTGGACATACTCGGTCTTTCGACAAACCCCGCCAGCGGGGGTGCGTACGCGCTCATCCTGAAGGAAGTCAACGGGAACCGTCGATTACCCATTATTATTGGAGCAGCGGAGGCACAGTCCATCGCGCTTGAAATGGAAGGCATTAAGCCGCCGCGCCCGCTGACACACGACCTGATCAAGAACATTATCACATCGTTCGGTGGGGAGTTGTCTGACATCATCATTGACGAGTTGCGCGAAGGCACCTTCTACGCAAAGCTGAACATCGACAGTCAACTCATCGATTCGCGTCCAAGTGATGCGATTGCTCTTGCTGTCCGCTACGGGGTACAGATTTATGTTGCGGCAAGCGTGATGGAGGAAGCATCGTTCCTTCCCGAGGAGGAAGAGGATGAAGAACAACTGCCGGCCACCAAAAAGGAGAAATCCAAACAACCTCCACCGCCCCCCAAGATGACCAAGCTTGAGCAGCTCAATGTGCAGTTGAAGGATGCCATTGATAAGGAGAACTACGAGAAGGCAGCTCAACTGAGGGATGAAATCAGGAAGTTGGAGTTGAGGGACTAGCATGCAGTCTCGCTCGTTCCTTCCCTAACAGCAATGGATTACCGCACGAGCGTCACCATCTCGTTTACAGCCCGCTCAAGGCCTACGAACACCGCCCGTGAAATCAACGCATGGCCGATGCTCACTTCCTCAATCTGCGGTATCAGGCGTATTGGCATGATATTGACGTAGTTTAGTCCGTGTCCGGCATTGACGCCAAGACCCAGATTGGACGCGAACTCAGCTGCTTTCTGAACTCTCTGCAGGCATTCGTGCTGTTCGCGTTCGGTTCGCGCATTTGCATATTCTCCCGTGTGGATCTCAATCTTGTTGGCGCCGGTTTCACGTGACGCCTCGATCTGGTCGGGCACCGGATCGATGAAGAGGCTGACTTGGATTTCATGCCGCTGCAATTCCTTGACCACGTCACGCAACAGATGTTTGTGACCGCGGACGTCAAGCCCTCCCTCTGTTGTCAGTTCCTGTCGCCGCTCGGGAACAAGCGTTGCAAGGTCCGGCAGCGTTTCGATGGCAATCTTGACGATTTCGTCTGTTGCCGCCATTTCAAGATCAAGCTTTCGTCTTCACTGTTTCGCGGAGAAGCCGAAGATCCCTGTCGTTAATGTGTCTGCGGTCCTCACGCAGGTGGCAGACGATTCCTTCGGCTCCGGCAAGCTCGCAAATGTGGGCACCGGTCACAGGATCGGGCTCAACGCCTCCTCGTGCCTCCCGCAGGGTTGCGAGGTGATCAATATTTACAGTGAGTCGCATCCGCTTTCGTCCTCCAGGTTCGGTTCCCTGTTACAGTCTCGTTCTTATGATAAACTGCATTCGCGCAGGCTTTCTGTCTACGAGCTGAATGCCTTTGGGCGATACGATGGCCACGTCTGCGTAGCCGGTTGAATCGGCAACAATGTCATCATAATCAATCGAAACATGGAAGCTGTCACCAACGATTGTGGCAAGTTGCTGGACACCGCCGCGCACTATGATATCGATCTTGGGAGGGATAAGGATCACCTCCTTGTTCAACGGAACGTGATACGTTTGCACCGGGAGTCCGGCAATGGTCTTTTCCGCGAGCTGCTGGACGTCGACCCGCACATGGACGGTCGCCGGCGACAGCCACAAATACTGTGATGCTGAGTCGGAGAGAGGAATATCAGTGTCAATGGTCGACTTCAAGTCGGAAAGTCTCGTGTATACAGTAGGCCACGAGGAAATTGCAGGGAGCAGGGTGATAGCTCCGCCCACGGAAACACTTTCGGGCACGAGTACCGTTGGTCCTACCTGACCATAGCCGGAGCGAAATGCAAAATCGGCATTCATGACCACCGGTACCTGCTTGTGAGCATACCGGTCAAGACTAATGAACACGGATTCGGGCTTCATGTCTACGGCTTCGATTCCCAGGGGCATCCTCATGCGGTCAACGACGTCACTGAGGATCAACCCCCTTTTGTTTGTGGGCAGGGTCGTTATATCGAGGATGCACGGCGGTGTGGCGCTCAGGCTGAACGCAGCGCTTCGCCATCCATTTCCTCGGAGTCTGAGCTGAACAAATTTCGGAACAGGGTTTGCAATGGCTTTGCCTGAAGGGAGGTTTTCAATGATCAAGGGGACAGAGGCAACAATCTGATAGTCGTAGCTCATATTCACCGATACCCACAGAAGAATGGCGAACAGGATTGCTGCAACAATGATTTGTAAGCGTTTCTTCTCCATCATTGCGATGCCTTAAGATGAAAAAACTCCACCGATTCACACCGATGGAGTCCATCACCTGCGCGTTGTTCTATCGTTCCGACCGTTTCTTGAGCAGCTCGCTGATAAGCTGCTCCTTGTTTGCCTTGGAGATCTGTCGGCCGGCAATACCAAGGCCCCCCTCGCGGCGTGCAACCGCCCTGAGTTGAGGCACCGTCATTGCGTCGAGTTGTCGTTTGTATTCGTCGAGGTCGGGAGTGGGCTCAAGCAAGGGTTCCTGATCTGGCGCAGGGTTTCCGGGTTTCTCCTTGTCGGGCTTGCGGCTTTCGCTCTCCGGTGCTGGTATGGTCTGGATCTTTTTGAGGATATGTTCAATCTCTGCAGCGGGTCTGGGAATTACGTGTGTTGCTATTACCTGTCCGATACGCGCTGCCGCTGCTCCTGCCGCGTCAACAGCGGCCTTCACGGCCGCCACATCGCCAACGATCTTCACGGTGACCAGGCCATTGCGGATGTATTCTGTACCGAGAATGTGTACGTTCGCAGTCTTTACCATGACGTCTGCGGCCTCGATCGAACCGACGAGGCCGCGCGTCTCAACCATTCCCAGCGCGTATTCAAGCATCTCCATGAGGCATTACCCTGGAAGGCTGTGCCGGACACAGCGTGAACAGGAGGTCGCCGTTACTTTGCAGCAGGACGCTTCGGAAGAATCATCTCCACGTCCGCATGCGGACGCGGAATAACATGGACAGAGACCAGCTCACCGACCCGCTGTGCGGCCGCTGCACCAGCGTCCGTCGCGGCTTTTACGGCACCAACGTCTCCCCGCACCATGACGGTCACATACCCGCCACCGATTACTTCCTTGCCGATGAGCGTAACACGCGCCGCCTTCACCATGGCGTCGGCAGCTTCAATTGAGCCCACGAGTCCTTTGGTTTCAACCATGCCCAGAGCATCTAATGACAGGTCCGCCATGTGGGAGTATCTCCTTTATAATAAGGTTAGCGAATTGAGACGGAAGCACTTTAAATATAGCCAAGCGGGAGCACATTGTCAACCTTGCGCTGGTGCCACCTGCTCCGCCTTTTTCCCCGAAATCCTTGCTCGCACCGCGGGTGTTCTCCATAATCCAATCAAGATACAAACCAGGGCAATGCCCCATGAGGCCCGTGAGAGGTTCCAACCTAGGTCGTACATAGGCGGATCGAACTTGTAGGTAATCTCATGATGACCGGCGGGAACCAGGGTCGAACGCAGAACATAGTTTGTCTTGTAGATCTCAGTTTCATTTCCGTCAATGTACGCTTTCCATCCTGCCGGATAGTACACCTCGCTCAGCACAAGCAGGGCCGGAGATGATGTGTATGCTGAGATGGAAATATTTCTGGAAAGGTACCCGGTTACTTCGGCTGACGAACTGTCGGGAGCAGTGATGCCGGAAGCAAGCGGCTTTTCGAGGATTGCCGTAATTGCCGGATCGAAGGAACGAGAGTTGAGTTCGTTGAATACTTCTGTCTGGTTGTGGGCGACATCGACGCGCTTCACAAAGAACGCGCGGGGCAATGCGTGAGGATTCAAATATGTAAACTCTCTCGCTGCCTGATCAGCTTGAACGAGTCGGAGCTCGTCATACTGGATCTGTCCCTGTACGATGAGGTACTTTACATTGAGCATGTTGAGGATGTTCATATTCAGCGGGAAGTCGGGATCAGTTCCTTGGTCGGCGCACGAGTCAAGCATCGTTTGGTAGATCTTCAGTTTTGCCGGACTGTAACCGCCGAATGATTGAATGCCATGATACGCGAACGTATTGTCCATGAACAGCGCGCCGCCGATTGGCAGTGGGGCGATCCGGAAGAGTCCGGGCTGCTGTTTCAGAAAGGCTATCGTGGCATCAGGCTGGAAGTTTGCCTCAAGATTCTGGGCAGGCCTGGGGTTGATGAATTTCGCGTCGACAATCCAGAGGTCGATAATGAGAATGCCAATGACGAGTCCACCAAATGTTGTTGTGCCAATTTTCTTTGTGAGGAAGCCTACGATTGCACCGGCTGTCGCCGCCACCAAGAGAACGAATTTCATGTAGTCGTCCCAAAGCACTTCAAATCGAATAGACTTTATAATTGGGAGGATCTGGTTAATCTGTGAGCCAAAGACTCTATCCCCGTCACCTGTGAACCACGATCCGGCGAGTGTCTCATAGACCGACGTCTTGAACAAAAAGCCAATCACCATGACTGCAGCAAAGCCGCCGGCAATGTACAACAAGGCCTTCTTCAGTTTCTCGATCGCTGGTGCGTCGCGCAATTCAACAATGTAGCTCAGACCGTATGCGGCAAGAATCCCCACCGTGAACGGAACAAGATGGAGAATCATCGACGGGATTCGGAACCTGTTGAAGAATGGTAAATAGTCGAAGAGCAGGTTGTAGAAAATTGGGAAGTGCTTTCCGAAGGATGTCAGGAAAACCACAAACGTGAGAGCCGTAAAGAAGATGGTCATCCGGTTACGTCTGTACGCGATCGCAATAAAGGCAAGCAGAATCGGAACGATGCCGATATACTCAGTCGAAGTGTGGAAAGGCATGCTCCCCCAATAGAGGGGGAGCGAAGGCGCATTGAGCTGGTTCTGCCATATGTTCGGGTAAGAGCTTGAGAAGCCGAAAAATGAAGGGACGAGGTAAATAATTGTCTCCCATGGATTCCACGACCAGTTGGTTGCGTAGTCATAATTGAGTCCACCCGTTGCTCCGGCAGTGCCACCGCCCCTGATGGAGAATGTCGCGTACTCATAGACGGAAATGTAGATGTATGAGGAGATGCACAATCCTACCAAGAGGGCTCCGACAAGCAAGGCCGTTTTCTTCACAGCGAGAAGCGCGTGCTGCTTGAGGTCCAGAACGATGTGGTACAATAGATACATCCCGATCACCATGAAGACATAGTAAACCATCTGCATGTGGTTGGTCAGTAGCAGTGTTCCGATGGCAGCAGACAGCAACCCGAAGCTCAGGAGGGTTCGTTTCTCAAACAACACGTGCGTCAAAAGGAAAATCAGGGGCAAATAGGAAAGTGCCATGAGTTTTGATCCATGGCCCTCGCCTGCAAGTCCAACGGCGTTCGGAGTGAGCATGAACGTGATGGCCGCAAGCAGCGATGAAAGGCGGGAAAAGTTCCACACTCGCATAAGGAGGAACATAAAGATTCCCCCGAGCAGATAGTGAACGATAAGCCAGCCCCATTTTGCGTTCAGGTAGAGGATGTTCAATAGCTTGACAACAACGGTCTCGAGGTAATTAATGTTGTGCGGGACATACGCGACGTTGCCGAACGTTGGCATCCCGCTGAAAAAATATGGCATCCACAGGACGTCGACTCCTTCAGCCTCCTTGATCAGGTCACCGGCATGAGCATAACTCAGAGCTGTTGCAGTGTCTCCGCTGTCTGCAAAAGCCGCGTCGCGAAAGATTATTCCCCTGAACATGACAAGAGTAATTAGATACAGAAACCCTATACAGAGCAGGTCTTGCTTGGTGGGGGAAAGGTTTGAGAAGAATGATGTGTGTTGTCTCTCTTGTCTGGCGGAGGGTTTCTTGGCTTTGGCCATGCTAATCCGGATTTAGTTGTTTGAAGAGAGAAATAAGTTTGTTGGAGAAATGCTGTCGGTCGAAATCGAGGAACCGTGTCCGGGCATGCTGCCGCATCGTGTTTCGCAAGTCGGTATCGTTGATGAGGGCCGCCGTGGAGTCGAAAAGTTCATCCAGCGTGTTCCAAAGATAGCCCGATTTGCCGTGAGATACAATTTCTTTTTGCCCGCCCTTGTTGATAACAACCGGAATGGCACCTGCGGACATTGCTTCCACGGTGGACATGCCGAAGTGCTCGGTGCGTTCCGGGAACCGTTCCTCGTCAACGTTATAACCGGCA
The DNA here is from genome assembly GCA_963734955.1 of uncultured Bacteroidota bacterium. Classification (GTDB taxonomy): domain Bacteria; phylum Bacteroidota; class Ignavibacteria; order UBA10030; family UBA6906; genus UBA11986. The sequence goes on from CAVTJO010000014.1 coordinate 578,038, forward strand.
GCATGCCAGAAGATTTCCGCTTGATTGTAGTAGCGTCGAAGATCGTCATACGAGGCATTCACGTGGAAATAGATCGGGTGTCCTGTTGCGGCGGCACGCAGTTCGTTCAGGTACCGCTGCGATTCTGCATCAGTTCCACAACTGCCCACCAGATGGTACGTCCAGGACGTATTGTGGAATCGTTCGCGGAGCATCTTGAATGCTTCGACCAGAATATCGTACCGCTTGTCATTGTAGAGGCCTCTGAAGAATCTGCCGACACTGAGGATGATGTGTTCCTTCGGAACGAGTTCGCCAAAGTCATCGATCGCAGGATAGAGGATCTGGCTGTTGATATTATGGGACCGATGAAGGATATCTTGAACAAACTCCGAATAGACGAGAACAAGATTTGCATTTCTGGCAGTACCGAGCAGTGACATACGGAAGAGATCCTTTCCGGCCTCCCTCAGGCTACCCCTCATCATTCTAACAGCGATACGAAGTGCCGTGATCCTCGGATAGGGAATTTGCAGGATGTAAACGTTCTTCTTTGCCCTGTTGCCAAGTGATCGAAAATTGGAGACAACGACACCGATATCTGCCTCCGAAAGCAATGATGGCACGTATCGGGAATTCGTGTTCCTTACGGCGACACGGTCGAAGCTCAGGTTGAAGTACCGTCGAAGAGTTTCCTTCGTGATGGAGGGGTTGTCGATGAGTAGGGTTACATCATAGTTGTCACTTTCCGAAAGCACACCCGCGATTGTGCAAGCGTATTTTTCCCCTCCGCCAAACGTATGCCAGCTGGCGTTGTAGATGCAGACTCGGCGCGTCATCAGGTTAGCAATTGTTCAAGGCGACCTTTGCCATTCGAACCGGTGTAATTTCGCAGACCATCAATGATTCCGTACAGAACGGCACGAGTCCCCCGCGCTGAATGCCACTTTAAACTCATTCTTATGAGATGCCTCATGAAGAAATAAACAAAATATGGAAGGTGTCGCATCCATTGCGAAGGGCGGCTATGTTTCCTTAGGAATATGATCTTGTTCCGGATGGTGAAATAGAGGTAGAACGGGCTATCGATCCTGTTTGTGACGGACACCTTGTGCCAGATTCTTGAATTGGGGTTATAGATGATCCGGTAGCCCCACTCCTTCATGCGCATACACCAATCGGTATCTTCCTGGTAGATAAAGAGCGTGTCATCGAGCATCCCGGTGTCTTTGATAACACGGGCTGGCACAAAGAACATGCACCCCGAGGCGAAATCAGTGTCTTCAACCTTGTCATACTGTCCGATATCTTTCTCCCACATCCCTCTATGGTTCGCGTCGGCCTTGTCAATATGAAGAATTCCTCCCGCATACCAGAGCGTCTGCCTGTCTGAAAACTGATAAATCTTGCCGCACTGTGCTCCGAGCAGTGGTTCTGATATCGCTGCATTGACGAGGGGTTGAATGAAGCCTGGTTCAACAACTGTATCGTTGTTTAACAACAGTACGTAGTCTACGCCATGAGCGAGGGCAATTTCAATTCCCACATTGTTGCCGCCTGCGAAGCCGAGGTTCTCTTCCAGCCTGCGATATATGACTGAGGGAAACTGCTGGTGAAGTCGGCCGCCAGAGCCATCCGTTGAGTTGTTGTCGATGAGGATGATCTCGGCGGCAGTGTACGAAACCTTGAGCAAGGAGCTGATGCATTCGCGGGTGTGTTGCTCCTGGTTCAGGTTGATAAGGACAATCGCGACTTTCGGGGAAACGGACGAAGATGGCATATGTCTGGGGAAACATGTTCAGAACTGTCGCGCTCGCAACAAATATTGCAACGCGAGGAAATCTTTCAGAAGGCCAAGGCACAGAATGTTTACCAGCTTCATTTTCTTGCTGGCGATGATTCTTGGTTCGTTGTATTCCACAACGTATCCGGCGTTGTGCAGCAGTTGTTTCATAGTCCTAAGAGAAAAGAACCGGAGATGTGTTCGATCAAACAGACCGTAGTCATCGTACTCCCAGCCGCCGAGAATCTTGAGAAAGGAGGTGTAGTGTCTGATATTGGGAATGCTGCAAACGATTGTACCCTCCTTTTTCAGATGTTGTCTGAGCTTCCGCAAAACTGCCACCGGATCGACAAGATGTTCAAGGACATCCCCAAAGACAATGCAGTCAAAGAATTCCGTGGGAAAGGTTATCGCCATGGTTTCGACTTCGCCCACCAGAACGCCGTCCAGCGATTTTGCCGCTTGGTTCGCTATGGACTCGATGTTTTCGATTCCAAAGACTTTCCGTTCCGGTATCTGGGTTTTCAACAAGGTACCGAGGAGTCCTTTGCCACATCCGACATCGAGAATCGTAATTGCGGATGACGGAACCAGGCGGGCAATCTCCGGCCGTGAATTCTCGTAATACCCTTCCTGCATCACGGCCTCAATCATGTAAACAGGCTCTCATAGTGATCTTTGATTTGAATTGCCACCTTCCTAGCATCAAACATCCTCTCAACCCTCTGCCTTGCTTGCTCTCCAAGTTGACGTCGTACCTGAGGTGATCTCACGAGGTGGTCAATGGCGTCGCTCAGTGAAACAAAATCTGCAGGTGGAACAAGAATTCCGGCGTCGCCAACAACCTCAGGGATGGACCCACTGGTTGTCGAAACCACGGGTTTGCCACACCCCATGCTCTCCACCAACACGTAGCCAAACTGTTCCTGCCACTCCCGAGATGGCTGGCTCGGCAAAACGAACACGTCCGCCAGGTTATGAATTGCAGGCATGTCTGAGTATGGATGCTGGCCGATGAGTCGAACGTCATGCTGGAGGCCAAGCCGCATGATGAATGCCCTTACGGCTTGTTCTTCGGGTCCTGTTCCGGCAATCAGCAGCCTGATGTTCGATGCCTTCAGATTGCGCAACAGGCGCTTGAATGCAAACAGGAGGTCGAAGATTCCTTTCTGAATATAGAGATGAGCAACGAACAACACAATTGTGTCGTCAGGAGCGCACCCGAAACGTTTGAGAACCATTTCATCTTTTGGTTTCGGACGGAAATGGTTGATGTCCACGCCCGGCATTTGAACGCGAATCTTATGGGCGGGGGCCCCCTCGAGTATGAGGACTTCCCGTGCTCGCTCAGTGGTCGCCAGGAACAGGTCAGTCTCACCAAACACCACTTCTTTCAACCTTCGGGTTGCCGGAAGATTGAATAAGAATGGTATGTTTTCCCACACCGTGACGACGAGCTTGAAACGGTGTGTTCGCTTTGCAAGACCAGCCTGGTACGAACAGTAGTAAAATGATTCCGCCGTGTGGACAATGTCAAAACCGTCCAGCGCACGTGTCAGCCCCTGCAAATCGTGGTAATCGCCGAGGAATTTGTAGAATCCCCTTCGTATTACGCGCGGCGTCGCAAGCTGTCCCCATGACATCAGTTTCCTCACGGGGAACGGGATCGCACCCAAATCGAAGTTGTGCCCACGGCTCGTGAACCCGACAAAGTCAAACGCGTCCATCAGGGGAATGAAGTTCTGCATCTCCCAGCTGTTGAGGTTGGGGCCGCGGACAAGGGCGATGCGTTTCTTCATGACAGGAGTTTGCGAAGCGTTTGTGAGCCACTGGCCAGGAAAACCAGCACATCATCAGTGCCACAAAAATACTGAAAATACCCATAGGAACAAAGAAGCCATCCGGCTGGATGGCTTGGTAGCCCAATCGAGATTCGGCTAACTATCGTTTTCGTTGGAGCTATTTCAAGAGGATCATCTTTTGTACAACGGATTTTCCATCTGCCGTCATCCGGGTCCAGTAGGTGCCGCTTGCAACACCCTGTGCATCCCAGACCACAGAGTAGGATCCGGCCATACGTTCCTGGTCCACTAGCGTCGCTACTTCCTGACCTAGAGCGTTGTAGACTTTCAGCGCGATACGGGAGCGACTCGGGACGTCATACACCAGTGTCGTGGTTGGGTTGAAGGGGTTTGGGTAGTTCTGCTGAAGCCTGAACTCTTGCGGCAACCCCCGGATTGGCTCTACATCGGTTGGTCCGAGTGGTGATGTGGCATAGCCGATTTGGAAGATTTGGTCAGCCCTGCGGCCTGCATACCACATCTTGAATGTGCTGTCTTGCCAGATAACACAATGCATCGACAAAGAATAGTCATCCCAAGAGCCGGACTGTCCAAGCGGGACAACTGGATTTCCAGAGTACCTTGACCATTGGATGCCATCGCTAGATGATGCATAACCAATCTTATAGGCAGGCGCTGCTGGTGTTCCAAAGTACAGCATGTGATACGTCGATCCAACTTTTAAGACCCTGGGGTCGGAGACTAGGGAAGACTCCCACTGGTTTGACGTGGTGGCCGTAAGAATGGGGTTGCCTGAATACTCCGCCCACGTTATTCCGTCGGTCGATGTAGCATAACCGATGGCCGTGGTTGATTGATTGGTACTTCCACCAAACCACATTTTGTACTGCCCAACACCCTCTTTGATGACACATGGCTGGCTTACCCCATTGACGTCCCAACTCCCTGGGCCGCCACCTGTAAGGACAGGATCCGGACGCTTCGTCCAGTGAATTCCATCTGTCGATGTTGCGAGGCCAACAGACCATTTTTGAGTCGCTGATGAGAACCCCCCATAGTAGAGTTTGTACTCAGTCCCGTCCTTCACGATCGTCCCACCCCACATGTATTGGTTGTCGAATGATGACGGGAGAAGCACAGGATTCTTCTCGTATGGGAACCAAGTGATGCCATCATTGGAAATCCGATAACCAAAGGAGTACGTACGATTGGGCGCATAACCGTCTCCCACATACCACATTCGATAGACTCCGTTTTCAAAGAGAACTGTAGGCATCCACGTCTGCCAATAATCAAAGCCATTACAATTGTAGTAGTCTATTTGTCCTGGCGAGATTACTGGATTACCTGTGTATTTGGTCCACTGAGTTTGTCCAACAAGTGTTGCAATGGAAAAGAACAAGAAAAGGACAAGAGCTCTTAGCATAAGTTTCTCCTTTCTGTTAAGAGGAATCGACCTAGCAAGGGGGAAAGGAAAGAACGGAAGGGTGGGAGAGAAATCTTGTCGAAAGATAGCCATTCGCCTGTAATAAGTCAACAGGCGCAGATCAAGCCTAATGCTCGAACTTGCGGAAGTGCCGCATAGCTCTTAGCAGAAACATCGAAATTGGCCCAAACAGTGTCAGACCCAAGCTATCTAGTCGAGATCTTGTTTTGATCGGCTTCATGTCTTGGTTAAGAACAACCAATGTCTGATCATTGTCTTCCACGCGGAGATTGATGTTGCTCTCCCATTCGTACTGCACGTAGAAGTCCCCCCAATGTGAATCAACAAACTCGGCAAAGTTGAGATCATGTGCGTACATTCTGTGAAAGTAGTCGCCAAACGGAGAATCGCTCGTCCGCGGTCTCATTATAAGGGTGTCATTTTGGAAGCGAACGATCCACTTGTGAAAGGGCCAGCCGAAGATTCTTTCTCCGAGCTCTGAGGGCGTTTCTATGTAACCTGCTCCTGCGACGTCGCGTGAGTTCCTTCACAAACCCGTGCGGATCATCGACGTGTTCAAGGATATGCGATGAAATCACGTAATCAAAGGACTTGTCCTTGAATGGCAAGGCCAGTCCGTCTGCAACCACAAAAGGCCGGACATCGATAACAATGTTGTCCCCTCCGGATCGCTCTGTATTGTCAGCGACGAATTTGTCACACAGAACGTTTGATCGCTTCCGCGGGCGATTGCCACTACCGATTTCAAGAACGCGGTCAGTCGGTCCTATCTTTAGCATAGTTCAACACCTTTGCAATGATTTCTCGCTCCTGGTCTCCGAATACTCGCACGATAATGAGCATCAAGGTATACACGCAGGCCCCGCCCATAGTGACAATCGCGAGAGGCAAGGCGCCCAAGACATGAAGAGCAATCCCCATTACAATCGCGGCACTGGCAATCTTTGTGAATAACATCAGATCAAAGAATGCATATCCGATACGAATGGTGTAGTACATCAATGAGGCAAAGAGACCCACGTCCGTTATCATGGCAACTACAGCTGTTCCCGTAAATCCATAAGCAGGAACTACCAAGATGTTTATGGTTAGCGCCGAAGTCGCCACGGCAATTGAATTCCACATACAGAACTTTTGTCGATTGAGTGCAATGAGAAATGTATAGAGAATCCAGGCGAGGTATCCCAGCGAATTCCCCGCGATCACCAGTTGTAAGACACGTGCTGACGGTGCAAAAGCCGAAGGGTAAAGAGCTGCAATAATTCTGGGGGCCAGGATAATAGTACCAACGGCAAGTGGAAGTGAAATCTCCAGCATGACGCGCAATGAATCCTGTAAAGCTTTGCCCAGTTTATGAGGAGCGGTCGATAGAAAGTTGGAAAAAATGGGGAATACGATTTGAGTAAATGCTGTGGGCACCAATGTGAGGATCGAAATCAGCTTGAAACCTGCGCTGTACAGCCCGACTTCTGTTTCGCCTCGATAGTACTTTAGCACGGTTGGTCCAATGAACGTGTAGGTCGATATGCCCAATGCGCTCACCGCCATAGGGGTCCCCTCCTTCAACACAAGTTTCCAGGCGTTCAGGTCAACCCTGTACCGTGGTGCTCCCACCATCTTATAGTATACTCCAATCAGAACTCCCAGGTTGATCAATGAAACCAGAACAGTCAATGCTAACGCTGTTATGACACCAGGGAACAAGGGTATCATCAAGATAATTGCCGCAGAGATGATCGCGTCGTTGGCGATGTTGGCGATCGAGACAGTTACCATCTTCCGATGTGCTTGAAATGCGCTCAGGAACATCATGGAAATTCCGTTGATCGCCAGAGCAGCCGTGGTTAGAAGAACCGCCCAATTTGTCACACGATCGAAACCGGAAACGAGTGTCACCAACCCGACGAGGATGCCCGCTACAAATACGACTATTGCCTTTAGCACAATGGCTTTCCCCAACAGTTGGCTGCTCTGCGAGGGGTCACGAGAGATCTCGCGTGTGACAAGTTGCGCCATCCCGAGATCGAACAGTGTCTGGAACAGTGCTGTGAAGTATGTTGCAAAGTTGAGAATGCCGAAGTTGGCGACGCCAAGATAGGTAGCAAGATAGTTCAATCGGACCACCCCAAGGAGCAAACCCACCGCTCTCCCGAAAAAAAGCGCTGCCGTGTCGAGTGTTATTTTCCTCGTCTGGGATGCCATCAGGTCCCGCTCAGGCGATTCTTGAGGAACTGTTTGATGTCGTTGGTGCGTCCGAGGATGTCGCCGGGGCGGAGCGGAACAAAGCGGTTCATCTGGTAGGTTGCCAGCCACGCGAAGTATGAGCGCCGAGAGAATATACCCGATGGTAGCTCCAAGAACTCCAAGAATCGGAATACAAACAAGGTACAACGCAACCGACGCAACAAATGATTGTACACTAAGAGTGAACCCCAACCGCGCACGCCCCAAACCAAGCAGTGTGCTGGTTGCGACAGCCGTGATTGGCACAAGAAACGAGAGTACGGCAAACAGTTGAAGCATCGGAATCGCTTCAACATATCGCCCCTGGTATACAATATCGACAAGGGGTGATGCAACAGCGACAAAGAGAACAAAGATTGGCAACATTCCAATTGTGGAAAACAGAATCGATTTCTCGAGCAGAACTTTGAGTGAACGGAACTCTCCCCTGGAAGAGAGTCTTGACACAGCAGGAAAAATGAACATTTGCACAACCTGCGTCACCATATCGTAAATCCGGATGAAGACTTTGACGGAATTGTAGATTGCAACTTGTACGGGTCCGGTGAATGCTGACAGGATGAATGAGTCCGACTTGGTGGTAACGAGAAAGCTGACGATCCCCCCCAGCGAATACTTGCCGTAGTCCCATAACCTGCGCACCTCTGCTGTGTTCACATTGAATCGGAGCGAAAGCATGTTCCACGAAAACAGTGTGCCGATAACGGATGATATGGAGAGCGAGATGATGTTTATCATAATGAGGTCAAGGGCCGTGTCGAACTGGTGCATTTTCGACATGACATATACAAGTACCGGTGCTCCGAGGAAATGTGCCGCGTCGGTCCAGAAGATTTCCTTGATCTTGAATTTTGTCTGCAATACAACCATTGTGAAATTGCGCATCAAAGAAGCAGCGAGCATGGCAGGAACATAGAGTAACAGAGGAGAGAGTGGGGGGGAATTAAGCAGTTCGCTGAGCGGCTGTTTCACGACCACGATAAGCAGCGCGCAGAGCAGTGTAAATGCGGCATTCAACATGAAGCCCGCGCTAACAATCCCGCGTCCCTCTGCATTCTCCTCAGCGGCAAACTTGAGCAGAGGTTGCAAGGCAAACCCCTGAGCAAATCCCGAGATAATCAGGAAGATCTCCTGGACAAGGACAAAATTGCCAAACTCTTCTTCCGGAAGAACACGGATGACAAGGACAACAAAAGCGACACCATATGCTACGGGCAGAGCTTTATCCGCCAGTCCCCATATTCCTTTGCCAAGATGTTTGCCCAACTCCATGTGTCATTCCGTCCAGCTTGGCGGGAGGTTCTTGGCTATTTCAATATTCGAGAATTTCTGGCTTTGCCGCGAACCAACGTGCTTTGCCCAATTTGCCATCGCATGGATTCCCTCATTAAGCGAATGGCTCACACGCTGGCCGAATACCCTCCGTACTTTTGCATGGTCGGAGTAGGCGTGTATCACTTCTTTGCGTGCCGGCAGGTGTTGTATCTGTTGTGTCACTTCGAATTCGCGACACACGGCCTCTGCGAGTTCGTTGACTGTAAACACATCATCTGCCCCGATGTTGAAAATCTGATTGCGTGCCTCGGGAACCCGAATCGACTCTGCGATTACGGGCGACACATCGCGTATGTAGCTGAAAGCCCGCGTTTGAGTCCCATCGCCAAAGACCGTGAGTGGTTTACCCTGCATAATCTGGTTCATGAAGATCCCCACAACGTTGCGATACTTGTCGCCGATGTTCTGGTGCTCGCCATAGACATTGTGCGGTCTGAAAATGATATAGTCGAGCCCGAACATGTTGTGGGTAGCCCTTAGTTCCTGTTCAACTGCAAGTTTGGCGATGCCGTAAGAATCCTCTGGAGTCGGGGGCATTTCCTCGTGCATGGGGAGCTGACCCGGGCCGTACACTGCGATTGAGGAAGTGAAGATGAAACACGTTGTACCATGATTCACAGAAGCATTTATGAGGTTAATGCTTCCGATGAGATTGTTCTCATAGTTGAATCTCTTTATGAAATGACTTAATCCTTCCGCAGCATACGCCGCCAGATGGAAGACGTACTCGATCCGATGTTCCTGGAATATTCTGTTGACCAGCTCGACATTGGTGATACTCCCCTTGATAAAGGTCGCCTTGTCGTTGACGTTTTCGCGGAACCCCCCGCTCAAATCATCAAGCACAACAACACGTTCGCCCGTCTTGATCAGGTCATTCACGATATGGGAACCGATGAATCCGGCTCCGCCGGTAACGAGAATTGCCATTGCTATCTCCTATTCTTGCTTCAATGCCACCGTCGCGTATAGGGTCTCCTTAAATCTCACGCTTCGACTTCCCTCAACAAACAGCAGGTTCAATGGAACATCATTTTGCCCTCTGGGTGAACAGGTACCTGGCAGCCGCGTAGCCATTCACAAGGATATTTACCCACGGAAACACCAGCCAATTGTACCACGCTGCGTAACGGGCGAAGAATCGGAGATTGCTCCTGAATTTGTGCCTCAACTTGAACAACGACAAATGCCCGCCGGCGCTAACCGAGAGTTTGTGCCATACTCTTGCCTCGGGCTCATACACGATTGTATATCCGGCGCGTCTGGCTCTCATCGACCAATCGGCATCTTCAGTATACATTGAATATGATTCATCGAGCAAGCCGATCTTCTCAACGACCTCGCGCTTCGTCAGGATGCAACACCCCGTCGCATATTCAATGTCTGTGGCGGTATTGTACTGGCCTGCGTCACTCTCCCTGATTCCAGTGTGTTTCATGGTTCCGGTCCACATCGAAATGGTGCCTCCCGCGAACCAGATACGGCCCGGATCACTATGATAGTAAATCTTTGGGGCCACCATGCCGATCGTCGAGGCGGAAGTGATCCGTTCCACCATGGCGGAAAGGAAATCCGCATCGACAGTGGTGTCATTGTTAAGCAGGAGAAATAAGTCAGCTCGTTGTCCTAAACCATACCGTATCCCCGCGTTGGTACCACCTGCAAATCCCAGATTTGTGTTCATCTCCAGCAGGATAACGTCAGGGAACTGTTCGCGAATACTTCGCACGGAGGCATCAGAGGAGCCATTGTCAACAACAACTGTCTTCACGTTCTTGTACGAAATCCGGCTGAGAGAATGAAGACATTCCAGCGTGATCTCCAGGCCGTTCCAATTAACAACGACAATGCAGACCAAAGGTTGTGCAGACACAACGATCATCTCTTCGATCAGGCGATGTCTCGGAGGAGCAGAAGGCACCGATGCATTGATTTACGTGAAGAGTCACAATGCATTTCATCGTGATCAACAACGAGCTAAGAGATATACAACACCTGTGCACGCGACCTCGCGCAACAGAGGGATGTCTGCGATGGGACCAGCAGGGATGGGCTTGAGTCCGAAACGAATGTGGTTCGGGCCGATGATGTACGCCTGCCGACCCTGCGCTTTTAACCCTCCATCGGCGATGATCTCTTCAAACTTGCCCATTCCCATTTTCAGAATGCCGAGCTTCTGCACTTCCTCTATGATCCGGGGTGATTCACCCTTGATGCGAGGTAGAAGCCATGTGAGTGCGAACGGCAGGAGGTGAAAGAAAGGAATCTTCAACCACGAAGCGTTCAGGAGCTGCTGATGAGCTCCATACGCGGAAAAGTACGGCGGGAAGGTAATCATCAGCTTTCCGTCAGGCTTCATATAACCCTTCAGTCTTTCCAGCACTTCCTGCTTGCGATCAAGGTGCTCGAACACATCGTGCAGAACGACAAGATCAAACTGCAGACCGGAGAATGGCAGTTCCGTTCCGTACAGGTTGCCGAGCTCCCACTGGATTGATCGCTCACCCTGAAGGAGTCGTGCCATTGCGATCCGATGCTCCTCAATGTCGAAACCGACGCAATGCATGCCGCTATCGTACATTGCACAGACCCCCCCACCCTCACCGCAACCAACATCGATCATCGAAGCTTCGCGTGGTGACACGTTCCATTGCTCGAGCAGAGGGATCATGTATTTTGCCGCGACATCATACTCATATTGCCAATACCGACGTGTGTGGTTGGTGACGTCCGGGTCAGGGGTCATGGTGCGCCCGTCTTTGATGCCACCGCCTCGATACGGTCGCCAAGAGCGCCGAATGTTGAGGTCATCCAATAATTTGGGTATTGGAAAAGCTTCTTGCCGATCCGCAACGGTATTGGTCCACGCAATGTCACTTCTCCCGGTCTGATCACCGATTGTTTCCACAAGGTAATCTCAAACCCGCACCTGTGCAACAGGTTCCTCATACTTGCCGGTCGATATTCGAAGAGATGATAAGGGGGGAGGTGAACGGTTGTACGCCTTCCCAGCAGCGAATATCCGGCGAAACCGACACGCGAAAAGATCGTGTTTGTCTGCATCGGACATTCAATGACCAGTATTCCCGTTGGGTTGAGCACACGGTTGATCTCTCCAATGGTCGCAACCGGATCGGGAAGGTGCTCGAGAACGTCGCCCATGAAGACGACCTCGAATGAGTTGTCCGGGAACCTGGCGCTTACCAGGTCACCGGTCTTGACATCGAGTCCGAAACGCTTCCGCGCAAAGTCCGCCGCTTCTGATGAATACTCCACACCTTTCACGTGATACCCCGCGTCCCTTGCAGCACTGAGAAACGCACCACCGGCACATCCCACCTCCAGAAAACCTCCCGATGACTTCTGTTGCTTGATGCGCTCAATAAGGGTCCGGTCGGCAAGATTGTTGAGCGTTGACTCGTCGAAATAGCTCCCCGCGTGTCCGCACCGAAAGTCACCTTCAAAATACTCCTTCGAATACATCTCTGTGATTTCTTCGGCAGTGGGTTGGGGGTGGATGAAGATGATTCGACATTCCCGGCATTCAACCGCCCCAAGCCATTTGCCATTGAATAAATAGCCGAATGGTCGTTCGCGAAGAACGTTGGATCCGCATATCATGCATTTGATATCATCGTCGATCATTGCTGTGCCAGGTCTTCAATCGCGCGTGACATTGCTTCCCATGTGTATTTTTTCTTCTCCTCCTGCACATTGGTTCTGAAGTCTTCTTCGTTTCCATCTTCAAAGAATTTCCTGATGGTCTGTGCAAGCGCCGGCACGTCATCAGGGGGAACCAGGAGTCCGGTCTTGCCGTCAACGACGACTTCGGCAAGTCCTCCGACACGCGAGGCAATGACCGGTCTGTCGAAATTGTAGGCGATCTGCGCTATCCCACTTTGTGTTGCGGACAGGTACGGGAGAATCACAGCATCGGTCGCGGAGAAGAAGAGGCCGACTCTGTCGTTGGGTACGTAGTCGGTAACAAGAGTGACAGTTTCCTCAAGATGCAATGCATTGACCCTGTCGTGATATACGTGCTCGTCACCGTAGCACTCTCCCACTGCCAGGAGATGGATACCGGCATCCTTCAGCAGGTTCATGGAGTCAAGAAGCACGTGAAGCCCTTTGTATTTTCGGATGTATCCGAAAAAGAGGACTACACGGTTGGCAGTGATGCCAAGTCGTTTCCTTGCCTCACGCTTCTCAATTGGTTCGCCGAAGATGTTGTATACCGGATGTGCCACCTTCCGATAGTGTGCGTGCCGGCAGAACATCGTCAGATCGTGCTCAACAGCATCCGACTGGACAATGAAGTAATCGACGGCGTTGAATGCAAATCGCGTGAACACGCTATCCCCGGGTCGCTTCTCGTGCGGAATAACGTTGTCACAGATAAACAGCACCCGCGTTGATGTCCCTTTCTTTGCCAGACGCGCAATGGTTCCGAAGCATGGTCCGAAAAATGGGAGCCAGTACTTGAAAATGATCAGGTCAGGTTTCCGTCTTCGTATCTCTTTCGCGACGGTGAACCAATTGACAGGATTGATGGAGTCAATAAGAGCTTCGGCCGGAACGTTGAGGAGTTCGCCCCCGGTTTCGTTCTGTGTCTTTCCGGGAAACAGGAATGAGGGGTACTGCCGTTTGAACGTGATAATGTGGACAGTGTGTTTCCGAGATAGTTCCCGATACAAAAGGGCGTTGTAGTGTGCGATCCCACCTCGCAAAGGATACGCTGTACCGACAATGATAATGTTCATGTGCGGGGTTTTGTTGCCCAACAGAGTACGGAGAGCCCGAACGGAAAGCACAAGAATGGGAGAAGGTATTGTTCCGCGGAGAAGACACCTCGAAGCATCGTGTTGACAGCCTCACCCGGGACAATGAAATCACTCGCTTCCCGAGTACCAGTGAGTCGCGCCACCAAGCGACGTGCAGCAGCAAGCGGGAAGAGAAACGTGTTGAAATAGGTGATGTGTTCAATGTGAAATCCGGCGTCGTTCACCACGCTCTTGAGTCGTGACCTTGTATACCGGCGTTTGTGATGATTGACCTCATCATGCGCACTCCAGAGCCACCGGTATGATGGCACGGTGATGAGGACGTGGCCACCTTCGTTAAGTCGTCCGTAAACATGTCGGAGGAGATCGGAGTCGTGATCAATATGTTCAATGACATCAAGCAATGTGATGATATCGAATGTTCCGCTTGCAGGGTAATCTTCGAGGGCGCCGGTATATAGATTCGTGAGTCCCCTCTTCTGGCAAAATCCGGTCGCCTCGGGTGAGTTGTCCATACCATAGACTTCAAAGTACCGGGAAGCGCTGGCGAGGAAGGCGCCTGTACCGCAGCCAACATCAAGCAATCTCAGCCGCCGGTCTGTGTTCACTCGCCGTAGAAGATATGCCATCAGAATCGAACGTCGTGCAGTAAACCACCAGTGGTTGTCTTCGATTACGTAAAACTGCTGATAAAGCTGTTCTTCCATTACAGACCTAGTTTCTCCTTCACGACATACAGTGGTCTGCTTTTCACCTCTTCGTAGATTCTGCTCACATATTCACCGATCATCCCGAGCGTGGACAATATCACCCCGCCCAGGAAAGCGATGATGACGATGGTGGATGACCAGCCGACGATCGCGATACCGTAAACAAGCTTATCATAGATTACAAGAAGTCCACCCAGGAATGCGAGTGCTGCCAAACCAAACCCGCTATAGACAGCCAGCCGAAGAGGTGTTGTCGAGATGGAGAAGATCCCATCATACGCGAGACCAAGGAGTTTGGTGAATGTATATTTGGGCGACCCCGCAAATCGCCGTTCCCGCTCATACGCGAGTCCCACCTGTCTAAAGCCAACCCACGTCCGGAGGCCTCTGACGAATCGCAAACGCTCGGGCAGCTTACGCATTGCTTGAATAACACGCTTGTCCAGCAGACAAAAATCCCCCGAGTCGAGCGGGATGTCAAGATAGGAAAGTCGCTTCAGGAGGCGATAGAAGAGCGCGTATGCTGCGCGTTTAAGAATATTCTCTTTGCGTTTCGTGCGGATCGCGTAGACAACATCGTACCCTTCCCTCCATTTCTTGATGAATTGCGGCAACACTTCCGGTGGATCCTGCAGGTCGCCATCGATGATCATGACGGCGTCTCCCACGGTGTGGTCAATACCTGCCGAAATCGCAATTTGATGACCGAAGTTCCGGGAGAAGCTTACAATCTTGAAACGCGGGTCCGTGAGATGGATTGTCTTCAGCAACTCAAACGAGCCATCGGTGCTTCCATCATCAACCACGACGACCTCGCAAGGTGCGTCGAAGGTAGCCATCACATTCCCGATTCGTTCTCGCAGCGCGGGAATGGTCTCCTGCTCATTGAAGATCGGTACGATAATGGAGTACATATCACATCGAATGATGTTCGATTGATTGCTTGTTCTTTTTCAGTGACGGGAAAGCGATCCCCCCAATGCAAAAGGCAAGCGCAGCGGCAGTGATCCACATGCCATTCCTAAAAGGACGAGACTCAAATCGTAACTCCACACGATGGAACCCTGAGCGTATCGGTATGACACGCTGGTTCCAATCTGCCCTGTATATGATCTGAGGTGTGCCATCAATGTATGCCATCCAACCCGGATAATATATCTCACTGAATACCAGAAAACCATCCTTTGGGGTTGAGACATTCAAAGCCATCGAATTCAATCTGTAATCTGTGAACTGTGCCTGCCATTGGCCGGAATAGGAAGTGTCCTTGAGTGCGAACCCAGGATCAGTATCGATGACGACGGTTCGTGCCGGCTCAAAGTCATCGCTTTGCATAAAATGAAAAATGCTGGTCGAGTCGACCAAAATCCGGGCGTCGTACACCATGTAGGCGCGTGGCAGGTACGTCGAAGCCCGCGTCAGCGTGAGCGCCTGGTGGAGCGTGTCCGTTGCCACCCGGTATTTGGCATTCATCATATCGCACGTCTGAGGCCAATTACGTGAAGGTGGCAGATAGCGCTGCAGGACCAGGGGGGTATATCCTTCCATGAGCATGATGCGATCCATCAGTCCCTGGTTCCGATCCATCAACATTCCCTGCTGGTTACGCATGTTCACCCGTACAAGCTCCCCCTTGCTGTCTTGCTTGATGAAGTCGACGACTTCGCGCGCGCGGTTGAAGTAGTCCGTGGGGTTTACCTTGGAGTTGTTCTGTTGCCCGCCAAATACCATCATGTCGATCAGGAAGACTCCGGTTGCTGCAAATCCGGCCCAGCGAAACAAGAATCCACCTTTAAGTATTCCCAAAAGAAGAAAACCAGATACGAGACAGATGAGCAGGGACGCGAAGGCATTGGTGAGTATGGGAGCAGCAATAGTGTTATCTCTCAGAAACCCGAACATATCTGTCAACAATCCTGAGACCAATAACAAGTAGGTTAGAATGCCTATTCCCATAAGGGCAAGGATCATGGTACGAAAACGTATAGACTCCCGTGGCGTTTTCTGTCCATAGAGTATGTGTTGAAGAGTAAATCCTGTCAACAAGGCGGCACCAAAAGTGAGAAATACCCCCATGCGTGCGGGGTTTCTGAACGTTGAAAATCGTGGAACGAAATCGAAGAAGAACCTGTGAACAATGAAATTGTCACCGAGGGCAAAGAGCACCGCAAACATTCCAAACGTGAAGAGAAACGCAATGTACTTATTCTTTCCCACAAGCATCGACGACATGACAAGGAGGATCAATGGTAGGACGCCGATATACATACACGTTTCCCAATAGTACCAGTAGGTTCCCGGTCCATGGTAGTTGTAACCGCCAGCTCCCGCCGTTCCAAAGAATTTTGGATACAAGAATGTGATGAACTGTTCCCAGCTGAATTGTCCTTCCGTCGCCTTCTGATATGTAATCTGAGCCCGAAAAGTGAGGTCGGCAAATTCGAGCGTCGGCAAAAGTTGAATTGCTGCAACTGCCACGGAGAGGATAATAATTATTGCAGCCTTTGAAGTGGCGACCAACGAGGGACGGGAAATGAGATCCCTCCCACCATACGTGGTCAACAATTCGAATATGAAGAAGATGAGCAGGAAGAAATACAAATAGAGTGTGAGCTGCGGGAACCCTGCAAGGGTCGAATGGCCGAGTACGAGAGCACACAGGAACGTCCACTCCCAGTGTCCCGCGAGTGCTTTTCTGAAGAGGAGCAATATCAGTGGGTACCACGCAACCAGTGTGATGATATACTGATGAATGGCATGAGCGATCATGAAGCCGGAAAGCATGTATGCTGCTCCAGCAAACAACGCGGGGACGCGGCGCAGCTCGAATGAGCGGGCAAGATAGAACATGCCGATTCCCGCGAGAACGTAGTGAAGAATAATCATCAACTCAAGCCAGTAGAAGCTGAGTCTTCCGCCGCTCACAAACAGCGTGAGAGCAGCGCACGGGAGATAGAACACTGTCTTTTGAATGTCGGCAAGGAACGGCATCCCGTTGAAGGAAAATGGATTCCACAACGGGATCTCTCCGTTTGCCATCGAGACAGCTGCGAAATTTCTGGAAGGATAGTCATGATAGAGGAAGTCTTCCCACAAATAAGCGTTGCTGAGGAGGATATCCCGAAAAAACAGGAGGGCGAGCACGGAAAGGAGGATGATGCACTGCCAGTCTTTGGGCTCAAAAGGGGTAACGGTCGCCGGCGTCCGCTGTGTCCCCTTTCTATGCTCTGTCGAAGGCATGAGGCTTCAGCTTGAGAGGAGTCGCTTCACGGTCTTGAACACCCTGTCAACATAGATATACTGCATACAATCGTTGGGACAGACCGGAGAGAAAAAGCACGGGCAGTCGAATTCCGGCTCCAGGATTTCTCCGCGCCCGTAAAGTTCAAATTCATTTCTGTTGAAGATGTTGTTGAAAAGGACAATCTTCTTGCGCAAACCGATGGTGATGTGCATTGCCATGGTCACTGCGGTCACCACAAGGTCACACTGGTCCACCTCACAAATGAACCTGGAGAGCGGGAAATGTCCGAAATATTTCGCCCCACTCTTTCTCGCAATACGAAGATTCTTTTCATGCTCTTGTTCACCACCGAGCAACAAGGGTATGTATCCTGCCGTTCTCAGCTTCTTTGCGAGTGCCACCCAGTTCTTCTCCGCCCAAAGACGCGAGACCCATCTGCCACCGCAACCCGTGTTCAGGCCGACCACGTTCTTCTTTCCAGGGAGTTTCCAGTTATAGCCTTCGTCACGGTGCGGGTCGAGAATGTACTCCTCGCCGGCAAACCTGAAACCGCAGACCTCGAAGATTTCGGCAGGATAACTTTTGGTGTTGTCCCGGTTCAGGTCATCGAACGCGCCCGTAAGAAATTTGTGTGCGGCATCTGCATCAATGGGTGCGGCCCTCCCCTCCCTGAGTGTGAACCCTTTCTTCACCGTAGCTTTGACGGTTGAAGCAAGGGCACAGGCCTCCTTGTCCTTGTCAAGATTATAGAGGATGTCGAAGGTTGTTGCACCAAGGGTTGCCAGGCTTTGTGGGGTGAAGGGAAGGATGGTGTCGACCGTACGAGGGACAACATCAGGGGTGAGTGTAAGCCACCAGACCTGTGCATGAGGATATACTTCTTTGAGTTTTACAAGAAGAGGGGTGGTCCGGATAACATCGCCGATCGCGCCGAGCTTGATAATAAGAATTCGAGATGTGAGCTTCTCGTAGTGCGGGCAGTCTTTACCGCGCTCATCTATACAATGGACGCCGTGCTGCTTGTGCGGTTTGCAGGGGACATCTCCACGGAAGTAACGACAATCGGCCTTGAGCGATTCTATGGAATTCCATGGTGTCGACATGCGGGGACAAGAATTTCACGAATTGAACAATGCGGTGGACTATCGGATGATGTCGCGTATCGAGTATTCTTCGTCCGATTGTTTCGACTTGCTGATCAGTTCGCCGAGAAGTCCGATCGAGATGAACTGAATGCCAACGATGATCAGAAGAATGCCTCCCAGGAACAACGGACGGTTGCTGAGAGAGGTCTGTCCGGTGAGCCACTCCACCGCAAGCCATCCATCAACTCCCAGGCCGAGGATTGCCGCCACGATTCCCCAGAACCCGAATAAGTGCAATGGTCTGCGGAAATACCTTGTCGTGAACAACACGGTCAGCAGGTCAAGAAATCCCTTCCAGAATCTGCCCATCCCGAACTTTGTTGTGCCGTATTTGCGCGGTCTGTGATTCACTACCATCTCGCCAATCTTGAATCCGTCCCAGTGGGCAAGGGCCGGGATGTAGCGATGCAGTTCTCCGTACACTTTCACGGTCTTCACCACGTCCTTCTTGTATGCCTTGAACCCGCAATTAAAGTCGTGAATCTTGATTCCTGTCATCACCGAGGTGATGAAGTTGAAGAAACGTGAAGGAATGGTTTTTGTGATCGGGTCACGGCGGACTTTCTTCCAGCCCGACACAAGGTCAAAGCCTTCGTTGATTCGCTTGACGAAGCTCGGGATCTCGGCAGGATCGTCCTGCAGATCCGCATCCATCGTGATAACGATGTTCCCTTGAGCCTGGTGGAACCCGACTGAGAGGGCTGCTGATTTTCCGTAGTTGCGACGGAAGCGAATGATCTTTATGCGGTGATCAAAGCGTTTCAAGTTGCGCAGAACCTCGAACGATCGGTCGGAACTGCCATCGTCAATGAAGAGAAGTTCATATTTGTGAGTTACGCGACTGAGTGCGGTACGAAGCTGCTGGTGCAGCTCCTTCAGGGATTCGTCCTCGTTGTACAACGGAACGACGACGCTGATATCAAGTCGGTGCTGTTGCGGGGGCCCTCCCTGCTGCTCCTGTGTTGGTTGGGGTCTCTGCTGAGCCTGCCCTTGTTGCTTCGGTGCCTCGGTTCTTTTGGCTTCGACGTCCGGGCCGTTGGTGATGGGTTGTTGCCGGTTCAGGTTCTGCTGCCGTTGTCTGTAAGGATGTCTCGGCCTGAACCGATCCCTGCCCCGACGGTCCTCAGGCGGCTGTCCGGTTCTCGGTTGGTCACCGATTGGCTGGGACCCGGGAGGAGTTTCGTTTGGTTTGGCGTCGGGTGTACCAGGCTGAGAAGTATCTTGTGTGGGAGGTTGCTGTTGTCCTCCCGGCTGCGATTGCTCGGTGGACTGAGGTTGCTCGGGAGTTTCGTCGGACATGAAGGTCGATCAATCCGCTGATGATGGGAGAAAAAGATTGCAGCCCAAACTAACCATTTCCCCCTTGAAAATCAATGCATTTCGTTGACATTCGGAACGGTCTTGTCTATATTGAAACGACTTCGAGCACAAGTGTCGTTAAAGAGAGGATGTAGTGTTTGCTCTCCAGTGGAAGAGGCCAGTGGCTAGGTGTGACATGTTCACGGATTTGTTGATGAAGAAGAGATGACGCAGGCACGCCCCCGGGGATTGGAGCACCAAACAGACCTCACCGCCCAACATATCCGACCGAGGAAATCGCTCGGGCAGAACTTCCTGCGCGATGAAAACATCTGTCGAAAGATTGCCTCCTCCGTTGCCGCCCGACCATCCGATGCGGTTCTTGAGATCGGCCCGGGTGAAGGGGCCTTGACAAAATATCTCGCGCAGGCGGTCACCCGGTTGATCGTGGTGGACGTGGATGAGCGAGTGGTTCTCCGGATGCGGGAGGCATTCCCTGAAATCGAAGTCATTCATGGGGATTTCCTCCAGGTCGATCTGGATGCGATTGCGCGAAACCAGGGAGGTGCATTGCGCCTGGTCGGTAACATCCCGTATAACATCACCACCCCGATTCTGTTTCATATTCTCGATCACCGAACCTCGATCAGTGATGCGACACTGATGGTCCAGCGTGAGGTCGCACAGCGCCTTGTGGCCCGACCCCGCAGCAAGGATTACGGGATTCTCTCCGTCTCATTTCAATTCTTCGCAGACGTGGATGTGTTGTTCAACGTGTCGCGCAACGCGTTCCGCCCCAGGCCCGATGTAACATCGACCGTTATTCGCCTTGCACTCCTACCGCGGCCACGCTACCTAGCGACCGATGAGCACATGTTCCGCGCAATGGTACGTTCTATCTTCGGGAAACGCCGAAAGATGCTGCGGAGTTCGTTGAAGTACTTTTGCAGTACGCATGGCTACACGTTGCCGGAGCAGCTGGATCTGACAAAGCGCCCCGAAGATCTTTCTGTCCTTGAGCTTGTTCAATTGAGTAACAGGCTCGTCGAAACGACGCGGCAAAGAGTGCAATGACCCTATTCCCGATCCACCCGGCCCTCGTATGACAGTTCGCAGGGTCACCTCCTATCTTCATTCTGCAGATGTGCTGGTTATTGGATTCTTTGGAATCCTTTCTCTCATCAGCATCCTCTTTGCCGTCCGCATCCCATACTGGTGGGAGATCGTACTTGTGAACTCTATCGCAAGCGTGTTGATTTGTGTATTAGGCTACGCAAGGGCAAAAACGGGATGGCGGCTTGTGCGCGACATCCATGAGTGGTACGTTGCTCCGCTGGTCTTCTTATCGTTCAAAGAGTTGTATTATATGATCAAGCCGATTCACGCCGGCAGGGACTATGACGATCTGTTGATTGCCATCGACAAGTGGATCTTCGGGGTGAACCCGACCGATTGGCTCGCACACATTTCGTACCCTGCAGTCACCGAGGTCCTTCAGATTGCTTACACGTCATTCTATTTTCTTTTCATTATCGTCGGATATGAGTTCTACAGACAAAAGCAGATCGATTATTTTCTCTTTTTCATGTTTACGATCATGTACGGATTCTTCCTATCGTACCTCGGGTATTTTTTGCTGCCTGCAGTTGGGCCGCGGTTTACTCTGCATGACTTCTCCAGGCTGGACACGGAGCTTCCCGGGCTCTTTCTCACTCCATACCTGCGGTGGTTCGTCAATATGGGAGAGTCAATCCCGCTTGGCGTATCCAATGCAGTATCCATGGCTGGCACACAGCGCGATGTGTTTCCCAGCGGCCATACAATGATGACCCTCGTGCTCATGTACCTGAGCGCTCATTGGAAGGTCAGGGCACGGCACATTGTTTACGTTGTCGGCTCACTTTTGATTATTGCGACAGTATACGAGCGATATCACTATGTGATCGATCTTGTCGCAGGAGTCTGTTTCGCCGTGCTGTGCATCGGAACAGCCTGGCCTTTATACGGATTCATCAAGCGCAAGTTTGATACGCTCGAAAACAGGTTTCCCCCGTCGGAAACAGGAAAGCATCTCCATTCAATCGGGATAGGGTTCTAAGCTGTCTCGTCAGAGAAAGCCCACCCCGAACCACAAGGTCAGGATTCCTTTTGACATTCTGCCACAAATTGCTTAACTTTACTGCCCAATTAGAGTAAGGTATTGTATCCCTGCAAAGGAATTACCCATGTATGCCGTTGTCGATATTGCTGGAAAACAATTCAAAGTAACCAAGGATGATAAGATTCTTGTACCGACTCTGGAGGGAACTGTTGGGTCGACTGTGAACTTTGACAGGGTGCTTCTTCTTGGAGAGGACAAACAAATCAGTGTTGGTAATCCCCTTGTGGCGGGTGCAACTGTTGAGGCTACCGTGCTCGCCCATGCCAAGGGAGAGAAGGTGATTGTCTTCAAGAAAAAGAAAAGAAAGGGCTACCGCCTGAAGCGTGGTCACCGGCAGGGATATACTGAAGTCCAGATTACAAAGCTCGGAAAGTAAGGGAGAGGACCATGGCACACAAAAAAGGGGTTGGAAGTTCGCGGAATGGGCGCGATAGTAATGCTCAACGGCTTGGCGTGAAGCGGTACGGAGGCGAGCTTGTGTCGGCGGGGAGCATCATCGTGAGACAACGAGGCACAAGATTCCAGCCGGGCGTGAACGTCGGCATTGGCGGCGACGATACGCTTTTTGCAACAACAGGTGGTATCGTGCATTTCAAGAAGTTCAGCAAAGCAAAAAAGGTCGTCAGCGTTCTTCCCAAGGCGTAACAGCATCACTGTCGGGCGTAATTGTCTGGCCCGCCAATCCATCACCATGAGTTGTTTGG
Organism: uncultured Bacteroidota bacterium; assembly: GCA_963734955.1. Classification (GTDB taxonomy): domain Bacteria; phylum Bacteroidota; class Ignavibacteria; order UBA10030; family UBA6906; genus UBA11986. The sequence continues at coordinate 600,672 of CAVTJO010000014.1, forward strand.
CAAGGCCTGTCCAGATATCCGGGCAGGCCGTTTTCTTGTTGTAACGCTGGTTCCCCAACCAGTCTCTCGTTCATCACATGTTAATCCCGGAGGTAGGAAATGAAAATCACTGTCATCGGTGCAGGAAATGTCGGTGCCACTACTGCGCAGCGGCTGGTTGACAAGCAATTGGCAAATGAAGTTGTCCTCGTAGACATCATCGAAGGGATTCCCCAGGGGAAAGCCCTTGACATGTATGAGGCGACGCCGGTTGAGAAGACCGACGTAAAGGTGGTGGGATCCAATGGATATGACGAGACGGCGAATTCCGACATTCTCGTGATCACAGCAGGAATTGCGCGGAAACCGGGGATGAGCCGCGACGATCTCATGAATACCAACAGCGGAATCGTCAAATCGTGTACGGAAGCCGCGGTCGCAAAATCCCCCAAGTCTATTATTATTGTCGTCTCCAACCCGCTGGATGTGATGACGTATGTCGCATGGAAGGTCAGCGGTTTTGAGCGGCAGCGTGTGATGGGAATGGCTGGCGTGCTGGACGCCGCGCGGTTTCGATCGTTCATCGCACTGGAGCTGAATGTCTCAGTTGAAGATGTGAACGCGTTTGTGCTTGGCGGACATGGTGACTCGATGGTTCCGCTGCCGCGTTATTCAACTGTGGCCGGTATCCCGATTACCGAGCTTCTCAGCCAGGCCACGGTCGACCGGCTGGTGAAACGCACCCGCGACGGTGGAATAGAGATCGTCAACTATTTGAAGTCAGGGAGTGCGTATTATGCACCCTCCTCCTCAGCAGTTGCAATGGTGGAAGCCATTGTGAAGGACAAGAAGCGTATTCTCCCATGTGCAGTGTACCTTCAGGGTGAATATGGCTTGAAGGACACATTTGTCGGCGTTCCGGTGAAGCTGGGGAAGAAGGGCGTTGAAGAAATTATTCAGATCAAATTGAATCCGGACGAGCAGGCAGCTCTCAAGAAATCGTCGGACGATGTTTCCCAAGCGATTGCTAAGCTGAAACTCTAAGTGAATCACCGCGTTGACGGGAGAGCCCGCTTGCCTCTGTGGCTGGCGGCGGCTCTCCCCTTTTTATTTTCGATGCTTCCCGGGTGCAGGGAGAAGCTCCCAACGGGCCCCGCCCCAGCCCCGACATATCTGCAATTCAGTCTGCCGCTAAACGGTTACTATAGTTATAACAATTGGGAAGTCGACTATTACGGGTTTCCTGTCCCTTCGTCGGAATTCAGAAGCTCCTGGAGGGTGATTGACACCGGCGCTGTATCCCTGGGATATCCGGGTGTCACAATCGTCGTTGACAGTATCTTCGCACATGACGTGCAGGGGGGTGATTCTCTGGCGCTGATCGAGTATCGATACCTCCGCGCTGAGAATGGAGACGTGTTCGAGTTCGGGTTTATCGCACGGTTGCTCGAACAGCGTGATAGCGTTACGATATCCCCCCAATGGGATAAGGTCTTCTCGTCATCCGCTGGAGCGAATTCCTCGTGGACGGTGGAGCTTAATGACTCAGCCAGTGGTGGGATCTACGCCTCATTCTATCCATCGCTCGAACTTCTTGGAACGACAGTGAACAATGTGCCAACAGGTTTGCTTGCGTATCATGTGGAGATTACCGGTCAGACGCTTGACGTCAACCTCTGGATCAGTAACTCACCTCCATGTATTGTGCGCGTTGAGGATAATTCCAATGTCGAGGCAAACAGGATGTATCGGAAGCTTACCCTCCTTCGCACACCCCCTTGATCTCCCCATTACTTGTTCATGTCGAGCCAGAGGGCGACTTGTGCTCCCGAAGGCTCGATTTCGAATTCGACCCTGTCCATCAGGGTTTTCATCAGGAAGATACCCCGTCCGTTTACTCGCAACAGGTTCTGTTTCTTCAGCGGGTTGCGTATCCGTGAGAGTCGAAATCCTTTTCCTTCGTCGTGGATGAAGACGACGAGCCAGCCGGGAAGAATTTCGCAGCGCACGATCACCTTTTTCGTTTGGTCGGCCTTGTTACCGTGAATAATGGCATTGTTCACCGCCTCGGTGAGGGATACCATCATCTTGTGCATTTGGATCTCATCGAGGTGGGCGGTTCGATTCACTTTCTTCAAAAACCCCTCCACACGCCGGACTTGACCGGGAACGCTCCGCAACGTCATCGAAAACACTGCGTGTCTTGTCGTCACAGCATCTCTCACAGGTTGAGGTTGATATTCATACTCAGGTTTGGTAACGACTGGTGGGACTCTTGCCCCGGTTCCTGGCTGCCCCTGAACGTGCGCTGTTCGTACCATCCTTTAAAGGTCACCCGGCTGTATTGGGCGATGTCCCAGCTAATCATGCAGGTTGGGCCTATGCTGCGGATATATGTATCAAGAGACTTGAAGCCCTCTGCAAATGCATAACGTGACTGGCTGAAATACCTCAGCCCGAGTGCAAACAAGATGCCTTCTTGCGGGGTGAAGCGGATCTGCGCCGACACCGTCCGGTCAACAAACGAGTTCTCGACACGCTCAGAGAAGTCCGACCACTTGAGTTGCCCGCGTTCATATAATTTCAAATAACTCAAAAAATCAAGACCGATTCTTCTATTCATCTGGAAGCTTGATGAGTCCGACCAGCCAAACTGGCGGTATGAGAAACTCCGTACACTGGATACCTGCTCTTCGAAATCATACACCGTGTAGTTCGCCAGTACCTCAAACGTATTGGCAGTGGTGATGTCGTCCGTTGGACGGTACACGGCTGTGGGGGCAAGGCGCAGCACTCGATTGTAATTGTTGTTTGCGCTTTGTTCGCTGAACAAGTAGACAATGTGTCCAAGAGTGCCATCAAGGTTGAATTTCAGGTCGAGATATCGGCTGATATGATGCGTTGTTGCAGCCGAGACTGCAACCAGCAACTCATCACGATCGTCATCATTCACATCGCTCGGGGTATCGTACCGCAATATGCTTGCCGAGGCCGAGAAGGAGAATTTGTCAGACGATGACAGAGGCAATTGCAGCTCGCCGGAGAGTGATGTGCGGCGAGTGAGGTTGTTCTTCTGTGCCTCCTTGTTATCCTGATCGTTCAATAGGAATTCAGGATTCACAGCGTTGAATACTGCAGTCGCGCGGTGTTCTTCGTTACGCTCCCCATGACCGAACCTCACGGAGGCAACAGTCAATCCATCATCTGACCTGTACGTGGTTTGCACATACGTGTCCAGCCGGAATTCATCGATCGCAGTGTTGAACCGGAGCGTGTCACGAATCGGGCTGAAATGTCGCAAGTTCTTGTCAAGTGTTCTGGTGTACACGTTGACCATGAGTCTCGTCAACAGGTGGTTGTCGACCTCATAATCCAACAGGTTTGAAAAGGAGAGTGCGTTCTCGATACGGCTCTCGATGTTTCCATCGATGATGCCGTAGAACTCGCGCTGGTTTCTGTTATACCCAACGTCGAGGCTGTCACGGCCGTTTTCAGAGAACGATTTCTGTGCCCCGAGATGGGCAAAGTGCCGTTGCAGCACGCGGGGATTGAGCCGGTCCTCGTGGAATTGCGCATCCCCGGCAAGTTGATATCCATCGAGATCGATGCCGTGGGTTTGCCCTGCCAGGGTATAACTCATCCCCTTGTCCCGAATGCCAACCTGATTGTCCCAGCGATAGCCGATGAGAGGAGTGACTGAAACAGCGTCGTCAGGATAGTACTCGACACCGCCAAGAGCAGAATGAAAAGTTGCTGCACCGAGCCCGACGGATTTGTTGTCCGAATAGATGAGGGATGTCCATTGTAGTTCCGAGGTGAGATTATGCGCCAGTCTTCTTCCCAGAAGAAGCGAGAGGTTCTGCTGGTTGCTTTTCAGTTTACGGGTTAACGAAGAGCTGCCGTCAAGGAGGATGACATTCGAGGTGTTCTGATCGTTGAGCCTCACAATCGTCCCCCATGCGGTCGTGTCAATCGACATTCGACCGATCCAGTTGAATGTGTTGAGGTTTCGTTCCAGGGCGATGCTTGCCGAATTGACACGCACTGACCGTGTCGAATCCTCACTGCCGAGGTCGGGAATCCGTGGCGGCTCCTGTCCACGCGCCGTGGCGACCAACAAGAGAAGAGCCGCGGCAGGTATCTGGATGTTCCGGTTCATTCCCGTCGTGCCCGGCTACGTGAGAGGAGCCGTATCGCCCCGTGCCGGTATGGCAACATTGCTGAACCCGGCTTCATGCAAGCCGGCGCCGAGCTTTTCCTCCTGATCAGGATCACCGTGCACGAGAAAGATCTGTCGAAGTCTTTTCTTGTCGAACCTGCGCGCGGTACGCGAGAAGTTCATTCCTATCGGCGTGACCACTGAATGAGTTCAGAACAACGACCTCGGCCTTGAGTGTATGAGGCTCGCCGAGGATATTGACCTGAGGCTCTTTCATTACCAGCTTCTTGCCAAGCGTATTCTCGGCTTGGTATCCGACAATCAAGATCATGTTCCTGGGATCCTCCACGCTGTTCGCCAGGTGGTGTACAATCCGGCCGGCTTCGCACATGCCCGATGCTGCAATAGTAATGAACGGGCCTTCGCGGTCATTCAATTCCTTGGATTCCTCCACGGTGCGGATGTAGCGTAAGCGGGCAAATCCAAACGGATCATTGTTGCTGGGGGATTCCAGGATATCGAGCGTTTCCTTATCGAAGCACTCCGGATGATTCTTGAATACATCGGTGACGTTGACGGATAGAGGACTGTCCACAAACACCGGAATATGGTCGATTTTCCCCTCGACACTCAGCTTGTGAAGAACGTACACGATTTCCTGTGTGCGTCCCACGCTGAACGCCGGTATGATGATCTTTCCCTTGCGTTGATATGCGCGAAGAATGGGTCCGAGAAGTTGGTCGCTCATTTGCTCGACCGGACTATGGAAGCGACCGCCATACGTGCTCTCTGAAATCAGGTAGTCGGCATCACCAATGAAGACGGGATCGCGCAAGATCGGAAGGTTGGGTCTTCCGAGATCGCCGGTGAATGCCAGTGTTCGCGACGTGGAATTTTCCTTCAACGACAGCGAGACTGATGCGGAACCGAGGATGTGGCCTGCATCTTCATAGCGCGCGGTTATACCATTCGCGACCTGAAAAGGTTTCCCATAGTCAACACCCCTCAGCAGCGGGAGAGTCTCATCGACGTCCTTCTCGGTGTACAGCGGTTCGACAGGGTACAGGTGTTTCTTCTTGTGTTTCTTGTTGATGAACTCCGCATCCTTCTGCTGGATAAATGCACTGTCCCGTAGCATCACTTCACACAGACTCTTCGTCGCCCGCGTACAATAAATTGGGCCGTGGAATCCCTGCTTCACGAGTCCAGGCAGGTTTCCACTATGATCGATGTGTGCGTGCGAAAGGACGACAGCGGAAATTGTCGATGGGTCGAACGGGAAATGGCTGTTGCGGTCGCGAGCTTCATCGCGTTTGCCGTGATAGATGCCGCAATCAAGCAGGATGGTGGTGCCTGCGACGGTGAGCATATGCATCGAGCCGGTGACGGTCCGCGCTGCTCCCTGAAATTGAAGAACCATGGAGTAAGAGTTGTTACTGGAGTGGCAGTATTTGGTTGAAGTGTAGCGATTCGAGGGGTGAAAATCAATTCACAACTGCGGCCTCCGGTTCGTTCTTCATAACGCAGAACAAGTGATAGTTGCCCGGCAGTGTCGTCTTCGTTCCATATTTCCTACGCAGTGCGTTCAGGGGAATGAACCCTGGCAATGGTCCCAACAGTCTTCGCAGAGCACGTTTTGCTCTGCGCTGGTCATGACCTCTGGATAGGTCTCGAATACTCTCGAGTCTCGGCGTTCCGTGAGCTTCGAGGTAAATAATGGTCATCTTCAATGTGGTCGCGATGAACCGACATGTCTCGAAGGTCAGGTATTGCAGGTGTTCAAGGTCGACCCTGAGTGCAATTGGCTGATCTTCCGCTTCGAGCAGGGTGGCGTTCGGTGTCCAGATGGAAAGCAAACCACCGGGCGACAGCAGATTCTGTGCTCTCTTGAGCACTTCAAGCGGTTCAAGAGGATGTTCGATGACGTCGTGTAATGCGATCAATTCATAGGTTGAATTGTCGGGAAGTGCCATGATATCGCACGTGAAGACATTGTGAATGTGGAGCTTGGTACGTACGAACTCCACGGCATCCTCGTCCATGTCGATGCCCGCTACATCTGCACCCAGTTTCTTCATGAGAACAAGACCCTGCCCCATTCCGAATCCGACGTCCAGTACACGCTTGCTGTCGAAATCCATCAGCGATGATAGGGTCCGCACCTTTACATCGGAGAGCGGCTTGAGGGAGAGCATTTCTTTGACGAGTACCGGATCGTTCTGGTATTGCTGAAACTCGGTCGAGCGATGGTGCGCAAAATACGTTGAGTAGAACTCCGCCAGGTGCTCTTTCGAGGGGGAGGGCGAGACAAAGTAGCACTTACATATTGAGCATTGGCGCACATGCAGTTCATCGGGCCGGATATAGCGTTCGGTCCCGTCCGATTTGCAGAACGGGCACCGGCGTTGACCGAGGGAGGTATTGTCCCACGCCGGAATGCGCGCGTCGAGTTGTTCAAGCCGAACAGGCATAAGCGCGAGCGGATACGATCATAGAGCCACTTTGTCGATCTCGTGAATGAGGTGCAGGTTGACCGTGACACGGCCGTTGATGGTGCTGAACATGCTGCTGAATCTTGCGCCCCAGATCACTTCGAACCCTTTGTAGGACGACCGTGCATGGACAGTCTGGGAAAATGTTTCATCGACGGCGGTAAGGAGTACCAGGAATTCCGCATCTGAGGCGCGAAGCTCCTCCTCGGTCATACCGTGCAGAGGGCTGGCTTCGTCGATGGCATGCACGATTGTCCAGTTGAGAGGAAAGAACACCACCGACGTTCGCTCCAACGATAAGAGGTGAAATCTGCGAACCCGTTTTCCATCTTCCTGCTCAAATCTACTCAGGGTCACGGTAACATTCACATTGATGAGCTGGTTGCTCCGTTGATTGGCAATGCGGAATTCGAACGCAGTGATCCCGCGGTAGGGTGCAATAACGGCATTCCTGCTGAAAAGGATTTTGGCAGATGGTCGTGAGAAGCGGGCAAAAAGAATTCCGGTGATCAGCGCAAGACCCAACAGTCCGACAAGCGAGTCGATCGTCACAAGGACGTTGGACGTGAAATTTATTGGGTTGATGCGACCGTACCCGATTGTGGCAACGGTCTGGACACTGAAGAAGAACGCCTGCAAGAACCAGCTCTGATCTCTGATGTCTCTGACGCCATCAAATGCTTCCGGTCCACAGAGGTAATATCCGCACGCGAACACGGAATTGATGACAAAATAGAATGTCACGATGAGCAGGATGAATTTCGTCCACGACATTGTGAGCAACCAGTGATACAAACTGAGGGATTGCCAGACGCCCAATCCCTTTCGGTGGACGCTGAATGTGCCATCCTTGTTCAGGAACCGTTCGCGGCTTTCCTGCGCAACCCTGGAGCCGAGGCCAAGGTCCTGAAATTCCCCGGGTGCTGGAGTTCCGCCATCGCTCTTCCGCCGGAGATTCATCTTCTTCATGCTGTGCGTTTCCTCCGGGCAATTGCCTTCTCATACAGCGCTGCGTATTTCGTCGCCGAAGCCTTCCACGAAAAATCCTGCTTCATCCCGTTGAGTTGAATCGCTCGCCACAGCGTCTTGTGTTTGAATGTATCCAATGCACGGCGAATGGTTGAACTCAGTGCATGCCCCGTTGTCTCCACGAAGGAGAAACCATTACCGGTATCGAGCCCTTGAGCCTCAGCTTCGTGCCAGTCCCGAACAGTGTCGGCGAGGCCCCCGGTCGTGCGGACGATGGGGACGCTTCCGTACCGGAGGCTGTACATCTGGTTCAGGCCGCACGGTTCATAGAGTGATGGCATCAGGAACATGTCGGCACCCGCCTCGATCAGATGCGCGAGCTCATTATTGAACCCGATGTACGCCCACATCCTGTCTGGAAACGAGTGGGCCAGCGACATGAACAGTCGCTCGTAACGTTCTTCTCCGTTGCCGAGAACAACCCATTGTGCATCCATGGCCATAAGATCGGGTATTGACTCCGCAATGAGATCAAAACCTTTTTGCTGCACGAGGCGTGAGATGATGCCAATAACGGGTCGCTGCTCATGGAAACGCATTCCCGTGTTCGTGAGAAGGAACTGCTTATTCCTCAGCTTGCTTCCGAGATCGTGGAGTGAGTAGTGATGGGGGAGATGGTGGTCGGTCTCCGGATTCCAGACTTCGTCATCGATGCCATTCATGACACCGTACAGTTCATGTTCACGTGTTCGGAGGATGGTCTCCATGCCGGCCCCGTACGCCGGCGTAAGAATCTCATGTGCGTACGTCTCGCTGACTGTGCTGACGATGTCCGAGAAAAGAATTCCCCCTTTGAGGAAACAGACAGCATCATGAAACTCAAGAGGTCCACCCGGATAAAACAGGTCTTCGCGAAGTTCGGCAGCCTGAAGAGTTGAACGCGGGAACAGCCCTTGATAGCCAATGTTATGGATGGTGAGGAGTGTGGCCGTCGAATCGAACAACATATCCCATTTGTAATTGTCCCTCAGGAGCAGCGGAATAAGGGCGGTCTGCCAATCGTTACAGTGAATAACATCAGGCGCCCATTGCAGTCGCTGCAAGGTTTCAATCACAGCTTTGCTGAAAAGAATGAATCGCTCGCCTTCGTCCGGGTCGTTCGTATAGATGTTCGCACGGTGGAAGAAGTGCGGACAATCGATGAAGTAGATTTCGACCGTCGAGCCAGGCAGGGTTGAGCGCTGGACGTGCACCGGCCAGGGGTATCCGCTGACGCGCACCGGCATTTCTCCGATGGCGTATTCATAGTGCAGATCGTACTTTGCCTCGTCAATGTATGAATACTTCGGCATGAATACTTTGACGGTGCAACCGATCTGGTGGAGGGCTTTCGGGAGCGCACCTACAACATCGGCAAGTCCGCCGGTCTTTGCGAAAGGAGCAGCTTCGGACGCTGCGATGGCTACATTCATTTGTCAGGAGAGAGAGAATTCTAGTACATTGTCTTGACGGTGGTTTGTACCATACTCAGAATCCTTCATTTTGTCAACGGTGAGCATCAGGTCGCGGCCATGCGCCGTTTATCTTCATTCATCTTTGACGCAAATTAATTGTATTCCGAACTTCTGACGGTTGAATCCTCGCTACTGCGGTTACGCTCTGCGAATAACCTTGGCGACACCCCAGCCCGCGAGAACGAGGAGAGAGAGAACCAGCCAGTTCATTGTCGTGCCGTAGGACGCAGTCGGGAAATGATTGCTGATCATGATGAATACAACCGGGACGACCATGAAGGTGTTGTGCTTGGAACGTAGCTTTGCGCGATGCGCGAGGTCGGGATCAGGTTGCTCTCCAGCCTTGAGTGCAGCAACCATCTTGCGTTGTCCGGGCAGAATTATCATCCACACGTTGGCCGTCATCAGGGTCCCGAATATTGCGCCCATATGTATATAGGCAGCGCGCCCACCCATCACCTGTGTCAGGGCGTATGCTGTGAGCACGACAAGAACAAATGAGATTGTAGCGCCCACCGGCTCGTTCTTGACAAGTTGCGAGCGCCAAAGCAAGTCATACACGGGCCAGGCGAGTACGATGAACCCGATCCCAATGAGAATGGCAGTCGCTTCGTTGTCCGGGTTCTCGACCATGAGTCCGCCCAAGTGGTAGACCAGAACGAGAAGAGCGACTCCGCTCAGCCACGTGATTGCCGCCTCCCATTTGAACCAGTGCAATGCGCTCGGCAAGAGTCTGGGGATCTTCTGCTTTTCAACAACGTAGAACCCTCCACTGTGGACCATCCACACGCGATTGTCAGCACCGTCTTTTGCGTTTGGTTCCAGCAGCTTGTTAAATTGCCCATCCAACCAGGTGAAGAAATACGTCTGCCCAATCCACATGATTGCAGCAAACACATGGATCCAGCGGAAAACCAGGTTGAGCCATTCAGAGATGTTGAAGTCCATGAACGGTCCTATCTATATGATGGGTTTAGTGAACGGAGACCAATTGCCAGCGGCTGGAGCAGAAAAGCTGGATGATTCTTGAGAATGACATTCAAGGGTGGTGTTCCCGGACCAGTAAAGCAAGCAGGATGATCGACACACATGCAATAGCAGCGCCTGTCCCAAATGCGGCGGGCGCTCCGAAGGTGCTGTACAGAATCCCAAAACTGATGCTTGCCGGGAGCGCTCCTAATCCGACAGCGAAATTATACATGCCGAACGCGCTGCCACGCGATTCCGGACCAACCACATCGGCGACGAATGCCTTCTCCGCGCCTTCGCTGAACGCGTAGTAGAGTGCGTAGATCGCGAAGAGAACAAACGTACCCACAATTTGCCAACTTCCCGGCAGTCTGTCAAGAAAAGCGAAACACAGGTACACCAACGCATAAATTCCCCAACCGACGTTGATGACCACCTTGCGGCCCACACGGTCAGACAACGACCCAAACGGTGTTGAAAATAGAGCCTTGATGACGTGGAAGAAGGCCCATACGAGCGGGAGAAAGAGGACATCCACCAATCCCTTCTGTGATTGCGGATCTCCGAACGCGCTCACCACATCGCGAAGGATTGGAATGTTCGCAACCAGCGCATAGAGGGCGCCGCTTTGCCGAATAGACTCCTCGACCCTGAACAGCAGGAATGCGTCGGACGAGTTCCCCAACGTGAATAAGATAACAACTGCCAGGTACCGGATAAAGTTGCGATCAAATCGGTGGAGCGAAAATTGGAATGATGTTACAGTGGTAGGTGTGCTTGCTGCTTCCTTGATGAAGAATACTGCTGTTCCCACGGCAAGCACTCCCGGGATCGCAGCGAGAACGAATGTCCAGCGAAGCGTCTGAAGCGTATCCCTCGTGCCAAAACCGATGATAAGAAGTATCAGCGTGCAGACCGCAAGGAGAGGACCCAGCACCGCCCCCGTGTGATCCATCGCCCGGTGAAAGCCATAAGCCTTGCCGCGCATGTTCTCGTCAACGGAAGAAGCAATGAGGGCGTCACGTGGTGCTGTGCGGATGCCCTTCCCGACCCGGTCGAGCATCCTGATAAAAACGATCTGCCATGCGGCGGTGACAAGACCTGTAAATGGCCGGATCAAAGAAGAGAGTGAGTAACCGATGACGACGAGCAGCTTGCGCTTTCCAAGTTTGTCAGAGATGATGCCACTGAACAGCTTGAGTATAGCGGCAGTCGTCTCGGCTACACCTTCAATTACCCCCAGGATCACTGCGCCGGAGCCCAGGGCTGCCACAAAAACAGGCACCAGCGGATAAATCATCTCGCTTGATGCATCCGTGAACAAGCTCACGACGCCCAGAACGATGATGTTGCGCGGGATCCTCCTCCTATTTTCCATCACTCCTGAGGCGCTCAGACATTTTCAAGACGATAACTTCTTCTCAACTGAAAATAAATGGAAGGTGACTGACCAGCGCGAGGTTTTGTTCTTTGGAGGACGGTGACCTGATAACGATAAACCTCACGATCATTGTCCCGGGCAGTTCCGGTTGGGAGAGCAATTGTGTACATCGTGAGGCAAAGGCAGGCGGAAGGGGCCGTTATCTGCCCATCACCAATTACTCAATCCCTGTGATTCTTATTTTCCCGATACTCCATGGCCGCTTTCACAAAGTCCCTGAAGAGCGGGTGCGGATTGGTGGCGCGGGATTTGAGCTCGGGATGGAATTGTCCAGCCACGAACCACGGATGATCCGGCAGCTCGATCATCTCCACAAGGCCGTTGTCGGGACAGATGCCACTGAACACCATCCCCTTTTCGGCGAGCTTTGGCTTGAATGCATCGTTCACTTCAAAACGATGACGATGACGTTCATGGACGAGTTCCTTCTTGTATGCTGCACGCGCCCTGGTGCCTGCCTCGAGCTTGCACGGGAATGCGCCAAGCCGCATGGTCCCGCCATATTCCTTCACGTTCTTCTGCTCCAGCATCATATCAATCACGTTCTGATCAGTCAGTTTGAACTCGGTGCTGTTGGCCCGCTCGAGTCCGCATACATTGCGAGCGAACTCGATTACCGCACACTGAAGTCCGAGGCAAATACCGAGGAACGGGATGTTGTTTGTTCGGACATGGCGGACGGCTTCTATCTTTCCTTCAATGCCGCGCTCGCCAAACCCCGGTGCGACAAGCAATCCCGAAATATCTTCAAGATGTTTCTTTGCACCATCGCGCTCGATGTCTTCGGCGCGAATCCACTTCAGGTCAACGGCAACATTGTTGGCGGCTCCTGCATGCACAAACGATTCCGAGATGCTTTTGTACGCGTCCTGGTGCTCGGTATATTTCCCGCAAATCGCGATGCTGATGCGCCCCGCCGGCTCCTTTACTCTCTCGACGAACTTCTTCCACTCACGCAGGTTGGGCTTGGGGCAGGTGAGGTCAAGTTTCTCGAGAACGATCTCATCAACCTCCTGCTCGGCAAACACCAGCGGTACTTCATAGATCGTTGCAACATCACGACCATCAACCACCGAGTCCGGCTCGACATTGGTAAAGAGAGCGATCTTCTCCCGCACCTCGTCCGAGAGCGGATGGTCTGAGCGACAGATAAGCATGTCGGGCTGGATGCCAAGCTCGAGCAGGGCTTTCACGCTGTGCTGTGTCGGCTTGGTCTTGATCTCGCCCGCCGAACCAATGTATGGAACCAGGGTGACATGAATCGCAATTGCATTGTCACGCCCGGCTTTGTTCATGAACTGGCGCATAGCCTCAAGGAACGGGAGGCTTTCGATGTCGCCGACGGTTCCGCCGACTTCCGTAATCACAACATCATAATCTCCGGTCTTACCCAGGGCTTCGAAGCGGCGTTTGATTTCATCGGTAATATGTGGAATTACCTGAACCGTTGCGCCGAGATAATCGCCGCGTCGCTCTTTGGTTATCACCTCGTGGTAGATCTGTCCGGTGGTTGAATTATTCTGGCGCGTCGTCGTAATGTCAAGAAAGCGCTCGTAGTGTCCGAGATCGAGATCGGTCTCCGCACCATCATCAGTGACGTAGACTTCGCCGTGCTGAAACGGGTTCATCGTGCCGGGATCGACGTTGAGATAGGGATCGAACTTCTGGATCGTCACGCGTAATCCTCGGGACTTCAACAACAGCCCGATCGAGGCTGAGGCAATTCCCTTCCCGAGCGACGACACAACGCCGCCGGTCACGAAAATGTATTTCACATGGTGATGTCGAGCCAATGAGTACTCCTTCTTCCGGTTCGCTGTTTTGCTTTCAGTTGTTCGATTTGCGTACGTGCCGTGATCATGCGGGAGCCACTGTTTTTTGTGTGAGCATTCCCGAAGTTACGATGCCGCCGGAGAGGACCAGCTTCAGTCCTTGTTCGATCGTCAGGTCGAGAACAACGGCGTCCTGTTTGGGAACGAGAATGAGAACACCGGAGGTCGGGTTGGGGGGGTTCGGGATGTATACATTAACGAACTCCAGTAACTTCCCGCTGGACGATGTGAATCTCATCTCGTTTGTGACAAACGCAATCGTGTAAAGATCCGGCCGCGGATACTCGATGAGCACGACCTGACGAAATGTTTTGCCCTTGCCTCCCAGATGTGAATGCACCAATCAGGTCCTTGATGGCTCCGTACACGCCGCGCACAAAGGGAACAGATCCCAGGAGTTTCTCAAACCACGCCAACAGAACCCGCCCGACCAGATTGCGGGACAGAAGGCCGATGATGATGACCAGAACAATCATGGCTGCGAACCCGAGTCCTGGCACGGGATGCCCGATGAAATCTTCGAACAGGGGCGACAGAATTCCATCGATCGCATTCAGGAGAGCGCGGAAGAACCAGTACGTGAGAGCGACCGGTATGATCAACACCGATCCCCGTATGAATGTCTTGCGCAACTCGCCGAGGAATCGTTTCTCAGTTTCGCTCATTGACCGCGTGATAATGTTTGCGTTCTGTTCATGATTGCCCGAACTCGTTCCAGATCTTCCTCCGTATCAACAGGAATGCTGTCAAATGATGTTACGGTGCACCTGATGGTGTAGCCGTTCTCCAGGACGCGGAGTTGTTCCAGCTTCTCGGCTTTCTCAAGAGGTGTTTGAGGCATTGCCGTAAAGGTGTTCAGGAAGTCCCGTCGAAATACATACAAGCCGATGTGTTTGTAATATTCGTGATGGCGCAGCCAGGTTTCGTGTTCGTTGTCCCTGCCGAATGGGATCGGGGAACGCGAAAAATACATACCGTTGCCGTTTCGGTCGCACACCACCTTCACGATACCCGGGTTCATCAACTCATCGGTGGTTTCGATTCTTCTGACCAGCGTGCCAACGTTGATTGAACCGTCGTCCAGAAGTGGTCTGACGGCCTCATCAATCATTGCCGGGTCGATAAGCGGCTCGTCACCCTGAACGTTCACGACAATGTGAGCGTCAGGGATTGACCGTGCAGCCCACGAGATCCGGTCGGTTCCAGTCTGCAAGTTGGCCGGGGTCATCACGGCAGTACCCCCGAAACCCCTCACAACGGACGCGATGCGCTCGTCGTCTGTCGCAACGAGGACGCTATCAACCTCTGACGCCTTGCCCGTCCGCTCATACACATGTTGCACCATCGGCTTTCCACAGATGTCCGCCAACGGTTTGGCCGGAAGCCGCTGCGAGGCATAGCGTGCAGGAATGATGGCGACAACTCGTGCTGATCCCGTCATTGGCCCTCTGAAGAAGGAGCCGGCATCTTCATTTTCCGCGCGTATGGTTGCATTGTGATGGTGCCTTACTGGTCAACGTAATGCTCTTGGATCGCAGCGCGGACTTCTTCCATCAGCTTCAATTCTGCTTCCTTGCCGGTTCCAGGAATCTCGATGGGTGATTCGAGCACCAGGTCAACTTTGCCCGGATGTACAATAATGGATCGCTTGGGGAGCAACTTGAAACTCCCATTTACAGTCAATGGAACAACAGGAACACCGGCTTTTACCGCAAGATTGAACGCGCCCCGCCTGAATGTCTGCAGTTTTCCGTCAAGTGTACGCGTTCCCTCCGCATAGAGTAATACAGAGGCACCGGTTCGTATTTTCTCCACAGCTTCCTCCAGGCTCTTCATCGCTGCCGGCCCACGGCTCCGGTCTATGCTGATATAGCTTCCGTATTTCAATCCCCACCCGAAAATCGGTATCCAGTGCAGTTCTTTCTTGAACACAATCCGGATCTGATCCGGAATCGCTGCGATGATTGCCGGGATATCGAACATGCTTGCATGGTTGGAGACATAGACATAGTTCCTGTTCATGTCCACCTTCTCCAGTCCGCGTACATGTACCCTGACGCCGCAAATCTTCAGTGATGATCGTGCCCATGCGCGAGCCAGAGCATGAAATGTATGGTCGTTCTTTCTTACAACAATAACGATCAACTCAAGAGCTGCAAAGAACATGGAATTCAGCACCGCCAGCGCAAACCGCAGCGCGCCTGATACCGTTTTCATATATCGACTGCTTCCACTATCCGCAGCCGGTTCGCAATTGATGGATGACTGTAGAAAAGGAACTCCACCACCCGGTGCGGTTCGGGATCAGCAAGGTTCATCGACGCAAGCCTGCGCAAGGCTGATGCAAACGAGGCTCTTTTGCCGGTCTTCCTGACAGCATATTCATCTGCCTGTCTCTCATGATGACGGGAAAGAACGTTCCCCAGTGGAGTTGTCACCAGACCGAAGAGCGAAAGCCAGAGTGCAAGCAACGGCAGCGCCGCAAATTGGGTGATGGACGAGAAGCCGAGCCAGTGCAACGACCAGTTGTAAAGCAACGATGCGACAAACAATCCTGCAAACGTTGAGACAATACCAACGATAATTCCCGTCCGAATATGATGGTGCGTATAATGTCCGAGTTCGTGTGCAAACACTGTTTCGATTTCATCCTCACTGAACTCGTTCAGGAGAGTGTCTCCCATAATGATCCTTTTTGCCTTGCCGATTCCGGTGAACGCGGCGTTTGCCTTCTTTGTGTTCTTGCTGAGATTGAAACTGAAGATGCCTTCGATCTTGACTCCAGCCGATGTGCAAAGATCCAGAATTCTCTCTCTGAGCGATTCGTTTTCCAGCGGCGTGAGCTTGTAGAATAAAGGGAGAATGACCACCGGAGCGATTCTTGCGAGGATAACCGAGATGAACGTGAGGCCGATGCCCACAGGCAACCACCACGAGTTTCCGAACGAACTCAGGCAATAGTAGAGCAAGAGGAGAACGCCAACAACAATGGGAAGGCTGACGAGCAGTCCCTTGAGGTGTTCCCACCCCCATCGCCAGACACTTTGGTTGGACAGATTGTACTTGTGCTCCACATAGTATCCCGAATAGAACCCGAGTGGGAGCGTGACACCGGATTGGATTACACCAAGCACGAATGCAAACAGCAACAGGGCGACATAGGTGCTTGACGTCCAACCGTGAGCGGTGTTCTCAAGGGTTCTTGTTGTGCCGCTCACGACAAGCCACAGAAGGACTACAAACGAAAGAACCGCCGAAGCGATTCCTGTAGTGAGTTTGATCCTGTTGTAGGTCTTTGCTTTGCCGGGTGCCTGGAGGGGCTGATGAGCGGTCTCTGCTACAATCTCTACCGCAGCCATGATGTGATCAGGTTCTCATGGTTTCGTACACTGTGGTTTGACAAAAGTAACCAAAACGATCCAGAGAATCAAGGCAACGTGTAATTCGTCTCGTTCCTGATGGACCTCCAAGGCAATCGTGGCAGCGATTGAAATTCATCGAGGAGGATTTGCTCCAACGATCGCGTAAGCAACCCGCGATGTTCGCACGGCTGTTGACTTTGGCTGTCTCGGGGCGTACCTTGTTGCAGAATGGTGGATCATTGGAGATGAAAACGTCAATCCAACGTGTCTGCATCATGGCAGTCCTTGCCGCGGGACTATCCTGTAAAGACCAGGGTGACGTCGTCGATCATGTGGAGCTTGTTGAAGTTCAACCTGCGCCGGATGCAACAGGTGTTGACAAAGCATCGGTGGTATACGTACGGTTTGACAGAGGCGTTGACTGGAGCGAGGCGGCAAAGATTCGGATTCGATATGTCGACGACACGAGTCATGTGGACAGCTACCCGGGATGCGGACTGACTCCACCGATAACGGCTCTCTTATGTGTGGGCCCGTTTATTTGGAAACCGGGACAGACTGTTGAGGTGACGATTCCGAAGGAGATCACGGATTTCGAAGGCAATGTCCTTGGACAACCATTCACGTATCGATTTACGACTGCACGGGATACTGTTCCGTTTGACCTGGTGGAAACCCGCCCGGCGCTCAATGACACGGTTTCCATCGGTACGTTCCACAATCTGTTTGGAATGCTGAGGTTTAGCGACTATTTGTATGTCGGCGACTCAGTCCTTACGATTGATCCTCCAGCTACGGTTCACATCAGTGTTTCCATCATCATCGATGGCAGGAATGGCCCCCAGAGGACTGTTCATTTCTTTATAGAGGATTTGCAGCCGTTCCTCACGTACACGCTAACCCTGCCCCGGAACATTGCCGACTACGAGGGCGAGACCCTGCCCGGCGAACGGCATGTTGTCTTCCACACAACGCCATAGGCAAGGGACCATCACAACATCTCCGCCCATCCTCTTTCCCCGCAACTAGCTTTTGGCCTGTCGTCTGTTCCGGACGACAGACATAACCACGGTAATGGCGAGAATTCCTCCGATCACAGCCAACGACGCTGCAATTGGAAGATGAACGAAGTCAGCGATGAGCATCTTCACGCCGATGAACATGAGGATGATCGAGAGACCGTACTTCAAATAATGGAATGATCTCATCGCCCCGGCAAGCACGAAGTAGATGGACCGGAGTCCAAGAATGGCAAACATATTCGAGGAGTAGACGATAAACGGGTCCCTGGTAATGCCGAACACCGCCGGAATCGAATCAACTGCAAACACGACATCGGTTGTTTCCACGGTAATCAGCACGATCAGGAGCGGTGTAATCCACAACCGCCCATCCTTCCGGAAAAAGAATCGGGGCGGTTCAAATCCTTCTGACACCGGAAACAGCTTCTTGATCAATCGTATGATCCTGTTCTTCTCCGGATGGACCTCCATCTCCTTCTGGCGCATCATTTTCCACCCGCTGACGACCAGGATGATGCCAAAGATATAGAGTACCCACTCGAATCGCGCAATCAGCACCGACCCGGTGACAATAAACAGAAACCGCATCACGATTGCTCCGAGCACCCCCCAGAACAATATCTTGTGTTGATATTTCGCCGGTACGCCGAAGTACGAGAAGATCACAAGGAAAACAAAGATGTTGTCGACGGAAAGCGATTCTTCAACAAGATACCCCGTGAAGAACTGCAAAGCCGCCTCGCCTCCCCCCCTGGTGTCGTGTACTCCCAGGCCGGCACCGAGCCAATTGTTTTCATACATGAAGTAGATGAACAGGTTGAACGCCAGAGCAACGGCCACCCACAACGTGCTCATGATTGCAGCTTCCTTCACCCCGACGCTATGCGCCCGCTTCTGAAAAACGCCAAGGTCGATAACCAGAAGGATAATGATCAGCCCTGTAAACAATACAAAGTGGAGTATCTCGTTGGTTACCACACTGCCCCTTAAGGTTTGTCCAACCGTTGCTCCAACCAGCGACTGAAATCAGCCAGACTTTCATCGCTGATCTGGTGTGCCATAGCGTATTCCCTGTATTCGACACGGGCATTACCACCCTCAAGTAATTGTCTTGCACGTCTCGCGCGTTGAACAGGTATGACGGGGTCTTCGGTCCCGTGCGCGACAAAGAAATCAGTTGAGGCTATCCCGCTCCAGAGGTATGCCAGATGTGTATCCTCAGCGACATAACCACTATTCGCAATAACACCCCGAAACGTTGCAGGTCGAGTCAGAGCCAATGCATACGACATCACCGTCCCCATACTGAAGCCGAGAAGATACAACTGGCGCTTGTCGACCGGGTAGTGAACGAGAGCTTCGTCGATGAATGCGGTGAGCTTATTATAACTTGACTTGAACATCGTCGGTTCTGTTGTACCCGTTTCTCCGGCATCGTACCAGGTGTACCCTCCCCCAAATTCAAATTGATGGGGGGCTCGAACGCTGAGGATCAGTAAACGCTTATCAAGATATGATGCAAGCCCCAACAAATCCTCTTCATCTGCTCCCCGGCCATGGACGAGAATAACAGTGGGGTTTGAAAAAGGATGAGGCTTTTGCGGCTGAACAACCCGATGATATAGTGTTGACTCGATACTTTTCATCTCAGTGTTACATGCCCCCTATCCCTTTACGCTTGAGGACGAATCAAGCGCCACCTTTCCCGAACAGGCTCGAGTACACTCCAAAATCACTCTCGCTGAATACGATGAATCGGAGTTCATTGATTTCTGTGTGTGTACTCAAGAACTCAGACACTGTCGTGAATGCGATCCGCGACGCCCGCCCGATCGGGAAACCGTATATCCCCGTACTGATTGAAGGGAACGCGATGCTCTTGATATTGTTGCGGACTGCAAGCATCAGGCTGTTGTGGTACGCATTCAAGAGAAGCTTATCCTCGTTATGAGAGCCGCCGCGCCACACAGGCCCAACCGCATGGATGACATAGCGGGCCTTGAGGTTTCCGCCGGTGGTAATCACCGCCTCGCCTGTCGGGAGTTCCCCCTGCTGTTGTCGAATTCGTCTGCACTCATCAAGAATCCGGGGTCCTCCCGCACGATGGATCGCCCCATCAACGCCTCCGCCACCCATCAGACTTGAATTTGCCGCGTTGACAATCGCATCGACATCTTCAAGTGTGATATCACCCTGCTTCAAAAGAAGCCGTGATTTAGCCACTATAAGTTCCATGATTCAAACGGGAACAATGCAGCCATGCAAATCGACTGGAAGCTGGCGCTATTGATACTGCTCGTGGTAGCTGTAGAGAGGTAACGTCAGAATGTACTGAATCCGGACTGTGGATGCAAGAAATCAGGCGAGAGATCAGTCCTCCGGCCGTTCACCCGAAGGAGCCATCTTCACAAGCCGCGGCATGAACCTCGCAACCGGACGCGCAAGATCAAGCTGTGCATTCATGACATCGTTGATATTCTTGTATGCCCACGGGACCTCGTCAAGCCCGGCAGAGAGAAGCTCCACTCCCTGCTTCTGAAGAAACTCCTTTGTCTCTTTCCAGGTAAACGTCTTCAGTGCGGCCTTGCGCGACATTCTGCGCCCTGCGCCATGCGAGGTGGAGTTAAGAGAGAAAGAGTTAGCCAATCCTTCAACGATAAAGCCGGGTGTTCCCATCGAGCCGGGAATGATACCAAGTACCCCCGCCCCGGCAGGAGTTGCACCCTTGCGGTGGACTATGACGTCACGGCCCCGGAGTTTTTCCCTCCACGCGAAATTGTGGTGGTTCTCGATTTGTTTGAGGATGGGATGGCGCAGGAATTTCACAATGGCATCATGGATAAGATGGTGATTTGCCGGCACGCGTACTTTCCCATGAGTTCCATCGCAGCCCAATATTCGGCACCTTCATCATCAACGTCGGCCGGGCGAGATTTACCACGTGGCCGGTACATTGTCGGGATGACACGCCTTCAACACACCGTGTAGCACTCTGCAACTGCCGCCCCTGTACCTCTGCTTCCACTGTGCGAAAGTAATGCGAGATACAAACCACACGGGACACCAATGGCATCTTGCGCAAATTCCACCTCAACGAACTCAACAAAATGATTACCGGATCCGGACGTACCAAGCTGCCGATGCGCCTTGTCCTTGAACTCGCGTGTCACCGGAGAGATATTCCAATCATCATCCATGACAATGTGGGATTTTCTTTCCTTCCATTCAGCACCGACACCGAAGCGGGTATTTGTCTCAATGGCGGATTTATAGAGATCATGTTCCGTCCTCACCACCTTTGGCGGGACGTCGAACACCGTCATCATCATCCTGCATGCGATGTCAACGCCGACACCATACGGAATCACGGCATTCTCTGTGGCTAATACGCCCCCGATGGGAAGTCCGTTATCCACGTGAGCGTCAGCCATAAGCGCCCCCGCCACGGAAATTGGAAGCGCCATGGCAGCATCCATCTGTGCCGTTGCTTCAGCATCAATGTCACTGCCCCAGGTTTTGTAGGATGGCGTTGTCAATTCGGTCGGGGGAATAGCCATCGGCTACTTCACCGCGTCTTTCTTCAATTCGTTTTTAAACACCTTCTCGAACTTCTCAAGCTTTGGAACGATACACGAACATACAGTAAGGTTTGTAGGTGTTGTTATTGTAGTAATCCTGATGATAGGACTCGGCTTTGTAAAACGCTTTGAATGGGCTGATTTCAGTCACGATTGGATCCTTCCATGCTCCGGACGTATCGAGCTCCGTCTTGTACTTTTCCGCCAGCTCCTTCTGTTTCTCGTCATGGTAGAAGATGACCGAACGATATTGTGTGCCTGAGTCGTTTCCCTGCCGATTGAGCGTTGTTGGATCATGCGTCTTCCAGAATACCCGCAACAGTTCGTCGTACGACACTTTGGATGAATCATACATAATCTGCGTGACTTCCGCATGCCCTGTTGTCCCCGTGCAGACCTGTTCATACGTGGGATGGGGAACTGTTCCGCCCGAATACCCCGACTCCACTGAAACAACACCCTCAAGCCGCTGAAACACTGCCTCGGTGCACCAGAAGCACCCTTCCCCAAATGTTGCCGTATCCAGATTGGTACCCACCATAAAACTTTCTGAACCTTCCGAATTGTGTTTGGATTGACCGATACTCTTCTGTTCGTGACCGTTCATCGCAAGCGCCGTTACCAGCACTGCACACGCAAGAACCACGATCGCAACACCTTCTTTCATTGAGCGACCCCTTCTGATGGAATTGTTACACACTGTTTGAAGACACAAAAGCCTCCGTTGGGACCCAGAGGCTTTGTGCGTCGACACTCTATAAACCAATTATTTCGGGCCCGCGTTCCTTACCTCCGGGGTTGCCCCGGATGCAAACTGTTCGAAATTCTTCTTGAACTTCTCGGCAAGCTCCCTGGCCCTGGCATCATAGGCTGATTTGTCTTTCCAGGTATTTCGCGGGTTGAGTACGTCCGCTGGAACATCGGGGCACGACTTCGGGGAATGAAGGCAGAAGACGGTATCTTGTTCCGTGGGAACCCCTGAGAGCGATCCGGAAAGGGCTGCACGCACCATTCCGCACGTATATGCGATCTTCATACACGACCCTGCCCCGTAAGACCCTCCACTCCATCCGGTATTAACGAGCCACGAAGTAACATTGTGCTCGGCAATTTTCTTGCCAAGGAGATTCGCATAGACAGCAGGAGCCATTGGCATGAAGGGGGCGCCAAAGCAGGTGCTGAATGTTGTCTGCGGCTCGGTCACTCCCCTTTCAGTCCCACGACCTTGGCGGTGTACCCGGAAAGGAAATGATACATCGCCTGGGCGGGGGTAAGTTTTGAGACCGGAGGCATTACTCCAAATGCATCGCAGGTAAGCATGATGATGTTCTTCGGATGCCCGGCCATACCGGACGGGACGATGTTTTCAATGTGCGAGAGGGGATATCCGGCACGCGTATTTTCGTCGAGACGTCGCATCTCACGATCGATTTCCCGCGTCCGTGAGTTGATGACGACATTCTCCAGCACCGTTCCGAACATGCGAGTTGTCTTATAGATATCCGGCTCCGCTTCCCTCGAAAGGCGGATTACCTTTGCGTAGCAGCCACCCTCAAAGTTAAACACGCCTTCATCCGACCAGCCATGCTCATCGTCGCCAATCAGCGACCGTTCCGGGTCGGCAGAGAGGGTGGTCTTTCCCGTGCCGGACAAGCCAAAGAACAAGCACGGTGCGCCATCCTTGCCGACGTTTGCCGAGCAGTGCATCGGCATGACCCCCTTTTGCGGGAGAAGAAAGTTCAGAATTGTGAACACCGACTTCTTCATTTCTCCGGCGTAGTTTGCCGATCGAGACGAGCTTGCGTTCGAATTGATGCTCAAATGAAAGCGTCCGAGTTGTCCATCCGTACCGGGGTACGCATGGAAACGAGGTGCGTCGATGATTGTGAAAACTTCTTCGGGCGAATGCCGTATGGATCCATGAGGCTGGATGAGCAGGTTGCGAACGAACAAGCTATGCCAGGCATACGCCGTGATGAATCGTACAGGCAACCGGTCGCGCGGATCAGCGCCACCAAACAGATCCTGCACGTAGATGTCACGGTTTTGCAGATACCCGCACATCTTTGCATGCAGAGCCTCAAACTTTGAGGG
>CAVTJO010000015.1:0-19103 GCA_963734955.1 uncultured Bacteroidota bacterium
AATCAGAAATCTAAAATCATCGAACGCGTTACCAATTTCCAAAAGCCCTTCCCGGTTGGTTTTGTCTTTCAAGTAGGGGTTCTGATTCCTAGTAATGCCGACGTAACCGGTTAGCTGATCATTGCTTAGGTAATCACCTGCTCGTCCAGTACCCCTTAATACATCAATCCCCAACCAGTCGTCAGAGGGGTCCCCATACGGATAAACTCTAACATTGTCTCTATAAAGATAGACTCTATGATCCTTAAGAAACCTCTTTTCGTTTTCGTCCAGGTAAAACTTTGAATTGGCAGAAGCATTCCGGTCAAAGGCGTAGAACTCGAAATGGAACGAACCACAATTAGGCTTTCTAAGCAGGTTTCCCTTCTTATCACAAAAGTGTCCTCGAAACTCCCTTATTTCCTTGAATCTGTTTATCGACAGATCGATTTCCCTCCCATTCATTATGAAGGAGACCTTTTGGTCCTGTGAGTCGTATTCGCCTTGTTTTACGCGCAGCGGTGCCCTTCCAAATAAATCTGACAACTGTCTGTCACTCTGCTTGATTACACTCTCTCCATTCAGAAGTATATCGCAGACAAAGTCCTCTTCCTTCTTCTCATCAATAAAGGAGAAGTTGAGCTTCGAGATATCCTGAACTATGTCTTCAATCTTCTCGCGGGTCCAATCCGCACTAATATTCCTTATTCTGATTATTGTGCCCTGAGGTTTTCGTTTTTTTTTCAGGCCGGCTACCACAATCGACTTTTCAACGATCTCTTCGGGTCTTTCTTTCCTTTCAAAATCATATTCTATCTCGTCCAAGAACAATGACTCACGCTCCTTGCGCTCACTAGAGGTTCTTCCTCCGTTATCTGCTTTTCCAACAGCGCCCACTTTGCTCAACAACTCATCGTCATACCCAGAGAAATTGCTCCTCACAACAACTTCTTCTTTTGGTGGTTTGTCCGAACGGGTCACCATTTCAATCGCGTGTCCGATTTTCAACGCAGCAAATCGACCAATCCCCTTTTCACCTTGAATAATCCTGTGCTTCTTCTTGGTCCTATCGTTCCGATCTTCCTTCAGCAGGAACTTGTGAGGCGATGCAGGATTCATCCACGCGTTTTGGATCACGTCAAAGCTCATTCCCTCGCCTTCGTCTTCGATCTCAATTGAAGATTGAGTCGTCCGCTTCAACTGGCCGTCCTCTTCGTTAAAATTATTGAACCTGATCTGCACCCACTCTGAATCAGCATCATATGAGTTCTTTATAAGTTCCATTATGGCAATCTTCTCATTCTTGATGAGTTGGTCGCCAATCATCGTCAGAATACGCGCGTATGGCCGAGGTGTAAGCTTACCGGTTGTTTTTTCCATTCTGGTCTTGCTTGAAAACTAAGATATATTCGTTCTTGTATCGCTCAGAATAATCTCCCCTTCGGGCAACGAACTTACCCGTCACCCTATCACACGTTGTGGGCAGAATCTTGACTGGAATGTTTCGCTTGAACCCCTTGTCAAGTTTCCAACCTGCCGACTCACCAACTTCACTAAGCAATGATGCATTACGAATGTGAACACCTCTCAATGAAGTGTCACCCACCACCATGACTAATCGCCCATTCTTCTTTATGCGACCAAGAGACCGACGGAAAAACCTGCTCATGTCCACATAGTACTGTTCCAACCCATGTTGTATACCAACATCGTCGATTCTGCCCCTCAACGATTCAACCGCATCTGGCAACTTCTGTGTCACACGCTGTTTCTTGGCTAATCTCGTGCCGATGAACTTTCTCCTGAAATCAAGATACTCCTTCTGATAGAAGAGGAAATAGGTGGAAAGCCTGAAGATGTCGGAATAGTCATAGGATACGACATAGGGCGGGCTAGTTAAGATGCAGGAAAAACGTTCTTTGCCAGAAGATGGTGGAAACGGCGATGCAGCATTGTGCTTGGCAATTCTGGTAGGTGTCGAGTTGTTTTGGTTCTCTTCATAGAACTCCCTGTTTGCCTCCAGCATAGATCTCAACTGCAGACTGAAGTAATCACTTGCAGCCGCGGGCTCTTTGTCGGGGTCGTACTGCGACTTGACACTCGCTGTCAGCATCATTGAACTCCTCTTCAAAACTGCTGAAAGGGCGCACAAAAAAAATTGTCTGACCTTCGCGTCCAACTGGGACGATTCAATGCACCATAGGATGTGGGCCAGTTCGTTAAGGTTTCTGGTTGAATACCATTCCTTGAGAATGTCGAGATTTCCATTCAGTGTTCCGTTTGAAATGTAGAAGGCCTGCTTCCTTTTCTTCTCGTTCACTCACGAAAGAAGAGTTCTGCAACTCTTGGCTAGCAGAGTCGGATGAACAAGCGTAGTCTTTGCTTTGGAGATGAGAACTGAGACCGGATTGATGTCCGTTCCAAGGTTAGGACGCTTTAACCTGAAAGCTTCGACATTTAGAGTTCCGGATCCGCAGAAGGGATCCCACACAGAGTCTCCCTCGTCGGTGAACTCCTCGAGGAGTGCTTGTGCAAGTTGAGGGATGAATCGGGCTGGGTATACATGATAGGAATGAGTGAGCTTCTTCGTTTCTGACCGAGACAAGCTGGAAAACGCCCAAGCTTGCCTATGTCTCATGGCTGAGTAGAAGCGACGAGGCTCCAATAAACGCCCTATAGGAGTTGTCATGTGGCCTGAATCGTTCAGAATCTATCGAATGAAACTGCTAAATGCAATCGCCTGCCTAGAATTGCTTTGTCTATCCATACCCCTCTATTGCTCCTACCCACACGCTGCGGGTGGTAGGCACGGAACGCCTTCCATTCAGGAGAACTATCTTCGTGGATTTCACCCCTCCACTCGCCTCCAGCCTGGCCTACACCTCGATCCCAATGGCTGCCACCCCGATGAATCCGGTCGGTCCGGCGGACAGGCATCCGGCTCGTTTGAGCTGGGAATCCCGCCTGGTCAGCGGGCAGGAACGAGATTCAGGCGAGTTGTTGGCGCTGCCGGCACGCTGACAATGGCACTCCAAGGATCGATATTCAGAGGAACAGGTGAGGCAGACTTGCGTCGTCCCTGTATCGCGTCAGGGTTGAGGAGGAGAGAGAAACGGCGCACTCATGGCACGACGGCCATCCCGACCGGAACAAGTCTTGGAAAAAGATAGAAGAATTGCGAGAGATATGCAATTGAAGAGAACTCGCACAGGCGGGTTACAAAACACGAGATAACAATCTCAAGGGTTTCAACTCAATCTGGTGAGGGGTTGAAACCCCGCAGAAAATCGGGGTCCGTGTTGCTTGGTGTCCACGACCTAAAGGTCGGGGCTGTGCCATTCAAACGGTGACAGTCTTCGACTCCCTCAAATATCGAGCTGTGAAGGTCGCTCAGACTGACGAGCGTAGGAGAGCGGGCGTCACCCTGAGCGAGTTCCGCCATCTTCCGCCGGACGAGTCGAAGGGTGACACGAGCATTCTTCGACTCCCTCAAATGTCGAGCTATGAAAGTCGCTCAGACTGACGGATGGACAAGCAATCCAGGTCGCCAGAGCGCCAGTGTTCGACTTACTATGAAGCTCTCTCAGACAGACACGCCAAGGCACGAATCGACCTACTTGTTCCGTGCCATGTAATCAGCAATGGCGGTGCTGTACACTGACTTCCCGCTTTCCCTTGCCCTCTGCTCGTATTGCTTGGCCGCCTCAGGGTCGGCAAGAACCTGTTTCGCATAGTACACTGCGGCACGAAACCGCGTATTGGTCTCCACCTGCGCCGCACTCAGCACCCGCCCGCTGAAGTCAGGCAGGTTGGACGTGAAGAACGTGTTGCCGCGCCGCTTCAGGGCCATGTTCCCCATTTTGCCCCAGATGGCGATAAACATCGGGTTAAGCTTTACGCGTGCCATTGCCGTTCCTTTCTCCTGTGTGATTCACTTTTGTTGTTTATTCTCCGTTCTTCCTCCG
Source organism: uncultured Bacteroidota bacterium (assembly GCA_963734955.1). Classification (GTDB taxonomy): domain Bacteria; phylum Bacteroidota; class Ignavibacteria; order UBA10030; family UBA6906; genus UBA11986. The sequence goes on from CAVTJO010000015.1 coordinate 3,945, forward strand.
TTTTGTTCTGATCCCACCTTGATTTTCAGCCGCTCGTGATTCTTGCAACAGGCGTGCCATTCCGAATGCCTCCTGTCAAACCTCTGGACTGGCCTCGATTCCTCGTACTGCCATTTCTGTTGTATGAATTCTCAATAGGCGAGAACGGACGTTTCGACAGGGAGGGTGTCATCAATTCCGGCGCGGTACCGGACACAGTCACGGTAGTGCCGACCTGCCTAGGGGTAGATCGTTTGCCCTACCAGTTGTTTCACTGGTAGTGCCGACATTCCTGTCGGCACATGGTGCACAGGAGCAGGCAAGCAAGAATGCTTGCCGCACCAGTGGTAATTCGAGCGGACATCCGTCACGCCGAGCGGAGTCGAGGCGTGTTAGGCGCACAACCATTGGTAGTGCCGACACTCTTGTCGGCACATGGCAGTAGGCAAGCAGAATGACTGCCCGACTGGGCGAATAGGTGTTGGCAAACAGGAATGTTTGCCCCACCGGTTGTTAAACCCAGATGAGGAAAGAATCTTCGTGGCGGTCCTGAACGGTCTTGTCCCAAGATCCGGGACCCCCGACCTTCCCCGAGGGGTCCTTCGGACAGGACAAAGTCTCATCACGGGTAGTGCCGACATTCTTGTCGGCACATGGTGTGGGCAAACAAGAATGTTTGCCCCACCCGTGGTGATTCATGAGGAAGTCCGTCACGCCGAGCGAAGTCGAGGCGTGTAATAGGCGGACGCACGAATCACAGGTGGCACCGACCCCCGCCCCGGACATGTTCCTCAATTGATGCGTGTATCAGGGTCCGACTTCGCTCACCCTGACCTAAATGCTTGAGATCCCGGTGTACGTCACGCCGAGCTGAGAAGCGCGTCTCAGAAAGACAATTGCTCTTATCTTGGGGCGGTGGGTTCCCGAATCGATGACGGTGTGTGTAAGGAAACGACGCAGGCTTGCGATTTCATCGTTTACTGATGTTCTGCCCGGTGATGAAATCGCATGGGTCCTTGTTCTGAATCTTCCGGGCCTGCGGGTCACGATGCGGGAAGAGACTTCTTTGTCACTTTCTTCCTCGGGAAGAAAGTAATAGTGGACTACATTCCCCGAGTCATTGCAGAGAGCGACGCGACCAAGGTAAACGGGCTCACAATGAAAACTCTTCTGACATTGCACTTTCTCTTTAGAAGAGAAAGTGCCAAAGAGAATCTTCCGAAATCGAAACGCGGCGATGGCTTCTCCCCACACTGCCGACGATTTCAGCACTACATTCACCCTGCGAGCTGAAATCGAAACACACGCCATCGCCTCAACGCTCACGGCTCGAGAGTCGAGTCGTCGACCGTCGATTTCGGAACCCATCCCTTAGAATCAAGCCCTCCGCATTCCCGAATCGATGGCCGTGTGGGGAAGGAAACGACACAGGCTTTGCGATTTCATCGCTTACTGCTTTAGTGCTCGGTGATGAAATCGCATGAAATCATCGCACTGAATACTCCACGCTTGCGGGATTCGATTCGGGAAAGTTCTCTTTCGCCCTTTCTCTTCAAAGAGAAAGGGCATACAACAAGAGTCAGATTCTTCGGCGCTGAGAAATGCGCCATAGAATGACAATGGGTGGATAAGCAACGTCATTCTGAACGAACTGAAGGGCAAACAGGAATGTTTGCCCCACCGGTTGTCAAACCGTGATGCGGGAGAAACTTAACTGCCAGGGAATTTGAAAGGCACTTTACTGGGGGTGGCTCAACTCATCGCCATCATTCTTTGGATGGGCACAAGGGCCTTCTGGAGGATGTCGGAAGACAGGGTGATCTCAGGTGAGCGGTTCTTCATACAGAGGTAGAGCTTCTCCATGGTATTGAGCTTCATGTAGGGGCATTCGTTACAGGAGCATGAAGCCTCTGGGGGCAGAGGGATGTACGTATTGGACGGAGCATGTTTCTGCATCTGGTGGAGTATGCCGGGCTCAGTGGCAACGATGAATTCTTTCCCGCTGAAACCCTGAACATACTTGAGCAAGTCCGCTCGTCGAGCCGATGAAGGAAGCTTTTTCGAGCAGCGGTTCTTCGCACTCGGGGTGCGCAATCAACTCCGCCCCGGGGTGTTCAAGTTGAAGCGAGATGAGCTTCCGCATGCTAAACGTTTCATGCACAACGCATGAACCCTCCCACAATAACATATCTCTGCCGGTCTTCTTGATGAGATACCGGCCAAGGTTTCTGTCCGGCGCGAAGAAAATCGGCTTGTCATCCGGTACCTGTCGAATGATCTTCTCCGCACTGCTGGAGGTGCAAATGATATCGCTGGCCGCCTTGACCTCGGCGGAACAATTGATGTAGGTAATGGAGACGTGGTCCGGGTGTTGCGCCCGGAATCCCTTGAACAGAGAGGCCGGACATCCTTCGGCAAGGGAGCATCCGGCATTAAGATCTGGCAGAAGAACCTGCTTCTCCGGACTGAGTATCTTGGCAGTCTCAGCCATGAAGTGCACGCCGGCAAATACAATCACATCGGCCTTCGTCTCTGCCGCACGGCGTGAGAGCTCAAGACTGTCGCCAATGAAATCTGCAACATCCTGAATCTCCGATTCCTGGTAATAGTGAGCCAGGACGATGGCGTTGAGCTGCTTTTTCAGGCGTGAAATCTCCGCAACGTAATCGATCGGGGGATTGACGGGCTGAAGCCCCGATGTTCTCAAATCAATCATACTCTCAATGTCATAGGGAAATCAACGGAGCATCTCTTTCGCTAACTCCACAACCTCCTCAACGCTGATGGATCCCATGTTTCCATCCTTCCCAACAATATAACGATGTTTTGTTCCAATGGGTGCCCATTGTTCTGGATCGGTTGGACCGAAAAGGGAAAGCACTGGAGTTCCGACCGCAGCCGCAACGTGCATGATTCCTGTGTCGTTTGAGACGACCAGTCGGGCGAGAGAGAGGATTGCAGCAACCTGTCTAATGCTCTTGTTTTCAATTAGTTGGTACGGTATGGATAATCTGGATTGCATCGTCGCAACGGGCTCGTCATCCATGGACCCGCGAGTTACTGCAATGGCTATTCCGAATTCTGCGTATAGCCTTGTGGCAACTTCTGCAAATCTCTCCGCCTCCCAGCGGTTGGATGGTTTGCCTGCACCGGGATGGAAGGATACGAATGCTCCCGGGGTAAGGTGCTTTTCTGTCAGAAACGCCTTTGCCCCGGTGCTCTCGTCCTCCTTCAGACGGATCTTCGAGGAGAGGTCCGTGACGTTCAGCCAGAGCCCGTGTGCAATGTCCAGATTACGCAACGTCTGGTGCCTGTGCCCGGATTCATCCCACCGGAGATTGACCGGGAAGTTGAAGAAGATCCCTGAGGGATTCCCGACACCGTTGATCTCCCCTGCGCCGATTCTGTACACAGCCCCGGACAGGTAGGCAACAAGGTCGCTCGTCGCCGAGGTCGATACTGTCGAAGGCACGATTGCCATTTCAAATTTCTCTCTGCGGAGGTTCTTCACAAACGAGATGAACTTCCCCCCTTTCACCCGGAATCTTCCCAGAAACTCCTTCTTGTCATACCTGATGATGCGGTCCACGTAGGGGTTGTTCAACATGACATCGTGGTTCACAGGGCTTGTCATGAGGGTGATATAGGCATCGGGATACCTCTTGCGCAACCCCCGAAGCAACGGAACAACGCAGAGCATATCACCCAATTGGTCGTGCTGACGAACGACGAGTATTCTCTTGAACGGGCGGCTGGCGAGATCGGGAGGCTGTTGCGAACTGACGAGTCCCTTGAGAAGGGAGAGCATCAGGTGTTTAAGGTATCGTTCGAGTCGCCGGAACAATGGAGGCCGGGTCTATTTCTTCTCGTCGGGAGGAAGTTCCTCGAAATCAGCATCCTTGACGTCCTTGAACGTCTGCTGCGGCTTCCGAGGAGGTTGATTTGCAAAAGGGTCCTCTCCCTGGTGGCGAGAGCTTGACATGATGCGCGAAACAACCTGGACAATCTTCCACGCCATATACGCAAAGACCAGATAGAGAAGAAATCTGAGCATGCTGTCTTACCTGTTTCGCATCGGGTTATAGTACTCCACCGCGGACCTGCCCTGCCGGAAGATCTGACGGACAAGGTCCTCATACTCGTTCTTGTGCGCCACAAAGTCCAATTCAGCGGCGTTCACAATCAGCAACGGGGTTGCCTTGTATCGAAAGAAGAAGTAGTTATAGGCTTCGTTCAGGTCCTTGATGTAGGTCTCCGACATCTCCGTTTCGTACGAACGCGCACGTTTCTTGATGTTGTCCATGAGGCGGGGGACGCTGGATTGGAGATACACAACCACGTCCGGTGTCGTGATGTTCCGCTCAATGGCGCTGACGAGTGTTTCGTACAGCTTCAGCTCCTCATCCTGCAGGTTCAGGTAGGCAAAGATCTTGTCCTTCTCAAAAATGTAGTCCGTTACCAGAAACCTGTGGAAGAGATCAGCCTGAAAGAGTTTTTGCTGCTGCTTGTACCGGGTGAGCAGAAAGAATATCTGCGTCTGGAAGGCAAACCTCTCAGGCTCGCTGTAGAAGTCCTTGAGGAAGGGATTCTCCTCAAACTGCTCCAGGACCACATTCGCTTTCAACGTCTCGCCCAGCATGCTTGCAAGTGTGGTCTTCCCGGCACCGATGACACCCTCCACGGCAATGTAACGGATATCCGAGTTCTCGACCAGCTGTGCAATGGGCTCGTTCTGTGGCAAGAAGTCTCCGGGGTATGGTTTCGGTGGTTAGAGAACGATCTTGTGGTATGACTGCGTTACCCTTCCCGGATCCTTGCACGTTGCGGCAAGCTCCTCCATTGTCATTCCGTTGACGGGGTGCACAAGGTCAGGTGCAATCTCCTTCAAGGGAACGAGCACGAACTTTCTCCGGTCCATTTCCGGATGAGGAACCGTGACATGCTCGTCCTCGTACACAAGCCCGTCATACAGGAGGATGTCGACATCGATCTCCCGTGGACCCCACCGTTCATGTGTCGTACGTCCGAGATGACTCTCGATCGCCTGTGTTTCGACATGGAGATCCTTCGGCTGGAGCTGTGTCTCGATTTCGACTGCTGCGTTCAGAAACTTCGGCTGATCGGTCTTCCCGACCGGATCAGTCTCGTACACGGACGACGACCATACGATCTTCGTGTCACGCACCTTCTTCAATTCAGCAACCGCCCGGTTGAGGAACTTCTCACGTTCACCGACATTTGAGCCAAGTCCGAGAAATGCCCGATATGTTTTCATCGCCGCTCGGTCATCTCGACTTCAATAAAATCAACGACACCCTTTACCGGTGGATGGGGCTTGCGAATCTTCACAGTGACAATCTCCACGTTGAAGAACTCCCGGATGATCCCCCGCGCAATTGTATGCGCCAGTGCTTCGATGAGGTAGTTCTTCTTGGAGTGAATGACGCTGCTGACGTACGCATACACCTTCTCATAGTCGACGGTCTTCTTGAGGGAATCCGTTTCCGCCGCAGGGAGAAGGTCGCAGTGCATGTCGATATCGACCTCGAACTTGCCGCCCAGGTTCTGCTCTTCAATCGCAGCCCCGTGATAGGCGTAGAACGTGGCGTTCTTTATCCGGATGATGTTCAACTCAGCCATGCCGCGAGAATATAGAGATTGATCCTCCAAGATGCAATCCTGGGGAATGAGAGAGCATCAACCTTTCTCGATCTTCGCCCATGTGTCTCTGAGTGTGACGGCCCGGTTAAAGACAAGAGATCCCACGCGGGAATCATCATCGACGCAGAAATATCCGAGTCGCTCGAACTGGAAACGATCCTGATGGCGCGCAGTCGCAACGCCGGGCTCCACTTTGCAGCCCCGGACCACTTCAAGGGAATGTGGATTCAGGAAGTCTTTCCAGTTCTCGCCCCCGGGGTCTTCAACAGTAAACAACCGGTCATACAGACGCACTTCGGCGTCAAGTGCATGCGGTGCAGATACCCAATGAATCGTCCCTTTGACTTTCCGTCCGCTCATGGCCGAGCCACTCTTTGTCTCCGGGTCATACGTACACCTCAGCTCAACGACCTTCCCGGATTTCTCATCTTTCACCACATCAACACACTTGATGATGTACGCGTATCGCAACCGGACTTCAGTACCCGGCGAAAGGCGGAAGTACTTCTTCGGGGGATTCTCCCGGAAGTCATCCTGTTCGATGTACACCACCTTTGAGAATGGAATCTTTCTCGTTCCCATCCCGGGGTCCTCGGGGTTATTCACTGCGTCAAGTTCCTCAACAACCCCATCCGGGAAGTTTTCGATGACGACCTTCAGTGGACGCAATACTGCCATTACCCGCGCTGCCCGTTTGTTCAGATCATCCCTCAGGGATTCCTCCAGCCAGGTTGCATCGATTGTATTCTCCCGGCGCGCCACGCCGATACGATCCGCAAATGTACGAATCGACTCCGGCGTGTATCCCCTGCGACGCAGCCCCGATAGTGTCGGCATCCGGGGATCATCCCAGCCATGCACATGTCCTTCCTCCACGAGCTGCAACAGCCTGCGCTTGCTCATGACGGTGTACGTCATGTTCAGCCGGGCAAATTCAATCTGTTGCGAATGGTACACCCCAAGTTCATCAAGGAACCAGTCGTACAGGGGGCGATGGTTCTCAAACTCAAGTGTGCAGATCGAATGGGTGATCCTCTCAATCGAGTCACTCTGGCCGTGCGCCCAGTCGTACGTCGGATAGATGCACCATGTGTCGCCCGTCCGATGATGCGTCGAAAACAAAATACGATACATCACCGGGTCACGCATGTTGAGGTTCGGCGATGCCATGTCGACCTTCGCTCTCAGGGTCTTTGCACCGTCGGGGAACTCTCCCTTGCGCATACGCTCGAAGAGATCCAGGTTTTCTTCCACGGTTCGATCACGGTATGGACTGTTCCTGCCGGGCTCGGTGAGCGTGCCTCTGTACTCCCGGATCTCGTCTGCATTCAAATCGCAGACGTATGCCTTTCCTTTCCTGATCAACTGAATAGCGTAATCGTAGAGCTGTCCGAAATAGTCCGACGCATAATACAGCCGGCTCTCCCAATCGAACCCAAGCCACCGGATGTCAAACATTATCGAGTCAACGTACTCCTGTTCTTCCTTGGTCGGGTTCGTATCGTCGAAGCGGAGGTTGCAGAGCCCCTTGTAGTCTCTCGCAAGTCCGAAGTTGAGGCAAATGGATTTCGCATGGCCAATATGAAGATAGCCGTTCGGCTCAGGTGGAAACCGGGTGTGAACCCGTCCTTGAAATTTGTTCGTCTTCAGATCGGCGTCAACAATCTCGCGGATGAAGTTCGTCCGCTCGGGCAACCCAACGTCATTCGATTTGGTATCCAATCCTGATTCCTTCTTTGTGAAAATCACGTCAATCGTTCTATCGCCGAATTAATCCTTCGAATCGTCTCGTCTTTGCCCAGAATATGGAGGATGTCGTACAGCCCCGGTCCAGCCCCCATTCCTGAAACAGCCAACCGAAGAGGATGGATCAGGTCACTATTCTTGACATTCAGCTCCGCTGCGGTCTGGTTGAGTGCGGACTCGTAGTCTTCCTTTTGTGGACGTTCCAATCGGGAAAACTCATCGGCAAGCCGCTTGAGACGGGCTGGCGCGTCAGGGGTCCATCTCTTCTTCACAACGTCCGGGTCGTACTGTTCCGGCGCATGAAAGAAGTACGGACTCTTCTCGACGAATTCTTTTGGGAACGACACCCGCTCGCGCATGGCATTAATAACGGCGAGCAGGTACTCGTCACTGAATTGGTTGTCCGCAAAGTCCGATTGTCCCAATTCCTTCCGGAGCATGCCAACAAGCTCTGCGTCAGGTTTCTTCCGGAGGTAGTGAGCATTCAACCAGTCAAGTTTCTCGATATTAAAGACAGCTCCCGACTTCCCCACTCTTTCAAGAGAGAACTCCTTGACCAACTCATCCAATGTGAAGATCTCCCGCTCATCCCCCGGATTCCACCCGAGAAAGGCGACGAAGTTCACCAACGCTTCCTTCAAGTAACCTTTCCGGCGAAAATCTTCAACCGCTACATCGCCCTGCCGCTTGCTTAGCTTGGACTTGTCAGGGTTGAGGAGAAGCGGCAAGTGAGCAAAGACAGGCAATTCCCAGCCGAACGCACGATACAAAAGGACATGTTTCGGTGTGCTGGAAAGCCATTCCTCCCCGCGAATCACGTGAGAGATTTCCATCAAATGGTCATCGACAACATTGGCAAGATGGTAGGTCGGGTACCCATCCGACTTGAGGAGCACCTGATCGTCAATGAGGTCACTGGAGAACTCAACCCGCCCCCGAACTATGTCATCGAAAGCAATCACTGTCGCGTCAGGAACCTTCATTCTTACCACAGCCGGTTCGCCTGCAGCGAGCTTTGCCTTCACATCATCAGGTGAAAGCTTCAGTGCACGTCGGTCGTATTTGGGAAAGACCCCCTGCTGCTCAAGAGTCTTGCGCATCACCTCCAACTCCTGGGGAGTATCGAATGCATAGTAGGCTTTTCCCGAATCAATCAGTTGCCTGGCATAGTGGTGATACGTGTCGAGCCGTTCCGACTGAACATAGGGCCCCTTCGCACCGCCTTTCAATGGTCCTTCATCATACTCGAGCCCGGCCCAGCGGAGGGTTTCAATCAGGTTTTCCACTGCCCCTTCGACGAAACGCGATCGGTCCGTATCCTCGATCCGCAGGATAAATGTCCCGTTATTCCTTCGTGCAAAGAGATAATTGTAGAGTGCTGTGCGAAGACCACCGACGTGCAAATACCCCGTAGGACTCGGCGCGAAACGGACTCGAACTGGCAAACGCGATACCTGGATTGATAGCTGAAGTGCCATCAAAATACAAAAAACGGGCTTGAGTTGCCATCGCAATAATTCGGGCAGTGTCTCATTTCGAATTCCGCAGATCTACAATACCTTGAACGCCTGCCAGCTGAGACACTACCAAATGTTGGGAGGAGACTCTGTGACTCACGCTTCGGGCAGGCTATAGCGGATCGCCTTTTGCGGAAGATTTCGGGACAAAGGAATCGAGGTTACGTCGAAATGCTTTGGGGTCAAGAGACGGGAACCGGAACATGAAGGGAATCACCGCTTCGAACAGCTCCCTCAGCAGCCGGGGTTCAACGAGCTTTCGTTGGAGCATTTCCCTGACGTCAAGGATATCGCGTTCGTGGAGGCGCTCGATCTTGGACAATGCCTGGGCGTAAAAATCATAGTGAAAGAAAGCAACCGCCCCTTCCTGTGTGATGAACTTGCAGCGGCCCTCCCAACCGGGAACCTCGGGGATAAAATCCATTGGTGAGGCAAGCTCGACATTAACATGCAACTCTTCCTTCAAATCCGGGATCGCACGCAGTAACGGCTCATTCGCAGGGTCAATTTTCAGGTCGATGTCAATTGTAGAATCGCGCCAGCCGAGAATAACCGCGCTGGCTCCCCCCGTGAGGTAGACCCTGGTTGGCCGGTCAGAAACCCTGCCGAAGGCGCGAAGGAACTGTTCAAGGCGAGTACGATTTACTTGCTGACGCATTCTGCGGCCCGTTCAAAGCTGACAAGTGTCCGGATGAGTGCATTGTACCGGGAATGAGCTGAGTCAGGGTCCGCTTGCGACAGGAGATCATACAACTCATGTTCGGGGGTTTCGAAAACGCGAGGGATATGGAGCCCTGTTTGCCGCAGCCGGGGACCCCCAATCTGCACAAGGAGGCTTGGAACCGTCTTCACGCCGCTGTTGAGGTCTGCCAGGCCCTTCTCGATGATCTCACCACCCGGCAAGGAACAGTACCGCTCCGCCCACATCGGGGTCTGAGGGGGTGTTGTTTTTTTTCCTTGTCGTTTCATCGAGGGACCATCGTAATATAATCAAACATGGGCAACGAGACAAACGGCTCAAAGAAGGAAGGCAAAGAACAGTTCCTGCGCTGTGCCTGTCGCCGCTTCTGTTAGATGATTCGAGTGAGGTCCGTTGTGACTTCCGCAACTTGCACCAATCGCAATACCTGCTTATATTTTCATCGTGAGTTTGCAACCACCGTTCTTCAAACACAACTGCCCGTATGAACATGCACCAGAAAACCAGCGACCAGCAGCTCGCCGAGTTTGAAGCCCGCATCGGCCGCGGAGAAAAAGTCGAGCCGGGCGACTGGATGCCTGATGACTATCGCAAGACTCTCATCCGGATGATCGGACAGCACGCACACAGCGAAATCGTGGGACAACTGCCGGAAGGCAAGTGGATTCCATTCGCTCCCGGGTTCCGGCGCAAGTTGACGCTCGTTGCCAAGGTACAGGATGAAGCCGGACACGGACAGCTCTTGTATCGTGCAGCAGAAACGCTTGGCAAGTCCCGTGAAGAAATGCTTGAGGAGCTCCTCGCCGGCAAAGCCAAGTATGCAAACGTATTCAACTATCCGACCCCCACCTGGGCGGACGTTGGAGTGATTGGATGGCTTGTTGACACTGCGGCCGTCATCAATCAGACAATGCTTGCGCAGACTTCCTACGGCCCTTACGCACGGGCGATGAAGCGCATCTGTTATGAAGAATCCTTCCATATCAAGCAGGGCTATGATTCCATCGTTGCGCTGGCAAAGGGCACACCCGAGCAGCGTGCCATGGCACAGGATGCGATCAACCGTTGGTGGTACCCAACCCTGATGATGTCCGGGCCTCCCGATTCCCTTTCCACCCACACAGCCCAGTCCATGAAGTGGAAAATCAAAACCAAGACAAACGAACAGGTGCGTCAGGAATTCGTTGACCTCATTGTTCCTCAGATTCGGGCGCTTGGCTTCGACGTGCCGGACAAGGACTGTCACCTCGACAAGAACTCAGGACATTGGCACTATACACAACCTGATTGGGAAGAACTAAAACGTGTCGTGAACGGTGATGGACCAATGAACAAGGAGAGACTGGCTGTGCGACGCAAAGCTCACGAGGATGGCCGCTGGGTGCGGGAGGCGCTGGCGGCAAAGGGAAGAGCCCGGGCTACTGCATCATGACTGACACACAATGGGATACGTACGAGGTCTTCCATCAGACAAAGAAGGGAGATCCACACATGCACGTGGGTTCGGTTCATGCGCCTGACCCGCAGATGGCATTGCAGATGGCCCGTGATCAGTTTGCCCGAAGGTTGAAGTGTGTCAGCATCTGGGTGGTGAAGTCAAGCGACATCACTGCAACGGACTACCAGAACGAAGACTTCTTCGCGCAGATTACCGACAAGAGTTATCGAGACCCCAAGGCATTTGACGCTCCGGACAAGGAATTGCATGACGAACATTGATCTCCCTGCTTCGATCCCTCGTGAATCCCTGCTCAGGTTCATTCTGTCGCTGGCCGACGACGAGCTGGTGCTGGGACACCGCAATTCAGAATGGACGGGTCACGCACCAATCCTCGAGGAAGACATCGCCTTCTCCAACATCGCACAGGATGAACTCGGCCATGCGCTCGTCTGGTACTCGTTGTACGAACAGCTCACCGGCCAATCTCCCGATGCGATGGCATTTGAACGTCCGTGGGACGATTTCACCTGCTGCCGGTTCGTGGCATACCCGAGAGGCGACTTCGCCTATACGGTTGTGCGACAGTATCTCTTTGATGAGGCTGAACAGGTACGGCTTGCAGCATTTGAAGGAAGCACTGTCCGGCAACTGCACGACATTGCCGGGAAGCTGATTCGAGAAGAGATGTATCACCTCTTGCACAGCAAGGGTTTGGTGGAAAGACTGGGGGATGCCACGGGAGAGAGCCATCGCTACATGCAAACCGCGGTTGATGAGGCGTTTCCGCAGGCGCTCGGGATATTTGAGAGACTGGAGGGTGAAGATGACCTGGCAGCAGCAAGCGTGTTTCCCGGAAATGACCAACTTAAGAATCTCTGGCTGAATCGAGTGGTTCCGGTGTTAAGCTCAGCGACGCTCGCAATACCGGCCGGTCATCAGAACGGCTCATACTCAGTGAACGCGAAGCCGGACGAAGGCGGGAGAAGAAAATTGCATACCCCGCACCTCAAACAGCTTGTCGATGATCTTCAACAGGTTTATAAATTAGCGCCAACAGCGAAATGGTAGGCGGGCCGAAAACACCAAAGCTTGACGAACAAGGCATCTGGGGGGAGCTGGGGGCCATCTCAGATCCGGAAATTCCTGTGCTGTCACTGGTGGACATGAAGATCATCAGAAAGGTCAGCATCAATAAGAACGGGGTTTCCCTTCTGATCTCGCCCACCTTTGTCGGATGCCCGGCACTTGAATACATCAAGGATGAGATCAAGACTCGCCTCACGGCAATTGGCTGCGTATCCGTTGAGATTGAAACAACGTACTCCCCTCCCTGGTCAACGGATATGCTGGACGAGAAGGTACGCGAGAAGCTTCGTTCCTTCGGTATCTCACCTCCTGCACGGACAGGTGAAATTCCTGCCACACTATTGATTCCTGCACCCTGTCCATTCTGCGGCTCATCCCACACTCACATGGAGAACGAGTTTGGCGCAACTCTCTGCAAACAGATTTTCTATTGCGATGACTGCAGGCAGTCGTTCGAGAGGTTCAAGACTATCTAGCAGGTCGATGAGAGGATTGAAGGGTAGCGAATTTATTTTGCGGGAACTGTGCTCGTAACACCGTCGGGAACCTCGCCCAGAATTCGATCCATCACCGGTGCTACCTGCCGCACCTTCTCCATCAGTTCCTTGAACCTGTGCGGTTTCAACGATTGGTAACCATCGGAGAGCGCGCCGCCGGGATCAGGGTGAACTTCAACCATGAGTCCATCGGCACCCGCCGCTATGCCAGCGAGGGCCATTGAAGGCACGCCATCCCACATCCCGATGCCGTGACTTGGATCCACGATGATCGGAAGATGTGAGAGTTTTTTTATGACGGGGATGGCATTCAGATCGAGGGTGTTCCTTGTATAGGGTTCGAACGTCCGGATGCCGCGTTCGCACAGGACCACGTTGTAGTTCCCCCGTGCAAGTATATATTCGGCCGACATCAGCAGTTCCTCAATGGTCGCCGAGATCCCGCGTTTCAGAAGCACAGGTTTTCTCATCTCGCCCACCGCTTCCAGCAACGAAAAGTTCTGCATGTTCCGGGCGCCAATCTGAATCACATCTGCCACTTCGGCGACGCCTGGCAAGGTCTGAACGTCTTTCGCTTCCGTTACAATCTTCAATCCGGTCCGCCGTTTTGCCTCCCGCAAAAGAACGAGCCCTTCCTCCTTCATTCCCTGAAATGCGTACGGTGAGGTGCGCGGCTTGAATGCACCTCCACGAAGGAACTTCGCTCCTGCCTCCTTCACCGCTTCGGCGGTCTGAAACAACTGTTCGGCGCTTTCCACCGAGCAGGGCCCCGCGATAATCGCCAGCTCCCTCCCACCGACAATCTCGCCGTCGACATAGACCTCCGAATTCTCGCGCCGTGCTTCTCTTCCGACAAGTTTGTATGGTCGCGTTATCGCGATGGCCTCTTCGACGCCTGCCATGGTATTGAATGCCTCAGGGTTGATCCGTCCCTTGTTCCCCGTGATGCCAATAGCCAGGCGGGTCACTCCCGGAATCTCGTGGGCCTGATATCCGAGAGCGACGACTTTTTCCTTCACTCTCAGGATGTCTTCCTTCGTCGCGCCGTTCTTCATCACTACCAGCATAGACAACTCCTAAGGTTTGGTCCTGTGGAGAACCCGGGACTGCGTTTCCATTGCGAGAATGAGATTTCCCTGACAGGTTATTCGGACACAATCAATATAGTATTTCATTCCGAATGATGCACCTTGATGGTGGTGCCTCAGTTTGATCCCAACCATGCACGACGGTCACCTTGAGCGGAGTCGAAAGGTGACATATGTTGATGAGGCAGGCTTCTGCCGAGGCATCCCTTCGGGAGACTTCGCTCAGCCTGACGTGGATTCTGAAAGTGAGACACCACCACCTTGGTCATCCGGATTGCATTTCGGATGTGATTTGCATAAATTCTGCTGGAAATTTCCGGGACAAGTGTCCGAGTGGTTTCCCGAACTTCGGAGGAAGGCACGTGTCTCGACATGTTTTATGCTTGTGTTTTGCGGCTAAGGATGGAACGTACTACTACTGGTCAACCGCCCATCTTCAAGAGAGAGTTCGTGAGCACAATGCCGGAAAAGCCAAGTTCACAAAAGGACATCGCCCGTACGTGCTCCACTACAAGGAAACCTTTGCAACAAAGTCTGCTGCACTGTCAAGAGAAAAGTTCTTTAAGTCGATAGATGGATACAACCGGCTTCGCGCCAAGGGTATCATCGCGACAACATAGTATCCGGAGAGGTGGCCGAGTGGTTTCCCGTAGGGACTCCTACGGAGGAAGGCGCTGGTCTCGAATCAAGAAGAAATGTACTACGCGTATATTCTGAGAAGTCTGAAGGACTGAACTCACGATGGGTACAACTGGCTCAAGTATCAAAAGGTAATTCAGCTTTGGAGAGGTGGCCGAGTGGTTGAAGGCGCTAGTCTCGAAAACTAGTATAGGCGTCAGTCTATCGAGGGTTCGAATCCCTCCCTCTCCGCACCTCATGCTTCCCTACCTTCCCCCCGCCTCAGTCAGGCCCGTGGTCTCCCGTGTCATTCTTCTCAGGACATTCAAGATCGATACTTAAACCATTACCCTTCACGCTGAGATCCGTCGATGTTTTCGCAGCAGGTGAATCGATAATGAACCGCGCCCACCCCGTTTCCTTGACCCTCACGTCGAGCGCAAACCAATAGAGTGATGCTTCCGTTCTTGATAGGTCCTGCCGGCGGACAATGGCCCTGAATATATCCCCATCCGGCAAAGATCCAACGACGACGAATGATGAATCTTCCCCGGTAAATGTGTCCGGCACACGGATGGTGAAATCCAGACGGAAGAGATATGAGGTCGGTGCATTGATGTAGTTTGGTGGGACCGACCTGCTGCCCCCGGAGCCGGTTGGCTCAACACATCGGGCGTGGATATGCTGAATTGAAACAGGGTGGTTCGGTTGTGCCGCAGACAGGGTCAAACAGAGCGTCAGCACGAGCAGACGGATCGTCCGGTAGGCCATCATTTGAATGATCGAGTACATCGGGTCCCGTTTCGAGTCACTTCATGATCATTAA
>CAVTJO010000016.1:0-269220 GCA_963734955.1 uncultured Bacteroidota bacterium
ATCACCAACAACCTCGACCTCTGGACCTCGGCGTTGCTCGCTAAGTCCAGCGCCGGACGCGGCAGCAGATGGCAAGCAGGAAGCCTACGGCATGAAGAAACTCCGTGAGTTGATTTTGAATCTGGCGGTGCATGGGAAACTGGTGCCGCAAGACCCTAACGACGAACCAGCCAGTGAGTTGATAAGGCGCATACAGGCTGAAAGAGCAGTACTTATTGCTGCTGGCAGATAAAGAAAGACAACCCGCAGCCGCTAATTCCTGATGAGGATAAGCCGTTTGAGCTGGCACCGGGCTGGGTGTGGGTAAGACTTGGCGACATAGCTGAGACTATTCGTGGTGTTACATATGGAAAATCGGATGCTAGCGATAGTTCTTTACCAGATTACGTGCCTCTCTTGCGTGGTAATAACATAAATCGATTTCTCAATTTTGATGGCCTTGTATTTGTGCCCAAGCAACTCCTAAATGAGGACCAGTATGTAAAAGCTGGTGACATAGTTATCGCAATGTCTAGTGGAAGCGCTGATCTCGTTGGCAAGGCTGCTCAGGCAACAGAAGACTTCAGCGGAGGGTTCGGTGCGTTCTGTGGTGTTATACGATCAGTATCTGATGAGGTTCTTAATTATTTTGGATTCTTTTTCCAAACTCCGCTATACAGGAATCGGGCCGCCGGTCATGGGAAGGGCATCGGTATCAATAATCTCCAAAAAACTGTACTACAGACTCTAGAAATTCCACTCCCACCGCTCGCCGAACAACACCGCATCGTCGCCAAAGTCGATGAACTCATGGCCCTGTGCGACCAACTGGAACAACAACAAACCCACAGCATCGAAGCCCACCAAACCCTGGTCGAAACCCTGCTCGGCACGCTCACCCGCGTCGAATCGCAACAAGAATTCAGCGAAGCCTGGACGCGCATCGCCAACCACTTCGACACCCTGTTCACCACCGAAGCACAGCATCGACCAACTCAAACAAACCATCCTCCAACTCGCCGTCATGGGCAAACTCGTCCCCCAAGACCCGAACGACGAACCGGCGAGCGAACTACTCAAAAGGATTGCCGAGGAAAGAACACGATTGGTTGAAGACGGGGAAGCTCGACAGAAGAAAGTCCTGCCGGATATTGGTGAAGACGAAACACCATATGTCTTACCTAATGGGTGGGAATGGGCAAGGTTGGGAGAGATTATTAGCACTTCATCTGGAGATGGATTGACAGCGGCAAATATGAATAGTAGCGGCGAAGTACCTGTCTATGGCGGCAATGGTGTGACTGGTTATCACGATAAGGTGAACGTCACAAAGTCGACTCTTGTGATCGGGCGAGTTGGTTATTACTGCGGATCAATTCATATAACACCAGCATCTGCGTGGGTTACCGATAACGCGTTCGTGACAACTTTTTCTGAGGAGAATATCCACCTCGGTTTCCTGTATTGGCTTTTGAAAGGAACCAATCTTAAAGAGAACGAGAACGCAACTGCTCAGCCCGTTATTTCAGGTCGAAAGGTATATCCAATAGTTGTTGGTTTGCCACCAACTACTGAACAACACCGCATCGTCGCCAAAGTCGACGAACTCATGGCCCTGTGCGACGCTCTCAAGGCGCGCCTCACCGACGCCCAAACCACCCAAATCCACCTCGCCGACGCTATCGTCGAGCAGGCCGTCGCATAGCAAGGACAGGTCCGCGCAATGGAAGCCAAAACCGAAATCTGGTGCGACCGAGACGAACACAAGCTGTTCGAGCATTACGTCGACTTCAACGAATGGCTCGACAGTGATGAAGCAGCGGCGGTGCGCGAAGCTAACAACGTGGAAGGCATCTCAGAGCCAAGCAAGGCGTTTTACGCTGGGGACAGAGAGGCCTATGACCAGGCCTTCAAGGAATACCGCGAAACCCGCCGCCACGAAGTCCTGAACGAACGCTACCTCTGCGACCAATTCACCGACAATCACTGGTTTGACCGTAATCTCGATCACTTCGATCAACTGGTCGGGCGGTTTGAAGATGGAGACGTTGTTCCATTCATTGGTGCAGGCCTATCAGTGGCCGGAGGATTCCCTACTTGGGCAAACCACTTGCGTACCCAAGGGCGTACAGCTGGCATCGACCCGGCACACATCGAAACGTTACTCGCTCACGGCCGATTTGAGGCAGTCATCGAAGAAATCGAAAATGGCCGTGGACGCGGTGTCTTTATCCAGGAAGTCCGCGACGTCTTCTCCCGCACGGGAACTATTACCGATACCACGCTGCTCATTACGGAGATGTTTAACGACACTGTCATCACCACCAATTACGACCATCTGATTGAACAAGCCTTTGACACAGGTGCCAAGAACGCGTTTCAGGTCATCAACGGCATCAATGCACTAGCGGACCCTGACCCCGACCGTGTATCGATCATCAAACTGCACGGCGACATCAAGTCGCCAGGTGACTGCATTCTCAGTAAGAACCAGTATGACCAAGCTTACGGCAAAAATGCACTCGACATGCGCTTGCCAATACCCAAGTTTCTAGAGTATTACTACAAGAATAGCAGCTTACTGTTCCTGGGTTGCAGCCTGAACAACGACCGAACCATTGAAGTATTTCGTGCAATCAAGGAAAAGGTCGGCGACATCGTCATCCCGCAGCACTTCAGCATCGAACAGTCACCCGAAACAGAAACAGAACTCGTTACGAGAAACGAGTACCTCTTGCGATTAGGGATTACTGGAATCTGGTTTGAAAAGGGCCGGTTCGAATTTGTCGATGAAATACTAAGACATCGCGCGTAATGAAGTGCGATATAGAGGCGCTATGCCAGGTTCTGATGAGATTGCCCCTGTACCGGTACTAGACGATCTTAGTCAGAAGCTGGGCCTATTTGCCAGGTTCTTGAAATTGCTTTTCGGCTGACGAGCTTGTTGAGCCGGCCGAGTCGGGCGCAGAGAAAGCTTAACCAGAATCATCGAGAAATGGTGGCACTATGCTGAATGAAGTACAGAAGGGAAAGCTCCTTCAACAATGCAGGCAGTACCTGCAGAAACCTCACGTCATCAACCAGGGGGAGGCCGAGGATTACCGTGTGTTTGACGAAAAGCGAGCGGCTGCAATTCTTCCGTTCAGGAGTCTGCTTGAGGAGTTCCTCGGCCGCAGATTACCACTCGTTGATTTCAAGGAGCGGAGCGAGAAACTTTGCCGGCAGTATCCGTATTGGGGATTCAAGAACTTCAGCGGCCAAATGCAACTCAACCAGTATACAAACAACGTCGTCGACGCAAAGAAAGACGAGATGTTGAGAAGCAGTATTGTGGTCCCGTGCAGTGAGACTGAAGCCAAAACCAAGATCGACGCACTTCGCGACTACCTTTCGCTACAGAAGGCCTCGGCTGAAATCCCCAAGACCCTTCCTCGTTTGGCGCAATCCTATTTCTTATCGTACTTCTGGGAGCTTCAGGAAACAAATGCTTGGCCAGTCTATTATGGATCATCGAGGAAGGTTCTGCTGAACCTTAGGATTTCAGCTTGATCGGGCGGACTCGCCAGGTGCTGAGTACCTTCTGTTCCGGGAAATCATGCGGGATCTCTCCTCCCTCTTTGAAACAGAACACAAATCCAAGTACCCGTTTTGGTTTGTGGAGCACGTACTCTGGACGCTTTTTGTTGAAGGGAGGCCCGCGCCACCCAAACCAGATGCCGGCGAACGCGAAGGTGAAGGCACCGTAAGGACTGCGAGGGAGGGATCAGCTTGTTTGGTGAATGGATTCCGGAGATCGTGCGGGATCTCGCTGACCTCGCTCTCAACAAGGAAACCAGGTGGAGCAGAGCAAGAAGACCTCAAACCTGAAAAGGCATTCGAGACAAAACTTGCTTACGCCTTCACTCTTCTTGGATACGAAACCGAAGAGTTAGGGCAAGGGACAGGACGAGAACCAGACGGCGTTGCGTTGTCGGTGAGCATGGGGCAAGGAGACTATGCGATTGTCTATGACGCAAAGGCAAGGGAGGGAAAGTTCTCCATTGGAACCAGCGACCGGGAGATATTCGAGTACATCCAGAAAAAAAGGGATCAGCTGAGGAGAGAGAAAAGGATTCACAAGCTGTATTTTGTCGTCGTATCCTCAGACTTCGATGACCGCTCCGCACAGGAGACCCTCCGCGATATCTACAAGCGAACACAGGTCCCCATCACACTGCTCAAGGCATCTGACCTTCTTTTCATCATCGACACAAAACTCCAGGACGTTCGCATTGATCACTCAAAGTTGGAAGACCTTTTCCTGGACACTGGGATTATCTCGCGGGAGAAGATCAGCGACATCCTCGGTGTACGGTAAGACCGTGCACCGCTTCCGCCTCCGTGATCATCTATCTGTCGTCGTTTGTGAAAGGGTACGGATATTTTATCGATGAGCCGTACTACATTGCCTGCGAGTCAATACTGGCTTGAGCTGGTGGCCGATGCGAGTGGCATTAAATCATCGCGAAAGGGTTGGAATTCCGTGCTGTTGTCGTCATGGCCTGCGACGATGAAGTGATTCCCCTGCAAGAGCGAATCGAGACTGTTGCCGATTGACGCAGACCTTGAAGAAGTGTACAATACGGAAAGGCACTTACTGTATGTAGCCTGCACACGGGCGAGGGACTTCTTGTTAATCACGAGTGGGGACAAGCCATCAGAATTCCTGGATGACTTGGCCGGAAGTTTGTGAGGATAAACCAGATTGATTTCGATGGAGCGGGAGTTCCGAGCCTTGCCGCACTGTTGACACAAATTGCAGAAAAGGGAAGGTGGCTCGTCTGAGATGTTTCCCGAGCGTAAGGTTACTCATTGGTCCTCTCGATATGACCACACACCTGCTCCGACTATTGAGATCGGTAAGGGGTGTTTGAGCAGCGCGCAGAACCGAACGCGACAAGCTGAGCAACGAACGGAGGTGTCATGAAAACTGAGTTAATCAGATCGCTCACGCAGGATTTTGAATCTGCCTCGCACAAAGCAGATGATGTTGAGTACTGGCTGGCCCGGGAACTGCAGGAATTGTTAGGGTACACAGAATGGCGGAATTTCGGCCAGGTCATTGAAAAAGCCAAAACAGCTTGCAAGAATGCAGGTCAGGAAGTAGGGGATCATTTTGTTGACGCCAACAAAATGATCGACCTCGCAAAGGGGGCCCATCGGGAAATCGATGACATTATGCTTACCCGCTATGCCTGCTATTTGATAGCTCAGAATGGCGATCCCCGGAAGGACACCATCGCCTTTGCAATGAGCTACTTTGCCGTGCAAACGCGGAAGCAGGAGCTGCTGGAGAAGCGGATCAACGCCTGGGAACGACGTGCAGGCGAGAGAGAAACTGACGCTCTCCGAGAAGGAGCTTTCCGGCCTGATCTTCGACCGGGGAGTTGACAGTCAGGGTTTTGCCAGGATCAGAAGCAAAGGCGACAAGGCACTTTTCGGCGGGTTCACAACGACCGATATGAAGCAGAAGCTCCAGGTTCCGGGCAGCCGTCCTCTGGCGGATTTCCTCCCGACCATCACTATCAAAGCAAAGGACTTTGCAACGGAGATTACGAACTTCAACGTGAAGAAAGATGATCTCAAAGGGGAGCCAGCGATTACATCGGAACATGTGAAGAACAACCAGAGCGTGCGGCAGGTTCTCAAAGATCGTGGGATTAAGCCGGAAGAACTGCCACCAGAAGAAGATATCAAGAAGCTTCAACGCAAGGTGGCAGCCGAAGATAAGAAGCTGCTCAGGAGCGTAAAGAAGCTCCGGCCAAAGAAGAACGGGAAGTAAGATCTTGCCGTTGTGCTGTCGGAGAATCGGCGTCGAACTGTTGAAGAGCGAGTGGGGGAAGAGTCGAGGGAAGATAACGATCCGACCTGATTTGAATACTTGCATGACCTGGTTCTGCGAGGCCTGCTCACGATCCTTTATCGACCATTGACTCCTCGGTATTATGAAACTCATCTCGGACAATAAGCATCTCCTCTGGGTCGGCCTCTTCACATTCCTGATCATCTATCTGTCTTCGTTTGTGAAAGGGTACGGATATTTTATCGATGAGCCGTACTACATTGCCTGCGAGTCAATACTGGCTTGAGCTGGTGGCCGATGCGAGTGGTATGAAATCATCGGCATTGTCATCCGCTTCAAGGTCGTGGCGATTCACATTGGGTCCGGAAGAGACATGAAAACCCGCCGACGCAATTCCCTTCGTCTGAAGGGCTATGACTACTCTCAGCCTGGCGAGTATTTCGTCACCGTTTGCACCAAAGATCGCAAGTGCGTCCTCGGTGAGGTTATGAGCGAAAAGGTGCGGTTTTCAGAGGTGGGGAAGATCGTAGGTGAATGTTGGCACACAATACCAGATCATTTCCCAAACACGAAGGTCGGTGCGTTTCAAATCATGCCGAACCATGTCCATGGGATAATCCAGATCAAAGAAAATACTCGTAGGGGCGAGGTCTCCTCGCCCAAGAAGGAAGATTCCCCAAAATCCGGGAAGGGCGACGAAACGTCGCCCCTACGGAAGATTTCGCTGGGGGATGTTGTCGCGTATTTCAAATACCAGGCGACAAAGCAAATCAACCAGATGAGTGGAACATTTGGCAAGAAGGTGTTTCAACGGAATTACCACGACCACGTCATCCGGGATGACATCGATCATTACTTCGTTGAACGTTACATCGAGCTCAACCCGATCATGTGGGAACTGGATGCCGACAATCCGAAAACCCGGGAGATGTCGATTGAAACCTTGAAGAAGACCCTGCTTGAGGAACATGCCCTCAATGGCGTTCTGCTCGAAAGGGTGATCGAGTTTGAAATGGATTACCGGCGACGTTGGGAGAAATGGGACCTGGGTTCGAGTAGCGACCGACCTTACTCGATGATCCGTCAATCCATGGCAGATTGCTGACCTTGAATAAGAACATCATACATGCAACGAATCCTCTCACAATTTACCTCGGACAATAAACATCTCCTCTGGATCAGTCTCTTCACATTCCTGATCATCTATCTGTCTTCGTTTGTGAAAGGGTACGGATATTTTATTGATGAGCCGTACTACATTGTCTGCGCCCTCAACCCGGACTTTGGATATGTCGATCATCCTCCTCTTGCGCCGCTTGTTCTCACGGTGTTTCAATTCATCTTTGGTACCTCGGTGTATGCAATACGAGTCCTGCCGGCTCTCGCGCAGGCTGGTTCGGTGTTCCTAACGGGAATACTCGCGAAGGAAATTGGCGGAGGAAGGTTTGCCCAGTTATTAGCCGCGTGTGCAATGGTTGCCTCGCCCGCCATTCTGGCCTTTGGCGGTTTCTATTCCATGAATGCGTTTGAGCTCTTGTTTGCCATAGGAGCAATGTATTACACCGTGCGAATGATCAAGGAGAACAATGCCAAACGGTGGATTGTCCTCGGCGTTCTCCTGGGCCTCGGTATGATGAACAAGCACACGTTCGGGGTGTTCGCCATTGCATTGGTCTTCTCGTTGCTGGTTGCGGGGAAATGGAGACTACTTGCAGACAGATGGTTTCTCGCCGGTGCGATCTGCGGGTTCGTCATCTTCCTGCCGAATATTCTCTGGCAGGTGGCACACGACTTTCCTTCACTCGAGTTCTACAGGAACATTACCGAACGAAAGAACGTGTACACTCCTCCTCTGGCGTTTATCGCAGGACAGGTACAGGGAATGTCTCCCTTTACGGTGCCAATCTGGTGCGGGGGAATCTTCTTCCTGATCTTTTCGAGGGCAACAAAGGAGTTCAGGTTTCTCTCAGTGCTCTTCGTCAGCCTCTTTTTGTTCATGCTGCTGTCGGGAACGAGCCGTTCGGACAGACTGATGTTTGCCTATCCGGCAGTGTTCGCCGGCGGTGGACTGATGTTTGAAGCTATCGTTGTAAAGTACAATGCACACTGGCTCAAGGGAGTGCTCGTAGGATTGCTCTTCGCAGGGGTGGCAATGGTTTTTCCGGTTGTGCTTCCATGTTTGAGCTATGAACAAGCCCGGGCATACACCGAGTTTCTGGGATTGAATACGGAGATCGAGCGGGGCAAGAAGCCTCCGCTCCCGCAGTTGCTCGCAGACCGAATCGGCTGGGAAGAGAAGGTTGATCTGGTGGTACACGCATATCAGGGACTGACGGACGAAGAGAAAAGAGAAACGATCATTGCGGCCGGCAACTACGGTCAGGCCGGAGCGATAGAAGTGTATGGAAAGAAGTACGGACTTCCTGCGGTGGTATGCGGGCATAACACGTACTATCTCTGGAGCAAGGAGAGGCTGAGCGGAAGCATCGTACTTCAACTCACGCATGCGGACGATTATGACAGGTTGAAAGAGCGGTTTGAGAGTGTAGAACCGTGCGAGGGCGAATTCTCGAGTCAGTATGTTTCCGCTCATGAGAACAATCTGAAGGTGTTTGTCTGCAGAGGACCCAAAATGCCTTTCGCTGAGATGTTGGAGAGAGGGAAGTTCTATTATTAGGCCAGCATCATGAGCCATGGCTAAAGCCGGTTTTTCGTTTGGTGTGTAGAGTCCCCACCATGAATGGTGGAGTTGTGTGTGAGCTTGCCAGAAGCGCATAACGCTCCCCTATCATGAGTGAGGCGTGGGCAGGTGGTGGTGGCAAGAGCATTTGAGGAAAAACCATGAACCGCTTCAAGCTCAGGTTTCCCGAGCATGATATTGCGAAATGGGCTGCGCGTTATGACTACACGCCGAACCCCACCATTGAAGACGAAATCGTTCCCCGCGTACAGCAGGAGGGCTACTTAACCAAACCCGATTTTCTGACCATCTGTCGCTGGAAGACCCCGCGTTCCCAGAGTCGTTGTGCGAGTAACCCGCCTGAGTTCATCGAAGCTGTAAGTAGAGTTGCGCTCTCGACTCCTGTTGAACGGTTGCGAATCGAGATCTGGACACTCCTGAACGGCGTCAACTGGCCCACCGCAAGCACGCTTCTGTTCTGGCTCCACAAAGAGGAGTATCCCATTCTCGATTTCCGCGCGTTGTGGTCGCTGGGATACGCAAAGCCGCCCAAGTACGACTTTGCGTTCTGGTCGGACTACGTTGGCTTCTGTCGCAGGCTCGCACGCAAGTGCGGCGTGACGGTACGAACCCTCGACCGTGCGTTATGGCAGTATTCGAGCGAGAAGCAGAGGAGGTGAGGTTGTGAAGGGGTTCTTCATTCCCCACTTCTTTCTGGAAAGAAGTGGGGGAAGAAAGCTTTCGGAACTGCAACGCGCAGTCGTTTATAGTCGGAGAATCTCGAGAGTGTAGTTAGTCGGCCAACTGCACACTTCCTGCAGTTCCGGTGCGCTGATAAGAGGCCATCACTGAATCAAACGAGGGGGAGGCTTCCCGAATCGATGGCGATGTGGAGTGGCCAAACCAACATGGATTGCGATTTCATCGCTTACTGCTGTATGGCCCGGTGATGAAATCGCATGAAGCGATGCACTGACTGAACCATGCTGCGGGTTCCGATTCGGGAAAGTTCTCTTTCGCCCTTTCTCTTCAAAGAGAAAGGGCAACAGGAAAGACAGGATGGTGCTACTTTCATTCCGACTTGGGATGGGGCGGACCTCCCGAGCGGGGTGTACTTCTGAAGACTCAGGGCCGCTGGGCGTGAGATGTCAAGAAACTGCTCAAAATTAAGTGACATCCCTTCAATTTTCAGACTGAAAGTAACATATACCTTTCGTATGTTCTCGTCCGGGGCTCTTTCAAGAGTACGGATACGATTCAAGGTATATCATCTTGACGTTTGAATGATCACACCATCCAAAAGCAGACTTAAAGTCCATCTCATTGATGGGACCTACGAACTGTTCCGCAACTTCTTCGGAGCACCCAAACGGAAATCCCCCGATGGCCGCGAGGTTGGAGCAACCGTTGGACTTCTCCGGAGTCTGGTTGCGCTTCTTGCGCGTCCGGGGACGACACACGTTGCATGCGCGTTCGACCACGTGATCGAATCGTTCCGCAACAAGCTCTATCCCGGTTACAAAACAGGGGAAGGGATTGATCCGGATCTTCTGGCTCAATTCCCGCTTGCCGAAGAGGCCGTTTCCGCCTTGGGCATTGTTGCGTGGTCCATGGTGGAGTTTGAGGCGGATGATGCACTTGCAACCGCAACGGCACTGTTCAAGGATGCGAAGAACGTTGACCAGGTTGTGATATGTTCTCCGGACAAGGACCTGACACAATTGGTGCAGGGGAAGAAGGTTGTTTGCTGGGATCGGCGTCGGGACATTGTGCTCGATGAAGAAGGTGTCGTTAAGAAGTTCGGTGTCTCTCCTGAGTCGATGCCGGATTGGCTCGCGCTGGTGGGCGATGCCGCCGACGGCTATCCGGGAATTCAGGGATGGGGGGCCAAGTCGGCGTCGATTGTTCTTTCACGTTTCAAGCATCTGGAATCGATTCCCCCGGATGCTCAACAGTGGGGGATTAAAGTCGGGCGGGCGCCGTTTCTCTCTGAGAATTTGGAGCATCATCGGGATGATGCGCTGTTGTTTCGTCGGTTGGCAACACTCCGTGAAGATGTCCCTCTTAAGGAGAGGCTTGAAGATATCGAGTGGCGCGGGGCACGCACACCTCTGCGGTCGCTATGTCAAGAGCTCGGAGACAAGGAACTGCCGGGGCGTATTACCAAATGGCGGTCATCGTGAATGAGTGAAGGACACATCACGAACCCGGCTAAAGCCGTTTCCTAATGCATTTGCTTGAAACCCCACCATGAATGGTGGGGTTTTCGATGGCGGTGTGACTCTGAATCGGTAGAACCCCGACCTTCAGGTTGGGGTTTCCTCATCGATCATGATCTCGGGCTTTAGCCATGCCCCCAACTCATTTTCCGGGCTTGATAATCCGAAGGCATATTGCTATTCTCTGATGCGGTTAGCCACCAACTCGGTGATCTGACCACGGGGATCATTCTTCGGCTTTGTTGACAATGACAGGCAACCTTCCGACGATCAGAACCGTGAACGTCACGCGCTACGTTACCCCGTTGCGTGAAGGAAGCTCGCTGCCTGCGATTGTCGAGGCGGACGATGACGGGCTCTACGTGCTGAAGTTCCGCGGTGCCGGACAGGGAGCAAAGGCGCTGATCGCCGAACTTGTTGCCGGCGAGATTGCACGTACGCTCGGGTTACGTGTGCCGGAGATTGTGTTCGCCAATCTCGATGTCGCTCTGAGCCAGATGGAACCTGACCCGGAAATTCAGGACCTGATGCGTGCAAGCGCCGGATTGAATCTCGCCCTTGATTACCTCCCCGGTGCAATCACGTTCGCGCCCCTTGCAGATCAGGTGGACCCAACGCTCGCGTCCCACATTGTGTGGTTCGACTGCCTTGTTACAAATATCGACCGCACACCGCGCAACAATAACCTGCTCGTCTGGCACAAGAACATCTGGATGATCGACCATGGCGCATCGCTCTACTTCCAGCACGCATGGGACAACTGGGAAACCCATATCCGCCGTCCATTTGTCCAGGTGAAGGATCATGTTTTGCTCCCCTTCGCGAGCAGGCTCGATGCTGCGGATGCGGAGCTGCGGGTTCGTCTTACCAACGAGATTATACAGGCAATCGTTGCGCTGATACCCGACCACTGGCTTTCGGAGATCGTCCCGGGCGCGGGAATCACGTTATCCTCTGAAGGGAAACGGGAAGTGTACACAACATTCTTGCGGGAGAGACTTGCAGTCTCGGGTACTTTTATCGAAGAGGCGAATCGTGCACGACAATGACGTGTTTGAATACGCCATCGTGCGTGTGGTGCCTCGTGTAGAGCGGGAGGAATTCCTGAATGTCGGCATCATTCTGTACTGCGCCCGCGCAAGAGTTTCTTCATATGGCATTTGAGCTCAACGAACAACGTCTGCGCGCATTGCACGGGGACGTGAACATTCCGGAAATCGATGCGCACCTGTGCATGTTCGAACAGGTGTGCAAAGGAAGTCCGGAGGCAGGCTCAATTGCGTTATTGCCCGTAGGCGAGCGGTTCCGGTGGCTCACCGCTCCGCGAAGTACCGTAGTACAAACCTCACCCGTCCATACAGGATTCTGTGCGGATGCCGGGCAGACTCTCCGACACCTCCTGGCTACCTTGGTGCGATGAGGGTCGATACCCAAGTATCCTCGTCATGACTAAAGCCGACCCACGTCATTCCAAAACTCCCCCTTCATTCATGAATGCCGAAGTCATCGTTCGGGACAGTCTAACCTGGGTGCCTTCCGATTGTGCTCCGGCAGTTTAGCATTGACTATTCAGTCCAGAGCGCGTATCTTGTGTGCGTAGAGCCGTTCTCTGATACCACAATCCTTGCACTCAGGTGTCGGTGAGCGGCTTTTTTAGTTCGCATCATCGTCCTTCCCCATACTTTCCACGAGTTGCTTCTCCCTGCTCCTTGTTTCTGCAAGGTAACGTGCTCAACGTGTGTCTAACGTGCGGCGGATATTCCTGTCGGCGATGGCTGGTCAGAAAGTCACAACGCGTTCACAAACATCTCCTGGAGATTCTCATGGTACAAAAGTTCGCAACAAGCTTGCTTACGGTTGTTCTTGCCATCATATTCTCATCAAGCACGTATGCACAAGACCCAAAGAAGGATGTGAAGAAGGAATCAAAACCTTCCGTGGTCAGTCCTGCGAAACAAGAAGTCAAGCAGACAAAGCCTGCCGTGGCGAAGGAGCCACAAAAGGATGCAAAGAAGTCAACAAAGCCTCCCACCATGAAGTATGTGTCATGCAGTCAGGCCGGCTGTGGATTCTGGGCCAAGAGTCACAGTGCGAAAGAGCTCAGGTACATCATGAAGAGACATGCCAAGAAGTACCACAAGGTGGAATTGACGGACAAGCAGTTGAAAGAGATGGTAAAGAAGGAAGGCGCAAAGTAGTCTGCTCAAGACGAGGGCGATGTCAAGGCCCGGATCAAGTTGTTGCCGGATGGATAAAAATTTGAACTCGAAGACCATTTGATTTATGCTGGAACAATCTGCCGCCGTTCCTGTTGAGGTGACTGTACAGTCCGCAGTCAAGCCTCCGCGTATGGACTCGATCGATCTCCTCCGTGGACTTGTCATGGTGGTCATGGCGCTCGATCATGCTCGCCATTACTTCACCATCGTGAGGTTCAGTCCGGTCAATCTCGATGAGACGACCGTTGCCCATTTCTTCACGCGCTGGCTTACTCACGTGTGTGCACCCGCGTTTGTGTTTCTTGCGGGCACGGGAGCATTCCTGTATCGCTCGCGTGGCAAATCGAAGGCTGACGTTTCGTGGTTTCTCCTCACACGCGGGCTCTGGCTCGTTGTCCTGGAACTGACCGTCATGCGCATGGGATGGCAATTCAGCCTCGACTATTCCTACGCCGTCGGTCAAACCATCTGGGCAATCGGATGGTCGATGGTGGCTTTATCCGCCCTGGTGTTTCTCCCGATCTCGGTGACGACGGTGTTTGGCATTGCCATGGTGGTTGTACACAACGCTTTCGATGGCATCCGACCCAAAATGCTTGGTGATTGGGGGTGGCTGTGGAAGATTCTCCATAGTGGCGGTCGTGTTCAGATATTTGAGAACTACACGTTGAGCGCCATGTATCCGTTGATACCATGGATCGGAGTGATGGCGGCGGGGTACGGTTTCGGTCTGTTGCTCCTGCGGGAAGAGCATCAGCGGAGGAAAATTCTCTGGTGGCTGGGCATAGGCGTCACCATGTCATTTGTGGTTCTGCGATGGCTGAATATTTATGGTGACCCAAAACAATGGAGCACGCACGATAGCGTGATGCTCACCATTATTGATTTCCTCAATTGCGACAAGTACCCGCCGTCACTCCTGTTCCTGTTGATGACCCTCGGGCCTGCGATTGCATCAATACCATTGCTGGAGCGACTGAAGGGTCCGGTTGCACGGTTTTTCATCGTGTTGGGACGGGTGCCGTTGTTCTTTTACGTGCTGCATATCTTTCTGATCCATGCACTTGCCGTTGGTGCCGCCTATCTTACAATAGGAGGGCCCGACAGCCTTGTGGGAAGCGTGAAGCCGCTGGAGCTTCCGGAAGGATATGGCTTCGGACTTCCGGTTGTCTACCTTGTATGGATCGGAGTGTCATTGTTATTGTACCCAGCCTGCCTTTGGTACGCCGGGGTCAAACGTCGGAGCAAGAATGCATTGTTGAGTTACTTGTAGCAACCGGTGACGGGGGGAGCCGGAAGTCAGGCAACCTAAGGTAAACCTGCATGGTTGACGCAGAAGTTATTGATTCTTGCCTCCATAGGACGTATCTTACATTCGTAGTGCCGTTCTCTGATACCATGTACCTTGCACTCAGGTGTTGGTGAGCGGCTTTGCCTTTTCTTTCCGCCTCATCGTTTATCCCCCACACATTTCTTCGAGTCGCTCCACCAATCATCCTTACCTCGCGCAAGGGATGTAGTCGTTCATGATGCGGTCAGACTTTTTGGCCTGCACTGCGACGTTGTTCCGGCGCACCCAACGTGTGTCCAGATCGGAATCGACTGAGAAAGATGCTGACTTCCTACATATTGTTGCTTGTTCTGGTTCTTTTTGCGGCGTACGGTGTCGTTGAATTCCTCCTTCACCAGCGGCGTGTCCGTTCCATCCCCATTCGTGTGCATGTGAACGGCACCCGGGGGAAATCCAGCGTCACCCGGCTTGTCGGGGCGGGGTTGCGGGCTGGTGGAATTCCGACAATCACGAAAGTTACCGGCACGTTCCCCCGGCTCATCCTCGAAGACGGCAGCGATGTCCATATTCACCGGAGGGGAGAGGCGAACATTCTTGAGCAGGTTTCCATCGTCCGGTTCGCAGCGGCACGCAAGGCACAGGCCCTGGTCGTCGAATGCATGGCTCTTGAACAGCAGTACCAGAGAATCACCGAGCGGCAGATGATCCGTGCAACCGTCGGAGTCATCACCAATGTACGGCTTGACCACATCGATATCATGGGTCGTACACTTCCTGAGATTACGAAAGTGCTCGGTGAGACAATTCCTGAAGACAAACACCTCTTTACAGCCGAGAACGTCGTCACAGACAATCTCAGAACTCTTGCCACAAAGAAACATGCGACAATGCATTTGTCGGACGAATCGTCAGTGACACAGGAGGAAATGAACGGGTTCAGTTACATCGAGCACCGTGAAAATGTTGCCCTTGCACTCGATGTGTGCAACCACCTTGGCGTCGGGAGGCAGACAGCCCTTAACGGGATGTATGGTGCCATTCCGGATGCGGGAGTGCTGAAGCGGTTCACTGTTGACGTGTTTGGAAAACGGCTGACATTATACAATGCCTTTGCCGCCAACGACCCCGACTCCACATTCCTTGTGTGGCAACGTCTCAAAAACGAGATCGGGTTTGAGGGGAAGCGGATCGTTCTCCTGAATACACGTCAGGATCGCATGGACCGTGCGCGTCAGCTCGCAGAGCTCGCGGGTCGAAAGCTCGCTCCCGATATGGATTTTCTCATGCTGATCGGTCAGTGCTCCGAAGTCGTGAAAGGGATGGCAAAGGATTATGGTATCGATGCGGGACGCATCCTGTCGGTTGGCTGGACGACGCCTGAGAAGGTGTTTGAGCAGGCCCTGTCCGTGACCGACCGTGAGTCAACGATTGTTGCGATTGGAAACATGGGAGGGATGGGAGCACAGGTCGCGGAATATTTCGAGAATCGGAGTCTTCACAATCATGATAGAATTGGCGATCACGCTGGGATTGGTTCTCAGTCTGCTCTCGTATGAAGTATTCGGTCTGGCTGCAGGAGGAATTGTGGTGCCGGGCTACATCGCACTGCATCTTTCACAGGTGGATCGCATGGCGGGTGTGCTGCTTGTGAGTCTGGCAACGTACCTGATCGTCAAAGTTGTCAGCAACTACACGTTCCTCTATGGCAGGCGGCAGATGGTCGTGTCGCTGCTGATCGGCGCGCTGCTGGCAAATTTCTCCCGGCAGTTTCTTACGCTCAATCTCGCATCAGCAACCATTGAGCTCACTGCAGTCGGATGGGTCGTGCCGGGACTCATCGCGCATTGGTTTGGAAAGCAGGGGATTCTCAAGACTGTCGCAGTCTTGTTGATCACGTCGGTGGTGGTGCGCCTGATTGTGATAGGGATGTTCGATGGAACCCTGTTGCCCGGCGGATAATCGGAAGGGTTGTTCATGGCAAGTGCCAACACAAGCTCGAGTCCAATTCTCATCATCTATGCAATTGCGGCGCTGCTCGCGTTCGTTGCTGTGGAGAATTCAAAGCTCGATGTGAAGCAGAAGTGGTACGCCGAAAAACTCGAAGCCGCAAAGCATGCAAGCGCAGCGGAGCAGTGCATCAAAGAGTATCGGCTTGAAAAAGGAGTGTTCGTCGATGAGGTCAATGATCCGAATGAGACGGCGCTCATCGGTCAGGACCTGACGCCGATTACCACGGACCAGGGTGACATCGATGCAAAACTTGCGTCGACGAATCCCAACTTCGCAGCCGTTGTTGTGGAACTGTTGAAGCAGGCAGGCGTGAGGGAGAAGGACCACGTGGCAGTGGCAATGACGGGCTCATTCCCCGCGCTCAACATTGAAGTTCTCTCGGCGCTTGAAACGTTGAAGCTCGTCCCGTTAGTGATTACTTCTGTTGGAGCCTCGAATTGGGGAGCAAATGACCCGACGTGTACATGGCTGGACATGGAGCGAGTGCTCCATCAAAAAGGAGTCTTTCAGACACGGTCGATAGCCGCATCCATCGGCGGCGGTGGAGACATCGGCAGGGGCTTGAGTCCTGAAGGGCGGCAGATGATTGTCGCGGCGATCAAGCGAAACAATATCACCCTGATCGACGACGAGCATCTTGAACAGAGCATCGAACATCGCCTGAGGTTGTACGAGGAACGCAGCAAGGGGCATCCGATCAAGGCATACATCAACATCGGCGGGGGAATTGCAAGTCTCGGAACGGTGGTGAATGGTGAGATCATTCCGAGCGGCCTTTCGAAGGAATTGCCGGTGAAGAACTATCCGGTCCGCGGCGTTATTGTTGAGATGGCCAAGCGGGGAGTTCCGATCATTCATCTCTACAACATCCGGCAGATGTGGGCGCAGTATGAGCTGCCACAGAACCCGATACCATTACCCGGACCGGGAGCGGGCGGGATTTTCGTCCGCGTGAAATACAACGTTGCGATTACGTGGATCGCAGTGGGGGTGCTGTCAACCCTGATCCTGTTGGCTGGCTATATCGACAGGAAGAAGCACCGGTTGGGAACAGAGCTTGTTCCCGTGATAAGATCAGAGGTTGGTCATGAATTGTAAAATACGTCTGAAGCAGGAAATGAAACGTCTTCTGGTCATAGCCCTCCTTGGAGGGAGCCTGGTTGCAGCATCAGCCGCGGCTGCAAAAGCGAAGCGAGTTGTGCTCAAGCCAAAGGATGCGGGTGCCGAAATTGCCATTGTGACTGCGGGAAAGGCCCGTTCGTACTATCCGTTGAGCGCCAGGCGATGGAGCACGGTGTCAGTAAAGGGGCCCGGTGAATTGCACATTGTCACCCGCGCCATGGTTGCTCCCACGGCAGGAGACATGATCGAGTATCACATGGTCTACAGACTTGACGGTGCGGGTGAATCTGTTTTCGACGCTGAAGAAGTAACCCGGTCCGGATCTGCCAGGTACAGGGATACGAATTTCGGAGTTCCCGGGGATCCGGAAAACCTTACTGTGAAGGTTGGGCGAGGGTATCATTCCATCGATCTCATGGTGAAAGACTCTTTGCCGCGGGTTTCAGCCCGATATCTTTTTGCACCTCGAAAAGAGAGAAAGACTCCGTGGGTTTCCCTTGCTCCCCTCGCGCCCATCGAGCCCGTGGATCTCTTCGCAGGAGAGGAAACGGCACACTACTACCGGTTTTCGTCGGAAAAGCCCATGAAGATTGAGATCATAGGTCCCACCGACCTGAGAGTAATGACGCGCGTCGAAAACAGCTTCAACATGAAAGGACGTGCACACTACCGTCTTCAGATCAAACAGAACGGTCAGGTGTTGCAGTCCTTCCAATTGAGCAGCAAGCGTTCAGAAACCACAATCTACAAGAACAACCACAAGCTCGTCCCGGGGAAGGCGCGAGAAATTGTCTTCAAAGTCCCCAAGGGTTTGCAGCGATATGAAATCACGCCCCTCGACGGGCACAGCCTGCTTGGACAGGTCATGTTTCCGAGGAAGGATGCCAAACTTGGATTATAGAATGCACGCTATTCAAAAGACTGTCACAGCAAGATCGACCGGTCGATACTTGCCGCTTGCAGCGAGCCTACTGCGACCAATCCCACTCTTGTGCCTTTTGTTCCTTCCGGGGAATCTCTTAATGGGTGGTGGTATCACCTCATGGAAGCTCGATGTCGGTGTCTCGTCGGTATACGATAACAACATCTTGAGGTATTCAGACAAATACCTTTCACATTTTGACAACCGCGAGGATGAAGGGCGTTTTCACATCAGTACCCGTGATGATCTTATTCTGTTGAGTTCCGTCAGGGGGACAGTGGCGATGAACCTGATCAGCGACCTCAACACCAGCGGCTCGTTCGATTATCGTCATCGGACGTACACGCACAACGCCATCAAAGACTGGTCGCTGCTCAGCATGAGTCTGCGGCAAGACCTCTCGAAGCAGTTGGTGGCGCAACTTGGATACAGTTACATCCCGGAATTCTATGTGCGCCATTATCGTGATGACGACTGGGTAAAACTCTACGGCTACACTCCGATCACATTTCAACCTTTCGATTTCAAGAAGGATGAGCTGAACGGCTGGCTCCAGTACAACGTCTTCTCCGGCACCCGGGTCAGGGCCACTTTCGGATTTATGCGATACTATTACAACGAACATTTCGCCGAATACAACTGCAGAAATAGAGCGTACGGATTTCAGGTCTTTCAGACACTTCTCAAGAACATACGGCTCAACGGTTCGTTTGAGGTGGTGTATTCACGAGCTGAGGGAGACATCGACACAGACCCTTCGAATGATCAGAACATCTTCGTTCTTGGCATGGACTATCGGCTTCCCAAGGTATTCGGCCATACGAATAGCATCGGTGTGGAAGGAGAGCACGTGCGAACTTTCTACACAACACACAATTTTCTGGAGGTCGATCAGGAGCACGCCGGTCGAAAGGACTACGAGTACCGTGTGTCGATCTCCTATGAGTTCGGTCTTCTCGACAACCTGGCACTTGTGGTGAACTACGCATGGCAAAAGCGTGACAGCAAAACGTCGGCAGTTCAAAATGCCACCTATCTCGCAGATGAGAAGAATTATCGTCAACATCAATTCGGTTTGGAAGTGAAGTATTCAGTGAGTTTTGTACCGTCTGATGATTCTGAATGAAAGGAGCAAGGAATGTCAAAGAATATTCTCCCATACATTTGCTGCGTGCTGGCCCTGAGTTGCGCCAAACCAACTGATCCGGAGTCGCTGACTCCGGGGTCTGGAGGTTATGCTGTGGTTGCGAAGCTTCGATTACCGGCATATGCCGAGGACATCGACGTGAACGACACGCTCGCGTACATCGCTCAGGGTGAGGGTGGTGTTGCGGTTGTGAGTGTTGCGGATCGCGCGAGGCCGAGGCTTCTCGGTACGTGTGAGGACAACCAACTCCGAGGGTATTCATACAAACTGGCTCGCAAGGATTCGATCGTAATCCTGGCGGCAGGAGGATTTGGAATCAACACAGTGAATGTTGCCAACCCTCTTGCGCCATCTTTTGTGCAACATTTTGGTGGCGCAAATAGCGTTGGCGATGTGATTGTCTTCGGGAAATGGCTTATTGAAGGCAAAGGGGAGGATGGAGTGAGGTTCGCGGATTTGGATGAATATGGGTTCCCAGGCTATGTCAGTTACAAAGGCAGACTTTTCAGCCCGGGATATGCCCGCGGCATGACAGTGACTCGCGATAGCGCCTTGTTGGTTTCGTCCGGAGAGATGGGGCTAACGGTGTACGACCTCCGTGACATTGAGACCTACCCTGCGGGCCCGGGCTACTACGATGAACGCAAAGATTATGCCTCGTGGATAGATTTGCCCGGCTATGCGGTCCATGTTGCGGTGATGGGGGACCGGCGGATTGCATTCGTTGCATGCGGGACGGCCGGAGTACACGTTGTGGATTTCTCGGACACAACCCTGAGGGTGATTGGTGGTTATTCGACAGGCGGTTATGCAAAGGAAGTGGCGTATAGTAATGGGCGTCTCTATGTAACAACCGAGCTCAGGGGACTGCAGATTCTCTCAGTGGAGAACCCCGCTGCCCCCGGGCTCATCGGCGTTATTGATACGGAGTATGCATTGGGAGTTACCGTCGACCAACACTACGTGTACGTTACGGATGAAACCGAAGGTCTGATTGTTATCGCGATACCTTCGTACTGAAGAGTTGAAAAGTGGAGCTCGATTCTCGGGTGTTCATGCTTGTCGTTCATGAACTGGAATCACCATAAGGAGCAAAATCATGTCTCACAGGTTATCGTATTTGGTTCTGATGTCAGTACTCGTTTCCATGTCGGCCAGGAGCGAATGGGTCTCGTTGAACAAGGGCGCGTCACGAGCGGAAGCTCCACGTGTCACGGTGCTTCAGGATGATCGGATCTCCACGGTTCTGAAGGTCGAGATTCCGGGCTTTGAGGCGAAGGATTTTCCCGCGGAGGGGAAGTTATACAAGTCGATCTCTTTGCTCACCGACCCTGTCACCAATCAGCCTGGAAGTCCGGAGATACCGTATGTGGCAGAGATGCTGGCGATTCCTGACCGTGGCGGTGTCGAGGTTGAAGTGGTGGAGACCGGTGAGGTTCACAGATTCACAGGGTACGTTCCGCCGCCCGCGAGGGCACCGTGGGAGGAATCCTCTCCTGAACCCAGGTATGTCGAGAATGATGCTGCGTACCACTCAACGATCGCATATCCGGAATCCTACGTGACCATCGGCGATCCTGCCGTATTCCGAGACTTCAGAGTTGCGCGAGTCTCAATCTACCCTGTACGCTATATTGCTGAGACAAAGGAAGTACAGGTCCTTTCATCGATCACGATCCGCGTCAGCTATGGAAGGGGAAATGAGATCAACCCGAAGACAGCGCTGCGCCGGATGATCGCACCCTCGTTTGGCGCTGTCTACCGGAGTTCTCTCATCAACTATCAACATGTGCTGGATCGTGACTACAACGGATTAGAGTCGGGCCGAGAAGTGTTGTTGTGCATTGTTCCAGACACGTTTGCGACTGCGTTTACACCATATGCGCAGTGGAAACACAAGTCGGGGACGTATGTCGTCGTGACGAAGTTCAGCCAGATCGGCGCGAACAGCACGAATCCGGATATCATCAAGAACTACATCGCACAATGTTACCATTTGTGGGCGAATCCTCCAACGAACGTGTTGCTCGTGGGTGATTATGGACAGGTTCCCATCAGGCCGGAAGACTCTCAGGGTTTTGCTGTAGAAGATTACTTTGTCGAAATCGACGGGAATGATGTATTTCCGGAAATGTACATTGGAAGGTTCACACAGGATCTCAACAGCATTATCGGCCTGCAGACGATTATCAACAAGGTGACCAAATACGAGCGAACCCCTTACCGCGCAAACCTGGATTGGTTTAAACATGCAGTTGTATGCGCAAACATCGTCGATCCCACCCAACAGTCCACAAAACGTTGGGTGTCCTCCGTCATGAGGGAAAGCGGCGGGTTCGTGGTCGATACCTTGCTCCCCATAGGCTCTGCATGCCCGCACAATCTGGCCGACGTGATAAACGCGTTGAACAGCGGCAGGGGCTACCTCAACTACAGAGGTGAAGGCGGAAGTGCGGGATGGTGGGCCACATGCTATCCGTTCAGCACGTCCGATGTGCCGAGCGTGAACAATGGCGAGATGACACCGTTTGTGACAAGCATTGGATGCGGTGTTGCGAATTTCACGGTGGCGAATAGTTTCGGGGAAGCGTGGATGGAACTGGGCACCCCTACTGTAATCCGCGGCTCATGCGCATTCATTGGCCCCACGTGGGGGAATACTCACGCGATATACAACAATGAAATCGACAAGGGACTGTATGTCGCTCTGCTCGAGGAGAACATGGATACCCCGGGGCAGACGCTTCTGCGTGGCAAGATCCGAATGTACAATACCTATGGTGGGGGGGATCCCCAGGTGCTGTGGCACTTCAGGACGTACACAGTGCTCGGAGATCCAAGTATGCACATATGGAAAGACGTTCCCAGAAAGGTCGATATTACATACCCCCCGCAAGTATCAATCGGCTATAACCAATTGCAGGTGACTGTCGTCGATTCTGCAACTCATGTGCCGGTCAGTGGTGCTGAGATTTGTATCGCGGGGGATAGTGTGTACACCACCGGATTAACGGATGCGAGCGGCCTGGCGATCGTGCCGATTGACCTTCCCACCATTGACACGCTCACGCTTCTTGTTCGGGGTGTTCGGGTGGTGCCGGCTGAAGGATCAATCATGGTTGTGTCTGACCAGGAACATGTTGCACCGTTCGGAGAGCCCGTCGTGACTGACCTCGACGGCAACCACGACGGGAAAGTCAACCCGAATGAACACGTTCAGATATCATACATATTGAGAAACTGGGGCCTGCAAACAGCGAACAACGTCCAGGCAACACTCTCGGTTCCGGACACGACATATGTCTCGATCGTGAACCAGGGGCCTGTATTCTATGGGACGCTCCCTCCGAACGGTTCTGCCTCGGGGTCAGGAACACCGTTGCAGTTCCATGTGAAGACCGACGCTCCTGTGGGGGCGACGGTACCGCTGCAATTAAATGTTACCAGTTCATCTCATGCCTGGACATATCTGAGGCAGCAAGTAGTCGACGGATGTAACCTGCGTTATGTCGCCGCGGTTGTCAATGACCAGGGGTCACCGCAGAACAACGGCAGACTTGACCCCGGGGAGAGGGCGATAGTGTATCTGACAATAACAAATGATGGCCAGGATGCAGCTCCCAACGTGACGGGCATTCTCCGCAGTGCGGATCCACACATCACAATTCTTGATTCAACCGGCAGTTTTGGGACTCTTGCCATCAGCGGCAATTCAACGAATACGATCAACTACTTCGTCGTGGCCGTTGCTGATTCGTGTCCTCTCGGCTCATCACCACTATTCACGGTAGTGCTACGTACGCAAAACGGGAACTATGCGTATTCGGTTGCCAGGGATTTTGCAATCACCGTGGGACTTCCCAGCGGTTCAGATCCGAGCGGTCCTGACGCGTATGGGTACTATGCATACAGCAACGATGACAGCCTGTACGAAGAGGCTCCAGCATTTGATTGGGTTGAGATCAGAAGTGTGGGGACGCGGATCCCATATGTCTCGCCGGGAGATTTCACAGTAACCGAGACCCTTCCATTCGCGTTCAAGTACTATGGAAGAAACTACACGAATGTCCGGGTAAGCAGCGATGGGTGGCTGGCGTTTGGCTCGGGGACTCAGACATCGTACACCAACTACCCGCTGCCCCATAACGACAATGTGAACAACATGGTTGCGTTGTTCTGGGATGATCTCTTTGAAGGAAGCAACAATCCGACGAGCAAGTTGTTTTATTATAGCGACGCGACAAACCATCGATTCATCGTTGAGTGGGATTCAGTGGGTCACTATGGCGGCACCACGCTGCGGGAGACTTTTCAGGCTATTCTCCTCGATCCGGCATACTATCCCACCCCCACAGGAGATGGTGAGATTATCTTCCAGTACCGGATTGTGGGCGAAGAGCTGACATGCACCATAGGTACCGAAGACAGTACTCAAACAATCGGTCTCCAGTACTTGTGCGATGGCACGTACGCCCAAACAGCGACGAACGTTCGAGATCGGGTCGCCATCAAGTTCACCACAAGGCCTCCCGCAGTTGGCCTTACCAACATGACTGTCTCTGTCCTGATAGGACCCGGATGGAACCTCATCTCCAATCCTGTCTCCCGTCCGGACAGCATCAATGGCGTTCGGAGGCTCTTCCCTCACTCGGAGACCGACTATGCATTTCGATTTGAACCGGGCTCGGGATATGTTCAGAGTTCCTCGCTCTCTCACGGTCCCGGTTTCTGGCTAAAGTTTCCCAATGGGGAATTGAATCCGATTACAGGGATTCGAATTATCAGCGACTCAGTCGATGTGAGTCCGGGCTGGAACCTGGTCGGATCGATTTCAAGTGACCTGGACACATCAATGATCGTAACCATCCCGCCGGGGATCAGATCGTCGAGCTATTTTGGATATACGGGCGGGTACAACGTCGTCACAATGCTTGGATCTGGACAAGGATACTGGGTCAAGTCAAATGCTGCCGGCCAATTCGTGTTCAATCCGCTATTTCGATTGACCACTCCGAACAAGGGACTTTCACGAAGTTCCGGATGGGACGGCCTAAGCTCGATCACCATCACGGACAGCAAAAAAGGGTCGCAAACACTGTATTTCGGTGCTGGCGTCAAGGATTCGCTTCTTCTGTCGATGTTCCTCATGCCTCCGTTACCACCAGTGGGCGCATTCGATGCGAGGTTCGAGAGTGCTGAGGGCGGCACAATGATGAGAATGCACCCGGTTGAACCAAGCGATGTGGTTGAATTCCCGATCAGCATTCAATCGACGTCGTATCCCTTGACAGTAAGTTGGAACATCGTACATGGACTATCATATGAATTGAATGATGCTGTCGGTGGCCAGCGTATTCCCGCAACCGTGTTGACCGGAACGGGCTCCATGAACGTTGCCGATCGGGCGATTCAAAGACTCGTGCTGCGAACATCTGGATCCGCGGGATTGCCATCCGAGTACGAGCTTTCGCAGAACTATCCGAATCCGTTCAATCCCACTACCGTCATAAAGTACTCATTGCCGGTCGACAGCAAAGTCTCATTGAAGATCTTCAACGTACTTGGACAGGAGATCAGGTCACTTGTTGGCGAAGTACAGCCCGCGGGCTACAAGTCAGTGCAGTGGGACGGGAAATCAGGAAGCGGACTCCAGTCTTCCAGCGGAGTGTATTTCATTCGCCTGGATGTTCAGGGAACCAACGGCGGTGCATTCTCACAAGTACGCAAGATGCTGTTGATGAAGTGAGAAACAGATCAGTGCAGGGGCATGGATGCCAGGGAAGAAGTTCATCAGGAACCGGTGAGACAACCAAAAGGGTGTATCATGATACGAAGGCTATGCGTTCAAGTGTTGATATCGGCTGTCATAACGGCTTCAACTCACAGCGAGTGGGTATCTCTGAAGAAGGATGCGTCTCTTCCCGCCCCGCCCCGCGTAACACTGCTGCAGGATGATGGGACTTCCACAGTATTAAGGGTCGAGCTTTCCGGGTTCGAGGTGAATGATCTGGTAACGGGTTCTCGTACGTACAAGTCCATCGATCTTCTCACGGATGTATCCACAACTGAAGTGGGGTTTCCGGAACTCCCATGCGTGGCCAAGATCCTCGCAGTGCCCGACCAGGCTTCGATATCGGTTGAGGTTGTCGAGATTGGAGAGGAGCACTCGTTCACGGGATATACTGTTCCTCCTTCGCGACGGAGCTGGATTGAAGGCGATCCGGAATCTCCCTACGTGGAGAGAATCGATGCATATCAGAGTGGAGAGCCCTATCCTCTGCAATCAGCATCCATCGGCACTCCCGGCGTGTTCAGGGATTTTCGGATTGCCAGGGTTGTGGTCTATCCGGTGAAGTACATTGCTTCAAAAAACGAGCTTCGCGTCGTCTCCTCTATAACCATCCGGGTGAAGTATGGAACGGGTGAAGCGGTGAATCCCAGGACGGGTCCGCGGAAGCCGATCGCACCATCGTTCGCCGCACTCTACCGCAGTACAATCTTTAACTATCAGAGTATGCTGGCACGAGAATACGGCGGGCTTGAGACGGGCCGTGATGTGCTGCTCTGCATCTCTCCGGACGCTTTCGTCAATAGTCTGATGCCGTTTGTGAACTGGAGACACAAGACCGGGACGTTCACGAAAGTGACAAAGTTTAGTGAGATTGGGGCGAATGCAACCAACCCCGACATCATCAAGAACTACCTTGCCCAGGTGTATCACAGCTGGGAGTATCCTCCGACGTATGTGTTGCTCGCCGGCGACTATGGGTATGTTCCGATAAAACAGATCACGTACGATTACACGATCGTGAGTGAGAACTACTACGTGGAGATCGATGGGAATGATTTCTTTCCAGAGATGATGATCGGCCGGTTCACGCACGAGAGCGATGTCACGGAACAGAACATTGTCAGCAAGATCGTGGGGTATGAACGCACTCCGTACACTGCAAACACCGCCTGGTTCAAGAAGGGGGTTGTCGCGGGGAACAATGAGTATGAGTCGGCGCTCGTGACCAAGCGGTTCACGCGGGAGAGAATGATGGTGGATGGCGGGTTTACGGCTGTTGACACATTTATGAACCACCAACCCTGCTATTCTTCATTGGCCACTCTCATCAACGTATTGAACACTGGCCGAAGCTTTCTCAACTACAGGGGGGAAGGATGGTATGATGGCTGGGCAGCGAGTTGCTATCCATTTTTGACTGGAGATGTATCCTCGGTCAACAATGGGCGAATGCTCACGTTTGTAACCAGTATCGGGTGTGGTGTGGGGGCATTCAATCAAAACTCTTGCTTTGGCGAACAATGGCTGGAGCTCGGGAGCGTTGCAGCGCCAAGGGGTGCAGTAACATTCATTGGGCCAACTTCCAACACACACACGACGTACAACAACAAGATCGACATGGGAATCTACATGGGGATGTTCCAGGAGGGGATGGAAACCCCCGGGCAAGCCCTCGCCAGAGGGCGGCTGTACATGTACGAGGTGTTCGGTAATGAACGCTGGGTCGAGTATCAAACCAGAATTTACTGTATCCTCGGCGATCCGACTGCCCACATCTGGAAGAACGTTCCGCGGCCCGTGGTTGTAGCACATCCCCCATCCATCCCGGTGGGATACAATCAGGTGGCATTTACAGTGACCGATTCCGGTACCGGGGTGCCGATCGGAAGTGCGCAGGTATGTCTGTCGGGTGACAGCATCTATGCAACGGGATACACCGATCTGCAGGGGAAAGTGGTCCTGCCGATTACTCCCGAGTTTATGGACACACTGAACGTATTGGTGCGGGGTGGAAACGTCATTCCGTTCGAAGGCTCAATGAGAATCACGTCTGAGACGGAACATGTTGCTCCGCTTGGAGACCCGCTCGTTGTTGACCTCGACGGCAATCTTGATGGCATGATCAACCCAAACGAACATGGCCAGATCACGTTCACACTCAAGAACTGGGGGACACAAATGGCGTCGAATGTGCAGGCCGCGTTGAATGTCGACACAAGCCTGGTTGGGCTTCAAACGACCTCACCAGTCGATTTCGGAGACCTTCCTTCCGGCGGTTCCTTTACCGGCGCTCCGTTCCAGTTTTTTGTGAAGCCGAATTGCGAGGTGGGAGACAGTATTCTCTTTTCGTTGCATGTCTCAAGCACGACACAGGCATGGGAGTACTTCCAGTTCGAGGAAGTGAAGGGGTGCAAGTTGAAATGCATCATGTACATCGTTGATGACCGTGGTTCCATCCGGTCCAACGCGCGGATGGATCCCGGTGAAACGGTAAAGCTCTATGTCACCCTGAAGAACATTGGGGAGGATGTTGCCCCGGATATTCGCTCCACACTTCGGTGCGCCAGTTCCTACATTTCCATCAGTGATTCGACCGCGATGTTCGGCACCATGGGGGCTGACAGCGGGTTCACAAACTATACCGACTACTTTGTTGTGAGCGTGGACAGTTCATGTCCGGCGCGATCGATAATTCCTTACAGTCTCGTTCTTGAGACACACGGCGGACGCTATGCGTACACCCGGGTTGATACTCTCTCGATACCGGTATCGATGCCGAGGCGCAGTGACCCAACCGGACCGGATTCGTATGGTTACTATGCGTATGCCAGCGACGATACGCTGTTCCAGCAAGCGCCGAAGTATATGTGGGCGGAGATCAATGGCATTGGAACCCAGGTGACAGGCACCTCGGGTAATTTCACCTCAACTGTAACCCTGCCGTTCACGTTCAGATACTACGGAGTGGACTATACGCAAGTGCGGCTCAGCAGCGATGGCTGGATCGCATTTGGCAGCGGAACACAGACAGCGTCAACAGAATACTGCCTGCCACACAATGACAATGTGAATTGCATGGTCGCTCCATTCTGGCTGAACCTTTTTTCGTCCGGCGATACGGGAAAGCTGCTGTATTACTATGATGCTCCTCAACGAAGGTTCATCGTGGAATGGTACAACGTTGGTCACTCAGCCGATGGAACCAAGAAAGAGACATTCCAGATCATACTGTTTGATCCCGCACACTATCCTACCACCACGGGAGACGGGGATATTCTTTTCCAATACAAGAACGTCGCCGATCCCAGTGAGAACACTGTCGGGATGGAGAATCATACACAGACTGTTGCGCTGCAATATATGTGCAGCGACCGATTGTATGATGAGAGCGTGACGCCGTTGAGAGATACTCTCGCGATCCTCATCTCGACACGGACTCCCCGTCTGCTGGTAGGGGTTGGGGAACAGCGCGCTGAGCAGGAAGTAATCCCGAGGGCGTTCGCTCTGGGACAGAACTATCCGAACCCGTTCAATCCGCAAACCACCATCTCGTACTTGTTGCCCGAGAAGAGCGAAGTTTCTCTCAAAATCTATAACGTAACCGGTCAATTGGTATATACACTGTACGAAGGGGAGCAGGTGGCAGGAAGGCATGCCATGGTATGGAACGGAATGAACGATCGTGGCACAAACGTCGGGTCGGGAGTTTATTTCTGCCGACTGATCGCGACGCCAGTATCAGGCCCGGTCGGTGGCAATGTTCAGACGAAGAAGCTGTTGCTTCTCAGGTAGCCCGAGTCCGTGCGGCGTCGATCGCGGCGCTGATGGAACGGTAACGCTCTTAAAATATGCCCTGCCCGGCGAGTTCATGGAACGTGCGATGTTCCTGGATGGTTCGCGGACGAGGGCATGATTCGTCGAGCCTGGCAAAAGGAGAAGGTGGATGATACCGCTTTTGCTGGCACTGTGGGCGTATCACACCGGGTTGGGAAAGGAAGAAGGAACCGCTCTTCCTCATGACTCGACCCCAATTCAAGAAGGTTGCACTATCGGAGTTGCGTCCGCGTGGGCGACGGCCGATGGGCGACCCTTACTCTGGAAAATCCGCGACAACTCTGACCTGCCCAACAATTCTGTTTCTTACGATACCA
The DNA here is from genome assembly GCA_963734955.1 of uncultured Bacteroidota bacterium. Taxonomy (GTDB): domain Bacteria; phylum Bacteroidota; class Ignavibacteria; order UBA10030; family UBA6906; genus UBA11986. The sequence goes on from CAVTJO010000016.1 coordinate 29,374, forward strand.
CGCTGCCACTTCATTTCATCGGGGTTACGAATTCAGGCGGATCCGAAGTCTGGATGGGTGTGAACGAGGATGGTTTCGCCATAATCAATTCCACAGCGCATGACCTTCCCGGAGCCACATCGGGGTTGACCAACGGTGTCCTCATGCGTATAGCCCTCGGAACGTGCGCAGGTGTCAACGAGTTTATCCATCTTCTCGACTCAACAAACACAGCCGGACGCCGAACCCAGGCGAACTTTGGAGTGACTCGATGCGTCTGGTGCGGCAGTCATGATTGAGGTGAGTGCCAACAGTTACTGGAGGTTCGATGCAAACGATCCGGTGCAGTCACCCGATGGCTACGTCCTCCGCACGAACTTCTCGATAACGGGAGGTGGAGCCACTGGAATCGAACGCTACTGGAGAACGGCCAGTCAGATAGGAGAGTTCGCTCTGGGCGATACTCTTGACTACCGGAGGATTCTCCGCTACCACACTCGGGATTTCTCTGATCAGAATAGTCATCGGATCCCCATTCCGTATCGTCATGAATGGGTTTCCGGTGGTCCGCTCGGTTATGTATCCACCGGCTTTAGTGTCTGCAGAGACAAGTCGATAGCAGCCGCAGCAATCGTTGGCGTCAAACGCGGTGAATTGCCAATGTTGAGTACGATGTGGACGATTCTTGGCCACCCCGCGTCCGGCATTGCCGTACCATACTGGCCTGTCGGGAATCCACCAAGCGTCGCACACGGCGACACATCTTCACCACTCTACGATATTGCCAGGAAGATCCGATCTCTTCTTTTTGATTGGTCCACAAACCGTGACTTTGTTGATTCCTATAAACTGCGCGATGAATGCGGCAATGGACTCTGGCCCGGGATATTCAAGGCTGAGGATTCAATATTCGATGAGGCGGAAGCATTGCTCGGGCACTGGCGCAAGGTTTTCCCGACGGGAAAGTCGATACTGAAAGCTGAGAATTCTTTTGCCTCGTTTGCCGCTTCACAGTTGGACCGCTCATATCTGAAGCTGGCGAGCCGGGTTGTAGTCCGTGTTGCGAACGATGTCCCCTACCTGGATGAGAATGGAAAGGTGCTCGAGGACGGTGACATTATACAATTGGTTTGGGCCGGTAAAGATGGCAGAATTGATCCCCCTAACGCGGTCACCCGAGGCGCAGAGCGGGGAAACCCGACAAATGATGACCGTTTGATTGGTGTTCTCCATGTAATTGGGGAAAATGCATCATCAGCCGGCTCATTTCGTTTTCAGGCAATCGGGTGGCCGGACTACACCATCGGGTGTCCCGCAGCCGGGGATTTCATCTATGTACGCGCGTTCAACGCAAGCAGCCTGGAGAAGGCAACTTCGTTTGGTGATGCTCGACTCTATTTGGTTTCAACCAATGCCGGTCAATCATACGCTCCTTTAATTGAAGGAGGTCGAACGGCGCAACCGCTCAGAGGTTTGGACCCGGCAGTTGCTTCCTTGCGTCTTAGGCTCTCTCCGAACTATCCGAATCCTTTCAACTCCTCCACAATCATAGAATTTGAAATACACGGCATCTCCGACGCGCAACGCGGAGTCGAACTCACTATCTTCAACACGCTCGGCGAGGTCGTGAAGAATTTCCACGTCGGAACCGCTTCGGACGGAACTCAGAGATTGGAATGGGACGGGAGAAACGATGGAGGAAAGGTACAACCATCTGGTGTGTATTTTCTCAGGTTGAACGATGGATCAGCGACAACGATGCGAAAGATGACATTGCTTAAATGATTCTCCGTGGATGTTTGCTGGTAATGAAACCCGACTCAAGAACGAGAAGACACTCCCGCGTCAACGTTGTGCTGCTGGCGATGTTGATGGCCTCCGGTTCACTTGCCTCTGACTTCCCGTCCGGAAAAGGCGAGGGACATCAGTTCGCTACTTTGACACCCGGGGACACCATCGAGGATTTCGAGAGCGGCAGAGTAAGTCTGATTTCGTATCCTGGTCAAGATCAGCACCCCGATGCATGGAGGGTGGACTCCCTTCTTCCTCATTACGGCTCCCGCTACTCCCTTAAGTTCTTTGGCAACACCTGGAAGACCGAGCACATCACTCCACTTTTCGTCGACTCCATCGATGTGTGGCAGGTTTCCGCGTACATCGACAGCCTTGGGGAAATTCAGGGTTTTGGAGTCATCGATGATTCCGCGCATGCACTGATGTACAGCTTTGCGGGAACGGAATTGCTTGACCCCGTGGATTGGGTAACGGTGTATCAGGGGGCATTTCCTCTCCGGACGTGGAATATCTATCAACTTCCAATTGCCTCCGACTGGCTTGCCCGGTATGGCTATCTGCCGACGATTACAGACATTGTGTACATAAATGATCGAGACCTGGCATCTCATGCAGTGGTGTATTTTGATGACATCATCGATATCACCGACTCGCTTCCAACCGCGCCGCAGGTTTCGATCGCGGATTCCGTTGGTGATGTCTTCATGAACGTCTCGAGATGCAAGAGTGTTGATGTGCAGTTCTATGGTTACGTGTATGATCCCGACGGTGGAACCCATGTATTTCATTGGGACTTTGGTGACGGCGTGACCAGCACTCTCCAGAATCCCTCCCACACGTTTCTTGTCCTGGACAACCATCCGTACACTGTGCTGTTGACAGTTGTGGATCAAACCGGACTTTGGGGAAGGGCAACCTGCCAGATTCAGGTCGATCCCGGTCCAACCACGTTCCCGATCAGGATAAACTTCGTCGGCGACATCATGATGGCTCGAAGATACGAGCAACCGGGAGGAATCATCCCAACGCGCGGCGTTGAAGCGATCTTCGCACCGACGAAGGCTCTCCTTGGCGATGCTGCTGACATCACTGTGGGCAATCTTGAAAGTCCGCTGTGCAATACAGGTACCCGCCATCCAACCAAGCCAATCGTGTTCAGAGGTTCTCCCACGAATGTGGCGGGGCTGACGTATGCGGGTATCGATGTTGTCACGATCGCAAACAATCATGTTGTTGACTACGGTCTTCCGGGACTCCAGCAGATGCAAAGTGTTCTGCGGGACAACAACATCACGTTCTCCGGAGCTGGTGCGAATTCGTACGAAGCAAACCTGCCCGTATTCCGTACGAAGTCGGGTGTGTGCATTGGATTCCTTGCATCCAGCGACCGGACAGGCCAGTACGAAAACTACCAGCCGTTTCTCGATGCCGGGTTTAACAAACCCGGGTTCGCAAACCTCACCCCTTTTGACCTCACGCGTCAGATCGATAGCGTCAGGAGTGTGGCAGATTTGATTGTTGTCGAGATGCATTCCGGTTCCGAATACTCAGTAGCCCCCACCGAGAATTTCCACAGACCTCGTGTTATTGATCCGGAAGGAGACGAAGATTATTCTCCGTTTCTTACGATTCCGCTGCTTACCGATATTCAAACCCGCGAGACTGCAATTGATCAGGGAGCCGATCTCGTGATCTGTCATCATCCACATGTCGCCCACGGGTTTGAAGTGTATCGCGGGAAGTTGATTGCCCATTCGCTTGGCAACTTCGTCTTTGATCTCGACTATCCGGAAACAATGCCGACCATGATCCTGAATGCCGGCATCGATGAGACGGGATTCCGTGAATATTCCGTGACCCCGGTGTTTATCGACGATTACATTCCGATGAGAGCGGAGGGAGGTTTCGGGCTTCACATGCTGGATTACCTCGCAAGGCGGTCGAAGGATCTCGGCACGTATCTCATCGTTGACTCCCAGTCCGTGAGTGCCTCAATCGTTCTTGATACCCTGCATCTTCGGCCCAATATTGTGCCACACACAAGCCACGTCCGGGTACAGCAGCAAGGAAATGACTGGATATCGGAGCCGTTGCGCCTGGCGAGAAGCGGCAGTGTTTCATCGATTGCCAGCATCACACCTTCGGCATCGTGGCAGTATCGACTTGGCAGGGACGTGATCTGGTTTGGCAATTTCGAGGATGAAGGCTGTACGCTGTGGAATATCAATGAGAGTAATGAGGGATACGATACGACCACCTATCATACCGGCAAAAGGTCTTTGTTGCAGCAGCGGAACGCCGGCTCCGGATCCACTGACCACGGGATTTGAGGAACGGATCTTGTGTGATTCGGATACGTCACACGGTATTCTCTGTATGGATATGTCAAGACTTCAAACGCGAATGACGCCACTATGAGAGTCAAGTTCTACAATTCAAGAACCGGCACTGAGATTGGGACAGGAGAAATCGATACGCTCATCGACGGCACCACGGATTGGACCTTCCACCACCACGAGTTTGTGCCGGCAACCGGCACGACATTCTTCGATGTCCAGCTCTCAAGCAGTTCGCCGGTCACTGGCACAGCAAAGTCCTGGTTCGACGATGCAGGTATTATCGCTTGGTCCGGTTGGAAACCATTCAATCCTTCCGAGACAATGAGCACCCCAAACGATTACTACTGGGTGCAAGTCAAGTCAACCATCCAGGCCTCCACAGCAACCGTTAGTTACACGGAAACCCGGTATACCGATGTTTCCACCCCGGTAAAAGAACAAGGGTCATCTCATCCATCCGCATTCAAACTTCTTCAGAACTATCCGAATCCCTTTAATCCATCGACTTCAATTCGGTACACCTTACCCGTGGCCGGATATGTGACACTCAGAGTGTACAATGTTCTTGGACAGGAAGCAGCAACATTGGTTGACGAAATCAGGGGCGCTGGTGATCACATTGCGACGTGGAAGCCAAGGGGAATGGCGAGTGGAGTTTATTTGTACCGATTGAGTGCAGGAGATTTTACAGGGATACGGAAGATGATGTTGTTAAAGTAGAGAAAAACATCACGACCTATGTTGTAGCTAGGCTTTGGCGCGGTGGGCTCAAAAGTTCTGCCGGATGAAAAGAGGAGAGTAGGCGTCTAGCAATCGGTTTTGTTGACCCTCTCTCAATTCTTTCCTATATTGACTTCAGATTGTTCTCGTTGCCTTTCGAATTTACTTGCTGAAGGAATTTCATGAGTCGCATTTACATCGAAGATCTTCCCCGACATGTCGGTGAAGTGGTAACACTGAGGGGCTGGGTGTACAACAAACGATCCAGTGGCAAGATCAGGTTTCTGGTCATGCGGGATGGAACCGGAGTTGTCCAGGGAGTTGTTGCCAAAGGTTCAGTGAGCGAGGAGGTATTCAACAGGTTTGATCAACTTACACAGGAATCATCGTTCGGGATGACGGGCAAAGTCCGCAAAGAGGATCGTGCATCCGGAGGTCATGAGCTTGACGTCAGCGATATCCAGATCATCAGCATTGCAAAGGAATATCCGATCACCCCGAAAGAGCACGGCGTGGATTTTCTCATGGACCGCCGTCATCTCTGGCTAAGGTCGAGCAGACAGCACGCGATTATGCGGGTGCGGCATCAGATCATCAAGGCGATCAGGGAATTCTTTGATGACCGCGGCTTCGTGCTCATGGATGCCCCGATCTTTACTCCCGCAGCATGTGAGGGAACTTCAACCTTGTTTGAGACCGAGTACTTCGACCTGGGCAAAGCATACTTGACGCAATCCGGTCAGCTCTATGGCGAGGCCGGTGCAATGGCGCTGGGAAAGGTCTATGTATTTGGGCCGACGTTCCGGGCAGAAAAATCAAAAACACGCAGACACCTGACAGAATTCTGGATGGTGGAGCCTGAAGTTGCATTCAACGACCTGAACGACAATATGGAACTTGCAGAAGAGTTCCTCGAGTACATCGTCCAATCGGTCATAAAGCACAGGATGCCGGAACTGAAGACACTCGAACGAAACACGAAGTTCCTGGAAAACGTGAAGAAACCGCTGCCAAGAATCTCGTATGACGAGGCAGTGGAAATTCTGCACAAGAAGGGAATTGACTTTCAGTGGGGAAACGACCTTGGCGGAACGGACGAGACTGTTGTGTCGGAACAGTTTGACCGCCCCGTGATGGTACACAGGTATCCGGCTGCCATCAAAGCGTTTTACATGAAACGTGACCCGGAAAATCCAAAGCTGGCCTTGGCTGTGGATGTACTTGCGCCGGAAGGATATGGCGAGATCATTGGCGGCAGTCAGAGGGAAGACGATCTCGACCAGTTGCTTGCACGAATCAAGGAAAACAACCTCCCTCAGGAAGCGTTTGAATGGTATCTTGATCTTCGGAGGTACGGTTCTGTGCCCCATGCAGGTTTCGGACTGGGTGTCGAGCGGACCGTGTCCTGGATCTGCGGTCTTGATCATGTGCGCGAGACGATTCCCTTCCCGAGAATGATCTACCGATTGACACCGTGATGCCTCATCGTTACCGCAGAGGGTTGTCGGGGGAAAAGCCAAGGGAATCCTTCTCGCCGACCGTTGGCGACATCACTGCTATATCAGTGCCACGATGCTGAAGGCAACCAACCTCAGAAAGGAATTCACTTCCGTCCTTGCGGTTGATGGGGTCTCGTTCGAGGTACAGCGCGGCGAGATTCTCGGCCTGATCGGACCGAATGGAGCAGGCAAAACCACATCCATCCGGATGATCCTGAATATTCTCAAACCGGATGGCGGGGAGATCACCTACGATGGCAGGGGATTCACGGACCTCGTTCGAAACCAGCTCGGCTATCTTCCCGAAGAGCGTGGGTTGTACAAAAAGAGCAAACTGTGGGATACAATTCTCTACTTCGCTCAACTCCGGGGAATGCAAACCGGTGCGGCAAGAGCAGAGATGTACAAATGGCTCCAGCGACTCAACCTTCTATCGTACAAGGACAAGAAAGTAGAGGAGCTGTCCAAGGGCAATCAACAGAAGGTTCAGTTCATCACCTCGATCATTCACGATCCTCTCCTCGTCGTACTCGACGAGCCGTTCTCCGGACTTGATCCCGTCAACCAGATTCTGTTCAAGGACATTTTCCTCGAATTGAAACAACGAGGTAAGGCGATCATCTACTCCACCCATCAAATGGACCAGGCTGAAAGGCTTAGTGACAGGCTCTGCCTTGTCAATCGGGGGCGAGTCGTTCTCAGTGGCAGTATCCACGAGGTGAAGAAGCGATACGGCAAGAACTCTGTTTACATTGAGTTTGATGGTGATGGAACTTTTCTGCCTGCATTGCCCGGAGTTCGCCGGTCGAATGTGTTCCAGAATTCCGCCGAGCTGGAATTGGATGATGGCGTTGTCCCACAGGTGATTCTGTCGTATCTCATGGGCCGCGTTGACATCCGGAAGTTCGAGGTCGTTGAGCCCTCCTTGAACTCCATTTTCATACAGCTTGTTGGCGGCGATGATCGAACACAGAACGAAGAACTTCGAACGGTTGCATCATCGCTTGGAGGAACGGCCCGAGCATGAACAAAGCCATCGTTGTTGCAAAGTGGGAATATCTTGAGAAGGTCAAGAGCAAGGCGTTCCTGATAGGGTTGTTTGTCACCCCGGTACTGATGGTGGGAATGGGTATTGTCCCGGGCCTGTTCGCAAATTCAGAGGATCAGGAGACAAAAGTCATCGGGGTGATTGATCTCAACGGCGAGGTTGCCGGTCCTCTGAGCGAAGGGTTGCAGAAGTACAAGCTTCCCAACGGCCAGCCAAATTATCTCGTCCAGCCGATTGCCGTCGGCAGAAACATCGATCGTGCTGGTGCCGTGGAGGCTGCAAATGAAAAGGTTCTTCGGGATGAGATCGAAGGATATTGTATCATCGGTGCCGACCCGCTTGTCGATACACTTGTCGAATACAGGTCTAAGCATGTTGGGGACTTGCGGATCTCGAACCGCATCGAGGAAACGTTGCGGTCCATTATTACGGAGCGGAAACTTACACAACTCGGCCTTGATCCATCGCTCCTGACGCAATTGCACACGCCCATCGATGTGAAGACGGTGAAGCTTTCGAAGACGGGTGAAACCGAGAATGGCGATTTCATGACCGTCTTCTTTTCGGCGTATGTGTTTCTCATGATGCTGTTCTTCCTGATTCTCACTTCGGGTCAACTCCTCGTGCGCAGCATGATCGAGGAGAAGTCAAATCGCATCGTCGAAGTGCTGGTCTCGTCGCTCTCACCGACCGACATGATGGTTGGCAAAGTACTTGGCCTCAGTGGTCTCGGGTTCACGCAAATCGGTTTCTGGGGCCTGATCGGACTCGCGCTGAGTCTCCAGTTCAACGTCACGATGATTGCTCCCGGGCAGGCTGGGCTGTTGTTGGTCTATTTCGTCCTCGGGTACCTTTTTTATGCAGCGATCTTCATTGCCGTAGGCTCACCCCTCACCACCGAGCAGGAGGCACAACAAGTTACCAGTTACCTTGTTCTTATCGTGATCATGCCGATTGCGCTCGCGCTGCCTGCCATTCAGAATCCCGGCGCCACGTGGATCAAGGTGCTATCATTCATTCCACTTCTCACACCAACAATGATGACATTGAGGATACCCATTCAGGTGCCATCTGTGTGGGAGATTGTCATTACCATCATGCTTATGATCGGGTCGACCTACGTTGCCATGATAGCCGCGGGCAGAATATTCAGGATTGCGATTCTTTCGACTGGGAAGAGGCCGAAGCTGAAGGAGATTCTTCAGTGGGCAAGAAGCGGATAAGAGGAGTTGGTTGATATCAAATGAATCACGAATTGGAACACTCATTGCCTGAAAGGACTTCGCCGATGAGTCACCGGACACTTCCTGCATTGGTTCTTTGTGTTGTGGCCGCCTGGTCGATTGCCAGCTCGCAGGTCATTCTTCCCGAGAAGGGTGTAGAGCCCGGCTTACGCGAAAATGTGTTTGGACTTGGGTTATGGGGGGGACCAGCCACGGGATTGGGACTGAGTTTTCGTCATCACCTTCCATCACAGATCAGCTATATGGTGACTGGAGGGATCATCAAGGTGGATGAACGCCTCTCGTATGACATCGGCCTTGAGCTTCAGTTCGATCTTGCACGTACAGCGTCGAACCGTTTCTTCGTTGCCGGGGGGTTCGGACAGTTCTATTCGGGCAAGGATGGGAATGAAATGAATGCACCGACGCGAGCCGGACTCGGCATTGGTGGAGAGTTCGCAGTGACACCCGGGATTCATACCACCGTCGAGGCCATGTTTACCTACTTCTCGGACGGCAACGTGCTACCGTTGCCGCAGTTCGGGTTCCACTACTATTTCTACTGATACCGGCGTTCGAACCGCGACAATGTTTCCTTTGATTCTCTCTCAACTTTGTACTATCTTGTACAAGTTTTCTTGAACCATCGCCGATAACCCAAGTCTGCTGTGAGTTTGGATTCTGTCTTCTTCTTCGCCGTCGCTGCCTCTGCCATTGCCTCGGCCTTGATGGTCATCCTGCAGCGAAATCCCGTCATGAGTGCCATCTCCTTGATTGCCAACTTCTTTTGCATTGCTCTTTTATATTTGCTTCTCAAGGCTCAGCTCCTTGCCGTCCTGCAGGTGGTGGTGTATACCGGAGCAATAATGGTCCTCGTGATTTTCGTTATTATGCTGCTCAATTTGGGGGACGAATCGAGGTTGATGGAACAATTCAGTTTCAGGAAAGTCGCCGGCGTGGTGTTCGTAACCTGCTTCCTGCTGGAGATGTTGTATATCTTCGCGACGAACGCAAATGCCACGCCTCCTTCTGCACGTGCCGAGCACATCGGAACGGTTGAGGCGATGGGAAGCGCGATGTTCACGAAGTTCCTGCTCCCATTTGAGATTACGTCATTGCTCCTTCTTGCTGCCATTGTCGGCGCAGTCGTTCTTGCAAAGAAACGGCTCTAGCAAATTTCGTCATGACACTTTCAATTTCAGCATACCTGGCGCTTAGTGCGATCCTCTTCACCATCGGGGTTGCCGGAGTGTTATTGCGCCGCAATGCCATCGTAGTATTCATGTGCATAGAGTTGATGCTCAACTCTGTGAACCTCTCTCTCATTGCCTTCTCGTCGTATCTCGGTGATATCACGGGGCAAGTGCTCGTCTTTTTCGTCATGGCTGTTGCCGCTGCAGAAGCAGCGGTAGGGCTCGCGATTGTCATTGCTCTCTTCCGCAACAAGCAAACAGTCAATATCGACGAGATCAATATCATGAAGTGGTAACTTCCCGGTCGCAATGGCACACCAGTACATAGCGTTCGCTGTATTCCTTCCTCTCGCCGGGTTTCTCTTCAACGGGCTTATCGGACGGAAGCTCAAATCGGAAACACTTGTCGGTGTTATCGGCTCGGCGACTATTGGCATAGGGTTTCTTATTGCGGTGGCCACGTTCGTAGAGATGCTGGGGAATCCGCCTCACGAGCGATCTCATGTCGTTTCCCTCTACAACTGGATCACAGCGGGCAATCTCAGCGTTGGAGTCGCATTTCAGGTTGACCAGCTTTCCATTCTCATGATGCTCATCGTTACAGGCGTTGGGTTCCTGATCCATGTCTATTCCATCGGCTACATGCACGGCGATCCCGGATTCTGGAGGTTCTTTTCCTATCTGAATCTGTTCATCTTTGCCATGCTTACCCTTGTTCTTGCCGACAACTTCCTGTTGATGTTTCTTGGATGGGAGGGTGTGGGGCTGTGTTCCTACCTGCTGATCGGGTTCTGGTACGACCGGAAGTTCGAGAAGGGAACCACCGCGGATGCTGCAAAGAAAGCATTTATCGTCAACCGTATCGGGGACTTCGGCTTCCTCATCGGAATGTTCCTTATTTTCACGACATTCGGGTCATTGAACTTCAGCACCGTATTTGCTCACGCATCGATGTTGTCCGTTGGCACACCGGTGATCACCTGGATCACCCTTGCCCTGTTCCTCGGTGCCACGGGGAAATCTGCTCAGATTCCATTGTTTGTCTGGCTCCCTGATGCGATGGCGGGTCCGACGCCGGTCAGCGCACTCATCCACGCCGCGACAATGGTGACCGCAGGAGTGTACATGGTGGCGAGGTGTTCCGTGTTGTATGCGCTCGCCCCGGCAACGATGGAGGTAGTCGCGATCATCGGCGCATGCACCGCCTTGATGGCGGCTTCAATCGGGTTGGTGCAAAACGACATCAAGAAGGTACTCGCCTACTCCACGGTCAGTCAGCTTGGCTACATGTTCCTTGCGCTCGGCGTGGGCGCGTTTGCGGCGGGCCTCTTCCATGTGTTGACGCATGCATTTTTCAAGGCATTGCTTTTCCTCGGGGCGGGAGCGGTCATCCATGCCATGGACGATGAGCAGGACATCAGAAAGATGGGTGCCCTGAAGACTCAACTACCGAAGACCTACTGGACGTTTCTTGTGGCAGCAATCGCCATTTCCGGCATTCCGCCACTCTCCGGATTCTTCAGCAAGGACGAAATCCTGTGGATGGCATTTTCCCAGGGGCACTATGTCCTTTGGTTGATGGTGCTGCTTGGCGCGGGGCTGACGGCGTTCTACATGTTCCGGCTCGTGTCGCTCACTTTTGATGGTGAGAAGCGATGGGATGCAGGGAAGCACCCGCACGAAGCGCCTGCGACAATGACCGTTCCCCTGATTGTTCTTGCTCTATTGTCCGCCGTAGGCGGATTTGTCGGTGTGCCGGGAAGCCTTGGGGGGAGCAATGCAATCGAGCGTTGGCTCGAGCCGGTATTCGAAAAAGCAAACGAGAACCTTGCGCTTGGCGGAAACAATGTGGAGGTAACCGAGTATGCCCTGATGGTGCTCTCGGTTGCTGTCGCTGTTGCGGGGATTTTTATTGCCCGATCATGGTATCTGAAGAGGAAGGAAGTCCCCGAGAAGTTGAGCCATCGCTTTGCGAAACCCTACAACCTGCTGCTGGGCAAATACTACGTTGATGAAGCATATGATGCCGCAGTTGTTACGCCGATGGTGAAGGGCTCGGAGAAGCTGCTGTGGCGAGGTATCGATGTTGGGGTGATTGATTGGTGCGTGAACGGGCTGGCGAACGCATTCGGCTTCATCAGCAAGGGTTTTCGACTCGTGCAGACAGGCGTTGCACAAAGCTACGCGCTCGTGTTTCTCATCGGTGTGATAGCAATAGTCGGGTGGCTCATAACAAGATGAGTCAGGTCACCACACAGGCCCGCCTCGTTGCTGTGCAGAATCTTCATCTAAAATGAGATTATGAACGACGGCATCATTCTTAGTGGTATACTTGCTCTTCCGCTGCTTGGTGCGATGGTGATCGTGCTGATGAGTGCTGAGAACAAGCGCCTCATCAAAACTCTCGGCCTTGTATTCTCCACGGCCTCGTTCCTTCTTTCACTGTGGCTGTTCCTGAAGTTCGATGCGGCGAACGGCGGGATGCAATTTGTGGAGAAACATGCCTGGATTGCCAGCCTCGACATTTCGTATCATCTCGGCGTTGACGGCATCTCCCTGCTTCTCGTTGTGCTGACCACCTTCCTCACGCCCATTGCGTTGCTTGCCTCATGGGAGTCGATTGAGAACAAACTCAAAGGTTATGTTGCCCTGATGTTGTTGCTCGAAGTGGGAACACTGGGAGTATTCATGTCGCTCGACATGTTCCTGTTTTATGTGTTCTGGGAGTTCATGCTCATTCCCATGTACTTCATCATCGGAATATGGGGAGGCGCGGAGAGGATTTACGCGGCGGTCAAATTCTTCCTCTACACCATGGTCGGTAGCCTGCTGATGCTTGTTGCGATCATTTGGCTCGGGTATTACGCATCGACACAGCCTGGTGGTATGTTCACCACTGATCTGATGAAGCTCTACACCATTGCGCCCGGTATTCCGGCGTCCATCCAGACGTGGATGTTCCTTGCATTTGCGCTGAGTTTCTGCATCAAGGTTCCGTTGTTCCCATTTCATACCTGGCTCCCCGATGCCCACGTGCAGGCGCCGACTGCAGGCAGCGTGATTCTTGCGGGCGTATTGTTGAAGATGGGCACGTACGGGCTCGTGCGGTTCTGCCTGCCTCTCTTCCCGTTCGCCACGTTCACGTTCATGCCGTATATTGCAGCGCTTGCGGTCATCGGTATTATCTACGGCGCACTGGTATCGATGGTGCAGGCGGACTTCAAGAAGCTGGTTGCATACTCATCGGTGAGCCATCTCGGATTTGTTGTACTGGGCATCTTTGCGGTGAATGAGGAGGGGATGCAGGGCAGCGTGATCCAAATGGTCAATCACGGATTGTCCACCGGAGCGCTCTTTCTTCTTGTGGGGATGATCTACGATCGCCGACATACGCGGATGATCAAGGACTTTGGCGGCCTGGCCAGGCAGATGCCGGTGTATGCTGCCTTCTTCATGATCGTTATGCTCTCTTCGGCAGGTCTTCCAGGCTTGAACGGCTTCGTTGGTGAGTTCTTGATTCTTCTTGGTGCGTTCAAGTCGGAGTTCCTCTCGAACCACACCTATGCAATTCTCGGAACTACCGGCGTTATCTTTGCGGCAGTATATTTGTTGTGGAGCTACCAGAGGGTCTTTTTTGGAAAAATCGAGAACCCGGCGAACCAGAAGTTGCTTGATCTGTCACGACGGGAAATTGCGGTATTGGTGCCCATCGTCATCCTGATTGTGTGGATCGGGTTCTTCCCGAATACGTTCCTTGAAAAATCAGCTGCAGCATCCAAGCAGGTGGTTCATCAGGTTCAGAGTGCGCGAACTGGCGGTGGGACCGCTGCTCTTGGACCAACCGGGTCTCAGAGATAGCCCCCGAATGACCTCGCTTCCACGGAGAATCCTGCTGGTGGGAACCGTGTTGCTTCCGGCAACTACCGCCGCCTTGGCTGGTGAAGGCGAGCATCTGGTGGCGCCGAACCCCGTGATGATCCTGCCATTCGCGGTGTTGTTGCTGGCGATCGCCGTAATGCCGTTCGTCAACAAGCATTGGTGGGAGCACAATTATCCGTACGTTTCGGTTGCGCTGGCGTTCGTTGTCATTCTGTACTACGCCGTTGGTCTTGAGAACACAGGACGGATGCTACATTCAGGGTTTGAGTACCTGAGTTTCATCTGTTTGATTGGATCCTTGTTTGTTGTTGCCGGTGGCATTCACATTCGCATAAAAGGGAAGTCCACGCCGCTTGCGAATGTGTTTCTCCTGGCGATTGGCGCGGTGGTGTCGAACGTTATCGGCACGACCGGTGCCTCGATGATTCTCATCCGGCCATTCATCAGGGTCAACCGGTATCGCATCAAGCCGTACCACGTTGTGTTCTTCATATTCGTCGTAAGCAACATGGGTGGCGCACTGACCCCAATAGGTGATCCACCGCTGTTCCTTGGTTATCTGAAAGGCATACCATTCTTCTGGGTTGCAGAGAATCTGTGGTTCAAATGGGCAATCGGGATTCTGGGCGTCTTGGGAATTTTTTATGTGATGGATCTGCTGAGTTTCCGGAAACTGCCGGTCTCGGTCCGACATGGTGCAGAAGGCGCGGAGGAGGAAGGAGAAGTCAGTGGAGCGCAGAATATCGTCTTCATTGTCATCATTATTGTGGCGGTGTTCATCACCAATCCACCGTTTGTACGGGAGGGGTTGATGGTGCTTGCAGCCATCGGGTCGTATCGTTCAACCAGGAAGGACATTCACAAGAAAAATGATTTCAATTTTGTGCCGATCAAGGAGGTGGCTATCCTGTTCCTCGGTATTTTCGCCACGATGGTTCCCGCGCTTGATTGGCTGGAGTTGAATGCGTCGACGATCGGCATCAGGGAGGCGGGACAGTTCTACTGGGCCACGGGCGCACTCTCGTCGTTCCTGGACAATGCCCCAACGTATCTCAATTTCCTGAGCGCTGCGATCGGACTCTTCGTGAATGAAGAGATTGTGAAACAAGTCTATCACCTCGTGCAAACGTTCGGGAGCGACATCGGACAGGTCGCTGGACCGCACGCAGTCGAAATCAAGAATACCTTTGCGACGCTGATGAAGTATCACGGCGATCTGATTGTTGCGGGAAATGTCCCCGTCGATGATATTAACATCGCGTACTTGATCGGGAATCACAATATCTATATTCAGGCGATTTCCATCGCGTCGGTTTTCTTTGGCGCCTGTACGTACATAGGCAACGGGCCGAACTTCATGGTAAAGTCCATTGCAGAACAAAGCGGTGTACATTGCCCGAGCTTCTTCGGCTACATCGTGAAGTACACGATTCCGATACTGCTTCCGATATTTCTTGTCATCTGGCTTCTCTATTTTCGAGGCTGGTAGTCTTCAACCTCATACATTATGACTCTCTCTTTTGAAGATTTGATCGTGTCAGGACCGTTGACGATAATCTCGTTGACTGCCGTGGTTGTGCTCGTTGTCGAGTCGCTTCGTGATCGAACGGAAGGCTTGAATTGCTGGCTCTCACTCGGCGGACTCGTCCTGGCGATAATTGTTGCGTATCAGTCCATCGGCACTACAGGCACAGCGTATGGCGGCATGCTGACGACGGGAGGATACGCCAGCTATTGTGCGATTGTGTTCTGCCTTGCCGGCCTTCTCAGTGTCATGTTGTCGCAATCGTACATCGCCAAGGAAGGCATCGAACACGGGGAATACTACTCGCTCATTCTGTTTGCAGTGGCCGGCATGATGCTGATGGCCGGGTCGGCAGACCTCATCACGTTTTTCCTGGGTCTTGAGTTGATGTCGATCTCCTTCTATGTCATGGCAGGGTTTGCACGAAGGCGGCTGACGAGCAATGAGGCTGCACTCAAGTATTTTCTGCTGGGAGCGTTTGCGACCGGGTTCCTGCTCTATGGCATTGCACTTATTTATGGTTCAACCGGAACAACCCGGCTGGCGGAGATCATGACGGGTCTGCCGGTCTACTCGAACAAGGCGTTGTTCCTTATCGGTTTGGCGCTCCTCATGGTTGGACTTGTGTTCAAGATCGCGGCGGTACCGTTCCACATGTGGGTTCCCGACGTGTATGAAGGCTCGCCGACGACGGTCAGCGGTTTCATGTCGACCGGAGGGAAGGCAGCGGCGTTCTCGGCGTTTCTCGTGATTTTCTCTCCGGCACTGGTGAGCACGATGGGATCGGTGCGGGAGATCCTCGCGGTGATTGCCGCGCTTTCAATGATTGTCGGAAACGTGATCGCGATCTCTCAAACCAATATCAAACGCATGCTTGCCTACTCAAGCATTGCTCATGCCGGCTACATCCTTACCGGGATTGTAGCCGCGAACTCGGCTGGAAGCAACGGGGTGTTATTCTATCTCATGGCCTATACCCTGATGAACGTGGGGGCATTTGGGGTTCTGTCCATTCTTGAATCGAATGACGGCGGTAACCTGACCTTCGATGACTACACGGGTCTTTCGGCGAAGCGTCCGGTGCTTGCGGCGTTGATGGCGATGTTCATGTTCTCGCTTTCCGGGATTCCACCATTTGCAGGGTTCTTTGGCAAGTACTATGTATTCGCGGGAGCGATTGAAGGTGGCTATACCTGGCTCGCAATTGTGGGGGTTCTCATGAGCGTCGTTTCCGTCTACTATTATCTCAGACTGGTTGTATTGATGTACTTCAAGGAACAGGTGAGCGTTGTGGATGCCGTGGTTCCCCGGCTCGGTCTCACAGCGCTTGTGATCTCGGCGATTGCATTGATTGTCTTCGGAATGTATCCCTCCTCGATTGTTTCAGTCACGTCTCATTTCTTCTAGACCATTCAATGCAACTGCTTGCGACCGGAGACCAGATGCAGAAGATCGACCGCATTGCGATCAACAAGGTCGGCATCCCCGGTCTTATTCTCATGGAAAACGCCGGTCGCTCATTTGTCGATGAGTTGTCGGGACGTGTTGCGCCGATCCGGGGGAAACGCGTTGTGGTGGTCTGTGGCAAGGGGAACAATGGGGGGGATGGGTACGTCCTTGCGCGACATCTCCTCAACCGCGAGTGTAGTGTCGATGTTGTTCTTCTCTGCCGAAGGCAGGAAGTCCGGGGTGACGCAAAGACCAATCTTGACATTCTCTTCAAGCTGGTTCCCCAATCGAACGGGACACTGAGGATTCTCAAGGGATTGCCCGTATCACGGTTGAGGAGATTGCAGAAACCTGATATTGTTGTGGATGCTATGTTCGGTACAGGCTTCAGAGGTAAGGTTCGGGGAACCTACCTTGCGGCGATTCAATGGATGAACCGGACCGGCGCATTTGTCGCTTCGGTTGATATTTGTTCGGGGGCGGATGCTTCAACAGGCATCGTTGAAAACGAAGCAGTGCACGCCGATCTGACAATCACCTTCGGAGTCCCGAAAGTCGGGCAGTTCGTTGGCGCTGGACGAGAGAACTCCGGCGATGTTGTTGTCACTGATATTTCCATCCCGCAAACTCTGATTGAACAGCAAAGGATAAGGACTTTCAGGATTGGACGGGATGATGTTTCGACCGAACTGCCAACCCGGTCAATGACTGCTCATAAGTACGGCGTTGGTAAAGTATTCGTCCTGGCAGGCTCCCGCAAATTTACGGGGGCTCCCTTCATGACGGCGCAGGCTGCAATGAGAACCGGCGCCGGTGCTGTCATCGTTGGCCTCCCGAAGTCGGTGCAGCCTATCCTTGCACGAAAGTTCACAGAGGTGATGATTTCGCCGCTGGACGAGACCAGCGAAGGAAGCGTCTCGCTTGAGGCATACGAAGCCATCATGGAGAAGGTGCGTTGGGCTGATTCGGTGGCGATTGGCCCGGGTCTGACTCGCGACCCCGAAACAAGAGAGCTGTTGCTGAAACTAATCCCCGCTATCGGGAAACCCTTGGTGATTGACGCAGACGCTCTTGCGGCTGTGGGAGATAATCATTCCTCAGTCTCGAGAAGAAAATATCCAACGATACTTACACCTCATGCAGGAGAGCTGGCAATAATCGCCGGAAAGGACGCTTCATCGCTTGAGTCAATGCGGGTTGAAGCGGCACGGAACGCTGCAAAGACACTCCGTTGCATCATCTGCCTGAAAGGATCTCCGACTGTTACCGCAGTTTCGACCGGTGAAGCCTATTTGAATTCCACCGGGAACCCCGGGATGGCAACGATAGGATCGGGCGACGTTCTCACCGGAATCATTGCCTGCTTTGCAAGCCAGCACATGCGCCCGGACGCGGCAGCGTATTCCGGAGTGTTTGTCCATGGATTGGCAGGCGACGTTGCTGCAAGAGAAATGGGGCAGCGTTCTCTCATGGCACTTGACATCATGAACCACATTCCCGATGCCCTGAAGGAACTGGAGAAGAGATGATTCAACTCCTTAAACGGCATGGCTTTGTCTACGATCAGTTGCCAGTGATTCTTTGGGCGTTGCTGATCTTCGTGGCCTCATCAATATCCAATATCACACTCCCCGATCTGAGGTTCGTCCCTTCCGACAAAGCAGTCCATCTTGTCATCTATCTGATACTTTGTGCGCTGATGTACAGAGCTCTGGTCTTTCAGAACAAATTCCGGGGATTGGCCAAATGGAGCCTGGTATGGTGCGTCCTCCTGACGATCCTGTACGGCGCTTCAGATGAATTTCATCAGAGCTTTGTTCCCAACCGTGATGCCAGTGTGTTTGATTTGATGGCGGACGGATTGGGGGCGCTGCTTTTCCTCTTGTTCATGCTTCTTAAGAAACGACCCAAATCTGAAACCGCGAAGTAACGACCCTTTTGCGAATTGTGCCTTGACCCTTTAACTGTCTGCGCTGGCGAGCCGGACAATCAACGAGAAAGCTGTGACGGAACGGGGTAGTTGTACCTCTGAGCTTTGTTTGATTTTCCTTTCACATTTGGGTACATTTAACCATTGACTTTTACGCTCCTACATACCGACGGCAAGGCACGGGCAGGAATTATTTCAACGGAGCGGGGCGATATCCCTACTCCTATTTTTATGCCGGTCGGCACTCAAGGTGCCGTCAAGGCAATTGAACCGCGGGAGCTCGGGGAAATAGGTGCGAAGATCATCCTGGGGAATACCTATCACCTGTATCTCCGCCCGGGAACAGACCTCATAGAGCGCGCAGGGGGATTGCACCGGTTCATCAGTTGGGACCATCCCATACTAACAGACAGTGGAGGATACCAGGTCTTCAGTCTGGCGGATTTGCGCGGGATAAGTGAAGAGGGCGTTGTATTCAAATCGCATATTGACGGGTCCTCACATCTCTTCACTCCCGAGAAGGTGATAGACATTCAACGCTCGTTGGGCTCAGACATAATGATGGTGCTTGACGAGTGCACGCCGTACCCGTGCGATGAGGATTATGCGCTCAAGTCGAATGATTTGACCGTCCGATGGGCGGAACGTTGTCGGGCTCAAGAGGAACGTACCACGCCGAGATATCTCGGACAACAGAGTTTGTTTGCGATCGTTCAAGGAAGCGTCTTCGAATCGATCCGACAAAGTTCGGCTGAAGCTCTGGTTTCCATGGGCTTCGACGGTTATGCAATCGGTGGACTGTCTGTGGGTGAGCCCGCCGACGCAATGTACAGGATGACAGAAGTTTGCACAGCGATCCTGCCTCCCGACCGGCCCAGATATCTTATGGGGGTGGGAACACCTGAAAACATATTGGAATCGATTGAACGGGGCGTTGACATGTTCGACTGCGTTCTTCCCACCCGCAACGGCAGGAATGCTGTTCTGTTCACCCGGAAGGGTAAACTGAATATGAGGAATGCTGCGTTCACATTCGACTTCAACCCTCCCGATGCGGAATGCCCCTGCTATGTTTGTCGCAACTTCTCACGCGCATATATCCGCCATTTGTTCAAGGTTCAGGAGATTCTCGCGCTGCAGCTTGCGACGATCCACAATCTCCACTTTTATCTTTGGCTTGTGCATTCTGCAAGGAATGCAGTTCTTGAAGATGTATTTGCTGAATGGAAGGCCGGTATGCTGGAAGAGTTCGCAGTACCGGCGGTTGAAGAACAATAATCTCACTGTGAAAAAATGCGGAGGAAACGTTGACATATTTGATGTATCTTGCCATGGCCCAGCCTCAAGGAGGGAGCCCTGAAGGTTCGCTGATCAGCACGCTTGTGATGTTCGGTCTGATCATCGGTATTTTCTATTTCCTGATCCTGAGGCCGCAACAGAAGCGCCAGAAGGAAAAGCAGAGAATGCTCGACAATCTGAAGAAGGGCGACAAGGTTGTCACGGGAGGCGGAATGCATGGAACCGTTGCCGGGCTTGACGACAAGACGGTCCTGCTTCAGGTCTCTGATAACGTAAAGATGAAATTTGAACGCTCTGCCATTTCGGTTGTTTTGAAGGAAGCAGAGCCCGACACGAAAAGCACGAAGTAATTTTGAGCTCCTGTCGCGGATGTTCCGGCAGGGACTAGGAGGTGAGTGATGACACATGGCGGGTTTAGCACGATTGATGAGGCGCTGGGTGATCTGAAATCCGGGAAAATCGTGATCGTGGTCGACGACGATGACCGTGAAAACGAAGGCGACTTCGTGTGCGCTGCGGAATTCGTAGATGCGAACGTGATAAACTTCCTTGCGAAGAACGGTCGTGGTATAATCTGCGCGCCCGTGACATCGTCGCGGGCGCAAGACCTTGGCCTCGATCTCATGGTTGACAGCAACACATCGTTGCACGAAACTCCGTTCACGGTTTCGGTAGACTATATTCATGGCACATCAACGGGTGTCTCCGCAGCGGACCGGGCGGCAACAGTCAGGGCATTTGTGGACTCCGCGACAAAGCCGAGCGACCTTGCAAGGCCGGGCCACATTTTTCCCCTGCGTGCTCTCGATGGCGGGGTCTTGCGTCGCGCAGGTCATACGGAGGCGGTTGTGGATCTCTGCAAACTGGCTGGTCTGCACCCTGCAGGTGTGTTGTGCGAGATCATGAACGATGATGGAACGATGGCCCGCGTTCCCGAGTTGCTGAGAATCGCATCGCATTTTCATCTCAAGATCATCACCGTCAAGAACCTTATCGAATACCGGATAGCAAGTGAGAAGCTGGTGCACAAACTGGTCCAGACTGACCTTCCCACCAGGTATGGTGAGTTCCAGATACATCTCTACCGAAGTGAAACGGACAGCAAGGAACATATTGCGCTTGTCAAGGGCGAGATCAAGCATGATGTTCCGGTATTGGTCCGGGTCCACTCGGAGTGCCTCACGGGCGATATCTTCGGATCGCTCAGGTGCGACTGCAACGAACAACTGGTGTCGGCGCTGAAGATGGTGGACAAGGCAGGTGCGGGGGTTGTGCTCTATATGCGCCAGGAGGGAAGGGGAATCGGTCTACTCAACAAGCTTCGAGCATACAAGCTGCAGGACGAGGGTCTTGACACCGTGGAGGCAAATGAGAAGCTTGGCTTCAGACCGGATCTCCGTGACTATGGAATCGGGGCTCAGATTCTCCGGGATCTCGGGGTTGGGAAAATGAAACTACTCACCAACAACCCCAAAAAAGTGGTTGGGTTACACGCCTACGGCCTTGATATCGTTGAACGGGTGTCGCTGGAAATGGACCCCAACGAGATCAATGAGCGGTATTTGATGACAAAGCGGGATAAATTGGGGCACCTTATTCTGGTGGACCAGGCCAGGAAGGCTTGAACCAAATTTTTCCCTTGCTTTATTGCTGCTCTTTTCTTACTTACGGTCAGTTATTAAAAGTACAGCATGGTTAGCCACCATTCGTTGAAACGAATGATGGCTATTCTTTTTGTCCGCACACATGGTTGGAGAGTGAAATGACCGGCAACGGAAGCAACGAGTCAATCTATCTCACCCGCGAACGTCTCGTGGAATTGGAAAGAGAACTGCATGATCTGAAGTCGAGCGGACGGAAAACCATTGCAGCGAAAATCGCCGATGCCCGTGGCCACGGGGATCTCTCTGAAAATGCGGAATATGACGCTGCAAAGGAAGAGCAGCAACTTCTCGAACTCCGGATTGGGAAGCTCGAAACCACATTGTCGCGGGCGAAGCTTATCGAGGCCAAGGACCTTCCGAACGACAAGGTGTACATCCTTAGTCGTGTGAAGTTGAAAGATCTCAAGACAAAAGACGAATTCGAATATCTCCTTGTCTCACCGGAGGAGGCAAACTTTGAGGCGAACAAAATCTCGGTTACCTCTCCGGTCGGGAAGGCGCTGCTCGGGAAAACCAAGGGAGCGATGGTCGAAATCAAGGTTCCTGCAGGCGAACTTAAGTACGAGATTCTTGACCTGAACCGCTAGGCAGAGGGTGGGAAAGCATAGCGATTTCAGCGAAAAGAATTTTGTTCGACGCTTGACTTTCAAGGTTACCCAGTGTATATTTTCCATCGAAACGCATGGGAACGCAGCAGGCAGCATGAATAGGGCTTGCAAAGATTCAGCTGGTTTCATATATTTGTGTCACCCATGCGGGAATAGCTCAGTTGGTAGAGCGCAACCTTGCCAAGGTTGATGTCGCGGGTTCGAATCCCGTTTCCCGCTCAGCTCCGAGCAATCGGGGCACGGGGGCTTTCGGTAATCGCGCCGAACGTCTCTTGTAAAATACACTTCCTCTTAAAGTGGCCCCGCCGCCCCCAATCCCACCAGGTGGCGGGGTTTTGTTTTACTCAGAACGAGGAAGTCGTGATGGCGTCGTACCCAAGTGGTAAGGGAGAGGTCTGCAAAACCTTTATGCGGCGGTTCGAATCCGCCCGACGCCTCTGGGTGTGGTTGCCAGATCGCCCACTGTCGGGAAGGTTCAACCCGGTTTCTTCATTCCGAACGTGTATTCACCAAGAGCCGATCGCCGACACCGCTTTCAGGTGCCGTCAAAGCCGGGGTGGCGGAATTGGTAGACGCACAGGACTTAAAATCCTGAGGGCCGAAAGGTCCGTGCCGGTTCAAGTCCGGCCCTCGGTACGAGTACAATCGAGATTGAGTCGTGGATTGTTCCGGGCGGTTAGCTCAGTTGGTTAGAGCGCTACCTTGACATGGTAGAGGTCACAGGTTCGACTCCTGTATCGCCCACGCAACACTTCGTCCCGCCGTCGAAGACGTTCGGGACGATTTCATGTTTAGCACACATTTGGACACATCAAGAAGTGCGATGCAACAAGTGACGATCACATTCCCCGACGGGAAGAGCCCGTGCATTCGAACGCGGTGTCACAGGCCAACAAATCGCCGAGACCATCAGCGCCGGCCTTGCCAGGGAAGTGCTTGCCGTTTCCGTCAATGGAGAGGTCTGGGATCTCTCACGCCCCATCGATCATGATGCAACGATCCGCCTCCACAAGTGGACCGACGATGAGGCAAAGCAAACCTACTGGCACAGCTCTGCTCATCTTATGGCCGAGGCGGTTGAGGCAATGTTCCCGGGAACAAAGTTTGGCATCGGGCCGCCCATCGAAAACGGATTTTACTACGATATTGATATGGGTGACCATTCTCTCACCGGCGAGGATCTGGTCAATCTGGAAAAGAAGATGGCGGAGCTCTCGAAGCGCGACGTTCCCTACAAGCGTGAGGTAAAGAAGTGGGATGACGCTGTCGCCTATTTCAGGAAGAAGAACGATCCATACAAACTTGAGCTGCTTGATGGATTGAAAGGTGAAGAAATCACGTTCTATCACCAGGGGGATTTCACCGACCTTTGCTTTGGTCCCCATATTCCATCGACCGGACGGATCAAGGCGATCAAACTTCTGAGTGTTGCCGGCGCGTACTGGCGGGGGAGCGAGAAGAACAAGATGCTCCAGCGCATCTATGGGATCACCTTCCCAACGCAGAAAGAACTCGATGAGCATCTCTTCCGGCTTGAAGAGGCAAAGCGACGTGACCATCGCAAGCTCGGAGTCGAGCTCGAGCTGTTTCTGATTACGCCCAAGGTGGGGGGCGGACTGCCGATCTGGTTGCCGAAGGGCACCATCGTGCGCGAGACTCTTGAGGATTTCCTCAGATCCGAGCAGCGGAAGCGCGGGTATCTTCCCGTGGTCACACCGCATATCGGCAATTTGAACCTGTACAAGACGAGCGGACACTATCCGTACTACAAGGACAGCCAGTTTGCCCCCATCGTTGTGGAGGATGAGGAGTATCTTCTGAAGCCGATGAATTGTCCTCATCATCACCAGATCTATATGGCGAAGCCGCGGAGCTACCGTGATCTTCCCTTGCGCCTGGCTGAGTTCGGAACTGTGTATCGCTATGAACAGTCCGGAGAGTTGAACGGCCTCATCCGCGTTCGAGCGTTCACTGTTGATGACTCGCACATGTACGTCCGTGAAGACCAGCTCAAAGACGAGCTTTGCCAGGTGATTGAGCTGATCCAGCTTGTTTTCAATACGTTGGGGTTCAAAGACTTCAGAACGAGACTTTCGTTCCGCGATCCGAAGAACAAGGAGAAATATGGCGGCGAAGACTCGATGTGGGTGAAGTCAGAGAAGGATATCAAGGAAGCTGCTGATTTGATGAAGCTAAATTACTATATTGGTGTCGGCGAAGCGGCGTTCTATGGGCCAAAGATTGACTTCATGGTTCAGGATGCGTTGAAACGCACATGGCAACTGGGCACGGTTCAGGTTGATTACGTCATGCCTGAGCGTTTCAATCTTGAATACACCGGAAGTGATGGCCAGAAGCATCGTCCCGTGATAATCCACCGCGCCCCGTTTGGTTCGCTCGAGCGGTTCATTGGTGTGCTCATCGAACATTTTGCCGGTGAATTTCCCTTGTGGCTCGCTCCTGTACAATGCGCTGTTCTTCCGATTACTGACGAACAACTCGACTATGCCAGATCGGTCGTTCAGCGATTTGAGCTCTGCCGGAATACGTGTCGAGCTTGATGACCGCAACCAGAAGATCGGATATAAGATCAGGGAATGGGAGACCAGGAAGGTTCCGTTCATGCTGGTGCTGGGCGAGAAGGAACGCACGGCCGGGACCGTCGGCGTCAGGCAGCACAAAAAGGGCGACCTCGGCGCAACGAGCCTGGGTGAGTTCCGGGGAAAGATCTCGAAGGCAATCATGGATAAATCGATCACCATATAGGAGACAACTCCATCAGCAAAGAAAAGAAGAATCGTGTCAATGAGGAGATAAAAGCTCCGGAGATCCGTGTCATAGATCAGCACGGCGGTCAGCTCGGAGTCATGACGCCCCGGGCGGCAATTGCGATGGCCAGGGAGCGTGATGCCGATCTTGTCGAGATTGTTCCGGGTGCCGTTCCGCCGGTCTGCAAGATCATAAATTTTGGGAAATTCAAATACGAGCTGGCAAAGAAGGACAAGATTCAGAAGAAGCACCAGCATGTTTCATTACTGAAGGAACTCCGTTTCCATCCGAACACGGATGTTCACGATTTTGATTTCAAGGCCCGGCACGCGGTTCGCTTTCTTACCGAGGGGCACAAGGTGAAGGCAACAGTTGTTTTCAAGGGAAGAGAAATCACCTACAAAGAGCAGGGCGAAGAGATGTTGAAACGATTGGCCGAGCGGTTGAATGACTACGCCAAGGTGGACCAGGCGGCACATATGGAGGGGAAGAGCATGATCATGATCTTTGCCCCTGAACGGAAAAAGAAACAGGAACCAAAGTCTGAAGAAGCATAACGAAAGGAAATTCCGATGCCGAAAATGAAATCACGAAGTGGTGCAAAGAAGCGTTTCAGGTTCACTGCTTCGGGGAAAATCAAACGCTCCAAGGCGTACCGCAGCCATATTCTGACTTCCAAGACCACGAAACGAAAGCGCCAGTTGCGAAAGGGTACGCTGGTCTCGAAACAGGAACAGAAAGCAGTCAGCATGATGCTGCAAGGGTGAGAATGCAGTTCACGCGCTCGTCCGACACGGATGAGTGCACAAATCCACTAACATACACACAGGACAAGAGCAACTATGCCACGTTCGCAGAGTAAAGTTGCCTCCCACCGCCGTCGCAAGCGCGTTATGCAGCAGGCGAAAGGCTACTGGGGTGCGAGAAGCAAGGTCTACACGATTGCAAAGCATCATGTCGACAAGGGGATGCAATATGCATATCGGGACCGCAAATCAAAGAAGAGAACATTCCGTCAACTTTGGATCACGCGCATTAATGCGGCTGCCAGGATGCACGGCACCACGTATTCCAAACTCACCGCGGCCTTGAACAGCAAGAACCTCGAGATCAACAGGAAAGTTCTGGCGGAACTCGCTGTGAGCAACCCGGAAGGATTCGCCGAGGTTGTGAAGTTCGCCACGGCCTGACACCGCGAACCCTCCAGGACAACTTGTAGGACAGGTCCATGGATCTGTCCTACAACCATGCTTGAGATACGTTGTTCATTTCTTATCCGGCTTTCCTATGGAATCAGAAATTGCGCGACTGCGGTCGCAGGCGGAATCCGATCTTGCCGCCGCGACAAGCGGATAACCAGGTCGAGGAATTCCGTGTCAAGTATCTCGCTCGCAAGGGGAGTGTGGCGGAGCTGTTCGACCGATTGAAGACTGTTGATGCGTCACAGAAACCCGTTCTCGGTAAACTTCTCAACGAGCTTCGATCTTCCATTCAGGCAATGTATGATCAGCGACGCGCTTTGCTCAGCTCTCACTGCCACGAAAGCAACCGAGGTCGATCTTACGCTTCCGGGACGCAGAAAATTCCGCGGAACAATGCATCCGCTTACACAAACCATCAACGAGATCACCTCGATCTTCGTTTCGATGGGATTCGGCATTGCCACGGGTCCTGATATCGAGGATGATTACCATAATTTTGAAGCGCTGAATTTCCCGCCGGACCATCCTGCACGTGACATGCAGGATACATTCTTTCTCAGCAAGCAGGCTCTGCTCCGAACCCATACCACGCCGGTTCAGATTCGCGTAATGGAGGAGCACCGCCCTCCGATACGGATCATCATGCCCGGGAAGGTGTACCGGAACGAAGCCATCAGCGCACGAAGCCTGTGCCAGTTTCACCAGGTTGACGGGCTGTATGTGGACCAAGGTGTCACTTTCAGCGAGTTGAAGGGGACCTTGATTTCGTTTATCAGGCAATACTACGGCAGCGGGTTGAAGTTCAAATTTCGTCCGACGTTCTTTCCCTTCACCGAGCCCAGCGCAGACATTTATATCACGTGCTTCATTTGCGGCGGCAAGGGATGCAAGATGTGCAAGTATGGAGGATGGCTTGAAATCCTCGGCTGCGGCATGGTGGATCCGAACGTGTTCAAGTTTGTTGGGTACGATTCTGAGAGATATTCGGGTTACGCATTCGGTATGGGAATCGAGCGGATTGCCGCGCTGAAGTACGGTGTTGATGATCTGCGGCTTTTCTACGAGAATGATGTCCGATTCCTGAATCAGTTCTAATGAGTCAAGATTACATCCAATGAGAATTCTTCATAATTGGCTGCAACGTTATATCAAATTCAAGCTTAACCCAGAACAGATTGCAGACAAGCTTGGGATGTTGGGGCTTGAAGTCGAGGGCATTCAACGGCTGGACTCCAAGTATTCAGGATTTGTGGTGGGTAAAGTTCTGAGCGTCTCCAAACATCCGAATGCCGACAAGCTTTGGGTGTGTCAGGTAGATATAGGGGAATCAACTCTGCAGGTGGTTTGCGGAGCACCGAATGTTGAGCCGGGGCAAAGGGTGGCAGTTGGAACAGTCGGTGCAATTGTTCCGAGGAACCAGCATGATCCCGCTGGTGATCCATTTGCCCTGTCCCGGGTCAAAATTCGCGGCGTGGAGTCGTTCGGAATGATCTGTTCAGAATACGAGCTTGATCTGGGCAAGGATTCCGAGGGTATCATGGTGCTTGGGCCGGAAGCGAAGGTGGGAGAGAAACTGTCAGACTACCTCGACCTGAACGATGTGGCGTACGACGTTGAGGTGACACCCAACCGACCCGATTGGTTGAGCCACTTTGGTGTGGCCCGTGAGATCGGCGTGGTGGTCGGAAGGAAACCAAAACTTCCACCTGTCCGCGTCAGAGAATCCCGGACGCAACTGCGAAGGCATCTCAATGTCAACGTGGTGGACCGAAAGAACTGTTACCGTTTTGCGGCGCGCATGATCCGTGGAGTGAGAATCGCTCCATCGCCGTTGTGGCTGCAAAACGCGTTGCGCAATGTCGGTATGCGGCCAAGGAACAATGTAGTCGATGTTACCAATTATGTGATGCTCGAGTGTGGGCAACCGTTGCACGCGTTCGATTATTCCTTGCTCCGTGGAGGAAAGATTATTGTCAGGCAGGCTGCGGGCGCGAGAAGTTTCACGACATTGGATGGTAAAGAACATCAACTTCCTCCTGATGCGGTGATGGTGTGCGATGCAGAACGGGAGGTGTCCATTGCAGGGATCATGGGAGGGGCAAATTCTGAGATCAGTGATTCCACAGTGGATGTTGTGATCGAATCGGCATGCTGGAATCCCGCAAGCATTCGCAGAACCAGAAAAGCGCTTGGCATTTCGAGCGATGCGTCACAGCGTTTTGAGCGGGGGACTGATCCGGAAGGCGTGTGGTATGCTTTGCAGCGCGCCACCCAGTTGGTTCATACGGTCGCAGGTGGCGAAGTATTGAAAGGAACGGTGGATATCCTTTCAAGACCCATTCGGCCGCGCACGGTCGAATTGAGAACGGAGCGCGTCAACTCGATTCTCGGGACCACCGTCACAACGAAAGATGTCATCGGGATGCTGCATCGCCTCGGGATCGAGCGTGCGGCGAAGAATAAGCGTGCAGTGCGATTCAAGATCCCAACGTATCGGGTTGACCTGGAACGGGAGATTGACCTGATCGAGGAGGTCGCCCGGGTATACGGCTATGACAACATCGATGAAAAGCCATCCGCGTTGATTGATTTTGAACATCCGTTTGAAAAAAGACAATTCGTGGATGACGTTCGGGAAGTGCTCATCGGGTTTGGATATCATGAGGCGTTGTCATTCACTCTTCAGGACTCAAGAACCGCCGAACTCAGCGGAGAAACCCCGGCTCGCTTGCTCGATCTTGAGAGCTCGGAAAATGCTGCAATGCGTACCTCACTGGTTCCGGGTCTGCTCGTTTCCGTAGCCCGCAATGCAAGTTTCGGGAATTCCGACCTCAGGTTGTTCGAGATCGGGAAGGTCTACACTGTGGACCAAAGCTCACGTCCCAAGCTGGTGGAAAACTTCATGGAAGAGGAAAGAATTTGTCTGGTTCTGTCGGGTAATCGGGCTCCACGGCATTGGAGTGCCTCGCCAGAGCCCTACGATATATTTGACCTGAAAGGAGAAGTGGAGGATCTCATCGAGAAGTTTGTGCTTGACAAAAGTGGGTTTATTTCTTATTCTACCAGCAATCGTTTAGCTGATAGTGCACTAGCCATTGAAATCAATGGAAGTTATGCCGGCTATCTTGGAACCGTGAAGCCGGACCTTCTAAAGACATTTGGGATCGACCAGAACGTCTTTGTCGCAGAAGTGATACTCAATGCATTATCGGTGAAAGGGAGGAAGAATTACGTTCCGCTTCCGAAGTACCCGAGAGTCAGGCGGGATATTGCATTCATCGTCGACGATGCTCTGCCCGTCGCGACCGTTGGTGGAATCATCAGGGAATGTGGGAGCTCATTGTTACAGTCAGTTGAGTTATTCGATCTGTACCGTGGGGAGAGCCTTCCGGCTGGGAAAAAGAGTCTCGCGTTCAGCCTTGATTTGATGTCTCGGGACAAGACACTTACAGAAGGGGAGATTGCAGCTGAGGTGAAACGGATTGTTGAAGGAGTTACAGGCAGGACCGGTGCGGCGCTGAGGGCGGTATAGAACCAGGTATCAGTCTACTAGGTCAAAAGGCGACGATCGTGGATCAGAACTCGGCAGAAGCAACGCATATCCTGCAGGGCGATACAAAGGCGATAGACGCATGGCTGAAGGGTCTTTGGGATCGGGCCAAGAAGGCCGCAGAGTTGATTTCCCGGTTGCGCGAGGAAAAGGCAGAACTTCAGGCAAGAGTGGTTTCTCTGGAGGAAGAGCTTGTCCAGGTTGAAAGGCGATCTCACAAGGAGCGAGGAATTGCTTCGCTCTGTTACGACTGACCGGGGCGACGCGGATCAATCGTTCCTATCGAACGGAGAAAGGGAGCAACTGAGTGCGAAAGTCAAGGACTTGCTAACGAAGCTGGATGCATACATCTAAAGGGAGTGTTGAGACGGCACACCAATCACCAACAGAACCACCCGCAGTCAAATGACAACAGATAGGAAAAGCATCAAGGTTAAGATCTTTGGCTCGGAGTATCCGCTGCGTGGAGAAAGCGAAGAATTCACGCGAAGAGTTGCAACGTATGTGGATGAGATGATCAACACGATACACAGCAAGATACCCGATCAGCCTACACTTACGGTTGCGGTTCTCTCCGCGCTGAACGTCACGGAGGATATGTTCAAAGAGCGTGAGCGAACCAAGGCTCTTGCCACCCTGGTCGAGACCGAGCTTGGCAAGCTGACCAACTATCTGGATAATTGTTTGCGTGAAAACTGACCTTGATTGTGGAATACGTTCAAACTGTTGGAGGAAAGTCAGCAACAATACGAGGTTCAGAAGTACGGATGTAAATCCGCACTGCCGACCGTCTCAAAACATTATAAAGAACCAACACTTTATAATTGGGAGCCCGACTCGTGGGCGTTGATTACACGCCTCACTCCTGTTAATCGGGGTTCTTGCGATGACACCCAGTCCTATTCTGCAGGACGGACGAGCGAGAGAGTGGAAGTAAGAAGCGTTCAGGCGAGCACCCACTGTGTTCGGAAAAGGTTCTTTAATAATCCTTTTTCAGAGACTGTCGGTGGGCGGATTTTTTTGTTTTTTGAAAATGTGAATGCGAGGCATGTATGGAAAGTCATTTAGCAACTATCATTATAGCTGTATTGACGTGCGGTGTTGGCATTGTTGTGGGATGGTACGTGAGTAACCGGATTGGGAGCAGCAAGGTAGCCTCTGCCAAGGACGTAGCCAAGAAGATTATTGAGGAAGCTGGCAAGGAAGCGGAGACACTGAAGCGGGAGAAACTCCTTGAAGTCAAGGACGAATGGTATGCAAAGAAGAAGGAATTCGATTCAGACGTACAGAGCAAAAGGGCAAAACAACAGGCTCAGGAAAAGGCTCTTGAGGCCAGGGAAGAGAATATTGACCGCAAAGTCGAGCTCCTGAACAAGAAAGAGCGGGAGCAGGGAAACTTCAGGAAGACTCTGGAGGAGAAGGCCCGGTCTTTGGAAAGCAGGCAACAGGAATTGGAACGGGCAATCGCTGATGAAAACGTAAGATTGGAACGGGCCTCCGGGCTTTCGCGTGAGGAGGCGAAAAGAATCCTCATGGACAACCTCCTCAACGATGCCCGGTCGGAAGCAGCACACATGTTGAAGGAGGTTCGGGACAAGGCCAAGGATGAAGCAAAGCGCGACGCCCAGAAATTGATTGTCCAGGCAATCCAGCGCACCGCTGCTGATCATTCAGTTGAAACAACGGTGAGCGTCCTGAACATCCAGAGCGATGAAATGAAGGGGAGGATCATCGGGCGGGAAGGCCGGAACATCAGGGCGTTTGAGGCTGCAACAGGCGTAGATGTTATTGTAGATGATACACCGGAAGCTGTTATCCTTTCGGCTTTTGATCCATTTCGGCGAGAAGTTGCCCGAGTATCTCTCGAACGGCTGATTGCCGACGGGCGTATCCATCCCGCGCGCATCGAAGAAGTGGTCGAGAAGGTAAGGGGGGAGCTTGAAGAGGAAGTTATCCGTACCGGCGAAAACACGCTTCTGGAAGTCGGGCTGCATGGCGCGCACAGGGAAGTGCTGAGCCTGCTCGGGCGCATGAAGTACCGGTCGAGTTACGGACAGAACATGCTCCAGCATAGTGTCGAGGTGGCATTCCTAACCGGGATGATGGCGGCGGAACTCGGTCTTGATGAAAGCCTCGCCAAACGTGCCGCATTGTTCCACGACATTGGAAAATGTGTGGATCGAAGTGTAGAAGGACCCCACGCGCTTATCGGTGCCGAAGTCGCGAAGAAATACGGCGAGCATCCGATTGTCGTCAACGCCATTGGTGCGCACCATGACGACCTGCCAATGGAGTCTCCGATTGCCGCCCTTGTGCAAGCTGCGGATTCGATCAGCGGAGCCCGGCCCGGTGCGCGGCGCGAATCCGTTGAGGGCTATGCGAAACGGCTTGAGAAACTTGAAACTCTCGCGCAATCGTTTCAGGGCGTCGCAAAGACGTATGCCATCCAGGCGGGGAGGGAGATCAGGGTCGTCGTCGAACAGGAGAAAGTTGATGATGTGAAGGCTGACCAGCTGGCACACGATATCGCTACAAAGATCCAACAAGAAATGGAATACCCGGGTCAAATCAAGGTTACTGTCATCAGAGAGTTCAGGTCTGTTGCGTTCGCGAAATGAGTAATGATGTTGTGGAGTTGTCTCGTCACGTTCCAGTTCTTCAGATAAGTTGTAATCCCGACCAGGAATGGTGAGTTCAAGCAAGCATTTATTCCTTCGAGTGGGAGTTACAGGCGGCATCGGCTCCGGCAAATCGACAGTGTGTAGGATTTTTGCCGGCCTGGGCCGCTTTGTCATTTCCGCTGACGAGGTCGCGAGGAAGCTGGCGGACGAGGATCCGGAAGCCCGGCAGGCCATCGAAGCCGAGTTCGGCCGGGGGGCTTATCTCCCCAATGGCTCTCTTGACCGAAGGAGGATCGCATCAATAGTGTTCAGCGATGAGAAGAAGAGGGCAAAACTCGATGCGATCATTCACCCCCGCGTGTTCAAGGAAGTCGACCGCCAACTTAACGCCATCCCTTCCAGTCAATCCTCTCCTTATGTTCTCATCGAAGCTGCACTCATCTACGAAACCCGGATGGATGAATCGCTGGAATACGTTATTGTGGTGACAGCTGACGAGGACACGTGCCTGAACCGTGTGAGCACAAGGGACGGAGTTTCCCGGGAAGAGGTTCTGCGACGCATTGCAGCCCAAATGCCGGCAGAAAAGAAATCCAGGAAGGCGGATTTCGTCATCCATAATAACTCAACCGAGTCCGAATTACGTTCAACAATCCAGTTCCTTGACACATTGCTCTCTCGTTTCACAGTGGGGACCCCGTCATGACTCTTATGGAGAAGGAAGCCCGGTATTTCTTCCACACATACAAACGGCTGAACATCGAAATTGACAGGGGCGAAGGTTCGTACCTGATTGCCAAAGACGGAACGAGATACCTTGACTTGTTTGGCGGGATTGCGGTCAACGCTCTGGGATACAATCATCCTGCTGTGAATGCGGCGATCATGCAGCAGATGGAACGGTATATTCACGTCTCCAACATTTTCTACCAAGACACTCAGATTGAGCTGGCCGAATTGTTGCTGAACGCTTCGCGCATGTCCAGGATTTTCTTCACGAATAGCGGGTCTGAAGCAATGGAGGGCGCAATCAAGCTTTCCCGCAAATGGGGAAAGCCGCAGGACAAGGTTGATATTTTTGGACTTACCGATTCCTTTCATGGACGGACCCTGGGATCGCTTTCGATTACAGGGCGTGAGAAGTACCGAGAGGGATTCGAGCCGTTTCTTCCACACACTCACCTGCTGCAATTCAACGACGTCGCTGCCCTCGAGAAGAACATCAATGCAAAGACACTTGCGGTTGTGCTCGAGTTCATCCAGGGTGAGGGGGGGATCAACATCGTCTCGCCCGAGTATGTTGAGCTGTTGAGGAGGCTCCGTTCACAATTTGGCTTTCTCGTGATCGCCGATGAAATCCAGTCGGGGATTGGCCGGACAGGCAAGCTCTTTGCGTTCGAGCACTTCAACTTCGAGCCGGATATCGTGGTCGTTGCGAAAGCGATCGGCGGAGGGCTGCCGCTGGGCGCTATGCTCGGGAACGAAAACCTTGCCGATGTGCTGACGCCCGGAACTCACGGAACCACGTTCGGGGGGAATCCTGTGGCGTGCGCGGCAGGTTTGGCCACAGTGCGTGAGATTCTTGACGGCGGCGTCATGGAGAATGCTGCGCGGATGGGCGTGTATCTGATGCACAGACTCGGCCAGCTGCGTGACTCACTCCCTCATCAGATTGCCGAGGTGCGGGGAAAAGGACTGATGGTGGGTTTGGACCTCCGATTTGACGGTGCAGATCTGGTGAATTCGCTGACGGCAAAAGGCGTCCTTCTCAATGTAACGAACACGACGGTCTTGCGATGGCTGCCACCGCTTAATATTCGTAAAGAGCAAATTGACGTCGGTGTGGATGCGGTAAAATCTGTCCTGGACGATCTGTCAAATGTACCAAAAACGGGAAAACTTGCTCCGGCTTTCGTGAGACCGTGAGTATTCATAACAATGAAGGGTTGACATTTGTCACAGGGAAGACTATATTCTTCCGCACGTTTTTCCTAAACATAATTTGTTCGTTTCACAAACCAGGAGGAAGTATGTTTAAGAGAGTTGCTACCACGTTTGTTGTTCTTGCGGTAGTAGCGGGAAGTGCATTCGCGGATGCAAAGAACGGAGGCATCGCGCGGGAGATTGCAATGGGTGGGTCACAGGCAGGAAGCGGATTGATCCTCAACCCGTTTATCATGGATGATCCTGCTCTCTTGCTCTTGAATCCGGCGTACCAGTCAATGTACAAAGACTACGCGTGGATGAATATTGGTGGCGGCACGTTGAACGGTCTGTCAACTGGAAACAACGGATACGGTCAGCAGAACGCCGGAGTAGCGTTTGGATTTGGAAGAGAATGGTCGTTTGGAGCGATTCTGAGTTATGATCCTTCCGCGGTGAATGTGGTGTGGAACGCTGCATTCGGACCTGGCAGGCTTGGGCTGCCCGGGTTGGGGCGTAACGCAGACGCGCAGCTCAGACCATTCCGTCGTTGCGAACATGTGGGAGGCTATCGCAGCATATGAAGCTGGGAAGTGCGAACTTTGGTTTGGCTTCATGTACGGTCACTCAAACAATGATTCTACGGCCTCGGTCACTGGAGCTTCAGGGACGCGTGAAGCATCAGCCCATGTCTTTGGATTCAGACTCGGCATGAATCTCGATCTTGGATCAGGGTCATCTCTTGATGCAAGTGCAGCACTTCGGTTGGATAAAGCAACGGACAATGTTGATTTTACACCAGCCCCAACTACTCCGATCAATGGTGACATACTCTGCATCCGGGACAGAAATTCAGTTCCAACTTCGTGGTAAGTTCAAAATGTCGAACAAGGTCAATTTTGTTCCCTATGGGTTGGTTGCGATTCTCTCCGCTGAACCCAAGGAGGATACTGCTCCAGCCAGCCTCGAGGCCGTACCCATTGGCAGCGACAAGGTCTCGGCGCTCGCTTACGCGGTGGGCATCGGCGGTGAATACAAAACTCCGTCCTTCTACCTCGCTGGAGGCTTAAGTGTTCAGTCCGCTCGAGCAAAGGTGGAAATGCAACCCGCCAGCTCCGGCAACTGGTGCAACATATACTGCGACCTATTTCGCTCTGCCGGTAGTGAATGTCGGTGGTGAATGGTGGTTCACGGACTGGCTTGGCAGGACGAAGCGGTTACTATCGATCGCTTGGCAAGGTGAAGTTCGAATCAGAGGGACCTACACAGGGAAGCAGCACGGAGGGTAACCATACAGTTCCCAATAGCTTCTTGTTCATCGGAGGAATCACCCCTCTTAACAACGATGGCTTGATTACACTTGGACTCGGCTTCCGGTTCGGTGGTTTCGCACTCGATGCAACTGTCAGCGAGGAAGCGCTTCGCCGTGGACTCGGACTCATCGGTTCGCAAGACAACATCAACACGTTTGGCTACATTACATCGAGCTTCAACTTCGAATAGTCTCATCAGTGTATTGCTCTCCAAGGCGACCGAATCTTTCGGTCGCCTTTTTTGTTCAGATAGTGCCGGATGTCTCAGGTCGAATGCATGACCCATCAGTTTGATTTTCTCGTCATAGGGAGCGGGATTGCAGGACTGTCGTACGCCCTCAAAGTCTCACAGTACGGCTCCGTCGGCATCATCACGAAGAAGGAAAAGGCGGAGTCGAACACCAACTACGCGCAGGGTGGTGTTGCGGCGGTCATGTCCAGTCTGGATTCGTTTGAATTGCACGTGAACGATACGCTCGCCACCGGACAAGGACTGTCCCATCGTAACGCTGTCGAGACGATGGTGAGAGAAGGTCCGGAACGGCTGCGTGAACTGATTGACGTGGGTGTGCAATTTACAAGGAAGGATGGTGCGCTTGATCTGGCGCGTGAGGGTGGACATTCGGTCAACCGGATTGTTCACGCGGAAGACTTGACCGGACGAGAGATCGAACGGGCACTTGTCCATGCAGTGGCGACGAACTCCAATATCAGGGTATTCGAAAACCACATCGCCATTGAACTCCTGACCGAGCATCATATCACGGAGAAGCGTGTCATTGATCGGACAAGCACGCACTGTTGGGGGGCGTACGCCCTTGACGAAGTCCACCTCAATGTTGACACGTTTCTGGCCCACGTGGTCATGCTCTCAACCGGCGGCCTCGGCCATGTGTATCTTCATACCACCAATCCGGAGATCGCTACAGGAGACGGTGTGGCCATGGGTTACAGGGCTGGAGCGAAGGTGGCAAATATGGAATTCATTCAATTCCACCCCACAACGCTCTATAACTCCGGAAGCCCGTCCTTTCTCATTTCCGAAGCAGTACGCGGATTTGGCGGATTACTCAGAACTCAGGGTGGCAATGAGTTCATGAAGTCCTATGACCAGCGCGGCTCTCTCGCGCCACGTGATATCGTTGCATATGCAATTGATACCGAGTTGAAGAAGCGGGGTGAGGAATTTGTACTGCTCGACCTCCGGCATCTGCCTCCTGAGAAGGTAAAGGAACATTTCCCTCACATTTACCGGACGTGCATTGAACGATTCAAGCTTGACATCACGCGTGATCCGATCCCGGTTGTCCCGGCTGCCCACTATTCATGCGGCGGAGTTGTTACCGACCTTAACGGTCGCACAACCATCACCGGGCTCTACGCTTCGGGTGAAGTGAGCATGACCGGTGTCCATGGCGCCAACCGGCTTGCGAGCAATTCGTTGTTGGAAGGATTGGTTTTTTCTCACCGGGCTGCCCTGGACGGCGCAACATTTCTGAAGGCATCCTCCTTGCCTATTCCCGAAATCCGTGAATGGGACGACAGCGGTACCATCAACAGCGAGGAGTGGATTCTCATCTCTCACAACAGGCGGGAGATTCAGCAGGTGATGTGGGATTACATCGGGATTGTGCGCTCGCAGTTGCGACTGGAGCGGGCCTTCCGGCGGATGGAGCTGCTCCAGAATGAGATCGAGATTTTTTTCAAGAAGACGAAGGTGACAGAGGGACTGCTTGAACTCCGCAACCTCGCCGAGTGCGGCATGTTGATCATCAGATGCGCGATGAAGCGACGCGAGACACGTGGACTCCAGGTGCGCACTGATTTCAAGGAACGGAACGATAAGGAGTTTCTCTGCGACACGACCGTTGACTGATCTTTGGTTTTTCATCGGGTAGTTTCTCAATCCGTGCATCCACGTCAGGCTGAGCGAAGTCTCCCGAAGGGGATGCCCTCGGCGGAAGCCTGTCACACAACATATGTCACCTCCGGTTGGGCCATACGAATTTCAAAACGCGACACTGCCCGTCGTGTTGTTTTGCCGGTGAAGTTGTCGTATATTTCTGATGCAATGAAAATCGATTCGACCTCGACGTTCCTCACAACCGACAAACCGCACTGCCATTGCGCCGTGTTCGGTGTGTATGGCCACCCTGCTGCAGCACAGCTGACATACTACGGTCTACTGGCCCAGCAACACAGAGGACAGGAAGGATCAGGCATTGTCACATCGGAGTTCGACGCCAAAACCGGCAGATCCCGTTTTCACGTCCACAAAGACTTTGGTCTGGTCAATGACGTTTACAAGGACGACCACGTCCTGTCGGATATTCTAAAGGGCACGATTGCGATCGGCCATAACCGGTATTCCACTGCCGGGGCAGCGGACAACAGGTTCAACATTCAGCCCTTCAATGTTCTGTACAAAGGTGGCAGCATTGCCATCGCCCACAACGGCAACCTGACGAACTTCCGTCAAATACGGAAACGTATGCAGGACGAGGGAACCATCTTTCAAACTACCTCCGATACGGAAGTCATCCTGCATTTGATTGCCCGCAGCAAGGAGGCGGACCCGATAGAACAAATCCGCGATGCACTTTCACAGGTGGAAGGCGCTTACTCTCTGGTGTTTCTCGTCAACGATAAACTGGTTGCAGCCCGGGATCACTCAGGGTTCAGGCCGCTTGCACTCGGTAGGAGAGGAGACGCCTTTCTCATTGCGTCGGAGACCGTTGCGTTCGACATTGTCGATGGTGAGTATCTCCGTGATGTTGAGCCGGGAGAGATTGTCGTTGTCGATGCAGAGAGTTAT
Source organism: uncultured Bacteroidota bacterium (assembly GCA_963734955.1). Classification (GTDB taxonomy): domain Bacteria; phylum Bacteroidota; class Ignavibacteria; order UBA10030; family UBA6906; genus UBA11986. The sequence goes on from CAVTJO010000016.1 coordinate 67,716, forward strand.
TCAAAAGGAAATGTGAAATCAGTCCGCATCAACGGCAGGGCGGCAACCCCGCATCATTGTATTTTTGAATACATCTATTTCTCAAGGCCTGACAGTCAGATCTACGGGCACAGCGTCGACAAAGTGCGGCGGAAGATCGGCAAGAACCTTGCGAAGGCAAGTCCCGTGAAGCCACGCGATCCCGATGACAAGGTCATTGTGATCAACGTCCCGGATTCGAGCAATACCGCGACGATGGGGTACGTTCAACAGATGAACAAGCAGGGCGGCAATGCCAAGCTGGAGATCGGACTCATCCGGAGCCATTATATCGGACGAACGTTTATCCAGCCAAAACAGGATGTCCGCGAGAACAAAGTGAAGACCAAGTTCAACCCCGTGAAGGGAGTACTCAAGGACAAGGTTGTCGCCATTGTCGACGACTCGATTGTACGCGGCACAACTTCGAAGCAGCTTGTGCAGCTCGTGAAGCAGGCAAAGCCGAAGGAGGTTCACTTCAGGGTCTCATCACCCCCGATTAGATTTCCCTGTCATTATGGAATGGACTTTCCGACACAAGACGAGTTGATCGCAAATCAGCTCGATGGCGACGTGAAGAAAATCGGGAAACACCTTGGAGTGGACAGCCTTGAGTATATGTCTATCGAGGACCTCCTGGCTTCCGTGCCGTCCGAGAACGGGGCGAACTATTGTACCGCCTGTTTCAGCGGAAAGTATCCGGTGAAGGTGAACGCAGGTCAGTCGAAAGATGAGAATGAAGCGTGACGACATCAGCCCAGCAACGTCTCAGCTCAGGCGGGTCAGTTCAAACCACATCACCTGATCATTTCCTTACCGCTTCAAACCTTCTCAGCATCTCGCGGGGGCTGCTTTCCATACCGTTTGCCATCGTCATGCTGGGCCATTCTCCCGAATCCAGGTTGTGGGGTGCCGCCATCATGGTTGTGGCAGCTCTCACGGACAAGTTCGACGGGGTGCTCGCCCGTAAATACAACCAGATTACGGAGTGGGGGAAAATCCTCGACCCGCTGGCTGACAAGGTCGCTGTCTCGGTTGTTGCGATTGTGTCTGCTTGTCCTCGGAAGTATTCCGGTGTGGTTCGTGGTGTCGTTGTTGCTGAGAGACGTGCTGATTTTCTCGGGAGGAATGTACATCAAGACGAAGAAGGGCGTCGTCCTTCAATCCAACGAAGCCGGCAAGTGGACTGTCGGGATCGTGGCCCTAACGTTGTTTCTGATGGTGTTGAACGCCCAGTCGATGCTCATCGATGTTTCCATGTGGGCCAGTATAATCCTCCTGATCGTATCGTTCGCTTTGTACATCAAACGATTCACGGAAGTTATGAAGGGATGAAATGGGGTTCCTCGACAAGATAGGCATTTCAAAACTCAAGGACGGACTGGCCAAGACACGCGACAGCATTGTCGGCAAGGTTTCCAGGCTTGTCACGACGAAATCCACAATTGACGACTCGCTCCTTGAACAGGTGGAGGAGATACTCATCGCAGGCGATGTCGGGGTTGATGCAACAATGAGCATTATCGACTCAATCAAGCGACGGGTCAAGGAAGAGCGTTACTCAAATGCATCCGACCTCAACCATCTGCTCAAAGATGAAATCCAACGGCAGCTTACACATGACTCTTCAAATGGTGATGGTAATCCGTTTGTTCTTCCGGCTGTGAAACCGTATGTGATCATGGTTGTCGGGATCAATGGTGTCGGGAAAACGACGAGTATCGGAAAGCTCGCGCATCAATACATCCGGTCGGGGAGGAAGGTCGTGATTGCTGCGGCGGATACCTTCCGGGCAGCGGCGAATGAGCAACTGGAGATATGGGCCAAACGAGCCGGCGCAGAGATCATTCAGCAGACTCACGGTTCCGATCCGGCGGCGGTGGCATTCGATGCAGTGAGCTCGGCGACGGCAAAAGGTGCGGACGTCGTTATCATTGATACAGCCGGGCGGCTCCACACAAAAGTGAATTTGATGGAAGAGCTGAAGAAGATCAAGCGTGTGGTTCAGAAGCAGAACCCCGATGCTCCACACGAAGTGTTGCTCGTGATCGATGCCTCCACAGGGCAGAACGGAGTGCAACAAGCAAAACAGTTCTCAGCGGCAGTTGGGGTTACAGGCCTTATCCTCACGAAGCTTGATGGGACGGCCAAAGGAGGCATTGTTCTGGCCATCGCGAGGGAGCTGAACCTGCGTGTGAAGTTTATCGGCGTGGGCGAGCAGCTCGACGATCTGCAGCCGTTCGATCGTGAGGCGTTTGTTAACGCACTGTTTGAACAATGAGCGATGGACCCGGGTCATTGCGAGCCTGTTGTCCAAGGCGAAGCAATCTCGCTTTTCCCAGGAAGGAGATGGCTGGCTTTTCTGAATCCCACGTATGACCGGAATCCGAGGTGGAAAGAGACGAAAAGAAGAAATGGAATTACAGGTTGAATAGCATCACGAACGGAATGGCTGCTCACCGGGTACAGGTTCTTCCCGATCACCTTGCCAACAAGATTGCCGCTGGCGAGGTTGTCCAACGTCCCGATTCGGTGGTGAAGGAACTACTTGAGAATTCCCTCGATGCAGGTGCAAAGGAGATTCTTGTTCGCATCGAAGAGGGCGGCAGGAAACTGATCCAGGTTGCTGATGACGGCAGCGGCATGGATGAGCAGGATGCAGTGAATTCGTTTCTCCGGCATGCAACCAGCAAGATCTCCAGCTACGAAGACCTCGAAGCGATAGCAACCTACGGCTTCAGAGGTGAGGCGCTCGCCTCGATCTCCGCCGTTGCTCATGTTACGATGAAGACCCGCACGCTGAACGACGAAGCTGCGGTGGTCATTCAGATCGATGGCGCAGGAGAGCCGCGCATCTCCCGCGAAGGGCGTGAGCCCGGTACATCGGTGATGGTTCAGAATCTCTTCTTCAATACTCCTGCCCGACGCAAGTTCCTCAAGAGCAACAACACGGAGTTCCGCCACATTTATGATACTGTTCAACGCGTCGCGCTCAGCCATGCGGAGGTCGGCCTGAAGTTCATCAGCGATGATGAGCTGATCCTTGATGTGCGGCCTGCAACCCTGGAAGAACGTGTCCTGGATGTTTTCGGGGAACGACAGGTGGAAGGAATGGTGTGGCTGGAGGAGAGAAACGAAGTGCTGTCATTGTCGGGGTACATTGGCAAGCCGACATTCGGGCAGAAATCGAGAGCGAATCAGTATCTCTATCTCAATAAACGATTCATCTTCAACCGGAACATCAACTATGCGGTCTTCAGTTCGTACGAACATTTGTTGACGAAGGGAACATTTCCGTTCTTTCTCCTCTTCCTTGAAATTGATCCGCATCGGGTTGATGTGAATGTCCATCCCTCCAAGATGGAGGCAAAGTTCGAGGATGAACAGATGTTGTACCGATTTGTTTCAATGGCGGTCCGGAAGTGCCTCTCGACGAATAATCTGTTTCCGGCAATGACGTTCTCGAACCAGGATGGGAACGGGCTGCAATTTACAAATCGTCAACACGCATGGCCATCGCCTTCGAACGCCCCTGATTGGTTCCCCGCTCCAGGATTGGTCGACAAGTCCACCGGGGAGATCCTTCCGCCGCAGGAGCCTCGGTTGTTTCAGGGACAACAAACCGGACTGAGTGGCAGTGAACTTGCCGGAAGATTGCTTTCCAACGATCGGCCCGTTGAGCAGGAGGGGCCCGGCAAAGAATCTGCTCCTCCGGTGCCAGCTCAACAGTCCCGACTCGTCTGGCAAATTCACAACAAGTACATCATCGCCCAGATCGAGAATGGCGTGATGATCATCGACCAGCACGTTGCCCATGAGCGGGTATTGTACGAACGTGCATTGGCGAGGTTTGCAGCTCACGCGACAGTGAGCCAACAGCTAATGTTCCCGGTAACAGTACAGATATCTCCTTCGCATTACTCCCTGCTCACCGAACTGCTGCCCCAGTTTGAGTTGCTCGGCTTCTCGATCAAACTTTTTGGGAAGAACACCATAGTTATCGATGCCGTGCCACCGGAGGTGAAGGTGGGCAATGAAACAAAGATTGTGGAAGAGTTGCTGACGATGTACGGGGAGAGTCACCAGCCCGGCATGCATGATGAACGTGATGCCCTTGCAAAGTCGTTTTCCTGCAAGGCCGCGGTCAAGGCAGGCGATCGACTCAACGATCAGGAAATGCGCTCGTTGCTCGATCAGCTCTTCGCCACGTCGATGCCGTATGTCTGCCCCCATGGTCGCCCGGTTGTACTCAAGATTGCAACTGATGAACTGGACAGGAGATTTGGGAGAACATGATGAACCTCGAACAGCCTCGAATCTCACTTAGAAAATTGAACACAGACCACATGGATGGTACAGATCCCCACAGATTGATAGATGAGATTATGAAACTGTTGCCTCAGCAGAGGATAACGCATCTTCACACCGAAGGCGGAACTGAAACCTAACTGTCAAAGGCAGGCGGCGAGTGTCTCTTCTCTATTTTTTAGTCCGTGAAAATCCACAGTTTCCGTGTCATCAGTGTTCGCTTCTATGTCGGCATTCAACGCAAATCGTGAAGTTGAAACTCTCTTTCAAAATCATTTAATTGCACCACAAATGATGATTGAACGCGCCAGTTCAGCAAAGGTAGGCAATGCAGAATAACGGCCGGGAAGAATTCAAGGCAGCGAAGAAGTCATGGTCAGAGCGCTCGGCGAAAGCCTCGCGCCATGTGCAGGCGAAGTTCACCACTGTCAGCGGTGAGCCAATCGAGCTTCTTTATACGCCTGATGACATAGCGGACATCAATGCTCTCCACGACATTGGTTTTCCCGGTGAATTCCCCTATACCCGCGGAATTCATCACAACATGTACCGCGGTAAACTTTGGACGATGCGGCAGTTCGCCGGTTTTGGAACACCCGAGGACACAAACGCCCGCTACCATTACCTCCTCCAACACGGTCAGACCGGACTCTCGGTAGCCTTCGATCTGCCTACGCTCATGGGTCGTGATGCGGATGATCTGCAGTGCGAGGGAGAAGTGGGAATCTGCGGCGTCTCTGTCAGCTCACTTGCCGATATGGAGATCCTGTTCAAAGGGATCAAGCTGAAGGATGTGTCAACGTCGATGACCATCAACGCTCCGGCCGCGATGTTGCTGGCATTCTATGTGGCTGTTGCAGAGAAGCAGGGAGCAAAACCAGGCGACCTTCGCGGCACCATCCAGGCCGATATCCTGAAAGAGTACATCGCCCAGAAAGAATGGATTTACCCACCGCATCCGTCAATGCGCATTATCGTGGATATGGTTGAGTATTGCACAAACGAGATGCCACAATGGAATCCAATCTCTGTCAGCGGGTACCACATTCGTGAGGCAGGATCGACTGCCGTGCAGGAACTCGCGTTTACCCTTGCCGACGGTTTCGCATATGTTGAGGCGTGTATCGACCGTGGAATGAATGTGGATGACTTTGCACCGCGGCTCTCCTACTTCTTCAACTCTCACCTTGATTTTTTCGAGGAGATAGCAAAGTATCGGGCGGCACGCCGCATTTACGCAAAGAGGATGAAGAACAAATACGGAGCGAAGAATCCGAAGTCGATGACGCTGCGTTTCCACACACAGACCGCTGGTTGTACCCTTACCGCGCAACAGCCCGAGAACAACATCGTACGAACCGCGTACCAGGCACTGGCCGGAGTTCTTGGGGGAACGCAATCCCTCCACACCAACTCAATGGATGAGACCCTTGCGTTACCGTCCGAGAAAGCGGTAAAGATTGCCCTGCGAACACAGCAGATCATTGCCTATGAAACCGGCGTCACGAACACGATCGACCCGCTCGGGGGCAGCTACTTTGTCGAGGCGCTGACCGACAAGATGGAGAAGGAAGCTGAAGCGTATTTCGAAAAGATCGATGCTCTTGGTGGTGTTATCCCTGCAATCGAAGCGGGGTTCTTCCAGCGGGAAATTGCGGAGGCTGCGTACAGGTACCAGCTTGAGCTTGACAACAAGGAAAAGATCATTGTCGGTGTGAATGATTTTGTGGAAGAGGAAGGGCAGATTGAGATTCCGATCCTTGAAATCTCACCGGAGGTTGAAAAGAAGCAACGCAAGCGTATCGCAGAGCTCCATAACTCACGCAATCAACAGCAGGCAGATGTAACGCTGGCCGCGTTGAAACGCGGCGCAGCCGATGGGAACAACCTCATGCCGTTACTGCTTGATTGCACCCGTGCGTACGTAACGCTGGGCGAGATGTGTGATTCGTTGAAGGAGGAGTTTGGGGTGCACGAAGAACAGGCTGTGTTCTAACAAGATCGTGAAGACGAACCACCATCACGATATCAAGGTCCCCATTTCTTTGAGGGCCAAAGAAATGGGGGAAAGAAAGCCTTTCCGAAATCGGAACACAGCGATGGCTTTCGCCGCCCGTGCCGCCGATTTCAGCCGCTACGTCATCACCCGTGGCTGAAATCGGAACGCACGCCATCGCCTCAACGCTCACGGCCGTCGATTTCGGAATGCGAAGGTTTGGGGGACGAACCATCTCAGGCCGCCTGCGAAAATCGACAGCGTCGCGGGAGCAAGAACTAATCGAAGGGTGTGAGATCGCATAACGTCATCTTGAGCGACCGACATCCCGGTACAAACTAGGTGGAGGGAGTCGAAAGATGTTCCGGGCAAACCACAATCGACTCCACGAATTTGACTCGATTGAGTCGCTCAGCGTGACGCTGATTTGGTTCTTCACTCGCTGCTAATCAGAATTCGAATGTCAAGGACTTCAAAGGTGAGTTAAGGATGACGAAATCCAAAGTTGCTGTTCTTAAGACGAAACCTGGAACCGTGCTGCAGGATATTGAGCGCCTGACACAGCTGGCGGGGATGTCATCTGCGTTGAAGGCCGGTGCCACGACAATTCTCAAGGACAATATCTCCTGGCATTTCCCGTTTCCAGCAGCCAACACCACTCCTTGGCAAATGGAAGGGACCATCCTCGCTCTGAGGAATGCCGGTCTTAACGACATCGTTTGCGTTCAGAACAAGACGGTTGTGACTGATGCGTTCAAGGGAGAGGATCTCAACAACTACGTCCCGATCTTCAACCGGTACCAGATCCCTGTCCGCTTCAATTTCAAGGAAGGGGACATGAGATGGGTGGTGTACAGACCGAAATCGAGAATGCACGTCCTCGATATGATCTTCCCCGAAGGCATCACAATCCCCGATTACTTTGAGGGAAAGAACATTGTCCATCTCCCGACTGTGAAGTGCCACATCTACACCACCACCACCGGTGCAATGAAGAACGCATTTGGCGGGTTGTTGACCACACGAAGACACTACACTCATAGCTGGATTCATCGGACGCTTGTCGATTTGCTGGCAATCCAAAAAGAGATTCATACCGGCATCTTCGCTATCATGGACGGGACGACCGCCGGGAATGGGCCGGGGCCAAGAACTATGTTTCCTGTCGTCAAGGATTACATGCTTGCCAGTGCCGACCAGGTTGCAATCGATGCCGTCGCAGCAAAGATGATGGGATTCGATCCACTTAGCATCGAATACATCCGGGTTGCGCACGACGACAAACTCGGTGTGGGCGATATTCGAGAGATTGAAATTGTGGGGGATGATATTTCCAATGAATCATGGGGGTTCCACGTCGGGAACAACGGTGTGAGTCTCTTTGGAAACCTCGCCTGGTTTGGACCGCTCAAGGGAATGCAAAACCTTTTCTTCCGCACGCCGATGGTGCATGCGTTCATATTCGGTTCTGAGGCGTACCACGACTATTACCGGTGGCCGCTCATTGACGAAAAGGTATTCCTGAAATGGAAGGCCGAAACACACTGGGGGCAGTTGTTCCGCAAGTACGAGACGCGGGAGGTGTGGAAGGAGCCCGCTGCGGCATGACGGAAAGCCTTCCACGAAGGACACGAAGAAGATGAGAGAAGGGCGATCGTGAGAAGGCCATCCCAACCATATTCGTGTAGCTTCGTGTTATTCGTGGATCGTCTTTTCAATTGACCTCCAAATCCAGAGCCGAGCTCGCCCTCCTCTCTACAACCCTCATCTGGGGCAACACGTTTGTCGCGATGAAATTCATCCTCATCGACACGACACCGTTGATGAATGTTGCCACCAGGTTTGCAGTGGCAGCGTTGATCTTCCTTCTCATCTTCCGCAAGTCACTCTTCCCGATTCCACGTTCCTCGGTGGTCAAAGGATCCATCCTCGGACTGTTTCTGTTTCTCGGGTTCATCTCGCAAAACGTCGGACTGCAATACACCACGGCCTCGAAGTCTGCGTTTATCACCGGCATGATGGTGGTGTTCGTTCCGTTGCTGCAAATCATAGTGGAGCGGCGGTCACCGAAACTGGGAAATATCCTTGGCGTGGCACTGGTGGCTGCCGGACTCTGGCTCCTCACCTCACCATCGGGATCGCAATTCAATATTGGAGATGCATTGACGATCGGGTGTGCTGTTGTGTTTGCGATCTATATCGTGTACCTCGACGTGATCTCGAAAGAGATGACCGCAGCGCAGCTCACGTTTCTTCAAATCGCGTCGTGCGCCATATATGCCTGGATTTGCCTTCTCTTCACCGAGAAACCGACCTTTGTGATGTCCACGACGTCATTCGTTTCATTGGCGTACCTGACTCTGCTTGCCACGGTGCTGACAACGTACGTGCAGACGAGATTTCAGAAGGACACAACTCCGACTCGTGCGGCAATCATTTTTTCCGTTGAGCCCGTGATTGCATCCATCTCCGCGTACTTCATTCTGAGTGAGCATCTTGGCGCAATGGGTATGGTGGGTGGAGGATTGATTGTTGTGGGAGTGCTGGTATCCGAGCTGTCGGATGGGATTCCTGTGTTGAACCGCTCGTTCGACGTGGGCTGAATCGCTCCCTCCCAGGCGGAAATTCCGCTCATATTGACTTTTCAGCCAGATGGCAGTATGTTGTTGCGAATCCCCTGTATTCATTTCGCTTGTTCTCTCAAAGTACTTGGCTGGGCCGACTGGTCGAGCTATTGAGCTATAGAGATTCGTCACGTCCGTCCCACTCCTCCCCCTGACCCAGCCTAAGCACTTCTTAAACAGAATTGCATGGGAGATTCGTCGTGAATCGAACTCTTGCTTGCACTGCTCACTTTCTTGGGCTTCTGCTGCAAGGACGAAGGCACACCACCATCCCCGTACAAGCGTACGATTGAGATCTCGTTAGAAGACTACGGGACACGTGACGCCTGGCTGAGGGTGTGCTTCACGGATGCACCACCGTATTCATTCCGACTGACACGAGACGGTGAAACTGTTCTCACCGTCATCGCATCTCCGAATGATACCCTCGTTGGTGATGAGCCACTCCTGCCCAACCGGAGCTACACGTACAAAGCATACCGGCTCTCCGGGACAAACGTGATTGACTCAAGCCAACCCGTTCAGGTGACAACGCTCGATACTACCTCCTCGGCATGGCAATGGGCATTGGACACGCTGGGGGTGATGAACAGCTACCTGCTCGATTGTGCGATCATTGCGCCGGATAATATCTGGGTGGTGGGCACGATCTATGTTCGTGACTCGTTGGGCAACGTGGAAGACACTCCGCACAATGCAGCAAGGTGGGATGGGATGAAATGGAATCTCCTGAGAATCCAGTTCTACACAATCTGTGGCCAACAAAGCAGAACACCGTATCCGACAAGTTCGGTGTTTGCTTTCTCCCCCAATGATGTGTGGATTGCAATGGACGGTGACCAAGTTACGAGATGGAATGGCAATGCACAAACTGCGACGATGTGCCTCCCGTTCTCATTTTCAATTCGAGAACTTTGGGGTACAAGCCCAAATGCAATGTACGCAGCCGGCAGCGGCGGGAACATCGCCTTCTACAACGGTTCAACTTGGCAGCGGCAGGAGAGCGGGACGACGCTTTTCATCAGCGATGTTTTTGGTGTGTCGCCAACAGAGATCTACGCCACCGGGAATCAACGCGCTTTCGCTCGGGGGCTGGTATTGCACGGTAATAGCCAGACGTGGCAAACGATGATCGTCAGCGAGAGTGATGACACGGTTGGATTGTTCCGAACGAAACTCTACGGCGCCATGGAGGGGCTTTGGGTGGATGAACGAGGGACCGTGTATACCGTTGGCAATCTCATGTATCAATTCAGGCACGGGAGGTGGGACTACACGAAGTCGTTGCCAGGCAATTACTTTAGCGGGAATCCCGGCTACCTCTACAGAGGATATCTTTTCTCCGTTCGAGGTGATGCGTCGAATGACATGTTCATCAGTGGTGAGATCAATACCCTGCGGCATTTCAACGGTGTACGATGGAGTGAGGTTGGGGTCCCGTATCATCCGTTGCGATATGAGCTTGCGTGGTACAGCGTTTCGATGAAGGGACACGCAGCTGTTGCCGTTGGCGCACTGGCGCAGAACTTCGGGCAAGGTGTGGTTATTCGTCTGTGGAGGTGAGCATTGTGTCATTGCTTCGCACAATTCGAAACGAGCGACTTGGAACGCATCAAACCAAACCAGCGGCGTCTATTTCTCACGATTGGATGTCACAGACGCACTTGGAAACATGAAGTACTCCAAGATCAACAAGCTCGTGTTGATGAAATGACACAAGAAGCATAAGCACTTTCCACACGCCCCTGACCCTCGGGGGGTCGTTGTTTGTGGATGCGCCCTCCCACAAAGAGAATGTCGAAATCCGACATGACCAGGAGGTTGTTCGCAACGAAGAGGGAAAGCAAGAGAGCGAGTCGAAACTGCTGATACTGAGGACAAACCCTGGAAGGTGTTGCAAGAGACGAACGAGTTCAACCAGCAGCTTGAGGAAGTGGTGAGGGAGATGGGGGAGAAACATACATGATGGGTGGGGAGATCAACTGTTGAATTCTCGTATATTGGTCGAGCAGACTGAGCTATGGAGATTCTCCCATCCTTTCCATTCCTCCGGTTCTTGCCTGCTCGAAGCTCTGTCTTCGACGAAAAAAGTAAGTAAACTGAGGCCTGTACTCAATGAAACACATTCTGTCTGTAGCCCTCACGCTACTTTGCGTGGGCTGCAAAGACGAATCCACCCCACCTCCACCGGAGCACATCCCCACGGTGCAATTGACCTTGGATGGTGTCGGGGTGACCGAAGTGTGGCTGAAACTGCACTTCACGGATGCCTCACTTCCCCGAGCATTCACGCTACACCGCAATGCAACGATGATTCTGTCGGGCACACTTGCAGGACAGGATACATTGCTCCTTGATACGAATGCAGTTCCCAGAGCCACGTACACTTACATTGCTTTCCGGCTGAATGGTTCAACAACCATGGACTCGAGTGCTCCGCTGCAAGTGACCACGATGGACACCACGAGCCACAACTTCACATGGGAGACCGACACGCTTGGCGATGCGAGCAGTGTGCTTTCCGACGTTGCGATCATCAACGACACGCTGGCGTATGCAGTGGGGCAAATGTATCTAAGAGATTCGACGGGGCAGATTGATCCGACACGCTACAACTTAGCAGCCTGGAATGGTAATAGGTGGAGTATTCGGCGGGTTGCATACTACTTTGGAGGTCAGCCGTTCTATCATCCGATACAATCAGTTTTTGCGTTCAATGCCAATGACATTTGGTTCTGTGGAAATGGTCTGATTCACTGGGATGGTACCAGATACAATGAGGCACCTGTTCCTTCTTCTGTGTGGGGTCAAGATCGCATGAACAAGATTTGGGGTTCATCAAGTTCCGATTTGTATATCGTGGGTGACAATGGCGCAATGGCTCATTACAGTGGCGGCACTTGGCAGCGCGTGGAGAGCGGGACGACGCTGAATTTTCATGACATTTGGGGGGCACGAAACCCTCGCACGGGGCAGATGGAAATCCTTGCCCTTGCCTCGACAGTGAGTGGGCAGATACAAGAAAGCAGAATCGTACAAATCACGGGCAACAACGCTACGCCTGTGAACACTGCAGGACTCTCAGTGGATATGTGGGGCATCTGGTTTGCGCCAGGGAGGCGATACTATGCGGTCGGCGCAGGAATCCATCAGAAGCGATCATTGGATGATTCAGTGTGGGTTCATTATCCACCCGGAGTTGTGACGAGCTATCTTTCGGGTGGTGTGCGGGGCACGGCAATCAATGATGTGTTCGTCGCGGGATCGTTTGGAGAAGTTGTGCACTTCAACGGAGTGTCATGGTACAGATACTTTGGAGGTGTCTCTCTTCCCACGGGGGCATATGGGTCGATCTCGATCACTGACCACCTTGTGATGACGGTTGGCCATATCAGCGCTGCTCGTGGTGTGGTGCTGATCGGACGAAGGTGAAGAGAGGTTAACAATGCCGGATTGAACCTCACGACAAACTAACTGGGCAACAGTGTTCTGACCACGGCTGCCCAGCACAACACAAACAAGGCGGGTGCTCTCACACCGTAGGGGTATGGCCCCTCTTCGTTTGTCTTACAACATTTCAATAAGGTCCTGGAGGCGATCTTGAAACAGGTCATAGTTGTTGTGCTTGCAGTTATTTGTGTGAGTTGCAAGAAGGATGAACCTATACAACCGCACACAACCACTATCCAATTGGCAGTTGAAGACGTCTCATGCACCGAAGCATATCTCAGAGTCTCTCTTGCCGATGTCAACGAACCGCGCACTGTTGCGATCCAGCAGGACGGGCAGCGTGTTGTGGCGATAGATCTCGTTTCCCTTGATTCCACCGTTATCCTCGAAGGTCTCCTCCCGCGACACACGTACTCGTTTGTTGCACAACGCATGCGAGACTCAGTTGTTGTTGAGGCATCATCACCTGCACAAGCGACCACGATGGACACCACGAGTCGTTCGTTTTCGTTCCAGATCGATACACTGGGCACCTCTTCCTCAGTCTTAAGTGATGTGGCAATTGTGCGAGCCGATCCCGACTCACCTTTGGTTTATGCCGCAGGAGAGATTTATCTCCAAGGGGATCCAGACGCATACAACGTGGCTAAATGGGACGGAACGAGCTGGGAGTTGATGAGAATACCTTTCATTGGTCCGTGCAGCGCCGTAGACTATCCGCCACTCAAGGCTATCTGGGCGATCTCGGCCAATCAGATTCTTGTGACAAATGGCGGGGCTATTGCCACCTACAACGGAACGACGACTACGTTGGATTGCAGGATGAATTCTCTATTGATAGGTGCGATCAACAAATTGTATGCAACAAGTGCTCAAGATATCTACGCCGTTGGAGACAATGGTGCCATTGTCCACTACTCTTCTGGCACATGGCGGCGTGTGGAGAGCGGGACGACGATTCCCTTGACTGATGTATATGGAAGTCCTGATGGCAGCGTAGTGTGGGTGACTGGCTACACACTGGGTGTTCCTGCAGGAACCGTCTTGATTCGAATCATGAATGGTCAAGCAGAGTCCATCAGAGTGAAAGATATGTTCAGCCCCTGGCTCGACTCGCTTTCGGGAGCGCTGGATGCTGTGTGGACAGTTCGGAACAACTGGACGTATGTACTGTCCACGTTCGGTATGTATCGTTGCCCTGTGGGAAGTACGGGCGAGGCGAAGTTGATTCCATTGCCGGGAACGTACTTCGGGTACGGACTTGCCATGCGCGGAGTTGCTTCCAATGATGTGGCTTTTTGTGGAGGGGATCTCATCTGGCATTTCAACGGTGTCTCGTTGTCGAGGGCCGGGGAATTTCACAACAGCCTCTTTGATCTTCGGAGCATTGCATACACAAACAACTACGTTGTTGCAGTTGGAGAACAGTATCATCCTATTTACAGCAAGGGGCTCGCCATAATTGGAAGGAGAAACTAAGAGCTCTTCAACGATCGCTGGTAAACATGCTGGCAATAGTGGTGCATGTACACACGCTACTTGGCGAATTCCACTGCGAGGCAAACGGCTACTCTTGCTAGGGCATCGGAAACGACAGCATTGCTGCCAAATGCGTTCAATCTACACCAGAACTATCTAAACCCCTCAACCCATCAACGGAGATCAAATTCGATCTTCCAGAAGCAAGTGTTGTCTCGCTTAATGTCCATGATGTTCTCGGTCGGCAAGTGGCACCCTTGAAGCTGGCTACCGCGAAGTTGGCTATCACTCCGTAACCTGGAACGCTTCAAACCATGCAAGCGGTGTCTACTTCGCACGCTTCAACGTCACAGATGCCACGGGTAACGTGAAGTACACGAAGGTCAACAAGGTCGAGCAGTTCTCCCTCAAGGGAGTCCGGGGGGCTGACGGGCTCCCTTTTGGTATTGCCCCATCGTTGGAATTCGTGTGCATACCGGTCACCTTGAGCGGAGTCGAAAGGTGAACTATTCTCGAACAACAGGCTTCGACTTCGCTCAGCCTGACGTTGATTACGCAAAACTGAGCCACTGCTCTTGACTTCCTTGACTTTCGCCCCTCATCCTCGTATTTTCACTGTCGAGTTTCCATGCAAGTTGCTGCGCATATGATCGTTGAAGGACTCGTGCAAGGCGTCGGGTTCAGATGGTTCGTTGGCCGGCATGCAGAGTCCCTTGGACTGAGAGGTTACGTGAGCAACTTGTACAACGGCAGCGTGGAGATCGAAGCCGTTGGCGAGAGGGGATTGATTGAAGAGTTGATCAAGCAAGTGAAAGTCGGGCCACGCTCGGCGCACGTGTCGAACCTGAAGCTGGAGTGGATTGAGGATCACAAGCGGGCGGATCACTACACACATTTTGAAATAAGGTAACCCTATTCAACCCGCACCACGTATTGGCTTCGGCTATGATGTCCATAGGCTTGTTGCCGGCCGCAAGCTTATTCTCGGGGGAGTGGAGATCCAGCATCCGCTTGGACTTGAGGGTCACTCCGATGCCGATATTCTGCTCCACGCCATTTGTGACTCGCTGCTCGGTGCTGCCGCCCTCGGGGACATCGGCAAGCACTTTCCAAACACTGACCCTCGATACAAAGGCATCTCAAGTCTCATCCTCCTGAAGCATGTTGCCGACTTGCTCATCCAGCATCGATTTGATGTTGTGAACATCGACGCAACGGTTGTCATGGAGCAGCCGAAAATCGCTCCATACGTCGAGCTGATGCGCCAGAATGTTGCCGATGCCCTGAAGATTTCGATGCAGCAGATTTCCATCAAGGCTACAACGCACGAAGGCCTCGGATTCGTGGGCGCAGAACAGGGGGCCGCAGCCCACGCCGTTGCCATGATCATGCCTGCCTGACCATCAACTATCCGGAAAACACCTATTGGAAGAGTTCATCCATCATCTCCAGTCGCTTGATCCACTTCTCATTTACTTCGCTGTCCTGCTCATTTCATTCATTGAGAACGTCTTCCCGCCATTTCCCAGTGATGTGATCGTTGCGTTTGCCGGATCACTGGTAGGCCTGGGACAAGTCGGTTTTCTCGAGACGTTGATTGCGGCAACTCTGGGAAGCACGCTGGGGTTTATTGTAATGTACAAGATCGGTGGATGGTTCGGGGACAAGATTCTCGAAAAAGGGAAGATCAAATTCATTCCTGTGGAAGCAGTCGCAAAGGTCGAAGCGTGGTTCCATCGGTATGGATACGGCGTCATCATCGCAAACAGGTTCATGGCTGGAACACGGGCAGTCGTTTCGTTCTTTGCCGGAATGTCCGACCTCGATCTCGTGAAGACAACGTTTCTTTCGTTTTTCAGTGCGCTTGCATGGAATGCAATTCTCCTGTTTGCGGGATACAGTGTTGGCCAGAACTGGCAAAAGATCGGATTTTATCTGAATGCATACAGTCACGTTGCAACCGCGGTCGTTGTGGTCGTGCTTCTTGTATTCGTCATTCGATACTTTTATAGCAGGAACAATGGATCGAAGCCGGGATGAGTGAGTTTCTTTATTCGATCGACAAGGCAATTTTCCTGTTCATCAACCACACCTTGAGTAATCCGGTAAGCGACTTTCTCTGGCCGCTCATCACGGATTATGACAAATTTCTGGCGGTGCGCATCCCCCTCGTGATCGTGTGGCTGCTGTTGCTCTTCAGAGGGGGCAAGACGGGAATTACTGTTGCCATTATGATTGTTCCGATTATTGTTCCTGAGCGACAAGATCAGCAGTGCCTTCATCAAAGAGTGGGTCGGCCGCTTGCGGCCATGTGCAGACGTCAACGGTGTCCCTGTGATTCAAGGGATTCACATGTTGGTCGACTGTGGGCCAGGGCGATCGTTCCCGTCCTCGCATGCGGTGAACAATTTTGCCGTGGGGACACTCTTCTCGTACTACTATCCAAAGTGGAAGTGGGCATTTCTCGGATGGGCCGGCCTTGTGGCGTTGTCGAGACCGGCAGTTGGAGTCCACTATCCTTCCGACATACTCGGTGGGGCAATCATCGGCACTGTGATTTCGCTGCTTGTTATCTGGACGTGGCAAAATCTCGACCGACAGCTTCATCATCAAGATCACTTTTCTCCCGTGGAAGGGAAGAGTCAGTGAGCCTCTTCTCGCGCACTTCAACCCATCAGCTACGAAACTGCAGACGACCGGGCAAGAAGGAAACAGGAATTCCGCGTTCGTGGCGGTTTGTGTATTCTTTCCGGCGTGATGCTCGGACTTTCATTTCCTCCATTCCCGCTTGGTATTCTCGCATGCTTCGGATTGGTCCCGTGGCTGATCGTGCTTGCAGAAATCGACGAAATGGGCACCGCGCTCCGGTATTCCTACCTCACATTCGTTGTCTTTCATATCATCACGCTGAACTGGACGGGCGGCTACTCCCACATGCACGACCCGTACATGATGATTGCGGGTGCAGTGACAATGCTTGTGCATCCACTGTTCTATTTTCTTCCCAGTGCCGGGTACGTGCTTGCTCGAAAGTATCTCGGTGATTGGAAGGCGCTCATTGCGCTCCCGTTTCTCTGGGTTGGCTATGAGTATTCCCATATGCTTAGCGAGTGGTCGTTTCCATGGATTACAATGGGGAACAGCCAGTCCTACAATCTTGCGGGCCTCCAGTTCATCAGCATTACAGGTGTACTGGGACTCTCATTCTGGATCGTCGTCATCAATGTTCTGGCATTTATTCTCTATTCTCAACTTGCCCACGAGCGATGGCGACCTTTGTCGCAGCCGAGTCTGTACCTTGCTGCAGGAATCGTGGCAATCTACTTTCTCCCGAAGATCTACGGGGGGATTGTCCTCTCCGGTGCACCGACAACCCTCCCTGAGAAAAGAATCACCGTCGGGATGGTTCAGGCAAATCTCGATCCGTGGGAGAAGTGGACGAAGTCGGGATACAAGACGATTGAATTGCACCTGGACTTGACCCAGCGCCTCGTTCAGGATTCCACAAAACCCAAACCCGATCTCGTCCTCTGGCCTGAAACGGCAATCCCATACTATGTGTTGACAAAAGAAAATGCCGCAACGCTGAGCTACCTTCGAGGACGCATCAATGAAATAGGGATACCAGTGCTCAGTGGGTTGCCACAGGCGGTCTATTATGGCGATCCGGCCAAGGCGCCCCCGAGTGCAAAGCGGTTGCCCGATGGTGAGCGCTATGACGCGTTCAACGCTGCTGCGCTGTTTCAACCCGGTGTCGATGAAATCCCGTGGTACGGAAAAATGAAGATGGTGCCCATCGCGGAACGTGTACCATACGCGGATGCGTTCCAGTTTCTGGACGTCTTCCGATGGGGAGTCGGTATCGGTGGCTGGCAAATTGGACGTGATTCAGTTATCTTCACGGAGAAGAAAACCGGTACCCGCTTCAACGCTCTTATTTGCTACGAGTCTGTCTATCCGGATTTTGTTGCGTCGTTCGTCAGGAAGGGTGCGGAGTTCATCGCTCTCATCACGATCGATAGCTGGTGGGGCAAAATGTCCGGGGCATACCAGCACGAACGATTTGCAATCTTCCGGGCGATTGAGAACAGGCGGTGGATTGCCCGCTGCGCAATTGGCGGCATCTCGTGCTACATCGACCCGTACGGCCATGTATACGATGCGACCCAACTTTTTACTCAGGCAACACTTTCCCGGACAATCGGCAGGAGTTCCGATTTGACTTTTTACAGTGAGCACGGAGACTGGTTGGGGAGCGGATGTCTGTTCATTGGCGGGATGTTCGTGGCAGCTGCACTGGGACAGAAATTCTTCAAACGCAAAAGGCGGGAAGCATGGAGTTCATAGATTTGCGCAGTGATACGGTAACCCGGCCATCGGCGGGAATGCGTGAGGCAATGGCAAAGGCCGAGGTGGGTGACGATGTCTTTGGCGAGGATCCGACAGTTAATGCATTGCAGCAAAATGTCGCAGCACTGCTGGGCAAGGAAGCGGCACTGTATGTCCCCAGTGGAACGATGGGCAATCAGGTGTGTATCAAAGTCCACACACAACCCGGAGATGAAGTGATCGCCGAGAAGGGATGCCACGTGTTCAACTATGAAACGGCAGGCATGGCATTCCTCTCAAACGTTCAGGTACACACCATCGAAGGGAAGCACGGGGCCTTCACAGTGGATGATGTCAAGCGGTCGATTCGTCCGAAGGCGTACTACATGCCAAGAACACGATTGATCTGCATGGAGAACACGCACAACAGAGCGGGCGGGACGATCATACCTATCGACCTGATCAAGGAAATGAGTGCTCTTGCAAGGAGCGAAGGGATCAAATTCCACCTTGATGGCGCCCGTCTCTGGAATGCATGTGCTGAAACCGGGATTACGCCAAAGGAATACGCCGCTCACTTCGATTCCGTCTCGGTGTGTCTTTCAAAAGGCCTTGGGGCTCCCGTTGGCTCGGTAATAGCGAGCTCGGCAGAGTTCATCGCTGATGCCCGGCGATACAGGAAAATATTCGGTGGAGGAATGCGGCAGGCGGGAGTTCTTGCAGCGGCCGGTCTCTATGCCCTGGAAAACAACGTGAGCCGCCTGAAAGAAGATCACGCAAATGCCAAATACCTTGCGCGGGAGCTGTCATCGATCCCGGGTTTTGACATCGACATGGAGTCGGTCCAAACAAACATCATCATCATCAGTCTTGAAAAGCTTGGAAAGAAACCGGAGGACGTTCTCGCCATGCTGAAGACCAAGGGCGTTCTCCTCACACTCGGAAACTACATGGGGGTTCGGGCTGTTACGCACATGGATGTCTCCGCCACGCAGGTGAAGCAAGCCGCACAAATAATCAAGCAGACCTTTCGCTGATATTCCATGCTGGACAAGTCGAAATTCCGATTCAAGACGCAGGTACGCGTTCGGAACTACGAGATCGA
This sequence comes from uncultured Bacteroidota bacterium, assembly GCA_963734955.1. Taxonomy (GTDB): domain Bacteria; phylum Bacteroidota; class Ignavibacteria; order UBA10030; family UBA6906; genus UBA11986. The sequence continues at coordinate 87,025 of CAVTJO010000016.1, forward strand.
TTGGCAGGGCGTTGTTCACAACGCAAACTACCTTCTGTACTTCGAGGTGGGCCGGATCGCGTATCTTGAACATGTCGGAGTGAAGGTGGATGTGAATTCCATCCAGCATGACTCAAAGGTCGTGGTCGTCCGCAATGAGATTGACTACCGGGCGCCTGCGCGCTTCAACGACCTTCTGGATGTATACACCCGTATATCGTTCATTCGTGACACCAGTTTTGCATTTGAGGGCCTCCTGGAGAACGTGGAAACAAAGTTGGTCGTCGGCGAGAACATTTCATTTCATGTATGGATGGATCACAAGACTAATCGTCCGATGCGCATCCCGGATGAATTCAGGAGCATTATCCGCAAGTTTGAGGGCGATAACGCATTGATAACCATGCCCGCTACGCTGATTTAGGCACGGTTTCCGATAATTTGCTTGCTTTTTTGTCATCATCTCTTTAACTTTACACTGTTGTAGTTGTTGTATTAGTAGCCCGGTTTGGGCTATTTTTGTTTGGTTCTATCCTGCAGCCTCTCATGGCAACGTCAGAATTGGAGAGTTTGGTCGAAGATTGCATATCGAAACTCGGTGTGCATCTGATCGACATAGTCATCAAAGGTGATGGCAACGGAAAGGTCGTTGAGATGTTCATTGACTCGGAGAAGGGCGTCACCACTGAAATCTGTTCAGAGGTTAGCCGCGAGATTGGGGGGATGATCGAATCGTCAGGAGTTGTGCAGAGGATCGTATCGGCTGACCGTTTCGTCCCCGGGGATTGAACGACCACTGAAATATTTCTGGCAGTACAGGAAACATGTTGGTCGTGACATGCAGTTGAGGGTTCGCAGTCAGGATGGTGTGCGCGAGGTGGCCGGGAAAATGGAATCTATGGGCGAGAGAGCAATAATGCTCTTCTCCCGGAAGAACAAAACACAGGAGTCCATAGCTCTCGATGACATTGTCGAGGCACGCGTAAAAGCTCCGTGGTAGGAAGATAAGCAGTTTTGCTATTTACATGAGGAGGTTGTAATGAATTCGGAGATCGTCGAATCATTCTCGCAGATGGTTCGTGAAAAGGGAATCGACAAGGATATCCTGACGGGCATTGTGGAGGACGTCTTCTCCATGATGGTGCGAAAGAAGTATGGCCAGGATGCCAAGTTCGACGTGGTCGTAAATATGGACAAGGGTGATATCGAAATCTTCTATGAACGTGAAGTTGTTGAGGTGGTCGAAAACCCGATGACCCAGATCGACAAACAAACCGCAAGAGAAATCACGGGCGAGGATCTGGATGTCGGAGAAGATTGCGTTGAAGTTGTGCCGCTCGCATCGTTCGGACGGCGGCTGGTTGTCAGCGCAAAGCAGAATTTGAACCAGCGAATCAAGGAGATTGAACGGGAGATCGTCTACAACGAGTATAGCAATACAATCGGTGACATCGTGGTGGGGGAGATTTATCAGATCCGGAGAAATGAGATTCTCATCAACCATAACCGGAATGAGCTGGTTCTGCCAAAGGGTGAACAGATATTCAAGGAACGCTACAAGAAGGGTGATACAATCCGGGCCGTCATCAAGGAAGTCAGGAAGAACTCCGGCACACCCGTGGTCATTGTCTCGCGTGCCGATCCGAAATTCCTTGCCAAGCTCTTCGAGATGGAGATTCCGGAAATTTATGACGGCATCATCGAGATCAAGATCATCGCCCGGGAGCCCGGAGAACGGGCCAAAGTTGCGGTGGAATCACATGACGACCGGATCGACGCGGTTGGCGCGTGTGTCGGCATGAAGGGCGTCCGGATTCACACGATCGTCCGTGAATTGAACAATGAGAACATCGATGTGATTAATTTCAGCGAGCAGCCTGAGGTGTTTATCCAGCGGTCGCTTGCCCCGGCGAAGCTGAAGGGAGTCCAGCTGGACAAGGAAACGAAGACGGCGCAGGTTGTCGTGGCCGCGGACCAGGTTTCGCTTGCCATCGGCCGCAACGGTCAGAACATCCGCCTCGCATCGAAATTGACCGGGTTTGAAATCAATCTCATCAAGGAAGGCGGAGAAGATGAGTACGATATTGAGTTGATTGATTTCAAGGAGGAGCTTGGCGAAGAGCTGTACATGAAGCTGATCAATGCTGGAATGGATACGGCGAAGGAAGTGATTGAAGCTCCCAATGCAACTTTGCTGGCCGTGGAAGGTCTGACCCAGGAGAAGATCGATGAAATCCGCGAGATGATGCGGCGGGATCTTGAAGAGGCGGAAGTTGACGAAGACGAGGAGGAGGAAGAAGAAGACGAGGATGATGAAGAGACTGAAGAAGAGGCGAAACCGGAGGCAGGGGCAACGAGTGATACCGTAGCAAAGAGCGATGACGCGGCGGTACAGCCTGCGACGACTCAACAAGGCGAAGGAGCAGAGCAAACGGAGAAGCAAGAGTAGCATGAATCCAAAGGGTTATCGGTGAGTGATTATCAAAGGACTGAATGGCTGAGATAGCGGAGAAACGGAAGAAGATCTACAAACTCGCGACCGAGCTTAACCTTTCGCACGAAACGCTGGTGGACTTCCTGCGGAAGAAGGGACACGAGGTCAAGAACCATATGTCCTCCGTTGACGACGACATGATGCGGGATATCCTTGTCCACTTCAAGAAGGAAAAGGACAGCGCTGAGAAGCATCAGCGCAAGATGGCTGAAATCAAGGAGAGCAAGAAAAAGGTTGAGAAGAAGGTGGAGGAACCGGTTACTCCCACCGCGCCGGTTGTCCCTGTTGACACGACTCCCGCAGTGGTTTCTGCCGCTGGTCCTGAAGAGGAAGTTGTGGCGCCGGTTGAAGTCTCAGAGGTTGTCAAGCCAGCGGCAACACCCGAGCCCGAACCCGTCATTGAGACAGCGGAGGCGGCAGCACCTGAACCATCGACAGGAGAAGTTGTTCCCGCTCCTGCCGTGGAAGCTTGTTGAGCCGGCCGCTGAGCAGCATCTCTCCCCCTTGAGAAAGAACGTCGAACCAAGGTCGGGCTTACCATCAAGGGAAAGATGGACCTGGCTCCGAAAAGAGCTCCCGCCAAGCGGACTCCTGCAAGCAAGGAGGGGACACCGGCACCCGTCCCGGCGCCAGCCGAGGGAGAGGATGCCCATAAAAAGAAGAAGAAAAAGAAGAAACTCCGCGAAGAAATCGTTGAATCCAAGGGGGCTGAAGTCGACGAGCTCGATCGGAAGAAGAAAAAGAAGAAGAAGCTTCGCCATAAGGAGATCGACCAGGCCGAGGTGAACGATGCAATTCGCAGAACGTTTGCCGCGATGGATGATACCGCAGTAACCGGTCGGGCGATATTGCGGAAGAGGAAGAAGAAGGAGCGTGAAGAGGAGGAATTGAGAATCCAGCAGGAAGCCGAGCTCGAGAAAGGTCGCCTTCGCGTCACGGAATTTGTTTCCGTGAACGATCTGGCGAATCTGATGCACGTCGACGTGAGTGAAGTGATCAAGAAGTGCATGGAACTCGGCATCATGGTGTCGATCAACCAGCGCCTCGATAAGGACACCATCACTCTTGTGGCGGATGAATTTGGCTTTGAGGTCAGCTTCTACACCGAGATTACGGAAGAAGACTCTGTCAAGGATGAACCCGACGAGCCGGAAAGCCTGAAGCGTCGGCCGCCGGTTGTGACGATCATGGGTCACGTGGATCACGGAAAGACGTCGCTGCTCGACTATATCCGTCGTTCCAATGTCGTGGCAGGCGAGGCGGGGGGCATCACCCAGCATATCGGCGCGTACGAAGTTACCAGCACCATCCGGCAACAAGATCACATTCCTTGACACACCCGGCCACGAAGCATTTACTGCCATGCGTGCCCGCGGTGCGCAGATCACCGACATCGTCGTTTTGGTCGTTGCGGCGGACGACAGTGTGATGCCTCAGACACTTGAGGCGATCAGCCATGCGCAGGCTGCCAATGTTCCCATTCTTATTGCGATCAACAAAATCGACAAGCCTGACTCAAATTCAGACCGCATCAAACAACAACTTTCGGAAAAGAATGTCCTTGTGGAGGAGTGGGGTGGAAAGTATCAGTCGGTGGAGCTTTCTGCGCGAACGGGAAAGAATGTCGGACTTCTACTTGAGAAGCTGGCACTTGAAGCGGACATTCTCGACCTGAAGGCAAACCCGGCGCGCAATGCCCGTGGCACGATCGTTGAAGCACAGCTTGACAAAGGGAAAGGCATTACTGCCACGGTGCTCGTGCAGAAGGGAACTCTTCGAATTGGCGATCCGTTCATTGCAGGGATCTACAGCGGAAAAGTCCGGGCAATGTTCGACGAGCGCGGCAATCGGGTCGAGGCGGCAGGACCATCGACGCCGGTGCAGCTCACCGGACTTGACGGGTTCCCACAGGCGGGAGATACCTTCGTTGTTCTTGATTCAGACCGCGAAGCCCGCGAGATCAGCTTGAAACGGCAGCAGTTGAAACGTGAACAGGATTTCCGCCAGATCCGACTGACAACCCTGGACGATATCTCTCAGCAGATCAAGGAAGGCCAGGTCAAAGAACTCAACGTTATCGTGAAGGGTGATGTGGACGGCTCTGTTGAAGCGCTGTCCGATTCGCTCATGAAGATCGCTCACAAGGAGGTGAAGCTGCGTGTAATTCATAGCGGCGTGGGAACAATTTCCGAATCGGATATCATGCTGGCCGCAGCATCGAACGCGGTCATCATCGGGTTCAGGGTGCGACCGAACCTCAATGCCCGCCGGCTCTCCGAAAAGGAGCGGGTCGACATCCGTACGTACAACATCATCTACGACGCCATCAACGATATTCACAACGCTCTTGAAGGCCTCCTGGCCCCGGAGCAGAAGGAAGAAGTTACGGCGACCGTGGAGGTGAGAGAGATATTCAAGGTACCGAAAGTCGGCAACATTGCCGGCTGCCACGTGCAAGATGGCAAGATCATTCGCAACAACAAGGTCCGCCTCGTCCGTGATGGTATTCAGGTGTTTGAAGGTGGTATTTCGTCTCTCAAGCGGTTCAAGGACGATGTGCGCGAAGTGGAAGCCGGATTTGAGTGCGGCATAGGTCTCGACGGGTTCAACGATATTAAAGTCGGCGACACGATTGAGGCGTTCAAGATCGTTGAATCCAAGAGGAAGCTCTGATTCTCCGGGGAAGGAAGTAGGGCAAGCATGTCCATCAGGACGGAGCGGGTGGCTTCGGTGATAAAACAGCGGATCGGCGAGATCCTTATCCACGATTACAATGATCCGTCAAACGGGTTCATCACCGTCACCGATGTCAAGGTGTCTCCTGATCTGAAAATCGCCAAGGTATACTTCAGTGTGTTTGGGAGCGAACAGATCCAGGAGCGCGCAATGAAAATGCTGGAGGGGGAGAAACAACGCATCCGTGGTCTTGTTGCCTCGCACGTTCAACTGAAATTCGCACCAACGCTGCAATTTCACCTCGACCACACACTCGAAGAGGTTGACAGGATTAATCGCCTGATCAACAAGATCCATGAAGACGTGAAGAAACCGGACGATGGTTCTCAATAGGCAAATCCACCTCGCGGAAGGGGAGATGTTCCTTGTGCGCAAGCCGCAAGGATGGACATCGTTTGACGTTGTCGCAAGAATGAGGACGATCTTTCACTTTGAAAAAATTGGGCATGCGGGGTCACTCGACCCTCTTGCAACCGGCCTGATGATCGTTTGCACCGGGAAAATGACAAAGGAGATCGATCGTTTCGTGGGTCTGGAGAAGGAGTATGTTGCCACCATCCGTCTCGGAGGCCGGACAGAGAGTTATGATTCTGAAACACCGGTGATTGAAACCTGCCCGGTCGATGGAATAACTGCCGATGCTGTTGTCGCAACCCTTTCTCGGGTTTGTCGGCCCACAGGTTCAGATTCCCCCCATGTGGTCCGCCATTAAGGTGGGTGGGAAACCGTTGTACAAATATGCGAGGAAGGGCCGGGTGGTCGACAGGAAACCAAGGGAGGTCGTTATTCATTCCATAACGCCGATGGAAGTCCGCATTCCCGAGGTGGCATTCTCTGTGGTGTGCTCGAAGGGTACGTACATCCGGACGCTCGCGGAAGACATCGGCCAACAACTGGGATGTGGCGCGTATGTGACGTCACTGGAACGCACGCGCATCGGCGACTACAGGCTCGACGATGCATTTGCCCTGGAAGAACTCGTTCAGTTTACGCAATCGTTGCGAAACGTATGATCGTCGTTCGTTCTCTTGCCGAGATAACAAAAGACACAGGCTCTATCGTCACGGTCGGGACCTTTGATGGTGTGCACCGTGCGCATCAGGAAATCATCAGGGAGGTGGCAAATCGGGCAAGGATGCAGGAGGGGCGAAGTGTTGTGGTTACTTTCGAGCCTCACCCAAAAGAAATTGTGGGCTCCGGGGAACAGCCCGTCATGCTTCTTGCAACGCTCCAGGAGCGGATCGAGTGTATCCAGCGGATGAATGTCGATATCCTTTTCATTATCCCTTTCACCTATGAGTTTTCACGGATCAGGGCGGAAGAGTTTTACAGGAATTATGTGGTGGAAGGAATTGGAGTGAGCGAAGTGGTTGTTGGATATGACCACATGTTTGGTCGCGACCGGACGGCCGGCATTGAGGAACTCGTGCGCATGGGACAGCAACTCAATTTTTCGGTTTCTGCTGTTCATCAATACAGTGTTGACGGCGAGGTCGTGAGCAGCACAGTGATCCGGAGTGCAATTGCGGCCGGCGATGTCAGCCATGCGGCGAAACTCCTCGGGTATCCGTATACAATGCATGGGACAGTTATCCACGGTGACGGCAGGGGCAAAACGATCGGCTATCCAACGGCGAACATCAAGCCCATTGCCGATCGTAAAATCATTCCGGGCCGCGGCGTGTACCTTGTTGGTGTGTTGCTGCGCAACAAAAGGTGGTACGGAATGATGAATATCGGCGTTCGACCGACAGTAACATCCGGTGGGAGTCTTTCCATGGAGGTTCATGTATTTGGACTGAGCGGGGATCTGTACGGTGAAGCGGCGGAGGTGACGTTCCTTCGGAAATTGCGGGACGAGCAGAGGTTTGCTTCGCTGGAAGAGCTCACGCACCAACTGGACAGGGATAAAGAAACGTCATTCCGGTACATCGAGGAATTCGACAAACGACAATACCACATATATAATGATTCATCCAAGGAGTAATTCATGGCATTAACAAAGGAAGCGAAAGCAGAGATCGTCAGAAAGTACGGTGTAAAGGCAGAAGACACGGGACGACCGGAAGTTCAAATCGCCCTCTTGACTGCACGCATCAACGATCTCTCTCCACATTTCGAGCGTTTCTCAAAGGACCATCACTCCCGTGTTGGATTGCTGAAGATGGTCGGAAAGCGGCGTCGCCTTCTCGACTATTTGCAGGAGAAGGATATTGAGCGGTATCGAAAGCTTATCGGCGAGTTGCAGATCAGGAAGTAAACTGTTCATTCCATTGTGGCTTCACGAAGAAGCGGGGTTGGACGGTACTCATTCACGTAAGGACGTAGCGGTATGAAGGTAACAAAAGAGATCAATGTGGGAGGGAAGATATTCTCTCTCGAAACCGGGCGCTTTGCAAAACAGGCCGATGGTGCGGTGATGGCGAGGTTTGGGGACACGATGGTGCTCGCAACAGTTGTTGCGGCAAAGGAGGAGAAGGAAGGATTCGACTACTTTCCGCTGCAAGTGGAGTACCGCGAAAAAGCGGCATCTGCAGGCAAGATCCCGGGCGGGTTCTTCAAGCGTGAGGCACGACCGTCCGAGAAGGAGATTCTCTCATCGCGGCTCATCGACCGACCTATCCGACCGATGTTTCCTGATTGGTTCAAATGCGAGACGCAGGTGATCGTCACGGTGTACTCGTCTGATCAGGAACATGACGGCGATGTACTCGGTGCTGTTGCAGCGTCAGCGGCACTGAGCATTTCGGACATTCCGTTCGAAGGGCCCATTGCGGAAGTGCGGGTTGGGCGCATTGACGGACGGTTTCTGATCAACCCGACGTTCACCGAGCTTGGGCAGAGCGACATGGACGTCACGGTGGCAGGTACCGCTGACTCAATTGTGATGGTCGAAGGTGAATCGGATGAGATCTCTGAGAAAGACATGATTGAGGCGCTCGCATTTGCACACGGTTTCATCAAGGAAATGTGCGCATTGCAGATGGAGCTTGCCAAGGAGTGCGGTCGTGCAAAACGACCGGCGCCGGCCAAGGAGAGTTCGGATGGACTTGCCGCGGATGTTCGAGCCGCGGTCGGTGACCGGATCAGGGTCCTGGCCGGGACGCCGATGCTCAAGGAGGAACGGGCACACAAAACCTCAGCCATCTACGAAGATGTGAATGCGGCGCTTGCCGACAAGTACCCTGAGAAATCGAGAATCCATCAACGAAATCCTGCATGAGATGGAATACGTCGAGATGCGGGAATTGATTCTCTGCAAATGGAAAGCGGCTTGATGGTCGGGGACTGACCGACATCCGGCCGATTGCGATTGAGATCGGTCTGTTACCACGAACCCATGGCTCGGCGCTGTTCCAGCGCGGTGAGACTCAGAGCCTCACGACATTAACGCTCGGCACGAAGCTCGACGAGCAAATCATCGATGGGCTCCTTCCTGATTCCACAAAGCGCTTCATGTTGCACTACAATTTCCCTCCGTTTTCTGTGGGGGAGGTCGGCAGGCTTGGGACAACCGGCCGACGCGAAATCGGACACGGCAACCTTGCCGAACGCTCCATCAAAAACATGATGCCTCCTGAAGCGGAGTTCCCGTATACCATTCGCATCGTCTCGGATATTCTCGAGTCCAACGGTTCATCGTCCATGGCAACCGTCTGCGCCGCAACGCTGGCACTCTTGGACGGAGGAGCTCCACTGAAGAAATCAGTTGCGGGGATTGCGATGGGTCTTGTGAAGGAAGGCGACCGCGTGGCGATCCTGAGCGATATCCTCGGCAACGAGGATCATCTCGGGGATATGGACTTCAAAGTTGCTGGCACTGCCGACGGGATTACTGCTTTCCAAATGGATATCAAGATACGTGGCATCTCGTTGGCAATCATGGAAAGGGCGCTTGAACAGGCACGCGTAGGGCGAATGCATATCCTGGGCAAGATGGCCGAAGCAATCGTCAAACCGAGAGCTGATCTCTCTTCATTTGCACCACGGCTGACGACCCTGAAGATTCCGATTGACCTGATCGGTGCCGTTATCGGGCCAGGTGGCAAGAACATCCGGCAAATTGTGAAGGACAGCGGGGCGGAAGTCAATATTGAAGACGACGGGACGATCGTGGTTGCGGCAACGTCGAAAGAGTCGGCGGACATAGCGATCAATGCAATCGCCAAGATTACAGAAGTGCCTGAGGTCGGGAAGGTTTATCGCGCAACGGTGAAGAAGATCATGGACTTCGGTGTGTTCGTCGAATTTCTTCCCGGCAAGGAAGGGCTTGTGCACGTCTCGCAGCTTGATACGAAGCGGGTGAACCATCCGTCCGACGTTGTGAAGGTAGGGGACCAGTTCGACGTGAAGATTACCGACAAGGATGATCAAGGCCGCTTCAAGCTCAGTCGCAAGGTGCTGATGAAACAAGATCACCATCCAGAGCCGAAGCCTGTTGAGCATTAGCGACGCGCCCGGGACTAAGTGAGGTCGAGCCCCGATGGAAACGACAAGCCCATCTTCCTTTGCGGGAAGATGGGCATTTTTGATCCCGTTCGTCAGTCAACTTACAGGGTGAGTATCTGGTGTTTGAACCCTGCGATGTCCACCTCACCGACAAGCCACTTCACGAGATCAGGACCGTACTTGTTCATGTAATAGGTCACGTTGATCTCGCGTTCCTGCAGTACACCATTTGGAAGCAGCCCGGCGATGGCCTTTTCAATCTGACGCATCGCTGTTTCGTGCCTGCGTTTTTGGGCGGCAATGGTTTTGTCCTTCAATACACTCAGGTTACCGTCAATTTTTGCCTTTACACCTTCGAGGGCGCCGAGTAACGTCGGATCAATTTCCTTCAGCCCGAACTTCAGTTCGTTCAGAGCATCGTGGAACGAGGATGTGGCACTGGAGAACAGCACATCCGCCTTCACTTCAGAAATTCGTTCTGCGACTTTGGACGTGACCTTCTCTGCATCTTCGAAGAACTCAGGGAGTGCTAGGCCGTATTTCTCCATCACACGCTCCACACGCTCTTCAAGAAACGACCCGCTCGCCCGCGGATAGATGATTGGCTGAACCACATTGAAATCCTCGTACACGGGCTTCAGTTGCGCGTGATACGCAATCTCGGACGGGCCCGCAACATAGACGATGGTTGGCAGGAGGGTATCCTGGGCAATCGGCCTGAGCACAACATTGGGACTCAGCAGCTCGGGTGTCTCCGTGGCAATCTTGAGCAGCTCGTCTTTCTGCAGGAAATGTCGAGTTCCCTTGAGGCTGAAATCATGTTCACGCGGCTCGATGAGATATCGCCCGCCTTTATGGAACAGGAACAGATTGATCGACTTTGCCTTGATCTGCGCGTGGTAGTTCTCTTCGAGGAGGGCGCTTTGCCGTATGACGGTCTGCGATGTCGCGGGAAACTCCATGATCTCTTTGACGAACATTGGCGACAACAGCCGTTTCAGCTCCGGATTGTTGGAGGAGACGAAGACCAATCCGTAGTCCTCGAAGAGGAAGTTCATCCAGCCTGTGAACGATTGGATGAACGTCCGCCCGGGAGAATAAGCCTCTTTCAGCTTCCTCAGAACCTCTTCCGAGAAATCGGTTTTCTGAAGGGTAGCCTCCATGGCAGCGAGCGTTTGATTGAGCGACGCATCAAACACCATCTCGCCGATTGCTCCCAGATTTCGCTCCGGCATTTCGCCACCCGGCAAATACTCAATGCGTGCCGGTTTGTTCTCGGGATCGAGGAGGGAGATATGGTTCATCTCCGCGAAATCATGATCCTCTCCCTCAGCCCAGAAGATCGGGACAAAATCGAATTGAGGAAACTTCTGCTTCAACTTCTCGCTCAACTTGATTGTGGTGATCGTCTTGAGGATGGTGTAGAGCGGTCCGCCAAAGAGCCCCACCTGCTGTCCGGTGACAACAGCGTATGTCGTTGACTTGAGGAGAAGGGAGATATTGTCCAGGGCCTTTGCCGTCGAGCCAAAGTTCTTGTTTTGCTCCTGCAATACCTTGACAAGAACCGACCTGTCCTTGGTGCGGCCATCAAGCGCAGTCATCACACTCGTGAGGGTTTGAGTTTCGCGGAAGTTCTTTCCGTAGAATCGTTCAACTTCTTTAAAGTCGTACAGGTAATCGAAGAACAACTCCGAGAATCCGCCTGATTCAACCGGGAGCTGTCGATAGTCGAGCCATTCAACAGGGGCGAGTGTCGCTGTTGGTTCGTCAATTGTTCTTACGGACATGAAGTTGCCGGGCTGTGTGACGGTTGAAAAGGGCGGAAGCCCTTCCATTAGTGGCAGTCAATTGCAAAAAATATAGCAGAATCAGTCAGGAGATGCAACTGCAATTGAAATTCTCAACACTATGGTTTTTGGCAATCACATGATTGCACGTGAATGCTTCACCCGGAAGGAATCATAATTACATTTCGTTCATCTTGTTGACTTTCTTTCAGGTGTTTGGTATCTTAATCTCGGGATCAGCAAAACCTCTGCATGCCCTCTCCAGATCCCGGACAAAACGGACGTACGAGTTCTTTTAAAAAATAATGTTCAATTGGTTTTTGTTTTTTCTGGGTACACCAAAACCGATAAGACTGTTCCAGCGCGTAACCGCAGCCTCATTCCTTTTCTATTCAGCAGTATCTCAACTTTTGATTTCACCCTTTGTACATGAAGCAGCATTGCTGTTTTCTTGAGGTGTAATTCCATGGCTGAGGATCAAAACATAAACGCTCCGGAGAGTTCAACAGAGAACAAGGCTCCGGCGGCGCGGAGATCGTTACCTCCGTTGCGGTCGGCTCCCGGTAGTGCATCGCGTGCTCCGTTGCCTTCTGTACAGTCTGGCACCACACCTCTCCCGCGTCCCCCGGCAATTCCGGCATCACCGAAACCTGCAGAAGTAGCTTCGGGACCGCCACCCTCTGTAGCTTTACCAACGCCCTCAGTCAGACCAGCCCCGCCAAAAGTTCTCAAGCCGAAGCAGGACAAACCGCCTGAAGACGATCAAGGTGTGTGGCGAATGAGCCGGAAGAACTTCCTCAACGTGGCGGGATGGTTTGCATTTTTCAGCTTCCTTGGGACGGCAACGCTCGGCGCAATTCGATTGATGGTCCCAAGAGTGTTGTATGAACAGCCGTCTGCGTTCAAGGCGGGCTTTCCACAGGACTACGTTATTGGGGAAGTGAATGAGAAGTACAAAGACGAGTACAGAGTTTGGATTGTACGTGAGGCCGATGGGTTCTATGCGCTCCTTGCAATCTGCACTCATCTCGGATGCACGCCTCGTTGGCTCGCCGCGGAAAACAAGTTCAAGTGTCCCTGTCATGGAAGCGGCTACCACAAGGATGGGATCAACTTTGAGGGACCGACGCCGCGTCCACTGGAGCGGCTCAAGATTACGCTTGCTGACGACGGCCAGATTCTCATCGATCGGGCCGTGAAGTTCCTGTATGAGAAGCAGGAATGGTCAAAGCCGGGAGCGTTTTTGAAGTACAGCTAAGGTATCACCCGTTCGTTGTCATAGGCATTGGAGTCTGCTATGCTCGGTATCATCGATCAGATGAAGGAAAAGATGCAGAAGACGGAGGTGTATAAGTCCATCTTCCGGCACTCCTATCAGGATACCCAGCGCAACCGTGCGCTGCAGATCGTCGACAACGTGTTCCTCCATCTTCATCCGGTACGCATCAGCAGGCATGCAACGAATATCGGCTATACATGGGGTATGGGAGGAATTACATTCCTCCTTTTTATTGTACTCACCGTAACGGGTGTCATCCTCATGTTCTATTACCGGCCCGCCGCCGAGTATGCCTATGACGACATGAAGTACCTCATGAACGATGTTGCCTTCGGTCCACTCATGCGCAATATGCACCGGTGGGCTGCACACGCAATGGTGATCACCGTGATGCTGCACATGTTCCGCGTATTTCTCACCGGCTCGTACAAGCCTCCACGTCAATTCAATTGGGTCATCGGGGTTGTTCTTCTTACGCTCACGCTATTTTTGAGCTTTACGGGATATCTCCTTCCGTGGGATCAACTTTCCATCTGGGCTGTCACGGTCGGCACAAATATGGCTCGAGCGACCCCGTTGCTCGGACATGAAGGTCCTTTCGGCCCCGAGCTCGGGATGAAAATCAACAACGACGTGAGGTTTGTGCTGCTCGGCGGCACGCAGGTCGGCCCCCCGACTCTTCTGCGGTTCTATGTGCTCCATTGCATTTTTCTTCCGCTCATCGGTTCAGTCTTGATGGTGGTTCACTTCTGGAGGGTACGAAAAGACGGCGGCATCTCCGGTCCCGATGTGAATGACAAGAACGTCTGATCATCCACCACTCTTGCTGATCGCATCCAATGCAATACCTTCTTAAGATTATCTCGAAACCGGACAACGTTCCGATTCTCTTGATGCTGTTCCTGACAATCTTCTACACGGCATACTCGTTCAGGAAGGCGATAAGGAATGACCGGCAAGGGTTCTCGGATGAGTCCAGGCTTGCCGACAAGGTGCAGGTGTGGCCCTATCTTGTGAAAGTGGAATTCCTCGCCGCAATTCTTGTCATGGTCATTCTGACGTTCTGGTCGTTCCTGTTGAATGCTCCGCTTGAACAACCTGCGAACCCCTCGCTGACGCCGAATCCTTCGAAGGCGCCCTGGTACTTCCTCGGCCTGCAGGAGATTCTTGTCTATTTCGACCCGTGGATTGCAGGCGTGATGATCCCGACATTGATCATCATCGGACTGGCTGCCATTCCATATATCGACATCAACCCCAAAGGAAACGGCTATTACACTTTTAAGGAGCGTAAGTTTGCCATCCTGACATTCTGCGCCGGCTTCCTTATTCTCTGGGTATCGCTGATCGTACTGGGTACGTTCTTCCGCGGCCCCGGATGGAATCTCTTCTTCCCATGGGAATACTGGGATACGCATCGTGTTGTCGCCCTCACGAACGTTGATTTCACCGAGTTCTTCTTTCACGTTCCTACAAGGTTTGTCGACGGGTCACTCAATCCTCTCGCCATGCTGATAGGTTCGGCAACCGTTGTACTATGGTATGGTATGGCGGTGATTTACTATTTTTGGAAAAGAAACACAGACTTCATGAAGAAACTCGGGCTGCTCCGTTACAGCATTGTCGCATTCCTGTTTGTGACGATGATGGCGCTTCCTGCGAAAATCATTCTGAGGATTGCCCTGAATATCAAGTACATTCTCGTCACACCATTCTTCAACATTTGATCGTGCGAACAACCTGTCCGGCGTTTTCACATTCTTGGATTCTGGTCAAGGAGATTCTCGTTGCCTGAGAAACGTGCGCATATTCCGATTGAGCAACGCAACTATAGCGTCTACTACGTTGTGTTTTCCGGCCTACTGTTTCTTGGAACGATGTGGGCAGTGGTCGATGAAGTGTCGACACGCCGTCCGTGGAAGGAGGAGCAAAAGCGATATCTCGTGCTCGCCGAGAAAAGGGTACAGGACCAGATTGTGCAGGCAGCAGCCGATGTGGATTCTTCAGCCCTTGCCGAGGCCGATGCCAAAGTACAGGCGGCAAGAGATTCAATGGCAGGGGCGGCGTACGGCAACCTGATGAATGCATACGATCAGACCCTGGAACATCTTGCCAACGAGACAAGGGAATACCAGTTTGCCAAGAGCAGGGGCGACGAGGCATACTATTTCTATAAGCGCTCCCTGCACCGGGGTGCTGATGACCCGAAAGAGAAGTCCAAGCTGGATGAGAACGAAAAGGAAATGGCGCAACATCAAGCTGTCATCACGGTTCTGGAAGGAACAAGAGATTCACTCTTCAAACGAATCAGCACGTACAGGACGGCGTTTCGGGTTGCGCAGAATTCGCATGCCGATCTTCTGAAGAAAGTGGACAAGTGGCAGACCAAGTTGAAGAATCTCGAAACGTCCCCGATCGAAATCAAGCAGGTGATGCTGCTCGACTATGACCGGAATCCGTTCAACGATCCCAAGGCGCGCATCGATCGTTGTCAGACGTGCCATCTCGGGTGGAACGAAGACGTGATGGAGGATGCACCCGAGCCTTACAAGAAACATCCGCTTCCGGAACTCCTGAAGATTCACAACCCGGAAACATTCGGGTGTACCCCGTGCCATCGCGGGCAAGGCCCGGCGCTGACCGCAGGTATGGCCCACGGCGACGACGACGAATACTGGGAAAATCCGCTGCTCAAGGGCAAGGATGTGTGGGCAGCCTGCAATGAGTGCCACGAGAATCAGAGTGCTCTCAAATACGCTCCCGAGTTCACGCACGCAAAACGACTGATGATTGACTCGGGGTGCCATGGTTGCCACGAGATCCAGGGCTACACCGACCTTCCGAAGATCGGACCTGAGTTGGGTCGGATCGCGTACAAGACAAATCCTGAGTGGATATTCCGTTGGGTGAAGAACCCCAAGGAATACAACCCCCATACCCGGATGCCGAACTTCAGGTTTTCCGATGAACAAGCTGAGGCGGTGACCGCATATCTGATGAGCGTTTCGGGAAAGAGTGATTTCGAATATGCAAAAGGTGCATATGTGGGCGGAGACGCACAACGGGGACAACACATCGTTGAATCCGTGGGTTGCCTGGCCTGTCACGCTGTCGGCGAGAACACGAAAGTGCGGGCCACGCGGGGCACGAGCTACGATATTGCCCCGGAACTGACGCGGGTCGGAAGCAAGGTGCATCCGGATTGGGTGTATGACTGGATTCGGAACCCCCGGCACTACAATCCAACGACAAAGATGCCCAATCTCCGTTTGACAGACGGTGAAGCGAGGGATGTTGTCGCGTATCTGATGACACTAAAAGATGAACGCGTATTTGAAGAGAAGAACATCGATCTGACTTCGGCAGCGCTCATTAAGAACGGCGAGAACACCATCCGGGAATTCGGGTGCAACGGCTGTCATGTCATTCCAGGCATGGAAAAGGAGGGAAGAGTCAGTGTTTCGCTCTCGAACTTCGGCCGAAAGAGAGTGGAGGAAATGGACTTCGGCGACACGAAGGTGCCTCACACATGGAGCGATTGGGTGTTCAACAAACTGAAGAACTCCCGCGTCTTTCAAACGGACCGCATCGTACAAAAGATGCCCGTGTTTGCGTTCAGCGACAGCGAAATTACTTCTCTCCGGATGTTTCTTCTTGGAGAAACAAAGGATGAACCGGACAAGAAGTTCATCGAGGCGTTTGATAAGAAGCAACAAAATATAGAGGCCGGCCGCCGGCTGACAGTGCAATACAATTGCCAGCAGTGCCACCAACTGGAGAACTATGGCATGTTCATCAGTGCGGCAATCGGCGACGAGCAGGCGTTCCTTCCGCCGATCATCACGGGGGAAGGAAGGAAGGTGCAGGAACAATGGCTTCATGATTTCTTGAAGAATCCTTCGACGGTCGGAAAGCCGAATTCCATCAGGCCGTGGATTCCAACTCGAATGCCCACGTTCAGTTTCACCGATGATGAAATAAGCACGATCACAAAGTATTTCCTTGGACTGAGCGACCTGGAGCTCGAGATTAGAGACTACGCATCGTATCAACCAGACAAGACGCTCTTGCCCTTCGGGAAGAGCATGTTCAATGACCTGCAGTGCATAAAATGTCACCCCACCGGGAACATTACTCCATCACCGAACAGCGAAAGCACCCAGGGACTTGCTCCGAACCTCACGAAGGCCAGGGATCGCCTGAAGCCCGAGTGGATTGTGGAGTGGCTTGCGGACCCCAACAAGATCCAGGAGGGCACAAGGATGCCATCGTTTTGGCCGGATGGCCAGTCGCCGCTACCTGACGTGCTCGGTGGAGATGCAAAAAAGCAGATGATGGCGGTACGGGATTATGTCATAAGTATTGGCCAGCCACCTCGACCACAGGTGGCATCAAAATAGGATAGAATTCATTTCATCAAACTCATCATAAATATCGGAGGTATAATGAAACATCTTCTGAACCTTGCAGTTGTTACGGCGTGTCTTGGAGGCTTTGCAGTGGCTGGCGATTTGACGGGAAAGGTCTCGTTCGAGGGAGCCGCCCCAAAGATGGCGCGCATCAATATGGGCGCTGATCCTGTTTGCATGAAGGCGCACACGACACCGATGTTTAGTGAGGAAGTTGTTGTCAACAAGAATGGCACTCTGAAGAATGTCATCGTCTATGTCAAGGATGGACTGAACGGCAAGAAGTTCTCTCCTCCGTCAACTGCGGCAGTGTTTGACCAAAAAGGATGTGAATACATTCCCCATGTGCTGGCATTTCAGACAGGCCAGGAACTCGAGGTGGTGAATAGCGATCCGACGCTTCACAATGTGCATTCCCTCTCCAAGGACAACCCGCCGTTCAATACCGCCCAGCCGGGCAAGAACGTCAACACATTACACAAGAAGTTTGACAAACCGGAACTTTTCAAGGTGAAATGTGAAGTTCATACCTGGATGAACGCCTACATGGGTGTTTTCAACAACCCCTTCTTTGCAGTGACGGGTGATGATGGCACATTCGATCTGAAAAAACTCCCCGCCGGAGATTACACGATCGAAGCCTGGCACGAGAAATACGGCACCCAGACAATGAAGGTGAAGGTCCCGGCCACCGGTGAGGCCAAGGTGGATTTCAAGTACGCGGCGAAGTAACAGCGATCTTCCCAGAAAGGAATCATCACACGTGGACCAAAGTAGCCCACACGGCGCCGTAAGCGCTGCACATACAGTACACGAGATGCACCATGATGAGAACATCCATCCCGGTTTCTGGCGAAAGTATGTGTTCTCCACCGACCACAAGGTGATCGGTATCCAGTATGGCATTACGGCATTGCTCTTTCTTCTTTTTGGCTTCACCCTGATGATGATTATGCGATGGCAGCTTGCGTATCCGGGTCAGGCGTTCCCGATCACCTGGCTTGCCCATCTCATCGGACAGAATAACATGCCGGACGGTATCATGCTTCCCGAATACTACAATCAGCTCGGGGCAATGCATGGTACCATCATGGTGTTCCTTGGAGTTGTTCCGCTTGCCGTCGGAGCGTTCGGCAATTATGTGATGCCGCTTCAAATCGGTGCAATCGACATGGCGTTCCCAAAGCTGAACATGATGAGCTACTGGGTGTACTTTCTGGGCGGCGTCACAATGCTGACAAGTTTCTTCGTCCCTGGCGGCGCAGCAAACTCAGGCTGGACATCGTATGCACCGCTTTCGGTTATCGCGACCACAGGGCAAACGATGTGGCTCATCGGGATGATATTCCTGATCACGTCGTCACTTCTCGGCTCGGTGAATTTTATTGTGACGATTATTCAGCTAAGAGCGAAGGGTCTTACGTTCATGCGACTGCCGATGTTCGTATGGGCCCAGTTCGTTACGTCCTTTCTGCTGCTCCTTGCATTTCCACCGTTGGAGGCTGCCGGAGTTCTTCAACTCATGGATCGACTTGCCGGCACGAGCTTCTTTTTGCCCAGCGGGTTGGTGGTTTCAGGACAACCACTTGGCGTGAGTGGGGGAGGGAGTCCGTTGCTCTGGCAACACTTGTTCTGGTTTCTTGCTCACCCTGAAGTCTATGTGTTGATCCTACCGGCAATGGGTATCGTCGGGGAAGTAATCGCCAACAACACACGGAAACCGCTCTGGGGCTACAAGTCAATCGTCTACTCGCTCATCTTTCTCGGGTTCATGTCATTCATCGTCTGGGCACACCACATGTTCCTCACCGGGATGGGAACAGCGATCAGCTCGTTTTTTCAGACAACGACCATGATTATATCGATCCCCTCTGTTATTGTTCTCACGGCGCTTCTGCTGTCATTGTGGGGCGGCTCGATCAGGTTTACGACACCCATGCTCTTTGCCCTGGCATTTCTTCCAATGTTTGCCATCGGAGGACTGACCGGGTTGCCGTTGGGCCTCAACGTTTCGGATATTGCCCTGCATGACACGTACTATGTCATCGGCCATTTTCATTATGTTGTCGCTCCGGGAACGCTGATGGCGCTCTTCGCCGGGATCTACTATTGGTTTCCAAAGGCAACGGGGAGAAAGATGAGTGATGTCCTTGGAAGGATACACTTTTGGGGCTCCATCGTATTTCTCAATGGTGTTTTCATGCCGATGTTTATCGTAGGCCTGGCTAATGTTTCTCGTCGCCTGTACGATGGCGGAGCGCAGTATGCACATGCCCAGGGGGTGCTCCACTGGAATGAATTCATGTCCATTTCGGCATGGTGCCTGGGTCTCGCACAAATCCCGTTCATCATCAACTTCTTCTGGAGCATGAAGAAGGGGAAGAAGGTCTCGTCAAATCCATGGGATGCAACCACGCTTGATTGGGCCGCGACCTCGTCGCCGCCACTGGCTCATGGAAACTTCGAGACTATTCCGGAAGTCCATCGCGGCCCGTACGACTACAGCGTTCCGGGTGCGAAACGGGACTTCATACCTCAGAACCACCTCGTGGAGGCATAGATGCAGATCCCATATACTGAAACTGCTCGTGCAGACACGGGGCTGTTCAACGGAAAGCTCGGAATATGGCTGTTCCTCGCATCCGAGGTGATGTTGTTCGGGGCATTGTTCTCGACCTACGTTCTCCTGCGTGTAGGCGCGCCTGTTTGGCCGCATGGGTACACAATCCTGAACGTCCCGCTCGCAACGGTCAATACCATAATCTTGATTACGTCCAGCGTTACCATGGTGATGTCATGGGCGTCACTGATGATGAAGGAGTTCAGGAAATTCAGGATGTACATGGGATTCACAATTCTGCTCGGGCTGGCATTTCTCACCGTCAAGTCGGTCGAGTACAAGGCAAAGTTCGTCCATTACGGCGTCACGCTTCATGATGGCACCGAGATCACGGGGCATCTTGAAGAGGAGTCGGACGATCATATCATGTTGTTGCCCGATTCACAGGACGGGCAACAGCCGACAGCAATGCGCATCGAGCGAAGCCAGATTCAGCGACTCAGCAACTTCGGCCCGTGGTACAGCACATTTCTTGCGATCTACTTTACACTGACAGGACTTCATGGGCTTCACGTTATTGGCGGGATCATTGTGAACTCCTATCTCTGGACCGCGGGGGCGAAAATGTGGAAGACACAACCCAAGCGCTTCACCAATCGTGTGGAGATTGCCGGGCTTGTATTGGCACTTCGTTGACCTGGTCTGGATATTTTTGTTTCCGGTTCTCTATCTCTTGTAGGAGGAATAATGGATGCCCATGCCGAAGACATAAAAAAGCACGTCCGTGTTTACGTTACCGTGTTCGTAGCCCTGATGTTTCTTACACTCATCACGGTGACGGTGTCATATCTTCACCTGAGTGTCGGTGTGGCGATTACAGTTGCCCTGACCATCGCCGCCATCAAGGCATCTCTCGTTGCCAGTTATTTCATGCACTTGATATCCGAGAAGAAGCTCATTTATGCAACGCTCATTCTCACGGCGGTGTTCTTCGTCGCGTTGATGTCTCTCCCTGTATCCCATTTTCTTGACCCGATCCAATATCATCACTAGAAACGATGTCACTCAAGGCATTCCACATTGTCTTTGTTGCAGTATCTGTTCTGATGGCGTTCGGTTTTGCAGCGTGGCTTCTCCATGGATACACGAAGAGCGAAGCAATGAGCCAGCTTGTTGGAGGAGGGGTCTCGATTCTCGCCGGGCTCGGACTGATACTGTACGGACTCCGTTTCCTTCGCAAATTAAAACACGTGAGCTTCTTATGAATGGCACGTTCCGAAAATTGATTGTGATCTCTGCGTTCACTATCCTTGTTCTTGCAGGAACCCGGTTGGGTTATGCCTGTCCGAATTGTTACGGCGATCCAGACTCGTCAATGACCGCTGGAATGAACATGGCGATTATCAGCCTTCTCGGGATTACGGGAAGTGTCCTGGCCGGCTTCGTAGGGTTCTTTGTATTTCTGCGCAGGCGAGTCCGCTCGCTCAACCAGCACTTCATTAACAGGTTGAACTGATACCCGACCCCGGAGGACTATTTCGTATGAAGGAATTGTTGCAACTCCCCATTGATGGTTCTGCCCATGGACCGCAAATTGACAACATGATTGCCATCGTTCACTGGCTCATGTTTATCCTTTTCGCAGGGTGGGGGATCTATTTCGTGTATGTGCTGGTCCGATTCCGAAAATCAAGGCACCCGCAAGCGGATCCTGTCGGAGTGAGGTCTCATTTTTCAAGCTACGTCGAAATAGCCGTCGCAGTTGTCGAAGCTGTTCTTCTCGTGGGATTCTCGATACCCATCTGGTCAAGCGTTGTAAACGCATTTCCTGCTGAGAAGGATGCCGTGGTCATTCATATCGTTGCCGAACAGTTTGCCTGGAATGTTCATTACGCCGGGGCCGATGGAAAATTCGGCCGCTCTGACATTCACCTCGTAAGTTCCGATAACCCCCTTGGTCTCGATAGGGACGATCCGGACGCGAAAGATGATATCACCACAATCAACCAGTTAAACCTGCCTGTTGGCAAACCCGTCATCATCTATCTTACATCAAAGGATGTCATTCACAGTCTGAATATTCCTTTGTACCGTGTAAAGCAGGATGCAATTCCCGGTGAGCGAATCCCGATTTGGTTTGAGCCGGTAATGACGACAAAGGAGATTCAGGAGCAACAAACCCGACAGGTGTCAATTGCCGGTGGCAAGATGACTCCCGAGCTCGGGATGATGGTGGCGATGCGGGACTACAATGGCAAGGACGGCGGTTCAATCGTGAAACGGGGGGATTCGTTTTCCGACGAGGCAATTCCTCAGTTGCTTCAAGCTGGATTTACGTCTGTAAGCGCTGCGCCGGCAACACCGACGGAAATCGCATGCGCGCAACTCTGTGGTCTGGGACATTACAGAATGCGGGGATTCGTCACGGTGCAGACTCCGGAAGAGTTTAAAGCCTGGCTTGCCGAACAGGCTTCGTATCTCACACAGTGACTCAGTAAATACTGGAACGTTCGATGAACGACTCTTCTCTCACAAGAAACTCGATCTGGCTTCATCGATTTGCCGTGATGACTGCCTGCGCTACATTCTGCCTGGTGATAGCGGGCGGACTTGTTACGAGCACGGATTCCGGGCTCTCGGTTCCTGACTGGCCCTTGTCGTATGGACAACTCATGCCGCCGATGGTTGGAGGCATATTTTATGAACATGGGCATCGAATGGTGGCGACATTTGTCGGACTGCTCACCACAATCATGGCAATATGGCTATGGAGGAGCGACGATAGAAAATGGGTCAAGATTCTTGGACTTGTTGCACTGGTTGCCGTGATCACGCAGGGCATTTTGGGAGGCCTCACGGTTCTGTTCCTACTTCCAACATGGATATCGGTGTCACACGCGACGCTTGCACAATCATTCTTCAGTCTCACGATCGTGATCGCGCTCGTGACCTCACCATTCTGGAGAAGTTACAAGGCTCCGGAGCTTCCCGAGATACGCCGAACCCGGACGCTTGCTGTTGCAGCAACTGGAGCAATATTGCTCCAGCTGGTTCTCGGAGCGTTGATGCGACACACACAGTCGGGCCTCGCGATCCCGGATTTTCCTCTCGCATACGGTCATTTACTTCCACCAACGGATGCAAGTGCGCTTGGAGCGATCAATGAGTATCGTATCAGCTGGGATTTACCCACCGTCACGATTGGTCAGATTTGGATCCACTTTGCCCATAGAGTAGGGGCCTTACTTGTTACCGTCGTGGTGCTGATGAATGTATTCCACATACTGGGAATGTATAGTGACGCGAAGTTGCGTGAGCCAGCAGTACTCTTCCTGGCGACCCTCCTTGCTCAAGTGTTGCTTGGTGCGCTAACAGTCTGGACCGGCAAAGGCGTCGAGATAGCGACTGCGCATGTTGCGGTTGGTGCGCTGCTGCTGGGTCTCAGTGTTGTGGTATCGATGCGGGCCTTTCAACTCTACAAACTTCCCGTGGAATCATTCAAAGCTGCGTATGCACCACAGGCGAGCCACTCATGAGATCTGAAATCGAGCCACACGGTACGATTGCCCTCGAGCGCTCGCGGTTCGCCGACTTTGTCACGCTGACCAAGCCTGAACTGACTTTTCTTTCGGTGGTGACAGCACTAGCAGGTGCATTGTTGGCTGCTCCGGGTACCATTCCTGTCGGAATCCTGGTTCACGTCCTGCTCGGAACGGGGCTTGTTGGCGCGGGAGCTGGAGCGCTGAACCAATTCGCGGAGCGCGAGTACGACGGATTGATGCGCAGAACGGAGCATCGCCCACTGCCTTCGGGACGTCTGCTTCCATGGGAGGCATTACTGTTCGGAGTAGTGGCATCATGCCTCGGCATCATCGATCTTGCCGTCTTCACAAATTTTCTCGCCGCATTTCTCTCGGGTGTCACACTTGTGACGTACGTATTCCTTTACACTCCGCTCAAGAGAATTACTCCGTGGTCAACTGTTATTGGCGGCATCCCGGGTGCACTTCCGCCAGTAATTGGCTGGACCGCGGTAACCAATGATGTCACGTTCGGAGCTGTGGTACTGTTTGCCATCTTGTTCTTCTGGCAGATGCCGCATTTTTTCTCGCTGGCGTGGATGTACAGAAAGGACTATTCACGAGCAGGCTATAAGATGCTCACCGTCGTGGATTCATCAGGAACCTCAACGAGCATCCACATCGTTGCCTACAGCACTCTTTTGCTTATTGCATCACTTCTGCCGGGGGTGTTCGGCTATTCAGGGCCACTGTACGTTGGTGTTGCTCTTCTCCTTGGTGTTGGATTCATCGGTACCGGAATTCAACTCTGGATCTCCCGCTCCAACGAGGCAGCGAGGCGCGTATTTTTCTCCTCTCTCATCTACCTGCCTGTATTGCTTTTCATCATGGTTGTTGACAAACTGTAGCAACAAGTGGCTTTCGACGTGATTCGAATCGAATGGAAATTTCTGACCTTCCGGCTGTAAACGCGTGCCTTAACGCAACAAGTGCAATCCTTCTCATGATCGGGTACAGGTTTATCCGGACAGGGAGGAGGATGGCGCATAAACGGATCATGCTCATTGCTCTGGCAACGTCGAGCCTTTTCCTGATTTCTTATCTTGTCTACCACTACCATGTGGGGTCTGTGAAATTTGTTGGTACTGGATTGGTACGTGGAGTGTACTTCACTGTTCTTATCTCTCATACAATTCTGGCCGCTGCCGTGCCCCCACTTGCGATCGTGACACTTGCACGCGCCCTGCGTGAACGGTTCGACAAGCATCGGCTCATCGCCCGATGGACTCTCCCAATCTGGCTCTATGTGTCGGTCACCGGCGTGGTGGTGTATGTGATGCTGTACCGACTCTATCCTCCGACATAGTCATACCGCGGGCAAGCGAAATCGTTACCGTATTCGCGATCAACTCTGGCAAAGACCACAGATTATTTGGATTGGGGTCGGCCGACGCCGTTTTTTGGACAGGACATCACAAACATGGTCATTTGATGGCAGATTCGGAACGGCTGTGAATTACTTCCAAGCCGGAAGTCGGTGGCTCGACACTGTTCTCAGGTTGGACGGTCTCACGTGTGGCGATGAGTGGTTTGAGTTCCACGGGATAGAGAGATGGTGGCATTCGACGGAGCGGTTTGCAGCATGTGCGAATGGAACACTTTCGCGCTGCCAGTCAGATTTGGGCGATTGCGGAGGAGACAAGGGTGGCGAATGTTTTCTTTACCCGGTTTCCCACCTCTGTAACCTCAGCATGACTAAGCTTGTTGGCTCCAATCCCTGTCCCCAGATTCGTAATACAGGAGATTCCCAAAACATCCATCCCAAGTTGTGAGGCGAGGGACACTTCAAGAACTGTGGACATTCCAACGGCATCTCCCCCCATTCGGTAGATCATTTCAACTTCCGAAGCGGTTTCATAGGAAGGTCCTTTCAATCCAACGTACACACCCGACCTCACTGAAATTCCACTTGCCTCCGCAATACTTAATGCTCTTTTAATCAAACTGCTATCGTAAAGCGGTTTACCCATCCTTTCCTTATGTGAATTGGATGTCGGATGGAGGTTGGTCAGATTCATCTGGTCTGTTATGACCATGAGGTCGCCAGGGGCGAATGACCGATTGACAGCTCCTGCCGCGTTCGTTATCAGTATGACCTTTACTCCGAGGAGATGGGCGATTCGAATTGGGTAAAGGACAGCTTCAATTGAATTGGATTCATAGAAATGGACTCGCCCCTGAAACGCAAGGATTTGCCGCCCATTAATCGATGCAAACACCAGCAGTCCCTTGTGGCCTTCAACGGTGGAGCGTGGATAGTGAGGAATATCCTTGGTAGGAATTTCTATCCTGTCTTTGAGATCATCGACGAAATCCCCCAGGCCCGAACCGAGAACGATGCCTATTGTGGGAGCACGTGGAGCACGGCGGAGAATGTATGCGACTGAATCGCTGACCATGCCTTCACCCAGACGTTGCATGTCATTCGTCTTCGCCGGTTGGAACAGGTTCGCGACTCGCTGATGTCTTGGAAAGTAGGAGCAGGGTGATTCCCAGAAGGATGTAGGCAAGCGCAAACTGATAGGGTATCTGCTGAGCAAGCCCGCTCAGCTGCCATGGGAAATACATTACTCCGTCGGGTGAGGAAGAGTGGATGACTCCGAAGAAGGTCAGCGCAGCAAGAATCAAAAGGTACACTGATGATCTCTTAAGGTGGCGATCGATGAGCTCCGCAAGAAATCCTCCCCAAAGCATTGCTGTGACGATAAAGCCATTTCCCAGAGCAACGGTAACCAGCAGTTCAGGCAGAGACTTGCCTCCGGCCTCCATGAGCCTGTGGAAATTCTCGATGGGCACGAAATCCGTATTGCCGAACTTTATGGCAAGCAGTCTGGCAATTGTGGGAAAAAACGCAAATGCAACAGCCCAGGAATGGCGCGGAGGGCAAGCCTGAAACGACTGCATAATAATATCCATAGCGACAAAAATGAGAATCGGAGCCAGGACTGCCCGCGGGATCAGCTCCACAATGAACGAAACAAATCCGAATACTCCTCCAAGTCCTATGAACACCCCTGTGAGAAGGGTGTAACCAGCACGCGCGCCCATCCGCTTGTACGCTGGTTGACCGATATATGGTGTTGACTGCGCAACTCCCCCGCAAACTCCCGCTACCAATGTTGCGACCGCTTCTGTGAGAAGAATATCCCTTGTTTTGTAGTCATCTCCTGCGACACGTGCGCTTTCAGTGACGTTGATTCCCCCGACAACGGTCAGGATGCCGAATGGAATCGCGATCGGAAGATACTGCAACGCCGGGACTATGCCTTGAAGAAAGGAGAGGGTTGGCGTGGGCAAGCCGAAGTGGAATTCAACCGGTGGTGCACCAACGTAGGTTCCCCCAACTAGCCCGGTTGGCCCGAGCAGGTAGTAAAGGACTGTTCCCAATACAACGGATGCAAGAACACCCGGGACGTTTTTTGGAAGTCTGATGCCCGCCACGAGTGTGTAGAAGACCAGGCCCAAAGCAAGCAGCCCTACCAACGGCATCCCGAAAATATCAACGAGAGGAATGAACCCGATCAGTGCGAGGCCGATGCCCGCAAGGGAGCCGAGAAGCCCGGCCTGTGGAACCACATTCTGAACCCATCGCCCGAAAAAGGAAAACATCACCTTCAGGATTCCTATCATCACCATCGTGGCCATGCCAAGATACCATGTCATCATTGCGGCCTCCCGCTCAGGCATTCCTGAGGCTTTGAAACTCATGAAGGCGGGACCAAGAACCACGAGGGCAATTCCGATCGTCGATGGTGTGTCGAGCCCGAGGGGCATTGCTGTTACCTCCCTACCGGTCTTGCGGGCCAGACGGAATGCCATCCAAGTATACACCAGGTCACCAAAGAGCACTCCGAATGCGGTACCGGGAAACATCCGCGTGTAGACGATGTCAGATGGGAACTTGAACACGAATATGAGAATACCGGCAAGAAAAGAGAGGACGGTAATATTGTCAAACATCAATCCAAAGAAACCGTTGAGATCTCCCAGCACGAACCATTTGTACTTCCTACCGGTGTTGTTCATGGGGTTGTGTTGATTCGTTTCTAATTAGTTCGTCAGAAGTCCGGCGATTGATGCCGTCATCCAGGTTGCAATGGTCCCCCCAAGGACAGCCTTGAGCCCGAGCTTCGCGATGTCGCCACGGCGATTTTCAGCGAGAGGACTGATCCCGCCCATTTGAATTGCAATCGATGAGAAGTTTGCAAACCCACACAGGGCATACGTTGCAATGACGATTGCCTTTGGCGACAATTGCCCGGCCGCCACCAGATCGGACATCCGCAAGTAGGCGACAAATTCGTTCAACACCAGCTTGATCCCCATCAGGCTCCCCACATTCAACGCATCTTTCCAGGGGACCCCGATGGCCACAGCGATGAACTGAAAGACGATCCCGAACAGCATTTCCAGAGACAACGGCTTGCCAAACTGGGCCATGCACATTGCGTTCAATGAAGTGAAGTCTCCAAGCCATCCCAACAAGGCATTGATCAAAGCAATCAGGGCAATAAACGCCAGCAACATTCCTGCAACGTTAAGGGCGAGTCGAAGACCATCTCCGGCTCCTGCTGCGGCCGCCTCGATAACATTCGAATAGGATTTCTCGATCCTCACCTTCACGGTCCCCATCGTTACCGGATCCCCGGTTTCAGGCATCAATATCTTTGCCACAACCATCGTTGCAGGGGCGGCCATGATGCTTGCCGCGAGGAGGTGACCGGTAAAAAATATCTGTGATGCATCGACTGGAATGCCCTGACTCTTTGCATATGCCACGCCAAGCATTTGCATGTACGCAGCAAGCACGCCACCGGCGATGTGAGCCATCCCGCTTACCATAATCGTGAGCAGCTCCGACTGGGTGAGCGTAGGCAAATACGGTCGAATCACTAGCGGGGCCTCGGTCTGTCCGATGAAGGTGTTTGCTGCAACATCCAGAGACTCTGCTCCGCTCGTTCGCATCAACCTGAGCATGACCCATGCAATTCCTTGCACCACACGCTGCATTATTCCGAGATGGTAACATATCGCCATGAACGAGGCGAAGAAAATAATCGTGGGGAGTATCTGAAATGCAAAGATGAATCCGAGGCTGCCGGAATTCCCGGGCGATATTGCGAGCGAGCCAAAGACGAACTGCGCCCCATCGGATGCAAAACTGAAGAGCCTGACGAAGAGCTTGCTGATGAAATCGAATCCGTCTCTTCCGACTTCTGTTTTGAGAACAAGGAATGCAAAACCGAACTGCAAAATAATCCCGACGAGAACCAACCGCCAGTCTATTTTCTTTTTGTTGATCGAGAAGAGGTAGGCAAGGGCGGTAACAACGATAAGTCCGAGAAGTCCGTTCAAAATCGAAGTGAGGTTCATTGTGGGCAGGGATCGATGGATGTCTGCATCCTACTCGCCGGGAGGTTCAAAGCAGCGTCTGCACCTTGCTTCATATGAATCTTTTGCACCAACCAGCACGCGTTCACTTGAAGCCGTCGTTCTCTGTGTCCGGTCGGCAGGGTTGCCACATACGACGCAGATTGCAAGTGTCTTGGTGATATACTCCGCAACAGCAAGAAGCTGTGGCATGGGCTCAAACGGCTTGCCGCGGTAGTCCTGGTCAAGCCCTGCAATGATAACGCGTTTGCCCTGATTGGCGAGTTGTTCCGCAACATCAACGATACCCATGTCAAAAAACTGCCCTTCATCGATGCCGACCACCTGGGCATCTTTTGCAGCCACCAGAATTTCGCTTGATTGATCGACGACACTCGAAAGAAGTCGGGCCTCACTATGGGAGACGATATGGTCCGAGCTGTACCTGTTATCGATTTTCGGCTTGAATATTGCAACCTGTTGCTTAGCAATCTGTGCTCTGCGAATTCGGCGAATCAACTCCTCTGTCTTACCGCTGAACATGCATCCCGCGATAACTTCGATCCAGCCGACGTTCTTGGGTGAGTCATGAATTGTTGGAGTGCTCATATGGAACTATCTCAGGCTATCCAGGTTCTTCTTGGTAAATGCATGAGGGAGGAGCTCCTTCATCGTAAATACCTTCATCATTCCGTGCTTGTTCGCAAGGATGATGTCGATATTCCCGGCAAGATCAATGATGACCTGTCTGCAGGCGCCGCATGGCGGCGTCAGGTCTTTCTTATCCGATGCGATCGCAATTGCTTTGAACTTCTTGTGACCCTCAGATACGCCCTTGAACAGCGCCGTCCTCTCAGCGCACATGGTCAAACCATACGAGCTGTTTTCAATATTACATCCTGTGAAGACCTTTCCTGTTGAGGTCAGAACTGCAGCACCAACGCGAAAATGAGAGAAAGGAGAGTATGAAAATTTCCTGGCAGCTAAGGCGCGCTTGGCAAGAGTTTTGTAAGTCATCCGGGATCAGGTGGACAAGTTGGCCAAAATATATCCAATGCAGCCTTCAAATGCAAGAATCAGAGAAGAGAAGAGATTGTTCTGGTCGATTCCGAAAGTCAAGTCATAATCTGCCTGGATATTCTCGGCAAGGAGTTCACAGGGCCCTGGTCATTTCAAGCCGTCTTCGTGATCGCATTTTCTTCGTTACACTCTTGAAGCACAGAACGAGGCAAAGACCGGCAAGGAGTCGTGGGTAGGCAAGCAGGCCAAGGAGGGGTCCTGACCCCTGAAGTTGTTGGTATTTGATCGGGACAGCCATCAAAGCCGATGATACGGTGACCATCATGGTGAGGGAACGAATACCAGGGGCCGAGTCCCTGTGGAGTTGGTATAGGTTTGCAGCAAGCCCAACGATGAGTGGCAGGAACAGCACGTAGTGATACTCAGAGGCGAGAGGGAACGTAATCACGCCCACTCCAACGCTCGCAGAATACGAAAGCGGCAGTGCGGTATCGTTGGGAGTATCCGGCGGCATGACCACCAGCGCAATCAAGACGATACTGACCGCGGTACTCAGGAGTAGCACAGTCCATTCGGGCAACGCGACCAGCGGGGAGGGCGCCCAAGTCCGATCAAACGTCAGAATGTGATGGAGGAACCCGTTGACCGATTGGTAACTGACGTGTGCATTTTTTGCTGAACCAGCTTGAGAGGTGAGGGAGTAAAAAAACTCCTTCCATGAATCTGATCCCAGGAACGGCAGGGAAAGCAGAACAACAAGGAGAGTGCAGACCATCACCGTTGTCAGGACACGCCAATTCTTCCTGCACGCGAACCACAACACTTGAACAATGCCGTATCCCTTCGTCGCGAGTGCGAATGCCAGGGGGGTCGAAACACGAAGAATGTTCTGGTGCACCTGCATGGGCATGCTCAGAACAAGAAGCCACATGATCAAGGAATACATTTGTCCCAACGCCATTCCGTCGTACAAAGGTCGGAAGAGAAATGCGAATGTGATGAGACCAAGGCCTAGATTCTGAGTGATAGGAATGCCGTACACCGTGAACAGTTTCCTCAACGACCAGACGAACAATCCCGCCGAGATGAGCATCCAGGCCGTTTTTGCCATTCCCGCGTTCAACCATGCGATCGGCAGCATTGGCAACGCTGCTGTAGGCATGTTATTGGGCATGTCAATCCCCGGGATTCCATAGCTATTCATTTTTGCGTTGAAATAGTCGAAGTCGTATGCCTTCGCCAGATCCTCATGATCGAGCACCATGCGCGAAAATGTGTAGTACATCCCGAAGCCGAATGTTGGCCTTCCCGTCCATCGGACCACGTAAATCGTAAATGCCAGGAGTGCAGCAATTGCCGTCAACGTGAGGAAGATGCGGACGCTCAGGAGTTTATCAAGGAATGATTTCACGTGTAGGAAGGAATGTCAGTATTCGGCCCGCGATAATGCTGTTTGCATCTTCGGACACATGGCAAAAGTCAAAGTAGCAGGTTGCGCTAGAGCTATCGAGCACGTTGGCCAAACTATTCAGTCTGGGCAATGAATCTTTCTCCAACAGTTCATATGTCTTCAAGGACAATGACCGCAGTTCGGCATTGTCAACATAGTCTCCCTGGAGATCTTCATCGGTCAAATTGTGCTTGGTATACGCGAGTGGTTGAAGAAAGCAATGATATGCAAAACCATACAGCTTTGACATATCACTCAACAGTCGATAGGATGCAAGATAATTCTGCTCAATTGCCACCGACAACCTGGTAAGATCAGTCTCTTTGTACTTCGTCATTCGGAAATCGGCACCCGTACGTGGCAATACAATCGCCCTGAGTTTTATGAGGATCTTCCAAATGATTGAAGAATGTTCGATCCAGTCTCCAACCACTGAGCCCACTTGCCTGATATGTGATAGTCTTTTGAAATCGACGAGACCCTGCAATTCACCATCCAATTGCCCCACCCCTACAGTACCCGCATTGTAAGCGGCGAGAATGTCGTTGGCCCCGTCCACAAAAATCACCTGCGACGGACGATGTCCCGATCGAAGCAGAAGAATCAGGGAAATCACCTCTTGAGTGAAGCTGTACCCTTTCTCTCCATAGTTGACCACACGTACCGAGCTGCCTTCCTTGCATAGTTGTTCTGCCAGGCAGGAGGGGACCGTATGTTCATCTCGCGCACACACCCCCCAGACCGAGGACCCTCCAAAAACGAAAAGAGAATCGCGGCCCGTGGTCGAACTGCACAACAGGGGGAGCGTTCTTCTGATGCCCTCACTGCTTACGTTGACGTACGCGCCCGTAAATGGCAATGACCTCCAGCCAAGATACGGTCTATACTCCATCATTGCGGAGTAGTGTTCCTTAAACATTGCCGCAGCCCAAGGTTTGTCCTTGAGGACCGAGGACCGAATCAATCTCTCAGGGACGCCAACTCGATCACGGCGAAAGACTGACTGGTAGACAGAATAGCCTACCTCGATGCAGGCCAACACCAAAATGCAAGCACCAATCCATCCAAGGGTCCATTTCAAATGCTGGGAAGTGCGGCTCAACGATTCCATCACATCACCGTACTATTAGAACTTGTCCAACAACGCCGGAATGCTATTCACGTTAAGCGTACAGACGCAGCTCTGACAGCGTTCCAGCTTGTAATCTCTCACATCGCGGCGCACGCTCCTGATGTGTTCACTGTTTGCCAGCGTCGGTATCTCATTGGAACGGACGTTTGAGTAGGATGGCAAGAAATAGCAAGGTTGTACGTCTCCCGTGGATGTGATAACAGCGGACACCGTCGGCGCATTGCAGATGTTCCTTGGAAAGGTTGCCCCGCCGGTCAGGGCCTCGAAGTACTGAACAAGATGCATGAGTTTTCCAGGTGATTCGGAGATGAACCAATTCTCGATCTCATTCTTGTAGCGCGCGATCATCTTCTCAACAATCTGCCTGAACTCGGCTGTCTCTTGTTCGTCAAGCATGATCGAAGTGTTTGGAGCAACTGCCCCGGATCTGTCGCGCCCGAAACTCTGCGAGAGCACATCTGCAGCCAGAAACGAGATGCGATCCACATTCATTGACCTCGCGAAATCAACCATCTCCATTATCTTCCGGAAATTCTTCTTTTGAATGACCGTCCGGATGGACACCAGAGCGAACCCCTTGGTTTCGGTGGCGAGCGTAACCCCTTTGAGTATCTGGTTAAATGATTGGATTCCCCGAATATCATTGTGCGTGGCCTGGTCGGGACCATCGATCGACACGATGACCTCCGAGAAGAACCCGTGGAGCTCAGTCAAACGCTTTTCGAGGAGCAGGCCGTTGGTGAGCAATGACTGCTTGACCCCGAGCTCGCCGAACACCGTGCATATCTGCGGGAAGTCTCTCCGCAGAAGAGGCTCACCTCCGGAATACACAATATGCTTCAGTCCGAACCTTGCCAGCGAATGGGCGAGATCCTTTATTTCCTCGAGCGTGAGCTCACCTGCCAGGGCCTGACGATATGAGCACGTGATGCACTGCAGATTACAGCCCTCCGTGACATAGAGAATAACGATGGGGAGGGAAAACGCACGCGAGGAAACGGTATTCAGAAACGCCTTGACGTTCACGGTACAGGTGTGTCAGTTCAAGTATTGGTAATGCTTCAGATATGGTTTCAGCGCGTCATACCGCCGACCAAACGACTTTGACCTGACACGCTTTGTTCGTCCATTGAGATGCACCTCCGAGCATGAGAATTGCTGGGGGAGGTGAGTATCAAGGCTCGAATCATAGAATTGAAGAGAGCCCCCAACAAACAGTGCAGCGATGTCGCCAGGTTGAGCATCGATAAGTGCTGCATAGGGGCTAGCCTTCGTTGACTTGACAAGAAAGACATCAGCTCGCCCCCCCTCGACCACAGTTCCCAGATCATTTGGCATTCTGAAGATCCGGCGTGGTGATTCTGTGACCATGGCAAACAACTGTTTTGGTGTGAACGGGTATGCTTGCCGCGCTGCGTGCATTTCACCAAAAAGCGTCACAGAGCCTGTCAGCGTTGAGTCAGTTCCAATTGCAATTCGTACCCTTTCACCCAGCAAATTCATGGGAGCTGTCTTGTCAAATAAGAACGCGTTTGAGGCCGGACACCAGACAACAGACGCATTCGACGTGTGCAAGATTTCAGCATCTGCTTCCCCGATCCCGACAACATGAACAGCAACGGTCCGATCATCCAGGCCTCCCATGTCGCATAATCGTTTCACCTCAGTTGAAGCCTGGTCATCAATCCCTTCTGCAAGATGAATAACGAATGGAACGTTCTTGAGCCGCCTGTTTAGCGTGCGTCGCATGTCAGGCTCGAACCCCAGCGAGTGTGCGAATGTATATCGTTTGAGTACTCTGACCGGATATCCGATCTGGAAGTGGAATGAGTACGGGTCATGATGCACGACGCACGTAACGCCGGAAAAGAGATTCTTCCATGCTCCCCAGAAGAGCCTCTCCCGAAGCGGAATCCTCGTGATATCTTCTATGCTCGCCTTGAGTCGCGCATGAATGTCCTTTCCCCACTCATAGGAATTGGCGTATGGAGGGTGGCCAAGGTGTGGAAACAGATTGAGGGAGAGATGGTCATGAGCGTTGATCAGACCAGGGAAGATGAGATATTCCGAACAGTCGACCACCGTCTCACCTCGTTTAGCCTTCAAATCATCGCCGAGCTCGGCAACGCGGCCAAAATCCAAACGTGCGTCTGCGGCGAACACGTGGCCCGCCGTAACGACAGTTCCGCCCTTGAGCAGGTAACGCTCATTCATTGCTTGCGGGCAAGGAAGATCAGCAAGAGAGGGTATCCCTTGTATTGCTTGTAGATGTCCAGCCGGCCAGCTCGGTCATAGAACGGCTTCACGGACTCATCAATGACTGGTTCATGGACTTGAAGGATTTGTATTCTGGCAGCGGCCAACGCGTTGAAGTAGTCCGCGTACAGATGAAGATAGTATGTTGCAGAGAACCAGGCCTTCTCGCCGGGCGCTGTTTCGCCCTGAAAGCTCCTGTTCCACGAGAGGAGTTTACCAAACGGATGGAAGCAAGAGATGAGGATTGTCCCTTTCCTTTGCATGACGCGTGACAATTCGGTAATTGCACCACCAAGATTTCTCACATGTCCGAGAACGAGTGTACTCAACACGATATCAAACACTCCGTCACGAAAAGGGAGGTTCTCAACGCTTGCTACACCAAGAACTGGGTTCATGTCGGGCCGGCTCTTCTCTTGTGCATGTCCGAGCATCGCTGGTGAGAGGTCGATTCCGGCAAGTAGTCGTGGATGAAATTGCTGGATGGCACTCAGGTATCTCCCTGTACCGCAGCCTGCGTCGAGAATGGATTTTCCTCCAAGTTCAATCTGTTGGAGCAAGCGGTTGACAATTGGCGCTTCAGAGTGGAGAAGAGCATTGTTGTCGATATCATCGTATGAGGCTGCCCACAGTTCATACGCTGCTACCGGGTCCAGCTCTTTCGGGCCTCGGGCGACAAGGTTTCTGACAGAACGCCCGATACTCCCCAGCGATGAGAGCCGGGCCATCAGAATCCCTCGATTTCCGGCTGACGGTAACGGAACATGCGAAGCAGGACACGAATCTCAAGCGGATTCCAGTACGAACCTGTGCGATAGCGCCATCCACTGACCCTGTGCAGGAGCATCTGCTTGAATCGTGTAAGCTTCACATCCGTCACGGTCGGATAATACCCATTGAGCACGCGTTCAAAGCTCTTGATTTTATCGTAGTGCCTCGGCTTCAACCAGGGGATCACGGGTGTCTTTCGAAGGTCGAACCGTTGCCAGTCGGGCTGCATCCACTCATCGAGAGACTGGGGAAAATGGAATCCATGCTCCGTTGCCATTCTTGAAAGCTCGGAGTCTTCAAACACGACCGGTGCATAAAGATAGATGATGATCTCCGACGATGGGTTCACCTCCTTGACCTTGCGAATGAAGTTGATGTCCCGGTCAATTGCAGCGTCCATGTCGGCACACGGACTTCCGAAAACGAATGAAAACTCAGGAACGATCCCGACGTGCTTCAGTCTCTCAGCAAGTTGAAGTACGGTATCCGGAGTTTGAGTTCCACCCTTATGCATTTGTTTCAGAACCTCATCGGAACCGGACTCGGCGCCGAAAAAGATCATCTTGCAGCCGCCTTCTTTCATCAGCTGAAGCGTGCGGTCTGAATAAGCCATCACAGTATCGGGCCGGCCTTCTCCCCACCATGAAATCCCCCGGCCAATCATCTTTGCCGAGAATTCGGCCGCTCGACTTTCCCGCGTAAAGAAGTTCTCATCAAAGAATTCCACCGCATTCACGCCATATCTGTTCTGCAACTCAATCAAATCACTGACAATTGTGTCCGGAGCCTTGGCATACCACCGTGCCTGGTAGATACTGGCGATGGCACAGAACCCGCACAAGAACGGACATCCTGCACTGGAATAATATCCAGCAGTCCTTGTGCCGAGGTATGTCTTGTTGATGTACCGCTCGGGAAGTATGCGATGGTAGGGCAGCGGCAACCAGACGTTTGGATCTGTAGGCTCTCGTTGCTCGTTATGAACAATCGTGCCATCGCGGATGAATGAGATTCCCCGGATTCCTCCAATTGCGGCGTGAGATTTCCCCTCAAGGATATCGACAAGCTCTGGAAATGCCTTTTCCCCCGGGCCGCGCACCACGTAGTCCACATATCCGGATTCTAAAACGGTCGTGGCATGAAGGGTAGCAAAATATCCCCCCCAGATGATCTTCACGTGAGGGTACTTGCTCTTCACGCGTTTTGAGAGAGGAATTGCCTCGAACAACTGTGGCCCGGGCATTACGGTAATGGCGAGATATTTCAGCTCCCCGGATCCTGCCAGCCCTTCAATTCTTTTCAGCGCGTGGGCATCAACGTTCTGGTCGATGATCTCGTATGGGTACCTGTGCTCCAGCTCTGCCCCGATGTGCATGATGGATAGAGGAAACCGGAAATTCCATCGGGCGCTCTTGGGATTCAGTAACACTATCATTTTAACTCTCCACTGCTATACAGGTTCGCATATGATCCGAACACCAACACCACAGCACGTCTCATCGGGAGAGCACCACGACGTTGCAGACACGCAGTTTGATAAGAAAAGAAACTGAAAATAGTCCAAGGATGCAACCCGCACCATCTGAGAATCACCGGAAAGCCTAGTTGAATCGAGGCGTTTCAATTTCAAGAGGATTCGCTGTCCCTCGCATGAAAACAAGTCCATACAAGATCGTTGTTCCATATTCCGTGAGCACCGTGACCACCGCTGCCCCTGTCGCCCCGTAGTACGGAATAATGGCAACGTTGAGGACAATGTTCACAAGGCAACTCAGTCCGAAAGCGATTGCCACCTCCCGCTCCCTGTGAACGGAGAACAGTCTGATACGCAATATGCTGTTCATGAGGAGTGCAGGAAGTGACAGCGATAGAATTTGCAGGAGATGAATTGAGTCGGGAAAGCGAAATGTGAGCCTGATGAGAACTGGTGCGCCTGCAAAGAGAACAATGGTGCCGAGGATTGCGGAGGCGAGCACAATGGCAAACGTTTGTTTCGTAATACGGTCGAGGTGGATCCGATCTGAAAGCAAGGAGAATACCGGCAAGGCGGATGCGAACAAGGATGAATCGAGGAGCACACCGACGACCAGAAACCTGTCGGCAGCGGAGTATAGACCGGCTGCCGCGTTTCCCTGAATTGCTGCAAGCAGAAGCAGCGCGGCCTTCTCCATTACGAATGTGAAGAGACCGATGAACGCGAACGGTAATCCTTGTTTGAGCACGCCGCCAAGCTGCTGCAGAGTCAACCGAAGGTCGTGGTGGGTTGGCGCAAGATCGCTGCGCAATACCCAAAGCAATAGAAGACCTTTGACCATCTCCACGACCGACATCATGAGGAACACCCAATCCAATCCGTAGCCGGCAGTCAGCACTGCAGACACAAGAACGATGTGGGCAATGCTGCTGCCGATGGTCAACAGGGTGAACGTGGTGCGGTACATCCGGGCCTTCACCACATTTTCTAATGCACCTGCAACGGAGCGCAATATGATCAGTGCGAATGCCGCCCCGCTGAGAAGAAGAGGATCGACGGAGGGAATGAAAAGGAACGTTATGCCAACAAGGATGATACCAGCAACCGCTGAAGCGGCAAGCCTGATCCCCATGAGTGTTCGGAGATCCGCAGTTGCCGGCTTCCCTGTCCCTGCGAACTCACGCATGATAAAGGAATTCAGACCGAGATCAGATACGAGCACTCCGGCAAGAACAATGGCGAAACACACTGAGAACAGACCGAGGGCATCTTTCCCAAGGTAGCGTGAGACGAGGAGGGAAACAATAAACGGAGCTGCACTCGATACGATACCGCCCAACAAGTATGCGGCTGATCCCTTTATGATGTCAAATACATTCCGGTGGACAATGGACATGAAAGTCGGATCAGGCGCGCTTCAAGGTGATCTTTGTGATTTCGGGAGGACAGTTGATTCGCACAGGCAACCCGACGGTCCCGATGCCACGACTCACGTACATGTGCGTATTGCGCTCCCTGTACTTTCCCCAAACGTATTTGGAAACAAGACTCGAAGGTGCAATCACCACGTCACCGAACCTACCCAGAACAATCTGCCCTCCGTGTGTATGGCCGCTGAGTACAAGGTCAATGTTCTTGTCTGCCGCTTCTTCAAGATAGTACGGTCGATGACAAAGCAGCACTTTGGGGATCTCCCGCCCCGTTTGCCCGATTGCTTCATCCAGCTTGATGGGTGCCCGGTTGCTGAACCCCACATCATCCACACCGAGCAAGTAGAACCCGGAACCATTCTTCTCGATCAGCACCTTATCATTGCGAAGCATTTTGATGCCACACGCATCAACCTCGTTCGCCACCTTGTCCGCGCCCGCGTAGAAATCATGGTTGCCTAACACTCCGTACACCCCGAGAGGGGCTCTCAACACATGAAACGCTTCAACAAAGGGATACACCTCGTGGTAGTCGGAGGTCACAAAATCGCCCGGCACCACAATAAGGTCTGCGTTCATCGAGTTAACGAGGCGGGCATAATTGTCCATCTCTCCTTTGGACATGAAGATACTGGAATGGATATCGCTCGCCAATGCAATCGTGAATCCATCGAGTGGCTCCGGAAGGTTTGGTAACACAAACTCCGCCGACGTGACATCGCATTCGTTCCTTTCCAGAAACATCCCGTAGGCGGTCCCGCCGAATGATACGGCACTCAGACCGTACATGCCACGTCGCATGAATGTGCGACGCGACGAGTCGAAGGCCCGAAATGAGTTTGTGGATTTGAGGTGCAGGAGTTTCTCTCGCGTGGGAACAATCTTGGCCGCGATCCACAGGCCCAGCCTGAAGGGACTCTTCACGATGTTGGATATCAAGAGGAACAGGCCTATGAAAAAACACGCGCTGTGCCAGAAGTAGAACGGATACATTCCGATCTGAATCCACCAGGGGACGACACTCTGATGGGTCGGTCGATCCAGGAATGCATAGATGAACCCCGCGTTCATTACAAGAAAGAGCCCGCGCTCGAGCAGCAGCAGACCTCGGGAATTCGGCGCCTTTGATTTCAACCAGCGTTCCGTCTTGCGGAATAAGAGAAACTGAATGCCTACGACGATCAGCGGAATGAGTATGCGGAACACCATAAATGACAGTTGCCTTGAGAATCCCACGTGTGAGTTGCCTTATGTACGATACGATATGATGATCATTCTGTTACTCTTGAACGCTCTCTGAAGTCGTTCTGTTCCATCCTGCATAAACTGCCAGACCAAACATTGCCAGAAGCAATGCCAACCTCGGATATGCGAGCACCGTGAATGCTCCGCGTCCGTCAAACTCTCGCGTAAGGCTGTATGGAATGAACCCCACTGCGGCATAAATTCCGAAGATTCCGTAAGCCGCTCCCTTCTGGTTACGTTTGGCAAAATAAATGAACAATAGTCCTACGGGAAGCCACAGCAAAATGTAGTGATAGGTACCCGTCCCCGGGGCGAGAAGCAGTGCGAGCAATCCGAGCATCCCGAGTGAGTAAGGTTCGGCAGCGATTGATCCGAATCGATGAACCCGTGCAAGGACGACGATGGCCAAAGCCAATTGAAGAAACAGAACTGTGATTTT
The DNA here is from genome assembly GCA_963734955.1 of uncultured Bacteroidota bacterium. Taxonomy (GTDB): domain Bacteria; phylum Bacteroidota; class Ignavibacteria; order UBA10030; family UBA6906; genus UBA11986. The sequence continues at coordinate 126,886 of CAVTJO010000016.1, forward strand.
GATTGCAGCAAAAACATTATCCCCGGCAAACAAAGGATGCGGGTTAAGAACCGGATCAAACACAAGAAGGCGACGGAGGAGACTGTCCCACGATTGAAATGTGGCGGAGAATGGATTCTGGAGTGACAAGTGTGAAGCAAGGTGATTACCGATCACCGACGAGATGTATTCCCTGTGCAGGTCCCACCCGAGCACCAGAACTCCAACCAGTGCGATGAGAGCCGCAGTTGCCATACCGGATATCACCACTCTCCATTCTCTCCTGATGGCAAAGTAGGCAAGAATGACGATCGGATAGTATTTGATCGGAATAAACAGTCCGAAGCAGATGCCTGCAACCGCCTTGCGCTTCTGCGTGTAGGCATAGTACCCGGCGATGATCAAGAAAGAGAGAAGAAGATAGAGCTGTCCGAGGCGGATGCAATTCGCCAGCCCAATTCCTGAGAACAATGTAAACACAGCCGACTCAAGAAGTGTGGAGGAGTAGAGCATCGAGAGGACTTTGATCGAGAGAACGAGCAGAATCAGATTGATAACAACTGTAATGCGTAACGCATTGAGCGGGTCGAACACCGTGAGCGGCAATAACACAAGCGCTGTTGCGGGAGGGAAGGGAGAAAACTTTCCATTTAGATCCATTCCGTATGAACGGATCTGATTCTGAAACCATTGGTTGTCGTACAACCTTGCCGCATCTTTTCCGTCGACGACGATCTTCGCAGCAGTATAGTAATTGGGAAAATCCGAATCGATACGCGTCAGGGCCGGAAGAACCCCGCGGTACACGAGGAAAACGCCGAGCAACGTAACGAGGCCATACAGGACAAATGGGTTTCGAGGATGTTGTGTCAACATCGAACGTGTTCAGGCTGGAGCTCGGGAAGGAAGGAGCGCACGGCTGCGAGGACCTCTGCAGTTGAAATTTCCTTCATGCATTTGGCATCGTACGGACATACGAAAAGCTTTGCGTTATACACATTCAGGCATGGACTGCAGGTAATCTTCTTGTAGATTATCCGGGAGGTCCCCAAGGGACCGTAAAGTTGCGGCGACTCAGGCCCAAACAGTGCAACTACCGGCGTTCCAACCGACCCTGCCACATGCAGGGGGCCACTATCGTTTGTCAGGAACACGGATGTTCGCTCGAATAGGGCGATGAGCTCACCAACGGTGAGCAACCCTGCGCAGTTCATGGAATACGATCGCAATGACGGATGGCGATCAAGGGCATCTTCGACATAACCGAACTCCGGGGTAGTGCCCGTGAAGAAAAAACGCACAGCAGCTGTCGCATCCTTCAGTTGTGTGGCCACCTCCATGAAACGATCAGGGCTCCACCGCCGCTCCAACGAGGTCTGACCCGCGTTGATGTTCATTGTGATGATTGTGCCCCCGTCTGTCCGAAGACCGAGTTTCCGCTGCATCGAATCCTTTTCTGCCGATGAGCTATTGAGTTTGGTCAATGGCAAACTTCGGTTCTCTCGGATTCCGAATTGGGTAAGTTGGTGCATGAAGAGGCTTGTTGCATGCGCCGAATGCTCGAGAGGAACGGGATGTGTAAGATTGATTTTCCTCCAAATTGTCGGCAACGCAAAGCCAACCCTGATCGGTGCACCCGAAAGACTGGAGATAAGCGTTGAAAATTTCGAGAAGAACTCGAGGTCGAATACCGCATCGATGTGCAGCCTCCGAAGTGTTCGGAGCAACCTGAGGGTGTCGACGAGGAATGATCGTGCAGACGTGGTTGAAATCGTCAGCTTCATGTCCGGTTCCGTCAGCCTGTCCAGTAACTCCCGGTTTCCATCAAACGTCAGATACACGATCTTTGCATCGGACCTGTATCGTCTGAGGGTGGCGAGGAATGGTGTTGATAGTAATAGACTTCCCATCCCGAAGAATTTAATGACGAGGATGGTATTCCATTCCGAGACTGGTGCCACCTGTGAATTGAAGCGAAAGATTTTCAGCGACAGCCCGACAAGCCAACATAAGGGGATGCCGGCGAACCTGTCGATTGAGCGCATGGTGCTGATCTTCACGGCTATCCCGAGTGCTTGAGAACAAGAAGGAAGTGGTCGCCGATCCGATTGAAGGGAGCATGTGTCATCACCGCGTCATCGATCTGCTCGAGAGCATGCATTACTTTTCCCAGCGTACGATAGGCGCCTTGAGAGGTGGGAGGGGGAGTGAAGATGTTCAGTCCGACGAGCATTACCTTCGTGAAATGAGGAGAGAAATACTCGATAACCTTCGCCGGAGAATAATAGTACGTTCTGACCATGGCACCGCCAATGTTCGCCATGCAGCCGTCCGTAGTTCTCCGTCGAAAGGCGCGTGCGATATCGCCGCGCGCTGCAAAGGCAAGCATCTCCCAAATGGCCGCGTCGCCGAGGAAAGTCCCGATAAACGTTCCTCCCGGTCTGATGAGCGTGTGCAGGTCGGTAGCAACGCGTGTGAGGTCGCTTTCGCAATTCAGACCGCCCATGTTCGAATATGCCCCGTCAAATACGCGCCCGTGCAGGCGTGAAAGTTGGCTGAACGCGAGAAGTTCTGTCGTTACAAGCTCCTTGTGTCCAGAGCCGGCGAGTTTCCGCCGAAACGCGTCAAGCATTCCACCCGAAATGTCAGTCGCATGAACCTTGATTCCGTTCCGGGCAAGTGTCAGCGCGTCAGTTCCTGTCCCGCAATTCAATTCCAGCAATGACTCACCGGCCTTGAAGTGACGAAGGTAAATCTTCCAGATCAGTTCTCGCAGTCTCCGGGAAGCAGGAAGGTTCTCGAAATCCTCGTCATAAGAAGCTGCGAGCCTGCCAAACGCATCTCCAACATTGAGCACCGGGATTTCTGTCGCTTGCATCTTCACTCCCTGGTCAGCACATGTCTGTAGTTCCGCACCCCGAACATCAGCGTTCTCCAGAAGCCCCGCTGCCCGCGCTTGAGGTAAGCCCAAAAGTAGATCAACCCGAACCAGGCAGTGAAGAGAATATTTGGCCTCAGCCTGATCATTGTTCTGATGATTGGGATTGTCTTCGGCCAGAGGACGCTTTTACCTGCCGCGCAACAGCAAGGGCGCAGGAGTGACTTCCGCTCATGATGGAAAAACCGACAAGGTCAGGACGAGTTCGTTCGATCACTGCCCTGACATCATCAACAGTCTCCCCAATTGCGAGGTTGCACTCATGTCCGTGTCTCTTCGCCATCGATGAGATATACATCGGGGCAAGAAACTCATACTCCAGGTTTTGAAGGAACAGAAGCGAGGCCATTACTTCCTGTAGTACTTCATTGCTTCGGGAATGTTTTTCTTGATGTCGGCGATGCGTGTAGCATCCGATGGATGTGTGCTCATGAACTCGGGGGGAGCTTTGCCCGCGCTGTTCTTGGCCATCCGCTCCCAGAAGCTCAATGCTTCATTCGGATCGTAGCCGGCCATCGCCATGAAGACGAGGCCGATCTCATCCGCCTCGCTTTCCTGCGTTCTGCTGAACGGCAGGAGGGCGCCATATTGTGCACCGACACTGTATGCCTGCATCCACAGGTTCTTTGTCTGTTCAGGTTTGCTCTGCAGCGCCACGGAAAGGCCGGCGGCACCAAGCTGTGCAAGCAAGCCCTGGCTCATGCGTTCATTACCGTGTTCTGCCACAGCGTGCGCTACTTCATGACCCATAACCACTGCAAGGCCCGATTCAGTTTGAGTGAATGGCAGAATCCCGGTGTACACTACAATTTTCCCTCCCGGCATACACCAGGCGTTCACCTCCTTGCTTTCGACAAGATTGACCTCCCACCGATAGTCCTTCAATTGGTCGCTCATTCCTTTTTCCGCAAAATAGCGCTCAACTGCATTCTGGATTTTTCCACCCACACGCTTCACCACAGCCGTTTGTTCCTGGTCAGTGCTGAGCTTGTTTGATTTCATGAAATCGCCATATTGCTGGAAGCTCATCGACAGCATCTCGCCACTGGGGATGAGGTTCAGATGTCTTCTTCCGGTGATCGGAACCGAACTGCACGAGACGAAGAAGAAGAGCAGCGTCAGACCGAAGATAGCCTTATGATTCATTAGCATTGCCTCCTTTGCGATCGACTGATCTCAGATGTTAACCTCGTACTTTGCCGAATGTTTTCCCCACGCCCCAGTGTTAAAGCTGAGTGCCTTGTCGCGATCAGTGAACATGGTCCGGAATAAGAACCCGGCCCATCCAATTCGCCTGCAGAAATCATCATAGGTTTCATGCCGCCAGTCGAAGTCCTCTCTCCAAACGGAAAGCGGCGTGATCCGTCTGTGCACTGCTTGAAGGATCAGGCTGGAGTAGTTCTGCTGTTCGAAGCCCGGATCAGTCGTATTTGAAAGAAACGCAATCCCTCGTGCATGTGACTTTTCCCGCAACTCACTGATGATCCTCCTATACGATTGAATATCATCGGGCGTGAGAAGGCGCCGATATTCTCCCTCGAAATCCATGACCGGCCTGATCTGCAGCGTGGCGATATTGTAGCGACCGAAAACGTCAAAGAAACTGCTCAATTCCTCAAGGTTGTCAGCGTTCACCGTGTAGTTTAGAGCGTAATCGGGGCAGCTTTGATCTTCCTTTCTCCATGTCGAGTGTTTGGAGAAGAGAATGTAATTTCTCAAACGAGGCGTTGACCATGAAGCGTTCGTACGTTTCTTTTCTTGTCCCATGGACAGAGATGGTCAGCTCGTCGAGTTCATGGGAGATGAATTGCCGGATGTGTTCCCTGGTCAGCAGTTGTCCGTTCGTCGTGAATCCGACATTTGGAACGCGATACTGCTTTGCCAATCCGACGAGGTTGGAAAAGTGGGGATACAATGTTGGCTCCGCACCACAACCAATCACCACGAGAAGCGCATGCGGGAAGAACATGTGTGCCAGTCGCTGCATCTCTTCTTCAGTGAAGATTCCTTTGCTCCCTTTGCGGAACGCATCGTTGCTGAAGAAACACATCGTACACGAGAGATTACATGCCATTACCGGATCAAGCCTTACGGACAGGTGACGAACCCCCATCATCTGGGCGGCCCAAGCCAGACCAAACTTGATGCGGTGGCTCTGAACGAGGTTGTTCAGTTGCAGGAGCCTGTAGATTGTTTGCATCAGGAACGCCTCAGGAGCAACGGATACCGGTCGTCATTCATGTGTTCCTCCCGGCCTTTTTGGTCGGCTTGAACCTGCGAATCATCTATTGTCGTAGCTCGAGTTGAATCAGCTCATTTTCCAGCCGTGGAAGCGTGGCCCGGTGGTACACTGCCGCGGCAAGTCTTCGTACATTCTGCGGAGTAGCCGTCCATGGACGGATCAAGAGCCGTCTCAGTAAGTCGGCGCTTTGGGCAATCCTGAATCTCTTGTGAGTTACCTTGTGAAGCACCCGGTAAAAGTCCGGATGGTATGTGCCGGCAAACATCATCGCCAGATCCTGACTATCAATCCAATTGTGCTTTCCGCTCATCTGGCTTTTCACATTCTCATGAAACTTGGTCCCCGGCAGTGGGTAAGAGACGGAGACACCGATCTCGTCAGGCAGGCATTCTTTAACCATTTTGAGAGTCATCTCAATGTCCTCGAGTGTCTCCCCAGGGTAGCCGTACTGGAGGAAGAACCCAACGCGAATACCAGCCTTCTTGAGCCTGGACGATGCTTCGTAGATTTGGCCAACGGTTGTTCCCTTTTCCATCGCATCGAGAATTTTCTGAGAACCGCTCTCGGCGCCGACCCACACCGTGGCACATCCGGCCTTGCAGAGGCTCTCGATGGCGTTCTCTTTGAGCAACAGGTCGACACGTGCGAGACACTTGAACGGAATGGCGGCATTCAGTCGCTGAATTTCTTCACTGAATCGTGTCACCCAGCCGGGTTTCAAGCCGAAGATATCATCGCAGAACCAGATATGCTCGGGCTTCACTGTCCGTTTCAGCCACTGCATTTCCTCCACAACATTTGCGGGAGAGCGGGTATTGTATACCTGTCCATAGATTGGCTTTGCGCACCAGTTGCAGTGGAAGGGGCATCCACGCGTGGTCACCATGTTCACTGAAAAGTAGCCATGTCTTTTCTCCCACAGGGCACGGTATCGTTCAACGTCCACAAGATCCCACGCGGGGAAGGGAAGAAGGTCCAGATCCTTCTGCACAGGACGTTCCGGATTGCGGTGAATCCTGCCATCGATTCTGTATGCGAGGCCGCTGATTGATTCCCGGGTCCAGCTGTTGTCAAACAAGTGGCCAAGGGTTTCAACCAGGGTTTGTTCTCCTTCTCCGCAGATGACGAAATCGGTGCCGTGATCAAAGTACTTCTCGAGATGGTCAACGGGATCAGAGCCATGGACAATGACACTGCAACCTTCTCGCTTTGCGATTTCAGCCATTGCAAATGCTGCCTCGCGCATCCTCGTCAGACACATTTTGGTCAGGTAATTGAAGTCATCGTCGTAAATGACGACAACCGAGGGTTTGTGCTGCCTGATGGATGGGAGGATTTCCGCTTCACTCTCTGCCAGCATGCTATCGAACAATGCGACGGATCGTCCCGACTTCCGTATCACACTCGCAGCATACAACGTTCCGAGCGGGGGATACGGCATCATCGCCTTGTATTCCTTCGGATCGAAATGAAGAAAATAGGAATGTGTGAAGAGAATATCAGCCAATCGTAAGCACCTATTGAATTAACAGGTGTCGTCTGTAATGGTTCCGTCGGCGCTTCCGACGTGCGCCTGATGGCTCACTATCGACAATGAACACAATTCTGACCGGAGTAAGCTCATGGGTCGTGGAAACGAGGGGAGTAGTCATTGTTAGTAAGATGCTGAGACACGCGGCATGGAACAATGGTCTCAATCGCCTACCCCGAATTCTCTCAACCTCTGCTCATAGAGGGTCAAAACCTTGTCTTCAAAATTGCCGCCATACGCACGTGATTCGTGTTTGGTGCAGCGAAAGATTCTATTCCGTGTTGCATCGTCATAGTCCGGATAACGCTTTGCCCACACTGCTTTCATCTTTCGAAGAAGGTATTCGTCCAGTCTGTCAAGAGGAAGGAGTTGAAACGCAACTTCCAGTATTCTCTGCACTGCGCTTTGGCGGTTGTTCGTCTTTTGCCGATAAGAGATATTCTCTGGCTCGAAGTTCGGGAAGAAGTCAACAATCCACTTGTTTGCCCGTAGATACTCCGTGAAAAGGCCCGAGTTATAAAGGGGCCTCAGGTGAGCGACTTCTGAGGCAGTATAAATATTCCGTTCGTCGAGCATAAGATGGTCAGATGCCACAAAGTAGTTGAGACAAAAGAACTTCTTGCTGTTAAACAGGAACACCTTCTTGAAAAGAATGAGCAGGGTGCGGGCTATCCACAAGCGGTTGGGGTCTGTGATGATAAAGAAGTCAACGTCACTTTTACTGGTGGTTGCGTTCTTGGACAAGTCGCCGGAGACGAAGATACCACGGACAAAGGGGAATCGTTTGATAATGTGTGTTGAAATGCGTGCCGCATGCCAGAGCAGCCTTGCATGTCGTTCCCGTTGCTTGCGGAGGCCGACGACATCCACGGGCCTGCCTTTGACGAAATAATGTCCTTGCTCGATAAGCACGCTATCACCAGGACCGTCAGCGCGCAACTTCAACCCGAATTCGTCAAAGGTTATGGGATTAGCGGGCAGGAAGGTATACAGTTCTTTGGCTGTGAGAGGATACTGCCAAATATCATAGTATAGCAATGTACGCAGGATCTGGGTGTGTAGAGGTTTCATTGGTATTACAGGAAGAAGAAAATCGGCTCCCCTCATAACGCAACCATCATCGTGCCGCGGCCAAAAGAACTCATGAAATATGAGAATAATCCCTCAGTTTCGCAAGCTGTTGGCTTGTGCCTCTGACCTCCTTTCACTATATTCTCACCGTTCAGGCATTGATTCTTCAACAGATGATTCCGATTGTGAGGAAAATAGCGGCAGCAGCCACAGACAAGAGGTTCTTGCTGACATTGTCCGGCCTTATTGTGTGTTTCATTTTGCTGAATAGCTTTATTCTTCCCTGGTATGTGAATCATGGTGAGACCTTGCACGTGCCTCGTGTGGTGGGACTTCCGTTGGAAAGCGCGAAACAGGCCCTTCTTGACCGCGGTCTTATTCCCATCGAATCCGAGACGCGACCGGATCCAACTGCCCCTGCCGGTACGGTTGTCAATCAGAATCCGGATGTTGATGCCGTCGTGAAGGATGGTCGCCACGTGTATCTCACGGTAAGCGGTGGGGAGATTCAGGTGGTTGTGCCAAGCTTGCGCGGGAGATCAGTTCGCGAGGCGAAGTTCACGCTCGAGCGAAGTGGACTTCGCATGGGTGACGTGCAATACGCAACGTCGGATGCCTATCCGATAGGAACAATCATCGATCAATCGGTTCAGCCTGGCATGAAGGTCTCGAAAGGCGTACCAATCAAGATCGCAGTGAGCCAGGGCAAAGCTCTTCAACAAACGACCGTTCCCGACTTTACAGGAAAAACCTTCAAAGAGGTGGAGCGTCTCATTACCCAGCAGGGGCTCACACTCGGGAACATCACGTACCAGGCAAGTTTTGATCTCATACCGAACACAGTGGTGGATCAATTTCCGAGAGCCGGCGATTCGGTCCCGCAGGGTCAGGCAATCGACCTGTTTGTGATCAAGGCGGGCAAGCCCCAGGAAGAAATTCAGGTTCCAAAGAAATAGAATATCATGGTCAAGATTGCTCCTTCGTTGCTCGCAGCCGACTTTGCGGATCTCAATGGCCAGATTCTGCTTGCAGAGCACGGCGGGGCGGACTGGCTGCACCTGGATGTGATGGACGGTCACTTCGTTCCGAACATTACATTCGGACCGCCGCTCGTCCGATCAATTCGTAAGGTTACAAAGCTGCCGTTCGACACGCACCTCATGATCGAGAACCCGGACGAGTACATCGATGACTTCCGAAAATCGGGGAGCGATGTAATTACGGTACATGTGGAAACGTGCAGGCACCTGAACCGTACTGTTCAACATATCAAGGATGTTGGTGCAATGGCAGGCGTCTGCATCAATCCGGCAACCCCGGCGTCGCACCTGAGAGACATCATCAAGTTTGTCGACCTTGTTCTGATCATGTCCGTCAATCCCGGCTTTGGCGGTCAAACGTTCATCGTAGGTTCCACGGACAAACTCCGGCAGGCAGCTGATATGATCAAGCAGTGCAAACCGGAAGTATACCTGGAGGTTGATGGGGGGATAGATGAAATGAACGCCGGGAAAGTTGTGGAAGCCGGTGCAAATGTACTTGTGGCTGGCAATTACGTTTTTGGATCAGGAGACATTGGCGGAGCAATAACAACATTACGGAAATGCAGCGCTACATTGTAGCGCAATGGGCAGTGCCATGATCCGGTGTTGCCGATCACAACGGGGTTGTTGAAACCCCGTTTTTTATTTCTATAAACTTGACAAAGGATGTCCCAAGACCTTATATTCTAAGTCAGAATATAGAAGTTACCTGAGTTTCTAAGGTGGTATCTGTTCCACCCAAACAGCATCAGCTGCAATGATCGATGATATAGACGTGAAAATCCTGGAGATCCTTCAGCGCAAGGGGCGAACAAAGAGGAACGACCTTGCGGAGGCTGTCGGTCTCTCGCTGCCCTCGGTTGCCGACCGGCTCAGGAAGCTCGAAGAGGCAGGAATCATCGTCGGCTACCATGCTGTCCTCGATGCAAAGAGACTCTGTAAGGACATCACTGCCTTTATCTTTGTCACTATCGATTCTTCGAGGCACTTTGGCCAGTTCATTGAACATGCTGGTGCAATGGATGAAATTCTTGAATGCCATGCAATTACCGGCGAAGGGAGTCATCTGCTGAAGGTAAGAACCACGAACACTGCTTCACTGGAGAAACTGCTGGCGAAGATACAGGCGTGGGGTGGCGTGATCAGCACCAGAACCAACCTGGTGCTTTCCACACCAAAAGAAACATCCAGGATCAGAGTGGAGGCAACAAAGTGATCACAGATAAGGCCGGGCGACGCCCTCCATCGGATCCCTGCTTCGCGCGATGCCACACACAACGCGACAACCGGCACTTCTGGGCAGAGGTGGAGAACTGACGAGGAGCAACACCAAGGTCTTGACCTTGCCGAACCTGGCAAGAAGCGATACCACGAGCTTGCATATTCCATAACTTACTATTTCTCACTAACAATATAGGGGTTCGTATGGCAAAGAGGGTAGATGCGGACATCTCCAGGGTCTTCAAGACGATTAAGGACCACGGCGTGAAGATGATCGATTTCAAATTCATGGATTTCCCCGGACAGTGGCAGCATTTCTCCGTTCCGGTCTCTCAGCTAACTGAGGATTCGTTTGAAGAAGGCTTTGGGTTCGATGGTTCAAGCATCCGCGGTTGGAAGGCGATCAACGAGAGCGACATGCTCATCATGCCAGATGCGCGCACGGCGTTCATCGATCAATTCATCGAAATAAAAACGCTGAGCCTTACCTGCGATGTCCATGACCCGATCACGAAGGAGAAGTACGAGCGTTGTCCGCGCAGTATCGCACAGAAGGCTGAAGCATACTTGAAATCGACCGGGATTGCAGACACTGCATACTTCGGTCCCGAAGCAGAGTTCTTCATCCTGGATGATGTCCGCTTCGACACGAACGAACATAGTAGCTACTTCTACATCGACTCAATTGAAGGACGTTGGAACTCGGGCCGTGATGAGATGCCCAACCTTGGCTATAAGCCGCGCTACAAGGAAGGCTACTTCCCGGTACCCCCCACCGACCACCTGCAGGATCTGCGCAACGAGATGACACAAAACCTGATTGCGGTTGGCCTTGACGTTGAGGCTCAGCATCACGAGGTTGCCACTGCGGGCCAGTCGGAAATTGACCTCCGGTTTGCTCCATTGTTGAAAGCCGCAGATGGTCTCCTCATTTTTAAATACGTGCTCAAGAACACGGCAAAGCTGCGGGGCAAATCGGTGACGTTCATGCCGAAGCCGATCTTCGGTGACAACGGTTCAGGTATGCACGTCCACCAAAGTCTGTGGAAGGGAGGCAAGCCGTTGTTTTACGGAAACGGCTACGCGAACCTGAGCGATATGGCGCTGCATTACGTTGGTGGTCTGTTGAAGCATGCACCGGCACTTTGTGCGATCACAAACCCAACGACCAATTCCTACAAGCGTCTTGTGCCCGGATTTGAGGCTCCGGTGAATCTTGCGTACTCACAGAGGAATAGAAGCGCATCCGTGCGCATCCCGATGTACTCGACAAGCCCGAAATCCAAGCGAATTGAATTTCGATGTCCCGACCCTGCCTGCAACCCATACCTTGCGTTTTCAGCATTGCTGATGGCTGGTCTGGACGGTATCATGAACAAGATCGATCCAGGCGAACCGCTGGACAAGGACATCTATGACCTCGAGCCGGAAGAGCTAAAGAATGTACCATCAACTCCCGGTTCCCTTGAGGAGGCCCTCGGCGCGTTGGAACGTGATCACGATTTCCTCCTCCGTGGCGACGTGTTCACAGAGGACGTCGTTGAAACATGGATCAGGTACAAGATCGACAAGGAAGTGAAGCCAATGGCGCTGCGTCCTCATCCGTATGAATTCGGTCTGTATTACGACGTGTAGAATGGAAGTGCTGGGCCAACGGGCTCATGAATCCCGTCTCGAAGTTGGAGGCGGGATTCTCGTTTCAGGACGCTTGTATTTGCACACGAGAATCCCTATTTTCGTGCCATGCAATTCACCAGACTGCTATATGAGGTCAATAACCGAAGAGCCCGCATCACCCTCAATCGACCCGAGAAGCGGAATGCACTTGATGACGCGCTTGTAAAGGAGCTGATCCTTGCATTCAGCACCGCAGGGAAGGATCAAAATGTCAAGGTCATTGTTCTTGGGGCTGCCGGGCCTGCCTTCTGCGCAGGTGCAGACCTTGAGCATCTTCAACGATTGTCCCGGTTTGATCTTGAAGAGAATCGTGCCGACTCTCAGCAATTGGCTCATCTCTTTCGCGTGATCTTTGAAATCCGTAAGCCTGTACTTGCCATTGTGAACGGCGCTGCCCTCGCCGGGGGCTGCGGCCTCGCATCCGTATGCGATGTGGTGATAGCGTCCCAAGAAAATGCCAGGTTCGGCTACACAGAAGTGCGTATTGGGTTCATACCGGCGGTCGTCATGATCTTCCTGATCAAACGGGTCGGAGAAGGCAAGGCCCGTGAACTTGTTCTTCGCGGCAACGTGATTGACGCAATAGAAGCCCAACGAATTGGCCTGGCCAATGTCGTGGTTGCTGCGGGTGAGTTGGAAAACACCACAGATGCCTTGTGCGAGGAACTTGTTCTGAAGAACAGCGGGACCGCAATGGGCCTATGCAAGGAGATGCTCTCGAAACTTCCGGGGATGAATCTTCCGGATTCATTTGACTTCGCCACCAACATGAATGCCGCTGCACGAATGACTCCGGACTGCAAGCGAGGGGTCAGCGCCTTCCTCAAAGGAGACAAGATCCAGTGGTAACAACAGAGGCACTCATCAATGAGATTCGCAGCGTCCCCGATTTTCCGAAGAAGGGGATTGTCTTTCGCGACATCACCACATTACTGAAAAATAGGGATGCCTTTGCCGGGGCCGTGAACATGCTGTATGAGTACTACAAGGGAAAGAAGATCGACAAAGTCGTCAGTGTGGAATCCCGTGGTTATATGCTGGGTGCGCCACTGGCTTACAAGCTGGGGGCCGGCTTTGTTCCAATCCGTAAACCTGGAAAGCTTCCAGCGGCAACCCTTCGACAGGAGTATGAACTCGAATATGGAACAGACGCAATCGAGATTCACAAGGATGCGATCGCTCCTGGCGAAAGGATTCTCCTTCATGATGATCTTCTGGCAACGGGAGGCACCATCGCTGCCGCATGCCAACTCGTGGAGAAGCTTGGAGGGAAAATAGCGGGAGTATCATTCCTGATTGAGTTGACATTCTTACAGGCAAGGAAACGGCTCTCGCAGTATGAGATCTTTTCCGTTATCAGCTATGATGCTGAATGAACTACTTGCCGGGGCAGGTTGTTGACAGGTCAGAGGCTCCTCTGACCTTTTTTGTTTGATCATGCGCACGACGATGTTGCTTTGGTTCCTTGGCCTTGCCGCACTCATTGCTTTGGCCTTGTTCTTCGAAGAGCGGCATGGCCTGCTCAGTGTCGGCTCCCGCGCACCCGACTTCACCTCCACCACGAGTAGTGGTTCAAGGATATCATTGCATGAGTTTGCCGGGAAGAAGAACGTTGTGCTGTACTTTTACCCAAACGATTTTACTGCTGGCTGTACAGCGGAGGCATGCTCGATGCGGGATGGCTATGGGGAACTGTCGACCCTGGACGCTGTTGTCCTTGGAGTAAGTGGGGATGGCAGCTTGTCCCACGAGAGGTTTCGGAGTCGCTACGATCTCCCGTTTGAATTGGTCACGGACAGCAATCGGTCGGTTGGTCGGGCCTATGGTGCAGAACGATTAGGCGGGCTCGTCAATCTCCCCAAGCGGATTACGTATGTAATTGACAAGAGAGGCGTCATCCGGCTGGTGGCTCATCACGAAGTGGACATAGGCGACCACCTCGCGGATGTCATTCAGACTCTCAAGACTGTCAATGAGCAGCGTTGAATGTCAGCTTACCAGAACCATTGGGCCATACCTGTTGAGCACCTCCTGGGATCGATCCCTTGCAGCGAGAAGATAGAGCGTCGAGATCTTGATGAGGATTGCAATGTGCTCCTCGACTCCTATCAGGTTCCAGTAGAATTGTCTCCCCAGTTTCCACGGCGGTTCAAAACCGGAGTAGTCGACGAGGCATTGCCGGTATCCGAGAAATCGTTCGGCCAGAATTGTTTCCCATTCCGCACGCTGGATGGCGTTGGCTCCCTGTTCTTCAAGGTGGCGAAAGAATTCCAGTTTCATTCCCAGAATAATCTCTTCGGCAACCCGTTCGGACGCTGATCTCTCGATCGCCATCACCGCCCCGAACATCAGCCCGACCATAATCTCACCGGCATACTGGTCATTCACAGTCTTCACATCAGTATCAAGGCTCTTGAGGAATCCGTCCAGTGACAAGTCATTGCTCGATTCCATTCCTGTCCGGAGTTCCTCGTACAATCTGGCACCAAGTTCAGCCGGCAGTATCTGCTTCTTGAAGAGTCGCAATCCTCCATCTCCAAATCAATGCGATAAATTTAAGCCAAAGGAATGATATTTTCCAGTGCACTGAATCACGTCGAATCGTCATCGTCGATACTTGCAATAGTTCCCCCAATACGATAGCTTTCCATGGCTGCAGATCCGGCGTTCTTTCCTTCTCTCATCCACAATCACTTCCAGAACCGTGCAATGAAGACGATTATTGAACCTTTTAAGATCAAATCGGTCGAGCCCATCAAGTTCACCACCCCCGAAGAGCGTGAGAGTGTCCTTCGATCGGCGTACTACAACATGTTCCTGATTCCCGCGGAAGAGGTTCTCATTGATCTGTTGACAGACAGCGGCACTTCCGCCATGAGCGCGGACCAATGGGCCGGCGTGATGCAGGGAGACGAGTCGTATGCGGGCGCACGAAGCTTCTATAGATTCGAACGGAAGGTCCGGGAACTGACTGGACTCAAACATATCATCCCTACACATCAGGGTCGGGCTGCTGAGAAGATCCTCTTTTCGTTGGTGGGGGGTAAGGGGAAGTATGTCCCGAACAATTCTCACTTTGATACCACTCGTGCCAACGTCGAGTTCTCAGGTGGAGAAGCTGTCGACTTCCCAACAGAAGAAGGGAAACACCCTGAAGTGATTGCCGATTTCAAGGGAAACATGGATATCCAGTCGCTTGAGGTGTTCATCAAGAGAGTTGGCCCGGGAAACATCCCTTTATGCATGATCACCGTGACAAACAACTCGGGCGGTGGGCAGCCTGTGTCCATGAAGAATATTCGTGAGACGAAAGCAGTGTGCAAGAAATACGGAATTCCCTTTTTCCTTGATGCCTGCAGGTTTGCGGAGAACGCATACTTCATCAAGAAGAGGGAGGAGGGATATGCAAATGTTCCGGTCAAGAAGATCGTCCAGGAGATGTTTTCGTATGCGGACGGCGCGACCATGAGCGCGAAGAAGGATGCACTCGTGAACATGGGAGGGTTCATTGCACTGAACGATGACGCACTTGCGATTCGTGCAAGGAACCTGCTTATCGTGACGGAAGGGTTCCCTACCTATGGCGGCCTGGCCGGACGTGATCTCGAGGCGATCGCGATTGGACTCGACGAGATCCTTGATGAGCATTATCTCCAATATCGGATTCGTTCTGTTGAATATCTTGGCGAACGTCTGACGAAGGCGGGCGTTGCGATACTTCAACCTCCGGGTGGACACGCCATTTATCTGGATGCAAAACAGATTTTACCTCATATCCCACCTGACCAGTATCCCGGTCAGACACTTGTCGTGGAATTGTATCGCGTCGGAGGAATCAGGTCTGTGGAAATCGGAAGCGTGATGTTCGGGAAGTACGACTCCTCGATGAAACTCATTCCCTCCCGGATGGAGCTTGTCCGGCTGGCAATTCCACGCCGGGTGTACACACAAAGCCACATCGATTATGTCATCGAAGTTGTTATCGAAGCGTTCGCCCGTCGAGAGAAGATGAAAGGCTACAAGATAGTCGAGGAGGCTCCAATACTCCGACATTTTACAGCCAGGTTTGCGCCACTTTAGTGCCGGGTCATCCTGATCAAAATTCCGTTGCTTAAGAGCATGGAAATTGGTATACTCATAACCAGTTGATTTGCTTTGGGTTGTAGGTTGGACGTCGATTGGCGAGGCGCAGTATAACCAATGATCGCTTGCTCGGTCTGTGGTCAGCAGAATGATGATTTGGCAATCCTGTGTTTTTCCTGTCGCAGCTATCTCCAGTCGAAAGTCGACAATATCAACCTCTTTGAAACAATCTGGCAGCTCATGGAACGACCACGGGATGCATTCAGGCGTATCATACTCGCGACTCATAAGAACTACATGTATCTTTTGAGTTGTCTTTTGGGCATGAGCATCACGTTCGGCTTCTTTTGGTTGAAGAGTGTCGGACCCCGGTTCGCCAACGTGCTGACGCTTGCGGGAACCGGTAGTCTGATCGGAGTCCCGGTCGGGCTGGGCTTTGTGTTTATTGTGAGCGTTCTGTTTGGAAGATGTGTCAGGCTCATGGGCGGGAAAGCGACCATCCGAAACACGATGGCTGTTATTGCATATGCATGCGTCCCCATCGTCCTTTCCCTCGTGTTCGTGTTTCCCCTTGAGATTGCCATATTTGGCACTGATTTCTTTGGCTCAAACCCTCCCCCGATTGTGATAAACCCGACGGTGTATCTTGCGTTATTGGCGTTCGACACGTTGGCGGCGCTATGGGCGGCTGTGCTTCTCTATCACGGGGTGAGCATATTGACGGGTTTCACGAAACTCAAGTCGCTTACGCTCACGGTCATGACTGCTTTGGTCCCTGGAGCTCTTTCACTCGGCCTGAAGTTCATGTGACTGCAGCCGGAGCGCAATTATAAGCTGATGGACCCTGATGAGTTTGTGCGAATTGCTGAAGAGGAGTACGAGGCCCTTCCGGGATTCTTCAAAACAAGGATTGAGAATCTCAGAATTGTTGTGGAGGATCTCCCAGGACCCGATCTGCTACGTCAGGCACGAGTTGGGTCGCCCTACACACTTCTCGGTTTGTACCAGGGGGTGCCTCTGAACCACAGGAACACGGGCTATGGTGCGTATCCGGTAGTCCCGGATACGATAACGCTGTTTAAGAAGAATATCGAGGCGGTTACACCGCCCGCGGCACTTCGCGAGAAGATCCGCGAAGTACTGATCCACGAGATTGCCCACTACTTCGGAATGACGGAACGAGAAATTCGAGAAGCCGGATACTGAACAAGGAAAGACACCATCATTGATGAAAGGATACTAAATGCCAAGAGTCATGTTTACTATCTCGTACAGCATCAAGCCTGAAAATCGGGATCAGTATCTGGCGCTCATAAAGGATATGAAAGAACACCTCACTTCAGTCGGTAAGCACAACTATTCCGTCTTTGAGGCGAAGGGGCGAAAGAATCACTTTACCGAGGTGTTCATAACCAACAGCATTGAGGAGTTCGATAACCTCGAAGACAACCTTGATGAAAAGGCCCAGGAGCTGGTCAGCAACCTTGAAGGGCTTGTCGACAATGGAGGAATGAAATATAATACGGTTGTGGAGATCATTTGAGCACATGCAGGGCCGGAAGAAACATATTGATCCAATCGCACAGTTCATGCAGGAACATGATGAAATGCTGGTTCACCTCTCTTCCCTGAACAAAGCCACGACGTCATTATCACAGCACGGGTTTTCAGCAGACGCCTTCAACAAGGTCACAGCCGCCCTCCGATTCATCGAGGTTGAAGTGGGAGTCCATAACAAGAGGGAAGAAGAGGCCCTCTTCCCAGTTCTGGAGCGGTACGTCGAGGGACCAACCCGGCTCATGCGTGAGGACCACAAGTACATGAAGAAGGAATATCTCAAGCTTCGCCAGGCGGTGAACAGGCTCAACAGAAGAAAGGAAAGCAAAACTGCAGCACTGGCACTCGAGACAACTGCCAAGGGAATTGTCCAGCGGCTCGTGAATCACATCCACAAGGAAAACCATATACTGTTTCCACTTGTTCAGAAATTCATGACGAAGGATGCGCTGCGCGAGGTTGCGCGCAGAATGATCCAACCCTGAAGTCATGCTGTCCCACTCTTTTGTCCTGATGGCTCCCATGATATCGGGTCGTCATTCCGATGCAAGATCACCAACCCGCGTCTACATACAGCGGCCATTTGGTCAAACCGAATCGTCTTTTTGCCGACCGTCAAACTCTCAGAAACCGAAGTCAATCTTGAGCCTGCGGGAGCATGGTGAGTCCGTTTGAGAGACGCCTGATGGATCTTGGTTGAGACTTGAAGCTGGTTCAACTGGATTGAGCCTTCTGCTGACCTTCACGTTCCCGTGCATAGGTGATCCAGGACGTGAAGGACGTACAAGGGGGTGCACTAACACCAAAGGCCGAGCGGCGTACACCCAGTAAAGTCGATGGCTGAAGAATCGCAACAGTCCCTTAGAATAATATAGTTCATCTTAAATCACCCAAGTCAGCCCCCAAATAAGTCAAATGATTAAGCCTTGTTCATCAATTCCAAATCTTGACTTTCCCCGGCTTTACTCTCTGCTCAACGCTGTGTTTGCGCTCGAGGAGCGTGAACGGGGACTGACAATACTGGTTGACCTCCCCGATGCTCGTCTCAAAGATAACGCCGAATGGGCTGACCGGCGACGGATCGCCACCGAATGGTTCTCTTCGCTACTGGAAAATGCCGGGAATCTTCCGTTTAAGTCCCTCACGCTTTGCACTTACGATAACGTAGGATCGAATAATAACGAGCTGCCGGCGGTCTTGACTGTCGCTGCAGAATTGAAGGGAAGTAAATCGGGGACCCTCGGTGAAAAGATTGCCCTCGAGAAAATCCTGGAGGCTTCAAGCATCATCCTCGCACCAACTGAGTTGTCTGCAACTGCTCCACTGAAGAATCTTGCCAAACGGTTCCCCTTTCGTGGCGCAACGCTTCCCGGATTCAGCAGGAAGATGATTCCCGCTCTTTCCCTCGATTACGAGAAAGTGCACGAAAGAGTCATGCAGTTCAAATCAAGGCTCGACAAGGCGACAAGTGCGACCATTCATCTTAATGCTGAGGGAACGCTGCACAAATTGGTCCTTGATCTGCGTTACCGGTCCGCCCATGCGAGCGGCGGACTCATGCGGGAGAACGGGATTGTAGCGAATCTGCCATCCGGCGAAGCATACATTGTTCCTTATGAGGGAGAACGGCCCGGAGAAACGAGCCGAACCGCGGGCTCTCTCCCAGTCCAGTTCGGGTCGGAAATGGTGGTCTACCGGCTGGAGGGCAATAGGGCGGTAGATGTGATATCGACAGGGATGATCTCTGACCAGGAAAGGTCAAGGCTACGCGATGAACCGGCGTATGGAAACATTGCAGAACTTGGTCTGGGTGTTCTTGGCGAATGGGGGGTTGAAGCAATGGGGAGCATCCTGCTTGATGAGAAACTCGGACTGCACGTTGCCTTCGGGCGGAGCGACCACTTTGGCGGAGCCACAGGTCCTTCTGCATTCCGGAATCAGTCGAACGTCATTCACATCGACCGGATTTATGTCCCAACTTGTCAGCCAGGAGTACGAGTGGAGAAAGTTGTTCTGACATATGACGGTGGGGAAGAGGAGACCGTAATGAAAGTTGGGAAGTATTGCGTCTAACCACCGAGACTAGTACTCAACAAGTTGCATAGAACCAACTGAACAATAATGACTTTACCAATCATAACACAAGTAAAACAAACCAGCTCGTCGGAGGTCTCCTTCAGTTGGAGCGACGGCTTCACGGCCGTGGTAACGCTAAGAGATATTCGCGCTGCATGCCCATGCGCAGGATGCAAGGGGGAAACCGTTCTTCTGAAAACGTACTCTCCTCCTGAGCCTTCATCTGAATCTCCCGGGATGTACGATCTCAAGGCAATCGAAACCGTGGGTGGATACGCGCTGAAATTCACGTGGGGTGACGGGCATAATATGGGCATCTACACATGGGAGCATTTGCGGAATATGATGAAACAAACAGACAAAAAGTAAGACCGAAGTATTGGTTCGAGGAATGGAATGGCAGCACAGGACAAGTTTGAGAGCGTCGTTGCGTCCCTGACACCCGAGGAACGAGAGCAGCTGAAGGGTTACCTGCGGATAAAAAGGGATGAACTTCTCGCGGCAAGAAGCGAAGACGCAAGAGTAAGACTGGTACGTGAATTCACAAGTGAGGTACACAACCTCCTGGCAGGAACTCGATAAGCCGAGGCCGAATCGAAAATCGAGCTTCTTTGTAACGACAGAGCCCGCAGTCCGCGGGCTCCGTTAACTGTGGAATTCGCTCCAGCATTATTGGCGCTTCTGCATTACAGCCTGAACGCTTAATCGCTTTCCATCACGCATCACTTCCACGCCGACCTGTTGTCCTGATTTCAGTTCTCCGAGTATCCCCATGTAGTCATAGATGTTCAGAACTTTCTTCCCGGCCATTATCACGATGAGATCCCCGGCCTTCAATCCGGCCTTCTCCGCAGGTCCGCCGGGGCGCGTGCTCCCGATTCTAAGGCCATCTTTTGCCTCACCATAGTCAGGCACGATACCCAGGGTTACGTTGAACCCACGGCTATCACCAGAGCTTGCCGTGGTGGATGCTGTTCTCGTAAATACGGGCCGCTCCGGAGCCGAATCCAAATCCTTCACGATGCTGTAAACGTACTGGGTCACCTTCTGTTCGCCGGTGTAGTTGAGCTTGTCCCAATCATCAGATGGCTTATGGTAGTCGCTGTGCGTTCCGGTGAAGAAAAACAGCACCGGTATATCCTTTCCGTAGAACTGCGAGTGGTCACTTGGACCAATACCATCGGGGATGAGCTTAAGAGTGAAGGTGCTGTCGCTGTCATACTTTGCCAACAACGGATTCCAGGCTGGGGATGTTCCGGTTCCATACACTGTGAGAGACTTGTTCTCCAGCCGCCCAACCATATCCATGTTGATCATGGCGATAGTCTTGTCAATTGGGAAGTACGGATGGTTCACGTAATAACTTGAGCCGAGGGTTCCCAACTCTTCGCCTGTGAATGCGGTAAAGATAAGAGTTCGCTTGAGTTCTTGTGCTTTCGAGGCAAATGCCTGTTCAAGTTCGAGCAAAGCAGCCGACCCGGAGGCATTGTCATCGGCACCATTATGGATTTCATGGACGTCAGGGACAAGCGATCCGGAGCCGGGACCACCGTAGCCGAGATGGTCGAAGTGAGCACCGAGGACGATGGCTTCATCACGCAACTTCGGATCATGGCCTTCGAGATATCCGACTACGTTTGCGCTCTTTTCACGAACAAACTCGACGTCTGTTTTGAGTGAAATAGTGACACCTGCCAGTTCAAACCCCTCGGGCTCTCGATTCTTCTTCATTTCCTCTTGTCTGACTCTTAAGTCCTTGCCGCTGGATGCAATGATCCTGTCGAAAAACGCTCTCTTCATTGAAACGGCCGGAAGCCCCGAACTGGCGAAGGATTGATCGTAACTTAGTTTGATGAGGTCATCATCGGGATCATCCACCGGCCCGCTCACAATGATGATGGCTTGTGCGCCTTTTTCCCGCGCCGTCCGCGTCTTGTTGCGAAGAGACGTGTACTTGTTGAGATCACTATGCATGTCGTTGCCGTCCGGTCCGTACCGTAGCACCAGGACAATCTTTCCGTTTACATCGAGGTCCTTGTAATCGTCGTACTTGCTGTCAGGCGCGGAGATCCCGTATCCCACAAACACGATTGGCCCTGATACGGAGGCATTTGATGTAAAACCCAACGGCCTGAAGGCTTCGTCTACCTTGAGCTCTTCCTCGCCACCCTCAATCGCCTTCCCTTCCAGAATGCATTTGTTGCCATCGCCGAGCCTCACAGACGCAACAAAATCGAACGTCTGAAAATAGGTTCCGCTGTCACCCGCCGGCGCCAACCCGTATCCCTTCATAAGTCCGGCAATATAATTCGCTGCCTTTCGATTTCCCTCGGTGCCGGCAAGACGACCCTCAAGCTCATCGGAGGCAAGGTATTTGACATGCTCCTTGAGTTCGTCCGCAGTTATGGCGGGGCTCGAAGTCTGCCCTAGGGCAAGGACTGTGGGAACGAGAAGGGAAAGGATTCCAAGCATGGTCCGCTTCATGAGTGCACTCGTATTGTGTTAGGATTCTTTCAGCACCGCCGCATACGTCAGTCTTTCCAATCGGCAAGGAACAAGTTGGTTTCGCCCTTTACCGTACCGTTTCTGTTCGAGGCAAATACAAGGTGTTTTCCATCCCGTGTGAACATCGGAAAACTGTCGAACGTGTCGTTGTACGTGACTCGATCGAGACCAGTCCCGTCAGTGTTGATGATGTAGAGATCGAAGTTGCGCCCTTTTGGATCCCCCATATTCGATGCAAAGATGATCCGCTTGTTGTCCGGGTGAAAGAACGGCGCAAAGTTGGCGGCCCCATTGTTGGTGATCTGACGTTTGTTGGAGCCATCAGCATTCATCACCATGATCTCCATCCGCGTAGGTCTGACGAGATGTTGGGCCAGCAGACCTTTGTACGTCGCTACCTCGGCGCTGTCCGTATAGTGCCATCCGCGGTAGCAAATCGATTTTCCATCCCAGGAATAGAAGGCGCCCCCGTCATATCCCAATTCGTTGGTGAGTTGCTTGATGTCGGTGCCATCAAGCTTCATGCTGTAGAGATCGAGGTCGCCGTTCCGGATCGAAGTGAACACAATCCTGTCTCCCGTTGGAGAGATCGTCGCCTCTGCGTCGTACCCGGGGGTCTTGGTAAGCTGTTTGAGATCGGAGCCATCAAGGTTGGCAGTGAAAATATCGTACTCAGGAGAGACCATCCACACATAACCCTTTGAGTAATCTGGAGGAGGTGGACACGTATCAATGAGCAGATGGGTGGAAGAAAACAGGATCTTCCTATCTCCTGGAAAGAAGTACCCGCAGGTCGTCCGGCCCTTGCCCGTGCTGACCCGGTGAACTTCTCGGGTAGCAAGGTCCATAATAAACATCTGGTCGCACTTGAATTCATCCCTCGTTGATTGAAAAATGAGTTTCGTCTCATCGAACGAAAAGTACCCCTCTGCATTCTGCCCGCCGAATGTGAGTTGCCTAAGGTTGGTGAAATGCTTTTCGCCTTCAACAATGAGGGAAGGGGACTGACCGTTGACTGTGGCTTTTATAAGGACGATTGCAGCAAACAGTGTTACCCGCGATGTTTTGGTCATCTTGAATACGAGAAGATTATGATGGATTTGGGAAACATCGGCTCAAGTCAACAGCGATCCGTGAGGTACTTTTTTGCCTCCTTGGAAGCCATGCTCGAGTCGTTGTTGCGATACTTCACCGCAAGAATTGAATGCAATATCCCGTCATTCTCGAGAACATCGTACGCAGGACACACGATTGGCTTATACGGAGTCACGAGGCAGGAAGACAATCTTATTTAAGTTTTGCAAGCGCACTCTTCAACTTGTCGAACGATTCGACCGATCCCGCCTGATACGCGAGGTCCATGTAGGCAATGTTGCCTTTCTTGTCTATGACGTAGATCGTCCGGAGGTTGAACCCTGTATCAGGGTTATAACTGGAGTACGATCGTGCAACTTCGTGGTTATGATCGGAGAGCAGCGCAAATTGTAGGTTATGATACTTGGCCCACTCCCGGTGGGAGTAGACGTAATCGCCGCTGATACCGTACACTGTCGCGCCGAGATCAGAGAGCGTGCCGAAGTTATCACGCATTGTACACATCTCCTTCGTACACCCTCCGCTCCAGTCAGCGGGGTAGAAGGCGAGGATAATATTGTTCTTACCGACGACGTCAGCGAGTCTGAGGGCTCGGATGAGTGTGTCCTTTGTGGCAAGCGGCAATGTGAAATCTGGCGCCTTGTCACCGACATTCAGTTTGTCGAGCGCAAGTGCCTGCATTGCTCCCACAATGATGGGGAGGCACACGAAAGAAAAAAGCGACAGGTGTTTTGACATGAGATCTCCTTCACGAGATATTCCACGCTCAAAATGTAGTGTTACGGGATGCAAAATGCAACATCTTCACAGTATCGTGGCTGCACGCTCCGTCTTGATTCTCTCTTGATCACTGAATATATTGTCACGGGGCCAATCCGATTTCGTCCATCAAAGCTTGATCTTGTTCATGAATTTCTCACGGAAGACTGCGGTGGTTACCGGCGGTACAGGTGCCCTGGGGAGTGTTTGCGCCGACTACCTGTTGGAGCTCAAGTTTAACGTCGCAATTCCGTATACATCGGCAAAATCGCTTTCGAGCATGAAGGGACGACTTGACCAGAATGCCGGAAGACTTCTCACTCTCCGAACCGACCTTTCGGACGAAGAACAGGTAACAACATTCATGAATGAAGTCGTGAAAAGGTTCGGGTCGGTGGATTATTTGATCAACACCGCTGGTGGGTATGCAGGTGGGCGCACAATCGATGAAGTATCAGTTGATGAGTGGGAGAACATCATGAAGGTGAATGCCCGGACAGCGTTCCTTGTTTGCCGTGCAGCGCTTAGGGAGATGCGAAAGGGAAACTTCGGCCGCATCGTGAATATTGCGTCGATGCCGGCAGTCTCTCCAAGCGCGAGGAAAGGACCTTACGCGATCTCAAAACGGGCGGTAATAACCCTCACCGAGACAATTGCCGAGGAAACCAAGGGGGTTGACATCACAGCGAATGCAATTGCGCCGAGCACGATTCTCACCGAGGCAAACCGGCAATCGATGCCCGGTGCGGATTTCTCAAAATGGGTCTCTCCTCAGGACATCGCACAGCTGGCTCTCTACCTGTGTTCCGAAGAAGCAAGGAGTATCAGCGGGAACGTAATCAAAATTTATGGCGCGGCATGATCGAGCAGAAACCCATTTGACTTTCAGATTCAATTCTCATAAATATTATCCCGAAGGCATTGACAATCTCTTGTGGCACTCTTCGTATCGACCCACTAATATTCAATACACCATCCTGTCTGCGGG
Source organism: uncultured Bacteroidota bacterium (assembly GCA_963734955.1). GTDB lineage: Bacteria > Bacteroidota > Ignavibacteria > UBA10030 > UBA6906 > UBA11986. The sequence continues at coordinate 151,651 of CAVTJO010000016.1, forward strand.
AAACGTAAAGAGTGCTCCCGCTTTTTCATTTTCAAAGGAACCTTCATCATGGGACTAAAGGAGCAGATCGGCGACCAAATAAAATCCGCAATGAAGCTGCCCGACAAGACTCGCCTTGAAACTCTCCGAACCCTGAGGGCAGTCTTAATGGAGAAGGAGATCGAGAAACGCGGCTCGGGTCAGCCGGTGACACCGGAGGACGAGCTTGCAGTAATGACGAGTGCGGCCAAGAAACGAAAGGAGTCGATCGAACAGTTCGAGAAGGGTGGCCGACCGGAATTGGCCGACCAGGAACGGAGAGAGCTCGCGATCATTCAGGAATATCTGCCCAAACAGTTGTCGGCGGAAGAGATTTCCAGGATCATAGAACAAGTCGTTGCACAAACTGGAGCCACTTCTGCCGCGGATTTCGGAAAGGTAATGCCCCAAGTGATGAAGCAGCTTAAAGGACAGGCCGATGGCAAGGTCATCCAGGATCTGGTGAGGAAACGGCTCGGTGGTTGACAGAATGGAACGGTAGTCATGAAGTTCGAACACGCCGCGACAAGGCTTGAATTTGAGAAGGTTCTTCAGCGGGTTCAGAGATATGCCTCATCGGATCCCGGAAGAGAACTGTTGTCGTCACCCGAGTTCCTTCCATCGGTCCAAGCGATCAAGTATGAACTCTCCTGCGTATCGGAACTAAAAGGCCTGATCGAGGCCGAAGGGTACATTCCCCTTGAGGGAATCCATCCCGTCAGAGCCTCCATAGTGAAGTCCGGCGTCGAAGGGGCGGTTCTGCAACCCAGGGAGGTTCTGCAGATTGGACTGACAATGAAAGCAGCAAAGACCCTTCGCGAGTTTCTGTACAAACAGCGGACACAGACACTGCTTGTTTGGGAGATTGCAGAGCCACTGCACATTGACAAGGTCCTCATCTACAACATCGAACGCGCAATTGACGAGTCGGGGGCAGTAAAGGCCAATGCGTCAAAAGAGCTGCAGTCCGTCCGGCGGGCCATCAGTGAAAAGTATGACGATCTGAGAAAGCGTCTTGAGAGAATTCTGAAATCAGTTTCAGACCAGGGGTTCAGCCAGGATGACATTATCACTACTCGCGAAGGACGCATGGTGATCCCCGTGAAGTCCGAGCACAAGAACAGGGTGCAAGGATTCATTCACAGCGCGTCCGCGAGCGGGGCAACAGTGTTCATTGAACCCTCCGAGACTCTCGAAACCAACAATGAGATACGCAGCCTCCAGTTTCAGGAGCAACGAGAGGTTGAACGCATCCTGAAGGAACTCACCGGACAGATTCGCGAAGAGAGGGAGCACTTACTCGGAAGCCTTGCCATCCTTGCAAGGCTCGATGCATTGCATGCGAAAGCAAAGTACTCCGTGGAAGTCATTGGTGTTCAACCATCGGTTGTTGAATCCGGTGGGATGAAGATTGTTCAGGGGCGTCACCCAATTCTGATGATGACGCACGGGTACAATGGAACAGTTCCTCTTGATCTTGAGCTTGGAGACAGCTACAGAACGCTCGTCATCAGTGGCCCGAACGCAGGCGGCAAAAGTGTGACAATGAAATGTGTCGGGCTGCTTGTGCTGATGACCCAGGTGGGGCTTCACATTCCTGCGTCAGATCAGTCGGTCGTAAGGATCTTCGGAAAGATCTTCGTCGATATCGGTGACGAGCAGTCAATCGAAAACGATCTCAGCACATTCAGTTCTCACCTCAAGAACCTCCGTGACGTTGCCGCGGAGGCGGACCGGACGAGCCTTGTTCTGATCGATGAAATTGGATCCGGGACGGATCCGGGGGAGGGGAGTGCAATCGCAGCGTCGATGCTTGAGTTGCTCACGAAGCGCGGTTCATGTACGATCGCTACAACTCATCATGGCGCGCTCAAGGTGTTTGCCTACGAGACCGACGGCGTGGAAAACGGAGCGATGGAATTCGACCAAGAGACACTGACGCCGACGTACCGTTTCAAAGCAGGGATGCCCGGAAGCAGCTACGCCCTGGAAATGGCCGACCGGCTGGGGCTCAACAAGGAACTGTTGGACCGTTCTCGCGAGCTTCTCGGCCATCAACAGACAAAGCTCGAGGGGCTGATTGGAGAACTGGAAGGTTCGGCACAAAAGTACAGGTTGCGGCTTGAGGTTCTGGCTGAAGAGAAGGCTCGCGTTGACGAGCTTGTCAGGCAGTACGAAGCGAGGATTGCTGCGCAATCCAGGGAGCTGAAGGAGGTCAAGCGGCACGCGATCGACGAAGCAAAACAGATTGTCGACAGGGCCAATGCAGTGATCGAGCGAAGCGTCCGCGAAATCCGAGAAACAAATGCGGACAAGGCAACGCTAAAAGAGCTGCGGCAGGAAGTGGCGGGGCTGAAACAAGAGCTGGAGAAGGAACACACAACGGCTTCGGTCGAGACTGAAACGATGGAAACGGAGCACATCGAAGCAGGCGCGACAGTGCGGCTGAAGGATGGCGGAGAGGTTGGAGAGGTGGAGAGTATTGCCGCCGATGGAAGAACCGCCGTCGTGGTGTTCGGCATCGTGAAGATGAAGTTGCCGATCAGCAATCTTCGCACCACACACGAACGGCAACGGCAACGTGCACCACAATCGTTTGCACGGCTTGAAAAGCCTGAACAGATCCCGACCGATATTGACCTGAGGGGAATGAACGGGGATGAAGCAATTCCTTTGGTTGACAAATTCCTCGACACCGCGATGCTGGCGGGCCTTCACCGGGTCGACATTATCCACGGGAAAGGAACGGGCGCCCTGCGAAAGAAAGTGACTGAATTTCTCTCAAATCACCCACGTGTCAAGTCATTTCGACTTGCTGAATGGAATGAAGGTGGGACCGGTGCGACGGTCGTGGAGCTGAAGTCTGAGTAATGGCCCGAACGCAGATTAATAAAATCCTGATTGCGAACCGCGGCGAGATCGCAGTGCGCATTATTCGTACATGTCGTGAGTTGGGAATCCAAACGGTTGCCATCTACTCCGATGTCGATCGGACCATGCCCCATGTTCTCATGGCCGACGAAGCGTATCCGATTGGCCCGGCACCTTCCAGTGACAGCTACCTTTCGATCGACAAGATCCTTTCTGTTGCAGGGAAGTCCTGTGCTGATGCGATTCATCCGGGATATGGCTTCCTTTCGGAGCGGGCAGAGTTTGCTGAACGGGTTGTCCGGGAGGGATTCATCTTCATCGGTCCCCACGCGGATTCCATCCGGGCGATGGGGGACAAGACAGCGGCCCGGAAACTGGTTGCACAGGCAAACGTCCCCACCGTCCCGGGAACTCCCGAAGCAGTTAGCACGGAAGTCGAGGCAAAACAGTTCTGCGACCAAGTCGGCTTTCCAGTGCTTATCAAGGCTGCAGCAGGTGGTGGCGGAAAGGGAATGCGTGTTGTCCACAACGGCAATGAATTGTCATCTGCCCTCCGCGAAGCCACGTCCGAAGCGGAGAAGGCGTTCGGTGATTCACGCGTGTACCTTGAGAAGTACCTGGAGAGTCCGCGTCACGTGGAGTTTCAGATACTGGCGGACAAGTATGGCAACACGATCCACCTCGGAGAGCGTGAGTGTTCCATCCAGCGCAGACACCAGAAGCTTATCGAAGAGACGCCGTCCGTTATTGTGGACGACGCAATGCGTGCAAAAATGGGTGAAACGGCGGTAGCCGCGGCCAAAGCATGCGGCTATGAGAACGCAGGCACAATCGAGTTCCTTGTCGACAAGAACCGCAATTTCTATTTCCTTGAAATGAACACCCGGCTTCAAGTTGAACATCCAATCACCGAGTTAAGAACTGGAATCGATCTCGTTGCCGCACAGGTTCGTATCGCAATGGGAGAAAAGCTCCCGTGGACACAGAGTGATATTGAGTTTCGCGGACATGCACTCGAATGCCGTATCTGTGCGGAGGATCCTGAAAATAATTACCTGCCATCGACAGGTATTATATCTCACCTAAGGCCCCCCATGGGGTTTGGTGTCCGGGACGACCGCGGCATCGAGCAGGGATGCGAAGTGTCGGTGTACTACGATCCGCTTCTTGCAAAGCTCATCTGCTGGGGCCGCACACGGGCAGAAGTACTGGCGCGAATGAAAAGGGCGCTTCGCGAATACCGTCTTCTCGGCGTGAAGACGAACATCCCTTTGCACCTGTTCGTCCTCGACCATCCGAATTTTGTCAGCGGTGACTTCAATACCCACTTCCTCACAGATTCCTTTAGTCCTGAGCGACTTCATCAACCCTCCCGCATCGAACTGATTGCAGCAGCGGCAGTGTGTGCGGCAAACTACCGCCCAACGCAGTCAGACGGACTCTTGTCGAGAAACCCACGGGACGGAGCCGAGATTCCTTCAAACGGTCAGAAACCGAACAAATGGAAAACGCAGCGTATGGAAAATCTGGATTCGTGACATGAGTGATTTCATTGTTCAAATACGAGGAGTTGAGTATGAAGTGACTGTTGCGTCCGATGGGAGTGTTTCGGTAAACGGGCAACCGGGAGAAATCGATATTCGGCCCATCGGAGAAAACACGTTTTCAGTTTTGATCGATAATGTGTCAACGCAAATTACGGCAAGGGGAGGAGGAAACCACTATGACGTGTTACTCGGGAATAATCAAGTGGACGCGTATGTGGAGAGTACACGCGATAGACTTCTAAAGAAATATGTGACCTCCTCGCCTGGTGCAAGTCGGCGATATGAGATTCACGCTCCGATGCCCGCTCTCGTTGTAAGGGTCGAGGTGGCGGAAGGAGATAGCGTGAAGGAAGGACAAGGATTGATTGTTCTGGAAGCGATGAAAATGGAGAATGAAATCAAGGCCTACCAGAATGGACGAGTGAAAGAGGTCTATGTCATAAAAGGAAAGCCTGTTGAAAAGGGCGAATTGTTGATGTTGTTGGAATAACGTTTCTCTCGCAATGCGAGCAACTCGATGACTTCAGCTGTTGGTGTGATTGCCGAACCGTCGGTCGATCTTGATCTGGCGCTTGAACACGGTCTGACGGAGGAGGAATACGGAATGATCCGCAGGCTCCTCGGTCGTGTACCATCTTACACCGAGCTCGGAATCTTCAGTGTAATGTGGAGCGAGCACTGCAGTTACAAGAATTCAATAGCAGTGTTGAAGACTCTTCCTCGAACTGGTGGCAGGCTTCTTGTGGGAGCAGGCGAGGAGAATGCCGGCCTTGTTGATATCGGCGACGGTCTTGCAGTTGCGTTCAAGATCGAAAGCCACAACCATCCATCAGCTGTCGAGCCGTATCAGGGTGCGGCAACCGGAGTAGGTGGAATAATGAGGGACATTTTCACAATGGGTGCCCGCCCGATTGCGGCCTTGAACTCTCTCAGGTTCGGTCCTCTAGACGATGAAAGGACACGATATCTCTTTAGGGGAGTGGTCAAAGGTATTGGTGATTATGGAAATAGCTTCGGTGTTCCTACAGTTGCGGGTGAGGTATATTTCGACCCGTGCTATCAGGAGAACCCGTTGGTCAATGCAATGTCGGTTGGGATTGTAAAGCATGGAGAGTGGGCAAGCGCAGTAGCAAAGGGCGAGGGAAACCCCGTCATGATTGTGGGGTCAGCTACTGGCCGGGACGGAATTCACGGTGCGACATTTGCTTCGGAAGAAATCTCAGAGAAGTCGGAGGCAAAACGACCGTCAGTGCAGGTGGGCGATCCGTTTACGGAGAAACTGCTCCTCGAAGCGACCCTTGAGGCTATTCGATCGGGATTCGTCGTGGGCATTCAGGATATGGGTGCAGCCGGGATCACGTGCTCGACTTCCGAGATGAGCGCAAAGGGAAAGACAGGCATGAGAATTGACCTCGACAGAGTTCCTGCAAGAGAGATCGGAATGACTGCCTATGAGCTCATGCTGTCTGAGTCTCAGGAGAGAATGCTTGTTGTTGTGAAGAAACATTTTGAAGAAGAGGTGAGGGAGATATTTGCCAAGTGGGACCTCGTTGCCGAAATCATTGGAGAGGTTACAGCGGGAGATCGACTTGTAGTGTCGCATCATGGCGAAATTGTCGCGGACGTCCCAAGTGATTCTCTGGTGTTGGGAGGTGGTGCTCCAGTATACATTCGCGAGGCAAAAGAACCTGCATACCTGGCTAATACGCGAAAGATGGATGTGTCAGATGTGAAAATGCCGGGCGATTTGGGTGGCGCCTTGTTGAAGCTGCTTGCATCGCCTAACATTGCCAGCAAGCGCTGGGTGTCGCAACAGTATGACCACATGGTGAGAACGAATAACGTAGTTTTGGGTGGATCAGATGCAGGGGTAGTTCTTTTGAAGGAAAGCAATAAGGCCGTCGCATTGACAACCGACTGTAATGCGCGGTATGTGTACCTCGATCCCTACAGGGGTGGCATCATTGCGGTGGCCGAGGCAGCCCGCAACGTTGTCTGTGTCGGTGCCGAGCCTCTGGCAATCACAAACTGCCTGAACTTTGGGAATCCGTACGACCCCGAAGTATACTGGCAGTTCCGCGAGGCCGTCAGAGGCGTGGGCTACGCCTGCAGGGTATTCAATACACCAGTTACCGGCGGCAACGTGAGCTTCTACAATGAAGGTCCGAAGGCGTCTGTGTTTCCAACACCGGTTATAGGTATGCTTGGCTTAATTGATGACGTCTCTCATGTTACCACCGCGAATTTCAAGGACGAAGGCGACGTAATTGTGCTGGTTGGACGAACTAACGGCCACATAGGTGGCTCCGAGTATCTCTCGACGATACATGGTATCGTTGGAGGTGAACCGCCGGCGATTGACCTTGCGTGCGAGAAAGCCGTTCACGAAGCATGTCTGGCTGCTATACGTCAAGGAATTGTGAAGTCTGCGCATGATTGCTCCGAGGGTGGGCTCGCTGTGGCTATTGCTGAGGGATGCGTGCTTACCGAGCGGAAGCAGATTGGCGCAACTATCGTTCCTGGCAAGCTTGCGGTTCGACCGGACCACTGGCTTTTCGGTGAGGATCAGTCAAGGATACTTCTCACCGTGGATCCTGGTGATCTTTCGCTGCTTCATAGAATCTGTGCCAGCCATCGTGTCGAATCGACGAAATTAGGAAGCGTGGGTGGGGATATGTTCAGAGTGGAGGGACTTTTGGAACTCGCATGCACCGACTGCGTGCAGACATACCACGGTTCAATCGACAGATGGATGGGTAAGTTTACATAACATACATTATTTGTATTTATATCCCCAGTGTTTATTCCTCGTGATCATGCGTCGCACCTTCCAGTTCCTTGTCGAGCCTTCGGCGCCTCCGGTTCAGAAGTATTGCCAGGCCTCCAACCGTCAGAACGGTCACCCCTAAGTATGTCATGCGATTCCCAATCTCCGGAAATATGATTGGTTGTTCGCCAACTTGAGGCCTGATCGCTTCGAGTGAGTCCCTCTGCTTCAGCGAGATCGAGTCTGTTTCCGATGCTTCAACCCGATTGGCGCCTGATCCTTGTACCCAGAGAACCGCACCAGTGAGGAGCACCACGAAGTATCTCATATCATATCCCAGTGTACGCCAATACAATCGTGGCCATCAGATACAGAATCAACAGCACACCCAGAATCGTGAACACCGGACTCTTGAGTTCCGCTCGTGACTTGAAATCAATGAACGGAACAGCGAACCACAATAACGAGGCCACGCCGACCAGACAATTCACAAGCAGCTCACCGCTGATAACCCCGACACGCGAAGGAACGATTTTCAGTGTCTGATACAACGGCAGAAAGTACCACTCTGGCTTGATTCCCACCGGAGCAGACGCAAGAGGATCGGCCTTGTCCCCAATGCTCCACGGAAGAACTGTCGCCAACCCGACTAACGCCACACATCCAATGCACCAAGCAATTGCGTCCCGATACGCGAAGTTGGGAAAGAAAGGAAGAGATCTCTTCTCGGATCGCACACCCACCGGCACGCTCGACCCATAAACCTGATTCAAAAGAAGGTGGAAACTCACTATAACAAGGGTAGTTAATGGCAATATGATGACGTGTATTGCATAAGCCCTTGATAGCGTCTCTCCACCCACGTCGTCTCCTCCCTTCAGCAGCCGAACACTCCATTCGCCGACCACCGGCATCGACTTTGGAATCTCAGTACCGATCAATGTAGCAAAGTACGCCATCGAGTCCCAAGGCAATAGGTATCCGGTAAATCCAAAGCCAAGCACAAGGAACATCAGGAGCACACCGGAAAGCCACATGAGTTCGCGCGGTTTCCTATAAGCCTTCAACAGAAAGACACTGAACATGTGGACAAAGAGAGATGCTACCATAAGGTTGGCTGACCAGAAGTGCAATGAGCGGATCAACCAGCCATACTCAACCCTCGCGATTACATACTTGACGCTTTCGTATGCCTGGTCCGGCGTCGGCTTGTAGTAAAGCGACAAGAGTATTCCCGTGGCTATCTGCACGAGGAAGAAGAACAACGTGAGGCCACCAAAGAAATACCAGAAAGAATGTTTATGCCGTGGCACTAACTTCTTCTCTAAGAAGCTTCTTCACAGAGTCTACTGGAAGTCGATCCACAAACCACAGATTGATTTGTGAAGCCAGGCCTTGGCGCGAGGTCATGAAGGGTTTACACTCTTGTCACGAGGATGGAATTTTCCTGCACGTTGACTTTGAAAGGTGTCAATGGCCGCGGAGCTGGTCCCGCGAAATTCTTGCCATTGATATCAAATTGACTCCCGTGGCAATTGCATGCAAAATGGGGAGCACCTCCGTCCGGCTTGAATTGGACAACGCAGCCGAGATGCGTGCATCGCGCCGAGAACGCCTTGAACTGACCATTCTCGGTGTGCACTACGATTACCGGATCCCTGTTGTAGCGCACAATCTTGGCGCTGTTTATAGCAATGTCTGTCACCGCTGCAACGCGGATTGTTTCTCGAATCACCTCGTCTCTTGAGATCGGGGAAACGAACTTCAGTATGACGTCGACGACTGGAACTAACGTCAACAGAGCCCATACATTCGTCAGTGCGGACAGGAAATCCCGCCGTCTCAGCGGCAAGGCAGCCCCCTTCGCGGACTCGTCCAAGTTATTCACCATGAGTGCCAGCCGGCAATTACATTCATTGAGCTTGGGGCTATGGCTATCTTCAAGGCTGTGACAGCATTTCCAACGATCTCACCATCAGCATGCACCGACACGGGACTGCTCATACTTACGTCAATCTCTTTCCCTCGTTCAAATTTCACTGACTTAGAACGACCGTGACTTCCCTTCATGGCTCTAGGCATAAGTCTTATAATCGCTAAAGGTGAGATGTCATCAATTAGACATAAATCGAGCATGGCATCATCGACCTTTGCGTCCGGTGTGAGATAAAAGCCTCCTCCTGCGCATTTGCCATTCCCTACCGCAATGAGCAAGTGCCTTGAGGTGCGTTCACGACCATCGACTATTGTAGTAAACTCGGGAGATTTGTATCGACCCAAGGTTTGGAGCACGGCAATGATGTATAGCATGCTGCCCGATATCCACGATATTTGGCGCGTTCGGCTTGCCACGGCGGCATCAAAGCCGATCCCTACTCCATTAACAAAAAATGATTGTGAAGAGTTGCCTGGATTCCCCGCCCCATTCGTGCTTATTTCCAACTTTCCAAGATCTATTCGCATAACTTTCTGCCGAAAGAGACAACTACTTGCCTCTTCAATCTGCTTTGGCACGCCAATCGACTTGATAAAATCATTCCCCGAGCCAATGGGGATAATGCCCAGCACTTTTTCCGTTCCAACTATTCCGTTGACAATCTCATGGATAGTGCCATCGCCCCCCACGGCGACAACAATTGCCGATGGTGTGTCGCGGGCAATCCGAGTGGCATCTCCTGGGCACGACGTTTCGATGAGCTCGAAATCCGATGTGTGTTCTCGGGCTGCTGTATACACTCTATCGCGAATCCTTCGCCCGGTACCCTTGCCGGCATGAGGATTGAGTATGAAGGTATACTTGCTCAAGTCACAGAGACACTATCGATGGTCGACAATTTCGTTTTGCACGATGTCATACAGGGCTCGGCCGGTGAACAACATATGAGCACTCCCTTCAAGTTTTGGCGACCTCAATGCTGATCCGTCAGTCGTACCGTGAACCTTCAAGTACTCGCCGCCTTGCGTCAACACATTGATGGGCAGTTTCATTCCTTTGACCGAGTGTGAGATAACCGCGGCAGCAACGGACCCTGTTCCACAAGCAAGTGTCTCAGATTCAACTCCCCTCTCATACGTGCGGATTCGAACCGAATTGCTATCGATAAGCTGGACGAAGTTTACGTTCGTCCCACCGGAGGAGAACAGCGGATCATGCCGGATCATACGACCGACTTGCTCAACGGGCACAACAGTCAAGTCATCGACAAAGACGACGACATGGGGCGAGCCCGTGTTCACGAAGAAGGCATGATACGACTCATCATCGACTCGAATGTTGCTCATCTCTCTGACGTTATCAGGGTCTTTCATCGTTAGGATCACACGTTCCCCTGCAACTTCAGCCTTGTAAATAAAATCAAGAGCTTCGAATGACATTCGTTGTGGAGCCAGACTGTGAAGGAATGCGTAACGTGCAACACACCGCCCGCCGTTTCCACACATGCCTCCGTAGCTGCCGTCGGAATTGTAGTATTCCATTGTGAACTGAGCCGTGGAACTGGGTTCAAGCAACAGAAGACCATCCCCGCCAACTCCGAAAAATCGGGAGCACAGCTTCCGAGCGAGGATGGATTTGTCGGTTTGAAGAGCACGACTCATGTTGTCGATAATAATGAAATCATTACCGGCACCGGAGGCCTTGGTGAAGACAATTTCTTCGATCATAGGGTTGTGCAGGGAACAGACAGAAAAAAATAGATACCAAGTTTCTTTCTAACAGTCAAGGGGAAGGGATAAGAACACAGAAGCCCTCGATCAGAGAGCTTCTGTTGTGGAGATGGCGGGAGTCGAACCCGCGTCCGAAGAGAGAACCATCAGAGTCACTACATACATAGTTTGTCTTTCACGCTTGGCACTGCTACGTCCGACAAACAGGACGACCGCAGAACAACCTCAAGATTCCCGTTGCCGGGTTCAAGGCTCGTCCTTGAGGAAAACGAACCTCTATCCTGCCATTAGTCGGCGCCTCTTTGAGACCCGGCAGGCGGGACCTCTCGAGACGGGCTACCTAGTTAATTAGGCAGCCAGTGCGTAGTTGTAGTCTGCACTTATTGGTTTCCGCTTGATTATCGTGCAACGCGGAGAGCACGGTATGCGCCTCTGACCATTCCTTCCCCGTCGAAGCCAGGTCATCCCCTTGAACCAATCTAATCATCTTACCGGGCACAGTCAAATCCCTTGACGACCAACATCACGGGTAGTTCCGGATCAATGATTTCTTCAGGTATTCAAACGCCTCTTCGGGTGAATCAGCATATTTGAACAACTCAAGATCCCGCCTGGAAACCACACCGCACGAAACCATCTGCTCCCAGTTGATGATCTTGCTCCAATACTGGGATCCATAGATTACTACGGTCATCTTCTTCTTGATCTTGTCAGTCTGAAGCAATGTGAGAATCTCCATCATCTCGTCCAGTGTGCCCAAGCCGCCCGGAAAAACAACCAGTGCCTTTGCAAGGTATGCAAACCAGAACTTCCGTAGAAAGAAGTAGTGAAACTCGAAGCTAAGCCCCTTGGTAATATAACGATTAGCGAATTGCTCAAATGGCAAACTGATATTCATACCAACAGACTTTCCCCCTGCCTCAAACGCTCCCTTGTTGGCGGCTTCCATAATTCCAGGGCCGCCGCCCGAGCATACCACGAACCTGTTTGGTTGCTTCAGAGTCATCGACCATTCAGTCAGGAGACGAGCAAGTTCGACTGTATCGTCATAGTATTTTGAGATCGACAGGAGTCCTTCTGCCTCAGAAAGCTTCTCGCTCAGTTGGTCAGACCTGCCCTTGGATTGCCTGATCCGAGCCTTGAGTGATCCGATTTCTTTGAGGGCAGTTCTTCTCGGCTTTATCCTCGCAGACCCGAAGAATACGATCGTGTCCCTGATACCGTGTCGTTTGAAGCGGGTTTGGGGCTCCAGGAACTCGCTCAAAATCCGTATGATCCTGGCATCCGGGCTAATCAGGAACTCGAGGTTCTTGTATGCTTTGATCGGCACTTCTTCCTTGTTAATCATGATATGTACAAAATGATTTCAATAAAGACTATTATTATACCAAACCGTAATACTTATCTTGTTTTCCATCAATGATGACATCCGGTGTAATGATTCCCGAACTCACGAGCTGACCGAGCGCTCTGAAAGTCTCCTGCTTCTCCCAACGGAATAGCTGCCGGATGGATCTCACCGTTCCCACCAATTGGTTCTCAAAGTACTTCTGCAGAATTCTTAGGCGGGCCTGCTCCGGGGATACTTTTCTTGACTCCCTCGTCTCTTTCCGGAATCGGCGCTGGACCGTTTCCCACTCAAATGTGAATGGGTTATAGTGCTCCCCTACTTTCACGATAAACATATTTCGCTGCAACTCGGCGATAGCTTTGTTGAACTCTCCTTGATCGGCTTTCGTGTGAAGTCCGGACGCAAGCCTGAGCCCTTTTGTAACCTGGGGTGAACTATCAGCCAGTGCGTCCATGATCGACTTTGCAGCGGACGAAAGCCTACCACTGGCAAATTCATGCAAATACTCATCGGAAGACCCGTTTCTTCGGGACAAGGCGTAAAAATAGCGGAAGTATTCCAGCGATACCATCGTTGGACGGTTCTTGAGGAGCTTGCCATAGTAAATACTCTTCTCGGCAGGAAGGATGTCCTTCATCTCCCATACAAAGCTGAGAAATGGGTCGCGGTGCGTGTGGACAGGGACTCGTGGATCTCGCTCTCCAATTGCCGCATGCCAAAGACATGGAGATTCAGAATGCTCAGCCTTAAAGGCAAAGCAGAACCCCACGTCGTTAATGAACTGTAGCGCGCCGTGCTTTGTCCTGATCGCAAGCTTGCGGGTGCGACGATGAACCTTGTCGCGCCAACCCTCGACCTCTTCATAGGTGTAGGATAATTTCAAGTAGGAATTGGCTCGAAGATCTTGGTAATATGCCCGTGAATATTCATGCCTTCACTACAAGCAACTACTGTATCACCGCTGGCCACCTCATCCTTCCTCAGAACGGCCAGCCCAACATGTTCGCCACCGAACTCAGCCTCTGAGACACTAGTCAGCAACCCGACCTGATGCCCATATTTGTTCACTGTGACAGAGGCGGGCTGCTTCATTGGTATTCTCTGTCCAAACCTGATGAGGGCCAATTCCCGACGTACCTTCTGATATGTGTCGAGGCGAGCAATGACCTCCTGGCCTATGTAACATCCCTTGCTGAAGCTGATGGCATGGCGGAGATTCACTTCATAGGGATTGAATGAATCAGACAACTCCCCAGATGCAGGAATGCCGTGAAGAATCCTGTAGTATTCGTACGTCGTGTCGGCTATAGAAATGAGTCCGTGCTCCCACCTTCTCTGCAACACAGCTTCCTTCCACGCTTGGGCGTGCTGGATACCAATAAGAACACTAACAGAATTTGTTCCGAATTCTTGGCAGTGATCCAATGTAAGAGACGCTCCTCCCTTGGGCACCTCGAGGAACTCATTAGCAATCGGTACTTTGCCAAAGATGGAACATGCAACCTGAAGAACCTTAGGTCCAATCAGCGTAAAGATTGCCTGGTCTGCACTTACATCCTTGAGTTGGATGTCCTCCATGATTGTGTACTTGTCGATCCAATCTCTGACTCTCGTCGTTTGGTGAAGGGGGGTAGTGAGCAACAACGAATCAGGATATACTAGCACCCTGACATGATCAACAATCCGCCCTTTGTCTGTGGTGAAGACTGTACTAGTGGATGAAAACGGTTTGAGATTAAGCAGATTATTTGTTGATAATCGATGCAAGAGGTCGGATCTGTCTGCTCCCGTAACCCGGATCTTCCCCATTCCAGATCTGTCAACCAATCCGGCGCCATCGAGATCTGCTGCAATCCTGTGTTCCGATTCTAGCATGCCACATGGAACATTTATGAGGAGACAAGAACGAAGTTCAACTATAAACTACGATGCCTGGGCTTCATTCTGCCCAGGCACCGATTTCTTCTGTGCACCCACCAGGACTCGAACCTGGAACCCACTGATTAAGAGTCAGTTGCTCTACCAATTGAGCCATGGGTGCATTGACATTACTTCCCCCCAGTTGGAGCCGGAAGTGGACTCTGGGGTGGAGGCAGCGGAGGCGTGCTGCTCTGCTGCTGGGTGGAGCCTTGTCCTTGGATAACGCTTTCCGCGGACCCCGTAATGCGGGGCAGAAAGAAGATGTTTATCAGGAGTGCAAGGACTCCAAAAACCACTGCCAGAACCTGAGTGCCACGGGTAAGGAAATCCGATGTCCGTCGCACCCCAAACATCATTCCCACTTGGCCACCGCCAAACGTTCCAGCGAGTCCGCCGCCCTTGCTCGATTGCATGAGAACTGCAACAATGAGCAAGATGCTCGCTATAATCTCGATCGTCATAAGAAACCAGAACATTTCACATCCTTCGGTTTGTGCATTAGGAATTGCCAATCATGATACGGATTTTTGACCGCCAAATCAAGCGGGGCCGTACCTCAAATGTCGTAACCCCACTTCTTCAGCTGCTCGGCAGCAATCGACTCTCCCAGTGTATCCTGTGTTCCAGCTACGAGCCGCTCAATGTACTTTCCGATCATGTCAAACTCTAGATTTACCCGACTCTTCAAGGAGTACGCCGAGAAGATGGTGTTTTCCATTGTGTGCGGAATGACCGAGACCGTGATTGTTTCTCCTTCAATGGCGGCAACTGTGAGACTGACACCATCGATTGCAATAGAGCCAACAGGAATGACATAGCGCCGGAACTGTGAAGGGATGGATATGCGGACGAGCCAGCTCGTTTCTTGCTTCTCAATCGCCTCAACAACACCAACCGAGTCGACATGCCCCGATACAAGATGTCCCCCCAATCGATCTCCAAGCTGCAAGGCGAGTTCGAGGTTGATGGGATCATGTGCCTTCAGTGTTCCAAGGGTTGTCTTTGCCAGCGTCTCTTCAACAGCTACAACAGTGAACCTGCCATCAGCCTTTGCAACAACTGTTTGGCATACACCATTAACTGACACACTGTGGTTCACTTCCAAGTCTATTGAGGTGCGGGGAGCCGCAATGATGATCTGAACCCCACCACCAAGTGATCGCACATTGTTGACTTTGCCAACTTCCTGAATAATCCCCGTGAACATAAGTGGTTACCTCCGCTGATCAAACGTAAAATCAATCAACATGTCGGATCCCAATTTATGGATCGACCTATCTGCAGACGCAAGGCGAGATACCATTGCCTTCCGCAACTGCAGATGTTCAAATCCGG
The DNA here is from genome assembly GCA_963734955.1 of uncultured Bacteroidota bacterium. Classification (GTDB taxonomy): domain Bacteria; phylum Bacteroidota; class Ignavibacteria; order UBA10030; family UBA6906; genus UBA11986. The sequence continues at coordinate 167,126 of CAVTJO010000016.1, forward strand.
GAATGCCACGCTCAGAGAACAGTTGAGGCGCAATGAAGACACTCAACTGATCGACCAGTCCCTTGTTCATGAACTCAGTAAATACCTGTGTCCCTCCTTCGACCAGAACAGAACCAATGTTCATACTGTGTAGTTTTTTCAAAACTCTAGACAAAGGCACGAGGCTATCACGTGATTTCACAGGCACTACAATCACTCCTTGTGAGGCAAATTGTTGATACTTCTCCCGACGATTCTTTCGGGCACCCGCCGACGTGATAATAATAACTCGCCTTCTGAACATCTTGTTCAATAGTCTGACGTGCGGATCGATTGAAAGGCGACCATCAAGGATCACAGCAGCGGGGTTCCGTCCTTTTGCTGACCGTACGGTGAGCAGCGGATTGTCAGCCCGGACAGTCCCAGCTCCAACCAGCACCGCATCATGCTCCGCCCTCCACCGATGCACAAGTTCCTCTACCTTTCTCCCAGTGATGGGAGTTCTCGAGCGTCCCCGCAACGCAATCTTACCATCAAGAGTTTGTGCAACCTTCACGTGAACAAATGGTCGTCGCTTTGTAATGTACGTTATGAACGCGCGATTAAGAAAACGGGCATCCGGTTCAAGAATGCCCGTTGTCACGCGTACTCCAGCAGACCGGAGCTTGCGAATCCCCCTTCCTGCAACGAGAGGGTTTGGATCCTTCATCCCAATAACCACCCGACGAATGCCAGACCGGATGATGAGGTCTGCACACGGAGGAGTTTTGCCGTGGTGTGAACACGGTTCGAGGTTGACGTACAGGGTCGCGTTACGAGGATTTCCGTGGAATGAACGGAGGCAGTCAACTTCTGCATGCGCGCTTCCGAAACGTGCATGAAACCCCCGGGCGACGATGCGTCCCTTTTTCACAAGCACAGCTCCGACGAGCGGGTTCGGGCTGACAAACCCCTTTCCCCTCTCGGCGAGTCGGAAGCATTCCCTCATGAAGCGGGTGTGGCGGGTCTCGTTGTCCTTCATTCGAATCACTCAATCGACTAGGTTCAGCCGATCGTTACTTCCTTGCCGGCACGGGCGGACTTGTACACTGCGTCGACAATTTTCATCCGCTGCACAGCTTCGTCTGCTGTTGAAACAATCGAATGGACATCCTTTACGGCTCCGAGAAAATGTTTCAGCTCGTTCTCATATGACCTTTTGAACAGGTGCTGGGGCGGATCGAGTCTGGCCGGCGCGAGGTTCACAACATTTCCATGCAGTTCCTTGTTAATTCGGAACGGATTCAGACTTGCCGTCCCATCGGTCCCGAATACATTGCAGTAATACGCGTCATCGGCAACATGCATCGACCAGCTCACTTCGATGGTGATCAATGACCCGTTTTTCATTGTAATGGTGGCACACGCAGTATCTTCAACCTGTTTTGTCGTGTGGTAAAAATTCGTGGCGCTCACACGCTTTACATCGGGGAATCCCATCATCCAACATGCCATATCCAGCATGACAATTCCCAAATCCACAAACACACCGCCGCCCGACTTTTCTTTCTGGGTCAACCACGCACTATCGTTACTCTTGCGTCGCAACCAACCAGCCTTTGTGTAAAACACCTTTCCGAGCTCCTTCCCCTCCAGGAAACTTTTCAGAATCATCGTGTCGGGTCTGAAGCGATGGTTCATACCGACCATCAGTTTTCGCTTGTACAGTTTCACTGCTTCAGCTATTGCAAATGCCTCATCGTATTTTCGGGCGATGGGTTTCTCAACAAGAACATCCTTCCCGGCCTTCAGAGCAGCAATGGCCATCTCCTTATGTGAGTCGGTTGGAGTAGCAACAATCACGGCATCGAGCTGCTCCTGTTCCAGCATCTGTGTGACGTCCGTATAGAGCGCTTTAATGCCGAATTTCTCGGCGACAAGCCTGCCGCGAGATTTATCACGGTCACAGGCCGCCACAACGACTGCTTCCGTTAACTTGACAAGGATCGGGAGGTGAACGACTTGAGCCACCCACCCGAGGCCGACAATGCCTACTCTTACTTTGTCCATGGGGCGAACGTATTGATTGTTCTCAAGAAACGAATACTCCCGCTGTCCGGGGAGCGCTGGTGTTATCGGAGGCAAGGAACTCTTTTGCGAGATCCGCAATGCCCTGAGGATCGAGGGCAAGGTCCTTGTAAAGTTCGGCAGGGGCTGCATGATCGATGAACCGATCAGGAATGCCGTGAATCTTCAGGCGTATTGAGTGACTTCCGTTCGAAGCATAGTATTCCGCAACGGCGCTCCCCATTCCCCCCGTTATCACATTGTCTTCAACCGTAACGATATGCGTGAATCTCCGTTCCAGTTGTTCGAGTAGCTCCCCATCAATTGGTTTGACAAATCGCATATTCACGACTTCAGCAGTAATTCCATGTTTCTGGAGCAGATCCGCTGCCTTCAGGGTATGGGAGACCATCGAACCAATTGCCAGCAAGGCGATGTCATGACCGGAGCGCAGCGTCTCGCTTTGCCCAATCGGGATGGCATCAAAGCTGGTTTTCAGCGGAACGCCAACGCCCGCACCCCTCGGATAACGAAGAGCAATTGGGCCCTTCTTATACATCACGGCGGTATACAACATGTCGCGAAGTTCGTTTTCATCCTTCGGCGCCATGATCACCATCCCCGGGATAAGCCGGAGATATGTGAGGTCGAATACTCCGTGGTGAGTCGGGCCGTCAGCCCCGACCAGCCCTGCGCGGTCTAGCACGAAGACAACATGCAGATGTTGAAGAGCAACATCATGAATGATCTGATCAAATGCCCGTTGAAGAAATGTTGAGTATATCGCTGCGACAGGAATACAACCTTGTGTGGCGAGGCCGGCAGCAAACGTGACCGCATGCTGTTCGGCAATGCCGACGTCGTAAAACCTTTCCGGCAAAGCCTGCTGAAGCTGATCAAGTCCGGTACCATCCGGCATCGCAGCCGTAATTCCCACAATCGTCGAATTCTGTTTCGCCAACTCCACAAGGGCAGCCCCGAACACCTTGGTATATGGGGGTGCCGTCTCAGGTTTCTTCGCCGAAATGCCTGTAATCTTGTCGAATGGTGTCACCCCGTGAAGTCGTTGAACGTCGTCTTCCGCCGGTTTGTATCCCTTTCCCTTTTGCGTATTCACATGGACGAGAATCGGACCTGGATAATCCTTTACGTGCCGGAAGATCTCGACCAACTGAGATACATTGTGTCCGTTAATTGGTCCAAAGTATCGGAATCCCAACGCCTCGAACAGCATTCCAGGAGTCACCACAACCTTGATGCCTTCCTCCAATCTCGAAGCCACCCGGCGCAGGCGATCGCCCCACACATCGAGCTTGCCCGTTAGGTTGTACACATTCGACTTGAGCCGATTGTATGATGGATTGGAGATCAGTTGCGTGAAGTAGTTTGAAATTGCCCAGACATTGCGGGCAATCGACATGTTGTTGTCGTTCAATACGACGATCATGTCCTTCTTCATGATGCCGGCGTTATTCATGCCCTCGTAGACCATGCCACCGGTCATGGATCCATCCCCAACGATTGCAACGACCTTGTACTTTTCTCCGATTCGCTCACGGGCCGCCACGATACCGAGCGAGGCAGAGATTGCTGTGCTCGCGTGACCTGCTCCGAACGTGTCATACTCACTTTCGCTTCGCTTCAGGAACCCACTGAGGCCATCCTTCTGCCGGATCGTGTGCAAACGATCCTTCCTTCCGGTGAGTATCTTGTGAGGATAGGCCTGATGACCAACGTCCCACACCAGCTTGTCGTTTGGCGTATCAAATACATAGTGAAGCGCCACTGCCAGCTCCACGGAACCAAGACCTGCGCCAAGGTGCCCGCCTGTCTTCGAGACAACATCTATCAGGAAATTGCGCACATCAGTGCAGAGTCCTTTCAGTTCAGATAGAGAAAGGCTCCGAATGTCAGCCGGCAGCGTGACCTTGTCAAGCACCGGGTACTGCGACTCTCCCATATGGAATCCTTGGACCTCTTGTGACGGAACTACTCGACCTCTTCATCCAGAAACTGGAAGTCTCCATTCACATCTTTGCTCAGTCTCTTCAGCTTCAATTCAGCCTGGGTCAATTTCTCGATGCATGCTTTGGAAAGTGACAGACCTTCCTCGTACATCTTGATTGACTCTTCGAGGGGCACCTCTCCCTGCTCAAGTTGATTCACAATCTCTTCGAGCCGCTTGAGAGATTCTTCAAAACTATGTTTTGCCGGGGCTTTCGACGCCATAGTTGACTATCACGACACTTTTGAAGGTACCATGCCATCACTAAACTTGATATCGATCTCGTCGTTCGGACGGAGTCGAGCGGAAGAACTGATTACCTGGCCCCACTTGTAAACGATGGTATAGCCGCGCTTAAGAACCAGGTTCGGGTCCAATGCTGCGACCCGGTGATCAAGTGACATGGAGGACGATTTCAGCAACGCGAGACGATGGGAGACCGCTGATGACAGTCCACGCTCGAGGTCATCGACACGCTGGCTATGCTGCCGGAGAAGGTCAATTGGTTTGTTGAACGAATACGTATGCAGGAGGTTTCGGACGTGCTCTTTCCGATGATTCAGCATGGTGGTCTGCAATTCGTGGATAGTATACCAATATTCGTGCACTTTAGCAAGGACGTCTTTCCTGTCCCGCACAACGAGTTCCGCTGCAGCCGAAGGTGTTGGCGCCCTCAGATCAGCAACGAAGTCTGCGATCGTGAAATCAATCTCATGCCCCACCGCACTCACGATGGGTACTTTCGAATTAAAAATGGCCCGCGCCACCCCTTCTTCATTGAATGCCCACAGATCTTCAATCGAGCCTCCTCCCCTTCCCAGAAGGATTACGTCAATTCCCTCAGCATGATTTAGTTCCTCGAGCGCTTCAATGATATCACCCGCAGCCCCAGATCCCTGGACAACTGTCGGTCGCAGGATCACCTCCACACCTGGAAACCGCCGGCGCAATATGTTAAGGATGTCGTGAAGGGCGGCGCCTGTAGGTGAGGTCACAACGCCAATTCGTTCGGGATACTCCGGCAACGACTTCTTGTGTTCGGGATCAAACAGTCCTTCAGCGGCGAGTTTTCGTTTCAGATACTCGAACGCAATTTGAAGCTCTCCAATTCCCAGCGGCCTGATACTCGAGACTTCAATTTGATACGCCCCACGCACTTCATATACGGTTAGGCGACCCGTGACAATGACCTTCATCCCGTCATCTGCCGGAAAGGAAAGAACATGAGCCCTGCTTCGCCATAGCACAGCAGATATCTGAGAGGCCTCATCCTTGAGAGTGAAGTAAATATGTCCGGACGTGTGACGTTTAAGGTTGGAAATCTCTCCCTGTACGACCACTGATCCGAAGGAACTTTCAAGCGAATGCTTGATGCGTCGGGTAATCTCGGAAACTGTCAGTGCAAGTGGTTCGAGTGCCATGAGTCAGTTCTGGGTGCTGGATTGTGGAAATCAATTTTCAACTCAATCATGAAGCATTGCGTGGGGCAATATACAAAAAACCATCACTCCTCACCAGAAGCCTGTCTAGCGAGTTCTTTTGCGTCCGATTTTCCAAATCTGTATATTGGCAGGGCATTTTAATGGAGCGACGTATGAAGCTGGATGTTCTGGCAATCAGCGCTCATCCGGATGATATCGAGCTGGCTTGCGGTGGTACTATCATCAAGCTGGTGAAGCAGGGGCGTAAGGTCGGGATCATCGACATTACGGAAGGAGAGCTCGGGACGAGAGGCTCGCGAGAGATTCGTGCTCAGGAAGCCGAAAACGCGACAAAGATTCTTGGGGTCAATATCAGGGAAAGTCTTGGCATTCCTGATGGGAACATAGAAAATTCCCCGGAAAACCGGCTGCGGCTTATTCGCGTCATCAGAAAATATACGCCGGACATCCTCCTCTTCCCATTCCACACGGACCGACATCCAGACCATGAACACGCGCACATCCTCAGCCGCGAAGCATGGTTTTACTCCGGCCTCGAGAAAATCGATTCACTTGAAAAGAATGTCAAGCAGGAACCATTTCGGCCCAGAAATTATTACAGCTACATGCAATGGTTCGAGTTTGTTCCTTCATTTGTCGTAGACATAACGGCTGAATACGATCAACGTATGGAAGCAGTTCGAGCCTTCAGGTCACAGTTCTTCGACCCCGCAAGCACCGAAAGAGAGACGGTATTGAGCACGCCCGCGTTTATGGAAATGCTCCGCACACGTTTGGAATATTATGGGGATCGTATCGGGAAAAAATATGGGGAGCCATTCTTTTCTCCGTCGTATGTCGGAGTAACTGATTTGTATTCGCTGGATCTCTAACGGCAGGCAAGAAGTTCTCGATCCAACAAGCAACGTCAATCGATCTGTGCCCAATCTCCACCCGGTCTTCACTCATTTTCCGATCGCCCTGTTAACGATGGGGCTGGTCTTCGATCTTCTGGCCACCCTGCTTGGGAACGCTCAACTTGAGCGAGTCGGATGGTGGTCACAGTTGTCCGGAACGATCGGTCTAGCCGGGACTGTTGTCTCCGGGCTGCTTGCAAAATCGTCTTTGTTGATTCCAGAAGCTGCAATCTCAACCCTTGAGTCCCACGAGCAGATTGCTTTTGTGTTGGCCGCACTTGCAGCAAGCCTCTTGCTCTGGAGGATTTCTTCACGTACGCACCTCCCACCCGGGAAGAAAGCAGTGTACCTGATTATCCTCGCCACGACCATCATTCTCATGTGGTTCGGTGCCTGGTATGGCGGAGAGCTGGTGTATTCGTTCGGGACTGGAGTTCATTCCTTCATCAGATGAGATTGGAAGAACTAACCGCTTCCCAGGCATCATGTTTGACTGTGCAGCTAAACAAAAGCCCATCGGTATTCCCGACGGGCCAATGACAATCCGTGATGGCGGGATGTCTCCTAATTCTCACCCTCAACAGTCTGCAACTTCAGCCTTGCCTCCTGAGCCCGGCGGACAATGGTCACGATGAATCCCACAATCAGGATGATCACACCATTCCACACGAGGTTGATATAAGGCTTGATACTCGCCTCCACGACCAACACATCAGGCTTTGTCCCGCCGGCTACATGAGTTTGCGGGGTTAGATCACTATAACCGATCTCGACCGTCGAATTCTCCTTTGCCTCCCGATCTGGATGCATTCCCACGATCGTAAACTCCATCTTGTCCTCGTACCGGGCCGGATCATCCTGTTGCTCTCCTTTGCTCATTACCTTGGCAGGAGTCACGAGAACCGGCTTCTTTGACTTCTCGGAGACCAAGAGCTTCGCTCCGATGCGCACGTCTCGTCCCTCCAGCATCGCTGCCTTCTCCATCACCGGAAAATCAAAATCCTCGAAGGTAACGTCAACGTCGCCCACCTTTTTCGTTTCGCCCTTCTTGAATGTCACAGTCTGGACCGGCTTCTGATCCCCCGCCTGTTCAAGCGACAGGGGCGCAACATAGAAGTCGCTACTGATGAGATTCAGTATGTCCGGATTTCTCATCAACCCCTTGCTGTACTCACTGTAGTACATGATTGGCGAGACAGTACGTGGCGGTTTGTCGTGACCCTCAACATATACGTTGAAACCAAACTTCTCCTTGTCAATCGGATGATAGCCAACATACGTGAGTTTGTAGCCCATGGCTTCGACAGGTTTACCCTCTGGGAGGGAAACAGTAACTTTGTTGTCGTACCTTGACGAGGCAACAAACCCCAGGAGCATCACGGCAAGGCCGATGTGCGCGATTGATCCACCGGCAAACTTCGGGTTCCCTCGCATGATCCGCCACCCGACCAACAGATTCGAAAACAGGGCAAACGCCGCGCCGAAAACGAACATTGCCAGCAGTACATCCCGTACTTTGAACACCACCAGCACCAACGTCGTGATGAGTGCCAAGAGGACGGGCAGTTTCAGATTCTGGAGCAACTCCACCTTGTTCGATCTCGTCCACCATAGCAACTGCGCCAGGCCGCAGAGAATGCCAATGGCTATGCCCAAGGGAAGGGTGGTCGTTGAATAGTACGAGGTATCGACCGCAGTTGTTTTTCCCTGGAAGATACCTGTAATCAGGGGCGATGAAGTGCCTGCCGACACGAGAAGCCCCGTGCAAACCAGCGCCACAGATCCCAGAAACAATGCGAACTCGCGGGAAAAGTACTCGTGTTTCAATGATCCCTTTGGCATCTCCTTCCGCCGCAGGATCAACATCGTCGCTCCGATTCCAATGAACAAAACAAGCATCCCGACAAGGAACCAGTACGCCCACATCCCGGGATCAACGAACGAGTGGACCGAGGTTTCACCAAGCACCCCGCTGCGTGTGAGGAAGGTGGAATAGAGAACGAAGATAAAGCACAGCATACTCAATACCAGGTTCGTCTTGATAAACGCCCCGCTCTTACGCTGTGAGAGCGTCGTGTGAACTGCCGCCACCCCCATCAACCACGGCACGAGAGAAGAGTTTTCGACGGGATCCCAACCCCAGTATCCTCCCCAGCCCAGGGTTTCATAGGCCCAGAACCCACCCATCATGATTGCAGTCCCCAGAACAACGCATCCGTACACCAGCCATGGGGTAGCCGGCTTGATCCAGTTGGTATAATCACGTTTCATCAAGGCGGCTACTGCGTAAGCGTACGGGACGCCCATCGCAGCAAACCCGCTGAACATCACCTGTGGATGAATCACCATCCAATAGTTTTGCAGCAAGGGGTTGAGTCCTCGTCCGTTCGCAGGAACGAACCCTGCATTCACCTGTCCCTCCCATGTCTCCCAAACATGCGTGAACGGGTTCTTCACAAGGAGCATGGTCAGAAGGAACAGCTCGATCAGTCCAAACACGGTCATCACCTGCGGCTCATAGCCCTTCTTTGCGGAATCCTGTAACAGGAACACACCGATGAGCGAAGTGAAGAGCGTCCAAAGCATGAAGCTACCTTCCTGCCCCGCATAGAATGTCGAGATCAGCAGTGGCAAGGAAAGCTCCCTGCTACTATAGCTCCAGACGTATGAGTATTGAAATTGATGAGTGAGGATCAGATAGAGAAGAACTGCTGCCGTCACCATAACGGTGACTACTGTTGCGTGGAAAAACAGGCGGGCCCATTTCAGGTAGCGGTTGTCGTCACGAAGATGAGTTTGAAAGTACAACGTCACCGCAAGGGCACAGAAAATAAACGCCAGCTTGACGAGTATCGAGCCAATCATGAGCACCTCTTGTTAGAAAGAACGGACAAACACTACAGCCTACGTCGACTTCTTCACTTCCTCGCCCTTGGCCTCATACTTCGACGGGCATTTCGTCAACACCTCCGTCGCGTGGAAGTAGCCGCCATCCGCATCATACCTTCCCTTGGCTACCACGCTTGTTGCCATCTCAAAATTGTTCGGGGCCGCTCCATCGAGCACCACCTTGCATTCTTTCCCGTGATCATCCACGAGGAAGAAGGTGAATTGAGTTGTCCTCGGGTCAAATGCGGACGGTTTCTCCTTGTTCCACTGCCCTTTCAACTGCACCTTTCTGTGCATCGAGATCGCTCCCGTCACGTCCGTATATTCAACATTGCTCCGCAAAAACGAGACCGACCCGAATATAATGAAGAGAACCACGACTACCGCAGCCACGATCACCTTCAGTTTCATTCCACTCCTCCCTTCTTTTGTGAATCTCGCTCCAACTGCTTCACCTTCCCATCAATACGGAAAAGGTAGAGATAAATCCCCAACCACACAACCATCGCTATGATCAGAACAATGTATAAGGAGTTCTGGTTCAGGAATTCCAGCACTAATTGTCCTCTCCTCTCTTATGATGTTTGTTTTGCTTCTATCCGCAGCGTTCGGACTCGAAGATTCCACATCCAATAAAACAACCCGCTGAAACCGATCAATGATGCGTAGAAAAGCACTCTCATCGTGAAGTTCATCCCCCCCGAGCTTACGACCGGGCCGGCATTCACGTCATCCGCCGAACCGGGGTGAAGGCCCGACATGATACGGGGAATGATAAACATGAAGAATGGCATCGTCACTGCACCGATAATCGAGTAGACGGCAGACAATGTTGCCCGCTTTTCATCAATCTCCACGGCCGACCTTAAAGCAAAGTACGCGCCGTAGATCAGCAGAAGGACAAAAATCGATGTCTGTCGCGGATCCCAGTTCCAATACGTTCCCCAATTGAATTTCGCCCAGATCGCACCGGTCACTGTCGCAAGCACACAAAACATCAGCCCGAGTCCGGCGGCGGATGCTGATTTGATATCGTCGTCCAGATTCTTCTTGCGGAGATACCGGATGCCGTATCCCATGCTCATAATAAATGCAACTGCCGCCAGCCATGCGGTCGGCACGTGAAAGAAAATAATGCGGCCCTTGTCTTCAAGCGCGGGGATTTTCGGAAGTTCATACCAGCGCTGGGGGTTCGAGGACATCGGCAAACTTAATGAGAGCACAATCACAGCGGTCATCCAGATGCCGAGTGGAATCTTCCAGTTCTTCATCAATCCTTCCAGACATATTCAAATACAATATACGATACTGCCAGCACAGCGCCAATATACGAAATAAGAAGAAAGAATTCACCTTGGGCTTCTTCAAAAAAAGCCCCCTCTGTCGCACGCCGTGTTCCATTAATTACTGTTAACAAGAGGGGGAGCAGGATTGGAAATGCGAGGACCGGGTAAAGAGTTCCCTTTGTATTCGCCCGCGCAATAATTGCCGCAATGATAGTCGCTGATGCAGCAAGGCCGATGCTGCCCAGTGCAACCGTTACGACGAAAATGCTGTACGTCTTGACGACGAACTCACTGATGAACGTCGAGTAGAGAACAACCACAAACAAGTTCAGGCAGACCACGAGCACAAGGTTGAAGAGCAGTTTCCCAAGCAGGACCGCGGTCGGTGAGGCAATCAATTGAAGCGTCATCGAGGTTCCCCTCTCCTCCTCGGACACAAACGTGCGGCTCAGGCCGGACATTGCGGCAAAAAATACGGCAACCCACAACATCCCTGACAATGCGTTCACCGAGGCCCCTTCGCTGCCAAGGGCGAACAAGATAACGGAAATCGTGGTGACGACGAACATCACAAGCGCGCTGATGGCATACCGGGTACGAAGCTCGGACTTCCAATCCTTCAGAAAGATTGCCAGGCTCGCCTGCCACAAGCTCTCTTTTCTTATACTATCGACTTCGCCCAAGCTCTACTCTCAGATCGTACTTGTTGATATCGGAGATATCGTTGGTGGCAACCACGAGGATGCCGTCAGCCTGCTGTTGCGCCATAATTTGTTTCACCATCTCAATGCCACTGGCGTCAAGGTTTGCCATTGGCTCATCGAGGATGAGAATTGGCGGATGATGGATGAGAGCAAACGCATATTTCACACGTTGCTTCATCCCTGATGAGAACGTCCGGACAGGATCATCAAGACGGCCTTTCAGTTGCAGGTTCTCAAGCAGCGGCTGGATTTCCGGACAGATGTGTCGCAACCCGCGGGCCGCCAGTGAGAACTGCAAATTCTCACGAGCAGAGAACTCTTCGTACATCTGCAAATATGGCGACACGAGTCCAATAATGGAATGAAGCATCTGCATGGTGTCAAAACCATCACAGAGGGTTCTCACTTCCCCCCTTGTTGGTGTCAGGACTCCGCTTATCATTTTCACAAGGGTTGACTTCCCCGATCCGTTCGGCCCGCTGATAAGCAGTGTATGTCCACGCTGCAACGAAAATGAGATGTCTTCGAAGATCACCCTTCTGTTGAACACCTTCGTCAGCTTATGACCGCTTAATTCGATGGTCATTTCCTGACGACTGCGATTTTCCCGGTGAGCGTCTGGCCTTGAACCTCGAGGGCAAAGTAATAAACGCCGGTCTGTGCAACGTTTCCTTTGTTGGTGCGTCCATTCCAGGCAAACGCATATTGCCCCGGTCTCGGAGTCACCGGATCGATGGTTTGGTTGAACACGAGATCCATGCTTGAGGTGAGTATCGACAACTGCCCCTGGGCGGGGCCGGATATGTTCACCGGGATATAGAGATTTGACCTCCCGTCAGAGATGAATGGATTTGGGAAGGCCACACCGGCGGGGATTGTCGAAGTAATGACACCACCTCGAACAATAGCAAACGGCGGAGACCAATTTGTTGGATCGGGAAGGAGCTTGAAATACACCCCTACCGTTGTTGAGCTGTACGATTCATCAAGGGCATGGTCGCTGAGCAGAAGAGTGTACTCATGGGCGCTCATGTCGCCAGCGGCGCCTGCTGTAAAATTGACGTTCGGAAGAATAAGCGTGAGTGTGTCATTGGCTGCTAACACCTGATGGTATCTCGAGCCGAGCGTATTGACCGAGCCTACGAATGTCCGAAACGACTGATTGAAATCCACTGGAACCTGACTCATATAAGGATAGTGGCTCCCCTCTGGATAGTATTGCAGCGAATCGGACCGTGAACCCGTGAAGTAGTTCCATAGAGTCCACTCTGCAAAAGCCTGACGAAATGTTGACTGGTAGATCTGGAGAGCATTGTCCATCGCCCTCAGTGGAATATCTGACTGGATTTCTTCCCATGCCCTCCGCATCGCATCCCGTCCAAATCGTTTCGCAACAAAATGCCCCCAAAGACACCTGCTGTACTCAATCGACTGGTCAGCTTTTGTGAATGACTCGGTAGGTCGATTGAAGTGGGCCGGAAGATAATTGTAATAATCATTCACATCTGTGTACAGCACGTCCTCGAGCCATGTTGATGTAATCTCATAAAAATATTCATGACCGAACCACAGACCGTACCTGCCGATCTGAATCGCATGGTGAAGCTCGTGAGCAAGCGTGACGCGCAACGCCGGGAGACCTCTGTTTGTCCTTGGGTAGACAAACGTGAAGTCATTGTCGATATTCATGAACGTTGTCCAGGTTCCGCCGTTTGGCTTGCTGATAATTGGTGTTTCCCAATCGACGTATCCGTAAATCCCTGATCCCGAGGAGGTAAGATTGGAGATGTAGATGTCATACTCATTCCCACCTCCGGCCCCGTTGTCGGTTGGAGGCGGCAGATAGCCGAGTTGCTGTGTTTCAAAAGAGAGGACGTAATTTGCGATCGCCCCAACGGAGTCCGCATATGCGTCGTACGTCCCCGGAACAGGGTTCTGATTGTCGTCGAGTAACGAAGGTGTGTTCCCGCCAACAGTGTCATAATGAATTCTAAAGAATCCGATGACGACATCTTTTTGGAGGGCAGGGCGCTGCAAAATAAGGCCCAAGTGTTCCCTCATGTCCGCACCAAGGCTGTCCCTCCTGTTCCATGCAGCTGCAACCGTCGGGAAGCCGCACTTGATGTTTTCCCCTTCGCTGATTTGTGACCCCAGGTGGTCCGAAAGAGTGCGAAAGCTCTCGTATGTATTGTGTTGTCCCGTGGAAAAGCCGGTCTCTGGACTCGTCATGGACAGACAGAGTACAAACATCAGTGGTCCAATTTTCGGGTGTGCGATTCTCATTTCAGGAAAGGGGCAAAGATAACACTGATGAAACCTTTTGATCCATTTGCCAGAATCAGATCCCGGCTGTGTGATGATTTAATCCCGCCAATCTCAATCGATGTAACACGGTTGCCAGAACACACCGAAACCGGTGGCTCAAATCTCCGATTTCCTTTTCCGTACATTGTTAGTACCGCGTTTTTCCCCACGTCAACCCAGGTAATGTCCCTGTGCCCATCGCCGTCCGCATCCTGAATCACCACGGCATCTTCGTCGAGAGGTTGGACGTTGCGGATGAAGTCAAGCGTGTCTTTAAATGATCCATCCTGTCGTCCATACAGAATGCCGAACGCATTGCGGGGTGGAGACATCAACAGGATGATGTCCTTGTATGGATCATCGTCGAGATAACCTGAGATGATGGAATGAACGCATGCTGTGGAATCGGGGAAGCTCAGCAGTTGCTTCACAGTCTTGAAATCAAACCCCTCGGTGGCATAAGCCGCTGACAGAGTAGATTGTTTCGTTGCCTTGTCATTGGTGACAAATAACAGATCATACCGGCCTGAATTGGAATAATCATCAACGGTTAGCGCAGTAATATACCCCGGAACGACTGGGCGAATACTCCTCTCCAGAAATTGTCCACCGCTGATCTGCCTGAAGAGGGATAGGGAGAGAGATCCGTCACGACCGCCAGCATATCTCGTCAGAAGCTCCAATTGTCCCGTTGATGAATCCCCTCTGGCAAGCACAACGTACGGAGAAGAACCGGTGGGAAGGGCAAACACCCCCGCAGCGCTGACATCATCACTGAACTTGACAACGCTGATCTTGTCCACGGTTGCGTGCGACGTTGCCACCATAGGCTCTGTTCGCGATTCAGTATTCACAGTCTTTATAGCAACGGGTTGTTCGGGAATCGGAACAACCTGCTGCCCCGATAGTCTTCCCTTTCCCAAATTGAGAAGCACTGAAAGCGTCGAGGAGCCCGAATTCGCCACGACGATATCCAGCAGTCCATCTCCGTTCACATCCAGCACAGCAATCCCTTTGGGCTTGCTTCCAACTCCGTAAGTTGAAGGCCATTCGATCGTACCTGACCAACGGGCATTGGCGTATCCAATGAGTCGCTTGGTCGCCTGATCAATGACAACAAGATCACTCCTGGAATCACCATCCAGATCACACACCGAGCATCCAACGATTCCGTTGCCGGCGCCGAAGGCAACGGGTAGGCCCAGTTCTCCGTCCGATTTACCAAGGAGGACATAAATGGCACGGCCAGTGGTCACAATAAGATCCGGAATCTGATCATCGTTGATGTCCGCAAACCGGGATCTCAAGGGTGCAGATGCAAAGTTCAGGTTGCCGATGGGTTCAATCTCCCCTGTCGCATTGCAGGAGAAGAGTGAAACAAGGTTCTCCTCTGGAATGCAGACCGCAATTCGCACTGTCCGCTCTTTCGTTACTTGCGTTACAGCAATCGAAGTCGGCTCAGCGGGAAGCTCAACCGAAACCTGTTCAGTGAAAACCCCACGGCCGATGCCATAAGACAGCGAGAGTCGATTCGCGAGCCAATCCAGAACAAGGAGATCCGAAATACCATCACCGTTAAGGTCGATGGTTATGACATCGCTGACTGATAAATCGGGGAACACGGTCGGGCCGGGTCTGTAGCTTCCATCTTTTTGCCCGAGAAACGAACTGATACCCGTTCGTTTCTTCCCGAACAGCAAGAGGTCTTCCGTCTTGTCGCTGTTCAGGTCGCCAAATGCGAGATGCTGCGAACGGACATCGAGTGCTATGACTTTTTGATGGAAACCGTTGCTGACCTCTGTGATTACCAGAACACTGTCGCCTTCCTTCGAGAGCAGTCCAAATTCACTTTTGTGCTTTGGTTGCGTCGAAGCGGCAGTAATTTCTGCAGCTGTTGTGGCCAACTTGAGAACGTCAGTCTGAACGAATTGTGCAGGAGACTTTACAGCGTAGAAGAAAACTGAAGCCGATTCCTGGTCAAGAACGGCAACATGAGAGGACGGCGAGGCATTCACGATACCAACCGGTGTGTAACCGAGAGAAAAATCGATTGTTGGCCCGAATGATGTGGAGAGACGTTGTGAGTACGCCACGCCAGTGCAAAGCATATGAACACACAAGACATTGCGCGCAACCTGAAGTCGCAAGAGCGATTCGAGGCGCCCGGCAAGATCAAGGTACACGCGAGTGGGCAAGATGAGCCTACCTTGAGAGGGGCTGTCGATGCCGAAGACGGTGCTCTCTCCGGACCAGTGCCTCCTCGTAGCGACGCTTCTCGTCGTCGGTTTCCGGGATTGCCGGGGGTACAGGTACCGGAGCACCGGCATCATCGATGGCTACGAACGTAAGGTATGCATTGTTGGCCCGACGCATCCCCCTGCCTGCCAGCCCTTGCGCAGACACAACCACCCCGATTTCCATGGACGACCGGAACGCTCTGTTCACAGACGCCTGCAAGGTGACAATCTCCCCGAGTTTGATCGGGTCGTGAAAGTTGAGCTCATCCACAGAGGCCGTTACGCACACGCGCCCCGAATGTCGCTGCGCAGCGATGGCGGCGGCAATATCGATCCAGTGCATCAGGCGCCCCCCGAGAAGGTTGCCAAGCTGGTTTGTATCGTTGGGCAGTACAAGTTCTGTCATGAATACCTGCGACTGCCGGACCAGCACGCCTTCCATTATTGTGTCACATGTTGATGTTGCATAAGTTCACCCGTCTCTCCCCTTGCGCCGGAAGATTGTCCCGACACCTGACCACTTCCTTCCAATTCCGAGTCAATCCTCGCCTTGAGCCTATCCGCCTGTGCCTTCAAGACACTGTTGGGAAATCTGTCATAGAAAATCTGAAGAGCAATTCGCGCTTCCTCATATCTCTTTCTCAGTATCAGAACTTCCACCTTGCCAAGATGAGCCAGCGGGGCGTATTCGGTGTCGTGATATTTGTCGATGATGTCATCAAAATAAAACAGTGAGGATTTATAATACTCCATGGTTTCATAGAGCCGGGCGGTTTCATACTCTTTCTTTGCGAGCCGCGTATTGAGCTCCATGATCTTATCAGCCGCATCACTTGAATGCTCGTTCTTCGGATAGTAATCAACGAACGATTGAAATTCGTCAATCGCCTTCCGGGTATACTGTTGATCGAGAGAGAATTTGGGTGAGAGGTCATAGTACGAAAGAGCGAGCTTGTATTGTGCCTCGGGAACAAGCGGGCTTGCAGGATAGCTCCGTTTGAGATAACCATACTCCGTTGCGGCCACAAGATATTCCCCGCGCCTGAATCTGCACTCTGCAAGAAAGAACTGAGCAGAGTCGGCATAGGCACTTCCCTGGTTCTGAAGAGTTATAACGGTGAACTCATTAATTGCCTTCAGGTAATCTTCGTCGTCAAACAGCGCTTTGGCTTCCTTGAAGCGTTGCTCGACGGGAATTGTCTCTGTCATTTCAGATGATCCGCATCCGGCAAGGACGATAACCAAGCCTGCAAGCGCGGTGCAACTCAAATGCCTCAAGGTAGCAACTGTTGCGCCAGTGATTGAGTTGATAATGTTCTTATCCTTTCAAGTATGAGATCGGACTCATGTTTGTCATTCACAAACCCGGGTTGAAACCCAGTATGAACCGGCAAGCAGTTGAAGGAAGAGACACGCGTTCCATGCTCGTCCTTGGATATTTCCGCGGCAAATGCAAAGCTTCTCTGAGTCCAGAAGTGGTCCGGTTGACGGAACACGAAATTGCCCAACGAAGGCACAACGTACTTCCCTTGTTCTCTTTCCACGCCGTACGGAACGTGTGGATGGTGCCCAAGGAACAGATCTGCTCCACCCGCAATCACTTCACGCGCAAACTCTCTGGTTCTGATGGTCGCCCTGTCTGCGTACTCTTCGCCGCCGTGGTAGCTCACAATGATGAAGTCGACGGAATCCCGTACAGCACGCACGCGGGGAAGGAGTTTCCCCGTGTCTGCCGCCGCGACGTGCTTCCTCCACCACGGATCCTCAAAATTCATCACGTCGGTACAGGCAAACAGGGCCACGCGGATTCCCTTCGGCGATACAATTACAGGATCATAGATGTGCATTGAATCATCCGCGGTGCCTGCATGACGTACCGCGGCACTGTCGAGGTATCGGCTCGTCTCGCGCAGCGCCTTTACTCCATAATCAAGAGCATGATTATTCGCCGTGGACACAATCGTCACGCCTGCCTTACGCAACGCGTACGCTCCTCCCGGAGGGCCGGTGAAGATCAGGTTGTTCCGCGGATGTTGAGTCTGCCCAGCCTGGTCCGAAAGTTGCGACTCGAGATTGGCAAAGACGATATCGAAGCCGGCAAATGTATCCTTCACCGCCGCAAAAGGATACAAGGTATCACCGGCAAGGATTTCCTGCCCCACACCCCTCCCAAGATTCACATCGCCAACAGCCAGAAGTTTGATGGATGCTATGGTCGGTCGGGGAACGGGTGCCACCGCCCGATCGGGCGAGTAACGCCGCGAATGAACAGCGCTAACCCCCAATATCACGACACATGCCAACCCACATCCGCTGAGCCACTGCCTCGCGTTCACTCCTCGCCTTTCTAACTCCTTACATGGAACAACAGATACACAGCAACAGCAATTGCACCCATGGTGACAAATGGCTCCAGCAGCGTCGAGAAAAACCCTTCCTTGGGAAGTGACCCGTGTGTTGCCGGGATTCTCACGTTTTCCAGATCTTCAATCTCGGAAGCCTGCACAACATCATCAACTGTTCTCACAATATTCTTGCTCAACACAATTGTGCCCGATCTCTTATCCACAACCTTTGCCGCATACTGCACCGTTATCGTGCGGTCGAGAACTCTTGAGCCAAAGAAACCGCTCCGCCGAACGTCGGCGTATCTGACCTGAACATATTCCAAACCCAGCTCGATGGCGTACGGGGCGGAAGGCGATGCCGTCGGTATACGCCCCCGTTTGCTCATGGCCTGCAGAACAGATCCTTCCACGTACCACGATGATTCGGCAGGATACATCATCAACCGAACAGAATCCCCCTCCCCAACAAGCACTGACAGTGTGTCGCCCACCTCTCCGCTGAGTCTCTGAATCAATTCCAGGTTCGTTGAAGGGCGCGTGGACTCTTCTTCACCGGCAAGAAGCGTGACGTGTGCGAGCGTTACGACTGTTATCAATGCGAATATGAAATGCAGGTGATTCTCCGTTACCTTAAGAGAAACGACATCATGCGTATATGCCCCTGGTCTTCAAGGTCAGCGCCACCTTTTCGATGGCCAGAACGTACGCACCAATCCGCAGTGCCACGTTATGCTTTATTGCAGTCTCGTACACCACATCAAACGCAGTTCTCATCATTCGCTCGAGACGTCGATTTACACGTTGTTCGCTCCAAAAATATCCGACCCTATCCTGAACCCATTCAAAGTACGAGACCGTCACACCACCTGCATTCGCGAGAATATCAGGAACCACCATGATTCCTTTGCTTTGCAGAATGGGATCCGCGCTTGCAACCGTCGGACCATTTGCGCCTTCAACAATGACCTTTGCGTGAATCTTTCTGGCCACCTTTGGCGTAATCTGGTCCTCCTTCGCTGCAGGAACCAGGACGTCGCATTCACAGGTGAGCAGATCCTCCTGAGAAATCCTTTCACCACCCTTCCACCCTTCCAGCGTTTTATGCTTCGCAACGAAGCCGATTGCATTGGCAACGTCAATGCCGTTTTTGTTGAAGTATCCCCCCGTAACATCGCTGATGGCAATAATCTTGCACTCCACGTCTTTCAGCAATTGCGCCGAGATGGATCCCACATTCCCGAACCCCTGCACAGCCACTCTCGCATCCTTTGGCGCCATCCCAATCTTATCCAGTGCGCTCATAGTACTCACCATTACACCCCGCCCTGTTGCCTCGCGTCGCCCCAGTGAACCTCCAAGTATTAATGGCTTGCCGGTAACGACGGCATTTTCTGTCCGGCGAACGTGCATGCTATAGGTGTCCATGATCCACGCCATCGTTTGGTCGTTCGTATTCATGTCGGGAGCCGGCACGTCTCGATTGGGGCCAAAAACCTCCATCATGTTGGCAGTGTACCGTCGGGTGATTTTTTCAACTTCCACCGGGGTCAACTTCGACGGGTCGCACCGGACGCCACCCTTTGCCCCTCCGAAAGGGATATTCACGACAGCACACTTCCAGGTCATCCACGCCGCCAGGGCTTTTACCTCATCGAGCGTCACATCTGGGGCATACCTGATGCCACCTTTTGACGGACCCATGACATCATTGTGGATTACCCGGTATCCTTCGAACACCTGGATCCGTCCATCATCCATCTGGATGGGGATGGACACGATCACCTGGCGGACCGGAGTCTTAAGGTATTCATACACACCGCGATCAAGCCCAAGAATCTCGGCAGCAACATCAAACCGCTTCATCATCGATTCAAGAGGATTCTCGCGATCGATCAGAGGCGCCGGTTCCTTGTAGCTAGTATTGGGGGTGTCCATCGTTAAGAGCACGGCTCCTTTCGCCGGATTGTAAGAACAGTATTCGCACTGGTGGATTGATCCACCACCGTCGAAAATGCAGTTGCAACTTACTGAAAACGAAGGTGATATTCAAGAACGCGAACAGAAAGCGTTTGGCGGGGAACTACTTCGTTGCAAGAGAAAGACTGGAAAGTTCTCGGACAATCAACGTTGGGTCTTCATCGAGGAAATGTCTGGAAAACCTGCGTGCCCGGCGCACCTCATGTTCGTCTATTCGGGCGATCACGAGATCCTCATCGAATAACCTGGCAGAAACAACTGCGTCTCCAGCCCGGGGAAAAAACGCTCGACCCACCCCAGAAACTCACGCCGTCCTCGAACCCAACACGGTTGCAGAACACGATGTAGGAAGAAAGAAGGCGTGCGTATGCCTTGTGATTTTCGGAGTTTACAACCGATGTCTGGAGATCTTTTTCGCTGCCACCGAGTCGTGTCGGGCTGGCCACGAGGGCAATGATGACCTGCGCCCCCTTGAGCGCAAGCACATACGGGAGTGAGATATGCCACATATCTTCGCATATCAGCACACCAAGCCTGCCAAGTTTTGTATCGATGGGCTGAGTGCTTCCCCCCGCGGAAAAGTATCTCATTTCCTCGAACATGCCGTACGTCGGCGGGTATACTTTCCGGTGAGCAACACGGACCCGGCCATCCTCAAAGAAGAAACTGGAATTGAAAATCCGAAAGGTCTCATCCTCCTCAATGCCCCCCGCCAGAATGGAAATGTTCCTGCTGGCTTCAAGTAATGGCTCCACCCGCTTCGTGTCGCGATCAATGTTGATGGCTAGGTCCCAATTCATGTCCTTGATCGAGTAGCCGGTCAGGCTCAGCTCGGGAAACACCACGAGATCCGCTCCCCGTTCCCGCGCCGCAGCAATAGCAGCAAGGTGTTTGTCGATGTTGGCGCCGACGTCCCCAAGCGTTGGGTCGATCTGTGCGAGAGCTATCGTGAAATTCATGAGGACATTACATTGAGTGGGACGACGGCAAGCGTTCGGCGGAAATGTCTGCGGGCAATGGTCCTTTACTCGGACAGGTCGAACATCCGGATGTCCTTGATGTACTGAACAGTCTTGTCACTCTTCATTTCTTTCAGCTTCGAGATTTTCTTGTCGATCCGCACCAGATTGTCTCTGATAATCGACAAATACGTTTTCAGATTATCGTCCCGATGGCTTTTCAGCAGCTCTTCAACGGTCTGACTCATCCCATCAAGCGGCAGACGAATTTCCTTTGCAATGGTGACGACAATCTCCTGAATTGCCTGGAGCCGCCTCTGCGTTATCTCCAACGACGTCAGCTGGTTCTTCAACACCTGACGTTCAATAACGTTGAGGATCGTTTTGGGAAGCACGGGTGTCGAAATCTCCTCCTTGACGAGATAGTCCTCGACTCCGAGTTTCATGACTTCAACGGCAAGATCAAAATCCTTGTTGACCGTGAGGAACACAATAGGTACGGGGATGCGTCGGTCCTGTAGAATCCGAGTGATCTCGAGTCCATTCTGGCCCGGGAGGAAATAATCCATGAGAATGATGTCGAACTCCTGCCCCTTCGCAATCTCGGCGAGTGCATCCGTCCCGTTGTCCTTCCACACGACATCAAACTTTTCAGGTTGGTGCTTCCTGAGGAAGAGATCGACCAGTTTTGCGAAGTCCTTGTTGTCCTCCACAAGGAGGATGTGAACCACCCGTTGTTCATCCATAGACTGGCTCCGTTCCCGGTTCAGCGCTGGTCCACGGTAAAGTCACGAGATCTCCGGCAAAGGTTGGCTCTTCGGCACGGTAAAGTAAAAGGTGGTTCCAATTCCCAGCGTTGATTCAAGCCAGATTCGTCCTCTGTGGTTCTCGACAATTTTCTTTACGATTGTCAGACCGGCTCCTGTTCCCCGGTATTCCTCGCTTCGCTGAAGGCGTTGGAAAATCATGAAGATGCGGTCAAAGTATTGCTGCTCAATCCCTATCCCATTGTCGGCAACGGAAAACACATACTCTGTCGGTTCTTCGTTCATCCCGATCGCGATTGACGGATCCGCCTTGTCGTTGAATTTCATAGCGTTGGCAATGAGATTCCTGAAAACCATGGCCAGCTGGGTTGGATTATACTGGACCTGCGGCAAATCCGGAGACACAAGCAAACGAATGTGTTTCTCTCTGAGGGTAAACTGCAGGTCATGTACAATCTCGTTCACAGTATCGGCCACCGAGACGACTTTGGTTGCTTCAGCCGTTCGTCCAAGCCGGGAAAGCGTCAGCAGGTCATCGATCAGGCTTTTCATCCTCCCGCTGGACTGAACAACCGTGCCGAGGTATTCCCGCCCATCCTCATCAACGTTGTCCTTGTAGTCCTTGAGGAGAATCTTGCTGTACCCTTCGATGCTGATCAGCGGCTCTTTCAAGTCATGTGAGACAACATACGTGAAGTCGTCCAATTCCTTATTTCTATTCTCAATCTCGATGGACTTGTTGATTGTATCCTCGTAAAGCATTGCCTTATCAAGTGCTATCTCGGTCAAATTAGCAATACTTTCCAAGAGACGCAAGTGAGTCTCGTTGTACAGATCGGAAGTGGAGTGTGTAAGTGAAAGTAACCCGACAACCTTCTGCTTTGATCTCACTGGCACGGCCATCATGCTGCCGTCGTGGAACTCCGGCTCGGGGGGATGTCCAAGCCATGGACTGCCTTGAAGCACTACTTCTCCGTAACCCGATTCCTTGACAGGTATCGAGGGTGGAGCCTCGTGCGGTGTGCGATAGTAACGATGCTCACCGTTGCGCACCTCAAACACCGTTGTCAGTGTGTTGAGTTGATCTGAATAGGAGGCGTAAAGGAAGCGTTCTACCGGAATTGCGCGTGAGACCTCGGCGTGTACAATCTTGAGCAAAGTTTCTGTGTCCAGAGCACCGGTCAACCCTTTCCCGATCATGTAAAGTGACGTAATGCGCTGGACTTGTTCCTGTACTTCCTTGTAGAGAACAGCGTTCTCAATGGCCGGTCCTATCTGATTGCCAATGAGCAGTAATAGCTGTTGTTCACGTTCGTCAAACTCGTGACTGCCGGAAAAGGCCACATCCATTGCTCCCAGAACTTTGTCCTTTGACTGGAGTGGAATCGCCGCCAGACTGTCTATCCCCATGCTTCGAAAAACCTCCCGGCCGGCCGGGTTAACTCGCTCGTCACCAGCAAGCCCCTCCTTGATGAGCATCGGCTTGCCCTCTGAAATCACGGTCCCGGATACGCTCTCTGCCGTGGGCAATACTCCGATTGTCGATGCGAAGTCCTGAGGCAATCCCAGCGACCGCGACAGCACGAGCTCGTTCTTGCGTTCGTTTTGCAGATAAAAGAGCACCATGTCAGACCCGGCAATCTCTTGAATCTGCTCCGCCGCAACTCGCAGAACCTCGTCAAGGTACAACGATTTGCTGATGGAGGTGGATATCGTGTTTAACGCGATAAGTTCTTTGTTACGCCGCTTGATCTCTGCTTCCGTTCGCTTGATTTCCGTAATATCAGTGTGGATGAATACCAAACCGGTCACTTTGTCGTTGATAACCATCGGATTGAGGGCCAGGTGGTATGTTCGTTGACCACCATTCCAGGATATCTCATATTCTTGCGAGTAGTATTCGAGTGTGCGGTCGAACAACTGCGGCATCACTCGCTTGAACGATGCGCGTAATTCCGGCTGCGGGATGATTTCCCAGAGATCAACACCAATGAGAGAGGTCTCGTCCTTGTAGTTCTCCAGCCCAAGGCGGATGGCGAACTCTCGCCACGCCTTGTTGACCTCAGTAACCCGGTGATGGCTGTCTGCAGTGTAGACAACGCTGTTGATCGAGTTGAGCAGGTTGTGAATATACTTGCTGTCATCGCTGACCCGCTGGAAGAGCCGAACGCGGTCGATCATCGCGCCAACCTGGTCTGCAATTGGTTGGAGATAGCGGAGTTCTTCGAGCGTGAACGCGTCCCGCTTCATGCTGGAAACTGTGAAGGTACCGAGCACACGCTCATTGACAAAGATCGGGATGGTGATTTGCGACTCGAATCCGTCAGCGCTCGGGGGCGGGTGCCCACCGAGTTCCTCATGCGCTGCAAGGTGACCTATGACAACGCCATGTTGCCGTGCGATCGCAAGCCTCGATACCGTATTCTCCAGAGGAATGGTGTCACCAATGGGAATCATCCTTCCGATGGGGCTGTAACACGCATACACAACAAGGTGTTCCCGGTCCTCCGAGAGCAAGCCCACGTTGATCTGGTCGAAAGGAACGAGGTTGGACACTTCGCTTGAGATCGTCCGGAAGATCTCGGCAAAGTCGATTGTCGCATTTGCCTTGCTGATGATGCGGTTAAGAAGCTCAATCTGACTGTTCTTCTTTTCCAGTTCCAAGGCAAGCCGCTTGCGATCTGAAATATCGCGCGCAATGTTGAGCATTGCGACCGGTTCTCCCAGAGCATTCCGCAGGAGCGTCGTGTTCAGGCTCATCGCAACGGTCTGGTCGTTCTCCTTCCTCCATGTCATGTCGAAGTCGCGCAACTCGTTCCGCTCACGCAGAGCGGCAATCCACGTGACAAACCTCGCCATCTCCTCTTCGATAAGCCATGGGTAGGGAAAATCCATACCGAGGACCTTGCTTCGTTGAAAGCCGGTGAGGCGTGAGAATTCCCTGTTCACTTCCCACACTTTTCCCTGGAGATCGCATATCATCAGCGCATCACCCATTCCATCGATCACGTTCCGGAGAATCTGTTCGGACTCCTTGGCCTCATGTTCAAGACGTCTTCTGCCGGTAACGTCAGTGACAATCCCGACAACCCCCCGAATGGATCCTTGTTTGTCGATCAGCGGTGAGTAGCGCGCCCAGATGTAGCGCGGTTCGATCTCCTTCGAGAGTGTCAACGGAATATCATCTGAACTCACTGCGTTTCCCTGCAGAGCTTGCTTGACGAGCGGCCGGAGTTCATCGAGCCCTATCCGTGCAGGAGTATCAGGAAGGTGCTTCCCGACAACAGCATCTCGTGGTATCCCGGTAATCTCCGTCATCGCCGAATTCCAGTCAAGGCAGAGAAGGCTTGCGTCGTACACAACCACCCCTTCCCGTACACTTTCGAGGACATTGGTCTTCAATTCCTCGGACGTCACCAGCGCGTTTTCCAGACCGACCCGATCGGTAACGTCACCGATGAGCCCTGTCAGGTACAACACGTTCCCCTGTGGGTCACGCGTGTAGGTTACGGAATCGCGCACCCATCGATACTCCGCCTTCCCCTTCGGAAGCATCCGGTACTCAATCGTGAACGCATCGACACCGAGTGACTGATTCGAAATGCGGAGGGAATACATGGGGCGATCGTCAGGATGAAGCAAAGTCCTCCAGAGGTCCGGTGACCTGTAAAAGTCCTGCGGTGGATAACCGGCGAGCTTCTCCATGTTGGGACTGATGAAGGTCGGCGTCCCGTTTGGTGCGGCATGATAGATGACATCAGAAATATTCTCGACGGCGGATCGATAGCGCTCCTCGGATTCCTTGATCTGCGAATACAGCACGGCATTCTCGATGGCGACGCCGATCTGCGTGCTGATTGACTCAAGCAGGATCTCTTCATGGTCCTGCTTCTCGCGGCCACGCCTTGTCCCGAGCATCATCACAGCAGCAACCGCACCCTTTGACACCAGTGGAATATATGCCACCATGCGAAGTCCTTCAGCCTCGAATAACCCTTTGTAGGGCAAATAAGGCGGGTAATCCGCAACGATGAGGACCACAGGCGCCATGGTTTTCACGACATAGCCCGTAATCCCTTCCCTGACATGTTGAGAGGAAAGAGTTTCTACGAGCTTCCCGGACAGACCCTCATGTGTCACAAGGGCAAGTGTCGCTCCATCCTCCTCGATCCGGTACACACCTCCGAGTTCACAGTCCAACGCTTTGAGAGATGAGCGAAGACCCTCGCGAAGAACATCTTCAAGATGGATGGTCTGGTTCACGGAAAGAGAGACCTCGCGCATCAACTCCAATGCCCGCGTCTTTCGTTGCACATCCGCCTCTGTCCGTTTTCGCTCGGTGATGTTCCGATGATACGCGAGAGCTGCCGGCTTCCCCTCAAACTGTATCATCGATACCTGCACTTCAACATCAATCGTTGAACGATCCTTTCGCACCCCATGATACTCATACCGATCCGGCACATGTTCGCCGAGTGCTCTGCGCCTGCTGCGATCAAGGACTGTCTTCTTGTCCTTGCCGCCAATAATTATGGAGATATCCTTGCCGACAATCTCATCGGCTGACGAGTAGCCAAACATCGCAAGAAAGCCGGAATTCGCGAACAGGAATTTCTCATCACGTGCAAGCGATACCGCGTCAATGGAGCTCTCGATGAGTTGCCTGTACTTGGCTTCCGACTCCTCAATTTGGCGCCCCATCCGCTTGCGTTCGGTGATATCCACAAACGTAAACAAGAGTCCTTGCTTTCCTTCAAATGGCACGGAGGCAGCAGAGACCTCGGACTCGTGCTGAGTCCCGTCCGGCGACACAAACACCACCTCCTTCTTCACGACAAGATCGGAGGGACTCTTCCCCGTGAGAAGTGATCGAGATTCCTTGACAAACGAGGTGTTGTTCTTGCCGAAGAAATCAGAGAGGTTCAACGAAGAAAGTGTCGCGTCATCGAACCACGAAAAGTGTTTCTTGAACGATAGATTGGCCAGTGCAAGCTTGTTGCCGGTGAACACGGCCGCGGGGTATGGGGCGAGATGAACGAGATTACGATAAGTCCGTTCGGACTCTTTCAGAGTCTCTTCGAGCGTTGTCTTCTCGGTTACATCCGAGATGATTCCAACATACAATTCATCGTGCAGCGCCGACGCGGTCATCCTGAGGTGGGCACGCCTGCCATTCTTCTTGCGCACGGTCGCCTCGGCGGAGACTTTTCCTTTCTGCCGAAGCGCGACAAGGGACCGGAGAGCCGAACGGTACTGTTCACAGCTCAGCAGATCGACAAGGTGCTTTCCTTCCAGGTCAGACCTGGTACAGCCAATCATCTCACAGGCGCGCCGGTTGAACTCCCGGTGCCTGCCGGCAATGTCGAAGATGACGATTCCTTCGTGTGCCTGCTCAAACACATCCCGGTATTTGCCCTGGTCCTCTCCGGATTCTTTCCGCTCGACTTCCGGAGCTTTTTCAACCCTCTTATGTCGAGTACGCGCCATCCTCTTGATGCAATAGTCTTGATTCGAACTTCCTTACCAACTTCCGGATGCCCCTCCACCACCAAACGATCCACCTCCACCAGAAAATCCTCCTCCACCTCCCCATCCACCTCGGGACCCACCTCCTCCGGGAAAAAACATGGGTGGAAAAACACCTCCCAGTACCCTCCGCCTTCTATTCAGCGAACCCACCCACAGGAATATCATGATCGTCACGATGATGGGCAGCAAACCTACCCCGTGACCTGACGTTGCTCGAAGGCTCAGCGGAGTATTCATTTCTCGTGGCAGCGAAGATCGCATCAACGCCCGCATTGATGCCCCCGAAGAACTCACCCTGCCGGAACCTTGGCACGATCTCGTTGCGAATGATCAGCCCACACAGCGCATCGGTGAGAACACCTTCCAGTCCGTAGCCAACCTCAATCCTGATCTTCCTGTCGTCCTTCGCAATGAACAGCAGTGCCCCATTGTTCTTCTCTTTCCGTCCGATTCCATTTTCTTCCGCAATTCGATGCGATGCCTCTTCGAGACTGCCAGACTCAAGTGAGGGGATCATGAGCACGACGACTTGTGTTGAGGTCGCCCTGTCAAATGCGGCAAGCTTGCTTTCGAGAGCGGATAGGTCCGTGTTGCTCAGCGAGTTCGTAAGATCAGTCGCGTAGCGAGTGAGCTTTTGTGCCACCACAGTACCTGCCAGCATGGCCAGCAGGAGCACCGACAGACGGAACGCTCTTGACAGTATTCGGGCGTGGTATATCAAAACTTTACTTGTGGCGCCGTGTCCGCCCCTTCCTTTGCCTTGAAGTATTGTTTCTCCCTGAAACCGCCAAATCCGGCCACGAAGGATCCGGGAAATTTCCTGATGGCGGTGTTGTATGATTGAACGACGAGGTTGAAATTGCGCCGCTCAACAGCAATCCGGTTTTCCGTTCCTTCAAGCTGATTCTGCAAAGCGAGAAAGTTCTCATTCGACTTCAACTGCGGATAGTTCTCGGCAACCGCAAGCAGCCGGGAGATTGCCGAAGAGAACTGATCCTGTGCTGCCTGGAATTTGGAGAACGCTGCAGGATCTTCCAACACCTCTTTGGTCACGGTGATCTGACCAACCTTCGCCCGTGCCTCGGTAACACCCAAAAGAACACTTTTCTCCTGGGATGCAAACCCTTTGACGGTCTCAACGAGATTTGGAATGAGTTCTGCCCTTCGTTGATACTGATTTTCGACCTGGCTCCATGCCGACTGCACCCCTTCGTCCAAGCTGACAAGCCTGTTGTAAACACCAATGCCCCACAGTGCCATTGCCAGCACCACAACGACAATTGCCCCGACGACCACCAGTGCTATCAACAAACCACGTGACTTCATCGTACCTCCTTGTTTTGGAAAATGCTCTCGGGAAAAATTTCTGACAACTGTTCGATCCGATGTATTACCTTCAAACCTTCAGCTTCCGGCAGCTCGGTCGCATGCCACTGTTCAATTCGAATCGGGATGACATCGTACGTTGCATCACCACCTTGAAGGCGTGCCTCGAACAGGGCAGTATCATACGAATCACGACTATTTCCACCGAACAGAAAATTACCAAGTGAATACACAATGACCCCTGATTCATACCGCTCGATCCCCTGAAACACATGCGGATGGTGACCAATCACCAGATTCGCCCCGGCGTCAATCACGTCGTGGGCAAACTGAATCTGACCCGGATCCGGAGCATCTGCAAGCTCAGTCCCCCAATGAAGTGTCACAATCACATAGTTCGCACCACTCTCATTTCTTGCGTCCGCAACATCCGAAATGATGTCTTCGATATCCCTGTCCGCCACCCCCGCTCTCCTCTTCGTCGCCTTGGGTGCTTCGCCACCTCCATAGTAACCGAGAAATGCAATGCGAATTCCGTGCACGTTCAGTACAACAGGTGCGTGAGCCCCTTCCTTGTTCTTCCCGGCCCCCACATGACGTATCCCGACGGAGTCAAGATACGAAATTGTATCGAAAAGTCCGACCTCACCGTAATCGTAGATGTGGTTGTTTGCAAGGTTGACAATATCGATCCCCGCAGAAGTGAGAGCCTTCAGATAGCGGGGCTTCATCCGGAAATTGTAGGGCTTCTCGATCCTTGTCCCACGGGTGGTGATGGGGCATTCGAGATTCACCATCGCAACATCAGCGGAGGACAGCACATTGAAACCTCCAAACGCAAGGTTCACAGAATCACCTGCAGCATCTTCGTAATGGCCTGCGAGTAAACAATCACCGGCAAACCTCAGCACAACGACCGGCGATGTATCCTTTTGCAGAGTCTGTGTGCCAGTTGAGTCGGACGACGTAGAATCGGGTGAGAAAATCCCCGGCATGAGTAATGAAGCCCCTACCAGAAGTAATGGGGTGAGAGTGTGGATCAACATTTTCGTGATCGGCCAGTACCTTAGAAACAAAAAAAGGAAGCCCGAAGGCTTCCTTTTTCAATCCACAGAACAAAAGCTTAGTTGCCGAGACCGAAATTCACGCCAACCCGGGCGCCAATGCTTCCGGATGAGCTCCCAGATGTTGCAATGCCATCGTATCGAACAGAGATATCGAGCTTCGTGTTTCCACTGCCAAGAGGAAGCTCGAGACCGACGCCAGGCGCATAGTTGAAGTCGGTTTCTGAAGCACTCGCTTCAGGAGAAGTGTACGTTACGCCAAAATACGTGAACGTCTGGGCCGGAACTGTAACCGTAGCGATGAAGAATCCCAACTCAGCCATTCCATACACTCTCAACTTCTCCCCCTCCGGCATGAAATAGTATTTTCCGAATACGCGAATGGGCAAGCCCTTGAGCGATGTGCCCTTTACAGTCGCACCTAACACAGTTTGATCTTTCGCTGACCATGTAAAGTATCCGATAGTCACACCAGCGCTGAACATCGGGGTAATATCGTATTGACCTCTGACGCTTCCGCCAAATCCCGTTGACACTGCGTCCCCAAATGTTCCCATCGGAAGCAATACATCCGCGCCCACACTAAGACTCATCTTGCCTGCCGCCATTGACGTACCGTTCACGGTGAATACCAGCGCTAACACTACAACTGCTAGCAAGAACTTCTTCATGGTGTCGCTCCTTAAGAAATTGGACTTGTTTTATTTTTGGGACTGGCCCAAAAAACTGGCATAAGTATAATGAAATGATGACCGTTTGTCAAGGAAATTAAATCGCAGTGTCACCATTGTGCCCTATTCCCTTGCAAGGCCGAACGCATCACCCTGCCAACTGAAACAGCACACCGAAAAGAATCTGAAATCCCCTTGATTTAATGCTTGTAATCTGAACTCCAGCGGGGACATTCGGCGGGCTATTGAGATTGTTCAGCCCCAATGAATATCGTATATCCCCGGTTACCGCCACTCCTTGCCCAACCTCGACTTCAGCCCCTCCTCCAAAATCGAGCGCGAAATCAAGACCGGCAGTATTGTCCTTCAGGTCCGTTTCCTGATTCCCCGCTCGGGTCTCGATCTTGTCTTTCGCAGAAAGAACGATGCCCAGGTTCGGGCCCAAGAAACCATAGGGTCTGACAGGTCCGCGCAGAAACTTCACCTTGAAGAGAATTGGAATCTGCAACTCACCACAGCTCACTGTCTCTTTTCCACCCTGCGTGTCCTCCCACTTTGTGGCCTTCAAGTTGTAGCCTGGCTCAAGTTGCACCGCAAACATGTCTGCAAACCCCACCTCTACAACTGCTCCCGCCATGAATCCCAGAACTCCTCCCTTGGTGATGCCTTGAGCGCCCTGATAGAAATCGGGATCGACGGAAAGAGTTCCAATGTTGAGCCCTGTCTTCATTCCCAAACTAAACTGAACTTGCGCTTTGGTCTGGATGACCGATCCAAGAAGGAGTGAACATACGGAAAGATAGAGGAAGAATCTTTTCATTATTGAACCTCGTTTGATGGTCAGAACGCATTGACCTCGAAAAGTCAAAACTCGTATCGAATACCCGAGGTGATCGCAAAGTAGAATATTGACCCGCCGTTTCCAAACACGGGCCCAAGCTGAAGGTCGGCCGGTACGAAAAGGTTTTTTGCCACAGGGAAGTTGGCCCCTCCTCCGAAATTCAGCGAGAAGTATGGTCCCCCCGTGTAGAACCACAGACCAAAGCCGCCGTCTGCGTATGGCTTGATTTTGGATCCCGGCACCGTGAAATAGTACTTGAAATAGTTCCCCCACTCCACCGGCGTGCCAACTTGTGTGTTGATACTCAATTCTGATCCAACGGCAGGGCCCTTCCCGAACAAAACTTCGCCCATCGGCGCAATCTGAAGTCCGGCAGTTCCATCAAGAAGAGACAGGCCCATTTTCCCACCTGCCATCCATCGTACCTGCCCTGCCGACGATGAACCTGCCAACACGATTCCTGATACGATGAACAAGATCTTCAAGGAAGCTCTTTTCATGTCCCCTCCCGTGTTTGTTTTTATGATGTGGAATGAACAGACCTACCTGAGCAACGAACGCGCTATCACCATCCGCTGAATCTCGGATGTCCCTTCATAAATCTCCGTGATCTTCGCATCGCGGAGGTAACGCTCAACGAGATACTCCCGCACGTACCCATAACCACCGTGGATCTGGATTGCCTCGAGCGCACTTTGAACCGCCACCTTTGAGGCGAACAACTTCGCCATGGATGCTTCCATGCCGAACGGCTTATCAGAGTCTTTCAGCGAAGCCGCCAGCAAGATGAGTCCCCGGGCCGCTTCGATATTCGTTGCCATTTCGGAGAGCTTGAACTGGATTGCCTGCAGATCTGAAATCGGATGGTCAAAGGCCTTCCGCTCCTTCGCATATCGCACCGATGCATCAAGACAGGCCTGCGCGATGCCAAGCGCTTGCGCGGCAATGCCGATACGCCCGCCTTCAAGAGTCTTCATCGCGAACCTGAACCCTGCACCTTCTTCGCCAATTCTGTTGGCTGCCGGAACACGGCAATCAGTAAAGGAGAGTGAAACTGTGTCTGAACTTCGAATTCCCAGCTTCTTCTCTTTTTTTGCGACGGAAAAACCCGGAATCCCCTTTTCTACGATGAAGGTGCTGATCCCTTTGGGCCCCTTCGACTTATCGGTCGTGGCCATCACGAGAACGAGATCTGCCGTCGAGCCATTCGTGATCCAGTTCTTTGTGCCGTTGAGAACGTAGCAGTCACCATCTTTGTCCGCAGTTGTTCTCTGGTTCGATGCATCGCTTCCGGCTTCTGGCTCCGAAAGAGCAAATGCCCCGAGTTTCTTCCCCGAGGCAAGGTCGCGCAAGTATCTCGTTTTCTGGTCTTCACTCCCGTACTTGTCGATACCATAACACACCAGAGAATTGTTCACCGACATGATCACTCCGGCCGAAGCATCAACGCGGGACACCTCTTCCATGGCAATCACATAGCTGATCGTGTCAAGCCCCGCTCCCCCCCACTCCTCAGGCACCATCATACCCATGAAGCCGAGTTCTCCGAGTTCCTTTACCGCTTCGTACGGAAACACCTCCATCTCGTCCCGTTCAATGGAGCTGGGCGCAAGCTTCTCCTCGGCGAACTTGCGGGCGGTTTCTCGTATCAAATCATGGGTTTCTGTGTACTCAAAATTCATTCGATTGCCTTCTTCCCGTAATCATGTTTTCGCGTAGTCGTAGAACCCTTTGCCAGTCTTCCTCCCGAGGTGGCCCGCAGCCACCATCTTCTTCAAGAGAGGGCACGGACGATACTTGGAATCGCCGAGACCTTCGTGCAACACATTCATGATGGAGAGACAAACATCAAGGCCGATAAAATCTGCCAGGGTCAATGGACCCATGGGATGGTTCATTCCCAGTTTCATCACTGTATCAATTGCCTCCGGAGTCGCGACCCCTTCCATCACACAGTACATCGCCTCGTTCAGCATCGGGAGCAGCACGCGGTTAGATACGAATCCGGGATAATCGTTCACCTCAACGGGAACCTTGTCGATTTTCCTGGTGAGGGCTTGAACTGCCCCAAATGTTTCGTCGGATGTTGCGAGACCACGAATCACCTCAACCAGTTTCATGACCGGAACGGGATTCATGAAGTGCATCCCAATCACTTGTGAAGGCCGTCGTGTTACTGCGGCGATTTCGGTGATCGAGATTGAGGATGTATTCGAGGCAAGGATCGCATGCGAGGGAGCAGACGCGTCAACAGTCTTGAAGATCTCGTTCTTGATTCGCTGATCTTCGGTTGCGGCTTCAACTACGAGATCGGCGGTGGAGACCGCATCAGCGAGAGCCAACGTGGTTCGAATATGGGAGACGGTCGCCTGTTTCTGCTCCGCTGTAAGTGTTCCCTTTTTGATCTGCCGGTCGAGGTTGGAGTTGATGGTGGCGAGGCCGCGATCAAGGAACTCCTGCTTGACATCGGTGAGTGTTACAGCAAATCCGTATTGGGCGAAGACATGCGCGATACCGTTGCCCATCGTGCCGGCACCGATGACGGTAATGGAGTGAATCTCCATAGGTGACCTTTTTCGCTGTCAGTTAAGTCGTTCAACAATCAACCCGCCTGCCTCACCACCTCCTATACATAATGCAGCCATGCCCCTTCTGAGATTCCTCTGCTCCATCGCATGCAGCAGCGTGACAAGAATTCGGGCGCCGCTCGCGCCAAGCGGGTGGCCGAGGGCTATTGCGCCGCCATTCACATTCACCTTTTCCACATCAATGCCAAGCGCACGGCTGACGACAAGTGTTACCACGGCAAATGCCTCATTGATCTCGAAGAGGTCGATATCGCCGAGTCCGAGCTTCGCCTTTGCCAACACCTTCCGAATGACATCCGTGGGTGCCGTGGTAAACCAGACCGGTTCCTTGGCAAATGCGCCGTATGAAACAATGCGGGCTATCGGTTTCAGCCCCTTCCGCTTTGCGTTCGCGGCAGAAGTAATCACCAAGGCGGCTGCCCCGTCACTGATCTTCGACGCGTTCGCAGCGGTCACCGTTCCGTCCTTCTGAAAGGCCGGCCTCAGCTTTGGAATCTTGTCAAAGTTCGTGTTGGTCGGATCCTCGTCCGTCAAAACCATGGACGTGTCACCTTTGGGACCCGCGACCTCAACGCCGACAATCTCCTTCTCAAATCGGCCCAGTCTTTGCGACTCTTGTGCCCGCTTGTAGCTCAAGATCGCAAACTCATCCTGCGCCTGGCGCGGAATATTGCATTCCCTCGAACACAATTCTGCAGCACTACCCATCAATGAATTGTCATACGCATCAAGCAAGCCATCCTTCATCATCGCATCGACGAGCTCTGCATTGCCCATCCTGTATCCCGAGCGTGCTTTCTCAAGCAGGTATGGAGCGTTGGACATGCTTTCCATTCCACCGGCAACGATTGTTTCGGCGTCATCGAGAGCGATTGCCTGTGCTGCCAACATCACGGCCTTCAGCCCCGAGCCACACACCTTGTTGACCGTGAGGCATTCCACCGACTTCGGGAGTCCGGCAAACACCGCTGCCTGGCGTGCAGGCGCCTGCCCGATGCCAGCAGAAATCACATTTCCCATGATGACTTCATTTACGTCGGCGTCATTGATGCCCGCGCGTTTGATCGCTTCCCGAATGACGACAGCACCGAGTCTTGGCGCCGGTAATGAACTCAACGTTCCCCGAAATGTGCCAATCGGCGTCCGACAGGCACTTGCAATGACAACTTCATTCATTTCAAATCTCAGATATCGGTCTGGAGCAAGGAATTACGTGGTGGAATGGTACATGATTACGAGGAAAAACGCAAGGGATTCCCCCTGCAAGAACAGGTGATGCCCCCGAGAGTCGAGGGCATCGGCAGCGCAGCATGTGATACTAGCTGTTCATCAGTTTCAGGAATTCCTTGTTGGACTTTGTCCCCCGCATTTTGTCCATCAGGAATTCCATTGCTTCCACAGGATTGAACTCCGAGAAGAGCTTTCTGCATCACCCAGACTCTGCTCAGATCGTCGGAACTCATCAACAATTCTTCCTTGCGTGTGCCAGAGCGGTTCACGTCCATGGCGGGGAAGATTCTCCGATCGCTCAGCTTGCGATCGAGAACAATTTCCATGTTGCCGGTGCCTTTGAATTCTTCGAAGATTACTTCATCCATTCTGCTTCCGGTCTCGATCAATGCAGTGGCAATGATGGTGAGACTTCCACCCTCTTCAATGTTACGCGCTGCACCGAAGAAACGCTTCGGCTTATGAAGTGCATTGGCATCCACACCGCCGGAGAGGATTTTCCCTGAATGAGGTACAACGGTGTTGTGGGCACGAGCGAGACGTGTAATGCTGTCCAGCAGGATAACGACATCCCGTTTCGCCTCGACCAGTCGCTTTGCCTTTTCAAGAACCATGTCCGATACCTGCACGTGACGCTCGGGTGGCTCGTCAAATGTCGAACTGACGACTTCTGCATTCACCGATCGCTCCATGTCCGTCACCTCTTCCGGACGCTCATCGATGAGGAGAACGATCAGCTTGACTTCAGGATGGTTTCGGGAGATGCTGTTCGCAATCTTCTGAAGCAGAATGGTCTTTCCAGCCTTGGGAGGAGACACAATCATGCCGCGCTGCCCCTTGCCGATCGGAGTAAGCAGGTCCATGATTCTCATGGAGTATTCGCCGGGAGCGGTTTCGAGCCTGAGCGCGGAGTTTGCATACAGCGGAGTCAGGTTATCAAACAGGACACGCTCACGAATGGTCTCGGGATTCTCATCGTTCACCGCTTCAACCCTGAGTAACGCGAAGAATCGCTCGCCTTCCTTTGGCGGTCGGACCTGACCACTTACCGTATCGCCTGTTCGCAGGTTGAATTTCTTGATCTGAGAGGGAGAAACATAAATGTCATCGGGGGAAGGAAGGTAGTTGTAGTCAACGGAACGGAGGAACCCATAGCCGTCCGGCAAAACTTCCAGCACGCCGCGGCTGAAGGTGAGCCCTCCCTGTTCGGTTTGAGCCTCGAGAATCTTGAATATCAACTCCTGCTTCCGGAGGTCACTGTAGCCGGAGATGTTCAGATCCTTGGCGATCTGATTCAACTCGGCGATCTTCTTCGATTTGAGTTCAGAAATATCCATGCTCATGGGTGTAACCTTTCAGGTGAGAGTTCCCCGTTCTCGACCAGACGTTTGAACGAAACGTCGGAATACAAACTCGTGAGAATTAGTGGTTGGTAAAAATTTCAGAGACTAATTGATGAGTTCGGAACAGGTGGTGAATCTGAGAGCTGACGCAGCTTCCTCTTTTGTCAGATTTGACGTCTCAAATATACACTAATCGCCCAGTATTGTCAAGCTTTTTTCCTCCCCAGAAATCGCAATGCTTCCCCGACAACATAGTGTGACCCTGTTACAAGCACGGGATTGGTTCTTCGTGAGAGCTTTTCTGCAATTGTCAGACCCCGTGGAACAGTCCCGCCATAACGCACCGGAATACCGTTCCTCAGAATGCGGTGGTAGAGGGTTTCGGGCCGAACGGCCCGTTTCATCCCGGGCGCAACTGCAATAACCACCGATGCAATCCTGGCGAGTTCATCGAGCATGCCCCCGGAGTCTTTATCTTTCATAACACCGAACACTACAACAAGGTTCTTCAGACCCTGCGATTGGAGCGATTCAACGAGACATTGAACTCCAGGTGGATTATGCGCGACATCGAGAATATACCGGTGAGGTCCATCAAAAGTCTCAAGCCTCCCACGCAGCCCGGTGTTGAGAGTAACATTCTTGAGTCCCCGGCGCACTTCAGCGCTCCCGATTTTCTTCAGATATGTGGGACACGTCCTTCTTCTTCTCACAACATCGAGCGCTGCAAGCGCAACCCGGGCATTCGTCACTTGATGACCCCCGGAGAGTCCAAGTCGTACATTTGAAAGTGAGAATGATCGGGACTTGAATCCCGCACTACCGCCGTTGGGTTCGACAGCGCAACGGACAATCCTCTGTGCCCGAGCGAGAGAAGTGCCGCGAGATGCAGCAATTCTCGTGAACGCCTTCAACGCGTCGGGGTCGGTCGATCCAGTTACGCACGGAATGCCGCGCTTGATGATGCCTCCCTTCTCCCTGGCAATGGCGCCGATTGTCCTGCCAAGCAGTTCCGTGTGGTCAAGTCCGACATTTGTGATCACACTGATCAAGGGCAACAGCACATTGGTCGAATCCAGCCGGCCGCCGAGACCTGCTTCAATCACTGCGATATCAACCCCTTCGTCTGCGAAGTACCGGAAGGCAATACAGGTGGTTGCTTCAAAGAACGTTGCACGAACGTGCTCAATCGCAGGCCGCAACGCGGCTGCATACGCAACGAGCCGCCGCTCAGACATTTCCCGGCCATCAATCCGAATACGCTCAGTGAACCTGACAAGGTGTGGTGACGTGTAGAGGGCCGCTTTGCATCCGGCTTCCATCAGAATTGATGCGAGGAAAGCGGACGTCGATCCTTTCCCGTTTGTGCCGGCAACATGAATGGAAGGGAAAGAGTTTTCCGGATTCCCGACTGATCTCAGGAGATACCTCATGTTCCGGAGACCAAACTTCATTCCCCGCCGCTGGAGACTGTACAGATACTTCAGTGTCGCCGTGTACGAGCTCAATGGGGAGTACTAAGGATGTTGATGCAACCTATAGCCAGGTATCAACAATGGAAACGCCGGTCTTTGCATCGAGAGAGCCGACGAGCAAGCCTACATCTGAAATGTTGTGTTCTTCGCAGTACTGCCTGATGCCCCCGGCAATTCTCACTCCTGCCGATGGGTCGACGAAATTTGCCGTGCCGACCTGCACTGCCGAAGCACCCACCATCAGGAACTCGAGTGCATCATTGACATTCGCAATACCTCCGATGCCGAGGATGGGAATGCTTATGGCTCGAGCAGTTTCATACACTTTGGCCAGTGCGATGGGCTTGATCGCGGGTCCCGACAGCCCACCCGTAATCGTCGAGAGAACCGGTTTGCGGGTCTTGACATCCACTGCCATGCCGATGAGCGTGTTGATAACCGAAACAGCGTCTGCTCCTTCCGCTTCGACGGCTCGTGCAAAGTCAGCGATGTGGGTGACATTGGGAGTAAGCTTCAGGATGAGAGGTTTCCTGGTGCGTGGACGAAGCCGTCGAGTGATCTCAGCAGTCAGATCACAGTTGGTTCCAAAACTCAAGCCCCCCTCTCTGACATTCGGACAGGAGACGTTGATCTCGTACCCGTCAACACCTTCTTCCGACTCAAGCTCGTCGAGCACGGCACAGTATTCGTCAATGGAACTAGCGGCGATGTTTGCAATAATCGTAGTATCGATCGTCCGAAGAAAGGGAAGTTTCTCGCTGATAAATCGTTTCACCCCGATGTTCGCCAAACCGATGGAGTTCAACATTCCTCCTGCGGTCTCGACGATTCGCGGTGGAGGATTGCCGTCTCTTGGTTTGAGCGACAGCGATTTCGTGATTAAGCCACCAAGCTGATTGACATCCACGAGATCAAGACACTCATCACCATACCCGAACGTTCCCGATGCAACAAGGACCCGGTTCTTGAACACGAGGTTTCCGATCATGAAGGATGTAATCATAGCCTTATTCTACTGATATCGAATGTCGGGCCGTCCTTACACATCAGCGCATATTTCTTCTCACTGCCGGCAAGCTCAACGGGACACCCCTGGCAAATGCCAAACCCGCAGCCCATCGGTCCTTCGAGTGATGCCTCGCATCGTATGCCGCGTTCCAATGCAAACGATTGAAGAGCTCTAAGCATGGGTGTCGGCCCACAGGCAAACATTTTCAACCCCGTCGTTGTGGTGGGCAGTTCGTGTCTCAGGAGATCAACGACATTGCCGTGATATCCTTTCGAGCCATCGTCGGTCGCGATGTGGACATTTTCCAGATGCTGATCGGCGATCATCGTTGCAGTCCGGCTTCCAAGAAATGTGATGATGGACTTTCCGGCGCGAATCAGCTGACGTGTGACAAGAGGAAGCGGCGCGACACCCAAGCCGCCCCCAACGAGCACCGCGGTTGCGAACTTTTCCACATCCACCCCAAATGGGACCCCCAGCGGCCCAAGAACATCGATCGCTTCGCCGGGCGGTTTTGCCCGAAGGGCTGCCGTCCCCTTTCCAATGACGCTGAATATGATCTGAACCTCGTCGCCCTGGACAAAATAGACGCTGAAGGGACGTCGAAGCAATGGTTCGATACCTGCATCGGGTTTTATGTTGACGAATTGACCGGGGGAAACTGTCGAAGCGATGGACGGAGAGAAAAATGTGAGGACGAAGATGTTTTCAGCGACCTGTTCAACATTCTTGACGGAGCAAATTTGCTGGATCATCAAGCGATGGATTTGCGGCTTCTTTGTCATTTCCGGGCGGTGACGATGCGTCTTCCTTCTTGAGCTCGTCGGGTGACTTCTCCTCTTCTTCGCGAGGTTTCACCGCCGACGAATCCTTTGCAGTGGGAGGTGCCAACTCCTTCTGTTTGCCAAGGTCAGGGATCTTGTTATCATTTCCGGACTTCTCGCGTCCTTTTCCCGCAACAGAATCCCTGGCAGCTGCCGCAATCGAGTCTTTGTGTTGCTGAACGTTCTTCTTGAAGAGGTCATACTCTTCAACCTTTGGTCTCGCTGCCAGGGCATACCGGGACCCAGGGTACAGCGCTACGAGTTTTCGGTAGCTCGCTACTGCGCTGTCTGGAACAACGTCCACGCTTTCATACAGCCACCCCAGGGCGTATTGCGCCTTCGACGCAATCGGGGATGCCGGGTACAAATGCACAATGTTCCGCAGAGTATCGCGGGCAGCCTTTGTCTCGCCCGAGTTAATAAGACCTTCGGCTCGAGCGTATGAGGTTTCCGCGGGATCAACCGCCTTTTCTGTGACCGGTAATCCCAGCTGACGTTCAGCCTCAGGTGCGAATTCGGAATCGGGAAACCTTTCCACAATCACCCGGTACAATGAATCAATTGTGGGGCGTGGGCGTGTGCTATCCTGGCTGTAGATCTGTGCAAGAGTATACAGCGCCCTAGGTGCCTGTTTGCTCCCCGGATGCTCGATGAGCAGGTCCATGTACCATTTTTCGGCAGAGTCAGGCAATCCCATCACTGTGTAGAACAGTGCGGCAAGCTCAGTTTTGGCATAGGCTAATCGAGAGTTGGCGGAATCGAGGGAAATGGGTGGAGGTAACGGTATTCGTGGTGGAGTCACCACTGCTTGCTTGTGGAGGCTGTCAACTGTCGAGTCGCTCACCGTGGCAAGGTGAAGATTTCTTGCATGAATAGTGTCAGTTGTCGAATCGCTGCTCGCTGCAATCTGAATGTGCGGGACATGAAGGCTATCGACAGTCGAGTCACTGGCAGCCGTCACACTCATGCGAGCGGTATCAGGTGGCGCAAGGATGGCGGATTTGATGCTGTCGAATTTCTGAATCTCATTTCTGTATTGAAGATACTTGCCCAGGTACTCGGCGCGTCGTGTCAGTTGCTGAGTGATTAGGGCTTGAGGAAATTCTGATTTCCCCTTAGTATACTGGGTGTATGCCGAGTCAAATTGAAAGAGGATTGTCTCATACAACGAGCCGAGTTGGAAATACGACTTCGCTGAAGACTCCGTGCGTGCATACGACGTGTCGACGTATGTATATTGTGCGATTGCCGAGGGATACTCCTTGCTCGCCTTGAAGACGTTTCCAATCTCGAGACTTATCTCACCGTAAAATTCCTTGTAGTTGGAACTGGAAAGCAAATCACGCAGCAGCCTCAGACTTTCCTCGTATGCGCCGAGTTTGCACAACATCCGGGCCTCTCCGATTTTTCCCTTGTACGTCGTCTCGAAACCCGGACTCGCAGCTTCCGCCTTTCTGTAAGCATCCAGAGCTCGTTGATCGTTCCCCTCTTGAGTGTTCAGTGCCGCAAGGTTCAAGTATGCTATACATCGTTCTTCCGCTGTCCCTCCCTTTTCGGCTGCGGTTTGAAAATAGATCTTGGCCTGATCAGGATTCTTATTGTCCGCCTCAATTTGTGCAAGCAACATGGAAGCCTTGGCCGCATAATCGTCGTCGCCATTCTTATTCGCATTATCCAGCAACACCTTGGCCACGCCGCTTGATTTCGTTTTGTCATTCAACATGTAGTAGCAGTAACCGAGCAAAAGCTCACCGTCGTCGACAAGACTGCTGTTCGGGAACTGTTCAAGCAACTCTTTGAATTTTCGTTCCGCCTGCTGGTAGTCGTTCTGGTAGTAGTATGACTTGCCGATCATGAGCAACGCGTTATCAACCAGGCTGGATTCGGAATGATACTGCAAGAGCTTTGAGCACTTCTCGATGACAGTGGTAAACTTGGCCTTGGTAGTGGCCTGTATGTTGAAGGGATAGCCAAACGGCCGGTCGTTCTGCTTGTTCTCCCGCTGCGACAGGAGCTCGTCCTCCGCATCCTTGAACTGGCGCTGGGCATTGTAGTACGTGTTGAAATACGCGCCGATGAACGTGCCAATCCCGCAACCGGGAATCAAACATGGGATGACAACCAACACGGAGACGAGGAGAAGGGTTCTGCTTATTGGTCCAACCAGGTGGGGCAATTCACTGACTCCATTCGCTTGCAACACACGAAAAATTAGGGAGAATCTGACCCAAAGTCAATATCGACTGGTTAAACCTTTCACCTCCGACTGAATCAAAGATAATGAAAGCGGAATCATAGCACACACAAAAGGCATTCACAGGAGAACAACAATGAACACGAAAGGCATAGCCGCCATGCTGTTAGCCGCCTCGACGCTCGCATTTGCGCAGCCGCAGGACAGGCCGAACATGGGGGATCAAATGAGACAACGACACGAACGTCTCATGGGGGCGCTGCATCTTACCGACCAGCAGGAGTCCCAAATCAAGAAACTCCATCTCGATCTGGAGCGAAAACAAGCGCAGGTTCGATCGAAGATCCAACTGGCACGTCTGGACATGAAGGAGATTTATTTGTCTGATAAGATCGACCGAAGTGCACTCGAAAGATCGTTGAAACAGGTTTCGGATCTTCAGTACCAGCAGAAATTGAACTTCGTCGATTTTTGGTTCTCGGTCAATTCGATGTTGACTCCCGAACAACAGAAGACATGGAAACAGCACGTTGGAGAGATGGCGGGCCGGATGCGACAGGGAATGGGACAGATGATGCGCGAAAGGATGTTTAACAGAGGTCCGATGAGAGGGTCAATGATGCATGACCCACCTGAGGAGAACGATAATTAGGTGAGGTGTAGTCCGGATTCTCTGTCCGAAGGGAGCGTGTGCTCCCTTCGTTGTTTTATGGATTCGTGGGTCTGACATCAATTTCACTGAACATGCTTCGCTCCGGTGCAGTAAGAGCAAACACGATGGCGCTCGCAACATCTTCCGGCTGAGTGATGTTCCTTCCCTTCTTTCCTGTTGCCGAGAAGTCAGTATCAACAGACCCGGGGAATATTGTGATGACACGGATGTTATGTTCCCGTACCTCGAGCATAAGGGATGATGCAAACGCCCTGAGAGCCCACTTTGTGGCACTATAGCCGGCTCCTCCTTTGAAGCTGTTCTTCCCTGCAAGGGAGTTCACATTAACGACGGCCCCACTCTTTGCACTGATCATGAAAGGGAGCACGGCCTTGGTCGCAACAAATACGCCGCGCACATTCAGGCTCCACATCTCATCAAACTCCCTCAACGAGAGCTCGACCGCGGGCTTGAAGTATCCCAGGCCGGCATTGTTTACCAGAACATTGACATGGCCCAGTTTCGTGACGGTCGATTGAACCATCCGCTCAACTTGTGAAGGATCAGTCATGTCTGCCACCTCCACACTCGCTCGACAATTGAGCGAATGAATGTGATCCATCACGGCGGTCAGTCGATCCTTTGATCTAGCCACGAGAACTATATGTGCGCCCTCCTTCGCCAGAGCCTCCGCTATGGCCTTGCCGATCCCTTTGCTGGCCCCAGTGACAATCGCCACCTGACCATCAAGCCGTCCCATGCCAGCTCCCATCAATTGGATTTACATCGTAAGAAATGAGTGAAATGTGTTGCAGTTATAGCGTTCCACCTGTGGACTTCAAAGGAATTCTCTCTAAGGGAGTTTTCCATTTATCAACATCAGAAACTCCTGCCTCGTCTTGTCGTCTTCCCTAAAAACACCGAGCATGGTGCTCGTCGTTGCAATGGAGTTCTGTTTCTCAACCCCCCGCATCATCATGCACATATGCCTTGCCTCAATCACCACCCCAACTCCCATCGGGGCCAACGCATCATAGAGGGTATCAGCGATTTGTTTCGTCATCCGTTCCTGAACCTGGAGGCGTCGGCTGAACACCTCGATAATCCTCGGTATCTTACTGAGGCCGACGATCTTGCCGTCTGGGATGTATGCCACGTGTGCCTTCCCGAAAAAGGGGAGCATGTGATGCTCGCACATGCTGAAGAAATCGATGTCTTTCACGATCACCATCTCGCTGTACTTCTCGTCGAAGACGGCGCCGTTCAGTTCCTTTGCGATGTCCTTTGTATACCCGCTCGTCAGGAATGCCAACGCCCTCGCAACACGCTGCGGTGTCAACATCAACCCTTCACGAGTGGGATCTTCGCCTACTTGCTCCAGCATCTGTCTGACAATTTCCTCGAGCTTGGTCGTTGAAACATCAGGTGCGGCTTCCAATTACGCACCTCCTCTGTATTCGACGAAGTTGTTGCCCGACTCGGAGAGTTTGATAGAGACGAGTCTCCCTTCCGAGATCTTCGGCTCAAGGATATTCCAGAACGCAACCGCCATATTCTCCGCTGTAGGAATACAGCCTCTCATGAACTCAACATCTTCATTCATGTGTTTATGGTCAACTCGCTCAATAATCTCCACCTCTAGTATGTCGGCAAGCTTTTTCAGATCGATTACCATGCCGGTCTCCTGTGGCGGATCGCCCGCGACAGTCACCTCGATCTCATAGTTATGACCGTGGCCATTGGGGTTGTTGCACTTGCCGAACACCGCTGCGTTCTTTTCGGCCGACCACAGTGGATTGAACAATCTGTGGGCCGCACAGAACTGCCCCTTTCGCGTTACGTATACCATTCGTATTGTCCTTGTTCATTCAACATTACAACAGGGCTAGAATTTCTTCAGTATGCCCTTCTACCTTGACCTTGGTGAAAATGTGGGAGATGGCTCCCTTCCCATCGATGACGAAGGTGGACCGTTCAATCCCCATGTAGGTCTTT
This sequence comes from uncultured Bacteroidota bacterium, assembly GCA_963734955.1. Lineage (GTDB taxonomy): Bacteria > Bacteroidota > Ignavibacteria > UBA10030 > UBA6906 > UBA11986. The sequence goes on from CAVTJO010000016.1 coordinate 211,706, forward strand.
CCATACATACTCTTTTCTTTCCACACACCGTACTTCTTGATCACATCCTTTGCTTCATCACTCACCAGCGTGAACGGGAGATCATACTTTTCTGTAAACTTCTTGTGTGACTCAACGCTGTCCGCGCTTACGCCAATCACAACGGCCCCCTTCCGCTGGAGGATCTTGATGTTGTCCCGGAACGAGCATGCTTCCTTTGTGCAGCCGGGAGTGTCATCCTTTGGATAAAAATAGAGAACGACGTTCTTTCCCTTGTAGTCCTTGAGGGAAACGCTTTCACCTGATCCGGACGGAAGCTTGAAATCTGGAGCTTTGTCACCGACCTTCAATGTTGCCATTGGAGTTGATCGATCATTGAATGTTGGAGATGACGGTGAGAGTCACCGCAACTACATCAGAACGAATTCACGGCTTTGCGGACTTCATCATAGTTGGGCTCGACCCCGGGGTTATCGGAGATCCAGGAGTACTTGACTGTACCGGATGAATCAAGAACGAATACAGCACGTTTGGCTGCAGTATAGCCGGGAACGCCGGCAAAGCCGTCATAAAGTCCTGCATATTGTTTGCTCACCGCCTTTGTAACGTCACTCAACACGGTGAAGTTCAGTTTGTTTTGATCGGCAAACGCCTTGTTCGCAAATGGTGAGTCGGTGCTTGCGGCCACCACCTGGGCATTGATATTGTTGAGTGAGGCAAGAGAATCGCGGAAGGTACACATCTCTTTGGAACACACTCCTGTGAACGCTCCAGGATAGAAAGCAAGAACCGTTTTCTTTCCCAGGAATTCATTCAGGGTTCTGGGTTTCCTGTCCAAATCGAACATTGTGAAGTCAGGCGCCTTATCTCCAACCTTGAGTGCCATGCTGTTTCCTCCTTAGACTGAATTCTATTGTAAGTGATATGAGACCGACAAGACTGCTCTCACTTGCCGTCCGCGAGCCCATCCTCGTGAACTCATCCCGGCAATGAACTGAGAATCATCTCCCGACAAACCACAAAAGGGCAACCCCGCTGCCATCGCGTGGACAGCTCAGCAGCGATCAAAATTCCGTGCGGATTCGTGCGCCGAATGTGTTGTTCGTGTTCCTGAAGTTGGAAAGCGTGTTGAGTATGGATTCATACTCGTACCACACATCAAGCCAGATCTGATTCCGAATTTCACATGTCGCAATGAAGTCGATCTTTTGGGTTTTGACAAGAATGCCATCAAGAAACACCCTCTCCGTCGGGTCACTCGGCCGATGAGGCTGGAGGAAGTCGCCGCCGACGTTTCTGACAAGATGCCCCGTGGAATCGACGATGTTCTCCCCTTTCCTGATGAGTGTAACACTCATGGACAGCTGTAAGTTCCGCAACGGCACATACATAGTCCGGAAGAACCAAGCATCCGCATTAGGGCCGATCTCGGGACCCAGAATTTGTCCGAGACTCGAATAGCTATCGTCGCGGGATCTATCGTGCGCGAACACGTACGGCTCAACACGAGTCCACTGCACGGCAAAATCAAGGTCGGCGAGGGACAACGGATCCGTCAGCATAAATCCAAGTTGGTACGCGTACCTGTTATACCACTTGTTCTTGAAGAACTCGGCAAAGTGGATGTCGTCCATTAGAAGAGTCCCGGTTAACTCCAACCCCGGCAGGAAGTGAGTCTGGATATCAAACACCCATAGTGTGTTGTCTCGTTCTCCCCGCGCCCGCTGCTCAGATTCCAGGACGATGATCGGAGTAAGATAGCCAAGGTCGACAGAACGGTTGCTGTAGATGACCATCTCCTGGCCACCAATATCGAAAACCCCGGGAAAAGAAAACTCAAGTCTGTGCGCGGCGATGTACTTATCAGCGTTCGTGGGCTCAACAAAATGCGTCGATGTGTCCGACGGAAGAGAGAACGTGATTTGCCCTGTGGTCCCCAACAGCCAGCCGTGAATGAATGTGTACTTCAACGACTTGTATTGCGCATCCATCCGGATGAAGGGGAACGGACGCACGTTATCGGAAATCACCATCTTCTGATCATATCCTGCTCCCCACAGAAGGCGTTCGGTCCCAACCTCGGCTGAGATGATACCCCCGTCGTATCGCATGTATCCTTCCGACATGTCAAAGTTCCTGGCATCGGTCACACGGATCGTGTGAGTCTGGCTGATGAACTTGTCACGCTCGAGCAGTTCCCTGCTCCCCCAAAATTGCGCATTCGTGCCCTGTAAATAGTAGCCGATGTTGTTGTAGATGGTGCCTCTGATTCTCCCGCCGATCTGAATGAATTCCGAGTGATCATTACCCAGTGCATCACCGGATATGCGGCGTCCATCGACAGTGATGAGGCCGTTGACAAAGAAAGAGAGATTCGTATCCGCATGCATATAGAGATACTTCTCGCGGTTCGATAACGTCCCTGCGAGGGCATCTCCAAAGGTCGGCTCCCCGGAGTCAATAAGCGAATGAAATCCTTGCATGCTTCCCGAGATGTCGAACTGAAACTCCGAGAGGAAATCGTCAAGATAGCCCTGTTCCGCAGACGTCATTTCCTGGGATCGGGATTTGAGAACCACAAGAAACTCCCCCACCTCCTTACGCGACAACGGCAGGATCGCATCATGATATCGCTCGATCAATCCCTTTACTTCCATTCGCTTGAGAAATACATACACAGGATGAGTTGCGGGAACATTTTCCGCCTGCGCTTTGCCTCTCGCGGGTATGAGCGCGACGAGAATGATAAGCAGGAACAAACGTGATGCGGTATTCACAGATTTGGTTCGCGACAGTTAGAAATACAACCCATACCATACCGCGCCTGGAACAAATCGGACGGCAGGTAATGGAAGGTGGATGAAGTTCAGCGCCTCACTGACAGTCCTGAGGAAAGCCGTATTCTGTGGAATGATGTTCGGGACATCAAGATCGAATGCAAGAAACGCGACACGGTATGCGTCATTCGCAGTCCCAACATCCCGGGCGCCATAACCGAGGGCGAGACAGAGCCATGAAGGCCACACGTCTGCAACGGGCGATGGGAGCAGATTCTTCATCCGGAAGCTCAGCCAGATGGTTTGGCCCTCGTAGTCGTCGAGCAGGATGTGCTTCTGTCCCTTGAATCCTGTATTGAGCCCCTTCTCGTTCAGAAGTGGGGATGTATGATAACTGAATTTGAAGTTGAAGTTCCGGAGATACGGCCAATAGTACTGAGCCACGGGATAGGCCGCACCGGCGATATCAGAGGCGAAGTCAACGCGGTCGAACCCCCATGTGTGAAACCCGTCTTCAATCTCGATATACGTTTGGAAGACCGCAGCTCCCGCAGCTCCCCACAGCAAAGCCCGTTCTTCCGAGAAATTTGCCCACTCAAATGATTTCCTCAGCATGAACGTCTCGACCGCCGCGCCGTAAAAATGACCCAGTTTATCGACGTGCAAACCATAACGCAGGTCCTCCTGGAAATGAAATGCTGCCTTGTTGTCCTTCCACCACCCATTAGCCTGGTAGATGTGAACAGCAGTGATTGCTGCCGCAGCGGTCCCGAGAACAATCCCCAAGCGGACGGGGTGAACCCGCAAGGAATCACCGAGTGTTTCTTGTGCTTCCGCGGAATCCTGTCGGCTTGAAACCCGCACGAACGATGACGTCGAATCGGGCAACGCCGATGCCAGAGCGACTGAGCAATACAGTGCAACAAGCGTCACCACACCACACCACCGTGCGTTCATTGCATCTGCGATCTAAAGTACTCGATGGTCTTCTTCAGGCCCTCTTGGCGAGGAATGCGAGCCTGCCACTGAAGGAGGGTTCGGGCCCGGGTTGTGTCGGGTTGCCGGATCTTCGGGTCATCCTCAGGCAGATCTCTGAACACGATCTTGCTTTTGCTTCCGGTCAGCTCGATCACTTCCCTGGCGAGCTGCAACATGGTGATCTCGTCCTGATTGCCGATGTTCACCGGGTTCACTTCCGTCGAGATCAACAACCGGTAGATGCCATCAATCAAGTCATCCACATAGCAAACACTGCGAGTCTGGCTCCCGGTGCCGAAGACTGTCACGTCATCGTTTCGGAGCGCCTGCGACAGAAATGCCGGGATCGCCCGTCCATCATTCGTTCTCATGCGTGGACCGTACGTGTTAAAAATGCGGACGATCCGGGTGTCGACACCGTGATACCGGTGGTACGCCATTGTCATGGCCTCGGCAAATCGCTTTGCCTCATCGTACACCCCGCGACTTCCAACCGGATTCACATTTCCCCAATACGACTCCGGCTGGGGATGCACCAGTGGATCGCCATACACCTCGGATGTGGAGGCGAGAAGAAAACGGGACCCCTTTGCCTTGGCCAGACCCAATGCTTTGTGTGTTCCGAGGGAACCCACCTTTAACGTTTGAATCGGCACTTTGAGGTAATCGATCGGGCTGGCTGGTGAAGCAAAATGCAGGATATATTCGACCGGACCATCAATGTAGATGTACTCCGTGACGTCATGCTTCACGAAGCGAAAGTCCTTGTTGCCCATGAGATGCGCAATATTCCTGACATCGCCGGTGATCAGATTGTCAATGGCAACAACAGAGCATCCCTCGGCGAGGAGGCGGTCACACAGGTGTGAACCAAGGAACCCTGCCCCTCCCGTTACGACTGCACATCGCTTCGGTTTATCAGCCACCGTTTCTCCCGATGCCGAAATAGACGAACCCACGCTCACGGATTTTGTCAGGGCTGTAGATGTTGCGGCCGTCGAAGATGACAGGAGTCTTCATCAGTTGTTTCATCCGCTCGAAATCAGGTCGGCGAAATTCATTCCATTCTGTCACAACCACAAGTGCGTCAGCTCCCTTGAGCGCATCATAATTGCTGTCAAAGTACTTGACACTATTGCCGATGCGCCGCTTGGTTTCTGCCATTGCCTCCGGGTCATGGACGCGCAGCGAAACACCCTCCTTGAGCAGTGTCTCGATGATCTGCAGCGCGGGAGCTTCACGAATATCGTCAGTATTCGGTTTGAACGACAGTCCCCAGAGTGCAATGGTGCTACCCTTGAGGTGTGATTTGAAGTGGTGCTTGATTTTGTCGACAATGATCCGTTTCTGCTTCTTGTTCACCTCTTCGACCGCATTCACAATTCTGAGTTCATAGCCATGGTCCGAAGCGGTCTTGAGCAATGCGGCGACATCCTTGGGGAAACACGAGCCTCCGTACCCGACACCGGCAAACAGGAATTGCAGACCGATCCGCGCATCGGTTCCCATCCCCTTGCGCACCAGATCGATGTCAGCGCCTACGCGCTCACAGAGGTTTGCAATCTCATTCATGTAGGAAACCTTGGTTGCAAGGAATGCATTGCTTGCATACTTCGTCAGTTCCGAGCTTCGCTCATCCATAACGATGACCGGATTTCCTGTTCGGATGAATGGCGCATAGAGGTCCTGCATCATTGCAAGTCCACGCTCGCTCCGCGTCCCGATCACGATCCTGTCCGGCTTCATGAAATCATTCACTGCAGCCCCCTCCTTCAGAAACTCGGGATTTGAGACGACATCGAATTCGTATCGGGTTTGGCCTGAGACAATCTCCTTCACCTTGTCTGCTGTGCCTACGGGGACTGTGCTTTTGTTTACAATCACCTTGTAGCCATTCATAAGCTTGCCAATTTGCCTGGCAACGTCCAGCACGTGACGAAGATCGGCGGATCCGTCTTCAGATTGCGGCGTTGGCAAGGCAAGAAAGATAATGTCCGATTTGGTTACGGCTTGAGCAAGGTCCGACGTGAATACAAGTCGATCTTCCGAGAGGTTCTTCTTGAGCAGATCGGTGAGGCCCGGCTCAAAGATCGGGCTTTCCCCTTTGCGCAGCATCTTGAGTTTGCGCTCATCGATATCAACGCAGATTACGTCATTTCCACTTTCGGCGAAGCAAGTTCCGACAACGAGGCCTACATATCCGGTCCCAATTACACTGATTTTCAATTATCTCTCCTGAGTTTCGTGACGGTAAAAGAAGAAAATTGCATGTGAATATACAAAAGATTCTCATGATTCAAAAGCACATCCAGCGTCCAAAGCCCCGGAATTGTGTGTACTCGCAGAACGTTTTACACAGACTGAATCAATATGCCCCACGACCACTGATCACCGCTGGAATGGTTTCAAGAAGGATCTCGAGGTCGAACAGAAATGTCTGATTCTCGGCATAGTACAAATCCAGAATAACCATCTGCAGAAAGTTCAGTCGGCTTCTTCCTGATATCTGCCATAAGCCGGTGAGGCCCGGTGCCGTCAATGCCCGTCGTTGATACATCGAGGCGACCGTCTGGCTCGCCGGGAGTTTGCTGAAGTCGGTTTCGGGAAGAGGACGAGGCCCAACAAGACTCATATCCCCCGCAATAACATTAAACAACTGCGGCAGCTCATCCAGACTATATTTCCTGATCCACCGTCCAACACGCGTCACCCTCGGATCGGTTGGAGACTTGAACAGGGTCTCGTCGAACCGCTCACCCACCACGCGGTCCAGCGCTTCCGTTTCCTGCGGATTCTCATCCATGCTCCGAAACTTCACCACTCGCACCGATCGCGATTGCCGCGTAAGTGACCGCACCTGCCGGAAGAACACACTGCCCGATGATTCCAGCCTTATCGCCACTGCGATTACGATAAGGACGGGTGCAACAACGATGATTGTTACAACACTGAGCGCAAGATCAAATGTCCGCTTGATCAACCTGTATGCAGGACTCACCGCGGGTTGCGAAGGACTGGAGAACATGATTCCTGCAAAATCGTACAGACGTGTGCGCGTCAAGGCATCGTGAATCTCCGGAGAAACCAAGCGGATGGTCATCCTGTCGAGGTGCGAGGCAGCAAACAGCCCGTTCAGTTGCGGGGAGTCAAGCGATGAACTCGCACAAATAACGCATTCCGGGCGATACGTTTTGACGAGGTCGTCAATCGCCGCTCGCGTTTCATCAGCATTCATGGACGATACATCCAGCACGTGCTGAACATCGAAACCGATGGAAGGATATGCTGCGAGGTCCCGCAGTTGCTCACTGGCGCGATCGTCGACCAGAACAATCACGGTGGGATCAAGAGCCCATCGCCGAGCGTGAAACTCCGATCGTAGTCTATCAAGAACCAGCCTGCCAATCAAAAAGCCTCCCGGAATGAGTACGACGTACGTCCATAGGGCGCCGTTCGAGTAGTACGTATTGCGGAAGAGGAATAGCGTGGCGAAGATCGTGAGCGTACCCAGGGCGTAGGCTCTGAGAGCCGCGGCAATCTGCAGCCGCAACGGAGAGGTGTATGCCTGCCGGTAAACCCCTAGTATCGCACTTAACCCGACATATAAGGCCAGGGTGTAGACGATAAGCTTCCACTGATAGTGGAAGAACCCGGTGAGGGAAATTTGTTCGAAGTTAATGGCGTACCCAACGCCGAGCAGCAGAACGATGATGAGGCAGTCATACGTGGTGGTGAGTGCGGCAAAGACCGTCTCCCAATGGCGTATAACCCATGAACGTTCCCTGGATTTCATTTGCTCAAAGGCGGAAATATAGGTGGCGAAATTCAATTGTGTTTGAGAATTCTCGCATCATGGCTATGGATGGCATTGCGCACGACGAATTCACAAGCCCCCTCTTTTCAATCGGGTGCCAGAACATGCACAAATCCTACGGGAGACTCCGCATGAGCACATCCACAATCCGCTCTGAGCTCTTGCCGTCCCACAGCTCGGGGATTCTCCCCTCCTTTCGACCGCCTGCAAGCAAGCTCTCCGACTTGCCGATGATCGTGGAGGCCTTCGAGCCAATCACCTCGTTCGTCCCTTCCCATACCGTCACCGGTCGCTCGGTATTCTCACGAAGTGTCAGACAAGGAACGCCGAGGACAGTGGTTTCCTCCTGAATGCCTCCAGAGTCCGTGAGCACGAAACTGGCGTTGGACATAAGACACAGAGAATCAAGGTAACTCAGAGGATCACAAAGGGTGATGTTCTTCGCCCCTTCCAGCCCGGACAGCAGGTTGAACGACTCCAGCATCTTCCTGGTACACGGGTGGAGCGGCAAGACAATGTGAATCCGCTTCGATAATTCTGTGAGCGCCTCGCAGATACCACCGAGAACAGACCGATCGTCAACATTTGAAGGTCGGTGAAGCGTCATGAATACATACTGTTGCTTGTTGAGATGAAGGCTTTCCATGATGGAGGATGACTGAATGTGCGGTCTCATCATGTTCATGGTATCGATCATCGTATTGCCAACGAAGTGAATTCGAGATTCCTTCACTCCTTCCTTCAAGAGATTGGCGTTTGCATCACGACTCGTCGTAAACAGGAAGTCGGAAACGGAGTCTGTCACAATACGGTTGATCTCCTCCGGCATCGTGCGGTCGTGGCTGCGTAGCCCTGCCTCGACGTGCGCGACTGGTATCTGTAACTTTGCCGAGACAAGTGTTGCCGCGAGCGTGGAGTTCACATCGCCCACCACAAGGACCAGATCGGGCCGTTGGCGAGTTACTATCTCCTCGAACTGAACCATGATCCTCGCAGTTTGTACCGCATGACTTCCCGATCCAACCCCGAGAAAAACATCCGGTTCCGGGATCCCCAACTGCGAAAAGAAGACGGACGACATGTCGTCATCGTAGTGCTGGCCGGTATGCACCAGCGATGCGTGGATGCGACCGGGATGCATCCGGTACGCACGCATAAGCGGCGCAACCTTCATGAAGTTGGGTCGTGCCCCGACGACGTTCAAAATGTGGATCGAACCTGCCATGATGTGTTGGGAAAGGACCGATGAGTAGTGACGGATCAACGGACAAGGAAGCGGTGATAAGGTAACGAGAATGGGATCGGCAGGCAAGTGACAATGCTCGAGATGTCAAACGGTGCCATTGACAATTCTTAACAAGACTCCTGGCCGAACCTCTGGTTAAGGGCATACGGTCATTTCCAGGAGAAGATCTCTATGCCCTGGACTATTGCGTTTTCAACCTGCTCACGCTATCTTGTTAATAAGATCTTTCTCAAAGACCTCTTTTGTTCATCAATGCAGCATGGGCAAAGAGGTCTTTTCATTTTCTCCGGACTATTTCGTGAGGAGGCTACAATGGACCGACGCGATTTCCTGCGAACGACGATAGGCGGCAGCATTGTTGCTGGTTCCACTGCTGCACTCGGCAGCTATTCGCAACTGCTTGGATGGACGGCTTACCCATCTCCTCCGATGTATGATCTCGTGGCTGTGAAGGGGGGCGAACCCGATGCAATGTTTGACAAGGCAATTGAATCACTCGGCGGGATGGGCAAGTTTGTAGGACGAGGCAAACAGGTGCTGGTAAAACCGAACATCGGGTGGGATGTTGAGCCCGAGTTGGGCGGAAACACGAATCCGAAACTGGTCCGTCGCATCATTGAACATTGTTACAACGCGGGAGCCAAGAAAGTGTACGTATTCGATCACACCTGCGATCGCTGGACCAAGACGTACCTGAAGAGCATGATCCAACTTAACGCCCAGGACGCCGGAGCTACGGTTGTCTCAGGCGCAAGCGAGGGATACTACCAGGAGGTGAAAGTCCCGGCGGGTCAGACGCTCAAGGAGGCAAAGGTGCACGAGCTGTTGCTCAGTTCCGATGTTTTCATCAACGTGCCCATACTCAAGCACCACGGTTCATCAAAATTGACCATTGGCATGAAGAACCTCATGGGGGTGGTGTGGGATCGAGGTTACTGGCATCGGAACGATCTGCACCAGTGCATCGCTGATTTTGCATCGTACCGCAAGCCGGATCTGACAGTTGTGGACGCCTACTACGTGATGAAACAAAACGGTCCACGGGGCACATCGAAGGAGGATGTGCTTACCATGAAATCGCAGATTCTCTCAACAGATATCGTTGCCGCCGATGCCGCCTCGGCAAAGCTGTTTGGCATCGAGCCGGATGAGATCCCCTACATCACTATCGCTGATCAGATGAAACTCGGCCGGAAAAACCTTGACGGCCTTTCCATCAATCGTATCCGGTTGTGAAACTTGAGAATCTGAAAAGAATCCGTCTTGCCGTTTCAGTGGTTTTCTTTCTGCTGACGGGGGTGTTGTTCCTTGATTTCACAGGAACTGTTTCTCCTTTTTGGATGAACAGCATTCTGTTCCTCCAATTCATTCCATCATTGACGAAGTTCCTTACTCTCTTTGGTCTCGCCGGAACCGGATTCCTTGTTGCGCTCCTACTGACCCTGTTCTTTGGCCGCATCTATTGCTCAACCGTTTGCCCACTCGGAACATTGCAGGACGTTGTTTCCTTTGCCGGGCGGAGATTTGACAAGAAGAAACACCATCGGCATCTCAAGTCATTCAATCCTCTCCGATATGGCCTTCTGATTCTCACGGCAATCCTGGCTGTAAACGGAATCCTCATGCTGCTAAACCTTCTTGACCCGTTCAGCAGCTTCGGGAGAGTCATGGCCAATCTTGCTCAGCCGATTGCTCTCGTCGTTAACAACGGAATAGCGTTCGTTCTGGAGTCCACCGGAATCTATACCCTCAACTCTGTTCCTCTCCGGGGCATCGCCCTCTCATCCATAGTTGCTACGATCATCATCCTTGGGGTGATTCTGTGGATGTCGTACAAACATGGAAGACTCTACTGCAACACGCTTTGCCCTGTGGGAAGCCTGCTGGGATTGCTTTCCAGATTCTCCCTCTACCGAATCGCCATCAACGAAACAGTCTGCATCGGATGCAATTTGTGTGAGCAGGTGTGCAAGGGTGGATGCATAGACAAAAAGGCAAAGACGGTGGACTTCACCCGCTGTGTGAGTTGCTACAATTGTTTCACCGTCTGTCCGACAGATGGCCTTACGTTTCGACGTGCGTTCGCAGGACAAACGCCCGCCGTACCGCAAGAACCGGATTACACTCGTCGTGAGGCGATCTACAACTCATGTCTTCTCGTGGCCGGCGCGTTCGGCACAACAACTGTTGGGACAAAGAGAATCATCAGCACAAAAGAGAGCACAATAGTTGTCGTGAGGACAACTCCTGTTGCCCCTCCGGGCTCGCAGGGTATTGAGCGCTTCACTGCAACATGCACAGCGTGCCACGTTTGTGTGAGCGCCTGCCCCTCACAGGTGCTGATACCATCGTTCCTCGAGTATCGGGTTCACCGGCATGATGCAACCACGTCTGGACTACAAGGCGGGGTTCTGCAACTATGAGTGCACAACGTGTACAGAAATCTGTCCGAGTGGGGCAATTCTTCCTGTCGCACAAGAACAGAAGAAGCTGACACAGTTCGGTACTGCCAAATTCGTGAAGGACAATTGCATCGTCTACACAGAGGAGAAGGATTGCGGCGCCTGTTCAGAGCATTGCCCGACGAAGGCAGTCCGGATGGTTCCATACAAGAAACTTGTGGCCCCTGAAGTTAAGGAAGACTATTGCATTGGTTGCGGCGCTTGCGAGTTCGCGTGTCCGACCAAGCCATACAAGGCCATCTACGTCGAAGGTAAGCCTGTCCACGGCCTCGCGAAGAAACCTGAAGTGAAGAAGCTCGATGTAAAGGTGCAGGAGGATTTCCCGTTCTAGATACACGACGCCCCGCTCTTTACTCCCCCTCAGTGATGAGTTACCATAATCACTCCCCCGAACAATTAATAGTGGAAGGAATGCACGAAGTAACGTATATTGAGAACATTCGTCGGCACTCATTTGTTTAACAAACAACCCATCCCAAACCAACCAAAGGTCGCAAGGAGATACTGGTGAGAACACGTCTTACGCTTTTCGCATTTGCGCTATCAACGAGCATTGCCGCCGGTCAGCATGTCGCTCCTCTCGGGAGACTGCTTGACGGGTACTACCCCCGGATGTCAGCGCAGGATACGGTAATCGTCTGGATCTATTTCACAGACAAAGGTCCATTGGCCGAACAGAAAATGGCGCTTGCCCCAACTGCATATCTTTCCGAGAGGGCAATCAGGCGGCGAGAGAAAGCTCTCCAAACGACTCAAGTCATCGACATGCAGGACGTTCCGATTGAGCAGTCGTATGTCGATCAAGTCAAGGTGATGGTGAGAAGGTTCCGACATCAAATGAAGTGGTTCAACACCGTCAGTGCCGTGGCGACGAAAGACCAAATCGAACAACTGCGACGGCTGCCATTTGTGAGGGAAGTGGACGCTGTTGTCCGGTACAAAACAAGCGACGTCGTCAACCGGGATGTCCCGACAGGCCCGCCTGAGGTTTTCCCCACCAATCCGGATACCTCCTTCAGCTACGGTGGATCGCTTACACAGAACCAGCAAATCAATACCGTTGCCGTGCATAACCTCGGGATCACGGGACAGGGAGTCCTCATCGGCATATTCGACGATTCGTTCCCCAACCTCAATCACCCGGCGCTCGCAACACGTCCAATCGTTGCCCATTATGACTTCGTTGATAACGACACGGTGTTTCACAACAACGACTCTCACGGCCAGGAGACATTTTCCACGATCGGAGGTTTCCAGAACGGGAGCCATATCGGCCCTGCGTTCGGTGCGTCGTTTGTTCTGTCGAGAACAGAACAGGTCACATCCGAGACACCCATTGAAGAAGACAACTGGGCGCGTGCCATCATCTGGGCTGACAGCATTGGCATTGATGTTTCGAGCACTTCGTTGGGATACAATGATCCGACCGGCCCGTATGATCCACCCTGGCCATCGTATGGTTGGCAGGATATGAATGGTTCGACCACAGTAATTACACGAGCGGCGGATCGGGCGGCAGCCCTCGGCATCACGGTTGTAAACTCCGCGGGGAATGCAGGTGATAACGCAAGCCATAACACTCTGGGCGCTCCCGCCGACGGGTTCAATGTCATCACCGCCGGGGCCGTCACTTCCTCAGGAACACGGGCATCGTTCAGCGCCGTTGGACCAACTGCCGACGGCCGGATAAAGCCAGATATCATGGCGATGGGCTCTGGAGTGCAGGTGGCATCAGGCACTTCAGGCTACTTGCTTGCTGACGGGACATCATTCTCGTGTCCACTCTCTGCCGGAGTTGCAGCTCTTGTTATCAGCGGCAATCTCAATTTCAACCTGACGCCCTTCCAGGTGCGTGAGGCAATGCGACAGACGGCAAGTCACCCCAATACCCCGGACCGGCTGACCGGGTGGGGAATCCTCAACGCGTTCAACGCGGTGCACTATGCCTGGATCGAACACACTCCCCTTTCAAATACAGAAGACACCACAGCGCGCCTCGTTCTCGTGCGCATCAAGTCACGCATACCTTTAGTCGCGGACTCGACGCAGGTTGTCTACGGCATTGGCGGGAGCTTCACAAACAGCGCACTACTAACTCCGACGGGGAATCCGAACGAGTTCAGCGCACACATACCTTACCTTGGATCGGGCGTCAACATCACGTATTACATCAAGACCCGAAACGCGTACGTGTCAACCCGCTCGCCCTTGACGGGCTCGTACAGCTATCAAGTCGGACAGGACGTGACAGGACCCGCTATCGTTCATCGCGATCTCGGCAATCAGGCACTGGCAAGCTGGCCTCCACAGATTTCGGTATCTGCCTCGGACATCAGCGGCGTCGATTCAGTCACAGTCCTGAGCAAACTCAACGGGGTTTCTCTTGCGTCCTTTTCTTTGCCGCTGGTCAATGGCGTGTATACCGACACACTGCACATCAGCAGGAGTCAGGTACATGCTGGAGATTCTGTCTCATATCGCATACTTGCAACCGATGGGAGCCGGCAACACAATCTGTCGGTGTACCCGGCTTCGGGAGAAATCAGGTTTGCCATTCTCGATTACTACAACCGGAACACTTCGTTCGATGACTCTCCGTCAAACTTCACCGGCACGAATAACTGGCAATGGGGAACTCCCTCGGGACCATCTCCGCATGCCCACAGCGGCCTGAAGTGCTGGGGGACGATCCTTTCAGGAAACTACACTCAAGGACCGTTGCTCTCCTCTTTGACAATGCCTCTCTCACGAGTGTTCTCAAATCGGGCGTCGTTCTCATTCTGGCAGTGGTACGAAATCCAGAGCCGCTACGATGGTGGCAATGTGAAGATCTCTGTCAACCAAGGACCATTCCAGATCATCCAGCCTGTCGGATCGTATCCTCCGCCGATAATCTACAGTGGCTTTGGGAATCCACTCGCGGGGCAGGCAGGGTACTCAAGTGTCGGTGGAACGACCTGGTCGAAAGCAACGTTCGATCTCACCGGTGTTGCCAGCGAGGGCGACTCCATTGCGATCAGGTTTGATTTCGGTGCAGACAATTCCATTCAATACCGGGGATGGTACGTCGATGATTTCACCAGCGACGGGATAGGAGGCCCGCCTCCAACCACGGCGCCAAACCTCGGAGTGGACCGAGATACAATCAGCATCGGCAATGTTCCGATTGGAAGGACGGACTCCTCGCAGAGTATGCTTGTGACGAACTTTGGCGTGACGACGTTGAATGTCACCAACATCAGCTCGAGCAATCCCGCGTTCGGCGTGAACAGAACGTCGTTCTCTCTGAATTATCTCGACACGCTGCGGGTCAAAGTCTACTTTACGGCTCCCAACCCGGGCGGATTGAGAACCGCCGCCTTGACGTTCACATCAAACTCCAATCCGCCGGCACCCGAAGTCCAATTGCGTGCTGTGAGCGTCGGTCAGGCGAGTATTGTCGCTTCACCAGACACATTCTACTTCCGACGGCTGCCCGGACCCGATACAACCAGAACCTCGTTCAGCATCAGGAACCCTGGCACCGACACGCTGCGATACACCATTGACGAGACCATCGGGTCCCTGTTGCAGAATGCTCGATCCATTGAGCGCAGCAAGACACAGCAGCCGACAATTTCCGTTGCCAAGGGTGGAGTGGATCCAAATCCCGGAGAGAGGGACAGTTCCGGCGGCCCGGATGCGTTCGGCTATCGCTGGATTGACAGTGATTCTCCGGGCGGTCCTACATTTAACTGGGTGGACATCAGCACTGTTGGAACACAGGTTACTTCGTGGAACGGCTCAGCCGACGACGGCTATGCCACGATTCCGTTCCCCTTCTCTTTCTCGCTCTACGGAACTGCATTCAGCGGAAGCATCAACGTGTGTACAAACGGGTTCTTGAGCTTCACTTCAACCAGTACAGACTATTCGAACCTTGCATTACCGAACAGCACAGCGCCGTTAAGTGCCATCTTCCCGTTCTGGGACGATCTCTATCTCGTCACCAGTGGGACGGTCTACTACTATAATGATGTCGCTAACAGCCGGTTCATTGTCGAGTATCTCAATGTCCCTCACTTCAGCTCGGGCGGACCGTACACCTTTGAGGTCATCTTCAAGCCGGATGGGACAATGTTATATCAATATCAGTCAATGGACCTGACGCTTGTCAATAGTTCAACCATTGGGATCCAGAATGCCGCCGGTACAGTTGCGCTCCAGGTGGCGTACAACAGCAACTACGTTCACAACAACCTCGCGCTTCTGCTTACAACTGACATTCTCCCATGGGCGTCAACAAGTCCGACGAGCGGTATCGTTGCACCCGGAGACAGTACCTCAGTGGAGTTGAGAATTCATCCGTTTGGGCTGAGAACAGACACTCTGTACACCGGCGGACTCAGAATCACCGGCAACACGCCGGACG
Source organism: uncultured Bacteroidota bacterium (assembly GCA_963734955.1). Classification (GTDB taxonomy): domain Bacteria; phylum Bacteroidota; class Ignavibacteria; order UBA10030; family UBA6906; genus UBA11986. Next base: position 227,373 of record CAVTJO010000016.1, read on the forward strand.
TGCGACGGATCGGCCTGGGTCTTCGAACCTCGAACCCTGTCAGCGTCGGCGGACCCGGTGGTATCCCGACGACATTCGTCCTTGACCAGAATTATCCCAACCCTTTCAACCCGGCAACAACCATTCGGTACGGGTTGCCACATGCGGCGCAGGTGACACTCGTTGTATATAACACACTTGGGCAACAAGTATCATCGCTTGTGAACGAACAGCAACAGGCCGGCTACCACGAAGTGAAACTTGAGAATCCCGGTCTTGCTTCGGGAGTGTACTTCTATCGCATTCAAGCGGGGGATTTCGTCGCAACCCGCAAGCTCCTGTTGTTGAAGTAAGCGCTCAGCACAGGTCAGCCACTTCCCAGCCCCGGCCAGAAATGGCTGGGGCTTTGTGTTTGTCAGGCCGATGACATTGAAAAACGAGATGTTGATTGGGAGATGAAGAACGAGCAGGCTGATTGACCTCCGTCCATCCCGGAAAATGTTTGATCATAACATTGCGTTTCGTCCCTTCCCGACGTATATTTCATCCACGAGATCTTTGGAAGAGGCCTTTATCGTTAATGGACGGTAACGGCCTTTTTCCATTTCATCGGTTGATGACAATTGAAGAACATTTCGTTGCGCCTGTTTGAGATTGCCACACCGTATCTGTTTGCCAAACGATAGAGGAGAACGGTATGAGACAACTTGCTACGGTTGTGGCCGGATTGTGTTCGGCAATCCAATTGATGTTCGGGCAATTCCAACCCCAACAAACGGGAACAGACGAAGAAGCCCTTTTCAAGGGTGAGGCGAGAAGGTATGAGATGTTGCGCGATGCAATGCTCGAACCCGCGTCGGACCTGAACATCGACGTCAAGTACTACAAGCTCAATATTGCCATCACAACATCGCCGAACTACCTCCGTGGCGTGGTAACGATGAGGGCGCAGAGCGTGGTGGCAAATCTCACGACTGTTACGCTCGACCTGATGAACCCCCTTACGGTCGATTCGGTGAAGACCGGAAATACGAGTCTTCTCTTCACCCAACAGCCAACGACGCTCACCATCACTCTCGACAGATCGTATGGGTCGGGCGAGATGGTCACGACGGATATTTACTATCGCGGCGTGCCCGGCAGCAGCGGCTTTGGCAGTTTCACGTTTTCATCTCATTTGGGTACGCCATGGGTGTATACGCTCAGCGAGCCGTATGGCGCAAAAGACTGGTGGCCGTGCAAGGATCATCCGTCGGACAAAGCCGATTCGGTTGACATCTGGGTGACGGTGGACAGCACGTTCAAAGTCGGTTCAGAAGGGAAATTGGTTGCCGTCATCAACAACGGCAATGGCACCTCGACGTACCAATGGGCTGAGCGCTATCCCATCAGCACCTACCTTGTGTCGATGGCGATCACGAACTTTGCCGAGTTCACCAACTGGTTCAGGTATACCCCGACCGATTCCATGCCGGTGCTCAACTATGTTCTTCCCGAACACCTCACGAGCGCTCAAACGAATCTGCCGCGAACCATCGATATGCTCTCCATTTATTCATCGAGATACGGCCTCTACCCATTCATCAATGAGAAGTACGGACATTCCGAGTTCGGTTGGGGCGGCGGTATGGAACACCAGACGATGACGTCGCTGAACGGGTTCAGCGAAAGTCTCGTGGCCCACGAGCTTGCACATATGTGGTACGGCGATATGATCACCTGTGCGAACTGGCCGAATATCTGGCTGAACGAGGGCTTTGCCACCTACTCAGTTGCAGTGTACTATGAAGGCAAGTATGGGTTCTCCAACTACACAACGTATATCAACAGCCAGATGAGCAGCGCGAGGAATGCAGTTGGCACAATTCACGTCCAGGATACATCGAATACCGGCACACTTTTCAATGGCAACCTTGTTTATGCGAAAGGTGCTTGTGTACTGCACATGCTCAGGCACGTCCTCGGTGACTCTACATTCTTCAGATCGATGCGCTCGTACGCGTTCGATCCCCGTTTCCGGTTTGGGGTGGCAACGACCGAGAATTTCAGAGAAGTGTGCGAGACCGTGTCCGGCGATTCCCTCGGCTACTTCTTCAACGAGTGGATCTACGGAGAGAAGTATCCCCGGTACAGCTATTCATGGCGCGCCATCGCCGATACCGATGGCGGCTATGTCGTGCCGATCAGGATTCAACAGACGACAGGAACAACCAACCCCGTACGTTCTTCACCATGCCCGTGGATTTCAGACTGACGGGGTCGGGGCTCGATACGACGTTCCGGCTGTGGAACAACTCCGGCGATCAGTATTTCTCCGTTCATGTTCCGACCCTGCCTACAACAGGGCAACTCGACCCGAACAACTGGATACTGAAGACTGCAACGCCGGTGTCCGTTGGCGACGAAGAGGCGGGCACGCCTCTTGCATTCAGGCTCGATCAGAATTATCCCAATCCGTTTAACCCGAACACGTCGATCGGATTCTCCGTCCCTCCGGGACGAGACCTCGCCTCAGGCGGGCAGATTTCAGAGTACGGATTGGTGACTCTGAAGGTGTTTGATCTGTTGGGACGGGAAGTGGCAACCCTGGTGCACGACGTGAAACAACCGGGGACATACACAACGCAATGGGATGCAAGCAACATCGCGAGTGGTGTCTACATCTACCGTTTACAGTCAGGCGACTTTATTGCGAGCAGGAAGCTCTTGCTCTTGAGGTAAGAATTGGGGTCAAGCTCCAAGTGAAAGGACCTGACTGATGATTCCAGTTCGCCAGCCGTGTCCCTGCCGGGATTGCCTGCGAAGGATGAGAATGTAGTCCTAGACAAGCAACACCATCCAGGGTAATTCCGGAATCGACTTTGCTCTGTAGCGATGATATTGTGATAATATCATAATGATTTCACAAGATCAAGCGCCTTAGTAGGTCACATCCAATCCGACACCGACCTCTACGCCGGTGACACTGGTGCCGCCATCGAGCGAACCAAACTGGAACTTGAGTCGAGCGGGAATTCTTAATGCAGAAGACACAGCAAACACCGGGGCGACGCCAACCCCGAAGAGGTTCTTGCCCTGGAAGGACGCGGCAGTCACCCGATAGAAGCGCCCTTCGCCGAGCACTCCCATTGACACATTATCACTGAACCAGATCACGTACGAACCGAAAAGATCGAACTCGTCAGGATCCGTCTTCTCCGGTTCTGACACAAGACTGTTGCCAACAGCGAACTCATTCTTAGCTCTCGTCCGATAACGAGCAAGGACACGCAACTGATCATAGTCAAAGTACTTGCGGTACTGAAGGTTTGCCACGATCTTGTTGCCCGAAGCAAACACCTCTTCGCCGTCAAGTTTATCCTTCCCGTATGCCGTGAACACGATATCAGCGGACGCGGTCTCGGTCTTGCTTGGCGCCACATCAATCCCGGACGTTAGCAAGAACTCATCACCCGGATCGTAGTCTCCCAGACCTTTGAGAGGCTTGAACTTCCCTTTGTACTGGTATGATGCCCCGAGACCAAGCACCACATTCTCACTCATTTGAAATCCCCAAATGATCCCAGGATTGATGTTCAATCCTGTCCCGAAGTTCGGGGTTTGGAGATCGAAGAACCTGTTGCTCAACAGCAGAGATGTCTGAAACTCATCGGAGGTGAGTTCCTTGTGGCCGCTCGGGAGATTCACACCAAGACTAAAGACGAAGTGTGGTTTCTCCAGGCGATGCTGGATGGCAATCTGCGCGTCCGCCAGGCCACTCAATGATGCAATGTCGCCACCAGCGCTTGCTCCTGCACCGTGAAAACTGATGGTTGTCTGCCTCCCCAATGGCTGGAGAAGCGACACCTCAACGCTCGTCTCCGAGAACGCATTGCCATCCTGAACCGACCAGCGCTGAAACACCGGGAACACCCTGATGCTCCCCTGCCGACTGTTCTGCTGCACATCGAGTGCCTGGGGTGTTGCCCTGCCGATCGGGCATGCAATAAGGATCATGATAAGAAAGTGTTTCATAGGTCTTTGCCCATCAACGTAGTAACAGGAGTTTTCTGCTCTGTACAAAATCACCGGCTCGCAAACGATAAATGTACACTCCGCTCGCGACTGCGTTCCCCGCATCATTGTCACTCCGCCACTGCACCGAATAACTGCCCGTCACCTGGTCGCCCTTCACAAGTGTTTTCACCCTGCGGCCGAGGAGGTCATAAATTTCAAGACTCACCGCACTTCGCTTGCTGAGCTGGTAGCGAATTGTCGTTGTTGGATTGAACGGGTTCGGGAAGTTCTGTTCAAGGGCGTAGGCAATGGGAACGAGAGGAATCCCTTCGCTGTTACCGGCGGCGTAAGCCGGAGTCCCCAGGATGACCTTTAACGACCTGATTGACGACGGTCCATCAAGACGAACCGTGAACCGGTTGTTCTGCGGCTCGATCACGTTAACGTCATTCCGGTCCAGGATGTACAGATGAAATCCGTCAGGCATTTGACCCGATTCCACCAACGTCACTGTCACTAGTGAAGCCGGAACGTCCGAGCGAATCTGCACATCCCACGATTCACCCTCTCCAGCCGAAGGCTTGAAGTTCCGCATGTACGATGTCTGCCCCTGCATGATCGAGAGGTGAATTGTCGGATCGATGCCGGGTGGATCGGGGTAATCATACGTGTCATTCCCTACTCTTGCATCGGGAACGAGGCCAAGATAATTCTGGGCATCCCTGAAATGCGTTCCTGGTACTTCCGCAATCATCTGGAGGGTATATGAACCATATGATGAATTTGGAGAAGCAGCCTTTGACACAACCGTCGGAGTTGCCGCCATTGGCGGGAATGTGAGCGTCCCGGGCGATCCTTCATCGTTCTTTACAAAGTAGCCTTCCCAGGGAAGCAGTATTCCCATTGTATCGAGCACGTACGGACTCCCATCGTAGTAGTACGGTCCCCGTACCGAGACATCTTTCTGGATGGCCGTCCATGCGACAGGAAATGCAAATGGATTCGCTATCTGGTTCCACCCTGTATCGAGCGGGACAACGTACGGGGAACCCGAAATCACCGATAGTCCGGAATCGACATCAAACCCCCCGCCCTGATTTGTTATGAGCCACGATGCTTTCCCGGGAACAAAGGTACTGTCAACCCCCGGATATTCGATGTAAGCACTTTTGCTCCATCTGAAGAACCGCCAGTGTCTGCCGTTGTACTCTCCGAGATCATCTGCTAGCACACTTCCCACACGAGGATCGTACAAATTCACCGGCACTGACACCATCTTATATGTCTGCGGCTGCAAAAGCGTTGCAGATTGAGTTACACCGAACTTCACCCGCACGACATACGGGTTGGCTGACGCATTGGTACTTGGCGCCGTGATCGTCGTTAGCGTGGGTGTGCCAACGATTATTCCCGTAATCGCGACGTAGTACTCAAACCCGCGGATGGTAACCGATGATGCGGGGATTGTTCCAGTGTACGGGACCGTAGAGGTATCCAGACTTAGGGAATCGTATTGGAGAGCCCCTCCCAACCGATAGAAAAGTTTGGCATCCGTTGTTTGCAAGCCGGAGGGAGGAGAAACAAGCACATTCTGGCTGCTTGATGCCCGGCCGTTTCCATTGAAATTCACGCGAATGAAAGATCCCACAGCAATGAAGTCCGTCTTGACTTCCGTGCTCTGTGACGTGTCGTTCGTGACCTGAAGGGAAACACTGTACAGACCGTTCTGTTGATAGACATGCCGGGGGTTCTGCAGTGTACTGGTTGAGCCGTCTCCGAAATTCCACAACCAGCTATTGATTGTGTTTTTCGATTCAGACTGGTGAATTCCGGCCAGCCTTCTCGGCACCTTGTGCCGAGGACCCGGGAACGAAGGTAAGTTTCCGGGAGGAGAGGTCAATATCTGATTGATGATGGTAATCGCCTTTGTCGAGCCATCGATATCGCAAACGTGCCAGTAGTCTCCCGTTCCGACGGTTGGCACGTGGATGGTCTGGAGGAGACCCGCATCGGAATAGATCTGGACCGTACCACCTGACTGGGTCAACTCCCCTGTTCCCGAAAACTTATTCACATAATAGTGATACGTCCCGGGATAGAAGCGGTACATTGTAATTGTCTCGGGACCGAAGCCGGTTGTCACGTCATGATCAAGTGTATCATATGGAACATCAGTCGCCCTTCCCTGATCACCATAGTACACGAGGTATTGTTGCCCTCCAATCAACGGGGTTGCCAGATACGAATCGAGATCGCGCGGATCGGCGCCCCAGTTCAGTACCATGCGCATGGCACCCGGTGCTATTGATGGCGACATCGAGAAGCTGAGCTCAACTGTGTCGGTTGGTCCGACAACCACCTGGTTGTTCTGATATGGAAGATACCCCACGGCTACTCCCAGAACAGTATGTGTACCTTCAGTTGACTCATCATGAAACTGAACGGCAAGAGGGGGAAGACCAGCGACGGAATCCGCCGAGAACTCTGCCCTGAGGATCCCGGGGGGAATGCCTGTGACCATGTAACTCCCGGACGAATCCGTCACCCCGACCTGACCGGACGTTGTCACCACAACATTCGGGAGCGGACGACCGTTGCTCGCGTCAGTCACTATTCCCCTCAGTACGCCACCTGTCGAGCCCGGTGCAAGGATCGTGAAGAGTCCATCGCTCACATCGTGGATAGTCGTATCGGCTTCGCTCATCACTTCAACCAGCCCTTGGGTTGTGGGTGGTAAAGCAACAACCCAGGGAAAACTCCCTGAGTTTGGAATCGCAGCGGTGATCATGAAGAAGTTTGCGCCGCCATCAAGTGAAACCCGGACAAAGACATTGCCAGTGAGATTGGACGAAGTCCATCGGATCGTGTCAAGCATTCCGAACTGGAAAACTTCTCCTCCATTCGGATGTAGTACTGTAATCGATCCAATTGCCGAGAAGTGGACGCTTATCGTGTGGTTGGACAAGACATTCGTAAACGTATAATTTCCCGGCATGCCGACATTTGCACCATCTACAATGACGCTGTCAATCGTGTTTCCTGTATTTGGCGAGAATGTGAAGGTCTGGCTGGTACCACCATTGACCAGCACGAGTCCTGCCGGTGTAATCGAGCCGGGCCCTGTCGCCCCGGCTACAATCCTGAATGTGCCGATGGCGCCATTCCTGTCGATGTTCTGAGCGTAAATGCCGTCACCGGTCGTGTCTCTCGAATCAGCCCATTCCACAATCGCCCCTGCTGCCCCGTCTGAAACCACGACCGGCCAATCCTGGTTGCCAGGCGCATTACAGATTATCGTCCCACCAGTGAGCCACTGTTGAACACCGAACCCGTTCAGTTTCTGAGCATAGATATCGTACACCTGCCCGGGCCTCGAATCAGCCCATGTAAGAATCGTATTCCCGGACCCATCGCTAATCATGCTCTGTTTGATTTGAGAACTGTTAGGACTTGGCTCAACGGCAATTCCATTCACTTGCCATTGACCCACACCCGCGCTGCTGAACCTCTGCGCATAGATGTTGTACTGCCCGGACCTGCTATCGATCCAGCTAACAACAAATCCTCCCGCTCCGTCCGAGGCAATTTCGGGCAAAATCTGATCCGTAGGAATTCCACATATTACGGAACCATCGCCAGGCCATTGGACAACCCCCGAAGAATTCACGTGCTGGCCATAAATATCGCCGGTCCCCGTGCCACCTCGAAGATCGGTCCAAACCGCATATACTCCTCCCGCACCATCTGCGAGAGCCTTGATGTTAAATTGGTAGTTCACTGCCCCGCACAGCACTTCCCCGTTGGCGGTCCACAAGGCTGATCCGGTGGAACCCATATTCTGGCCATAAACGTCGCTGGATTGAGTCCCCCCCCTGTAGTCTTCCCACACTACAATGGCTCCGCCGCTACCGTTACTCACAATGACAGGATTGATCTGCTGTAATGCAGCCACAGAAACTGGGACATCGTTCTGATTCCAGACTCTGTTCCCGGACGCGTTCACCCTTTGGGCGTAGAGGTTAATGTTTCCGCTACCGGTTGAATCGTCGCGGAAATCCTGCCATGCGACGATTGCTCCTCCGACTCCATCGTCGACAATGACGGGCAAGTCTTCGTTCCCATTTCCGCCGCCTACCGGAACACCGGCTGTTCCCCACAGCAGATTCCCGGCGCCGTCGAAGCGTTGAGCATACACTGTTATGAATTGCCCGCGGTTATCAGCCCAGCAGATAATCGCTCCTCCAGCCCCATCAGTCGCAATATCGGGAGACAACTGTTGACCGGACGAAATGCTAACACGCTCGCCGTTTGTTCCCCAGAGCACAACCCCGGACGCGTCAATATGCTGTGCGTACACAACACTCGTCCCGGTGCGGAGATCAGCCCACGTCGAGATTGCTCCTCCTGCACCGTCGCTGACCATCTTCACCTGTCGCACCTCGAGAAGCGCACCACTCGCAAGTCGCACGTTCACTGAAGGATTGCCTGACCATTGAGCAATCAAGAGCGATGAGTTCAAGAGGAGGAGAATCCCCGCGAACGCATGAGCCTTTCTCAGGAATATCATCTGCACGTAGTGCATTGTGTCGCTCACCATTGTAATTGTGTTTTCGCTTGCCGGCACTTCATTTTCCCGGAGGTGGTGGTGGTGGAGGTGGAAGCTCAGCGCCCAGCTCACCCGAGGCCGCAGCTTCCTGCGCAGGCTTCCTGGTCTCCTGGCCGGGATAGAAATTTGATCCGATGCCGTTACCGAGATTCTGCAGCCGGTTCGTCATCAGATCCGTTTTGTTGGGATTGACATCGGGCGACGGCAGTGGATCGACCGCCTGTGCATACGTCAACGCTTTGCTTTTGTCTCCTCCCGCGACCGACATGGCTCCCATCGCCTCAGTCTTCCCTTTTGCCTGTTCGAAGCCCGGATCCAGGGAAGCAGCCTGCCCGAAGTATACCTTGGCCGCTTCAAAATCATGAGCATCCTCCTTGTCGAGCCCGATGCTGTACATCAGAAATGCCTGTATGTTCTTGGTCGGGACACGCTGGATCGCCGTCCGTTCCGATGCAGTGAGCTTTATTTCAAGCCTCTTGATCACATCGAACACCAGTTCCTTTTCAAGGCGAAAGAGGTTTTCAAGAGCATCGGACTGACTGGTTGTCTTGGGATACTGTTTCTTTACAACATCCCACGATGCCACGTTGAGGGTGAGTTGCTCTTCCTTCGACACGCTATAAGATCCCGCGACAATTCTACCTGCACTGAGCAGCTTGCCAAGTCGGGGCGCCGAGGATGGATCCACCAGTTTGCTCTGGCTGAGCTTCAACTCATCGAGAAGAGCCTCAACCCTGACACGTTCAATAAGGCTGAGACTCTTGACCTGGCCGAGATCGATGGTGATCATCTCACTCAGTCCCTTCCCCAGTGGAGAGAACCGCTCATTCCCTCCCTCAAAATCCAGGGGAAAAACCGCAACAGACTTCGTCGGCAGTGCTCGCCCGGTGAGCGAATCCTCCCTCGCCAGAAGATCTCGAAGCTGCTGGTGGATCAGGTCAAGTGTGAGGGACCGGTAACGGCCTTCCATCAACCCTCGATACGGCGAGAGCTCGGAGAAGTCGGAATAGTTGATGTAGACGGCAAGCGCAGCCTGCAACTTGTTTTGGGCCTCAAGAGACATTCCATAGTAGAACTGTGTCTTTGCATCCTTGTCGTCGAGGTCATACGATTTCTTCAGTAACTCCTCCGCCCGGGGATACTGCTTCACTTCGAAGTAGATCGCGCCGAGGTCACGAAGAGCCCCGGCATCGTTGGGATTGCGGGTGAGTTGCGCTTCGAGAGCCGCGATCTGCCTGTGGTAGTCCGAGACGTCCGCGTTGTATTGCACCGTCACGCAAGACATCCACCCGACAACCAGCGCTGTTCCGAGGAACAGGTTTCGCATTCGTGTCATCACGATAATCCTACCCGATAAGAGGCTTGATACTGTCCGCTTTTCGCTGGGCCCTGGTGTAGCTCGGGTCGAGCGTCGCGGCTTCCTGGAATTTGTCGTACGCATTCTTATAGTCTCCCTTCTCGACCAGCACCAACCCTTCGGAATACGCGAGCATGGCGTCAAGCGATTTCGTCTCGCTCCCTTCTTGTGCTGCAGTCTTACCGAGCGTAACGTTGATATGCTTCGCCACCTTCTCTCCCAGCTGCTGCGCGATCTCAAAGAAATCGTCTGCATCACCCGATGCTTCATCGGTGGCAAGAATCTCTCCCGTCTCCACCTTCACAAGGCGGGAGAGAAGTTTCATTTCATCCTTCACTTTGATGAAACTGCCGAGAAGAATCGTGTGGACGCCGAGAAGCTTCCCAACCCGAACGGCGGTGCCCATATCGAATTTGCCGGGATCGTTCTCCATCCCAATTTCGTCCATGAGCCACTTGATGCGTTCGCGCTCCACAACTTTCAGGTTGATGGTACCGTTGAGCTCGCTGATCATCAGGTCGGCAAATCCCTTCTCCATCGGGTCGAACTTCTCCTTGTCATCCACGGATCGATTCTTGAAGTCAAGGATTGCAATGGTTTTTATTCCGGGATCGGGGCGTTCCACCTCCGCTGACCCTGACTTATCCTTTCTGGCATCGTAGTAGGCCTTCATCAACGGGGGCGGTTCCATATCGGGATCAGGTTCGATGAGGGGCGGTTCAAGGTCCAACAGATTTGCCATAGCCCACTTCGCCTTGTCGTGCAAGTTCTTCGCGGTATATGCGCGTCCAAGATACAGGAAGACGTCCTCGCGCTCCTTCTTGCTGACCGAAGTGTCGGTCGCCAGTTTGTTGAGGACTGAAATAGCATCATCGTACCTCGCGGATTGATAGTACGATATTGCCTTCTTCATCATCTCGCCGGTACCCGAATTCCCCTGCCCATTTGCAGCCTGCACAGCCGGGAACCACAAAGCCGCGCCAGCGAGTAGTAGCGCAAGCAGTCGACATGAGCCTCCTGCCAGCACTCCGAACTTCAGAGTTTTCATCACTCACTCCTTTGATGTGATTGGTTCATGACTAATTCTTCTTCAAATCGAACACGAGCCGGGAAACAATATCCGCGTCGAAGCCAGACCTTACATCAATCTCCCTGGGCCCACCGATTGTCTCAAAGCCCTCCCGTGTTACAAGCACAGTGTGCTTCCCCGCAGTAAGCGGGAGTTTTTCTTGCGGTGCCGTTGCCAGTACGTTCTCTCCATTGACTTCGATGGTCGCCCGCTTGCCGTCAATCAGAATCGTACCCCAGTTCGAATCCCCCGACACTCCAATGCTCACGTACCGCTCAAAGTAACACGTGACCTCTTCAGTCTTTCCCTTTCCGACAGTAACGCGGCGGGTCGCCGAACCCAGCGTCGGGTTCTGAAACTGGATGGTATGCTCGCCGGCAGCAACCTCGATTCTCTGGGCCCGGTTCACATGGCTATACGCCCGTCCGCCATCAATCGTCACGTCTCCGTCGGGAACCACTTTTAATACCAATGTGCCAACAGGTTCGGCGTTTGTCACTTGCCTGGTTCGGGTCAGGTGTGTCTCGACCTGTTTGGTTTCCGCAGATACGTGTTGATCGACTGGAGTCTGTGATAATTTCTCGGAAGACTTTGGCACCGCGGGAATTTCTTTCATCAGTGAAAAGGCCAGCCGGAGGTTTTGACCATTGGAGAGAGAGAGCGTTGTGTCCTTGGCAACGTAGCCGGACTGGGTGATTCGCACTGCTGCAATGCCAGCTCCGACCCTCTTGTTTTCAAAGGGAGTCATACCCATGCTGACTCCATTGAGAAACACCTCCGCTCGTGCTGGCTGAGTGGTGACGGAGATCTCAGGAGCCGGGCTTCCAGAAAACAAGTACACAGCAATTGCAATCACGACAAGCAGGAGTCCTCCCAAAATGATCGGCAGTCGACTCTTCCTGGAGGATCGGGACACAGACTCTCCACCCACGGTGGCTGCCCGCTTTTCCTTGCTCTTCTCGTATACCTGTTCGAGAGCCGCCAGCATTGCACCCGCGCTCTGATACCGTTTCTCGGGATCCTTCTCAATCGACTTCATCACCACCTTCACAAGGTCGCGCGGCAGTGCAGGGTTCATCTTATCCGGTGGAGGTACCTTTCCCTCCACAATCGTCTGGCGGATGGAGAAATCAGTCTCAGCATCCGTGAAGGGTACCTTCCCGGTCAAGGTTTCGTACAGCGTCATGCCCAACGAGTAGATATCCCCTCGATGATCGACGTTCGACAGACCCCGGATTTGTTCGGGCGACATGTAGTACAGCGTTCCACCTGTTCCCAGGGTCATCGTCGCCCCGGACACTTGCTGTATCTTGGCCAGCCCGAAATCCGTGACCTTGACGACGTTGTTCTTTGTGAGCATCACATTGCTCGGTTTGATATCGCGGTGGATGATGCCAACCTCATGAGCATGGTCCAACGCCGTCAACAGTTGCTTGAAGATCGGAAAGACATTTTCAAACGGCATGGCACCTTTCTCGCGAATGCGGTCGGCGAGTGTGTTCCCCTCGACGAACTCCATCGCGATACAGAAGCCGAGGTCAGTTTCTCGGAGGGCGAAGATGCTGACGATGTTCGGGTTCTGAAGTTTTGCCAGGGCTTTTGCCTCGGACTGAAATCGCTTCAGAAAGCTTTCATCACGGGCGAGAGCGGCATCCATCATCTTGAGTGCAACGTCTCTGTCAAGCGTGGTATCCTTCGCCTTGTAGACGATCCCCATGCCTCCCTTCCCAAGCACGCCGGTGATCTTGTAGGTATCGACAACTTTGCCGATGATTCCAGTCTCCACTAGATCCTCTCTTTCGTACTCATTCCTCCGCCCCTCCCACCCGAATGACTTGCACGGTGATGTTGTCTTGACCGCCGCGACGGTTGGCCAGTCTCACAAGGGCTTCAGCCGCCTCGTCAGGCGCATGCGACAACACAGTTTCCCGAATCTCCTCGTTCTCAACGTGATTGTAGAGTCCATCGGTGCACATTACGAAGTACTCATTGGCACTCAATTCAATATCCTCAATCATGTCGACCTCAACGTTGGGGCGTGTGCCAAGAGCCCTGTAGAGCTGCGAGCGTTCGGGATGATGACGTGCTTCGTCGGCAGTAATGATGCCCCTTCGCGCCATCTCGGCCACCTTCGAATGATCCTTCGTCAACTGTTCGATGGAATCGTCCCTGACACGATAGATGCGGCTGTCGCCGACATGCGCAATACAGCCTCCCGCGTCCGTGACGACCATGGCGGACAGCGTGGTGCCCATCCCGAAGAGATCGGGATGGTTGATCGTATACTCGTTTATCCGATCGTTGGCGCATTGGGCAGCCTGCTGAAGCCTCGCCTTCGCCTCAGCATCGGCAGACGAGAAGTAGATTTCATTCATTGTGTTGACTGCGATGGTGCTTGCCTGTTTGCCACCACGATGTCCACCCATGCCATCGGCAATCACAAAGAGCCGTCCCTTCCCACCGGGATCCGCAACGCTCCCGTCCGGGAACACTCCATACGAATCCTGGTTCTCGCCTCGAACCATGCCGATGTCCGAACAATTGCCGTAGATGATCCTCCTCACGACTGGATGATCTCCACTTCGACGGTTCCTGAGGGTTTCACCATGCAGGCCAGCCGGCATTCACCCGGAGGCACACCGCAAATGTCTTCAAGAGTCCCTTTCTCATCATCTCCCAACGGGTTCAGATGCTCGCTTCCTGAAAGAATCCGGATGGGGTCGCTGCCGCAAATCCCCGAATGACATTCTGCCGAGATCTTTACGCCATTCTTCTCCGCCACCTCACAGACGCTTTGTCCTTTAGAGAACGCGATACTCTTCCCTGCATGCTTGAATGTAACAGTCATGCCTGCCGGCCGATTTGCGACATGGACACCGGCAAACGAGGGCTGTGGAGATGCGGCAACCGGTGCTGACTGTTCGTCCGTTGTGACCACGACAGGCTTCGGAACCGGCGCCTGAGGAATCGTCGTTACGTGTATCCTGGCAGGTTGGGCTTGTTCCTGCATCCGGAGCTTGAACATTTGTCGACCCACGCGGAATCGATCCCCTGGCTCAATCGCCACTGCGCTGCGAACCTTCAAGTACGTACCATTCACACTGTTCAGATCCTTCACGAACATCTTTCCGTCCTTTACCGAAAGCGATAGGTGCCTTCGTGAAAGAGTCATGTCATCCTTGTTCAGTGTAATATCGGGAGCCTCACGTCCAAGAACCAATGTCTTCTCCTGGACCTTGTGGTTGCCGATCTTCTTTCCGGTTTGATCAAAGTGAATGAAGGAATGGTCTTCACCGAACAGAAGAAACTGTCTGCCGGCTCGAACGAGATCGCCAGCCGTAACCTCCAGCGCCTTCCCTTCGGCTGCGCGTAAGAACACACCCGTCGTGCTGCCGTCGTCTCTGAGCGAAAAGCCGTCGACACCGTGCAACAGGGAAGCATGCCGCTCGGACATCATGTCGTCTTCGGGAAAGACAATGTCGCAGAATTTCCGGCCGATCGTTGTAACCCCTGACATCTTCACCGCAAACTCATCTTCCTCGACATTCCCGCCAAGCAATCGCACAAGAACAGCCTGCCGTGCCAGGTCGGGGATTGTTCCGGCCAGCATGGTTGCGATGACTGTTTGCTTGCGCGGCGCAGTCTCCGGAAGCCTCGCCCCATCATCCTCCAGAACGACCTTGACATCGATTTCCTTCTTCCCTGCGATCCTCTGCGCCACAATCTCGGCAACGAGAACACCGTCGACGAGGGCGGCCTTGATGTTTCCTCGATGTTTGACTTCACGATATGTCGAAGGGTCGGCATCAAAACTGTCGGTCTCCATGTAGACCTGACTGAGCATATCCCCGATCAGGTAGACATTTGGCTGTTGCGTTTCGAGCAGCGGAGTTACGAGCATGCGCTTCTTCCCGCCGATGGATGTCATCTGAATCCCGAGTGAATTCAGAAACGCCTCCGGAATATCCTCACCGATACATGCGATGCAAAACTCTTTCTGGAACTCCAGGTGCGAAGTTTCATTTGGCCGGCCCGGAATGACCCGCCTGTCAGTTTGAATCGAAAGGTAGTCTTTGCGGTCATCTGCTGTCACGACCGCAACGGGGTCACTGTTCGGATGATAGCGGATGTTTCCGTTGCCCATGTAGGCTTCGAAGAACGCTTCGGCGAGCGCCTTTGACACCTTGGGAAGCTTGTCGCTGCGGTATGACCAGTAGACCGGCGAAGCGTCGCCGGCCTTGATCTTCGCGTGCGAAATCGCAATTACGGCTTCGGCAGCAGATGTCCCTCCACCGATCACACAGGCGGGAGCACCAACGTAGTGGGAGGCATCGGTCAGCCGATAGGCAATCCCGTCCGTATTGCCCGGAATGTCGAACCGCCGCGGAACACCGCGCCCTATCCCGATCGCAACGTGCTTCGCAAGGTATTCCTGATCGGCCTTGTTGTTGTGATTGTACGCCTTGACCTCCCAGACTCCGTCGCTGCGGCGAGTGAGCCCGAGAAGTTCCACACCCACCTGCGCCGGCACACTGTTCTCCCTGTAAAACCCTCTCCAGGTCATACACATGTCATCTTTGTCAATCGGCGAGAAATGTAAGAGTGAAACAAGAGATTCCCCCTTCGGGAATTTCATCTTGTCACCGCCGCCGAAGTCGGGGAGAATGAGCTTGTTCTTCGCGTAATCCCGGATACGCTTCATGATATCATCGTAGTCGATCACGAGAACGGAGAGCCCTTTTTCCTTCGCACGGAATGCTGCAGCAGTACCAGCCGGACCTCCCCCCACAACCAGCAGATCCAGAACCTGATGCGGTTTCACTGGCTGCTTCAGAACGTACATCCCATCCGTCGATACTTCTTCGTTCCCGGTCATTGATTAGCCTTTTGTCGGGGGCTTGCGAACCAGAGCCGCCTTCACGAGCCCGAACGTGATTGGCGCTTGCGCCCGCAGCTCGATCTCATAGTTGACCCTCTGGTTGTCGAAGAACGTATGGTTCTTGCTTCCAAGATCCTTGATCGTGGCAAGTCCGCCTTTCACGGTGATCACCGCATGACTTCTGGAGATTGAAGCATCGTCGATTACAATATCACACGGCGGGGTGCGCCCCACAGTATTCTCTCCTTCCTTCAACTTGAAACTCTTTTTGTCTTTGGGACTGATCTCCACCTCGAGCCACAATGTCGCGACATGCTCAATACGTTCAGGCTGCTTCTCTCCGGGTTCAATGTGAGGAGTCGGCACATTGTTGTCATCGAACTCCGTTTTCACTTTACGTTCCTTGACGTCGCCGTCTCCCTTTGACGTGCCGACCTTTGGAATCTCCGGAGGAACGACAAATTCGTCACCGATCACTGTTTTGTTCGGGGATGCTGCAGGCACTGATTCCTGTTCCTGGAATGATGGCACGGCCAGAGGCTGGTCGTCAAGGGTTGTCAGGGATGCGCCCGTCCGCGGGGCCGGCACCTTCACCGGAGGAATTGCAGTAGCCTTCTGTTCCGGTCCAGGTGCAGCCGCCCTCCTTTCGCCCTCGCGTGGCTGGGCTGCAGGTTCGTCCTGATCAAATACCTGGAATATGAAATCGAAGGCGTTCGCAAACGTGATGATATTGAGCTTGTCCAGTTTTTGCTTTCCCAGAACTCTGACGCCATCCACGACTGTGCCGTTGCGGCTCTTCAAATCCTCGATTACGTAACAACCCAGAGACGTATCGAAAGAGACACGCGGCATGCTCGCGTGAGATCTTTGATGGTTCGAGTGCGATCGTGTTCTCAGGGCTCTTCCCTACCGTCGCCTCCCGATCAATCCGAAACTGTGCGCCAGTCAAAGGACCTGTTTTGCAGAAGAGTTTCGCGTGCATATCACAATCTCTCAGTAATAGAAGACAGAGAAGAGATGGACTGCCAGCAACACAAGGAGCATGAGCGAAACCGGAACATGAGCGTACAGCCACCACCGGAGAGCTTTCTGCAACGTGTAGTGTGCATCCAATTCAAGCTTCGTTTTGTAGATTGATTCGATCCGGTCGAGGTTCTTTCGATCGTCGGAAGACAACACACGACGCAGGTACTCGAACTGCCTGGCACGGGAATGGCCGCCTCCGGTGATATCAAAATAGTAGATCAGTCGGGATTGTGGAGCCGCGAGTGCGGCGGCAACATTCTTCTGATAGAAATCCCGCACAGGATCGGTGGCAGCAAGAGCGACTTCCTCGGCACGATCTCTTATTTGAGAGACCAACTCAGGGATCCGCTCGTACACAACCTCCACGGTCAGTCCCGATGTGAGAATCCGGGGAATCCACTTCTGCAGAGTGACCCCCAGGAGACCACTGGCTGTGATCCAGATTGACAGGAACCAGAGCCACCACGTGACTCCTCCCGACGGCACCTGGAACCCTGAATGCATGAAGACGAGAAGGAGAAAGATCGTTCCCCCGTACACATGGAACTGGACCCACGTATGCGATCTGCCTGCACGAAACCGTGGTTTTCTTCGCCGCACTCCGTACAGCGAGGCGCCCACCATGAGTAGCGCTGCGATTGTCCCGTACGTCAGACCCCAGGCATTGCCCGGACTCACCACGGAAAAGAGCATGTTCAAGAGAAACGCAAGCAGCGCAAGGACGAGGAGAATCGAGAACCCAAAGGAACCACTCAGGTGACCGCACCCATTTGCGAATTGTATGATTGCTCAGGAGTCGCATCACGATTCAATCTCTGGCAATAAGGTTTTGAAATTCCTCAATACTGCCAACCCGGACAGCACATCCGTGAGGACAACTCCGAACACATGCGGGACCGGCAGGATCCTTGTAACACAGATCGCACTTCGTTGCAAGCTGACGGGCGTTTCCACGAAGGGCCTCTGGTATGGCATTGGCCGGCCACACCTCCCCGGTATCGTACATGACTATTGCATCATACGGACAGTTATTGGAACAACTCGCGCATCCGATGCAGAGCTTGGGATCGATTTCCACGACATCCCCAACGGCCGCGCGCCGGATCGCCCCTGTCGGGCAGCCAACGAGACACACAGGATCGCGGCAGTGGTTGCACGCCCTTGTGATCAAAAGGTTCTCATACTTGTCACCTTCGCGGACAAAACGGGGTATCCCTTCGTGGGTATCGGCGCATCCGCGCACGCAATCGTCACAGCGCGTACACGTGTTGAGATCGATGACGAGAATGCTGTTCCCTTCAACGAGCCCATTCTCGAGCGCCGTCTCGATGAATTCAGATTGGGAAATGTTCTTCCGGCTATACCCTGCCTCCTTTGTTCTGTTAACGACCGACTCCCACAGCATGCGCTCGATCCGTGGATATCCCTTTGCCAGTTCAAGAAACTTCTCTCTGGGAATCTTGACGAGCTCTGTGTACTCCTTTGAGGAAGCGGTGTAGATCCAGCCTTTCACACCATCAAGGAGGAGTTCCGCCTCCCCGAGCGTACTCCCTTTCGAAAGATAGGAGACGACAATCTCACCCTCGCCAAGCTTCTGGGAGAGCTTGACAAACCCCGATCTTACAAGATAGAGCGCATCCGGGGTTTCGCCCTCCCGGGTGATGATCTCATCCGGTTCACAGGAGACAAGACTCACCGCTCCTTTCAAAGCGTCAATGAGCGCATCGTCGCAACCGTGGAACAGCGGAGTGGCCCTGAGCTGCGCAGCCAGGGAACGATCTCTGTAAATCTTGTCCAGCCGGTCCTTGAGATTCTTGTTGCGCTTCCTCATAAGACGGAGCGCGGGAACTCTGATCTGCACAAGGGTGCATTCAGTGACGGTCCTTGCTGTCACGGATTGAGGCCATCCGGTCAAGGCGCCAATCTCACCGAACAACTCTCCGGCACCGAGCCTCATCCTGTCACCGGCGGGGAGATTGAAGTCCATCGATGAGAGAAACGTGATGTTCGCCCCTGACCGATCTTGTTTTGATAGCTGGGAGTCGAGCACCGTCTCTCCGCCGTGGGCTGGCCTTGCAACCGCGGGGCTGGCTTCAACGGGGACATTGAAGGTTGTCCGGCTCCGGTCAAAGATCGGCGCTCCGCTCGTCGCCGACTCCCTGTGCTTCTGAAGAAACACCTCCACGGTTCCCTCAACAACAAAGAATGCTATGTCGATGTAGCTCCCTTCCTCAAAGAGCAGAGTCCCCTTCTTCCATTTGGCGACAGAGACATCCTGGCTGACCTTGTCGAGGAATTTCTCGTCATAGTCCCTGAAGATCTCGAATCTCCTCAGCTCGGCGGCATCCGGCTTTTCAGAGAGCTGCGCAATCCCGGTTCCGGCGCCAAGCGAGCTCCACCGGTCCTTGTATTGCTCAACTCGTTTGAAGTACGTCTTGCCTTTGTCTTGATCAGCCATTCAGATTGAACTGTGGGTCAGTGAACATAGAGTAATAGGTTCGACCGCTGCATCTTGTTAGGATGAAAGTAATGACATGTGATACAACGATTGGACGCCTCTCCTGCGCGATGGCATTGCTGACATGTTTCGATGCCAGGTAGGTTCTGTACGTCCGCCCTGTCGTTCGCAACAACAGTCTTTGGATTGTCCAGGGCCTCTCTGATCGGGATGCGGTTGTGGCAATCGAGGCACCGGCGTTGGAGAATGTGGGCTCTGTGATTGAATTCCGCGCGAACCAATGTGCGCTGATCCTTCTGAACACGTACAATGGAGGCGTTCTCGACCAGGTGGCATTTCCTGCACCGCGACGTGAGACTGTCCACAACTTCCTTGAACCGGGGGTTATTGCCGATCCGAGGATTGATCTCGGCGGCACCAAGCACAAACTTCGATCGGTCGAGCGGAGTGTAGGGATCATCCAGCGCCCGCCCGAGCTCCTTCAGTTGCTCATCGATCTTCCGGAGATCGTCCTGCACATCTGTTTCCGGCCTTGACCGAAGTCCATCGGCGTACTCTTTCAACGTGGCAATTGCCTCCCGGTATAATACCCGGACATCCCTGCCAGGAACGTCCGCCGAGGCATCGAGCAGACTCGCAAGTCCCTGGTCGTCGAACATCTCCTCGCGAAGCATCCTCAGATTCTCCATGACCCACGGGTCCTCGTGGTACACAGGATGCTTGATTACCTGACCACCGGCTTCCTGGAATTCGC
Source organism: uncultured Bacteroidota bacterium (assembly GCA_963734955.1). Classification (GTDB taxonomy): domain Bacteria; phylum Bacteroidota; class Ignavibacteria; order UBA10030; family UBA6906; genus UBA11986. Next base: position 247,497 of record CAVTJO010000016.1, read on the forward strand.
TCGCGCTCATCGAGGACGCCCACGTCGAGCCAGGACCTTTGCGTGCCCGAATCATGGCCAGTGTTTCGACACCGGGTGAATCAGGACCCGACTTGATGACCAACGGCGGCGTTTCATCATCTCCTTTCAGATGACACGCTGAACAACTCCTGTCAAAGCTGATAGGTTGAAACCCTCTACCATCGGATTGAGGAATGTGACAATATAGACACGACCTTTCATCGTCCTGCAACGACTCATGCTTCTTGACCTCAAGAACATGCTTGATGTGAGGGAATTTCAAATTCGCCGGATCGGGAATCGACGACCGGATAAACTCAAACTGAGGATGTTTGCTGTTGAACGAGCCGAACCTATGGCACACAAGACATATGTCATCGTTCACAGAGGTAATGTTCGCGGTTCTTCCCTCATGCTCTGCATGACAAGAGAAACACGGTGCCTCATGGGGTTGGGACACGTTGCGCGTTACGTCCGCCGATCGATACACGTAGTGGGCGGCATAGGTGTAGACACCGAGCCGGTCCCCGAACTTTTCATGGCACACGGAACACTTCTGGTTTGTGACCTCGCCGGATGCGAAAAGTCCACCATCCCGCTGGTGGCAGTGTGAGCAATCGTTTTCGATAGACGCGTGTTTCGACGAAAGCGGACCCCTGGCAATGAAGCTGTTGTTCTGAAACCATGAATTGAATCCTGTGTACGCGAGAAAGATAGTCGCCCCAACAAGCCCCGCAACAACCATGTTCCTGCGGGATGCGGGGACGACATAGCTCTTTGTTACCGCGAGACGCAGATTGGTGAACGTGCCTTTCTTCCGTGTTTTCTTTTCCCCTTCAGCCATGATTATCGGGTCGCCCCCACAGCGCGATAGAGCTCCTCCAGTCTCTTCTTCAAAAGCAGGAGACGTTCCTCAACAGAAATGCTGTCAGTCAATATTGGAAACGGCCCTACATTGATATTGCGGGAACCGATTGTCGTTGCAGGAGGAGGCAACGGAATCTGCCCCTCCTGTGATGATACCTTGCCACTCTCATCGAATGAAGGTGCGGCAGCAATCTGGCTGACAACCGGGACTGCTCCACGTTTGCTCTTCACGTTCTCGAAGAGATCGGACAGAGAAGAAGGAACTTCCGCTGGCCCCTTTGGCCAATGGTAGATTTTCTTGCTCGCCTCAATGAGGGTAAGGTTCTTCTCCTTGAATGTATCACCCGGATGACCCGCCGCAATCAGCCGGGGGTCAGTAATGTAGTGGCACTGTGCACAATCCTCCGCCCAGAGGTCGGGCTGTTCAAGAACAAGCATCCCGTAATCCTTCCCCACAGAATACCCGTGAGGAGGATTATCATTGGAGTGCTTCTCCTTGTAGTCTCCCGAAGGCCCGTGGCAGCTCTCGCAGGTTGCTCCATACCGCGCGGGAAAGGCTGTTTGTCCGGAGACGACTGTGGCATGACAGTCCATGCACACCACGGATCCGACGACGATGCCCGACGCATTGAACGCCCGCCCATAGTATTTGCCGGCAATCTGATAGGCTTTCGGATTGCCGACAAGCTTCTCCAGTGATGTGATGTGTCTATCGTTCTTCGCCCATTCGTTCTGTTCCTTGTGACACCCGCTGCAGTTCGATGGCCCGATAGTCCGATGGCCGACCGTTTGCGCGAGAAACGGGCGAATGTGTGCCCTCACCTCAAACGCAGGACCGCTTCGCGCTGGGGCAGAAGGTGATGAGGGAGTTGATTCCGCCACCTGACCTGTATTCTCTGCTGGCGGCGGTTGAACAGATTCCGCGACGGGTTCTTCCTTTCCCGCGATCAGATTGTCAAGCCTCGAAAGCTTGCCGCCTTCATCAATCTCATTCCGGTCGGTAGAGTACTTCTGGATGAATTGCTTCGTCAGCTGCCTGATACCGTCGGCAACGTTGAGCAGCGTACGCTGGTTGTTCGGTTTCAGCGCCGCGCCATTGACCGCCTTCAGGACGCCGGTGACTTCAGGAATCGGGAACGTTGAATTCACCAATTGAAGGTTGATCGCCGCATTGCTCGCACGGTCCACCATCGCCTTGGAGTATGTTCCTTCGCCAGTCGCTTCCGCTACAGCCCGCACGCTGTACTCCACATCCACCATTCTCCCGACGACAAACATCACGCGTCTTCGTCCGGGAGGATCGACGCGGTTTGTTGTGTCGCTTGCATCGAATTGCGCATGCAGGTAGTTATGGCGGATTTCATCGACCCGCTGCAGCAGATCGAACCCGCTACTTCCGACCGGATGCTCACCTTTGTTCACGAGCTCCTCATGGGGAACCGTGTGGCACTGGTAGCAATTGGCAACGACACCATAGAGCTCTGACGGGCGCAGCATCCCGGCGGCTTTCGCTTTGGCTATCCTCTCCTTCCTGTGCTCGGGTGTTTCGGTATCGTGGGTATGACCCTCCCCCCATTTGTTGTGAATCTCGATCCAGTCCCGGGCTGGGCCGTGACACGATTGACACGACACACCGAACACAGCCTGTAGCTCGCCGTCCCTGACAACTCCGGTATAGTGACACTTTATGCAAAGACTCTCATACTGCATGAACGGAAATCCCAATCGTTTTGAAATATCTTTTGCCCTTTGGGTTTCATGGAGAGTCTTAAAGTTCGTCGAATGCTTTGTTGTCTCCCATTTCTGATATTCCAGCTTGTGGCAGGCTGCGCATCGGTCGGCGTCTGCGATACCCGTAACGATCTTCGCCGGATCGTACCACAGGTATTTGTACCAGACGGAATCGGAAGGAGACGCCTCTTGCGCGCCGGCGGAAGGTACGCCGGCCAGGAATAGGATGAGGAGAAGTGAGGAGCGACTTTGTCATTTCGATAGATTCAAGCCTTCGACCAACTATCTCCGTTACATTTGCAGCATGATTTCAAACCTGCCGCTCGAGAGAAACTTGTTGTCCTGTGTTACCCCGGCCACGGTGATCCCCCGCTGGTACGTCCCGAATCCTCCGAGCACGAACACAAGTCGCCTTCCAACTGCGATCTGATAGGTCGCTCCGAATGCACCCGCCGTCTGGTTGAAGTTGTCCTTGCTGTACCTTCCTCCCAACTCAAACAACAATTGTTGACGCGTATCGTCGAAGAACAACTCGTATCCGATTGTCGCACCGGCCATGTTGTCTGCCGAATTGCTCAGTGCGGACCCATATTGACCGAGTCCAACTCCCGCGAAAAGGACTCCTGCCTGCGGCGCAAGCGGGCCTCCAACTGACGGGTCCCGCGCAGCCGACCGGAACTTACCAATGCCGGCGAACAGAGCGAGGTACACAAAGTTGTTACTTCCCCGTGGCGTCCAGGAAATGTCCGAATGAGCCAATGCACCACGTGTATTCGTCTCCGTCATCTTGCCAACGGGGGCGGAACCGAGAACCCGGAACGTGGTATTCAATCCGCCCCATCTCTGGATTGTGCTGATACCCGCGTATATGCCTCTCCCAACTGCTTCATTTGCATTCACGAACACCGCGTCGACTGCGATTGTGCTGTGCCGGTAGTCGCTTTCGGTGAACAGTCCAACCAGTGACCCCTTTTCATCCAGCGCGTTCCCCGGCAATCCGTTTCGATTGACCTGCTTCCAGGCGTACAGCAATGTCCATCGAAAGTTGATTGCTGAAAAGATCTTCCAGTTTATTTTTGTGATGCCGGCAGCGTCGAGGTTGTCGTTGATCAGCATTCCATCCTGAAAGCTTATGGCTTGACGACCAACGGAGAAGCCATAATCCCACCCATGCCGATCACTCGGGTCGAGGAACGGGAAGAGCTCGCCAAAGTCCCCCTCAAAAAAGAGCGTCGTGATTTCCGCATTGATGTCCCTGTCATTGAACGCCTTGCCGTTGGCAGGTTTGGGATCAATGGTGTAGCTCGTGAACCGTCCGCCTCTGTCAAGCGGTCTGATTCCTGCAACGATCCGTTCGGTAAATGTCAGGTAGAGATTCGCAAACAGGTCGATTCGGTTGGCCCACTCCGACAGACGCGATGCAGGTGATTCAAATGTCTGGACTCCGGTACGAATATTTCCGAAGACCATCAGATACGGTTGCCACACTGCGCCGCCGGGAATTGTAAATCCCTGATCGATCGGGCCCGTTCCGAGGAAATGCTGGCCAATCTCAAGAAGGGGTGCAGGACGTTCGGGAAAATCGTCAAGCTGTAATGGCGTATATTTGTTCGAAAGGCGGCTATTGCTCTCGGCTCCCCCGGGATCGGGGGCGGGTGCCGCAGCAGTGGGGGTCTTCCCTTCATCATCTCCGGATGCGCTGGCTGGATCAGGGAGAAAAGCAAAAGCGAGCGCAAGCAGCAATCCAATCTTCAATTGTCCATTCAAGCGGAAGAGTGTCATTGGGTGCATGACAAATACATTTCTTTTAGACGTGATGATTGATGGTGACCTCGGTTTGCTCAAAGTTTTCCTCGTTTCAGCACAAGCTCGCGTTCTCCTATCACGATATATCCGGCAAGAACACCATTCGCGATATCGCGTGGCGTCATGAAATAGTCGAACCCGACGTCCTTGATCTCATTGATCAGATTGATCGGTACCATGCCATTAACGATTTCGACCCTTGCCTTGTACGGCGGAGTGGATCTCGCCAGGGCTGATTCGTCGACCTCATAGCTGGCCCAGTCACTCGAGAGAGGTGAGATCACCCTGCGATGCTTCCTTGCGCCTGTCGGGCGACCGAGCAGAAACGTGGAAGACGTTGACGGACGAAGGAAGGGCGAAGGACTCGGCGAATAGTTGATCGGCAGAACCTGTTCGCGTTCGCCGCCGCGCACCATTCGCACAAGGAATTTTGACTGGAGGCTGAACAGATAGTCGTCTGCCGGAAGCTCCCCGTTGTGGACGTAGAGGGAATGTTCATCCCTCAGGTCGCCGTTCGGATCGAAATCGCCGGACTTGAACACGGTATCGCCTTTGCTATCCGTTACTGAGACGCGAAGAAACACCACACGCTCCGCATCGAATCCCGTCGGGGTACCGTGTCCATCGGTCGCATTTTTGAACTCCACATCAAACTTGATTCCTCCCTGGTCCGCCCGGTCAACATCGATATCACCGATCTGGTATCCCGTCGAGAGGATTTGCTTACGCTGGGACTTGATGGTGTCGAGAAGCGCGAGGTTCTCACGGATAATCAGTCGGGCACGGCGTCGGTCATCGGCAGACTTCCAACGTTCGGGAAACTCGTAGTTTGACGGGACATTCTTCTCAAACTCAATCGACCCCCACCCTTCCTGATATTTGAACGTGAGCCAATCACGAATCTCCGCGAGCGCCGACGCTTTCGTGTTGTGCGGGAAGATGCCGGGATGAATCACCGAGTAATCCGGTCCTGCGAACATGTGGTTTGTCCTTCGGCGTGGCGCGGTCGGGGTACCATTGACGATTGCGGCGGGACCTGTAGCATAGCCCGATTTCTTTCCGGGAACAAGTCCCATGTGACAATCCTGACACGTGACCCCATCGCCGGAGGCGGGCGATGTCTTGAAGTCGCTGAATGCCTCTTCGAGCCTGAAGCCGTTGACAAGGTTGACGTCATGGCATGTTGAGCAGAAACCTGGCTCTCGCATTTGTTCCAGCTTCAGAACGTCGGTGTGGATATTCAATCCCACCTTTCCGCGTTCTGTATTGACGATCCCACTCGCAATCACCTTCTTCAATTGTTCATTCCCTGTTGGTCCGGTGATGCGGTGGAAGATGTCGCCTTCGACAATTGCCAGTCGCCCGCTCACTTTGCCATACGGTTTCTCAAGCCTGTGGCAGACAATGCATGTCACACCTTCGCGCGAGGCGGAGAAGCGATCCATGTTCGACTTGAATTCCTCTTCTCCGGCATTCATTCCCACCTGTGTGTGACATCGAATGCAGAAATCGCCGTTCGTCCCGTTCGTCAGTTTTGTTGTGGTCGCCTGCATCGCGTTGAAGACCGGACTCAACTGCGCATAGGCGTGGGATGACACAGACCATTCGCGATACTGCTCCGGATGACACGTCCTGCACGTTGTTGCCGAGGGATACCGCGCCTCAAGCAGAAGGGCGAGCGAGTCCTTCTCTGCCTTCCCGGCTGCGCCCAACGTTCCTCCACTGTTCTGCGCCGAAGAGAATTCAACTCCCCACAGGAGAGACACCATCAATGCGCACCAGACCAGCACATAACGGATTGACATTCGACTGACGTGGAAATGACTCGAGCCGATCATATGTTCTCCTTGAAGGGTTCCTTACGATAAAGTTGTTGTGATATGCAGCGGGAGGGGTGCCTGCCGTATCCCGAGGTTGCGGGAACCGAAAACTACTGCCGATGAAAACTGCGAATGTCTGGAGAGACAAAGAGGGTGGAATCGAGATGCGAAAGGGGGAAGCGGTACGAACAGGTGGCTGCAGGTGCACTGCGATTGTTTTATGCATCTGATCCGTAGAGCTTTTTGATGCGGTGGCCCGATGAGCACCGTCATTAGTGAAAGAACAGTAGAACGCGAATCCAAAATAGTCGTTCTCTCCAATATAGTCAAGAACCAATGTCGGCGTGAGCACGAATTGTCCGCGACTGAGGCCCCTCGGTGGTGCATATGCCTCGTTGGTATGGGCATCGAATGGCGGCATATACACTTTTTTGTGTAGAGTTCTTAAACAACCCGGAGAAAGAAAGGTTGGTTTTGCAAGGGAAGACAGAAACTCACATCCGGCCAGGCACCGCTGTCGAGTTCGGGATTACAAGGATCGGAGACCAAGAGAGTCCCTCAATTGTTGGAGTGAAGACGGCTCATGAGATGATAGCCGCAAGGACCCAGAAGCATGGCCTTGGGGGTATTGCTTCTAAAGAAGTGTGCTGCTGTAGCTACTTCCCATCGACAAATTTCTTCAGCTTCTGGATAGCATCCTGGACAACCTTCGAAACGGCATCGACATCTTCGGCTATCTGGGGTCCGATTGTCTTCTGAACATGGTCCTTTTCAAGCTCAAGGATGTACAATGCAACCTGCCTCCGCTCTTTCGCCGGTAGCCCTCTGATTGCCGACTTTATTTCTTCCAGATCCATATACGATGTCCTCGGGTTACTTTTGGTTAGTATCACCTGATACTATTTCATCAGCACAAGCTTGTTCACATTCGTGTACTTCACGTTTCCTTGTGCATCCGTGACACTGAAGCGTGCGAAGTAGATGCCGCCAGCCAGGTTGGATGCATCCCACGTTACGGTATGGTTGCCTGCTTCCTTATAGCCCTGTACGAGTCCGGCGATTTTCCTCCCCAGAACATCGTACACATCCAACGAGACCTGACCCCCCTGTGGCAAATCAAACTCGATTTGAGTGGATGGATTGAAGGGGTTGGGATAGTTCTGGAACAACGTGTATATCGTGGGAACAACATCATGAGGCTGAGATGAGACACTCACCGGTTGATCAGTCCGAAAGACGCCGCCCCCGGCGGTACCTGCATACACATACCTTGCCGAATCGACCGCAAGAGCATACACAAAAAGATTCGTGAGCCCGCTGTTGATGGCACTCCACGACACCCCGTTGTTCGTGGATCGGAAAACACCGTCGCCGGATGTCCCTGCATAAAGGTCACCACGGGGATGCGTGCACAAAGACACGATAGAGATTGTGCTCAGGCCAGTCACCGCAGACCACGACTGCCCTGCATTCGTGGAACGGAAGAGTCCCCCGGTGTTCGTACCCACAAACACATGACCCGAGAGACCCACAGTGATCGATCGGGTGAGAAGATCTCCAAGACCGGAGTTCGATTGCCCCCAGCTGTCTCCATTGTTTGTGGAGATGAACATCCCTGCCCCATCGGTTCCTGCGAAGATTGTCGACGGGCTCACATACGCCAGTACCACCATGTCAAGGGATGTCAATCCGTTGGTGAGTTGCGACCAGTTCGCTCCAAAATCCGTTGAGCGAAACAGACCATTGACGTCGGTGCCTGCAAACACATGCCTGCTGCTGTTGGTTGCGATGGCCAGAACAAGAGCGTCGGGAAAACCGTTGTTGATGGGAGCCCACGAAGTGCCAGCGTCGGTGGACAAGAACACACCATGAGCGGTGCCCGCGTACATGTATGCCTGATCAAGAGCGAGTGTCTGAACCTCGATAGTCCCCGGAGGTATGAGGGGAGTCCAAAGATTCCCGTGATTCGTCGACCGGTATCCTCCCTCCGATGTACCCAGGAACAGATCCCCATTCGCAGCCACGACAATTGCCCGTGCGAGCGTATCAGTTCCAAGCCCGTTGTTGACAGGTTGCCACGAAATTTGCGCTGCGGCGCGCGAGAAAAAAAAGCCGAACAGAAATGTGCTCAGCAGAACGTTTTTCATTGCAACTCCTGTCTTTTGTGTTCGTGGACGCGAGATATCACGCCAACTACTTTGTGAGCGACCTGAATGTCAACATGGAGAATCAATTCCAGAGTGATCGTGAATTGCCACCTCCGGGGAAACATCTAACAAACAGAGAGTGCCCTGTGGACAGCCATTGCCAGCTCGTTTTCTGTCGAATACTTCATGCCCCTAATAATCTCCCACACCATCTCCTTGTTGAGATTGAGCAGACTTGCAACAGACTCCGCATCTGCGTGAGTAGCCTCTTTCATGGATTCACTCCTTTTGTGTGATAAGGAAAGTCAGGGTTGCTTCCGCTGGTGAGTTACGGGTGAACGGCTTAAAGTGTGCTGCTTTGGAATTTGTCAGAGCGGTGAGAGGAACGTGAACAAAAGCTGCAGTGCTGGGTGGGAATGCAGCATACGGATGATCGGTCGAACACATAGTTCCAAGGGTGCAGCAAGAAGCCATGAAATTCGACCGTGAGATAGAAGCAGGGAAAGAACAGTTTTCGATTTGCCGCAGAACGAAGAACTCAGCGACTTTCACCAAAGTAGAAAACCAAATCCGTATTGTCAACGATAACGAGGAGATTTTCTTCGTTGAGGTCGTCCGGCGTGTAAGCTTTCTCTACAGCTTGGCCGGTACACGTGACGGAGAACGCCCCAATCATCCACCGCGTCCACGTGTCGCGGCAGACTGTTGTCACAACAAACGGATCCTCGTCAATTGCAAGAGCGAGATTGAACACAGCCCCTATGCCCCTTCTGCAAAGTGATCCTGAGCGACCCCGAGCGAACTGAGTGAGCGAGTCGAGGGAGAGTCGACGGATGACTGCTCGTGACATGCCTTCGACTCCGTCGCAACTGAGAATCGTCTGCGACGTCGCTCAGCATGACGAGGATGGATAAACCTTCTGCAAAGTCATCCTGAGCGACCCCGAGCGAACTGAGTGAACGAGTCGAGGGGGAGTCGAAGGATGACTGCTCGTGACATGCTTCGAGTCCGTCACGGCCGAGATTCGCCGTTTCGGTCGCCCAACATGACGATGGGGACGGACAAACTCCCATCTGCGAATGCCACGCCTCGATTTCGCTCGGCGTGACCGATGTTTGATAGAATCACCACTGGTGGGGCAAGCATTCTTGCTTGCCTACACTCTCCCAACGTGCCGACAAGAATGTCGGCACTACCTGTGGTAGTTCGTGTCCAGCTGACATGCTTCGACTCCGTCGCAACTGAGAATCGTTTGCGATGTCGCTCAGCATGACGAAGGGGATAAACCCTCTGCAAAGTCATCCTGAGCGACCCCGAGCGAGCGAACTGAGTGAGCGAGTCGAGGGGGAGTCGAAGGGTGAACCGCCAAGGCGCCAAGAATGCCTTTGGAACGATCGCCGCTTAACGTGAGAAAAACGAGATTGCTTCGTCGCTGAAAATCACTCCTCCCAATGACTATGTGGTTGGGTGTCATGGCGAGCGATTTCTGCGAAGTCCGTCCCGCTTGCGGGACGAGACCTCAATTCATTGGGCAATCTCTGTTTACTTCAACCATCACTCGCTCCCTTATGCCCGCTGGGCCCTGTCCCCTTGACATGTTTCGACTCCCTCACGGCTGAGATTCGCCGTTTCGGTCGCTCAACATGACGCGGGTAGCAAAAATCCTTCACTGTATGTCATTCTGAGACACGTTTCTCAGTGGAAAATGCCGAAGGCATCCCTGGTGCCGAGATAGTCTCTGTCACTTCAACAATAGAAGCTTCCTGCTACCTACGAAATCACCCGTCTGAAGACGATAGAAATAGACGCCACTTGTCACGTGGACCGCTTTCCACTCGACGGATTTGTACCCGGGGTTCTGTTCTTCGTCCACCAGGGTGGCTACTTCCTGACCGAGGGCGTCGAATACCTTGAGACTCACATGGGTCTTTCCTGGCAGATCGTAGTTGATTGTTGTGGTCGGGTTGAAGGGATTCGGATAGTTGTTGTGAAGCGCGGTCTTATCTGGAATCGGCAGCTCCGGAGGAACACCCGCACTTCCCGGCGTCGTAAAAGACAACCCGACGCTGCGGAAGGTCCCATAGGTGTTCTGTGTGACCGCCCTGCAGTAGTATGTTGTCTGCGGTTGCATACCTGCAATGATCTCAGCGAACTCAATAGCTTCAAATCCGTCTCCAAGGAGCGAACTGCTTGAGGTGTCGCCATACTGCGGACTCAACCCCCACTCAAACCAACCTCTCGAAGGAACTCCACATGGATTGAAGAGGGCCTTGAGCCGTGCACGATTTGCAGCCAGGCTGTCCGCCGTGAGGGACTGAACCAGGCGCGGCTTCTCTGCGCGAATCATCAATACGTTGAGAGGAAGAGCGATCGTTACACTGTTCTGCACCTTCATGTCCACATTCACAAATGTTCCCCCGAACAAATCAGTCATCCTGACATCGCCCGCGTATTTTCCCGCAAGCGGCGTCCACGAGAGTTCAACGGGATAACCTCCTGAGCTTACCTGAAACGCAACCTGGTACGAATCAACCTGCGCCGAGTCTCTGTACTGGCGAAAATCAAATTGAAGTCCTTGGTCCATGCAATTAGTGTTGCGCCCGCGCGGATCTGTCATCCTCAAATCGATAAGGCCCGACGGCGGAACAGGGGGCAACCAGTACTCGCCCAGGGCACGATCAAGGCAATACGTACCCAGTGGATGCGCCCCAAAGCGTGCCGGGATGGCAATGCGAACCCCACCGTGGTCAACATAGTCTATCTCCACAACAACCCCACCATTGGCGGAATCCGGTCTGCTCACAAAATACCACCGTTCACCGTATTGCGTCGGATGGCCGGGAGATGAGACCCATGTCTTGTACTGGTAGGTTGTGTAGGGAATCAGAGTTGGTGAATGAAGTGTAACCACTGCACTGACGACAGTGTCGGAGACATGTGCTCCAAAGAAGGAACCCATTTCGTATTGGTCCGTTCGTCCGAGGAGAAAGCCCACATCAACGGATGTTCCTCTGGGATAACAGATGGCGCGCAATATCGCCGAGGTTGTCGATATCGAATCCGGGGGTCGGGTTACCACACCGTAGTATTGACTCAGCCCCATCGAGGGAACGACAAGGATGAACACAAATAGGTACGCTACGCATACGCAAGTACGCTTGATCTTCATGGTCCCCTCCATCTTCCTAGTTGAGTTGGAATGACTTCGCAGCCGGACAGCTGGAATGAACTTAAAAAAGCAGAAGTGATGCGGCTTGAGCAACAGCATCAAACTGGATGAGATTGAGACTGGCATCTGCATCGAGGTGATTCCCACTCGAACGAGACACAGCCTATCAACAACATGGGGCTGGCGCAAGAATACGAAAAGCCACCCGGAATGTCAAACACTAAGAACGAAATGAATGAAGAAATATTCTCTCTTTGAGACACCGGAGTCTTGAATCCGTTAACCTGGAAGCAAATTCGCTCAGATACTTCACTCCTCCTGAGGAACGGTTTCGTTCAGAGTGACGTTGGACCTTTCTTCCCGCGGCACTTTTATTCCGATCCAGGTTCTCAGGGTTGCATCAGTGGAATCAAAATCAATGCGAGTGAAACAAAAATCCTGCGCATGCGATCCCACACAATTGATTCTCCCCTCCTCTTTGGCAAGAGAAGAGGAGGCTCAGACTTAGATTCGATAAGTCCCTCTCTCTCCAACAGAGGAATTTAGGATGAGTTCAGCGTTTCCGCGGTCGCTTCGCTCCCCAGAGACTCGGTCATCCTGAGCGACTGACTCATTCGACCTAGTTCGTGGGGGGGAGTCGAAGGATGAACCGCCAAGGCGCCAAGAATACCTTTGGAAGGATTGCCGCTTAACGTGAGAGAAACGAGATTGCTTCGTCGCTGAAAATCACTCCTCCCAATGACTATGTGGTTGGGTCCCATTGCGAGCGATTTCTGCGAAGTCCGTCCCGCTTGCGGGACGAGACCTCAATTCATTGGGCAATCTCTCTTTACTTCAACCATCACTCGATCCCTTATGCCCGCTGGGCCCTGTCCCCTTGACATGTTTCGACTCCCTCACGGCTGAGATTCGCCGTTTCGGTCGCTCAACATGACGAAAAGGACGGACAAAACCCCCCTCTGCGAATGCCACGCCTCGACTTCGCTCGGCGTGACCCATGCTTGACAGAATCACCACTGGTGGGGCAAGCATTCCTGCTTGCCTACACTCTCCCAACAGAGGCTGTCCAATAATTCGGAACAAGGTTGTAGTCGCAATCTTTAGATTGCGATTCCAGCTTGCATTCGCAGACTGAAGTCTGCGGCTACCCATGAGGCATTTCTTTTTGGACAGCCTCTACCTGTGGTAGTTCGTGTCCCGCTGACATGCTTCGACTCCGTCGCAACTGAGAATCGTTTGCGACGTCGCTCAGCATGACGGGGGATAGCCCTCTGCAAAGTCATCCTGAGCGACCCCGAGTGAGCGAACTGAGTGAGCGAGTCGAGGGGGAGTCGAAGGATGAACCTGGCCAACCTCAGCCCCTTCCTCGCTCGTTCGGGCTGGGTCCTGACGGCCCGCGCAAAGGCTTCTTCGGAGCCTCTTCGGAGGTTCTTCGGATGATCATCCGATAGACAATGGTACCCGGTCAGATCCTGAATGCAGAGTGGTTCAACGCGTCCGGAGACTGATCAATATGTCCCCGGAATCTGCCCCGGTGCTTCCGCACGATGCATGAGAGTCCTGCGCAATGCTGAAACTGTCATCACGGCGGCTCGGCAAAAAAGGAGGATACCTTCTTACGTCCATGCGTGAACTTCTGACACGATTCGAGCGAAAACCATGACCCATCCTTCGAAGAATCCTCAATGGCATGGTTTCTGATGGAGGGTCCACATCAATAACACAGAAAGGACCCTGACCATGGCACAAGTAACCCTGAACCCCGTGTTTGTTTGCATGCGCGGAACAGTCGGCGACCTGGTATTCAAAAACGTCAACGGCACCACAGTCGTTACACGCAAGGCGCACATGACAGTCCATGAGGAAACTGCACCCCAAAGAGCAACGCGGGAAAACTTCCGACGCGGAATCCAGTACGGGAAAACAGTGACGGGCAACCCGGCAGTCCGGGCAATTTATGCTGAGGCGGCCAAGCAGCGACGGCATCCGATCTTTAGCGTGATGATCTCGGATTTCATGAATCCACCAAGCGTGGACGAGATCGATCTGAGCCGATACAACGGTCAGGTTGGAAGCGAGATTGCCATCCGGGCAAGCGATGATTTCGGTGTTACGGAGTTGCAGGTGCGGATCCTGAACAGCGATGGTGAGGAGATTGAGAAAGGCTTCGCGGTGGAGTCGGCGCCAAATTCAGGCGTGTGGGGATACGCAGCAACCGTTGCGATCCCAACCGGAAACAGCGTACGCGTCGAAGCCACGGCGAAAGACCGGCCCGGACACATGGGCGTGAAAGTTGAGAACGCAGGTTAGAGGATAAACTGCATAGCCCCGACCTTTTCCAAAGGTCCTTCGGATGGATTGCGATCCGGGACGCTCGCTCCGTACCACATGCGGTTGAGCGCATGACACGCCTCGACTCCGCTCGGCGTGACGGACGTCCTCATGAATCACCACTGGTCGGGCAAGCATTCTTGCTTGCCTACTGCTGTGCACCATGGTGCCGACAGGAATGTCGGCACTACCAATGGTTGTGCGCCTGACACGCCTCGACTCCGCTCGGGGTGACGGACGTCCTCATGAATCACCACTGGTCGGGCAAGCATTCTGTTGCCATCGTGCCTACGGAGACGCCATCCTCACTGTTCAGATTCTTCACTTCGTCCGCCTGAGGTCATGAGGATTGCAAGGGCTACCTTCGGCGGACTACGTTCAGAATGACGTTTGCTTTATTACGCATGACACGCCTCGACTCCGCTCGGCGTGACGGACGTCCTCATGAATCACCACTGGTCGGGCAAGCATTCTTGCTTGCCTACTGCGTGCACCATGGGGCCGACAGGAATGTCGGCACTACCAATGGTTGTGCGCCTGACACGCCTCGACTCCGCTCGGCGTGACGGACGTCCTCATGAATCACCACTGGTCGGGCAAGCATTCTTGCTTGCCTACTGCTGTGCACCATGGTGCCGACAGGAATGTCGGCACTACCAATGGTTGTGCGCCTGACACGCCTCGACTCCGCTCGGCGTGACGGCGTCCTCATGAATCACCACTGGTCGGGCAAGCATTCTTGCTTGCCTACTGCTGTGCACCATGGTGCCGACAGGAATGTCGGCACTACCAATGGTTGTGCGCCTGACACGCCTCGACTCCGCTCGGCGTGACGGACGTCCCCGCGAAGCAGCACTGGTGGGGCAAACATTCCTGTTTGCCCGCATGGCACACCCCTCGGGAGGGAATGGGGTGTGCTTGATTCTAGGGATGGGTTCCGAAATCGACGGCCATTGCGTCGTCGTTGAACGACACTCCTCGCAACAACCAGTGCACTCGTGTCATTGCGAGCGATTGTGCGAAGCAATCTCTCCTTCGCCGGTACCGTCGCTTACTATGGCACGGTGTATGGCAGCCAACGGATGCATGTGGAACGGATCAAGCCGCGGAGCTCCTGTCCGATGCTAATACGCTCCACGTCCAAACAATACAACGGGAATTGTATGTGCGAGGATTTCGAGGTCGAAGAGGATTGTCTGGTGCTCAATGTAGTAGAGGTCAAGCAGTACCATCTCGCGAAAACCCACTTCCCGTCTGCCGGAGATCTGCCAGAGACCCGTCATTCCCGGCTTCGCCTTTTCGCGAAGCGTGTAGTACCCGCCGAGCCTGTTCTCCGTTGTAATGTTCGAGAGATCCCTGATGCTCAGCGGCCGCGGGCCGACAAGACTCATGTCGCCGACCAGTACGTTGAAGAGCTGTGGGAGTTCATCGATGCTGAATTTCCTGATGATGCGACCAACCATGGTCACACGCGGGTCGTCATGTACGAGGAAAAGACCGCCGGTCCTTTTATTCATCCTGGAGAGCTTGGCCTGTTGGTATTCAGCGTCCCTGCTCATGCTGCGGAACTTGAGAAATGTAAACTGCTTCCCTTTCTTTGTGAGCGATCGCGACTGCTTGAAGAAGACAGGCAAACCGTCTTCAAGCAGAATGGCCACAGACACGACGATGAAGATGGGAGAAAACAGGGCCAGGCCCAGAAGGGAAAATGTAATATCGAATGCGCGCTTTGCAATGCGCTTGACGAATTCCGTCTTCAGACGGGGAGGTGTCGAAAGGGAAATGCCCGCCAGGTCCGTGAGATACGCAAAACGGAGAAGGTCATCCGATTCCTTTGAGAGTACCTTCAGCTTCACCTTCCTTTGCTCGCAGAACCCGATCAGGTCGGAATACCCGTTCTCGATGATGTCGAGCGTGGGGATGAATATCGTGTCGACGTGCTCCCGCTCCAGGATCGCATTCAAATCGGAGAGGGAGTGTGCCGGTGTGTGCGCCGTTTCGTTGGGTTTCTTCACAATGTGTGTTTGAACCCGGTAGCCCAGCTCGGGAAAACTGGTGAACCGATTCATCAACACCTCGTCGAGCGTGTGATTGTATTCGACGATGAGAGCGTTGAACACACCGAGGCCGCGCCGCTGCATCAACAGGTTGAAATGATTCAGGGCACTCCTGAGGAGGACGAAGCACACTGGAAGTGCCACGAAGAAGAGCGCGAGACACAGGCGGGGATATTCGGTTTCGCGGGTCAGGTAAAGCAATGCTAGGATAAGCACAATCCCGTACAGGTACACCTTTGCGCCGAGGGAGTACTGATGATGCATCTTCGTATTGTATGCAGCACGGTATAACCCGAGCACAAGCCCGAGAAAAATCAGCACGCCGCAGAACAGCAGAGTCGGACCAATGAATGGAGGAGCAGGCGATTGCAGTCCGAAGTGCACAAGGGGATACAACAGGAACGCGAAGACGTTGCTCAAGACAATCGCTGTGAAATCGATAACCAACGCAACCAGGATGAACAGGGTGCGCCAGTTACGTTTGATCACATCAACTGGAAAAGCGCCATTGGTACGCATGGATGAATTTTGGTCTTTCTTACTCCCATTGTTGTTCGCTAAACACAGTACCGCCGGGTAGTGTCTCACTTTGAACCCCCCTATGCACATCAGTCACCTTGAGCGGAGTCGAAAGGTGACACATGCCTCCGTATGACAGGCTTCGACTTCGCTCAGCCTGACGTGGATTCGCAAACTGAGACACCACCTACCGCCGGAACGGCTTGGTGCGTTCACGGCATGCAGGTTGACACACATATCACAGGTATATATGTAACGAGAACAGTTTTGGCGGGAGCGAGGCCGGGAAGTGTGATCGCATCAGCGGCGCCTTGACTGGCTGCGTATGCTCTCACCGCCGCCCGCCTCAGGTCCATCGCCAACGATCACGCAGTGGACGTTTTCTGGGAGTGAATGGTACGAATAGTGCGCATGGAAATCAACTAAATGGCGCAGTCTTATGGTGGATATGGCCAATAGCGAAGACGTTTTCGTCAGACACCATTGTAAGATCAAAGAATAGAACGGCTTGGACGGCCATCACAAATGGATCATCCTGAAGCGACCGACTCATTTGGGTTCATTTTCGCAGCGGGAATTGAAGGATAATTCACGGCCAAGAGAGAGCAGAGAGAGAATGGGATTAACCCCCAAGGCGCCGCCAAAGTCGCCACGGATAAACCTGATTTGTGGGCATCACCACTGGTCGGGCAAGCATTCTTGCTTGCCTACTGCTGTGCACCATGGTGCCGACAGGAATGTCGGCACTACCGTGAAACAACTGGTGGGGCAAACATTCCTGTTTGCCCGCATGGCGCACCCCTTCGGGAGAATCTGACTCTTGATGCGTGCCCTTTCTCTTCCCATCGATTCGGGCATGCAGTGTGCTTGATTCTAAGGGATGGGTTCCGAAATCGACGGTCGACGACTCGACTCGTCGAGCCGTGAGCGTTGAGGCGATGGCGTGTGTTTCGATTTCAGCTCACGGGGTCAATGTAGTGCTGAAATCGTCGGCAGTGTAGGGAGAAGCCATCGCCGCGTTTCGATTTCGGAAGATTCTCTTTGGCACTTTCTCTTCTAAAGAGAAAGTGCCATGTCAGAAGAATTCTTATTGCGAGCCCTTTATCAGGGCGAAACAAACTCATCCCTGAGCGACCCCGAGCGAGCGAAGCGAGTCGAGGGGGAGTCGAAGGATGAACCAATCTATCGGTCCATGCGATTACATCACCGGGCGAAGAGGCAGTAAACGATGAAATCGACCGTCCACCCTGTGGACGAGATCTCGTGGCGCCAAGGGCGCCACGGACAACCCTGTTTGGTTTGCTCCCGCACACCGCTATCGATTCGGGAGGTCCATGTTATTGGTGGCGGTCCCTACGCTTCGTGCTCGCAATCCCACAGCAATCTGTTCTCCCCTCCTTTTACCGAGCGGAGAATAAGAGAGGGGTGTATTACAACTTAAGTTGGATTGCGAACCTTATGGAGTATTCACAATCATCCTCCTGAGCGACCAACTCATGCGATTCACATTCGCGGAGGGAGTCGAAGGATGGCCTGCGCGTGACATGCTTCGACTCGTCCCAACTGAGAAGTATTGGGACTTCGCTCAGCATGACGATGGGTTTCGGTGCCCGCTGGAGTTCACCCCCCCATGTAGTGGCGGGACATTGTCCCGCACATCGGAGTAGTTGAAGTCAACTGCAGCGCGATGTGTCGCCACTATAGCCGTTGTGTGTTTTAGATTCGATTGTACACATCCCGGTCATCCTGAGCGACCAACTCATGCGATTCACATTCGCGGAGGGAGTCGAAGGATGATATGAGTCAGTGCTGACTGTGCGATTCCTTGGCGGGGGTGCTATTTCGGACGCATGAGTTCTTTTCGAACCAGATAATAGAAGAACTTCATGTTTATGATGGTGTATCGTTTCCATAGTCGTCGTGGTTCCTGGAGCAGGCGGTACAGCCACTCGAGTCCGGCATTCATCATCCAGCGAGGCGAGCGGCCCACCTGACCGGAGAGAAAATCAAATGCCGCTCCGACACCGTGCATCACTGAGACATCGATTTTGTTGCGGTGCGTGTACATCCAGATATCCTGCTTGGGTGCGCCAAGGCCGACCCACAATATATCCGGTTTTGTTTTGCTGATCATCGAGCAGATATCTGCATCCTCGGAATCCGAGAGCTCCCTGAATGGCGGAGAAAATGTTCCAACGACATTTATTGCGGGGAAGAGTTCAATGAGCTTGTCTCGCACGAGTTCCGGTGTGCCTGGCTTGCCTCCATACAGAAAGCATCGCCAGCCTTGAGTTGCCGCACGCTCGCACAAGGCGAGCATGAGCTCCGAGCCAGCCACGAAGTGCCCGGCGTCGAACCACCCGCCCGGCTGCTCCAGCGCCGTCGAGACTTCCTTGCGCACGAACAGGTCGGCTTTCTGGTCGTCCTTGACGTAGGCCCAGGCTTTACCCGCGTGCCATACGATCGCGGCGGACGGAACGATGACGCCTTCGCGCACCTTGCCGCCGAGCTTGAGCTGACCGGCCACGCGCATGCCGACACGCATGCCGGACGCACCGACCAGATAGAAATAGGTCACGCCCGGCAACGTCGCATCGCTCACTGGCGCAACCGACACGAAACGCGCGGGACGCGCTTCTCCGGGAGCCGAGACCGGTGCAAGAGAGATCGGTGCCTTGCCGGCCTGCGCCTGCAAATCGTAGGGCAACGTCAGCTGCACCAGCGAGTCGCGTTGCTGGGCCAACGCTTCGAACGCGCGCGGACTCGGGATTGGTCGCCCATTGCGCAAGTACCTCACCCCAGCTCACCCGGATGCTCGCGTGCGCTGCATTGACAGCCTGGTCAGCGGCCGTGAGCCGCGCCTGGTCCGCGCTCCACGTCGCTTCCGCCGCTTGCAGGGCACGCTCCGAGACGTTGCGGTCGTCCGCGAACAGACGCTTGAGGCGCTGGTATTCCGCGCCGCTGCTCGCAGCGGCCGCGCGCAGCGCGCGCGCATCGGAGACCGCGGCGACATAGCGGCCGCGCAGATCGATGAGCGGCTGCACGTTGATGACGACGCCGTAAACTTCCGCCGCGGCTTCGGTGCGCGCCGGCTGCAGCGCACGGATCGAAATGCCGCTCGCGGCCTGGCTTTCCGCGCTGACGCGCACCTGCGAGAACCCTTCCTCGCTGCTGACCGAGGATTGCACCGGGATCTCGTCCTCGGGCGCCTGCGCCATGAGACGCAGCTCGTCGCGCGAGTAGTACACCAGCGCCCAGGACAACGCCGCGATGATCAACGCCATCAACGCGATGACGATGGTCGGCGCGGTCGGTCTCATTGCGCAGCCAGGCCCGGCGCGGGCGCGCTCTGCCGTTCCAGCTCCGGCAACGGCCCGCCCGTGAGCGGTATCTGCAATGCGTCTTCGAGAGCGCCCAGTGCCCGCTGCGCTTCGGCCGCGACGGCAAGCGCATTGCGCTGCGCCGTCAGGGTTTCGATCTGCGTGAGCGTCAGCTCGACGCGATCGGCATAGCCGGCATCGAACTGCTTCTTGGTGTCCTGATCGCGAGCGGCCCTCAGCTGAACGACGCGCCGCGAGCCGCTCGCACCGTCCACGGCTTGACGATAGCGAGCCTCTGCGCCTTCCGCTTCGGAAATTACGCGATTCTGCAGCGACAGAAATTCGCGGGCGGCGACTTCGCGCCGCGCCTGCGCGGCGCCGATCGCCGGCTTGTTGCCGCCCGCCGGCAGCAGCACGGTCGCCGCGATCGACCAGACGTTGTCGCTCTGATCCCAGAGGTAGCCCGGACTGATGCTGAAGCTCGGATACTGGCGCGCGATTTCGAGCTTGACCGCCGCGTCGGCCGCCGAGTACTCGAGCAGCTTGGCACGCACGTCGAGGCGATTCAGCAGCGCGGCTCGCTGTGTGCCGGCGTCGCCGGCGGCATGGGTGTCTGCTCGAACGCAGCGAAGTCGAAGGTCATGGCCTGCACGGCCGCCAACGGCAGCCCGAGCGCCTGCGCCAGCGCGGCGCGGCTACGGACTTGTGCAAGCTGAGCCGCTTGCACCTGTGCCTCGATCTCGGCCTGCGCAAGGCGGGCGTTGCTCACGTCGATGCGCGAGACGGCGCCAGCCTCGAGGCGGCGCTCGAGCAGGCCGACCAGGCGCCGGCGCTGTTCGACCTCGGCACCGAGCAGCGCGGCCGTGCCGCCGGCGACATAGTAGTCGAGCAGCTTGAGGCGAACCTCCGACCGGACGGTCCAGGCCACGGAGCCCACCTGCAGGTCCGCCGCATCGGCGAGATAGCCGTAGCGCGCTGCCGTCGACTCGCGGCGCGTGCCGCTCACCAGCGGGATCTCGACGCCGAAGCCGAGACTCCAGGGGCTCGATTGCTCGGGGGGCGTGAGGCTGTGATGCTGAACAAGCGGTGTGATGCCGATCGGCGGGCGTTGCGTTGCCACGGCCACATCCGCGCGCGCGGCCTTCGCCTGCGCCCGGGCGAGCTCGAGGTCCGGACGGAAGTAGAAAGCGAGCAACGTGAGCGCGTCGAGATCCCAGCGCTGCACGGGCCACTCCGCGGCCGGATGGCCGTGAGCGACGAGATAGTCCTTCAGCCCGGGCGCATCCCGCGCGCGAGTCGAAGGCTCGCGCGGAGGCGGCCGGATCGAACGGCGCGGGCTCGTAACGCTGAAGCGCGCAACCGCCCAGCAGCGCAAGTGAGACAGCAACCGCAGGGAAGCAAAGCGCGCTACGGGCGCGGAGAGAGACTCCATTCCGCATGGCGGTGGGAGTGTGTCGCGCCCGCGAGTGACTCGAGCAATTGGATCGGGGCCTGCGCCGGGCCGATCCCGGCGGCCACGGCAGTCCTGACGCGCTTATTTCAGGCGCGCGCCGGTTGCCTTTACCGACTCTACGGTGGGGAGCGTTACGGCAACCCGAACACCACCACGATCGACGCAGCGGGCGCTACCTTCCAGAACCCCGCCACCATCCCCGAGGTTACCGCTACGTATTGCCTGCCTCTGACGGCGTAGGTGACAACGCCGCTCGCGATCGGCCCGCCGACGTTGAACCGGTAGAGCACCTGACCGTCGCTCGCGTTGAGAGCCACGAAATCGCCGGTCAGCTCACCGGTGAAGACCAGACCCGACGAGGTTGCCGCCACACTCGCGACCAGCGGGCGCCGGGACTCGTACTGCCATCGTATCGCGCCGGTGGACGCGTCGATCGCGCTCAACGGCCCGTGGACTTGTCCACCGGATCATAGGTGAAGGAGCCACCCATGTAGAGCTGGCCAT
>CAVTJO010000017.1:0-57415 GCA_963734955.1 uncultured Bacteroidota bacterium
AATAGCTCAGTAGAAATGTCAGGGTTTGCGTCCAACAGAAATGTCAGGTATGGTGGGAGTTTTGACAATGAAAGGGCTCCCCACCGTGACAGAAACCTTGCACATGAGCTACCGAGAAATGGAACGATTGAAGATGATTGCACGCATCGAACAAGGAGACCTGACTGTAATCGAGGCCGCCGAGGCCATAGGCATCAGCGAGCGTCAACTGTACCGCATTCTCCAGCGGTATCGCACACTGGGGGCAACAGGACTCGTTCACCGGTCTCGGGGTCGAGCGTCCAACACAGCCTATGCAAACGCACTCCGGATCAAAGCCCTGCGACTGTATCGTGAACAATACTCCGACTATGGTCCGACACTGTTTGTGGAGAAGTTAACACTCCACCATGAACTCACCGTCTCGCGCCAGACAGCAACTCGCTGGCTCATTGCTGCGAGTTTGTGGTCGAGAAGTCGGAAGAAACGTCCTCATCGCAAAAAACGCTTACCACGACCCACCATAGGCTCGCTGATTCAGTTTGATGGCAGCCCGCATGATTGGTTCGAGGAACGTGGTCCTGCCTGTTGTCTGCTGGTTGCCATCGATGATGCATCCAATCGCTTGATGCTACGCTTTGCTCCGGTGGAAGACACAGATCATGTCTTGGCCTTCTGGCGAGACTACATCCGGTACCATGGCATCCCGGCTGAGATCTATACCGACAAAGGGGGAGTGTACGTCGATCATGACAATCCTGAGCACCCTACGCAGTTTGGCCGTGCCCTGGCAGCTCTCAACATTCGACTTATCAAGGCACACTCGCCCCAAGCGAAAGGACGCGTGGAACGCGCCAATCGTACTCTCCAAGACCGACTTCTCAAAGCTCTCCGCGAGAACAACATCTCCTCCATCGAGCAAGCCAATCGCTTCCTCGAACAGCACTACACCAAACAACACAACCTCCGGTTTGCTCATCCAGAGAATCTCTCTGACCTCCACCGCTCAGCCGATGGCATCGACCTCGACAATATCTTCTGCTTCCAAGAAGACCGACACGTCAACTATGATTGGACCATTACTGTCCATGCTCAATACCTCCAACTCCTCCGTTCCGAGGTGCCTCTCCCGCCTCCCCGCACCAAAGTCACCATCCGCCTCTGGCTCGATGGCTCCCTCCACGTGTTCTGGAACGACCATGAACTTGCCTACAAACCCCTGCCCCACAAGCCTCACCACACTCGACGGATCCCCCAACCCCCACCTCCTCATCACCCTTGGCGCAGAAAGCTCGTGGGTGGCCTCACTGCCATCCGACGGATGGACAAAACTCTTGCTTCCAAAAACCAGAAACCCTACAATCCCATCACAGCTTCAAACCCTCGACCTCCTCGAAGGCAAGCCTCCGTTCGCTACGCTCACTCCGGCTTCCCTTCATCGCGAGCTTCTCCATGACATTTCTACTGAGCGCTACAACATGACATTTCTGTTGGGCGTTAACAGGTATTTCCGACCCGACTACCTCCCTCCGCGTGTCGATCCATTGGTACGGGCGGGGGAACCGGGGTTCTCCTGACGGGGCGATGATCCTGTCCGCTCGTTTCCGATGTCTCGATGCGTGGGCTGCGGAGAAGGTTCCGAGACTGTTCCGGGGGCGGAGGTTGCGGCTATGGGAGGCCGAAATATCGGAGGCCTGATCGGGACATAAACTGGTTCCACAATGACCGCCGTTGGGGGAGGCTCAATAATCTCAGCCGCCTGAGTATCAACTGTGGCGTCCGGTTCATCGTTGTTGAGTGCAAGCTGAGTGTAACAACCGGTCAACAGCATCGACCCAAGAACCATTGCTGTGCCCAACCCGAGATGAAAGAGTGAACTTTTCATGTGTTGTACTCCTTTCGCCGTCACCAATGAAAAGTACAATTGTCGTGCCGACAGCAAAAGGCGGAAATTCGCTCAGGCTCTTCATCTGACTGACTACACACCCGCGTTCATTGTCCAGGAAAGCCTACACTCTCATCCCAAATAGAACGCTTGCTTCTCTCTCAATGGATGGACGGCTTCTTCTCAAGCCACATCGATACAATGGGATGTATCTCCCATGGAGTATATGACCTCATTCCCCTTTTGCCACGGGGAGAACCGGCTAGATGAGGAGCATCGAAGAAGAGTTGACCTTTTAGTGTTACATACACCGGATGCGACATGACGTTGCCACTTGTCCCCGGTTCCTTGTTCTTCAACAACTTCTCCCGAATAAACGCTCTGACGTCGCTGGCGGAGTTCTTCAACGAGGGATCGGTTATAAAGTTTGGATAAGGCACTTCTACAACAAGACACGTATCTGCCCAGGTGCTGTCTGTACGAATTTGTATGTGGTAGTCGCCATCCCGCTTCGTGTCACCTGCCCGTTCCAACGCCACGAGCTGAAGCCAGCCAGTGGTGCTGACGAAATCACCTTCTTTCAAGCCCCCGGTTCCAACCTTGGTCGGGATTCTGCCGGTGTCC
The DNA here is from genome assembly GCA_963734955.1 of uncultured Bacteroidota bacterium. Taxonomy (GTDB): domain Bacteria; phylum Bacteroidota; class Ignavibacteria; order UBA10030; family UBA6906; genus UBA11986. The sequence continues at coordinate 2,489 of CAVTJO010000017.1, forward strand.
GACGCGTCCCCTTCATTGGCAATGGGATTTGGAAGGGTCAGCAATTCACGGAGAGGAATGAACTTCGATCTCGATTTCTTGAGTATGCTCGTTTTAATTGGCCAACGATCCACCCCGGGCAATACATCCAATCCCTGACCAAATGACGCTGCCTTGAGAACTACCCCCACAGCAGCAATGCAAATGACCCGTCTGAGACCATTCATACACAGTTATCCTTGTTGACTATTGCCGCACAATCGTGGATTGCCATGAATCTACGAATAAACTTCCTAATAACAATCCCGTCGGTATTGATTTGGCAATCGATTCGATTGCTTCTCCTGCACACGCCCACTTGAATCTGTACCTGCCTAATTCTACATTCAAACACGGAAACCTGTTACACAGCCTCGTGGCACGCTTGAAGCGACCAACGGTCCATCTCATCCTCCTTCTTATCGCTTTTCCGGCCGACGCCCAGCCGGTGAGATTCCAGCACATTACCGTTGACGATGGTCTTTCTCAAGACATTGTCACAGCCATTGTTCAAGACGAAGAAGGATTCATGTGGTTCGGCACAGAGGACGGCTTGAATCGTTACGATGGAAATGCGGTCACCGTCTACAAACACAACCCGAATGATTCCACCACACTCGTGTCGAATTCCATCAGCGCTCTCTTTGCAGACCATCGAGGCCGGGTCTGGGTCAGCACGGCTGCGGGAGTAGACATCTTTGACATCTCCGAGCAGACATTTCATCATGTCAAGGAACTCGGGCGCAATACTTCAGCCACCGGGTTCCACCAAGGGGCGGACTCGGCGATATGGATCGGGACGAACAATGGATTGTTCATGTATGCAGAGGGGTCATTCAGACCAGCAGCCCTCGACGGGCGGTTGCTTACCCACGCAATCTGGGGACAGAAAACAGACGGGGATCGAATCTGGTTCATCGACACCGCCGGTCTGCACTGGTGTGCAATGGAAAACGAGCGACTTCACTCCGTCGCGCTTCCGCGGGCCCTACGCGTTTTGAACGGATCTGTTGTGTCAGAGGTGATGCGCGACAGGCATAAGCAACTCTGGGTGAGTACGGACAATGGCGTGTTCAGGTTCGACTCGGCGTTAACAACGTACAAGCACTACACCGGTAAGGCTGGCAGATCCTCGGCGCTGCTTGACAAATCGGTACGGAATGGAATTGAAGACCAGGAAGGTATCCTCTGGTTCGGGACAATGTCCGGCCTTGAGAAATACGAGCCCTCGTTCGACACGTTCACGCATTTTCAGAGTGAGCCTGGCAACCCATCAGGGTTCCTCGGGAACCGGGTCTACGCGTTTTACGTCGACAGAACAGGAATGCTTTGGATCGGGACATACCGCGGGGGAATCAACATGTACTCCCCCGTACGCGAGAAGTTTCGGCTCTTCACTCCCCCGGCTTATACAAACGCGCATGACATATATGTGATCAACGAGGCCCCAAACGGTCAACTTCTCGTCGGCACCGATAACGGGTTATACCTCGTGGGCAACTCACCAAATAGCCCGTGGACTCCATACGCGAGGTTCGCGGGGAAGTCGATCTTTTCAATTTGCAGACTTCGCAACGGAGAAATCTGGATAGGGACCACCGGGTCGGTCACTCCGCTGGGCGAGACGCCCAAGAACTTCGAGACCATCGCTCTTCCGGTGAATGACCCTGTCCGACTTATCTTCCAGGACAATGACGGCCAGATATGGGTCGGGTGTGATGCATATGGTCTATATACCATCGACCGCCTTGCTCGAAAAGCTGTACGATGGTCACCTCCAGACAAGCCCTTCAGTGGCGGAGCGTGGAGCATGTTCAGAGATGGGGCACAGCAACTCTGGATCGGCACCTGGAACTCAGACTATTCCTTCAGATATGACAAGGCCCATGGCATTGCCGTCCGGTATGGAGCCGGAGCGTTCGCTGACGTTGCTCTTGCCTCTCCCTCAATCCGCGTGTTCCGGGAGGATTCCGCGGGGACGCTTTGGCTGGGTACCTGGGGAGGAGGAATCTACCGTCTCGATGCAGCATACAAGCCTGTCAGACAACTCACGGAACTCGACGGTCTCGCCAGCGACTTCGTCAAGAGTATGGAGATCGACCACGCGGGAGAATTCTGGATCGGCACCGAGCGGGGCCTATCCTCCTTCGATCCAAGAACCGAGACGTTCAAGACGTACACGCAACGAGATGGTCTTCCCAGCAACTTCTTCTTCTCGGGATCAAGCTTCAAGCATAGGAACGGCATGCTCTACTTCGGCGGCCAAAAGGGGTTCGCTGGTTTCAACCCCGATAGTATCCCTCTCAACGATGCGCCTCCGCCTGTTGTCATAACCGCTTTCAGGATCCTTGATGAGCCGGTCCCGCCCCGGAAATGGTCACCTCGTAATGGCCCAATCACTTTGCGCTACGACCAGGATTTCTTCTCCTTCGAATACGTTGCACTGGATTTCACGGCGCCTCGAAGAAACCAGTACGCGTACAAGCTTGAAGGGTTTGACAGAGGATGGATTCAGGCTGGAACACGGCGCTACGCAGCATACACACACCTCGATCCCGGGACATACAGGTTTCACGTCAAAGCGTCAAACAATGATGGGGTCTGGAACAACGTCGGTGCCACGATGACTGTGATCATCACGCCGGCATTCTGGATGACGTGGTGGTTTCGCATCTCGCTGATGGCCACGATCATCCTCTCTCTCTACCTTTCCTATCAGTACAGGCTGAAAAAAATGCTGGAAGTTGAGCGCTTGCGCCAGCGCATAGCGCGGGACCTCCACGACGACATCGGGACAAACCTCAGCGCCATCGTCCTCGCGAGTCAGATGACCAGCCGCGAGAGTATTCCACCGGCACTGCACGAATATGTTGAAGACATCAGGTCTATCGCCATAGAAACACAGGACCACATGAGGGACATCGTGTGGATGCTCAATCCGAGGAATGACTCGCTGGAGTTACTGGTATCCCGCATGAGGGATGACGCTGCACGGCTGCTTCGGGAACTGTCCTATTCCTTCAAGGCTTCTCAGGAACTTTCCGCAAAAATCGATCTTACATTGAAGCGGAACGTGTTCCTCATTTATAAAGAGGCGCTCCACAATATTGTGAAGCATTCCCGGGCGAGGAACGTTGAAATCCGCATCGAGGCACGGGGAAAAATGTTTGAATTCTACGTTCAGGATGATGGCAGAGGTTTCGATGTTACCAGGTCAGTTCCGGGCAACGGCCTCGACAACATGAACGCCAGGGCCGAGCAGATGGGAGCGGCATTGCACATTCAAAGCACACCCGGTGCAGGAACCAAAATCCACCTCGAGACAAAAATAGCATAAATAGGTAATACCGCAATTCATCAACTGTGTGTATGTTGACATATCATTACTTAGCCAGGAGCCATGACCCCGCAAGAAGTTGACGGTTCACGACGTTTCGTCTGGATTGTCGAAGATAACGAGCAATTCCGCAAGCAGTTGAGAAGAATACTGAATTCCAGTGACGTGTTCGTGTGCGACAATGACTTCCGCACGTGCGAACCGATGCTGGAATTGATCCGCGAATCCTCCCCACCCGACCTTGTACTCATGGATATCGGATTGCCGGGCATGAACGGGATCGATGGAATCAGGCATATAAAGGCGGTTGCTCCAACGACCGAGGTCGTTGTTCTGACCGTTTTTGACGACAGCGAGAATGTTGTTCACGCGATTGCCGCAGGAGCAGTTGGCTACCTGCACAAAAGCTCCTCGATGGAGGCAATTGTGGACTCGCTCAGGTCCATTCTCGTGGGTGGTGCCCCGATCAATCCTCACATTGCGCGAAAAGTGCTGGAACTGTTCGCCGCCACCTCGATCCCGAAAGAGGAGTACGGCCTCACCCGCCGTGAAAAAGAAATCCTCTCGCTCCTTGTTGAAGACATTCCTCTGAAGCAGATAGCTGACAGACTCTCGGTCAGCATTCACACTGTGAACATGCATCTCCGCAATACCTACGGCAAGCTCCAGGTGCAATCCCGCAGCGGAGCTGTCGCCAAAGCACTCAAGGAACATCTGCTGTAAGTCACACATCTACCCCTACACAGTTTTCGGTAATACCGGAGGGCATTGCTTCTCGCTACATTTGGAGCAGTACTTTTCAACGCAGGGAACCGTCATTACCTCGCGGGCTGCAATCAACTCCAATCCACAACAATTCAAAAGGTCGGATTTATGAAACTGTTCCGTTGTGCCGTCCTGGCGGTTTTATTTGTGGTGACCGGATCCGCTCAGGAAGTCCACGTTGCTCGAGGGTCCCGTTCACAGGTGCCGTCATTGAGTGTCTCGCCACAGCATATGGTTGTGTTGCGGGCGATTGACAGGAATGCTTACACACGGGTTCCTCCACCGCCAATGCCAGGCCATCCCGCCACTGCAACTTTTGTGGTCACATATAATGGCTTTACCCCACAGGCGCAGACAGCATTCCAACACGCGGTCGACATCTGGTCCTCATTGCTTGTCTCATCGGTTCCCATCCACGTGACCGCCAACTGGACAGCTCTTGACCCTGGCGTCCTTGGAAGTGCGGGTGCCTCGTCAATATACCGCGACTTCCCAAATGCTCCGCAGGCCGGGACGTGGTACAATGTAGCCCTTGCCGAAAAACTCGCCGGCACCGATCTCAACCCGACGACCGACCCGGATATCGTCGCAAACTTCAGCAGCGCTGTACCCAATTGGTATTTCGGAACGGACGGGAATACACCCCCCGGCGAATATGATCTTGTCTCGGTCGTTCTGCATGAACTCGGACATGGTTTGACGTTCATCGGCTCGATGACGGTGTCGAGCGGACAAGGATCCTGGGGTGAGGGCACAGCCTTTCCATTCATCTATGACCGGTATGCGGAAAACGGAACGGGCCAGTCGCTTCTTAATACTTCCTTGTTCCCCAATCCTTCTGCTGCGCTGGCGGCCCAGCTGCAGAGCAATTCGGTGTTCTTCACCGGACCGGAGGCTGTCGCTGCAAATGGAGGTACTCCTCCCCCGTTGTACGCTCCATCATCGTGGCAACAGGGATCAAGCTACTCCCATCTTGATGAATCAACATACCCGGCAGGCAATCCAAATTCCCTCATGACCCCCGCACTTGAAATGGCCGAGGCAATTCATGATCCGGGACCTGTCGCATTGGGAATGTTCAGAGACATGGGATGGACAACGGGCAGTACGGGGGGCAGCACCATCAAATTTGAGGAGAGATTCCTGACGACAACGGTCCCGCCGGGTTGGCGCGTGGTCGACAACGATGGCGGCGGCACTCCCATTTCGTACACACAACTCGTTGCCTTCTCCAGCGGGGATACTGTAAGGCCGCAGGCCGGAGTCAGCTTCTGGCATGGTTCTTACAATGGCGCAAATGGAAACGGATTGATCGATGAATGGCTCATCGGGCCGAAGGTGAGGAGTATTCACGCTGGAGACAGCCTCTATTTCTATGCGGGAGCCATTGGCGGCCAGTACCCGGATTCCCTTCGCGTGTTTATCTCCACCGCGGACAGCAGCCTGAGCAGCTTCACCCATCAGATCGGATACTTCGTGGTGGCGGGTCCGGTCAGCAGCTGGCATTTGTATGGATTCGATCTGTCTCAGTTTGCCGGTTCGGATATCTTCTTTGCCGTCAATTACTACATCGTTGATGGCGGACCGAACGGATCAAGTTCTGACAACGTCTGGATCGATCATTTCATCGTCACAACTGATGTCCCGACGTCGGTGGGCGGGCAAGACCAGAGAACGATACCTTCCTCGGCAACGCTCTTTCAAAACTATCCCAACCCATTCAACCCGTCGACGATCATCCGCTACAGCCTGCCGCACAGCTCATTCGTCAGGCTCGCGGTATATAACGTTATCGGGCAACAGATCGCGCAGCTTGTGAATGAACCTCAGCAGGCCGGATCCTACGAAGTCAACTTCAATGCAGTGGGACTCGCGAGCGGAGTGTATTTCTATTCGCTTCAAACCGGCAATGAGAGGATCACCAAGAAGCTGGCGTTCGCGAAATAAGAGAAACCTGTTATCCGGCATCAACAACAAATGAGGAGTGGGATGATAGCAAAAACTGTGTCGCGCGGTGTGTTAGTGCTTTGCCTGATGGCCAGCGTTCCTTCATGCAAGAAAGACTCGGCAAATCCCGTTGGGCCAGGCGGAGGTGGAACCGGAGGCGCCACGGTCCCGGACACTCTGAAGAACGCAATCCTTGACTCTGTGCTCGCATTTGCGTCGACGCTCCCGCACATCGACCCGGAAACAGACAACCAATCGGTTCTCCAGTACCTGCATTCAAGGCACGATATACAGAACGCCGGGATCGTTCAGCCCGGCTCAGTGTGGGGAGAATTCTCCGACGGGAAGGTATTCATCTACATCAACAACCTTCTTCCCGGCGATAGCACTGCCCCGCATCAGTCTCCACTCGCCAAGATAATTCGGGGGAAGGGCACCAACAACCTTCCATCAAACACCAGAGTCCGATTGCTCAACGCTCTCGGATCTCCGTTTGAACCAGCTGCCTCCAACACCGTCCAGTCTTTGAGATCATGGTTCAACGGCATCGGTTACACAGAGCCTCTTGGAACCCCTGACGCAAGTGTGGACGGCTTGAAACAAGTCCAGGGTGATGGTGTGTTCTACATGAGCTCACATGGGGGGTTCGCAGGTGCAAACGGAACCGTCTACGGCATCTGGACGACCGACGAGGTTACGAGTGAGAACGATACACGGTACAAGCTTGACCTTGACAGTGGGTACGTCATCAAGATGTGCTGCGATGTGGAGCATAGCAGGCACTACGGCATCACATCGAAGTTCGTTCAGCGCTACATGAGCTTTGCGCCCACCAGTCTCGTGCTCTTCAACGCATGCAACTCCGACGAAGCCGGATTCAAGGGCGCGTGCCAGGCCAAGAAGGCAACGGTGTACGGAGGATGGGACAAACCGATCAACGAGTTCTACATGTTCGACGTTGCCCAATACTTCTTCGACAGACTTCTCGGCACAAACCAGTTTGAGCCGGAAGATCCTGCTCAACGGCCTTTTTACTATTCCCTTGTCACGGAGGACATGCACCTGCAGAACCGCGACATTTCGAACTCTCCACATTATGGGATTTCTCACTTCCAGTGCACTCCAGCGTTCATGGCAAACTCGGGGACTTCACTCAAACTCGCCCCGAGCATCCTGCAAGTAACTCCCATTGCCTCTCCGGGAACAACCATGGACATCGATGGATTGTTCGGCAGCGACCAGGGAACGGTCACAGTGGGATCGACAAGCCTGGGTATCATCAATTGGGCAGCGACGAAAATACGATGCACGGCGCCGGAAAACGGCGGCAACCTGACTGTCAAGGTGAGGGGCATAAAAAGCAATGTCACACAGCTGACCCAATGGCACGGCCAGTTCGATTACACGTTCACAAGCCGAGGATCATTGCAGCACCATGTTCTGTTTGATCTCACGTTCTGGGCCGATGTACACACGTGGAGGCTCCTGCCTCACCATCAAACATACTTCTTCGAACCCAGACTCGCACATTTGTGTACGAGTTCGACCTGCACGTTTGAATCGAGTGGAGAGTACAGAGACCAGAACGGTAACCTGGTTGATAGCTGGTCAGGCAACGGATTTGCACCTGTTCTGCAAACCGGGAATGAGCCGGCGTATTATGTGTTTGTCGGTGTGATTGATTCATCGGGGGCGAACTCAACCATCGTTCTTTCATTCCGCGGAACGTATACGAACAATGGTGTGCAAAACACTTTCGCAATCCAGGGAAACCTCGGCACGCTTTCCCCACGGATGAATAGCTCCTATGTTATTCCTGGTAACACCCTCCCATGGAGCAGCGGAACAGACCACGCGACAATGACATGGGGCGATTTGCAACCGACGTTTCCACCGGATCCGAATGGGCCGCGATAGTTAAATGCACCTGGCATGCGGTCTCCGTACATAGACTGCTTTCGGTAATACCGCCCAGAGATTCGTCTGGGTACATTGCCGGGCAGTGACATTCAGTCGCCAGGAGTATTGGGACAGAATCTCGAAATTCACGAACTTCATCGCCGTTAGTGGAGATAGAATATGAAGAGGATGGTGCTGTTAATGTGTCTTTTGGTTCTCGTACTATTTCTGACGTGCAAGAAGGATGACAATGGGCCGGTTTCCACAACGCCCACTCCTTCAGGCGGAACACCCGATCCGACGCCCGTAGGTACTCCTGTTGGAACAGCCACAACCGCGACAATAGGTCCTTCGGGTGGATCAGTTCAGTCATCGGACGGGAAGTTGAGCGTGAACATTCCTGCAGGCATCCTCAGCGCAGACACAACCATATCTGTGCAGCCGATTGTCAACAACGCTCCGGGAGGACTCGGGACGGCTTATCGACTTGGCCCCAGCGGTGTCCATTTCTCGGGTCCCGTAACGCTTCAGTTCAATTTCGACAACGACACGGTGCAGGTGCCCGAGTTGGTGGGTGTCGCATATCAGGATACCGACAATATCTGGTATTCCGTCCCCGACTACACCGTCGACAGTGTTGCTCATACTGTCTCGGCTTCCGTCAACCACTTCAGCGATTGGACAGACTTTGAGCGTGTGCATATCAGTCCGGCACAAGCAACCTTGTGGGTGAACCAGACACTGACGTTGACGCTGCTTGAAACGGTTCCCGCTGCATCGGAGAACCAACCTCAGCCAATCTACAGAGTAACGGACGATCAGGTGGCGTGGACAGCAAGTGCAGGAACAGTTACGAGAACGCCCAATCCCAATTCCCGCTTCATCTATGCCACATACAGAGCCCCAGCCTCCGTCCCGGCTGGGAATCCGGTGCGAGTGAGCGCGACGGTGAATAGACGATATACCTATCACGGAACAATCGTCCCAACAAATCGCACTGTCTTCTTTTCATACATTACGATCACGGACAGCACTGCATCGTTCCACGTTGACATCTACTATAACAACCCACAATACTATGTGTCGTTCCAACAATTCACTTTGAGCGATACCTGCGGTGTGGATGTCATCGTTAACAGAAGGACCGTCTCTGTCTCTAACTTCACCAATCACCAACCTGGGGTGAACCCGCCATCGAGAACGTCGGGCGACTGCACCTTATCCTGGCTCCCCGGGGAACCGGGGCCGACTAATATCAGATCGGGGGTAGGAAGCGTCGACACGTCGCAGAACGTTGTGCTGACTTTCTACCACACGGCATTCAGTGAGCAATGGCAATTTGCGTGTTCGGGACAGCCACCAGTGAACTTTGGCGGGGACCCGATACCCGGAGAGCCTGGCATCATGAATTTTCCTTTGAACAGCGGATCTTCACATTTTTATTGGCAAGTGAATCCCAATGTTTATGCATGGATAACGCGAAGGTGAGGTTGTGGTGGAGCGTTCTCGCCGCAGTTGAGAGGAAATCTTTTGCCAGTGTTCTCTGCCCATTCGTCGGTCGCACTGATCATCTGTGGACATCGTCATGGGTAGTGATAGGATCGGATTGAAGCGCCACGGGAACAAATGACCAACCCACGTGAAAGGAGAATGCATGCTTCACCCAGGGAAAATCTACCTCGCAATGGTAACAGCACTGATTGCGGCACCATTGATTGTGATGGCGCAAATCCCCAATCCGGGATTTGAACAATGGACAAACGGGAACCCGGACGGTTGGTACACAAACAACTTCCCTCCTGTTCTCATTACTATTACACAGTCCTCAACAAGTCACAGCGGATCCTCGGCTGCGCAAGGAGCGGTGGTTTCAGTCGCAGGAACTCCCTTTGGTCCAGTGCTGATCTCCGGTCCAACGGGGAGAGGCTTCCCCGACGCTCAGCGACACGCTTTCCTTACCGGGTTTTATCGGTTTGCCGCAACTGCAGGGGACGTCATGGCCGTGCTCGTCGGAATGTTGCGTAACGGGAACACAATTGGGGGCGGGGGAGTTCTTCTTGGTCCGGCGGCATCGTATTCTGCGTTCACCGTTCCGATAAGCTATGACTCAACGGGCGCCCCCGATACATGTTCGATCGCTGCAACCATTTATGGAGACAGCACGAGCGCTCCACCTCATGTCGGCTCAGTGATGCTTCTCGACGATCTCTCTCTCAGCGGTATCAATGGGGTTGATGATCACGGGCTGCACCCGTCCAATTTCACCCTCGGCCAAAACTATCCCAACCCCTTCAACCCGACCACAACGATCACATTCTCGCTACCTCAGGAGAGCGATGTCAATCTCGGCGTTTTCAACCTCCTCGGAGAGAGAGTGGCAACATTGGCGAACAAGCGAATGCAGGCCGGCTCCTACACATTGCCATTTGATGCAAGGTACCTTGCTTCGGGGACATATTTCTATAGAATCACGGCTGGCAGTTTTGTCGAGACGAAGAGGATGCTGCTGGTCAAATAAGTCATCGAACCGCGTTTGGCGGACTATTTTCGGTGATACCACAAAGCAGATAGATCAGCTGGTTTGATTCCGGTTCAGCTTGCAATAACGATTTCTTGATAACAGGAAGAGTCATGAAAAAAACATTTGCGCTCTCACTTCTTTTGGTCATCTTCTTCTTGACCTGCAAGAAGGAGGACAACAACCCGGTTTCCACGACTCCCCCGTCCAACACAGGCGGCACACCGGAACCGACACCGATCGGAATCCCGCTGGGATCACCCACAACCGCGACGATAGGTGCAGCGGGTGGAACGATCACCTCATCCGATGGAACGGTGAGTGTCACCATTCCCGCCGGAGTTCTGGCCGCCGACACGACGATCTCCGTACAGGCAATCACGAACAACGCTCCCGGCGGACTCGGAACAGCATACCGGCTTGGTCCGAGCGGAATGCACTTCTCCAGCCCGGTCACTCTGCAGTTCAGCTATCCGACCGACAGTGTGCAGGTGCCCGAATTGCTTGGCGTCGCGTTCCAGGATACTGACAACGTCTGGTATGCAATGCCCGATTACTCGGTTGACAGCATCACGCACACCGTCTCAGCCCCCATAAGCCATTTCAGCGATTGGGTGGACTTCGAGCGTGTGAGGATCATTCCGCGGCAGGCAACCTTGTGGGTGAACCAGACACTGGGGCTTGAACTTCTCGAATATGTTCCGGAAGAAGCTCCCCAACCACAGCCAATCTACAGAGTCACAAACGACCAGGTTGCCTGGTCTGCCAGTGCCGGGACCATTTCAAGAAATTCTCAGTCTTCTTGGGGTGATTTGGCGGCACTCTACAGAGCCCCAACGTCCGTTCCGGCGGGCAACCCTGTGCAAGTAAGAGCTACGGTAAACAGGCGATTTACATATCACGGAACGATCATCCCGACGAATCGAACTACATTCTTTTCATATGTCACTATTACAGATAGTAGTGCTTCCTTCCATGTTGACCTGTACTTCCACGATCCCCAATACATGGTTGCAACACTTCCATTCACTCTGGACGACACCTGCAGCATGGACGTGACAGTAAACCGGAGACTTGTCACCGTCGACAACATTGTAAACCACAATTCAGGGGTTACACCCACTTCGGCAATGGTTGGCCAGTGTAGCCTAACATGGGTATCGGGTGGAGTGGGGCCAATGAATATCAGATCTGCGACGGGAAGTGTCGACACTTTGAACCATGTGAATTTGTCCTTTTACCACACGGCTTTTGGTGAAGAATTCACATACGCGTGTCCCGGCGAGCCACCGATAACCATGGGTAACGACCCGACCGCCGGGGATCCAGGTTCGATGAGTTTCGATGGAAACTGGCCGGGGCGGTTCTACGTCCAAGTGAACGATGTGGTCAACGCGTGGGTGACGCGACGATAGGAGACGGAGTTACTTAGTGACTCAAGCGAAGGGCGGCCACGACAGTCTGGTTTTGAGACGCCTGTATTGATTGAAGTGACGATTGTGCTACAGAGAGAACGCCTTGTGTACAGCCATGGCCAACTCGGAATGCGCAGAGTATCTCATTCCCTTGATAATCTCCCATACCGCCTCTTTGTTGACATTGAGGATGCTGGCAATCAGAACGGCATCGTCACGAGTGGCTTCTTTCATGAATCCTCTTAGCTCGAGTAGTGATTGACTCAGTTGACTCTGGCTGCCCGATGCGCCGTCTTGCGTGTTTGGTCTTGTTGAGATCCGTTGAGCAATCGACGTGTTTTCCGAGGTTTGCACCATTGACCGAGGCTGGCTCAGTAGATCGTTCAGTCCTTTATCTGTTTCTCGAAGCGGCGAGCTTCCTCTTGGGTGCCTGGTTTGATGGTGAATGGTTTTCATAATGAATGTCTTCTGTGCATGTTGCAGTTTTGGATACCCAACCGTTCTGTTGCTGCTGCCTACCGATAGGAATTGAGCCACACTCAGAAAAAAACAGAGCCCCCGCCAAATCGACGAGGGCTGCGCTTGAAACGGACCACAGAACCGATTAGTACATCCCTTCCATGCCGCCGCCGGGGGGCATTGCCGGCATTTGTTTCTTCTCCTCAGGTTTCTCCACGATAGTTGCCTCCGTGGTGAGCAACAGTCCGGCAACCGATGACGCATTCTCAAGAGCAGTTCGGGCAACCTTTGTCGGGTCGATAACGCCGGCCTTGATCAAGTTCTCAAACGTCTCGGTGAGTGCATTGAAGCCAAAGTCATCCTTCCCTTCCTTCACCTTGTTCACAACCACTGAAGGCTCGACGCCGGTGTTGGCAACAATCTGACGGATTGGCTCCTCGAGTGCACGCCGGATAATCTCAATGCCGGTCTGTTGATCCTCGTTCTGCGGCTTGAGACCATCAAGCTTTGCCATGGCTCGCAGGTATGCAACGCCACCACCCGGTACGATACCCTCTTCGACTGCCGCACGGGTTGCATGAAGGGCGTCTTCCACACGCGCTTTCTTTTCCTTCATCTCAACTTCGGTCGCAGCACCGATCTTCAACACCGCAACCCCGCCGGAAAGCTTCGCAAGACGCTCCTGAAGCTTCTCTTTGTCATAGTCGGACGTCGTCTTCTCGATCTGTGCTTTGATCTCGTTGATGCGTTTCTTGATGTCTTCCTTCTTCCCTGCACCTTCGACGATTGTTGTATTGTCTTTATCGATCGTTACCTTTTTTGCTTTGCCCAGGTATGCGAGTGTTGCATTCTCAAGCTTGTATCCCTGTTCTTCCGAGATGACAGTACCTGCCGTGAGGGTTGCAACATCTTCGAGCATCGCCTTGCGACGATCCCCGAAGCCGGGTGCCTTCACCGCACAAACTCGCAGCGTACCGCGCAATTTGTTCACTACCAGCGTTGCAAGCGCTTCACCTTCGAGATCCTCGGCAATGACGAGTATCGGGCTGCTGGTCTGGGCAACCTTCTCAAGAATTGGGAGCAGGTCCTTCATCGACGAGATCTTCTTGTCGTGGATCAGGATCACGGGGTTCTCAAGAACAGTCTCCATCGCTTCTGCGTCGGTGACGAAATACGGCGAGAGGTAGCCGCGATCGAACTGCATACCCTCGACAACCTCGATTGTCGTTTCGGTGCCCTTCGCCTCTTCCACCGTGATCACTCCGTCCGTACCGACCTTCATCATCGCGTCGGCAATCAGGTCCCCGATAATCTTGTCATTGTTCGCCGAGATTGCCCCGACCTGGGCGATCTCCTTCTTGCTGGTCTTGTCCACCGGCTTGCTGATTTCCTTCAGGCCTTCGACGACCCGGGCAACTGCAAGATCAACACCGCGTTTCAGGTCCATCGGGTTGGCACCCGCGGCAACGTTCTTCATCCCTTCACGGACGATTGCCTGAGCCAGAACAGTCGCTGTTGTTGTGCCGTCGCCTGCAACGTCCGAGGTCTTGGACGCCACTTCGCGGACCATCTGTGCCCCCATATTTTCGATCGGGTTTTCAAGCTCAATTTCCTTTGCGACAGTGACACCATCTTTCGTCACGGTCGGGGCGCCGAATTTCTTATCGATGACGACATTCCGTCCCTTGGGACCCAGCGTTACCTTTACAGCGTTGGCAAGCTGATCAACTCCCCTTTTCAGGGCTGACCTCGCCTCAGTGTTATAGTGAATCATTTTCGTTGCCATGTGCTTACATCTCCTTTAGGTTTTAAGTTCGATTGTATTGGTCTGCGTGGGTTACACGATTGCGAAAACATCTGCTTCACGCATGATGAGATACTCATCTCCATCAATCGTGACCTCTGTTCCTGAGTACTTCCCGTACAGGACCTTGTCACCGACCTTTACTTCCGGTGCAATCTTCTTGCCATCATCCGTGACTTTACCGGGGCCAACAGCAACGACCTCTCCGATGACAGGTTTCTCTTTTGCCGTGTCGGGGAGAATGATCCCGCCCTTTGATTTCTCGTCAGCAGGTGACGGCTTAATGACGACCCGATCCGCCAAAGGCTTCATCTTCATACGACCTCCTAAGTTATTCGATTGTTGGATTGCAGTGTGTTTGGTGCAGCTGAGAAGCAGAGCACCGTGGGGCATCTGTGGTGTTAGCCTAAAGTAAGGTAAGGATCACAAGCCACAAAGATATCGCCCAAAGGGATGAAAGAGTAGCTAATCCTTCTTGATGGAAAGAAACCGCTCGATGAGATAGATTTTGCCCTATCGGCCCCTACTCAACACTTGTATCCCTGCCAGCGAACATGCAGACATCAAGTGCCCACGTGAATGTCGCCGAGAGAAGTAAACAATCCAAAAACATGCAACAGCCACAACACAATCGCAATCACTACAACTGCGTTCAGGATTTTCTTGATCGTAGCCTGCATAGGTATGTAGCTATTCACGAGCCACAAGAGAACGCCAACAACAATGAGAATGATTATTACTTGAAGTAAAGGCATCTTAACCTCCTGTTTGTTACATGTTTGGTACTTTTTTTCTCCGCAACCGTTGCGGGGTTACCTGTGTTCAAGCGCGAACCGTCAGGCGTCAGCCATCATATTTTCCCCCGATACGGCTGGAATGCTCTCAAAAGAAATCTCAGCCCAGGCAAAGCTCGGATGGAAAAAGAACACGAGTACAGATAGCAGAACAATCACTCACACTGACAGGAATGCTTTAACCGCAATATTGTGTCCGACGAGTTCTTCGTCTCCCGATCATTTCGTAATAACGGGCGAAAAGTTGCCACTTCGTCCTTTTCACACTTCTTCTTTTTTCTCCTTCAAGAGGAAACATGTAAAGCAGAGGAAGTGTAAGAACTAGTCGTTCAGTGCTTACGAGTCAAGGTGGATGGTTTCGCCTAATGGTCGGTGCCAGAATTGTAAGCAATACTGATATTTACATAACATTTTTTGCTGGCCGGGTTTATCTGGACTCCGGGAGGCTCTACTCTGAACTTTGTATACTTGCCATCGCGCCCAATCGCAAAATAAACCTTGCCTGGCACAATTGGCAGTCCGGGCGTTGAACGAAACGCCGAGATATCAGGCACAACCACAAAGTCATCAAGACTTGAAGCGGTTGTTTCCACAAAGAGAGTATGGCGCCATCTCTGCTGAAAAACTCGGATGATCTTGTTGGCTATCGTGAAATTAAGTCGTTGTCCGCTCAAAAACTGTAGATCTGATGGTTCAGTCGATTCGTGCTCATACAAGCGCTGGAACCCGTAGCGTGCCGTCGGTCCCCACTGGATGGTCACTTTCTGACTCACCGAGCCGTTGGTTTTCACCGATTGCACTGTGAATGTATAAATCATGCCATTGACAAGACCTGCGACGACATACGAACTTGCTGTTGATGCAGTATTCGTGCTATCGACCCCTACACTCAAGGCGGTCTTCGTTACGATCCGGTAACCAACGAAATCGCTCAACCCGGAATCGGGCGACGCGGTCCACGTTAAAAAAACCCTTGCATCACCTGAGGCTGCCCTAAGATTTGTTGCCGGTGCCGGTTCCGTGGGGGTAAGAATATCGCCTTCCTTGCTGCATCCCGGGGAACCGAAAAGCCCCACCGCCAGCACGAACGCCAACAAACAGCCATTACACATGGATCTGATCATCATCATGGGGCGATATCCCTACTTCCTCAACACCGCTTGTGCGGTCCCCGCAGAGTCGCGCACATATACTGTATGTGACTGCACTTCACTCGGCAAAAATCCGGGTCTGTACAGCCTGGCCTTGAAGGTCGTTGTTCGGGTGACATGGATTTCGTTTGCTCCAAGAAGCACAAACCTGCTGGTCCTATCAGGAGTAGATCCATCAGTCGTGTAGCGAAGCGTATCACCGGGGCGGAAATCTTCCACGGCGGCAAGGGTGTGTTTCCCTCCCGCGTTTCCCGGGTTGACCAAACCAGATATCATCACCAGTAATCCAAAAACAATTCTTGCAGGCATATGCATATGCGTTTCCGATTCCTCTTCCCGATCATGGTGAACTGTACGCCGTAGGGCAATCAACCAACTGCTCATTGCTAGTGCGCCAAGTTCTCCATCATGCCCGAACATTTGCCCAGCCTCCTGTTTGAGAGCAAATCTTGTAGGCAATGGTCAAACCCAAGGTAGCGATCCTCATTCTTGCCAACTCCACCATCGCTACCTTAGGCCAGCCAAAGAACAGATCTGATTGCTGGCTTTCCACAATATTTGTCTTTCGTAGGTATGACAACTCCCACGTGTGGAGTGAGTCTGGTAGGAGTATCAAGCCCATTGGGGTACCTTCCTTGGACGATCGTTCTACTTCTCCCCTCATCTCCGCTGGCTATGTTCGTCGGAACCGCGGACCACCGAGGTTTCTGACCATTGAAAAGGTAGTGGAGAATTTGCCTCAAAGAAATCGCCCAAAGGGATGAAAGGGTGGTTAATCCTCCCTGAGCTGAAGACGATGCCGGTTATTCCATCAGGCTATTCAAACTTCAATGACTTTGCCATATCCTCAACGGTTTTCCGTTCTTCCTTCCACACATCGGCTTTACGCTCTTCTTCGGTTACTTGCTCCCGGGCATATTGTTTGTAGGCAACATTCGTTGCGTGAACTGCCTTCTTTAGAGCAGGCAAATGGGTTGTAGCGACCTCTTGAAGCGGACAATGCATCACGAGAAACTTTCCATCTATGCCTGCCTCCTGCTTCGGGTTCACATCCTTCCATTCCCGTCCAAAGATATCTCTCCAGGCCATTGGAGGAGCTCCTGAGAGCTCGAAATACACCTGGTACACTGTATATGATCCAAGTGTTCTCCGTGTCTTATCTGTATTGAGACCCACGATTCGTATCTCAGGAGTGGAGTGTGTCGAAGGGTCTTCTTCAGTTTCGGTCATATGTCACCTCGCGCGAAATGTACAATTGTGCTGCATGGATCAGACACTCATACCGTCTATCCGAAGCGCATTGATTCTGTGCAAGCGGATGGACGCTGAGTAACATAAAACATCAAAAGAAATACCTTGCCCCGATGCCCGCATCCAAGCCAAAGCCTGTTGATGATGTAAGCTGGAGGGATGGAACGAGTTCAAGAAATACATCGATTGGCGTATTGTGTGGCAGCCATGCAATACCGAACACACCTCGAACTGCCACTGAGCCGTCATAACCGGCACCACTGTTAAAGCGGCCACCAACCCCATAGTACAATGGAAATCGTTCAGACGAGTGGATCGCTTCAAAGGAATGCCACAGGTAGTCCATGTGAAAATGAATACGGCTTCCTCCATCATAGTTCCCTTTGTATTTCCCGATCCGATCTCCTCCGACCGACCAACCGAGACCAAAATCGAACGCATTCACTGACGAGGTCCATAGCTTCGCACTGATTCCAGTGGGCTCACCGAGGATGACGCCAAGTCCAAAACCGCTTTCCTGGGCGACGGAACCCTGAACAGCGAAGAACAAACACAGTGTAATAACTGCATAACAAAAATGTTTCATGTGTGTACCTTCCTTCTTTCCATTGTTGTACGATTCCTTCGACTCTATTGTGCATTTCTCCATCTACCTTGAATGAACGAATGATCCATCTATCGTTGCCAGAAGTCCACATCGAGCGCCAGATCCCTGACGCCATTGATCGCAAACTGAGCGCCTATACAGATGAGAAGAAATCCCATGATTCGCGAAAGGCTGTTGACTCCGTTCACTCCAAGAAAACGACGCAAAGCTCCTGCTCCCCGGAGAACAAGCCATGACAGTATCGCTGTGATAAGGATCGCCAGCACTACTCCGGTGTAGGCAAAAAGCTTGTCGACGCCGTGCCTTCCGTTTATGGATGATGACATCGTAATGACGGCCGCTATGGCACCTGGACCGCTCAAGCTCGGCATGGCGAGGGGACTAAACGAGATGTCCGACTTTTGCAGCGCTTCCTGTCTCCCTTCTCCAGTGATCTGACCCTCGTCAGGAAACAACATCCGGAATCCGAGAAAACCAATGACCAATCCACCGGCAATGCGAATGCCGGGGATTGAGATTCCGAACGCAACCATAACGAGATGCCCCAACAGAAGGAATGTGACCAGGATGGCGGTCATGTAGATGCATGCCCGGGTGATCTGACGGTTCCGTTCTTCGGTGGTGAGATGCGAACTGATGCCAAGAAGAAGCACGGCCGTGCTAACAGGATTGATTATGGGGATAAGCGTTATGAGCGCGACGCCCACCCAGGAGAGAAATTCACCCGTGCTTTTCAGGGAATTTCCTCTTGCACGTTGAGGGGAATTGCATCCGTTCGATTGAGATTTAGCATCACTGGAGACTCAATTCCTGGTCCCGAAGACATTTTGTCCTCGAATCACTCTAAGCAAGACAACCACAATGGCGATAACGAAGAGTAGGTGAATGAAACCGCCCATTGTATAAGAAGTGACTATCCCGGTGAGCCATAAAACCACCAGAATAACAGCGATAGCGTAGAGCATGGTGTGCCTCTTTCTTTTTGGGGAATGGACTATCCAAAGCCCGATGTTCTCCCATGTTTGCTGGCTGCAAATACCCGCGAACTGCGGAGATTTCTGACTCTTGGAAGTTAGCGGATAGCTTGCGACAAAGAAATCGCCCAAAGGGATGAAAGGATAGTTAATCCTTCCTGAGGAGGGAATGAGTCGGTCACTCGAGTGCGGATGTTTGTTAGGCGTTCACTCCTTAATATCCCGGCCATGTCCTTGCCAGCCTGACGCTTTTCTTCCGTTACGCGTGAAGCGTTCGTACATGAGCTCAGCAAGCTATTTCCGTAACGCCACCAATTTCCCGAATAACTTCATTTCCTCATCGCTGAGCTTCTCCGGCAGGACGACGTTCACTTTCACCAGCAGATTTCCAAACTCATTCTTCTTTCCATAGACTGGCATTCCAAGCCCCCGAAGTCTGAGCTCTTTGCCGTTTTGCGTTCCCTTTGGAATATCGACTTTGACCTTGCCTTTCAGTGTCTTGACCTGAGTCTTTCCCCCAAGGACGGCTGTATACAAGTCAACGGAGAGATCACAATGGAGATCGTTTCCGTCCCGGTGAAATTCTGAATGCGGCGCAATCTTGATGGTGAGATAAAGGTCGCCGTTTGGTCCACCACCTAATCCGCGTCCCCCTTTGCCTGCAATTCGTAGCATTTGCTGGTCCGCGACGCCAGGTTTGATCGTCACCTTGATCGTTTGACCAGTGAGTTGGATGAGACGCGTCGTGCCGTGATACGCTTCTTCAAGCGAGAGGGTTGTCTCGGTTGCAAGATCCTCGCCTTTGATGACAACACTCCGTTTTCCTTGCCGCCGGCCGCCGTGTTGTCCAAACAGCATCTCAAAGAGATCGTCGATGCCAACATCGCCAAACGCCGTATCGGATTCATTCGTGCCCGTCCGGTGTGTTTGTCCAGCGCGGTCACCTGCATACTTCGACCAATCAAATCCTCCCGGCTGCCCTCCGGCTTCTTCGTAGTGCTTCCAATCTGCGCCAAACTGATCGTACTTTTTCCGCTTTGCCGGATCGCTGAGGACTTCATTTGCCTCACTGATGACCTTAAACTTTTCCTCGGCGGATTTATCTCCCCTATTCTTGTCGGGGTGATATTTGACGGCAAGCGTTCGATACGCCTTCTTGATTTCTCCAGGCGTTGCTGTCTTTCCAACGCCCAAATCCTTGTAGTAATCCTTGTAGATCATAGTCCTGACCTTCTGTACTCAATCACAGAGGCACCTGTTTCTCACGACCGATGAATGCCAGGGTGAACATTCACAATATGTGTCGCCATTATACTCCCTTTTTCGATGGGGCTGGAATGCCTTCAGTAGAAAGCTCCGGCCCAAGCAAAACTGCTATCCATTGCGTTCTTTCACTGCTCTCAAAGGCAAACTTCAGGGTCATGGTGAAGGGTATGCATAGAACCACACCGATTGGACCGAGCAGGCTTCCCCAAAAAATCAGAGAGAGAAAGACGACCAAGGTAGACAGGCCGAGTTTGCGACCCATAAGCCGCGGCTCTACCACGTTTCCGAGTGTGAAGCCGACCACAAGATAACCGGCAGCGACAAGCGCAGCAGGACCCATACCGAGTTGAATGAGCGCCAGTAGTACCGGAGGAATGGCTGCCATAATTTGACCCAGATTGGGTACGTAGTGGAGCAGAAAGGCCAGGAAACCCCAGAGAACGGGAAAATCCACGCCGAGGATGAACAACCATAGCCCTATTGTGACACCCGCGATCAGACTGATGAGTGTCTTGATGACCATGTAACGCCTGATATCATTGACAAACTTCGTGACCTGAGGAAAGGCGCGTTGAGGGTCGCCGAGTACGGAACGGAGTTTGACGGGGAAGCTTGAGGCCTCAAGAAGAATGAATGTTACCGTGAGCAGGATCAGCAGGATGTTGGAAAGCGCTGAACCCATCCCTGTAAGCAAGCCGGAAGTCAGGCTCATCACAGCCCCCGGATTAAGGTACTCAAGCAGGACCTTGTCAGTGATTACGATATTCTGGCTTGCCAAGAGCGCCTTGAGCGCCAAGACTTGCTCGTGGAGACGTTTCTGATAGAGAGGCAACGCGTCGGAAAAGGTGCTGAGGGATGCCCCTACAACTCCACCAATCATCAGTAGTAAGGCAATCATGCATGCCATTACGATCATCACCGCCACAAAAGAGGGAATGCGTTTTCGCTCTAACCAGAGTACCGGTGGTGTTCCGATGAGGGTGAGAAAAACAGACACAAGGAACAATGTAACAACCGACTGTGCTTGATTGATTCCCCAAATGATTATCACGACCGTTGCCGTGATGATAAGGAGGAGCGTTCCTCGATGAGAATTATTCTGATCAGTCATAAATAACCATTTCTTCCTTGCTCAAAATCCAACAACATCCCCCACACCACTGCGAAGTGCAAACCACGTAAATTCCAGAAAGAACTCATCCGGCTTCCGCGCGTAGTCCACCTTACCGATCTTTGTCGAACCCGATTTATCCGACACATTGGTCCCGCGGATCTTGAAGGTGCTGGCCATGAACGAGGCGATACGGTCGAAGAAGCCCTTTTCGCTTCCCGTATGTTTGTTAATGGCTGCAAGGACCAGGTCTTTATAGACAGCCCGCACCTTACCGCTGGCGCGTCCCGAGGCAACATTGATCTCGAATGTTGCCGCCTGAAGGACACCCGCCGTGATGCGTGTCTGCTCGGCTATCTCAATAAATGAATTGATCGGGCGCAAATCCATTTCACTCAGCGAGCCTGAGTATTGGAACGAAAACTCTCGCGACGCAACAGGAATTGACATAACCAGGTTCATCATCCCGGCCTTCATGAAAATCCCCTCTGCGTGGATAATCAACGCGGCGCCACTGTCCCCATGATTTGCAATCCCTTCTGCCAGCACATGCACACTATCGAGCGTTATGAGGGCCGGCTTTGCCCCGACTGCAAACCTCTCACCGTACTTCAGAGATCCGTTCATGATGCTCACGCTATCAACCTGAAGGTTTCCCTCTATCGAAGAAAGAATCTCGTTCGGCATAGGGGGGCTGGAAGTATCTTTGGCGTAGTACTTGTCCTTGTTAATCAGAACGTCGAGGAGCGGGTTGTGGATTTGAATGGAACGGGCACGGTAATTTTTCCCTTGCAGCAGTTCGAGACAGGCCAGGCCCACTACTCTGGCATGTGGAACAACAAGGCGAGACCGGGTCTTTCTGAATTTGCTTCCTGAAAAAAATTGTTCATCATCGCCCGACGGATTGAGGGTCAAGGCTTCAACTACCATCTCGGAATCCGTCACCGATACATTCAGCCGCCCGCAATGAACTTCATACTGTTCCTTCGAAAGGATCAGCGCAATATCCTGGGCATCGACAACCGAGTTGGCGAAGTCAACAGGTGCAAGACTTCCTCCCCAGAGAAGATGCATCCAGCTGATCCCCCTCACGGTGAACGGACCCGTAGTGCTCACAAATGAACTATCGACTGCGCTCAGGGCAACGGAGTCAAACCCAAAACGGTTCTTGAAAACGCTGTAATTCATGTCCGCAAGGCGTATCGAGTACGAGGGATATGCCTCTGTTAAAGCCTTTGTAATGCCGGGCTTGATGAAACGGTTCACAAGGGGATCAGAAAAGAGCAGGAGAGCCAGCACGCAGACGAGCACTATTGCTCCTGCGGCAAAACCCGCATAGGACGCCATCTTCAGCGGCAACAGCTTTCGTCGGTCAGTTGGTGGATGCTTATTCTGCATGTGCTTTGTCACCTTGATTTCTTCATGCTCTCTTTGAAACACGGAGGAACAACTAGATCTTCTTTATCCTCAAATCAGAAATCATCGCAAATGCAGAAGCAAAATAGAAGATCACAAACCAGTCGATGTTTGCCCTGGAAAAGAAATATCCGAGGTATGCAATCGTTGAAACAGTGACAGCAGCCAACACCGTTGGAACACCTGTGAACCCCTTTTGTTTATTTGCCGTGAAGTAGGCCAATCGGACAGCGGCTGCCCCAATATTCATGAATCCCGCGACATACATTACGGGGCCCTGTATCCCGACAAACCAACCGAACACAACCGATGCGGAAACCGCCATGAAATCCGAGAAGCTGTCCAGATAGATCCCCAGCACTCCTCCACCAATGGATCGGGCCAACTTCCCGTCAGCGTAGTCAAAGATGAATTGCGCAAGAAGTAGACCGTATGCGACTGCAAAGAAGCCCTTGAATGAACAATACACCGAAGAAGAAACGCACAGGAGACCAAGAAGAGTAGACAGATCCGGCCATCGCAGCGCACGAAGCTGTAGAAATATCTTGGTTCTTGTGTGATTGATCCCCCTCATCGAAGGATGTTCAATCACGCTTACGCTCATGGTTACCTTCGGCTTCATTTGATTCCCAAACATTCCCATACGTGCCTATCAGACTGTCTGTTCTTTTCGCCCCGTTCGTTGCTGCGCCGCAGCGCTTCCGTTGGATCGTCCTTCCAGAATGCGCCAGACGATCACGCCGATTCTTCGCCACACGTTTGGATGATTTCGGTTCAGCCACGGAGTTCAACCAAAGCATCCGTGCGGCAGGCTTCCACCATTGACGAACGACGTTAATCTATCGACGCATCAAAATGAATACGCCGGCGGCTACGGCCAGTATTGCCATGATCGTCCCCAGACCGTTGAAAAACAGAGCCGGTACAATTGCAACCACACCCGAGACTATGAGCCAGATACCCAGCAGCAGCATTCCTAAGTTCTTTTTGAAGTCCATGATCTATTCCTTTCCTTGTGTGTTGGCGTGAATGGGATGGAAATATGAGCCATTATGGCTCCCACTTTCCGATTAGTGTTTCCCGGGTAATCTCATTCCATATCTTCCCCCGACCTGATTGAATTGCGCCATTCTTCTTCATGATTGTTATTCCATCCTTGGTCGCTATTTTCTGTGTTTGTTGCCGAGACCCTTTCCCTTGCCATTACCGTTGCCATTGCCCTGCCCTTGTTGCTTTACCCAGTTGTTGTGCTCGGGGTGGTTTGCGTTTACAAAGTACTTTGAATCCCGGCTATCGCGGATCGGTTGCTGATCGTGACGGCCTTTATAAGAGGAATATTTTTCTCTATACGTTTCATGATTTCGATACGGCCTCGGCTCATTCACAACCACTTTGTAGGAATTATACAAGTCATAATCACGATAACGGGAAGGCAAGGATGATCTGCCAATCCAGCGTCCTCTTTCTTCATAGAAGAATCTGTGTTGAGGAACATAGTAGTACGCATCGATGTCAGGCAGGTAATAATATTCAACATGATCGTAACCGGTCGGACCCCACACTGGTTGACGATCTACATTGAAGTTGAGATTAACGCTTACCTGTGCCTCTACAGTGCTCGACAAGAGCACTGCTACGATGAATACGAATAGATGACGCATGGTGGTTCCTCCATTGATAAACATATATGATTGCCATGAACCCGATCCGAGCTCCTGGGATTCCGGTCGTTGGTGAACTGTAATTTGGCATGATGGTTGCATTTTGCGCGTAAACAGATACCCGTTTAGTTAAGAGTGATTCTAATCGTGAGAGGATAGATGGAAGACATTCCAATTCGGCTTTCTTCCTGCTCATGCTGATCTACAACCCATGTTGCAACAAAGTAACCGACAGCTGCACCAAGAAAATTGTCAGACACCCAGTGCTGATCTTGATAGACGCGAGAGACGACAGTGAATGCGGCAGGCACGTACGCCAGGACCTTAAGAAAACCAGAATGCGCATTTCTTGAAAGAACAGTGGAAAGCACAAATGCGATGGTCGCATGCCCGCTTGAAAGCGAATGATACGCGTCATCACCGAGCGTAAACGGCCGAAACGTACTTACACCTTCGTTGGTGTATGGTCTTGCCCGACCAAATGCAAACTTCATTGTATAGGTAATTGCGGCGGCATAGAGCGAAGCCTGCCCTACCTCGAAGGCAATTTTCCGTGTTCCAATGTCATCTGTTATCAATGAATGGAGAGCAAAGCCGCCAAAGAGTACAAAAGGCATGTACACTTCACCCCAGATTCTGCCCCCCTCAATGGGGACACTCTTGTAGTATCTCTGATCTCTCAGGACTGCATCGCGAGCTGGCTGATCGGCTGTTCTCATAAGTAGAAATGTTGTGGCGCCCGTCAGGCCAAGTTTTAGCCAATCACTCGCTTCCCATTTGGTCGGTTGTTTGATGAAACTCCAGGTCTCATCTCCGAACTGGGAGAAATTATACTTGCTTTGCGCGACGAGAGGGGATTCGCAAATGAGAATGAGGGAGAGTGACAAAAGGAATACGTGTCGCGTTGCGATCATTTGTTTTTCACCTTTAAGAGTACAGAGCGGTATGCTGGATTGTTACTTCGCCGTCGAGATAGTTGATTACAATCAGGTTACTTTTCTTGCTTGAAATTGTCTACATAATATTGCAGAAAAATCTTCTGCTCAGTTCGTACGTCATGAACATTGGGAAAATCACGCGGGTATCTGTCACTGTAGTAGACCAATTGTTCAAATCCAAGACTGAGGTTGTCGACAACTCTGAATGCGACGCTGGGCTTTATGATGCCAATAAAATTGTCTCCCATATTGCCGACATACGTACGAATCCAGTAATAGTAGCCCCTGAACGTGACACTTACCCATCCACCAAGATTGAGTGTGCTTTCAAACTTCGATTCCAATCCGCCGCCATAATTATAGTCTATAAACTGAGTGGTATCAGGTCCCAATCGTGAACTGTTTCCAGCAAGAGGTACTACGCCGAGATGAAAATCACAATAGAGATTAGAAGTCGCACTTACCGGCAGCATGGAGATCAATCCACCACCGAAGGCTATGGTACCCATTTCGAAAGTCTTATTATCCCAGAAGTCATAGTGTTGAAATCCCCCAATCAACATTTCCAGATTTCCAGCCTGAATATTCTTGCCAAACAAGATCCCATGGCCGATGACATTGTCTATAATCTTTCTTCCCGCCCCAAAAGTCAGATCTGCCCGGAGTTTGAAATAGTCAAAAATCTTTCGCGATCTTCGTTCGAAGGGATTTCCGTAATCAAGATGAAGGGTTAACACTTCGTTTATGGGCCCTGTCCCGAAGCTTCTTCCTTCATTTACCCAACGCGTCCCGGCAGAGAACGTCATGTTGAGAGGTTCTTTCTGATAAATCTCTTCTGCGGTTACTCTAAAAAATCTTCCTTGAAGAAACCTGCTGAAAAATCTCGAGGGATTAATGACGCCGGCAAATAGTTCTCTGAACACCCGTTCTGATCCGGTTGTTCGATCATCCAGGAAATTCGAGCTAAGCCTGTAAGAGACTTCTCCAAGGAATGCGCCGGTGACAGTTGTATTGATCACATCGTTGGTCGACGGCAGCGTATTCTCTCCGAAATACTCCCACATGAGGCTGCCTCCCAACGCGAAGGGCACTGACTCGAAGAAATTATGGCCGTTTGCGCGAGACGCATTGAAATAACCGGACCCGGAATAGGGATGAAAGAAGAAATTCATACCAAATCTGTCCGTATCCCATTCAAAACCCGTTTTTAAGTTGTGCTTCCAGGTATCAGGTGATATTCTCGCATAATCTGCATTGAGGAGATACCTGTCAGCTGTCCACGTAACAACGTTATTCATCACAACCCGTATTCCACACATCCACCAGGGAGATTTCGGGTTGTATTCCGGGTTGTCGTCTCGCAACATGCCATA
This sequence comes from uncultured Bacteroidota bacterium, assembly GCA_963734955.1. Classification (GTDB taxonomy): domain Bacteria; phylum Bacteroidota; class Ignavibacteria; order UBA10030; family UBA6906; genus UBA11986. Next base: position 29,193 of record CAVTJO010000017.1, read on the forward strand.
CATATTGTATCGCACGGTGTCTCTTGGCGTACTCTGTGCAGGATCAATGATCGAATCCCCCATGGCTGGACTTGACGGTATATTTGTGCCAGCATCCTGCGCTTGAAGTAACGTTGAAAACACTAACGAGAAAGCCACTATGTATACGATTTTCATTTTGTACCTCCGACGTCCGATTGAGTATCCGGCACGCTTGTCCCGACAAAGTCGGGATCTGACTGGTCCCGGATTCCTGATTAGCTGGCCACTCCCTTGGTGTCTGCTGCGTGACGCGTTTACAAGAGAACGACCGGGCTCGGGTCGTTCTCCTGTAAATCTGAAAACATTGTTATTGCTGCTAATCATTGTCTTTGAATAAGTCCTTCATTGTCTGTCCTACGGCATCCATATCGTGCTTGAAGTTCGTCTTGAACTCTTCCCATTTGCCCTGTCCCTCGTCCTTGTATTCTTCCAGCTTCTTCTTTAGGTCAAGATTCTTCTGTTCGAGCTCTGCCACTTCCTTGCTGTACTTCGCTTTGACCTTGGGGCCGGCCTTTTCCATCTTCTCTTTGAACGCATCAATCCTTTTTTCGTTCGCCTCGATTGTCTGTTCAGACTCGCGCTTGAATGTCTCCCATTCTGCAAGATATGTAGCTCGAGCGTCGTTCAACTGTTGTTTGGCATCCCCTACATTTTCCTTTGCGGTTTCAACCCTTTGCTCTGATGTTTTCCCGCACCCGGTTGAGAATACTACGGCCACAAACAGTATGACGCCAAGAGTGACAATGTACTTTATCATACGCTACCTCATTAGTTTGTTCATAGATGTACTATGCGGTTAATTAATTCCTTTCGTCGCACCAAACTTACCGGTCTGGCTTCTTTTCATTCCCCTGTTTCTTTTTATCTGTTTCGTCTTGATTGGTCTTGGGTTGCGCCTTGACCTTCTTACCGGGTGAAGTGACACTCTGCGGTCGCTTTTCCTTTCCCGTATTGTTGGATGGAGTCACATTCTGCTGCTGCGGTGGTCGATCCTTATTGGGTGGATTTGCAGTCCGCGGTTTCTGCTCCCTTCCTTTAGCGTTGGGTGGAGTAACATTTCGCGGCGGCACAGGCTGACCGTTGTTGGATGGCTTGACTACAGGTGACTGCTGTTGCCGTCCCTTGTCGGATGGGTTAGCACCGCGCGGCTGCACTACTTGACCATTCTCGGGTGGCTTCACAGCAGGCGGTTGCTGTCGCTTTTCCTTGCTGGATGGATTAACATCCCGCGGCTCTGCCGGTTGACCCTTGTTCGGTGGTTTTACCGCAGGCGGTTGCTCTTGCCGTCTCTTGTCGGATGGGTTAGCACCTCGCGGTTGTGATGGTTGACTCTTGTCCGCTGGTCTTACCCCAGGCGGTTGCTGTTGCCTTCCCTTGTTGTCTGGTGGACTAACGTCGCGCCGCTGCGGTGGTTGTTCATTCCCCTTGTTCTTATCGGGTGGATTGACGACCGGGGGTTGCCCTCCTGTCGCCTTGATACCAGTCGGGTTGGCATTGGGGAGATTTTCATCGCGCTGCTGGTTCCCCGGCTTTCGTTCGGAGACGGGCTTCACTTCTTTCAAGCTCACCAGCTTGGTTGGTACAGGTTTGCGGTCGTTATTGTTGCTCGTTTGCACTCGTGGCCTGTATATCTGGAGCTGATCATTGCTCAGAGTCTGACCTGGTTTATCGTTATCCCGAATGGCAACCGGTTTGATCGCCGTACCCGTGACCTTCTGCACGTCATCTTTAGCGGGGCCTGCAACGTACTTTGTGTGCCGGTTATTATCAGTGTACGTATTATTAATCACCGTGGACCTATTGATGATCGTAACGTTGGTCGAACGATCAACATAATGGCGATCAATATCGGGTCTGTTAATATCCCTGTCTCTTACAAATATCCAGCGTTCGTTCGGTACACGATGTCTCTCACCAAAAGCCACCTCAATGCTCATACCCGGTTGCATGGGTGCCCAGCCATAGTAACCTTCAGATCTCCTCCAGGTCACCCAGGCAGGTCCCCATTCATTGTGAGGAACCCAAAGCCAGCCGTAATAATCATCGTAAGCCCAGCGACCATAGTGAAAAGGTGCCCATCCCCAGGAATAATTGGAAACCCACGTCCAACCGTCATCGGTGAAGACCCAGTGACCGTCGGTGCCATAGGGACTAAATCCCCGGTCTACATCGGGTATCCAAACGTATCCGTAGTCTGGATAATCTACCCACATGCCATAGGGACTCAAATCATCATAAAAAAGTTGAAAACTCACTGATCCCTGCTGCGCACGTGCAACTTGTGGTGTTATCCATGCACTCGAGCTCCATACTATGAGCAATGCAAGGAATTTGATGAAAGATTTCATGGTTTCGTCCTTTTGTTAATTATGTAACAACGGATAAGTATTTCCCTGGTCTTCAATGCTCTTTCGAACCCCTTCCAACAAGTTCTTCATCTTATGGTGTATCCATTCATTCGCCGTTTTTGTAGCGAGCAACTGAAAGGGCAGCATTGTTCCGGAGTGGATCCAAGACCTCTTCTCAAACTGTCTTTGATCCGCGCAACAAACCCACCAGCCCCAGAACGGTCACGACAACGCCGCTTACTAGCATCCAAATCGACTTATCGGTGGCTGAGCCAGTGAAAAATCGAGAAATGTCCGAGCTGGATGAGTCATACGCATTGATCCCAAAGATCAGAAGAAGAACGCCGCCGGCAAGAACTGCGAGCGAGATTGCTTTGGTCATTGATATTTCCTCCTTTTGATTTGTCAGACGCAGCCCCGCGAAACACTCAAAGGGCTTTTCGTCCGCTAATGACGTTGAACAACACAACCACAATGGCAATCACCAGAAGGATGTGAATGAAACCGCCCATGGTATAGGAAGTGACCAGCCCCAGGAGCCACAACACGAGTAGAATAACAGCGATAGTCCACAACATAGCAGGCATCCTTTCTCTTTTGGTTTAGTGTTCAACGCACGTTTGTGTTCATTAACGCCGCTTCTGACTTCGTTTGCCTCCGTACGTTATTTGGCAACTCGTACTTGCGCAGGGCGCAGGAGTTGACTATTCCAGAGATAGCCGCGGCGCATCTCATCAACAACGGTTCCCGGGTCAAGATCTTCATGTTCCGCCATGGCAACAGCCTCATGCCGATCATGGTCAAATGTACTGCCCACACTCTCGAAAGAGACGACTCCGTTCGCCGCCAGGAGTGCAAGAAGTTTTTGATGAATGAACCGCACCCCCTTTGCAGAAGGTTGATTTCCATTGCTTACCCAGTGTAACGCTTTCTCCATGTCATCGATGATGTCCAGGAGCGGCAGTATGATCGCCCGTTTGCCTTCCTCTGCAAGCTTGTTGCCGTCTCGCTCAATGCGACGCCGATAGTTCTTGAAGTCAGCAAGCGTACGCAGGTTTCGGTCACGCTCATTGAGCAGTTCCTCCTGCAATCTTTCGATTTCTCCCACCAAGTCAGCTGGGGGTAACAGGTTCAGGTCGTGTTCTTGCACAAGCGCGCCCACTGTTCACCTCTCTGGACTTTTGACCAAAAGAATCTGAGTCAATGCTGAGGGGTAAGAGGTATGGTGGAGGGAACCCAGCAAAACTCCCGTCTGCACTGTCGAGGTCGAATGCAGATGAGCCGGCACCGAATTCCCGCCGGCTTGCAGTACCTCGACCGCGAACATTACAGCAAAGACGACAACAAAGAGCACTATAAGCAATGTGTTCCTGCCGGTTGTGTGCATTCGTCACCGACCTTCTCTTTGTTGTACGCTTTTCACTCGTTCTGCTTCGTTCTCCATCACGGCTAATCGCGCATAGTAATCCGGGATTTCATTAAGATGTGCCAATGCGATTTTGCCCGTCAACACCGGCTCATCGTGCGTGACATCTGTTGCGGGGTCTCGTCTACCGTGTTCGAGCTCGATGTTCAACCCCATCCTGAATTGCTCAACGCCAAACTTATCCCATGGGATGCCCAAAGTATCTCCAATTTGCCTTGCTTCATTGAAGCTAAACTGTTTCTTCTCGCTTACCGGTTTTGCGTCTTGAACATATTCCTTGATTTCTTTTGTAGAGAGCATTGGTCGATCCTTTCTTGATCATATCTCGTATCAGTTGGTCAGTGATCTCTTTCTGCTAAGTATGAGAACAACGCCACCGATGACCATCACTCCGATTCCTATGTACGGTCGCCAGTTTACAGCATGTTCATTATCCTTTGTGATCTCGAATTGCCCCATGTCCACAATCTTCTCTTTGGTGACATAGGTGAAACCTGTGTAGAGGGTCATTAACAGACCTACGATGAGGAGGAGGATGCCAGCTGTTTTCATGGATGTAACCCTCTCGTGATATGCATCTGCGGAAGCAGAATCCATTGAATCAGAGGATTCAGCTTCGAAGGAACCCTTCCGGTAACCGTGCGGCAATCGCTGCAAGTTCATCGTTCATCATCTCGCCCCAGTGGGGCATGGCCTTCCCTCGCCAAAGCTTCCGTTCTCCTTCAATTCGATCCCACCTCATTGCGTACCTTGCTTTCATCCCGAGTGTGAAGTCCGGATTTTCAAATGCGCTCGGGTAGGAGACCGTACCTATACAGGCTGTGAAGAAGTATACCAATGAATGCTATGGAAGGGAATCGACCGAAAGGATGAAAGAGTAGCTAATCCTTTCTGAAGAAGCATGTGCTCGTCGTGGGGAAATCGAATCACGATTCCCAACTGTCCCCCTAAGAGGCGCCTTCGGGATATTCATTCGTTGGGATGGGAAAACCGAACCAGGGGAAGGGGAAATGCCATAGTTGGGAAAGAGTGGAGTTTTCAGGAGACACTTTGAAGCAGAATGCAGCAGACCAAAAAAGGACACTGGAACTGATCGTCTCCGGGTCCTATGTTTCTCAGCTATTTGTGAATGCTTCGATAGGGCGCCCATTGCTTTTATGTTTCACCCTCGGCTTGCTCATTCGTGGGAATCACCTTGAAAGCTCTTTCTCTCGCGGCATACTTGAGAGTGCCGTATCCTTCATGATTGTCTTAGGGCGAAAATTGTGCGTCGGACATCTTCGCAAAAGGCAAAGGAACAGACAAGGTCTTTACCGTTCAGGGGCGATGATATTCCGTCGTGTCAATTCAGATATAACAAGCTTGACGATTTCTGGCCGACCTTCTTCCACTGAACTCGGCTCGGGAGTCTTGCTTGTGGCACTCCAAATCATTCGCCCCTCGTTCTTGGTCGTCCATACGTCTATACCGCGAATGTCGACTTTTTGAGAATCGACGTATCCGGCGTGCTCTACTTCTTTATAATACGTTACAAATCTGTCCCTGCGGCGATCATATCGCATATCCTGTTCTTTCGTCACATATCCCTGCATGTATTGGGCCTTCGTTTCCGAAGGAAGCCAGCGGGTAATCAGGATTCCGTCGAAGCCATTTGATTGCACGACCTGAATGACCTGGTTTGTATCCGGTACCGCATCCGGAAACAAGCGGTACGAAAGCGTTGCTGCAACGTCATGTTTTGCAAGCGCGGAGCCGAAGGCATCTTCCCAAATACGGCGCTGCACCGAATTCTTGCCAACAGAGATGACAAGCATCTTATTCAGAGAAGGAGTTTGAAATGAAGAATCGCTCCATATGTCAACAAGTGCGGATGATGAGCAACCAGCCATTAGGAGGAAGGAGCAACAGAGGATCGCTCCGATGACGAACTTCCCATATCTTCTCATAGTGGCGCCTCTTGTGCTAATTTGTGAGAATCACGTTGAGACCTTTCTGTCTCACGGAATTGCCGAACGTGTCGTAACGCTCGTGATCCGCTGAGTGCAAACAACTGATGCATGATCACTGTTCTATTTGCTGTGTTGTTCAAGCCACTCCAGCATTGTGCGTATACTGCTGGTCGCCAGGGCAATGCTCGTATCTGCCGCACCATAATAGATGTTGATGGTATCACCATCACGGGTAATCGTGTGTCCACACGGAAATACGACATAGCCAACGTCACCGTGCTGCTCATATGGTCTCTCCGGACCGAAGACCCAATCTTTGCTGCGCTTAAGCAACACCTCAGGCTTGTTCAAATCGAAAAGAGCAAGTCCTAATCGATAAATACATCCGGCACAAGATTGTTTTACACCGTGGTAAATCACCAACCACCCCTGTGGAGTTTCAATAGGCGGGGACGAAAGCCCGATTTTATTTGCATCCCACCATGCCCCCTTCCGGGCTTCCATCATGATGGTATGCCCCCCCCAATTTCGAAGATCCGGCGAGTAGGAAATCCACATGTGCGCTCTCGGCGCGCTGACTGGACGATGGATCAACGCCCACTTACCGTCAATTCGATGTGGTAACAGTGCTGCATCTTTATCCTCAGGTGGCATGATCACGCCAAGGCGTTCAAAAGTGTGAAAGTCCTCCGTAAGGGCCAAGGCAACACCGGGACCGTCGCGCGTGTATGCAGTATACACGACAGCATATTTCTTCAATTCCGGCACAAACGTAATACGTGGATCTTCGATGCCCCATAATTCTTCCGGGAAACTCTCAGGATTGGGTAACAGGGTTGGGTTCTGGTCAATCCTCCAATCATCAATTCCGTTGGCCGATCGGGCGGCACATAAGTGAGAAAGCCCTCGCCGGTCCTCCACTCGACACAAAAGCAATGTTGTTCCATCCGGAAGCAACGCGGCACCTGCATTGAACACACTATTGATGGGATAGGGCCAATTATCGGCAGTAAGAATGGGATTCAGATCGTGACGGCGAAAGAGTTCGGAATGTTGGTTGTTCGCTTTAATAGTGCCTCCATCGATAAATGTGCCTGTTCTTCCAGACGCAACTCTAATAGTGACTGAAGAAATGCGAGTGTGGATTCTGCTCCCTGGTTTTCATTCAGCCGATCGGAATGGAGACCGTCACGGCAACCACCCGTCGTTGCGTCATACAACGGTATCTTCAAATCATTCCGCCCGAGGAACCACTCAAATACCTGCCGGGCTTCTTTGTTCCAGTGCTTGTCCCCGGTGATCCTGAATGCTTCGAGACAGGCCGACACCATCGTCTGTGCTTCAACCGGCTGCTGATCGAAGCGGGCGCGTTCATTTCCTTGTTCATAGAATCCGTTCGAACCTATCGGAACAAAGTGCCCGCCACTTGCGTGCTGCAAACCGGCCAGCCAACGTAACGACTCCAGTCCCACATCGGTCATTGCACTGTTCGGAATTGATCTGCCGCAGATGAGGAGAGCATGAGACAGGGCTGCATTACAGTACGTAAGTCTTCTCTCAAACCAGTGCCAGTCTTCCGAGCGATTGCTTTGATACAATCTCAACAACCTCCCCGCCAATTCTTCGCTGACCTGGTTGGCCATCCGATCACCGGAATACTTTTGTGAGTACTCGGAAATGCCGATGAGTGCAAATGCCCAGGCACGAGGGCTGGTTGTTACAAGAATGGACGGGAGAGCTTGCTCAAACAGCCAGCCTGCCATGCTATTGAATGACGGTACGCTGGAGTGGCTCAAGACGGTTCCCAATGCCAAAAGCGCGCGGCCATGACTATCGTCCGAGCCTTCGTCTTCCGACCACTGGCGCTGATAATCCATGACATTGCGGAAGCGCTTGTTCTGGGTATTAAATGCAAACCCAAGGAAAGCAAGATAGCGGGAAGTTAATCCCGGGCCTTCACTGTACCCAAGTTCGTCCAGGAGAATACTCACCAAAAGGGCACGTGCATTGTCATCGGTTGTATACCCATGAGCATAATTCGGCACAGTATAGAGAGCATGCTGCAGCATTCCCGTTTCATCTGTCATGGTTCGCAAGTGATCCGGTTTTAACGGAGGCAATTCACTCGGATACTTATCGAGCGCTTTTGCAGTGAATCCCGGCTGGATATAGTGACGACGTTCTGTTCGAGCACGTTCAAAACTTTCCATGTAGCGTTTCGCCACTTCGGGCCAAATCATTGCTCTTCCAAACATATACGCCCGCTTCCTCATTGCGTGCCGTTCCGCTTCATTGCCCAACAAGTTCATCACTTGTTCCGCCAGGGCTCCGGGGTCACGGAAGGGAACAAGCACTCCCCGTTTGTCAGCGAGCATTTCTTGCGCATACCAATACGGTGTAGAGATGATCGCCTTGCCAGCCCCGAGCGTGTACGCAAGGGTTCCGGATACAATCTGCGCTTCGTTCAGATAGGGGGTGATATAGATATCAGCAGCTCCGATGAACTCAACAAGTTCCTCCAGGCTGACAAAGCGGTTGTAGAAGATCACATTACTTTCCACACCCTTCTGTTGAGCCAACCACTGAAGAGAGAGCCGGTAGGTTTCGCCTTCATGTTGAATAACATGAGGATGTGTAGCGCCAACAACGATATACACAGTGTCGGGATAGCGGGCGACAATGTCGGGCAGGGCAGATATAACGGTCTCGATTCCTTTGTTTGCTGAGAGTAACCCAAAACTGAGTAACACAGTTTTACCCTCTACGCCGAATAGATCCTTGTTGAAACTTGGATCAACGAACGGCACATCTGGAATACCATGCGGAATCAGATCAATTTTCGTTGGCAACACATGGTATACGTTTTGCAAATACTCGGAGCCGCGTTCACTCATGACGACCAACCTATCCGAAAGGGCGGCAACTTCTTCCAACACCAGTCGCTGATCGGGGGTCGGGGAATTCAATATTGTGTGCAACGTTGTAACAATCGGCATTCGCAAATCACGCAAGAGAGTCAGGATGTGGCTTCCTGCTTTTCCGCCGAATATTCCATACTCGAATTGCAGACAGACCAGATCGACGTTGTTGATATTGAGAAAGTCTGCTGCGCGTGCGTATGAATGAATATCTTTCTCCGTGAGTTCAAACCGAACCCGGTCAGGATAGTCGTAACCGGCTTCGATATCGTTGACCGGTAAGGCGATACATGTTGCTTCAACGTATGCCGATGCAACAGCCTCGCATAAATCTGTTGTAAACGTGGCAATGCCACATTGCCGGGGCGAATAGTTTCCGACGAATGCAATCCGGTTGAAGGTTGAATTTGTTGTGCTTTGCTTCAAGAAGAATGTCCTTTTCTGATCATTCGTCGTTGACAAGGCTGCGGCCATGGACAGTCATAAACAATCCCCTTTTCTTTGGAGTTTTCCAGAAGTACTATTTGCCTTACTGCACCGCAAATTCTACGGCATCAGGCTGAGTGGCCACGGCGAAGGTATTGCGAGGAGCATGAGAACCGCCCCGAGAAAAGCCATGTTTCTCAGAAAGTTGATCTTGTCAGCCATTCTCGACTGTGGATCTTCGAGCTTCCAGAAATCATGCATCATAAGAGAAACTGGAAGTAGGAATGCGACGAGTAGGACAACACCGACAAAGGGGTAAACGCCCAACACGATGCTTAACCCTCCAAGCAAGAGCATGAGCCCTGTCATGCCCTGCGCAACTGCAGGGAACGGAACCCCCTTCATTTTTGCATACTGAGTCATGGGAGCAAATCCGATGAAATGGTTAACCCCGTTGTAGATGAAATATCCACCGAAAATAATCCTACCGATGAGAAGTAGAGTGTTCATGTGATTCAATCCTTTGAATAAGTTGTGGGGATCAAAAGTTTTTCACGGGTCCCCCTGGGGAGGGGAGTTACTGGAATCTGTAGATTCAGCTTCCGCAGACCATCGTGGGTGACAGTAGAACCAAACGAGGGATGACCCGCTGCGATGACATTGTACAGCGCGAAGAATTCTCCCGACTTCATTTTCTGCCACCCCATGAATACCGCATCTTTCGTCTGGATGATCTCTCGTAAAACCGGGGCCGATGGGTTCTTCCTTCTGAACATGTTCACCTTCTTGTCAAAGTTGGATCGCCGGTGACATCTCACTTTGTATCCAGAATAATCGGCAGGCCATCTTTCCCCGCGCCAACAATAATGACCTTCGTGTTCTGTGAGCTCGCGAGCTTCTCTGTGGCTTCAATGCCCTTCCAACGAAGCAGCTGGTCGCTGATTCCCGCAGCGACAATAGTCTGGAAGTCAGCGATCCCCTTTGCTTCGATCCGCTTCCTGTCAGCCTCCTGTTTTTCCTTCGTAAGAATGAACTCCATGCGCTGGCTTTCCTGGTCCGCCCGCTGCTTTTGCTCTATGGCTTCGGTCAGTTGAGTTGGGAGCGCGACATTACGGATCGGTGTGTTCTCAATCGTAACGCCGCGAGGAGCAACTGTCTTGGCAAGCTCCTCCTGAATTGATGCACCGAGCCGCTCCCGTTCAGTTGAATAGAGCGCGCTCGGCCTGAAAGCTCGCTGTAACTGCGCGGCAGATGGAGCGAAATTGCGGAATGAGAATGATGGTTTCGTAATCTCCCCCGGCCACGGTCATGTACACGCGGGCTGCAGAGTCCGGGTTGAGCCTGTAGAGCGCGCTGACCTCCAATCCAATCGTGAGTCCTTCGCGTGAGAGCACTTGCATTGTCTCCTTATGCTCCTGCGTCTGGATGGAATACTTGATCACGTTCGCCAGCGGATTCACCGGGCTGATTCCAGCACGGAGGGTCTGATTCGACACAACGCCGAAGAAATCCACGACGCCCACATACCCGGCTGGGATTTGTGTGAAGCACTGGAGCAAGGAAAGAACGCAAAACACCCCCGCTACCAGTCCACTCACCCTGGCAACGGAACGGAATGCGATATTATTCTGCCGCACCTTGGTCGAGGCGTTTCGCCAGATGAAGAACGCGACAACTGTAACGATGATCGTGAGGATAAAAATCATGGTAGGCTCCTTTTGAAACTGCTGTGCAACAATTCATTCGCCACATGCCGCAACGAATGCTTGATCACCCTCTCGACTTCGATCGGGTTTTTTCTTTCAACGAATCTCTCGGACTCACGCGTTTTCTTTTCTCTTCGTTGTGTAAAGACTTCTGCAATTGGATCAGCCTGCTGTTCGACCTTTTGAGCTGCCCGATGGTCTTTTTGAAGCTCTTCACCTGTTGGTTCGCCTCTTCCTTCGCAATGCCGTATCTCTCCTGGAGTTTTCCGACGAGATCCTCGTACCTGCCCGCTATGGCCGCCAGTTCGTCGTTCATTACTTTTCCCCAATGGTGCATTGCCTTGCCCCGGCGCTGTTTCCATTGTCCTTCAATTCGGTCCCAGTTCATCGCACATATCCTTTCTTACCAAGTGTCTTTTTGAAATTCCAATTCGGTCATTCAGGAAGAAATTGGCCTTATACGCTCTGAAGAAGTATACCAATGATGAGAATCGAAAGGAATCGACCGAAAGGATGAAAGAGTAGTTAATCCTTCCCAAGCATGAAGCGTTCCTCGTCAGGGGTTGAAGGGCACTGGCGCACGAGCCGTCGGTCGATTGGTGACGGTGGGAAGGGATCGAGCAGCACTATGTCGCCGCTCGTCTTGAGTATGCCTTGCTATCTGCAGGCGGCTGTGCAATGCGAGTTTTTCCATGATGTTATGGACGTGGCTCTTGACTGTATATGTCGCGATGTTCAGCCGTTGGGCGATTTCTTTATTGCTCAGACCTTCAGCAATCAGCGCTATAATCTCCCGTTCTCGTTTCGTCATTTTTACCGCCCTGTTCAGCTGCTCCTTTCCATTCCTCAGTGCGTACTCAACAACGTGAGAGAAGAGAGAATCGGTCAGCGGAGGCGGAAGAACTTCTCCCCCATGCGCAACCGATCGGATGGTGCGGAGAAATTCCTGGACTGTTGCATCCTTGAGGATGAACCCGGACGCTCCAGCCTGAACGAACTCCACGATATCCGACTGCGTGGGGATAAGACCCATTCCAATCACCCTTAGCCCGGGGAGCTCCTTACGGAGTGAGGCCACCACGCGTAAGCCGTTCTGACTCCGCAAACCCATATCCATGAGAACAACATCGGGTTTTGCCTTGCGCACGTGCCGCAGAGAATTGTGATCGCCGCCGGAAGCTGCTACCACCCTGAAATCAGGCTTTCCACTGAGCATTATTGTGATGCCCTCACGCAGAAGCCGATTATCTTCAATCAAGAGAATTCGGATTTTCTTCGTTGACGACATCACAGGCCGTGCTTGATCAGCACTCTCCCGACCTCGGGGGCCCACAGTGCGTAGCCCTGAGCGGTGAGGTGGATTCCATCATAGGTAAGTTCCTTGCGAAGGAAGCCGTCCCGGGAAACAAGGAGATTGATATCGAGAAACTCAATTGAATTCCTTAGGGCAAACCTTGCCAGCAACTTGTCGAGAGCTCGGATTTGTTTGTTCTTCTCGGTTGACCGCGGATAGCTGGATGCAACAAACAACGTCGATTGAATGACCGGAACAATATCATGCAACCGCAGCGTGTCGACGATACTGATGAAGTTGTGCATGATGTTCTTAACGGAGTCGTTCGAGTACAGGTCGTTGATGCCGCCTTCAATGAAGCAGATCTTCGGATTCAGCCTGTACACGTATCCGAGACGGTGGAGATAGCCGGACGTGATGTCGCTTGCAATTCCCCGGTTGGCAATGTTTGAACGGTTGAGGATTTCGTTCCAATTGGCGTTGTACGTGAGAGAGTTGCCCAACATGACAACATCCGCATGGGTTGACGTGAAAAGGTCATACATCCCCAGTTGGATGGTGTAGTTGTCGTTCTTCGCATACGCATCCCCAGGCTGGGCCTGCACGTCTGTATTGTACAAACAGAATGCACCTGCAATCAGTGGACCAGCGATGAACATCAACCGGAGTGAACACAATCTGCGTATGTACATTTCCCATGTCTGTCGGTGCAACAATAAAACCATCAGGTGGACATCGGAGCGATAAGGAATCGGTGCACCACGAGAACTCGCCTCAGGCACCATCTTTTGTTGAGCGTCCTCAAACCGCCAAACGCACTTCAGCTGTTTCCGTCGCGTCCTTGATAGTTGACTTCAGGTACGCGTTGGGGTCGTGCTGGAGTGCCCCCTCGGGAAGCCAGCGCCACAACGGTCCCAATTCCTTTTGCACAATGTCAACATAGAACTGGGGGATCCTTGTCGTTTGCCGTTCAAAGAACGAGCGGAATTCGGGATCTTCATTGAGGCGGTGCAAAATTTCAGAGTAATAACGAATCCGGCCATACCCTTCCGATGAGACAGCCCGCACCACATTCAACCACTTCGGGATAAACGTTCTGGTTGCCCTCGCCCTCCTGTAGATCGAACGCCGGGAGAAGGAATACCGTGTGAGGTCGATAACATGATCGTAGAATCCCGGCCAGGAATAGTTCTTCGGCTCGATGTTCATCGCACCGTTGTTGTTCAGGAAATGGAAGGGGAACGCAATCACACGACCTGCCTCCTGGTAGTGAAGATTCAGCGGAGCTGCCTGACCGAACGCAGAGAGCAGGGAGTATCCCGGAAATGCGCCGGGCGAAAGATCGATGAACCGCTTTGTCAGCTCGAACGGCTCGTCTCCTTCATCCACATCAAGGCCAAGGACGAAATTCGCCTGGAGATAGGGAACGTACCTCAGGATCATGTTCACATGTTCGGAGACCTCCAGCACTTTGTCCATTCCTCGCAATCTCCCGGTCCGCGATTTCTCCCCCATTTCGTACCACGACTCGATTCCCGGCAGAAGAGCCTTGAACCCGTTCCGCTTCAGTCTGATGAGATGCGGTTCGGAAAGAAGCGAGAGGCTGCTTTCGGCGGCAAAATCAATGCTCCCTGCCGGCACAGCTTCCTCAATGGCGTTCATGCAGTTGTCAAACTGAACCCCGAAGTTCGGATCGTGAAACGCCACAAGCGGTCGTTTGAATCTGGTCAACAGGAAGGCCAGATCCTCCTTCATCACTCCGACATCCAATGGTTGGTAGGGTACAACGGAGTCAATACAGAAACTACAGTGGTATGGACATCCGAGACTTCCGAGCATCGGAACCATCTTGAGAAACGGAGCCTTCTTCAATGTCGGCTCTATGAACGGCCACCGTTCCCGCACTCCAGGCAGTGAGGCTGGCTGGCCCGCGGCTGAGAGATGCACTCCCATCGGGCGGTTCGGCGAGCAATCAGTCAGAACCTCGTGAATGATGGACTTGTCCGTGAAGCCAAGTACATAGTCGAAGTACTTTTGTGCATCCTGGGGATAGCAGCGGGCGTGAGGTCCGCCAAGCACCGTCACGGCTCCGCGCGATCGGAATTGGTTGCTCAGGGCATACGCCAGTTGCGCAGCCTCCGTAAAGGCACCGATGAACACAAGGTCAACGTTCCCGGGCAATTCATTGTCCAGGTTCTCAAGGCCCGTGTAGCAGAGATACGTGACCTCATGCCCTTCTTGCTGGCACCAAACGGCAATTGCCTGTGGCATGATGCTTGCCAGGTTGGCATGCATGACACGCGCCCACAATGTGTTTGCAGGACCTTTACTGACGAGATCAATGATCCCGATTCGAAACTTTCGCATGAGGCTTCTCCGAGAGTGTGTAATTGAGGATTACTTTGATCGTCTGAGGTTCCGCTTCCGTATTGCTTCTTTCACAATTCTCGAGAAGACAGACCTCGTCAACTGGTGCGGGTAGATTTTCTCTTTATCTGTCACATCCCGGATGGTCTTAAGGAAATCTTCAACTGTGGCATCTTTCAGAATGAAACGCTCGACTCCATTTCGGACAAGGTTCAGAATCTCCTGTTCCGCTTTGCTGGAGCGGGGTTTGCCTGTACTTCTACTTTTTGGGGAAGGTTTCAGGGATGGATTCCCGCGCTTTCGAGCGCGGAAGGTGCGTGCGTTTCCCTTTGCTGGCAATCAAGTACCCTTGGTGATTGCGAACAACGTAGGCAGGATTACAACCGGGAAGAATAGCTCAAACGGTTGAAAGAGGGACTAATCCTTTCGAGTGAGAGTGCGTTGCTGTGTGTAGCTGTCGTCGGTGTGGGCGAACCTGGCTATCTCCAGGCGCGTATGCAATGCGAGTTTTTCGAGGATGTTGTGAACGTGGCTCTTCACAGTATCCGTGGCAAGATTGAGCCGGCGGGCGATTTCCTTGTTGCTCAACCCCTCAGCAATTAATCCAATAACGTCCCGTTCCCGGCTGGTCATCCGCACCGAGGCGAACGGGTTACCCTTGCCCTTGCGCGTGGCATGTTCGACAATCTGGGAGAACAGCGAGCCGGTCAATGGAGGCGGAAGAACATTCACCCCCTTCGCAACGGATCGAATCGTCCTCAGAAAATCATTGAACGTTGCATCCTTAAGGACGAACCCGCACACTCCTGCTTCAACGTACTGAACGAGTTCTTCCTGCACCGGGACGAGATCCATGCCGACCACCCTCGCATCAGGAGCACTCTTCTTGAGCAATCCCAACAACCGCAGGCTGTTCTGACTGCGCAACCCAAGATCAAGGAGAATCACTGTGGGCTTTAACCTTCTTGCCTGCGCGACGGCATCGCTGTTTCCGGGCGAGGCAACGACCTTGAGGTCGGGCTGCTCCTTCAGCATCACCGTGAGTCCCTCACGCAGAAGGCGATTGTCTTCGATGATCAGGATCTGGATTCTCTTCATGCTGCGGGAATGCCGGTAAGCCTTCGGTGGTTATCCAGAACTCAATATCGGTCCCGGATTTCGACAACAATGTAAGGAATCGCCCAAGAGTATTCAACTGCACCCCACATCTGGATGAGGTCCAGATAAGACATTCCCCCGCGTCCAGCATCGCTTCTTACATCAAAGTGTCGTGTGCAGCTGGTTGCTATTGGCAGGGATTAAGCATAGCTTAATGGAGGAAAGATTGTGGTTATAGGATTCGTTTCGCAGAACAGCGTTCGTTCCGGCCTGCCTCAAAACACCCCCCTACGCTGCGTCTTTATTCACTCACGAAACGCGCAGTACCGCCGAACCATCGCTCTATGGCAAATGGAGAAAGGAGCTTCAATGATTGCAGCTCAACAGGTGTGGGGCCTTATTCAAGGGCACGTTCCAAGAAAACAATGGGTGCCATCGGAGGCTGTCTATGCGATTGTGGAATTGCACGGGAAGCTCAGCGATGAAGACAGGGAGCCACAAACCCCCGGATCCAGCACGCCAAGATGGAAGGCTCTTGTGCGTGATGTACTGGCAAACGAGTTGCGAAACGGGAAGGTTCGATCCCGAAAGCGACCCAATCGACCCGATGCAATGGCAGACTAATTCCCGAATGACTCCCTTTCATCGCAATTGTGGCGACGCGCTTCCTTGGGATGAATTGCATTAGGAATTGATGCCGAGTATGACTATCTTGTATGGCCAAATAACAGTACACCGCTTGTAGAATACTGCAGATGAACGGTACGAGTCCCTCCAAGGTCGCGACGCCATCATACAGCAAAAGCAACGTATAATCGGCGTACACCTTGCCCGACGGTAGAGTCGGGCCAATACACAACACGAAAGGACATGTTCCATGGAAAAAGGAACAGTCAAATGGTTCAATTCAGCAAAGGGCTTCGGCTTCATCTCGCGCACAGGCGGCGAGGATGTCTTCGTCCACTTCAATGCGATCTCAGCGAGCGGATACAAAAGCTTGAATGAGGGTGATACGGTTGAGTTCGAAGTCGAACGGGGTCCAAAGGGACTTCAGGCCTCGAATGTCTCCGTCGTCAAGTAACCGGAGAACCATGCTGTAAACACAAAACCCTGCTCACAAGGCAGGGTTTTGTGTCAGTATCGGGTCCTCACGGTCTGTTTCCTCCCGGATGATCTCCTTCCTTGCCTATTCTCCCGAGAGTTCATTAACGAGGCGGGCAGCCCGAGACTGCGTTCTCTGGTCGCTGGCGAGCATCACGGGCAGGGTTGCCACCTTCCGGAATTCCTTCATCGCTTCCTCGCGACGTTCCTGCAACATGTAGAGTCTCCCCAGTTCGAAATGATGCCGGATGGTTCCGGGTGCGAGAGTAATCGCTTTCTTGAGCGCAGTCTCTGACTCTTCATAACCTCCATCCGGGAGACTGCCGAGAAAGATGGCAGCCAGTTGACGTTCGATCCAGCTGACATTCCCCAGCGCCATGTAGAATGAACCAAGAATGGAAAAGGCGATGTCGTCGTTGGGGTCCAGGCTGATCCCGCGCATGAGTTCGCTCCTGATCGCATAACAGAGCCTGACCTTCGTCTTGCCTCCCTCGAACATCGCAATATTCCCGAGTGCCGCAGCCCGCCAGGTGTGCCCTTCTGATTTCGTGGAATCTGCACGGATGCACCGAAGCGCGAATGCTTCGGCCCGGCGATAGAGATCAAGCCTCAGCTCCCGCGGCGAGACGTCACCAAGGCAAACATACACCCGCGCCAGCCTCCACAACACTTCCGCAGAATCGGCGGACGTGGCCAGAGCGGAATCATAAAAGGCTTCAGCCTCCGGGTAACGAATACGGGCAAATTCCTCGTCCCCTTTCTCAAGTGATGAGGGTGGGGAGACCGGTAAGACGAAAAGCAAGAACCCCAGGAATGTGCTTGTCACAATAACAGAGCTTTCACACTTATTTCCCTTCAACAAGAAGATGCGTGAGGAATCGAATCCCATTCACCCATTCGAACAACCACACCTCGACCCACTTCAGGGGATTCCAGACATGACGATACCATTGTCGCCAGACACGCTGGACGTGCGACCTTGTGTAGGCACCGGCAAACGGGTTATGTTTCTTGAGCCAGAGTTGCACAACGGAGGGAACCCTGACTTCCGGCATATCGTCACGGAGCTTCCTGTAGAGCACGGCGAGTTCTCCTGCCTTCAGATCCCGCCAGTCGTAGACATCCTTCCTCGTCCTGAGAATGAGATCGTGGAGCGCATCCTCCACGTTGCTCTTGGGACGGCTGCGGAGCCAGACCTCTTCGAGCTGGAAGAAGAGTTTCACGATGCCCCAGAGCCGCTCATTGATGGTCTTGAATCGCTTCCACCAGAATGGGACAAACCCCTCACGGGGAAAATCGGATCGTCGATCATCCCGATGCCGTACGGTCCAGAAGCCGCAATTCATCGGGTGCAAGCCTTCGACCCTCGATGCATACAGATATGCCGCGAAGAAGAAGAGCCTGTTCCAATACGTTGACCAATCGTGCCGCCACCCCTTGAGCACGCTGACCATATGATCAATGGAATAGAACTGATTCCATGCGTTCCGGTATGCCTCCATCAGTTCATCCCGCGTCATGCGTTCTGGTGCCACTGCGACGTGCGCTGAATCGTACGTGTTGAAATCCGCCGCCATCCACCTGCGTTCACGCCACCATCGTTGATGGTCCTTCGAGCCGGGGAGTGGAGACAGGATATAGAATGAGGCGGAATCAAATCCGATGCTCTGGAGTTCGGCGATATCCCGCTTGATGTTTGTCGAAGTATCGAACGGCAGCCCGAGGATGTACCCGGCGTGACAGGCAATACCGAGCGAATGAAGATGCGCCGCAAGGTCCTTGTACTCCGACACCTGATTCTGGAACTTCCCCTGGGAGCGCAGGTTATCCCGATTCACGCTCTCCACACCGAAGAAAACCTGGTTGCATCCCGCCCGCGCAGCAATTTTGAAGAAATCCCCCGGCGGAATCTTGCGCGCTGCGAGATCGCTCTGCATCATGAACGTGAACGGGATGTTCTCTTCTTCTCGGAGCTGAATGAGCCCGGCAAAGAGCTCACGCCACCGCGGGTTGCGCGCAATATTGTCGTCCGTGAAGAAGCTGTGCACGACTCCCGTCTCATGGAAGTTGCGGCGGACGAACTCGACAACCTGACGGGGTTCCCGGCAACGCATCGTCCTTCCCTGCACATTGATGATGGTGCAGAAGTCGCATGTGAACACGCAGCCCCGGCCCGTATCGATGGTGCTGTACGGTGAAGCGAACCCCTTGAGGTCATCCTTTGTGAGAATCGGCGTTGGGAGATTTGAAAGATCGGGAGTTGGATTCAAGTAGTTGTAGAGAGGCTCCGCCCGCCCCCTGAGCACATCTTCAACAATCGTGGGCAACCGTTCACCTTCCACTTCACCCGCGACAAGGGTTATCCCCTTGCACATGGCGTCTCTGAGATCTGCCGTAAGCCCGATCATCGCGAGCATGCCGCTGACGTGAAAGCCGCCAACCATGACCGGAATGTCGTGCGGCAGGAACCACGAGGCAATGTCCTGCGCCCGCGGAAACTGGTTCGATTGAACACCGACCAGCATAACAATCGTCTTCACACCGGGTGTCCCCGACCGGCGGATGATCTCCTTCGTCGGAACCCGTTGAATTGCCTCGTCGATGAGTCGGACGGTAAGGGGCAGGCCCTTGAAGAAGGGATAGTTCACGATGTCTCGCACCAGCGTACCCATTTGCGTCAGCGTGTTGCTGCGAATGACGCCGACCCGCATTTGGATTGGATAGCCGTCATCGGTGTAGTTTGTCGGACGGATGAGGGTTATATCCAGTTCGCGTACACCGCACTTCAGTGCAGTATCGAGGAACAACTTCTCTTCTACAGAGGGGGTGGTCTGCATGGGCTCTCTTCTAATCTGAGATCTTTGATCGGATTTTGCTGGGTACAACTTACCAAGCGCTACTGCTGGCACAAATAGCTCGAACGGGTGAAAAAGGGGTTAGTCCTTTCGAGGGAGGCTGGACTAATGATCTTCGCGACTTCTTAAAGTATAGAATATGTTTCAAAACCGCTACTTGTACAGCAGATTCTTTTGGAGGAAGGTTATGCTTGAAACAGAGAGGCCCGGAATCTCTTCGTGGCCTCTCACATTAGAATTGACAGTGAAAGTCATGCTGGATAAACAAACATGACCATCCTCAAGTTTCAGTTCCGGCAGGATGGCAAAGTTCTACTTCGCCGATGGGGAAGGAGGCCAGCTATTGTTGGAAGGATTGACGTCGGGAAGTTGTTCCTCAGGGTCAATCACGACCGATATTATAGGACTTGTGGTATTGGGCTGGAATGTCCATTCGCCCGATCGCTCCCAGATCTCAACTGGAAGCCGGAGCGTTTCCGTGTGACCATTTGCCTCTTGTATTCTCACGGTCGCCGGCATCACCATCTGGTCGTTGTTTGCGATCGTAATGAGCGCGCCTTTAGATGTATCGTTGTCGACGTATTTCACATCCTTCACCGCCTGGTCCAGCTTCCAGTTTTCGACGAACCACCCTCTCCAGAACCAGTTGAGGTTCTCCCCCGTTCCGTTGTTCATCGCCCTGAAGAAATCGAACGGGGAAGGATGTTTGTACGCCCAGTGCTGGATGTAGCTCCTGAATGCATAGTCAA
This sequence comes from uncultured Bacteroidota bacterium, assembly GCA_963734955.1. Classification (GTDB taxonomy): domain Bacteria; phylum Bacteroidota; class Ignavibacteria; order UBA10030; family UBA6906; genus UBA11986. The sequence goes on from CAVTJO010000017.1 coordinate 49,451, forward strand.
ACCGCTCCTTGCCAAGCACATACTCCCGAAGAAGGACGAGCCCGAGTGCGGCCTTGTAATACTCGAGGGGATGGACATACTTGCCGGGTATGGCATCGGCGTAGGATATGATGGGCTGGGATTCGGGGTTGAGAAGATACTGCACAATCTCACGAGCCGGGTTGCCCCCTTTCGGGGCATACTCATTGTCCCGCTTGGGGGCGAACTCTCCATGGTTGAACTCCTCGGTCGCATAAATGTCGATGAACGTATTGAACCCCTCGTCCATCCACGCATCCACCCGCTCATTGGAGCCGACGATCATGGGAAACCACTCATGACCAAACTCGTGGTTGGCAACCACCCAGAGAACCTTGCCGGTTGCCTTCCAGCTCCCAAAGATGGCGCCGGGATACTCCATGCCACCCACCGGTCCTCCCACCGCAACAGCTTCCGGGTACGGATACGGATACCAGCTTCTCGAAAAGATCTCGACGCTTTGCCTGACGAACTGCGTCACCCTGTTCCATGCCGAGGCACTCTCTTCCGGATACACCGCCATTGCCAGTGCGGTCTTTCCTTTCGGCAGATTGATGCGTGCAGCGTCCCAGAGAAACGCACCCGATGATCCCCAGACCACATCACGTGTGTTCTCCATCCGGAAGTGCCATGTGCGCATCTGTTTCCTTGAAGTGCCCGGGTACGTCTTCACAACATCATCCAGCGTCCGCACAGACACCGTCGAATCGCTGGCCCTCGCTTGCGCGAGTCTGTTCATCTGGACTTTCGTCAGCACTTCTGCGGCGTTCACCAGTGTGCCCGATCCGACAACGATCTGATCGGCCGGCACGGTCACACGATAGTCGAAGTTTCCGTACTCCAGATAAAACTCACCCGCTCCCAAAAACGGCAGCACATTCCAGCCGGAGATATCGTCATACACCTGCATGCGCGGGTACCACTGTGCAATATCGTAGATGACGCCGTTCTTTGTCTCGAGCAAGCCGCACCGTCCCACACCAGCAGGAGGAATGGGAAACGAATACGTTATCGTGAGTATCAGGCTACCGCCTGCCGGCTTCATCGGTACCGGAAGGCGGACCTGCATGCGCGTGTCATCGATCAGGTAGTCACCTTTCGTCGTTCTCCCATGCTCATCAACCTCAACGCTGTGGATCGCAAATCCCCCCTTGAATTGCGGGGGTGTTGATGAAAGCCTCGCACTTCGCGAGTCTGGCGCAAAATTGTTCTGGTCAAGGGCAAGCCACAGGTACTGTAACTGGTCGGGACTGTTGTTCGTGTACGTGATGCGCACTGTTCCGCTGAGAATCTTTGTTGAATCATCGAGACGGGCGTCGATTGAATAGTCTGCGCGGTTCTGCCAGTACGTTGGGCCGGGCGTGCCGTCGCTGCTACGGCACCCGCTCTTCGAACCTGCATCGAACATCGGATCGAAAGCCCTGTGCGGATCATACCCTGTCTGGGCAAGGGCAAGCGATCCGAGAAGCCAGGAACAGCAGATGATGCAACCGGCAAAATTCTTCATGACGTCAATACCCGACATATAATGCACAGAGGTTCATTTCATACGCACCGAGGCCATACAACAAGAAAACACTGGCCGTCCTGGTATTTGAATCAGATTCTTCACCCATCAGAAAACAGCGGGATCAGAGGAAAATCCGACTGGCGGCGGCTGGCGCCAGTTGAGGCTGTCTCATGAATTCGGAACAAGGGTGTAGTCGCAATCTTGAGATTGCGATGCTAGCTTGCATTCGCAGACTAAAGTCTGCGGCTACTCATGAAGCATTTCTTTATAGACAGCCTCATCAAAGAGAACTTCCGCAATCGCAACCCGCTACTTCCACCATTGAGTAGTCTTCCAGGGGCGAAGTTCCGGGATTGTGCAAATGAATCGTCTTGTCATTGCGAACCTCATTCATCGAGGCGAAGTCCGTCCCGCTTGCGGGACGAGACCTCGATGTATCGGGCAATCTCTCGCTCAAGAACAGTGTGGATAAATTGCTTCGTCGCTCGCCCCTTCGGGCATCGCTCTTCGCAATGACAAGCTGCCGCTGTTGGTTAGCCTTCAACGACGCGACCGGTCAATGCACCGCTTTGATGTATCCCCACCCCTCGTGCTGCTTCGAGATGATCTCGTAGATGCCATCGGGCACTGTCTGCACTCCCTTGAGGATCTGATCCATGCTCACCTTGTTGTTCCGCAACGCCACCTGACAGGCTTTGAAGGAGACGTTCGGATTCTTCACTGCGGTTTTTACATCCTCGATGTACGGAGATTTTTCCGGCATAACCAATTCGAATCCCTTGCCGTACATCACCACCTCAACCTGGGCGTCGGGGTTCGCGGATGTTACTTCGTGCACCCAGCGCATGACAGCCTTCTGGTCCAGACTGTCTCTGCTCGTCAGATCGAACACAACCCTGTATGGCGCATTCTGGGCGAACGCGACCCCGCCGTCGTTCACCGGATTCAGACGGGGAACCACGATGCCCAACGCAATCAGCGACAAGACTGTGAGAATGTGTTTCATAGCGTCCCTCCTTGTTGGTTGTGAGATATGGTATGCTGCGAATTCCCTGATGTGGCGGCCTGATCGGAGTACAAGTGCAATATTCATGACTGATAGACACCCGCGTCAATCAAGGGTCCGAACATACGAAGCGAGCGGCATTGTGGTTAATTCAGGCAAGAAACTCCAGAAATGTACTTTTCCCGGAATCCAAATGCAACATTGGCAATTTCCATCGGTTCGGGATAGCGTGTTACGTTTCTTCTGATCCCGGGGGTCTTCAGTTCCGGATGTTCTCTTGCCATTTCTCCTTACTTTCTTTGTGGCTATCGATTTCGGGAATGCTCAGCTTGGGTCAACGACTCCCAACGTCATTCCAAGCACTGCTTCTCAAGGGCGAGGAATCTGAGCCCTGTCGAAATCGACGGCGGCGCGGGCCGGACTACAAACAGGATTGCCATCGCGGTCAGCCACCGATTCGGGAATCCTCCTCCTTGTTCGAGCCAGAAATGGCTTCTTGCCAGTTCCCCGGAACTGCAGGAAGTGTGCGGTTGGCGTACCAACTACACTCTCGAAATTCTCCGACTATAAACGACTGAGCGTTGCCTGCCCGCCTTTGAGATATCGCTGAGGCAGGCGGGCAGTTCCGAAAGCTTTCTTCTTTGTTTCGGTCAGCAAGTGGTTGGTGACCGCACGGTAATCACCACCCTTCGGGCACCGAATGTTGGAACCAAACAACAACGCCCCCGGCGAACCAGGGGCGTGTGGAATAAACTTGTGCTTCGTCCACGTTGCATGGTCAATGAGCACCACTATCGATAACCTCTCACTGCCCAGGCTCGGGCAGTCAGATGAATCCCTCCATCCGCTGAAACCGGAAGCCCGGCACGAATCAGTTCACGCAGCTCAGATTGTTGCTCTTTCCCAAGCGACGCCACATAGCTTGGCGCCGGCCCCTGACCTGAAAGAAACGGTGACCAGTAATCCTGAAAGTCGGCAAAACGAGTCTGCACATCAATCGTTCTGACTTCAACATTGTTCAGGCCTTGCTCAACAAAGAGATCGCCGAGCCTCTCCGCATTGCAAAGTGGAAAGCGCTTCCCTTCATCAAGGGCGCGGGCTTGCGCGTCGAGCGCTGCTGCTGCATCCCAGAAATGACGCAGGAACTGCATCCTGTCGGCGTAATCCCAGACGTATGCGGCCACAACTCCACCCTGCCTGATCACCCGCTTCATCTCCGACACCGCCCGATCGGGTTGTGGAACGAAGTTTAACACAAGGCCCGATACAGCCGCATCGTACGTGTTCGCCGCCGACTTGAGAGACTCCGCGGCACCTATTTCAAATGCCGCCCGGGCATCACGAATATTCTCCTTCGCAAAAGAGACAAAGCCGGGTGCCTGGTCAATTCCCACGACCCTTGCCGGGTTCACGAAGTCCAGGATCGCCCTGCTCAGAGTTCCAATGCCGCAACCAACGTCGAGCCATTCGCTGCGGGCGGCAACCGATAGCCATTGCAGAAATTCCACCGCAACCAGGCGGCTCCATCGTCCCATGAACAGGCCGTAGGCTTCCCCGACCTCCCAGACATCCTTCACACTCAATTGAGGTTTCTCCCTCATATCCTTTCCCGCTTGATGGTTACGGTCGTGACGACCTGACCTTGATGCACCGCCAGCGGATTCCGGGGGAGTGTTGGCTGCATCCGCCAAAGAGCAGACTATGATTTTGGCTTGATGTTCTGATTCGTCCGGAAAAGATTGGTTGGGTCATACCTGCTCTTGAGTTTCGCAAGCCGGTCATAGTTTTCCCCAAAGGCATTCGGCACCCGCTCCTCGCCTTCGCTGATGAAGTTGACATACACTCCACCCGTTGCATATTGAGCCATCTTGTCAAAAAACTCCCGTGCCCAGTCTATGCACTTCGCGTCCGAACCTTTGTCTTCCCAGCGAGTATGGACATTCATCACGAAGTTTGCATCCCGGTGTGGATACGCCGTGGAGTCCTTCGGGACGCGGTTGATGGCCCCGCCCAATTGGCCGACGAAGATTTCACTGAACGGTGATGGAAGCCGTCCGGCATAGTTGATCATCGTGTCGATGGCACCGTCAGACAGTTGTGTGAAGTTGTGTGATTTCCAGTAGTTCCGTGCACCCGGAGTGAGCAGCGGATCGAATGCCTGCTCAAATCCAACAAACGGGGTCGGACCAATGACGTCGGCGATCGGTTGTCCGAACTTCCGCAACGGCTCGAGTTGTTTCTCAGCCTGTTTCATATCACCAACACAAAGGACGGCAATGACGAAAACTTCCTTTCCGTGCACATCCGGAGGGAGAAACGGAAGCGGTGGCGCTTTTCGTAATACGACCCAGCATGTCACGTTATCCGGTGCATTGCCGACAAAGCCGCGGTAGTGTCTGAATACCTTCGCTGCATCTTTGAACGGGTGAACGATCAATCCAGCCAGCACCTCCGGGCCTACAGGATGGAGGCGGAACTCGAACGAAGTGATGATGCCAAAATTGCCGCCACCTCCGCGAATTCCCCAGAAGAGGTCCGTATTCTCCTTTGCGCTTGCCTTTATCAACTTCCCCTCTGCGGTGACGACATCAGCAGATAAAAGGTTGTCGACGGTAAGACCAAAACTTCTGCTGATCCAGCCGAACCCGCCACCGAGGGTCAACCCCGCAACACCGGTTGTGGAGTTTATGCCCAACGGCGTGGCCAGGCCAAATGCCTGTGTTTCATGATCCAGCACCCGCAGGGTTGCACCCGGACCAACCCGCGCGGTACGCGCTTCAGCATCGACACGAACCCACTTCATTTGTGAGAGATCGATCATGAGAGAACCGTTCGCAGAACCCATTCCGGCGATGTTATGCCCGCCGCTCCGTACCGAGACAAGGAGGTTATGTTCCCGGGCAAACTTCACACAACTCATCACGTCGGCAGTGCCGGCACATCGTGCAATCAGCGCCGGCCGCCGGTCGACCATCGCATTCCACAGGGACCTGGCTTCGTCATAGCCTGCATCTTCCATTCGCAAAGCGTTGCCGAGTAACCTCGCCTTGAAATCGTCGACACTGGCTCCGGCGAGAACAGTCTCCCGACCGTCCATTGTGGCAATTCGTAAATCCGGCATGATGACTCCTTTCCTGGTTGTTTTTATGCGTGTATATGATTCGGATACCGGGTCGACGCCCTGTTTCCGGCGTCAATTCCGTTCCGGGTTTGATCGTTCGATGAATGACGCCTGGAGGCGAGGGACAGTTCGCCCGATGACACGCAGGCGGATTTCAGTTGCCTTCATGCTCTGTGCCCAATGAACGATGGCATTGTTTGATTTGTTCTTCCTTCAACATGCCTGATGACTGCAATTGAATCTTCAAAGGAGGTTATTTCAACTGGTAGGATTTCGATCGGAAGGAGCCAATGCTCAACAAATTGATAAGACATCTTGGCTCCCTGGAGTTGGAGTGGTGTAACGCAGATTCGTTGGAAAGAACTGCCGCGAAGTTACATGACGTTTACATCAAAGTCAAGCGGAACGATGCGCTGGAAATGCCCATGCTTTCGGCATCTTCTGGAGGTGGTTCACTGCGACATCGGTCACCACTGGTGGGGCAAGCATTCTTGCTTGCCCACCATGTTTTGTTGTGCCGACAAGAATGTCGGCACTACCAGTGTTCTGTCCTTAAGGCCATTTCTCTTTGGTTCGCCAACACACACAGCTATCGATTTCGGGAATGCCCAGGTTGGGTCAACCGACCCCCAACGTCATTCTGAGCACTGTTCCTCAAGTGCGAAGAATCTGATCAAATGGAGAATCTGAGCCCTCCGCAATCGCAGGTCTACGACTCTATCGAGTCGAAGACTCGTAGAGCTGTGGGCGAAGCAGAATCAATCTGCGCTTAATACAATGACTCTCTTTGGTCACCACTGGTGGGGCAAGCATTTCCTGCTTGCCCACCGTGCTTTGTTGTGCCGACAAGAATGTCGGCACTACCAGTGTTTTGTCCTTGGGGTTATTTTCTCTTTAAAGAGAAACCGGCAGGACGAAAGAGAACTTTCCCGAATCGGAACGCACAGCGTGGATCATTCAGTTCATCGGTTCATGCGATTTCATCACCGGGCCAAGAAGCAGTGAGCGATGAAATCGCAATCCTTATTGACTTGCCATCGCGGTCAGCCGCCGATTCGGGAATCCTCATCCTTGTTCGAGCCAGTAATGGCTTCTTACCAGCATCCCGGAACTGCAGGTCTACGACTCCATCGAGTCGAAGACTCGTAGAGCTGCGTGCGGTTGGCGTACCAACTACACTCTCAAAATTCTCCGACTATCAACGATTGAGCGTTGCAGTTCCGAAAGCTTTCTTCCCCACTTCTTTCCAGAAAGAAGTGGGAAAGAGAATCCCGAGGTTAAACCGGCATTGCCGGAAAGTCGAACGGGAACCTTCTCGAATCGAAACCCTTCTTGTCTTGAGGCTGCCCAATAATTCGCAACAAGGTTTAGTCGCAGACTAAAGTCTGCGGCTACCCCTCAAGTGCGAAGAATCTGATCAAATGGAGGATCGCACCTCGCAATCCCGGATACTCAATTGCCACGACCTTTCCGCTCCCGCGAGCGGAGCGAGACGAGCAGGTCGTGGACAACAAATCCCCACAAGAACAATCCGGGACTTCACTCCCTCGTTCATTGGGCTAAAGCCCGCGCAAGATGTTTGGGGTTGTTCCTTCTTTTCCCCCGACCTGAAGCCTATGGCCTTCATCGGACCATAGTTGACCTTCAACCCGTGCTGAATCGCTCCAACGTACCTTTCAAATTGTCCTGCCTACCTGCGACATCTCATCGGGGTCATGTTTGGATTGCCGGAGTCGAGTACGTGGGAATTGCAAGTAGTTCTTTGTCAATTCTGGAAGGAGTTCAGGGTTCCCCTGTATGAGCACCTCCTTTTTCCTTCTGCTCCAACCCTGTACTTGCTTCTCTCTGTAAAAGGCTTCATCAATGCGTGCGTACTCTTCGCAGTACACAAGGGTGACAGGCAAACGTGACTTCGTGTGGTTTGCTCCTTCACCACTCTGATGTTGAGCCAAGCGCAGCTCAAGATTATTCGTGCTGCCGGTGTAGTAGCTGCCGTCGGCACATTCGAGTATGTACGTCCAACCTCTCATGCAATCCTTTAGAGTTGATTGAGCTTGTCGAATCAATATCCGGTGGCTTCGACAAGCTCAGCCACCGGCTCAATCCCCATCCAGGCCGTTGCCTGAGCTGAAGGCTGAGCTTGCCGAACCCTGTCGAAGGCAACGTTCAAAGCGCCCTCTTGATCTCTTCGACGTCCTTTGCTATCGCTTTTTCCAACTCCAGCACCCTCTTCATAATCACATCCGGCTTCTCATACTCATTCTCCTTGTGCTCTCCGGCGGGACGGGATCCCGGCACGCTTTTGCGGCT